>JAXLQT010000015.1:0-170002 GCA_046331505.1 Acidobacteriota bacterium
ACACTCTCACGGACAACCAGTTCCTCACGCTACGCTACGACTTCGAGAACAACGACCGGTACGAGGACGGCCTCGAGATCCTCGGTGCAACCTCTGCGGCATCGGCGGGAGGCATCCAGCACAACGAGCTCTGGTCGGCCCTCTTGAACCACACCTGGATCGCATCCCAGATGGCCCTGAACGAGGCGGTCTTCCAGGCAAGCTACTTCGACAACACGATCGAGAACATCCACGACGATCCCCGCCTGCACTTCCCACACCTGGTGCGCGGGTCCTATGGCTCCGCCCAGGAGACGATCCAGAAGAAGTACCAGTGGAAGGACGACTTCTCGTACCACTCCGGTCACCACGACTGGAAGGCGGGTGTGGACTGGATCCACAGCCCCGAGCTGTTCGTCAACAACCCCTTCCTCTCCGCCGGCTCGTTCTACTACTCGGTGGACGATGCGGACGCCGCGCCGTTCGCGTTCTTCAGCACGTACGGAGACGCGAGGGCCCGCCGCCCCAACGACCAGGTGGGCATCTACATCCAGGATGACTGGACGATCGGCGAACGACTCGTCCTCAACCTCGGACTCCGCTACGACGTCGAATTCGGGACGTTCGACGTGCCGGAGACGCTGATCGGCAGGGCCATCGAAGACAACCCAGCCGCCCGCAGGGAGGCTGGATTCGAGCGCGGTACGTTGAAGAACGACGTGGACAACATCGGCCCGAGGCTCGGTTTCGCGTGGGACGCTCGCGGAGACGGCAAGACCGTCGTCCGCGGCGGGACGGGCATCTTCTACGACCAGATCTTCTTCAGCATCACGCTGTTCGACGACCTCCTGACCAACGACCCGCCGTTCGTCGGCGTCCTGATCTTCAGTCCGACCTTCGGACCCGGGAACATCCCCGACCTCAGCGAGTATGCGACGCCGGCGAACGCCTTCCCGTACTTCACGAGCCCCGACTTGCAGACCCCGTACAGCGTCCAGCGCTCGCTCGGGATCTCCCAGCAGATCGGAGAGCACCTGGCCGTCGATGCCGACGCGGTGCTCGTGCGCGGGGTTCACGAGTTCCGGCAGCGCCGTATCAACATCGATCCCGACGGTGACGGTCCGCTCCCCCGACCGATATCCGAGGAGTTCGGGACCGTCAATCTCAGCGAGACCACCGGCGAGTCCTGGTACCGCGCGCTCCACCTGGCCCTTCGCGGGAGGTGGGGCAAGGCATCGCTCCAGATCTCGGCAACGATCGCCGACGCCGAGACGCACCAGGGCGACTTCGGCTACGCGCCGCAGAACAACCTCCACGACAACGCCCCCGATCACACGCGGCGGGACATCGGCAAGCCCGTGAACTTCGAGCCATGGCGCCTCGTCGCCTCGGGGATCTACGAGCTCCCGGCCGGCTTCCAGGTGTCGGGGATCGTCCAGGCTGCCCACGCCAGGCCCTACACGACGAGCTACGGCTACGACCTCAATGGCGACGGCGTCTCCAACGACCGTCCCGACGGTCTCGGCGACCGCTACGGCGATCCTTTCTTCATGGCGGACCTGCGCGTCAGCAAGTTCTTCCGGTTCGGTCATGGCCCGAACGTCGAGGCGTCGGTGGACGTCTTCAACGTGTTCGACACCGTGAACTTCGGATCGAGCTACGACGGAAGCCTCTACAGCGGGTCGCCGGACAATCCGAATCCGACGTATGGAAAGCCTACGGCCACGTTCGGCCCCCCGCGCCAGATCCAGCTCGGCCTTCGGATCAACTTCTGACGCAGCTCACGGCAGGCCCTCACGGGCCCTCACGAACGATGATCCGCTCGAGCGGCTCCGCGAGATAAGCCGGCCACTCGCCGCGATCGCGAGCGGCGATGAGGATTCCCAGCATTCGGCGGTACTCGGCCGCGCACGGCGCCACGTACCGTGCGATCCGTGGGTCCTTCACGACCGGTTGTAGCTCGGGATTCAGCGCATTCACCTCGTGGTTCCAGGCGAACCAGTAGCGCTCCGTCGCGCCGTCGTCGGCGCCGTCGCACTTCAGCCATCCTTCCTGGATCGCCTCCTCGTAGAGCTTGCGATGGGCCAGCTCGTTGACGCGGGCCCCGCCGCACGGCGCAGCCTTCCAGAATGCCGCCCAGGCGCCCGCGGTCCGAGCGTCGTCGTGCTCGTCGAGCGCAACGTAGAGATCGAGCAAGCGGTACTGAGGAAGCGACACCTGTCCCGATCCCTCCATCTCGTGCAGCCGCCCGAGGACTGACTTCGCCTCGGCGATCCGTCCCTCGCGCAGCAGGAAGATCGTCTGGTACTCGAGCACGAACGGCGACTCCGGCTGGAGGGTGGCTACCCGCGCCAGCGCCTTGCGCGCCTCGCCGATCCTCCCGACGTCGTAGTACGCGTAGGCGGCCACCATCGCGGCGGCCCAGTTGAGCGGCCTCTCCTTCAGCGACTCTTCGCAGGCGGCGATCTGGAGCTCGGGAGAGGGCAACGCAAGAGCTAGCGTGTGAGCCGCACCATCGAGGCTCCGGCAAGAGGCGCTTTCCGCGACCACAGCCTTGAGCGCGAACCCGATGCGCTGCTCGTAGTCGGCCTTCTGGAACCGTGCGATCGCGGCACGCAGCTCCCACATCGCCGCGCAGCTCGGATCGAGCTTGGCAGCGCGTTCGGCCCAGGACTGGGCCTCCGCCAGCTCCCGCGGCTCCAGCTCGCGGCCGAACTGGGCGGGGAGGACAGTGAGCAACCCGAGCCCGACACAGGCGTCGATGGTAGAGGGGGCCTTCTGGAGCGCCAGCTCGTAGCTCTCGCGCGCACTCCGGCAGTCGTCCTCCTTGCCATTGGCGGCATACTGGTTCTCGTAGTAGTCCCCTCGTCGTAGAAGCAGCTCGACCTCGGCTCGCGCGCCGTCCATCGTCGAAGCCGCCAGTGACGGGGTGCCCGGCGCGAGGAACCCCCGCACGCCATCGGCGGCACGACGCGTCAGGTCCGGATACGTCGTGCGCGTTCCTTCGTAGTCTTCGGTCCACTGGAGGTTTCCCGTCGCGGTGTCCACCGCCTTGATGTTCAAGACGAGCTTCCCCTCCATCGACGTGACGGCGCAGGTGAGGCAGGTCCTGGCCCCGAAGAGCTTCGCGATGACGCCGAGGTCGCCCTTCGCCGGATCCCACTGCACGCTCGTCGGCGGTAGCTGCGTCTTCAACCCCTTGACCTGGGCCAGGGCGGTGGTCAGCGTCGCGGGTATCGCATCGGTGAGGAACCTCGCGTCCTCGCCACCGAAGATCTGGCAAGGCAGCGCGACGACGCTCGCTTCGTGGGCCGGAACGATCTCGACCTTCACGCGCTTGCGCGCCGCGGCGAGGCCGATCACCAGCAGTCCGACGGCGGCAAGCGCGGCAGCAGCCTGGACGGGTCTCCGCCACCGGCCGGGTTCCCCACGCGCGTCGAGGGCGGCCACCACGGCCGCGCCGTCGGCCGGCCGCCGCGCGGCGTCCTTCGACAGCATCCGACCCACGAGGGATGCGAGCCATCGCGGGACGCCGGTCCGGGACGCCGAGAGCGGCGGCGGTTCCTCGGTCAGGATCCGGGAGAGTGTCGCGGGGACGCTGTCCGCAGCGAATGGCGCCCGCCCCGCCAGCATCTCATGGGCGACGACGCCCAGCGCCCACACGTCGGCGCGCGCATCGACGGGCTCGCCGCGCGCCTGCTCGGGCGCCATGTAGGCCACGGTCCCCGCCACACCTCCGGCGGCAGTCAGGCTCTCGTCGCCGGGCCCGGACAGGACCTTCGCAAGCCCGAAGTCGAGGATCTTGACCACGCCCTGGGTCGTGAGCATGAGGTTGCCTGGCTTCAGGTCCCGGTGGATCACGCCCATGCGGTGTGCCTCGGCGAGTCCGGTCGCCACCTGGCGCAACACGGACTCCACCTCGGGGAGCGCCATCGCTCCCCGGCGCAGCCGGCCGGCGAGCGTCTCGCCCGGGTAGAGCGCCATAGCGATGAAGGGCCGGCCGTCCTGCTCGCCCACCTCGTACACGGTTGCGACGTTCACGTGGTCGAGGCGGCTCGCGGACCTCGCCTCGCGAACGAGGCGTGCCCGCGCGCGATCCTCCTGCGCCGCGTCGAGCCGCAGGACCTTCAGCGCGACGGAGCGTCCGAGCCGGGTGTCGCGCGCTTCGAAGACTGCTCCCATCCCTCCCTCGCCAAGCAGCCGCACGACCTCGAAAGGACCGAGCCGGTCACCAGCGTTCGGCATCTCGACGCGCATTCTATTGTCTGTGCAGGGAGCGCCTCCGCCGTCCCGCGCACCGGCGGCACCATGACCTGACGCCGTCGATGATGGGCCGATCCGACAGCCTGCGGATCGGCGGAGGCTGACCATATCTGCGCAATACAGACGGAAACCCGCTCGACCCTCTCGTGAGCGAGCCTCTGTCGTTCGCGCGCGTCAAGGGCTCGCGGATGCGCTCGATGCCAGGGCTCCCCGGAGATGCACCGGTGCCTCGCCGGCATCGAGAGCGCGACGCACCGTCTCCAGCGTGTCGGCGAGCGTGGGGCGGACTGCGGCAGCGAGCGCGATGAACTGCGGATCGCTCCGGATCCTGGCGAACACGGGATCGCGATCGAAGTCGCCCGGAAGCCGACCCGCCGCCTTGGCGTCATCGAGCGCGGCGAGGGCGTCCCCGGTGCGCTCGGAGGCGGCGTGGAGGACCGCCGCGGCATACGGCTCGCGCTCGCCGATAGCAGCGGCGTCAACCGTTGCCCCGGTCCGCCCTGCCCGCGCGAGAAGGAGCGATCGCGCGAGGGCGAGCTCGGGCGAGCGGACCGGTAGAAGTTTCGTCCCGCGTTCGACCGCCGCAAGGCCGGCGTCCACGTCGTCCTCGACCTGACCGAGGATCGCGTAGGGGGTGGCGTCGAACGGATCCTCCTTCAGCACAGCGGCGACATACGCACGGGCCAGGGCGCGCGAGCGCCAGGAGAGGACCCGGGCAGCGGCTCCCACACTGTCGCGGTTCCCCGGCGCGAGCGCCGCTCCGTGGAGGATCTCCACGAGCGCGGCCGGGGTGTGTCCGTCCGCCCCGTGCAGATGGGCCAACCCGAGGCAGGTCCATGCGCGCGCGCTCGATCGATCCTGCGCGATCGCGCCGGTCGCGAGATCCGCGGCCCTGCGCGACAGCTCGTCGATCGCGCCGGGAGCGGAATGCGCGATCTCGGCGAGGGCGAGCCGCGCCTCTTCCGCGAGGACGCTCGCGGAGCGCGGTTCACGCCGCGCCACGTCCTGCAGGGCGGCAGCGGCGCGGTCGCGATCCTCTCCTGACGTCTCGTAGCGGCCGACCAGGTACGACGCGCGATCGAGAGCGAGGGCGACGTCCGACTTGCGCTTCGGACTCACGGCGGGTGCGGGCCCGCCCGGCAGGAGCGCGTTCCTGATCTCGACCGCCGCCTTGTCCGTCGTCTCGAGATAGGTGCTCTTCGTACCCGGGAGCTGGGAGCTCCAGGAGACGGCCCTCGTGGCAGGGGTCACGAGCTGGACGCCCAGCGTGTACCGGTCGATCGTCCCGGAGATCGTGCAGGTGATGCAGCTCGCGGCGTCGAGCGCGCTCGCGGCGGATGCGAGATCGCTGGTCCGGGGATCCCACTGGCTGCTCGGCGGGGCGGGCACCGCGTCGAAGCCGGGGACGCCGCGGAAGCTCTCCCAGAGACGCGTGGGGATGGCATCGGCAAGGAACGCAGCGTCGTCGGATGCGAAGACCTGGCATGGAAGCAGCGCCACCCGGAGGTGCGCGTCGCGCGGGACGCGCCGCGAGACCACGAAGGCCGTCGCGAGACCACCGAGGATCACGCACGCGGCGGCGAAGGCCACCGTCGCCCGGCGGCGCGGGCGCGGCCCGGGCCGGACGATGGGAACCCCCGACTCGAAGAGCTCGAGCGCGCGCCTCACGTTGGCGGGACGCCTCTCCCGGTCCTTCTCCAGGAGATGCTCGACCCAGGACCGCATGGCGGGCGGGACGTCGGCACGCAGCTTCTCGAGCGGTTCCGGCGCGCCCTTCAGGATGCGCGTCAGCGTCGCGGCGGCACTCCCGGCGTCGAAGGGCGAGACCGCCGTCAGCATCTCGTAGGCGATCACGCCGAGTGCCCAGACGTCGGCGCGCGCGTCCACGCGCTCGCCTCGCGCCTGCTCCGGCGACATGTAGGCCATCGTCCCCATGACGACGCCCGTGTCCGTCAGCCGCGACGTGCTGCCCGTGCGGGACGCGACCTTCGCAAGCCCGAAGTCGAGCAGCTTCACCTGTCCCGACGGCGTGATCATAACGTTGGGAGGCTTGAGGTCCCGGTGGACGACGCCCGCGTCGTGGGCGGCGCCGAGGCCTGCGACGATCTGCCGGACCACGTCCGCGATGGCGGGAAGCGCCATCGGTCCGCGCTTGATCCGCTCGTGCAGCGTCTCCCCGTCGTAGTAGGCCATGGCGATGTAAGGGTGGCCCTCGTGCTCGCCGACGCCGTAAACGGTTCCGACGTTGCCGTGATCGAGCCGGCAAGCGGCCTTCGCCTCGCGCAGGAAACGCGCACGCGTCTCCTCGTCGTCCTTGCCCGACCTCAGGAACTTCAGGGCAACGAGGCGATCGAGCTTCGTGTCGCGCGCACGGTAGACCGTCCCCATCCCGCCCTCGCCGAGTTGCCGCTCGATCTCGTAGTCCGCGACACGCGTCCCCGGCTGGAGTGGCGGCGGACCCTGGCTCGCGGGAGCATCCGGCGCGGGCGCCGCGCGGACCTGACCGGCGTCTTCGAGAAAGGCGGGGCGGCGCTGCATGGTCTCGAGGAGCGACGACACGTCGCCGTACAGGCCTGCGTCGCCGCCGCACGCTTGCCGGACGTAGGGCTCGCGCTCCGCCGGCGGCAACGTCATCGCCCGATCGAAGATCTCCCGCAGGAGCTTCGGATCGGACCGGCGGCTCACGCCTCCTTCGCCTCGATCTCCCGCGCGAGCCAGGCCCTCGCAAACGTCCACGCGCGCTGAACCGTCGCGTGCCCCACGTCGAGGTGCTTCGCCGCCTCCTCGATGGTCAGGCCGCCGAAGTACCGGAGCTCCACGACCTGGGCCTCGAAGGGGAAGTCCGCCTCGAGCGCCTTCAGCGCCGTGTCGAGGTCGAGCGCGTCGACGTCGAGCTCGGTGACGGCATGGATGCTGGAGAGCGTCACGTGCAGCCCGTGGCGCTTGCGCGCCCGGCGCCGCCGCGCGTGGTCCACGAGCACGCGGCGCATCACCTTGCTCGCCACGGCGAGGAAGTGGGACCGGTCCTTGAACTCGATCTGGGCCGCGTCGAGGAGCTCGATGTAGACCTCGTGGACGAGGGCGGTGGGCTCGAGGGAGTTCGCCCGGTCCCGGCGGAGATGGCCGGCGGCGATCCGCCGTAGCTGCGGGTAGACGCGATCCACCACGGCGCCGAACGCCTCGGACTGACCGGCCCGCCACGCGGCCAGGAGCTGCGTCACGCTCTTCGGGGTGGCGGTGGCCTCCGCGGACATGGGCGTTCCGCCGAGCCTACCATCGTTGGCCCGCGCCCCGCGGCGGCGTGAGCGGCTTGCAGTGCGGTCTGCGCAGTAAGGAGCAGCGCTCGAAGTTCGCGCACGAAGCAGAGGAGGCTTCCGATGAAACGACCGATCGACGTCAGACCCGTTGCCGTCACGCTGGCGCTCGCCCTCGCGATTGCGATGCCTGGCCGCGGCGCTCCACCGCCCACCTGGCGGGAGCTCCCGATGCACAACTGGCCTGGTCCCGGTGCGACCTACTGGATCCACGGCGCCGGGGGCGAGATGCTCGTCGTCAACACGGAACGATGCAAGACCTGGCAATGGACGGGCACACGCTGGGTCGAGCAGGCTCCGCCGCCGTTCTCGCGCCGCTACGTCTCGTCGGTGGCTTACGACTCCGCGCGGGGAACGACCGTCCTGTTCGGCGGATGGAACGACAGCGTCGACTTCAACGAGACGTGGGAGTTCGACGGGACGACCTGGACCCAGAAGGCGACGCCCGCGCAGCTCACGCCACGGCGGGACTGTGTCATGGCATACGACTCCGTGCGGCAGAAAATCGTCCTTTACGGAGGTGGCGACAGGAACGGAACCCAGTACGACGAGACCTGGGAGTACGACGGGACGTCGTGGACGCAGGTCGGCGTGCCCGCGCCGCTTCCGCAGAAAGTGCCCTCCGCCCACATGGCCTTCTTCCCGGATCGCGGCAAGTGCGTCCTGATGGGAGGCGCGGTGTTCGGAAGCCCGCTCGCGGAGGTGTGGGAGTTCGACGGTGCGACCTGGACGCAGCTCCCCGACGCGCCCTTCGCGCGCCGGTCTGGCGCGATGGCCTACGACCCCGTCCGCCGCGGCCTCGTGATCTTCGGAGGCTGGGCGGCCGGAGGCGCCGCCGCGCCCGTGGCCGATCCATGGTTCATGAGCTCCGCGGGCACCTGGACGCGGATGCCGGCACCCGTTCCGACCGAGGAGCGCACCCGGCCCTGCATGGACTACGACGCCGGGAGACAGGCCATGGTGCTGTACGGAGGCGAGGAATCCAGCACCTGGACCAGCGGATCGGTGTGGGAGCTCGATGCCGCGGGATGGCGCAAGACGAGCCCGACGCTCCCCCTCATCGAGCGGGATGCGCTCGCTGCCGCCTACGACTCCGCGCGCGACCGCGTCGTCGTGTTCGGCGGCGAGCACGGGCGCACGAACAACCCGGTCGTCCGCCGCAACGATACCTGGGAGTACGACGGCTTTCAGTGGGTCGCCGGGGGAGCGCCTCCGGCGGCGTTGACGCCACGCTCCGGAACGGCGATGGCGTACGACGCAGCGCGGGGGACCATCGTCATGTTCGGCGGGTCCAGGCCTCCCGGAGGATCGACGCTCGACGAAACGTGGGAGTACGATGGCACCTGGACCCAGGCGATGCCGCCGGGGAAGCCACCGTCCCGGGCCTTCGCAGCGCTCGCGTTCGACGCGGCCCGCGGCAGGGTGGTGCTCTGTGGCGGTTGCGGCGCCGCGACATACAACGACACGTGGACCTTCGACGGAACGACCTGGGCCGACGTCACGCCAGGGACCAACCCGCCGCCACGGTGTAGCCATGGCATGGCCTATGACGCGACCCGCCAGGTCACCGTTCTCTTCGGAGGGTTCGGCAGCACGCAGGCGTTCGACGACACCTGGGAATGGAACGGAAGCCAATGGACCCAGGGACCTGCCGCTCCGACGTCATTGACCCGGCGCGGCGGATTCTCGATGGCCTATGACGAGGCCAGAGGCGTAAGCGTGGTGACGGGCGGCGTCACCGGCGCCGGCTTCCGGCTGGGCGAGACCTGGGCCTACAACGGAACGGCATGGACGCAAGAGTCCGATCTGCCGCAGACAAGGTGGCGGAGCGCGATGGCCTACGATGGGAGGCGGGATCGAATGATCCTCTTTGGCGGCTACGAGGGACTCAACGACGACTGGATCTCCATGCGCACGCTCGAGTACCGCCGGAGCTCTGCTGTGGAGATCGTCGCAGGCGAAGGCCACGGACCCGCCAATGCGAACCGGGTTCGCGTCCACGACGCCACGGGCACGTTCGCGAACGTGGACTTCCTGGCCTATGGCGCGGGACAGCAGGGCGTCAACGTGACCTCCACCGAGCTCGACGGCGCGCCTGGAGGCGAGATCGTCACCGGGCCCGGACCCGGTCCCGTCTACGGCCCCCAGGTGCGGGGATTCAGGAACGACGGCACGGCCATGGGCAAGGTCAACTACTACGCCTACGGCACACTGAAGTTCGGCGTCAACGTCGGAGCCGGCGAGCTGGATCGCGACGCGTACGACGAGATCCTCACGGGCGCGGGGCCGGGGGACGTCTTCGGACCGCACGTGCGCGGCTGGAACTTCGACGCCGCAGCGATCGCGAGCATGGGCAAGGTCAGCTTCTTCGCCTACAGCACGCTCAAGTACGGCGTCGTCGTCGCGAGCGGCGACATCGATTCGGACGGTTACGCCGAGATCCTCACGGCACCCGGACCCGGCACCATCTTCGGCGCGCAGGTGCGCGGCTTCAACTACGACAACGCCACCCTGCAGGGCATGTCGAAGATCAACTTCAACGCGTTCACGACCAGCTACGGGTCCCAGGTCCGCGCCGGCGACGTGGACGCCGACACGTGGGAGGAGATCGTGGCGTCGCCCGGACCCGGTGGCGCGGCAGGCTACGCCCCGCGCTTCCTCGGCTTCGACTTCGACCTCGGCACGATCGCTCCCCTGCCCGGGTTCGACGTCACCCTGCCGGTGGCGAGCACCTACGGCGGCCGCATGGGGCTCGGCGAGCTGGCGCCGGACGCACGGGACCAGCTCATCGCGGGGCACGGTCCCGATCCGACCGCGCCGGCGACGGTCCAGGTCTACCGGTACTTCTCGACGTCGCTGACGCCGGGCGTCTCGTTTGCGCCGTTCACCACGACGTACGGGGTCGAGCTGGCCGGAGGGACGCTCGGATACTGATCCTCCGGACGTGGCGCGCGGAGGGCGCGCCGCGTCGGAACGACACCTACTCGGGCGGCCACGACGTCGTCCTCATCGACGACGGTGATCGGCGACCCTGCCTTCTTGAACTTCTCGGCGACGAGAGGCAGGAAGACCACCATCGCGCTCGATCGAGAGGCGCGTACCATACTCTCCGGGACCCGATGAGCGCCACGCCGCCCGAACGCATCGGCCCGTTCGACGTGCTGGGGCTTCTCGGCTCCGGCGGCATGGGCACGGTCTACCGCGCCGTCGACACGCGGCTCGGACGAACGGTCGCGCTCAAGCTGCTGCGCCCCGACCTCGCGGCCGACGAACGCGCGCGTTCGCGTCTCACGCGCGAGGCCCAGGCGGCGAGCCGTATCGATCATCCCAACATCGGCACCGTCGACGAGGTCGGCGAGCACGACGGCCAGCCCTACATCGCCATGGCGCTCCACGAGGGTGAGACGCTCGCCTCCCGCCTGCGGCGCGGGAGGATGCCAGTCGCGGAGGTGGAGGCGATCCTCCGGCAGATCGCATCGGGGCTCGCGGCCGCGCACCGCGCCGGCATCGTCCACCGCGACCTGAAGCCCGGTAACGTCATGCTGACCGCGGGCGGCACCGTCAAGATCCTCGACTTCGGTCTCGCGAAGGTCGCCGGCAGGACGGCCGACAGCCTGACGTCGACCGGCGCCGTGATGGGCACCGTCGCCTACATGTCCCCGGAGCAGGCACGCGGAGAAGAGCTCGACGCCCGCACCGACGTCTGGGCGCTCGGCGTGATCGCCTACGAGATGCTGTCGGGCGAGTCCCCGTTCGGCGGGCCTACGGATCCGGCGATCCTGTCGCGGATCCTGACCGAGGAGCCGCCGTCCGTCTCGACCCGGAGGAGCGGGATCCCACCGTGGCTCGCGGTGCTCGTGAGCCGGATGCTCGCGAAGAAGCGCGAGGATCGGCCTCGCGACGGCGCGGCGGTCGTCTCGGCGCTCGCGGCGAGGCATGCCGGGTCGCGAAGGACCGTCGTCTACGCCGCCACCATCGCCATCGTGCTGCTCGTAGCGACGCTCTTCGCGCTACGGCAGCAATCGAGCCCGCGGACGACGGCCTCCGTGGTGGTGCTCCCCTGTCAGGTGTTCGGCAACGAGGATGCGCGCTTCCTCACCGATGCCGTTCCGACGACGATGACCACGGTCCTCGCCCAGGTCGACGGCCTCGAGGCGCAGTTCCCGCCGACGAGCTTCCAGTGGGATCCGGCAAAGGGCGACGTGACGCTGATCGCCAGGACCTACAGAGCGCGAGACTGCCTGCGGTGCTCCGTGACGGCGCAGGGACCCAAGCTGTCCCTGGACCTCCAGCTCGTGGAGCTACGAGGCGGGAAGGTGAGATGGAGCCATCATTACGACGGGATGCGCGACGCCTTCCTCCCGCTGGTGGAGCTCGCCGCGAACGGGGCACGGGAGGCGCTCGTCCCGGTGTCGGCGCCCATCAAGGTCGGAGAGTCCGCGCCGTCGACCTCGGAGGCGGAGCTACAGGTGCGGCTCGGCCAGTACTACGCGAACGTCTTCAACATCACCTTCGGGAACGAAGCGTTCGACCGATCGACTGCGGCGTACGCCAAGGCGCTCGAAATCGACCCTTCGACGCCGGCCGCGGCCGTCGGACTTGCATGGCTTCACGCAATGAGAATCGAGGTCCTCACGTCGGTCCAGCGCGACGCGATGTTCGAGGAGACCACGTTTCCGTGGACGGAACGTGCGATCGCGATGGATCCCGGATGTGCGGAGGCATGGCCGATCAAGGCGTATCTCGCGAGGCTCCGCGGTGCCGGAATGCGCGAGACCTTCGCTCTCGCTCTTCGAGGCGCCGGCGTGGTCGGCTCGCCGTGCCGCGGCTCCGGCCCGCCGCCCGCGCACGGGCTCAACCTGATGTTCGACCATCTCAGCTACGAGCTGCAGAGCGCCGCGGAGGAAGAGGCCGTCCGTCAGGATCCGTTGAGGCTGCACTCCTACTTGCACGTCTCCGACGAGTACCGTCGCATCGGGCGACTCGAGGAGTCCTGGAAGTTTCTCGAGACCGCCAGGTCGATCGATGCGTCATCGCCCGCCATCGACGAATCCGAGTCGGCATACTTCGTCGACACGCGGCAAGCCGAGAAGGCAAGACGTTGCCGGATGCGCGTCTGCAACCGGCAGATGGAGCATCGGCTGGCATCGGACTCGGCCGTCGTGTCCGTCGAGGAGTCAGCCTACGAGCTCCTGATCGCCATCGACGAGGGCGACATCGCGGTCGTGACGCGGAGTCTCGCTCGCCTCGAGGAGGAGCTCGAGGGTCCCGCCCCGAGCGGCCTGACCGGTACGTTTGTTGCCGGTTTCGACCCCTACGACTTCGCTTGCCGAGGCATGCCGGACCTCGCGGTCCGGATCGCCGTGATGAAGGACGCTGCGGGATACGTCGAGGCGTACGACATGTACACGCTCAACCCGGCGATGGCTCCGCTCCGCACGGACCCGCGCCTCGTGCCCATCATCGCCAGGGCCAAGGCGCGCTACGACGAGATGATCGACATCCTTCTCGACGCCCGAGCCCATGGCGAGCTTCCCTCCTACCTGGATGAGGCTTTCGACCGGATCCTCGTCCGAGAAGGTCGCTCGCCAGGCACCGCGACCGCCCGCTAGCCGTTCGTCCCGGCCGCGCATCAGCCCGACCCAAACGGCTGTGTAGCCACAGCTTGCCGTCGTGTCGACATCGGCTGAGCGACTTCTCCTGGAGCTTGCGCATCCCTGATAGACGCCGCTGAAATCGCGAAGAGCGGCGCGAGGAACGAAGCGCGAGACCAAGGAGAACAGAGATGAAGAGCCCCAAGACCACCGCCGTCGCCGCCACCGCAATCGCGGTGATCCTGCCCACGACCATCATGGCCCAGACCTCGGGTGGACGCGTCGGCCAGGAGAAGAGTTATCCAGACATCATCGCCGGCATGGGGCACGGCCCCGGCAACGCGAACCGCGTCCGCATCTCGGATGCGCGCGGCAACCTCACCACGGTCGACTTCCTCGCCTACGCAGGGGGCCAGATGGGCGTGAACGTCGCGGGCGGCCAGCTCGACGGTGCCGGGCGCGCGGAGATCGTCACTGGCCCGGGCCCCGGCGCCACCTACGGACCACAGGTCCGCGGGTTCGTCAACGACGGAAGCGCCATTGCGCAGGTCAACTTCTACGCGAGCGGCACCCTGAAGTACGGTATCAACGTCGCGACTGGTCAGCTCGACGGCGGGGCGTCTCACGAGATTCTCACGGGAGCTGGCCCCGGTCAGGCGTTCGGGCCGCAGGTACGAGGTTGGAGCACCGGGTCAACCTCGGGCTCCCTCACGATCACTCCGATGGCGAAGATCAACTACTTCGCATACGACACGGTCCGTTACGGTGCCGGCATCGCGAGCGGAGACGTGGATGCGGATGGGTACTCCGAGATCGTGACGACGCCCGGCCCCGGGCCGCACTTCGGTCCTCAGGTGCGCGGGTTCGACTTCGACGGCAATGTGCTCCGGTCGATGGGCAAGATCAACTTCAACGCGTTCCAGACGACCGGCTTCAGCGGCCAGGCGCGGGTGGGCGACGTCGATGCGGACGGCTTCGGCGAGATCCTCGCCGCCCCCGGTCCCTGCCAGGCATTCTCGGCGGAGTTCCTCGCGTTCGACTTCGACGGCAGCGCCGTCCAGCAGGTCGCCGACTTCTACGTGGACCTCGGTATCCCTCTCGCGTACGGCGGCCGCATGGGCGTCGCCGACGTCAAGCTCGAGGGCCGCGATCAGCTCCTCGCGGCGCCCGGCCCCGGGCCGGCTGCTCCTGCCCTTGTCGAGGCCTGGCAGTATCCGTCCGGAAAGCCTTTCCTCCTTCTCTCCTTCACTCCCTTCGCGAGCGCCTACGGCGTCGAGCTTGCGAGCGGCATTCTCGGATTCTGAGCTCTCCTTCCCCGGCGCCCGCGTGGCGCCGTGGTCTTGCGCGCAGGGCAGGCTCTCCGGAGCCTGCCCTTTTTTTGGCCGCGAGCTCACCTCTGCCATACTCGCACCCTCGATGTCGCTCGTGGCAGGGGAACACGTCGGCCCGTTCGAGATCCAGGGCGCGCTCGGCTCTGGTGGAATGGGGACCGTCTGGCGCGCCGTCGACACCAGGCTCGGGAGAACGGTCGCACTCAAGCTCCTGCTCCCCGACCTCGCGGCCGATGAGCGCGCGCGATCCCGGCTCACCCGCGAAGCCCAGGCGGCGAGCCGCATCGATCATCCCAACATCGGGACCGTCTACGAGGTGGGCGAGCACGACGGCCAGCCCTACATCGCGATGGCGCTCCACGAGGGCGAGACGCTCACTGCCCGGCTGCGCCGCGGCCGGATGACGGTCGCCGAGACCGAGCCCATCCTGCGTCAGATCGCATCGGGGCTCGCGGCCGCGCATCGCGCGGGAGTCGTCCACCGCGACCTGAAGCCTGGCAACGTGATGCTGACCGCCGACGGCGCCGTCAAGATCCTCGACTTCGGGCTCGCGAAGGTCGCCGGCAGGGCAGCCGACAGCCTGACGTCGACCGGCGCCGTGATGGGCACCGTCGCCTACATGTCCCCGGAGCAGGCCCGCGGAGAAGAGCTCGACGCCCGCACCGACGTGTGGTCGCTCGGCGTGATCGCCTACGAGATGCTCTCGGGATCGCCTCCGTTCGGAGGGCAGACCGATCCTGCGATCCTGTCCAGGATCCTCATCGAGGACCCGCCGGCGCTATCGCGTCGGGGCAGCGGCGTGTCGCCCTGGCTTGCCGCGCTCGCAGCACGGATGATCGCCAAGGATCGGAACGCGAGGCCGAGGGATGGAGCGGAAGTCGTCGCGGCGCTCGACGCGAGGGTCGGTCCGGTCCGCCTCCGACCTGCCGTCCGCATCGCCGCGGTCGGCCGCGCCGTCGCCTGCGTCATCGTCGGCCTGGACCTCGCGAGGAAGCGAGTGCGCCTGGAGCTTGTCCCGGCGTCCGAGGCGAGCCTCGTCGCGCTCCCGTGCCAGGTCTTTGGAAGCGAGGAGGCGCGGTTCCTGACCGACGCCGTCCCCGCCACTCTCACGACCGCCCTGGCCCAGGTGAAGGGCCTGCGTGTCCAGTCGCCCCCGACGAGCGTGCAGTGGGATCCGGGGCGCGCAGACATGGAGCTGATCCGCAAGTCGTACGCCGTCACCCACTGCGTCCGATGCTCGGTGACGGCGCAGGGCCAGGACCTCAGCATCGACGTCCAGACGATCGACCTCGGAAGCGGAACGCTCCGCTGGGGCCACCGGTACGACGGGACGCGCGGCGCGTACCTGGAGCTGGTGCAGAAGGCAGCGGACGGGGTGCGAGCCGTCCTGCTTCCCGGGTCGCCGCCGGCGCGAGCTACCGACTTCTCTGGATCGAGATCCGAGGCGGAGCTCGCACTGCGACACGGCCGGTACCTCGCGCTTCAGTACGCGTACGGTTGTCGGGCCGACGACCTGCGGGACGCGCGCGAGGCTTTTCAGCTCTGCCTGCGGCTCGATCCATCGTCGGCGGCCGCCGCGGCCGGGATGGCATTCGTGGCCCTGCTCACCGAGCAATGCGGCGTCGTCGACACCCCCACGGCAATCGGCAGCGCTGAGCCCTGGATCGCGACAGCCTTGCGGCTCGACCCGGATTGCTCCGGCGCGTGGGACATGAGGGCGGCCATCTCGAACATCAACCCCTCCGATACGTCCTGGGCGCAGCGGTTTCAGTATGCACTACGGACCGCCCGCGGTGCCCCGGACTGCGCGCTTCAGCCCGTGGATCATGCACTCGGAGGCGCCCTCGACTACGCATCTCCGGAGCTTGGCATCGCAACCTACGCCGAGGCGGCGCGAGTCGATCCACTGTCACCCGCGGAGTGGGGGAACATGGAGGTCGAGCTCTATAGCCTCGGCCGCTACGACGAAGCAAGAGCCGCCCTCGAGCGAGCAAGGGCGCTGGCACCAGACTCCCCCATGCTCTTCCAGCGCGAAGCCATCTATGCACTCCGGGACGGCCGGCTCACCGAGGCGCGTGACCTGATGGAGAAGCTCCGTTGCGCCGTGGTCGAGGGACGCCACCGGCAGGACACGATGCTCCCGTACCTGGAGATGCTGCTCGCGATGGACGAGCACGATGACTCCGCCGTCGCTCGGGCGAGAGCCATCCTCGGACCCACGGGCAACATCGACGAGCTCGTCTTCCGGAAGCGCTACGACGAGGCCATCGAAAGCGCCGTCGTCTCGTATGCGTCGATGCCCGGGCTGCCGGCCGACTGGGAGATGTTCGCACTCAACCCGATCCTCGCGCCAATCCGTGACGATCCGCGTCTCGCTCCCCACCTCGAGCACCTCCACGAGCTCTACAGCGAACGCCTCGACGTCATCGTCGCGGCCCGCGACCGCGGCGAGCTTCCGTCCTACCTCGAGGCGCCGCTCGCCAGGATCCTGGAGCGCGAGGGACGGAAGTGATCGGACCGTTCGAGCTCCAGGACGTCCTCGGCACCGGCGGCATGGGCACGGTGTACCGAGCCGTCGACACGCGCATGGGGCGGCGTGTCGCGCTCAAGGTGCTGCGCGCCGACCTCGCCGCGGACGAGCGTGCGCGCACGCGTCTCGTGCGGGAGGCGCAGGCGGCGGGGAGCATCGACCATCCGAACATCGGCACCGTCTACGAGGTGGGCGAGCACGACGGCCAGCCCTACATCGCCATGGCGCTGTACGAGGGAGAGACCCTCACCGCGCGCCTGAAGCGGGGACCGATGCCCATCGCGGAGGCAGAGTCCATCCTCGGGGAGATCGCGGCGGGCCTGGCCGCCGCGCACGAGAAGGGGATCGTGCATCGCGACCTGAAGCCCGGCAACGTGATGCTGACGCATGGAGGCGTCGCGAAGATCCTCGACTTCGGGCTCGCGAAGGTGCAGAGCACCGAGGCGGACAGTCTCTCCACGACCGGCGCGGTCATGGGAACGGTCGCCTACATGTCGCCGGAGCAGGCGCGCGGCGACCCGCTCGATGCGCGGTCGGACGTGTGGTCGCTCGGCGTGGTCGCCTTCGAGATGCTCGACGGTCGAGCGCCCTTCGACGCGGGGAGCACGCCAGCGACACTGGCGCGGATCCTCGCCGCCGACGCGCCGAGAGTGTCGCGCCCCGACGTCCCCGCATGGCTCGCGACCCTCGTGGCACGCATGCTGTCGAGCGACCGGGAAGCAAGGCCGCGGGACGGCGCAGCGATCGCGGAGGCGCTGCGGGCCAGGGTCGCGCCGAGCTCGCTTCCGCGGATCGCGAAGGTGACCGCCCTGTTGCTGCTCGCTTCCGGCATCGTGCTGGCGCTCTCGCTCGCGCGGCGGCGCGTGCGCGTCGAGATCGTTCCCGCCACCGAGGCAAGCCTGGTCGCGCTGCCATGCCAGGTCTTCGGCGGAGACGACGCCCGGTTCCTGGGCGACGCGGTGCCCGCGACGCTCACGACGGCGCTCGCGCAGGTGAAGGGCATGCGCGTGCAGTCGCCGCCGACGAGCTTCCAGTGGGACCCGGATCATGGCGACATGGAGCAGATACGGAAGTCGTACGCGGTGGCGCAGTGCGTGAAGTGCGCCATCACCGCGCAGGGCCAGGATCTCGTCGTCGACGTCCAGGCCATCGACATCCATAGCGGGGCCTTGCGCTGGAGCCACCGCTACCAGGGGACAAGGGGTACATTCCTCGACCTCGTCCAGAAGATCGCCGACGGCGTGCGCAAGGCGCTCCTTCCGGGATCCACGCCCGCCGCGACGGGCGATCTGTCGCCAGAGCGCGCCGAGGCGGAGCTCGCGTTGCGGCGCGCGCGATACCTGGCCAACCAGTACGCCTGGAAGTGCGAGGAGGGCGACCTGCACGACGCCCGCGAGGCCTATGCGCTGGCGATGCGGCTCGATCCGCGGTCGGCACCGGCCGCGGCTGGCATGGCGTTCCTCGAGGTGCTCACGGCGCAGTGCGGCATTGCGGTGCAGGCGTCCGCCTACCGGGCGAGCGAGTCCTGGGCAGACATCGCACTGAAGCTCGACCCGGACTGCTCGGGCGCCTGGGACATGAAGGCGCACTTGCACCTGACGGATGCGCCGTGGGCGCAATCGTTCGAGCGCGCTCTACGTGCGGCACGTGGAGCACCGGGCTGCTCTTTCCAGCCGCAGGCACACATCCTCGGCCTCGTGCTGGGGCAGGTCTCCCCCGAGCTCGCCGTCGCGGCCTACGAGGAGGCAGCCCGGGAAGATCCGCTCTCCGTGTACGAGTGGCTGAACATGGAGGGGGCGCTCTACAACCTCGGTCGCTTCGACGAGGCGCAGGCCGCGCTGAGCCGCGCGGCGGCGCTCGAGCCGGAGTCAGGCTACGTCCTCGAGAGGCAGGCGCTCTACCTTCTCCGCGATCGACGGACCACCGAGGGGCGACGGATCGTCGAGAAGCTCCATTGCTACGTCGACGATGGTCGCCTGCCGGAGGACTACGTGGGACTACGCAATCTCGACACCTACCTTGCGCTCGACGAGGGAAACGACGTTGTTGCCCGCGAGATGCTGGACAGGATGCGACTCCGTGGTCAGTTCCCCACGAACGACGACCTCGCTCTTCGCGGCTTCTACCAGGAAACGATCGACGTGACGGTCGACGCGGACGGGCAGTTCTACTCCCCGAACAGCGAGAGGGGCAGCATCGCCTGGTGGTACGAGAACGCCACCCAGAGCCCGGTCTTCGCGCCCATCCGCGACGACCCGCGCATGGTCCCGCTCATCGCCAAGTACCGGGTCCTCTACCACCAGGCGCTCGACGTCATCGTCGCCGCGCGCGATCGCGGCGAGCTCCCGGCCTACCTCGAGCCAGTGCTCGACAGGATCCTCGCGCGCGAGGGCTGAAGCGCCCCGAGAGGCGTTGCACCGTAGCGATCGGGTCGCCATGGGACTGAAGAAGCTCCTCGGATTCGGGAGGCGAGCGCCGAAAGAGTTGTCGGTCGACATCACGCTCGGCGATGTCCATGCGCGGTCGCTGCGCGACGCGCTCTCGCGTGGCCAGTGGAAGGACGCCCAGCTCTTCCTGGCGTCATGCCGCGACTGGGACGCTCGGGACTCTTACGTGGGCGTGGCCTCGAGCTGGGCAGGGCGACCCGAGTGGCGTGGGTCGACGCCGCGGGTGATTCGCCCATCCCCTGGCTCGTGCGCGGCACCCATGCAATCGACTGGGCATGGGAGGCGCGTGGTGGCGGCCCTGGTGAAACCGTCGGCAGGGAGAGGTTCGCTGTCTTCCACGAGCGCCTCGATGCGGCGTGGTCGGACCTCGTGCGGGCCGTCGAGCTGGATCGCGCCGACCCGACGCCATGGTCGCACCTGATCATCGTCGCGATGGGACTCGAGCTCGATCTCGACGAGAAGAGACGCATCTTCGAGGAAGCCGTGGCCCGAGGCGGAGAGCACCGGAGCGCTCACGCGGCCTACCTCGGCGCCATCTGCAAGAAGTGGGACGGCTCCCACGAAGCGATGTTCGGATTCGCGCGCCAGGCAAGCGAGCGCAACCGTGACGGGCGGCTCGCGTTTCTCGTCGCGGAAGCCCATCTCGAGCGCTGGATCTCCTTCACGTTCGACAACGAGCGCGAGAGCATGAACACGTACTTCGGCCTGCCGGCGGTGAAACAGGAGGTCCGCCGAGCACGCGATCGCGCGTTCGCTCGCGGGCAGCGGCGAATGCGCTGGCAGGAGGTCGTCGATCGCAACCTCTTCGCGTTCTGCTTCTGGATGTCACAGGACCAGCACGACGCCGAGGCCGCGCTCGAGGCCGTCGGCGACGATCTGACGCGGTATCCATGGCGCATCCTGGGCCAGCCCGAGGGGGTGTTCGCAAATGCCCGGCTCGATGTCTTCGGCAAGCAGTAGATCGATGGTCTCCCCATCGACACCCGGGACAACCCACGCTGTACATAGAGGAGGTCGGGAACTCGGAACCCGGCATACGATCGCCCCATGTCGAGCATGAAGCGCCTGATCGTCTTCGCAATGGGTCTTCCCGTGATCGCTCCGTGCCTCGCGATGGCCGCCGACCCGGGCGGTTGGGTATTCGCCGCAAAGGAGGGCGACCGGCGCGTGGCGTTCGTCGAGATGACGGGCTCGGGTCCTGGCGGTCCCTGCCGCGCCACGCTCGTGCTGACCCACCGGGCCAGCGCCGAGCGCGCGCCGGTGACCAAGGACGGCGCGACCACGCCGCCCGTCATCGCCGAGATCTGGATCGCCGACTCCGCGGACGCGAAGGGCTTCGATCTCGACGAGTACGAAGGCCCCGACGCACCGTCGGGCGATGCGAAGCTCGTGACCGTCACGGTGTCCACGAAGGGCAAGGCCTGGACGCGCCACTGGACCTGCAGCGGCTGGTACAGCCCGCTCGAGGATCCGACGTCGCTCACGGGCGACCGCGGGCCGGACGATCCGCTGGCGTTCGTCTTCGGCCTGAGCAATGCGTTCAAGAACCACGCGGAGCTGGTCGAGATGACCGATCTCCTGAGCGCCGGCGCGGACGCGTTCACGATCGAGCTTGCCGGAAAGGCAAAGCCCGCAACGCGGCTACGATTCGCGATTCCGCTCGATGGGGCCGCGGATGCGGTGGAGAAGCTCATGAAGCGGGACGGATCGTCGCATTGAGCTGATGGCCGAACCGGCGGGGGACAAGCCCCCGCCCTACGAGGCCGACGGCACAATCGGCGTGTCGTAGGGGCCGAACCGGCGGGGGCAAGCTCGCCCTACGAGGCCGACGGCACAATCGGCGTGTCGTAGGGCCGAACCCGGCAGGGGCAAGCTCGCCTACGAGGCCAGCGGCATGATCGGCGTGTTGTAGGGGGCCGAACCGGCGGGGGACAAGCCCCCGCCCTACGAGGCCGACGGCACAATCGGCGTTTCGTAGGGGGCCGGACCGGCAGGGGCAAGCTCGCCCTACGAGGGCGACGGCACAATCGGCGTGTCGCGGGAGGCCGAACCGGCGGGGATGGGCGATCGTCCGACGCCGAGGCGGCGGCATGGGGCCCAACCTCCGATGCCAGCACGAAGCGGCCGGGACGAGCCGCCCCGCGTCACGGGTGCGCGGAGGCGAGCATGGCGACGGCTTCGGGGTAGAACTCGTCGTCCTTCGCGCGCTTGACGAAACGCTCGAGGTGCGGGACCGCTTCCTCCTTGCGGCCGAGCTCCCACAGCGCCTTGCCGAGATAGAACGTCCACCCGTGCTCGCGGGGCGCGACCTCCAGCATCTTGGTCGCAAGCTCGACGACCTTGGGCCAGTCCTTGACGACCCACGCGCCGTGCAGGGCGGTCTCGGTCTTGTTGCGCTCGTTGTCGATGTGCGACAGGCACGCGGCGAGCCACCCCTCGGGGAGCTTCTTTTCGGGAAGCACGGTCAGGAGCCGCATCGCCCGGCGCGCGCTCGAGACCGATCCCCCTGCCCACGACGCCAGGATCGCTCGGTAGAACTGCTCCTCCGCCTCCTTGCGAAGCGTCGACGCCTCGCGATCCATGCCAAGGGCGTCGAGCGCGCGGATCCGAAGAGGGATCCCCCACGCCTCGAGCAGGGCGTCGGAGTCGAGCGATTCGATCTCCTTCCTCAGCCGGGCCTTGTCGCCGTTGCGAAGGAAGTAGGCGATCCGTAGCCTCGACGCGAAGTTGCGATCGAACACCTTCGCCGCCGCCGCGGCGGTGGCGTCGATGTCCGGGGAGTCGTCCAGGTGGATCGCCTCGGTGAGATCGATGAGGTGCGCCACGCGCGCGCACTCGGGATGATCGACGCCGCGGTAGGGAGCGATGACCTTCGCGAATCTCGCCATCTCGTCGGGCTCGTCGTAATCGACCCACGACAGCCACGGCTTCAGCATCTCCGCCTGGTCGCCGTCGTCGGTCGAGGCCGCGAGGCCGGCCGCGAGCGCGTCGAGGGCGAGCGCGACGTCTCCGCTCTCGTCGCGGATCTCGCGACAGAGCTCCGCCCAGAAGTCCCAGTCGCCGGGCTCGACCCGGTGATCGCGCACCATCTCGAGCCGGAGACGCACGGCCGACCCGCGCGACAGGAGGTCCCAGCCGTCGTTCCCGTCGGGGATCCGCGCGGCCTTCGGAAGCTTGTCGACGAGCTTCCCCTGCCGGTCGAGGATCACGCGCCGCATCGCTTCCATGCTCGGGTGAAGTCGCTTCGCCTTGACGAGGTCCTGGTGCGCCTCGAGCGACAGGCCCTTGATCGATCCGCGAGGCCCGTCCTCCAGGTTCGCCGAGGGGAGCTTGTCGAGCGCTCGCTCGGCATCGTCGAAGGCGCCCAGCGCGACGAGGCGCCGGTAGCCGAGCATGAAAGCGTGGAGGCGGAGCCAGTCCATCGAACCCTGGAGAGACCGGTCGACGCCCTCGCCGACCCGCTTCGCGTCAAGGGTCGGATCGAAGGCCGCGAGCGCGAGCGCCGCGCTCTTGCGGAGCTCCTCGGACACCTCGGGGAGGTCCTTCGCGCCGAGGAGCTCGCGGACGTACGACTCGTCCTCGGCGATGATGGCCTGCGCGATTGCCACCCTCGCGTACGCCTTTCGCGTCTCCGGCGCGAGCGATGAGTGCAGCGCGAGATCCGCGCGCAGGCGCGCGCTCTCGCCGGCGAAAGGCCCGAGCTCCCCGAGCTGCGTGGCGAGCGCGTGAAGGGCGCCCAGGCGCCGCTCCGCCGTCTGGCTCTTGTCGCCGGCGACGAGCATGAGCACCTTGCAGCGCTCCACCCGCAACAGATCGGACTTGCCATCGACGATCTCGTCGAGCTCCTCGAGGTGCTTGGGCTCGATCTTCTCGGGGCGGGCGAAGTCGAACCAGCCCGGGCGATGCGCGGCGAGCCACGCGTCGAGGGTCTCGTCGAGGCCCTGCGCCTCTGTGCGGCTCGTCTCCAGCGCGTGGAGGCGCGCCTTCAGGTCCTTGTGGACCGGTGCGTTCGACTGCGTCCGTGAGTCGGCCACCTCGGCGGTCAGGAGCGTCCTCAGGTCGTCGGTGCGCCCGAGCGCCTCGAGGAGCTGCGCCAGGACGTTCACGGTCTGGGCGCGGCTCGTGGGACCGCGCTCGAGATCGGACTGGAGCGCGGTCACGAGCTCCTCGCGCCCCTTCTGGAGCGCGATGGCGGCGAGCCCGGCGACGCGGTGGACCGCGATCGAGAGGTCGTCTTTGTCCGGAAAGCGCTTCGCGTATTCGGCCGCGATGTCCGGCACCTTCTCGGGCGATCCCATGTCGACGTACTGGGCCATCACGTTGATCAGGGACTTCTTCACGATCGACGGATCCCTGGACACGACCGCGAGCTGCGCTTCGATGGCAAGGCCGCGAAGCTGCTTGACGAGATCCGGCCGCAGCCGGGATGCCGCATCGGTGAAGAACGAGAGATCGACCGCCTCCTCGGGATGGAAGCGCGCGATGCGCGCCAGGAGCCGGTAATCCTCGAAGAACTCCTTCGGATGATTCGCCGTTGCCCGTCGCGCAGCCGCGCCCGAGCCCGCGAGCACGATCTGCGGGCAGCGGCGGCGCCGCCGGAAGGTCGAGGCCTTCCTCGACCGCGAGCCACGACTTCCACCACGCGCTGCTCCACCATCCCCGCAGCGTTCCTGGCTCGTCGAGCGACCGCACGACCATCGGCACGAGGTCGAGCTCGACATCTTCTTCTTCGCGTCCTCGTCGGCATCGCGGATCACCTTCGCGAGCGCGAGGGCCGCGTCGTATCGCCCGGCTTCGATCTGGAGATAGAAGGCGCGGTGGAGTCGTCGCCTGCGATGAGCGCCTCGCATCCCCTCGCCGCTTCCGTACGCGGCCAGGGCCTTGTCGGCGCGGCCGAGAGCTTCGAGCGCGAAACCCCGGTGCACCACCGCGACACGCATCTGCTCGACGCCGTGGCGTCGCCCGCGAGTTCCGTCGCGACCTCGAGCGCCTTCCCCGGCTCGCCCCGGCCGCGCAGCCAGTTCCCATAGTGCAGCCGCGCCTCGCCGTAGGCCTGCGTGCCGTGCGGCAACATCGCGCACCAGCCCACCGCGCGCTCGATCAGATCCGAGGAGGGGGCGTGCGAGACGAGCGTCGCCAGGAGCCTCCACAGCGTGTCCTCGAATGCGTTCGGGTCCGGCTCGAAGCGCGTCAGGAGCTCGATCTCGTGACGCACGTAGGCAGGGACGTCCTCGCCCTCTCCGAGCGTGGAGATCTTTTCCTCGAGCGTCTTCCGATCCAGCTTCTCGTCGAAGGTCGTCCCCTGGAGGTAGGCGCTCGGTGACGCGGTGAGATCCTCGCGGATCTTCTTCGATGGCGACCCGCCGGTGCGCGCGCCGAGGGGCCTGATGCGTCGTGGCGATCGACTCCGGAGACCCTGCGGGGGCCGGCCGTGCCCTCGACCTCCTTCACCAGCAGGGCCGCAACATCGGGCCGGCCGTTATCGGAGGAATGGCGAGCTCCGCGAGCCCGCGCCGACGGCCTCGGCCTGGGAGGGGAACCGCGCGAGAACGTCGTCGATGAGCGCCCCGAGCCCGGCGAGCGCGTCACGCTTTCGCAGGACCTCGATCTTGTAGCTCAGGATGGTCGGGAGCGCCCGGCTGTCGATGGCGAGCCCCCTCGTCGGCGAGACCTGACGCCTTCTCGACGTCGGTCGAGAGGAGCAGGCGCGCCGCCCTCGGCGTAGCTCCATCCTCCGCCTGTACGCGGAGAGCTCGACATCTCCGCCGAGCCGCGTCAAGACCAGGACGGCGTCCGTCTTGCGCTTCCTCCGAGGCAGAGCGCCCGGAGGTACTCGGCCCAGGAGCGCAGCTCCTTGTCGACCTTCCCGGAATACTGCGCGAGCAGCGTGTCGATCTGCTGGACCGCTTCCGCGGGATGTCCTTCGTCGTCGTCGAGCGAGGCGAGACGGACGCCCACCTCGAAGACCGTCGCGTCGTCGCGCGGGAACCACTGGCGCGCCTGGCGCAGCGCCTGGCGCTCCCTGGCCGTGTCCGATCCGTCCGGGAACATGCTGTCGATGAGCCGGAGCTGGCCCTTGCCGGTCGGCATCTGCGTCATCTCGACGGCCTGCGCGTCATGACGGACGTCGTCTCCCGCGGACGCCTGCGGCCGCACCGCGAGCGGCGCATCCATCCAGGCGGAGAGCGACGCCACGGTCTGCGCGAAGACCGCGTAGCGCCTGGGATCGATGTCGGTCTCGAGCGTGCGGTAGTCGAGATCGGCGACGAGGCTCGATCCCTGGCTCTTCCAGGACGCGATCGCCTCGACGGGGCCGGACGCCTTGTAGGGAGCCGGCAGCGCGCCCGGCCTAAAGCCCGCGGGGAGCGCGTAGCTGACGCGCAGGTGGGTGCTCTCGAGGTCCTGGTGGTAGGTCGTCCGGCGCGCGCGCGTGTCCCCGAGGTCGGGGAACACCATCCCCCCGTGAGGGAACCGGAGCTGGCGCTCCTCTCCGTCCTGGTGCGCCGCGGCGAGCCTGAAGAACATCCGCACCTTCGGGGCCGGAGGGTCGGCGGCGACGGACGCGGCATCGACGTCGATGACGTCCGCGTTCTCGAAGAAGCCGTTCACGACCTCGCGACCGAGGTCGAGCAGGGACGGGCGATCCAGCTTGCGGTAGGTATCGACGATCCAGGCTCCGTAGGCGTGGTCGCCCGAGAGCGAGAGCCAGCCGCTCAGGTCGCCGTCGGGATCGAGCTTGAGGTCGAGATCGACCCAGAACGATCCCATGCTGCCCTGCGGCACGCGCGCGATCTCGTGGCTCTTGCCCTTCACGATCATGAGGTCGCGCCCCGTGTCCGAGGGGGGCAGCTCTCCCGCGGGGAGGAACGACGCGGTCGGATCGCACCAGAAGTAGGAGGCGGGCGTGGAGCCGCCGTTTCCGCCCAGATCGACCGCCAGGATCGCGTGATCGAAGGAGCGGTAGTCCGGGATGTCGCGATCGAACGATCCCGCGTGGTAGCTCTGGACGAGCGTGACGAACGACGAGATGCCCTTGTGCGCGAGCATCGCGCGCAGGAGATTCGCCTTGTCCTTGCAGTCCCCGTAGCGGTTCCTCCACACCTCGTCCGGTGCGGCCGGCTGGTAGCCCGCCACGCCGAACTCGAGGCCCGTGTAACGCACGTCGTTGGCCACCTTCGACTCGAGCGCCGCCACGATCTCGCGGGGCTCCTTCAGGCCCGCGGTCCAGCCATCGACGTCCGCGGCGAGCGCCGGGTCGAGGCTCCCGCGATCGGCGAGCAGCGCGTCGTACCAGAGCGCGATCTCGTCCCAGCTCGCGATGCTCGTGATCCGGAGCACCGGCCCGGTCTGGAGCATCGACGGCATGCGGGCCTCGTAGGTGATCCCGTCGGGATCGGAGCCCATCCAGTCGATGACCGTGCGCCCGTCGCGTACCGCGCGCGTCTCCTTGAGGTGCGAGCCGATCGCATGGATCTTCAGGGACGGAACGAGGGCATCGGGCGCGTCGATCTGGCGGCGGATGGTCGCCACGGGCCAGCCCCATCCGAGGTAGCTCGCGATCGAGAGGCGGCCGGCAACCCTCGGCTTCTCCTCGAGAACGAGCACCACCTCGGTCACGGATCCGACTTCCGACCGCGGGAAGACGATCACGAGCTCCTGCGTATCGGTGTAGAGAGACTCGCTCGCCTCGTACTGCGGCGACTGAACGAAGGTCGCCGATGGATCGGCGGAGCGCTCGGTGCCGTCCGGCGCGATGGTGCGCGCCATGGCGACGTGGATCTGCACGTCGTCCCTCTCGTAGGAGTAGACCATCCGCGCGAGCGATTCCGCCCCGGCCTGGGTCGTCGCGCGCTTCGCGAGATGGATCGCGACGAGCTGGTTCGCGCCGTCGTCCACGCGGAAGAAGCGCTCGTCGAGCACGATGACGCCACCCGCGTCTCCCGGCACGATTCCCTTGCCCGCCTCGATCGCCGCCGCGAGCGGCGTCAGGCGCGGCTTCAGCAGCTCTTCGTACGCCGCGGGAGGCTTCCACGAGACCTCGCCCGCGACCGCGGCGAGGCTCCACACCGCATGGAGTCCCGCGAGAACCGTGTTGCGCATCGTTCCTGCCATGGTCGCCCCCTCCCTCATCGGAGCACGGATCTTACGCTCCCGCGGCGCATGCCTGCGCCGCACACGGCCCGGGAGGCGCCTGAAAGAGCGCCCCCCGGGCCCCGCGTTTCCACCTCCATGTTCCCCGACCACAGGCGGTGACCCGCCTTCCCCTCAGAGCAGCTTCACGACGCGATCGGCCAGACCCTGCTCGCCGACCACGACGGTGAGGTTGGCCTTCTGCGCCACCTTCTCCAGCACCTCGAGCTCCCGCAGCCGCATGAGCGCCGCGTTTCCTTCGAGGAGCTTCGCCGTGTTGGCCTGCGACCTCATCGCCGCCGTCTCCTCCCGCCGCGTGATGAGGGTCGCCTCCGCCGCCTTCCTCGCCTCGGTCACCTTGTTCATGAGCTCCTTCATCTCGCCGGGGAGGATCACGTCCCTGATGCCGAAGTGCAGAACGTGGAGGCCAAACGCCGTCGCCTCGGTCCGGACCGCCGTCTCGAGCTCGCGCGCCACCGGGTCCTTCTCGCCGAGGAGGACGTCGAGGTCGCGCGTGCCGATCGTCGCCCGGAGCGCAAGCTGCGCTTCGCGGTAGAGCGCCTGCCGCGCGTCTTCCACCACGACGACGGACTTCAGGGGATCGACGACCTTGTAGGTCACCACCGCGTTGAGCCGCAGGGTGACCTTGTCGGCGGTCATGATCTCCTGTCCCGCCACGTCGAGCACCTGCTCGCGCAGCTCCACCTTGACGACCTTCAGCTCGCCCGCGCCCTTCCAGAAGGCGTGGGCGCCCGGACCGAGCGTGAAGCGGTGCTCGCCGTCGACGAGGACGAGCTTCGTCTGGCCCGGCTCCACGACGACCGCGTGCAGGAAGGTGTCGTGGCCCACCGCCGCGAGGATCCTCGCCAGCGCCTCGTGCTCGAAGCGCACGGCGCGCACGTCGACGATCTCGGCCTTCACGTCGTGGAATGCGGTCCACGCTGCGTGGAGCCCCGGCCCCAGGATGCCGCGATACCGCCCGTCCACCCAGACGAGGGCACGCTCGTGGTCCTTCAGGTCGAGGACCGTACCATCGGTGTCGAATGCCCCGGCCTTCACCAGGACCTCGAGGTCCGCGTGACGCACGAGGGCATCGCGCACCGAGGCGACGTCCATGCGAAGCCTGCGGAACGGATCGAACAGCCAGTAAATACCGGGACCGAGCACCCTGCGGAAGTCGCCTCTGTCGAAGAGGAAGCCCCGCTCGAGCGCACGGACCCTGAAACGCCTGTACATTGAACAGTCACCTGCCTTTCGGTCGGAAACCGGCGGGGGACGAGCCCCCGCCCTACGGAACGAAACCGGCGGGCGACGAGCCCCGCCCTACGGAACGGAAACCGGCGGGGACGAGTCCCCGCCCTACGGAACGGAAACCGGCGGGGGACGGGCCCCCGCCCTACGGAACGGAAACCGGCGGGGGACGGGCCCGCGCCCTACGGACGGACACCGGCGGGGACAAGCCCCGCACGCACATTGACGCCATCGGTCTTGGGGGTGGCCGGACACACGACCACACTTCCAGCGCGGGGCCCGGCCTCGACGCGAGCTGCGGACGCCGCGCGCTCCGTCGACGTCCCTCCTCGTCGTGCCCGGCGCGCCTCAGCGTCTCCGGCTCGCGCTCCCGCCGGGCCACAAAGCGCCTTCCCTGCTGCCCCGCCCGGGCACACGTCGCCCGTGCGGCGCTGGCCGCCTTGCCCGGACACCCCTTCGGACCGCACTGCAAGTGGCGACGGTCAGTCGCCTCTGGTCGTACAGACGGGAATCGAACCCGCTACCCTCAGGTTATCGGCCTGATGCTCTACCGGTGAGCTGCTGTGCGCGTCCCGACCCTCGGTGTCGATACCGTACCTGGAACGCCTGGACGCCGACCACTGACAGTGGGGGCCAGGCGCCAGCGGTCCGATGGCGTCGAGCTTCAATCCTCTATCGATTGTCTAGTTGACCCTTGATGATGCACCTCCGAAGCCGGCGGGGGGGTAAGCCCCCGCCCGACACCCAGGTCCCGGAAAGCACGAAAGCCTTCCGGGCTTGTTTCGTCCCGGAAGGCTTTCGTCGCAAGACCAGGTGGCTGGTCGGACCTTACCTCACGGAACGCGCCTCGGGGCCGAGCCGCTTCGAGCTGGCGGGCCCCTGTATCGGAAACAGGCATGTTTGCTCGGTTCGTTCCATTCCCATCACCACGACGCGCGCATTGTAAGACACAGTATTGTGCAGTGTCAAGTGGATTCTGCCGATCGCCTACGGGCGGAGCACGGCGGCGACGTTCGAGCTTCCATTGTAGTGGTCGTTGTGGGTCCCGCCGCTGACCAGGACGCGGCCGTCCGCCATGAGGACCATCGCGAGCTCGGCGCCTCGCTCGGGGATGGAAGCGGGAAGCACCGTCCACGCTCCCCGCGCCGCATCGAAGCGCTCGACGCCATCGAAGAAGACCTCGTTGTCCTCCCCGCCGGCGACGAGCACCGTGCCGTCGCCGAGCGCGACCATCGGGAACTCGGTGCGGGCCACGTTCATGTCGGCGACCCGGCTCCAGGCGCACGCCGCTGGGTCCCAGGTCTCCGCCGTCGCAACCGCAAAGCGCCCGCCCACACCGCGCCCGCCTGCCGCGAGCACGACGGGGCGCGCCGCGCCGCCGACGACCGTCATGCCGAACTTGGTGCGCGCATCGCCCATGCTCGCGGTGGCCCGCCATGTCTCGTGAGCCACGTCGTAGATCTCGGCGGACGAAAGGACCGCCGCCGTCGACTCTCCGCCAGCGACCAGCACCTCGCCGCCCGGGAGCAGCACCGCCTCGTGCCAGTCGCGAGCGATCGCGAGGCTTCCGGTCCGCACGGTCGCGATCGCTCTGGGATCGAAGATCTCGGCCGAAGCGAGCGGCTTCGACGCCGCCGTGTCCCAGCCGCCGACGACGAGGACCCGGCCGTCCTGGAGCTTGGTCGCCGTGTGATCGAAGCGCTTGTCGAGCAGCACGCCTGCCTCCGTCCAGCGGTTGACGGCCGCATCGTAGAGCTCGATCGACCGAGGCGCGACCTCCCCGCCGATCACCGCCACGCGCCCATCGTCGAGGAGCACCGCTCTGTGCTGCGTGTGCTGCCGGATCGCGGGCGTCGTGTAGGTCCAGCGACCGCTCAGGGGATCGAAGACCTCGGCGGTCATGTGCGTGCCCTGGACCGGATGACCGCCGACCGCGAGGACCCGGCCGTCGGGTAGCGCCGTCAAGGTGTGGAAGGAGCGTCCCTGCTTCATGGAGGCCACCTGCGACCAGTGGTGCGCGACGGGACCCGCGGCCAGCGCAATGGCCGCCAGGGGAAGGGCGATCGCGAACCTCATGCGCGTCGGGACGTCGAAGCTCCTCATGTTGTCGCTCCTTGCGGCGCGGAGGCCGCCCTCCGATGTTACACCCCGAGCCTGGAGGCTCGCTCCTGGTGCAGAATGAACGAACGGCGAGCTGTCCATGACGGAAGCGACACCCGCTCGCATCGGCCCGTACCGGATCCTCCGGCGCCTCGGCGGCGGAGGGATGGGCGTCGTCTACGACGCCGCGCACGACGCGAGCGGCGATCGCGTCGCCCTCAAGACCGTGCGCGCGCCCGCGGAATGGCTGGTTGCTGGGATCCGCCGCGAGATCCGCGCGCTGATGGGGCTCACCCATCCCGGCATCGTCCGCATCCTCGGCGAAGGCGTCGAGGGCGGAGCCCCGTGGTACGTGATGGAGCTGGTCCCGGGCACGACGCTCCGCGAGCATGGCTCGTGGGCGCGGGCCGCGCGACGTACCTCGGCCGCGACCGGTGCTGGCGATGACGGACCTGCGGCACATCGTGCCGCGGGCAACATCGGATCGACGGAGAGGCTCGCACGCACGACGGCGCGGGTCGACGGCGCGCCCGCATCCGCGGCCCACATCCGCGAGGCGCAGGCCGCGGCGGCGCTCGGCGAAGGCCTCGGGCTCATGCGGTGCCTCTGCGCGACCCTCGCTTACCTCCACGGCGAAGGGCTGGTCCACGGCGATCTCAAGCCCGACAACGTGGTCGTGCGCCCGGACGGCGTGCCCGTCGTCATGGACTTCGGCGTCGCCACGCGCTTCGCGGGCGAGATCGCGCGCGAGTCGCTCCACGAGCTCTCGCACGGCTTCGGCACGCTCGCTTACATGGCGCCGGAGCAGATCCAGGGGCATCCTCTCGACGCTCGGACGGACCTCTACGCGCTGGGTTGCATCCTCTACGAGCTGGTCTGCGGCCGGACGCCCTTCGTCGGCCAGACAACGAGGGAGATCGCGAGCAAGCATCTCCACACACGCCCGACGCCGCCGCGCCAGATGGTCGACGGTATCCCTTCGGAGCTCGACGAGCTGATCGTCGCGCTCCTCGCGAAATCCCCGAGGGACCGCATCGGCCACGCGGACGTCGTCGCGGAGGTCCTCGCGTCGCTCGGCGCCGCCGCGCTTCCGGCCGGGGCACCGCCGCCGCGAAGCTACCTCTATCGCCCCGGGTTCTCGGGACGCGACGGCGCGCTCGCCGATCTCGAGCGTGCGCTCGCCCGTGCGAAGGAAGGCGGGCTCCAGCTCGTCCTCGTGGGCGCGGAAAGCGGCGCGGGCAAGACACGGCTCCTCATGGCGCTCGCGACGAGCGCGCACGCGCAGCACGTCCCCGTCATCCGCGGCGGCGCGCTCCCGGGCGCCGCAACGCCCTTCTCCGCTCTCCGGCCGTTCTTCCTCGCGATCGTCGATCGGTGCCGGGAGCGTGGACGCGAGGAGGTACGCCGCGTGCTCGGACGGCGTGCGAAGGTCCTCGCACCGTACGCGGAGCTGCTCGACCTTCCCGGAGCCTCCGAAGACCCCGATCCCGCGAGCATCCCGCCCGACGAGGCGCGCCTGCGCCTCTTCACGGCGCTCGCCCAGACCGTGCGGGACGTGGCCGACGGCCGGCCGCTCGTCCTGATGCTCGACGACCTCCACTGGGCAGACGAACTGACCCTCGACTTCCTCTGGTTCCTGTGCCGGTCCGACTTCGCAAAGCGCATGCCGGTCCTCGTCCTGGGCGCATACCGGAGCGAGGAGCGCACTCCGTCGCTGGAACGGCTGCTTGCGACGCCGCGCGTCCAGCGTCTCGCGCTCGCGGAGCTTCCGGAGCGGGCCGTGGCGGACATCGCCGCGGACATGATGGCGTCGCGCCCCGCCCCGGAGGCGCTGGTCTCGTTCCTCTACCGGCACAGCCAGGGAAACCCCTTCTTCGTGGCCGAATACCTGCGCACTGCCGTCGGCGAAGGCGTGCTGGCGCGGGATCGCGCGGGACGGTGGCGCCTCATCGAGGGACGGGACTACCAGGCGCTCGCGCTTCCCTCCTCGCTCCAGGACCTCGTGACCCGCCGGCTCGGCCGCATCGACGCGCGCGCGTCATCGCTGGCGCGCGCGGCGGCCGTGCTTGGCCGGGAGATGACGCCCGACCTCCTGGCGGCAATGACGGGGCTTTCTCACGAGGAGACCGCGACCCTCCTCGCAGCGCTCGTGCGCCATCATGTGGTCGAGGACACGCCGGGAGGGCGCGTCGGGTTCGTGCACGACAAGGTGCGCGAGGCGTGCTACGCGGCGCTGACCACGGAGGAGAGGGCGACGCGCCATCGCGCCGCCGCGGCGGCGCTCGAGGCCGCGGGGTCCGATCAATGGGAGGCGCTGGCGCGCCACTGGCAGGAGGGCGGCGATCCGGGACGGGCCTGCGGGTACTTCCCAGCGCCGCGCGGCATGCCCGCGACGGCACGCCCTCGAGCACGCCGAACGTCTCTACCGGAGTACTTCGTGCTGGCGGCGCCGTCGGCGAGCTGATCGACGCGCATGACGAGCTGGGCGAGATCTTCGGCCCCCTGGGTCGCCGGAAGATCGCGGTCACGCTCCACCGGCGCGCCGTCGAGCTCGCGCGGCAGATCGGCGATCGCTGGCGCGAGGTCCGTGCGCTTCGAAGCCTCGGCGAGACCCTGGAAGACGTCATCGAAGGCGAGGCGGTGTGCCGCGAAGCGCTCTCCATCGCGCGCGAGATCGGCAACAGGAGCGCCGAGGCCGCGGCGCTCCGGAGCCTCGGCGTGGTGCTCGCGAACTCGGGGAGCGTTGCGGACGCCATTGCGGCGTTCGAGGCGGCGATCGCGCTCTTCCGCGCCTCGGGGGAGCGCGAGGCCGAGGGCCTGGCGCTCGGCTACCTCGGCCTGACGTGGAGGGCGGAGGGACGTTTCGGAAAGGCGCGGGCGCACCTCGAGCACGCGCTCGCGATCTACCGCGACGTCGGAAACATCCGCCTCGAGGGAGTGACGATGGGTTATCTCGCGAGCCTCTTCGGCGTCATGGGAGACGACGATGCGGCGCTCGCGATGGCGGACCAGGCTCTCGCCATCACGCAGGAAGTCGGCAATCGCCGGGCGCGCGCAATGGTCCTCGCCGACAAGGCGGTGATCCTGGAGCGGTCGGGGGATCTGGCGGCGTCCGAGAGGCTGCTCCGGGAGGCCGAGGCGATCTATGCCGAAGCCGAGGAGTCGTGGTTCCACGCGCTCACACTCGGGAGGCTCGCGAGGCTCCTCTCGAACGAGGCGCGCGTCGACGAGGCGGACGCACTCTTCGAGCGAACGGTCTCGATCATGCGGGAGCTCGGCGATCGGCGCGTGTCGCGCGACTACCTCGCGAGGTGGGCGATGCACCTTCGACGCACGGGGAGGTCTCCGGCGAAGACTCTCGACGAGGCGGAGAGCTTCATCGGGGACGGGAGCCACGTGCGGGGCGCATCGATCGTCGCGAGCGAGCGCGGCCTCGCGGCCATTGCCGATGGCGACATCGAGGCCGCCCGCGTCCACGCGTCGCGGGCCCGCAGCCTCATCGCCGGGCTCGACATCCCTCCACGCGATCCTCCGGCGTCCCGGCTCGGGAAGCTGGAGGCGGCGCTTCAGGCGATCGACGAAGGTCGGGCGTCGGAGGTCTTCCGGGGCGAACGGCTCGTCGACTGGCCGCCGAAGCTCCTCGCGTTCCTGAGGGGCGAGGCGCCCTCCTCCTGATCTATTCCGCGACGGTCTCGGGTGGAGGCGGCGTTGCCGGGGGCGGCTCGACCGGAGGCGCCACGGGGGGTGGCGGCGGCGCGGACGGCGGCTGCGGCGCGTTGCGCGCCCGGCGCGCGGCGAAGGCCATGCGGATCGCCTTTCCGATGGCGACGACGCCGTACAGGAATCCCGAGAGCATCGCGGCACGGATCGCCGCCGCGGGATCCATGTCGAGCAGGAGAGCGAGCACTGTCACGATCGCGATCGTCGCGACGACCGACGCCCCGGCGCGGCCGAAGCGGAAGGCTCCGGTCGCGAAACGGCGGGCGAGGATGCGAATGACCGCCACGCCCGAGACCAGTCCGAGCAGCCGGACGATCAGCGCGAGGAAGCCCAGGGCCGAACCGTGGACGAAGAAGATGCGCACACTGGCCGCGTCGCCCATTGCCAGGAGCTTGCGGAACCGTAGGTTCTCGCCTTGCTCGGGGAAGCTGATGCGCACGGGAAGGCTTCCCGCCGTCTCGGCGCCCGCGTAGGCCTTGCGCTTGACCCGCGCCTTGAACTCCTGGTCCTGCTGCATCTGCTGCTGCGCGAAGTCGTCGTTGCCGCCCGCAACGCCCGACTCGGCGCTTGGCGCGGCCGCGGCGGGAGGCGGCGCGGAGGGCATCGCGGTCGTCGCAGGCTCCGCCGCGCGATAGCTCACCTGTGGAAGGACCTTGTCGAGAATCCCGCCGGTCGGGTACGTGTAGGCGAAGTCGGACTCCGGGCGCAGTGTGCCGGAGAGATAGTGGTAGCTTCGCTTGACCGGCAAGTACACCGACAGTCCGAGCTGGCTCACCGGAACGTCGATCACCGGCGTCGTCTCCGACAGCGTCCCCAGCCCCCGGCTCACCTCCGCGCCCTTCACGAAGTACACCACCTCCAGCGGAAACGACTGCTCCCCTCCCACGGTCGCCGCCTGCGCCGTCGTGTCCCCAGACCTGGGCAGCGGGATCAGGAGCATCCCCGCCTCTTCCTTCTCCCCCTTCGCCGGCTTCACCGCCTTGTCCCGGATGAACGCCGACCACACCTCCGCTCCCTCAGGCAGCTTCACCTTCAGAAACTGCTTGCGATTGTTCCGCAGCGTGTAAAGCGCCCTCGTCAACCGGCTCCCGTCATCCGTCACCAGCGTCGTCACGAACGCCGAGTCGCACGCCGCCACCATCACCGCCTGGTCCTCGTGCTTGGTGATCTGAAGCTGGAGCCGCATCGGCCGCTCCAGGTACCGGAACCCCAGCAAGAGCGGGTTGTCCGCGATCGTCCATACCTCCCGCGGCACCTCCGTCACGTCGACAGGAACCATGTGCTCCGTCTCCAGCGGCTTCACCTCCGCGTTCGCCTCCGCCTCGAGGCCCACCACGCCGGTCGCCCGCTCGACGCCGACAGGCTCCAGCAACGCCAGGTCAGCCTTCACGTCCGTCCCTCCCAGATCCTTCTCGTACGACACGATCACCTGGTACGCGCCCTTCACCTCGAAGCTCGCTCGCACCTCGAGCTGCCTCTCCGTCTCGCTCACCTTCAGGATCTTGAACCCCTCCACCAGGTTGTTCCCGCTCACCTCCAGCACGTCCACTCCCTCCGGCACCTTGAACCGGAACGTCGTCACCGGCGCGAGCAGGATCTGGTAATCGTAGATGCTGTGAAGCGTCATCAGCCCTTCGCCCACCGTCGCCAGCGTCTTCTCCTCCACGAACACCTTCGGCTCCTGCTTCACCTCCTGCACGCCCGTCGCCGCAGTCTCCTTCGGTAGCGGCAGGTCGTAGGTCAGGCTCACTTCCCCGCCCTGCGGGATCGCTCCCATCACCGACTTACCGCTCGCCTCCGCGATCATCCCGATGAGCTCCTCCGACTCCACCTTCTCCACCTCGCCCGACGCCGCGATCCGGATGTAGGACACCGCCGCCTCGGGCACCTGGAACGACAGCTCGTTCTGTCCAGGGTGGTCCGTCCCCTTCACCGTGAAGTCCAGCTCGAACGTCCGCGGTCCCGCGCCGTGGAGCAGGAGCTGGTAGGACCCGCCGTCCACCGTCAGTGTGCCCTGGAGGTTCCGCACGTCCGTCACCGCCACCCCCGACAGGAGCGGCACCGTCACCCACTGCTCCGGCTCCAGCACGTTCACCGTGATCTGGCTCTTCACCAGCACGAAGCCCTTGCGAGCCTCCACCTGGTAGCTCGCACGGTCCAGCGAGTATTCCGCCGGCACCTCCACGGGCTCCTTCTCGGGCTTGATCGTCGACTCCACCAGGCGCTTGAAGTCATCCCACGGAAGCGTGATCTTCGTGTCGTGCAGATCCGGAAGCTGTGGCCGCGACCCGTCCGCAGGTGCCGGAGCCGGCACCGCCAGCACAGGCGCGACACACAGCATCGATGCCACGGCGATGGTGCGAAGCAACACCCGAACCGGCGGGGGACAAGCCCCCGCCCTACAACCCCACCGGTCAGGCACGGATGGCAACACGCGTCGCATCATGCCGACAACCGATCCGGCGTCCGGCGCAGGACGAAATAGACCATGTGCAACGCGACGGGGATCAACGCCCCCACGAAGATGACCTGCGCGGTGCCGAGCGCGAGGAAGCGGATCGCCGCGATCGCCGCGAGGCAGCCCAGCATCACCACCAGCCGCCGCCCACCGAGCCGTCGCTCGCGCGAGGCCTTCAGCGCCGACAGGGCCAGTGTCGCGAAGATCGCCGACAGGAAGAACAGCACGTAGTCGAGCGACGCCCGGGCCCTTTGCGCGAGGTACCAGTAGGTGATGCCCGGCGTCTCGCCAGCCTTCACGACCTTCTTGCCGAAGTCGAACGTCTGGCCATCGGTGGGCACGGTGACGCGCACCGGCAGCACGCCCTTGGCACCGCCGCTCCTGCCCACGGCGGCGTTGTAACCGCCCGTGATGGCGTCGACCTGGTCGCCCCTCTTGCCTTCCTCCACGAACAAGCTGTTGTTCAGGCTGTCGTCAAGGTAGCCCTGGTTCTTCAGCTTCTCAGGGACCTCCTCCCGCCGTGCAGGCTTGTGGTCCTCCGCCTCGGGAAGTCCGACCGTCCCGTCGGCGGGTAACACCGGCTTCTCTTCCACCGCCTCGAGTTCGCCTCCGAACCGGTAGATCGCGTACTGCCACGGCAAGTACAGCCTCCAGGACATGGCCAGGCACTCGAGATCCGTGACAGGCGCTCTTGCCTCGTTGCGCCATAGACCCAGGAATCGCCGCCCCGCCTGGTAGTACACCACCTCCACCGGAAACGGCTTCATGTTCTCGACGCCGACCCTCGACTTCTCCAGCGGCACGAGCAGCGACCCGTCCTTGTCCTTGGCCGCCTTCACCGGCCGGCCGCTCACATAGGTGCCCCACACGGTCCCTCCCGCGGGCAGCTTCACCCGGAGGAACTGCTTCTGGTTGTTCCGGATGCTGTACTCGACACGCGTCAACACCTTCCCGTCCTCCCCCGCAAACGACGTCAGCGTCGCGCTGTCGATGATCGACCGCTTCAGCTCCTGGTCCTCGTGCCGCGTCACGCTGATCCCCGCCTCGTACGGCACCTTGATGTACCGGTACGCGTACAGCACCGCCGTCGTCGACCTCTCCCGGAGGTCCGAAGGCAGCTCGCTCGGGTCCAGCGCCGACAGGTCCTTCGCTTCCCCTTCCTCCGCCACCTCCACGTTCGACTTCGCCGCCACCGCTATCCACCCGTTCTGCCGATCCACGTCCTGCACCCGTACGTCCGGAAGCGGCCCCTTCCCCGACGCCCCTCCCAGCGAGATCTCGTACGTCACCGTCAGCTGGTAGCTCTGCTCCGCCTCGTACGAGAGGGAGGCTCGCACCACCCGCGCCCCGCCCTCCACCGCGTCGTGGCTCTCGAGTAACCCGTATCCCTGCACGTCCAGCAGCACCGCCTTCTCCGGGATCGCCACCGCCAGAGCGCGCGCCTTCTTCTGGAACAGCTTGTAGTCGATGACGCTCTGGCAGCTCATCACTCCCTCCCCCACCGTCACCAGCGTCTTCACCTCCGCCTGGATCTTCCCCTCCACCGTGCTCGCCCCCTCGTCCTTCTTCTTCTGCCACTGAAGCGTCACCTGGTTCCGGCTCAACAGAGCGATCGTCGAGATGCTCTTGCCTCCCTCCTCCCGCCTCTCCAGCGTCACCCCCCCGCTCGGATCCGTCACCTCGATCCCTGCCTCCGGCACCGTCAGCGTCACCCTCGACACCGGCACCTTCGGAAACAGGAAGTAGAGCGACCTCACCCCCTGGCTCTTGCCGACCGGCACCGAAAACGTCCCCGCGAACCGGTGCGTCCCCGTCCCCCGCAGCACCAGCGCCAGCGGGCCGCCTGCGTTCGAGAGCGGCGCCGGTCCGTCGTCCAGCGTCGCCGTCGTCATCGCCAGGCTGTCGTCGAACAGCGGGATCTGGATCCACTCCTCGGGCTCCAGCACCTCGACGTCCAGCGACAGCGTGAACGTCGCCGTCTTGCCGTCGGAAGCGACGTTGCCGCTCAATGACGCGCGCGTCACGGCGTGCGTCACGGGTGGCTTCACCGGAGGCTTCTCGGGCTCCTGCGCCTTCAGCATCTGCTCCATCAGCTTCTTCATGTCCCCCCACGGGATCGCCAGGCTCGAGTCCGGAAGATCCGGAGGAGCCGGCGTGGCGGGCATCGGATCCTGGTCCGCCCGCGCCGAGATGCCGACGCACGCGATCAAGAGCGCCGCTGCAACCGTCTTCCCGCGGGCCTGACGCAGGAGCCAGTAGAGCACCGGAATGCCCGCGCCCCACACGAGCGGCGCCGGGGTCTCGCCCGCCTTCCGGTAGAAGAGCGCGATGGCGATCGCGAGCGCCAGGAGCACCAGCGCTTGCCGGCGCGTCACCTCGTCCGAGCCGTGACGCAGCACGATGACGCACGACGCGCCGAACACGAAGGCGATCACGAACAGGAAGACGCTCGATCCGCCGAGCGCCCCCGCGCTCCGGCGCAGGCGGAACGACACCGCGGGCTTCTCGCCCGCGCTCACCACGTTCTTCGAGAGCCGCACCTGGATCCCCTCGAGCGGCAGCTCCACCTTCACAGGGAGCACGCCGCGAGCCTCGCCCGCCCTCCGGGTCTCCGGGGACGTCGTCGTCTGGCCGGCCTGGGCAGGCCCGTTCTCGATGAGCTCGTTGGACGAGAGCCGGTCGGCTTCGCGCGTCTCTTCTTCGACTGTGTGCGGGACTGGCGGAGCTGGCGGTGGCGCCGTGTAGGGTCGCTCGCTGACCTTCTGGAGATCCCCCGTGAACCCCGAGTACACCCACTTCGACGGTAGGTAGAGCTCCCACTCCATCTCCATCGCGTCCAGGTCGATCGCGGGAACCTCCGCGCTCCGCCGATCCACCGGCCAGAGCTTCCTCCCCTCCTCGGCATACACCATCTCCACCGGAAAGCTCCTCCCTCCCTCTGCTCCGCCCTTCGTCTTCTCCAGCGGAAGCAGCACCGCACCCCCCTCCTTCCCCGCCTTCACCGGCTTCCCCGACAGAAACGTCGACCACACCTCCGCTCCCGCAGGCAGCGTCACCTTCAAATACTGCTTCTGGTTGTTCTTCACCTGCCAGCACACGTGCGTCAGGACCTTCCCGTCCTTCACGTAGAAGCTCTGCACCGTCGCCTTCTCCACCAGCGACTGCTTCACCTGCACGTCCTCGTGCCGCGTCACCTGCAGTGTCCCCTCATAGGGAACCCTGATGTACCGGTACGCATACAGGATCGCGCTCTGGCTCATCTGCCCCAGCGGTAGCGGTAGCTCGCTGATGTCCAGCGTCGTCAATCCCGTCAGCGCTCCCGCTTCCGTGACCTCCACGCTCCCCGCCGCCGCGACTGCCACCCACCCCGTCTGCCGATCCACGTTCCGCACGGTCACCAGCGGCACCCCCACCTGCGCCGACGCCCCCGCGAGCTCCTTCTCGTACAGGAGCGTCAGGTGGTACGCGTCGCTCACCTCGTCGTCCAGCGTCACGTGCACCACCCGCTCGTTGCCCGATTCCTCTTCCTCCGTCTTCCCGATCCCCGCTCCCTGCGCCTCCAGCAGCCGCACGTCCTTCGGCAACGCAACGAAAAGCTCCGTCAGCTTCCGCTGGTACAGCTTGTAGTCGATCGCGCTCGTCGCGCTCATCACGCCTTCCCCCACCGTCACCAGCGTCCTCACCTCCGCCTGCGCCTTCCCCTCTCCCGCCCCAGCTCCCGCCTTCTCCGCCTCCTTCTCCCCCTTCCGCCACGTCACCGTCACGTTCGTCGTCGGCGGGATCGCCAGAGTCGCGATCGTCTTTCCCCCCTCCTCCCGCTTCTCCGACACCACCCCCTGCGACGGCTCGACCTCCAGCCCTACCTCCGGAATCGTCAGCGTGAACGCCGTCGCCGGCGCCCGGAACGACTGGAACGACGTGCTCCTCTCCCCCTGCGTCTCGTTCACCCGCGTCGCGAACGTCGCCTTGAACGTCACCGGACCCTTCCCTCGCAGCGCCAGCCACAGCTGCCCGTCCTTCGCGTACAAAGGCGCCGCCGCCGTACCCACCGTCGCATCCGAAACCGCCGCGTCCTCCCCGAAAAGCGGGATCTGCGCCCAGTGCTCCGAGGTCAATACGTAGAGCTCCAGCCCCAGCTGGAACCTCACGCTCTTGCCGTCCGCCGCCACCTCCCCCAGAAGCGTCGCGCGCGACACCGCGTAGTCCTGCGGCGGCTCCGGAACAGGTGCTGGCGGCTTCATCCCCTTCTGTAGCTCCTCCAGGATCCGCAAGAAGTCGCTCCACGGCACCCGCGCCGTCGTCCCCGGTAGTTCCGGCAGGCTCGCGTCACGCTTGCCGGGAGCCTCCTGTGCGTGGCTTGGACCTCCGGTAAGGAGCGCCAGGACGAGGGGCAGCGCGAAGCTTCGCCTGACCATACGCGTGAGTAGACTACCGCTTCCGGGCGAGGGTTCCACGCTTGGACCGCAAAAGGTTCGTAAAAGCCGGGGTGCGCGGACCGGGCCCCTCCGGCGGCAGCCCGCCGTCAGATCACTTCGGGCTCGAAGAGCCGGCGGTACTCCTCGATCGCGTAGCGATCGGTCATCCCGGCGACGTAGTCACAGACGACCCGGGGCAGTCCCTTCTCCGCGACCTTGCCCTGGTACTCACGCGGGAGAAGGCGCGGGTTCTGGGTGTAGACGCCGAAGAGGCCGCGCAGGTACTGCTCCGACTTGACGCGCATCCTCTCGACCTTGTGGTGGCGGTACAGGTTCTTGTTGAGCCACTGCTTGAGGTCGCTTCCCAGGACGGAGACCTCCTTGCTGTGATCGACGAGGATCTTGTTGTGGAGGCGCAGGTCCTCGAGCGTCTCGATGCCCGCCTCGCGGACATTCTTGCGCGTCGTCTCGACGAGGTCGTCGACGAGCTGAGAGATGATGTGCGACACGGCGCGGTACTTCCAGAGCTTCGGCCCCGCCATCGGCCAGCGCCGCGCGACGGTCTTGTAGGCCTCCTTCCAGATCCGCACGGGCGAGAGCTCCTCCTCGGCGATCAGGCCCGACTTGAGGCCATCGTCGATGTCGTGGTTGTTGTAGGCGATCTCGTCGGCCAGGCCGATGATCTGCGACTCGAGCGTCGGCACGATGCCGGGGTCGTAGTCCTGAAGGTAGTCCTTGCCGGGCCGCGGCAGGTGCGTCGAGTGCTTGGCGATCCCCTCGCGCGCCTCCCAGGTGAGGTTGAGGCCCGGGAAGTCGGGATAGCGTTCCTCCAGCTCCTCGACGATCCGCAGCGACTGGTAGTTGTGCTCGAAGCCGCCGTGTCCCTTCATCAGGTTGTTGAGGACGCGCTCGCCCGAGTGGCCGAAGGGCGGGTGGCCGAGGTCGTGCGAGAGGGCGATGGTCTCCGCAAGGTCCTCGTTGAGAGCGAGCCGGCGGGCGATGGAACGCGAGAGCTGCGCCACCTCGAGGGTATGCGTCAGGCGCGTCCGGTAGTAGTCGCCCTCGTGGTTGACGAAGACCTGCGTCTTGTACTCGAGCCGCCGGAACGCGGCGCAGTGGATGATGCGGTCGCGGTCGTGCTCGAACGCGGTGCGCTCGTCGGTCAGGCTCTCCGGGTGACGACGCCCCCTGCTCTTCTCCGCCCGCGCCGCGTAGGGCGCGAGGTCCGGCCGATCGGTCGAAGCCATGGGCGAGAAAAGGTATCACGTATAATTCCGCCGACACGAGGCGCCCGCGCGATCGATCCGGAGGGATGGCCGAGTGGTTTAAGGCGGCGGTCTTGAAAACCGTTAGGCAGCGATGCCTCGCAGGTTCGAATCCTGCTCCCTCCGCCGGAATCGGCGGGCGATCGATTATCCTAGGTGCGGTCCAGGACTCCGCCGGAGAGGTGGATGAGTGGCTGAAATCAGCGGTTTGCTAAACCGCCGTAGGGGGCCTAAACCTTCTACCGAGGGTTCGAATCCCTCCCTCTCCGCCAAGCCCAGTCGTAGGGTTGAACTGTGGCGAAGTTGCACCGCGCCCCCTACGTCAGGACGATTTCGTCAATCGTCTTCCACGGCTCGTTGTACGAACGAGTGTCGAGCGCGACGAGCCGCAGATGCGTCAGGCGCAGCTCGATCGGCGAGGCATCCGTCAGCGAGGCGAGGGCGTCGTGAAGCACCTTCCCGCAAACGGAGTCGGTGACGTTGCCCGCCGTCACGTGCGCTGCGTACGGGCTCTCGCGCGGCTCGCGGTGCCCGAGCGCTCCTGAGGCGCCAAGTAGCGCGCGGCGTAGTGCGCCGATCCCATCGTTGCAGTCACACACGGCGAGGTGCAGGGACACGAAGCTCACTGCAGGACCGTGCACGCGCACAAGCGGCGCCCGGAGTCGCGCCTCTTCCACTGCTCGTATCTGCGCCGCACGAAGGCCCAGCGGCAGCTCGTCGGGGAACCCGTTCACGAGCACCGTCACGTGCAGCCGATCGTCGGAGGAAGGCTCGACCAGCGCGCCCAGCTGGGCGACGCTCTCGCGCGCCCGCACGATGACCGTCATCGCGTCGATCGCGAAGAGCCAGGCCAGGTATTCCCGCCGCCCCCGGTGCCACGCCTCGCGAAGCCCCGTCGCGGGACCGATCGTGTAGCCCAGAGGGCCAGGGCCCTCGCCAAGCAACACGTGACGGCCGCAAGAGCAGCGCGATCCGTCGGTCAGATTCACGCGGTCGAGATACCGCGGCGCCTCGCGGTCAGAGCGGGGGAAGCGCCACTGCGGGGCGGCAACCGTGCAACCGTCGGTGGGCAGGCATCGCTCGACTGGAGCTGCCGGATCCCATGCGGTAGCGCGAGCTCATGCCTCGCCCGCAAGAACCGGCGTGGCATCATCGGCCCATGAACGTCGAGTACCGGGACTCGATCGAGGGCGTCAGCCCCGACGATCTCGAGGGCTTCTTCGAGGGTTGGCCGGCGCATCCAGACGCGGCCACCCACCTTCGCCTGCTGCGAGGGAGCGCTCACGTGATCCTGGCCGTCGAGGGATCGCGCGTCATCGGATTCGTGAACGCGGTGAGCGATGGCGTTCTGTCGGCCTACATCCCGCTCCTGGAGGTGCTGCCGGAGCACCGAGGCAAAGGCATCGGACGCGAGCTCCTGAGGCGGATGCTCGCGAAGCTCGACGAGCTCTACATGGTGGATCTGCTCTGCGATCCGGACATGGCGCCGTTCTACGAGAAGCTCGGCCTGCAGCGGTTCTCCGCCATGGGGCGACGCAGGTACGAACGGCAGCGTGGGAGCTCGGACCGATCCTAGCGAGGACGAGTCGGATCGAACCGGCGGGGGACGAGCCCCCGCCCTACAGAACGCCAGCGAGGACGAACCGGAGGGCCCCCGCCCTACGGAACGCTAGCGAGGACGAGTCGGGCCGGACCGGCGGGGGACACGTCCGGGACAAGGCCCCACCCTACCGAACGCCAGCGAAGACGAGTCCCAGCAGAGAAGGCGGGGGACAAGCCCCCGCCTTGCGTACGGTCTACTTCCACTCCCAAGTCTGGCCCTTGCAGTTCCCGTTCTCGTCGACCTCCCACTCGCCGACGACGAGGACGCCGTTGAGGCGCGCGAGCTTGGTCGATGCAGTCTGGTACGAGACGCAGTAGCGGTAGGACACTCCGGCGCCCTTGCCCGTCGGCTTGCCGACGCCCATGCCACGCCAGCGAAGGGAATCGCCTTCGGCGGTCATCGCGAGGCCCTGACCCTGCCCGTAGAGGTGACCCGACGGGCCCATCGAGGAACAATACGTGCCCATCTCGACCGTGTCGATCCCGAGCATCTTGCCGGTTCCCTGAAACGAGGTCTCGACTTCGATGCCGTCGCCTGCTGGGACGACGCGCGTCCCGGTAACTTTGCCAGAGATGTCTCCGAGCTTCTCACCTAGCATGGTTTCTCCTTAGCGAGAGGTTGGGTGGCCGAAATGCGGCCCGCCAAGAACTACGAAGCGCCGCGGGCGCCGGATGGCCTCCTGGTCATCAGGGCTCGTTCTTGACGATCGCAAGGTTGGTCCCGACCTCCCTGATGCGCCCTTCCTCGACGATCACCATCGGAACAGGATCGACCCGCGTCACCAGGCCGTGTCGCCAGCCAGATAAGATCCCGCGCCCGTGAAGACCGCCCGTGACGAGAAGCCGCCGAGGCGCACCGTGCGCGGCGCGCTCGCGATCGCCTTCGTCACGCTCGGCGCGCGGGAGCTCCATGCGGAGGTCGCGCCCGGCGCGCGCCCGCCGAGCGCGCACGGTTTCGACGTCTTCCGCATCGAGCAGGAGGACAAGATCACCGTGCCGCCGGAGATCGCGCCGGACGTCTGGGCGTTCCTCGAGCGATTCCTCGTGAGCGACAAGGAGTCGCTCCATGCCCTCGATCCGGGATTCACCTCCTACTGGCACGAGGAGCTCTTCGTCGACACCTACTTCGACACGCCCGCTCTGGTCGTGTACGGCAAGGGAGGAGGGGTACGCCATCGGAGGCGCTGGGACCTGACCGACCCGACCCACCGCAAGAGCGGCCGCGAGCTCGTCCAGATCAAGCTCAACGGGGTCTCCGCGAAGGACACCGAGCGCGGCGAGATCAAGTTCGACGTGGAGTACCCGAAGAAGGTCCGCCGGGCGGACGATGCTCACCCGCTGCTCGGGATCGTCAAGGCGGACCAGCGCGAGGCGCTCGTCGCCCGGCTCGCGGACGCCGGCGTGGACGCGCGCGCGATGACGCCCATCCTCGACGTCGAGGACGTGCGGCGTCGCATCTACGTCCTCAAAGGAGGGCGGCCTTTCCTGTCCGTCTCCTTCGACACCGCGAGCTCGTCGGACCTCTGGGCACGGTGGCACGTGATCGAGATCGAGCCGGAGCTGAACGAGATCCCCTACACCGAGGCCGACGACGCAACGCGCCAGTCGATGACGCGGATCAACGAGCGGATCTCCGCCGCGCTGCGCGACCGCTTCCCATCGCTGGAGCGGGACCTCACGCCCAAGTACGAGAAGGCCTTCGCGGGGCTCGAGGGGCAGATCCCGTTCTACCGGTTCCTCGTGAGCCACGACCTCGACGACGCCGGCGGGGTGCTGGGCCTCCTGGTGCTCGCGGCGGCGCCCCTCGTCTTCGCCACGTTCGTCATCGGCGCGAAGGCCCGGCGCCGCGTCGCCGCCGTCCCCGCGCCGCGGGGCTCTACGCCGACGGTGGCGGGGCGGTCCTCCGCTCCGGGAACACCTTGAGGAGGGCCGGCAGCAGCGTGAGCGACGTGGTGAGGCACGTGAGCGTGCCGAAGAGGCTGATCAAGCCCATCGAACGGATGCCGGGGTAGGACGAGAGGGCCACCGTCCCGAACCCCGCGACGTTCGTCAAGGCGGCCATCACCACGGCCTTGCCCGTCTCCATGACGCCGGTGCTCACCAGGCTCCGCTCCTCCCAGATCCGGTGGATGAGATGGATCCCGTAGTCGATCCCCACCCCGAGGATCATCGTCGTCGCGAAGGCGTTGATGAAGTTCATCTGGATGCGCGCGAGCTGCATGAGCCCGAGCAGCCAGACGATCCCCACCACGAGCTGCACCATCCCGTAGATCGTCAGCCGGAGGCTTCGGAAGTCGAAGAAGAGCAGGACGGTGACGAGAGCGACGCCGAGGGCGAACGCGCGCGCCGCATCCTCTCGGAACAGCCTCTTCACCGTCACGCCGACGATCGTGAGCCCCGTGATCTCGACCGACGGGTCGCCGGCGCCGACGCTCTCCATGAACTCCGGCGGGATGCGGTCCTTGAACCGCGGGGAGCGCGGAAACACGAACGTCGCGACCCTGTACTCGCCGCCGACGAGCTTGGCGTAGCGATCCACGAGCTTCCCGAGGCCCGCGGAGCGCAGGTCCTCCACGCCGAGCGGCGCGCGTAGCGAGAGCTGGCGCTCGAGATCCGCGATGCCGTCGTCGAAGGAGCTGGTGCGGAACCCCTGGCGCTCGAGCTCGGAGCGGAGCGTCCGCGTGACGCGCTCCGCCGAGAGCTCCCCGGCCGCTCCGCGCTCGAGACGATCGATAACCTGCCGCTGGCGCGCCACGTCGGGGAGGTAGGTCGACAGGGAGTCGTACCCGCTCACGTCCTCGGACTGGACCCACCGGTCGAGCCGCGACGCCACCGCCGAGCTCCTCCCGAGCGCCTCGTCGACCGTCTTCCCGCGGCTGACGACGACGATGTACTTGAACGAGCCGCCGAAGCGCTTGGCAACCTCTTCCTGGACGACGTAGCCGCGGTTGTTCGGCGCGCGGAGGTCCTTGTAGGAGTCCGACATCTGGATGCGCGCCGCGGCGAGCCCCGCGACCAGGGTGAGCACACCGCTCGTCACGAGGACGGCGCGCGGCCAGCGGTCGGCGAGCCGGAGGAGCCGCTCGACGCCGAACGAGTGCAGGTAGAGGGCCCGGACGGCGTCGAGCTCCTTGCGGCCGTCGTTCCACGCGATCATCGCGGGGAGCAGGAAGAGGATCACCACCATGCAGATGAGGATCCCGCCGCCGACGAGGAGTCCGAAGTCTCGAAGCCCCGGGAACCGGCTGAGGCACACCGAGGCGAACGTTCCCGCCGACGTGATGGCGCCCGTGAACACGCCGAGCGCGGTCTCGCCCATCATCCGGTGCGTGGCCGTCGCGAGCGACACGCCCGCGCGCCGCTCCTCCACGTAGCGCCCGTACATGACGATCGTGAAGTCGGTGCCGAGCCCCATCAGCATCGCCGTGAAACCCGCGCTGATGGCCGACAGCTTCCCGAGGACCAGCACTGCCATGCCGAACGTCAGGGCCTGCCCCACGAGGAGCGGCGTGACCGAGTAGAGGATGGCCGCCACGCGCCGGTAGCAGAAGAGATAAAGCCCGGTCACGGCCACGAAGGAGCAGATGGCGTTGAAGGCGATGTCGTGCTTGACGAGCTTTGCGTCCTCGATCGCGATGATGTACCCGCCGCCGAGCTTCATCGCCGGGACGCGCGCCGGATCCTCGCCAGCGCCGATCGCCGCCTTGGCCTCGTCGTAGCACCGGTCGACTGCCGCCTCGAGCCGCTGGGAGAAGGCGATGTCCTGCGGTGGACGCAGAGGCTTGACCACCAGGAGCTGGGCGCGCCCGTCGGACGACGCGTAGACTCCCGACGAGAGGTCGACCTTCAGCGCCCCGCGCTTCCCGAGCATCCGCCCGAGGTAGATCGGCGTGAGCGCGAGCGGATCGTGCGGCGCGAGCTGCTTCAGGAAGGACGACATGGGGCTCTCGAGCGCCGCGCGGAGGTGCGCGACGCCCGACGCGATCCCTTCGTCGGAGAGCGCGGCCGCGAGCCGATCCAGCCCCTCGTCGTCGAGGTAGAGCGGGGCGTGCTCCCGCAGGAGCTGGATTGCCGGCGAGTGGAGATCGAGCTTGTACTCGACGTAGTCGACTTCCGGAAGCGCGGAGATCCTGCGCGCGAGCTCGTCTCCGAACGCGCGATGGTCCTCGATGCTCTCCTCTTCCGGAACCTCGAGCATCACGAGCAGGTAGTCCAGGCTCCCGAAGTCGCGCACGGACCGCACGAAGCGCCCGATCTCGGGATCGGACGCCGGCAGGAAGCCGAGGATGTCGGAGTCGAGCTTGAGCCAGCGCCCGAGCATCAGCGAGCAGCCGACCAGGAGCGCCGTGACCGCGAACACGAGACGGAAGCGCCGCCGCGCGAAGTCCTCGATGGCGACCAGGATCCCGCGATGGATCACGGAAGGGTCCTTCCCTGGCGACCGGCTGGGCACGCCGGGACTGAGTTCGAGCGCAGGGGGTCGGGAGCGTGCATCGTGAGGAAGACGAGGACGATCGGCGGGAGACCCGAGGGTCCGCCAGGAGGGCGGGCCGCGCGTGATCGCTCTGCCTCCCCGCGTGGCGCGCGGCGCGAAGCCCCGGGCCACCGGGCGATGTTAGCAGCGCAGAAGCGCTCCGGGGTCGCGACCGCAAGGAATAAGATGTCGCGGCCATGCGCGTCCGCTTCGCTCCGAGCCCGACCGGATACCTCCACGTGGGAGGCGCCCGCACCGCCATCTTCAACTACCTGATCGCCCGCAAGGCTGGCGGGACGTTCGTGCTCCGGATCGAGGACACGGACGAGGCGCGCAACAGCCAGGAGATGGTCGATCTCATCCTCGACTCGCTGACGTGGCTCGGGCTCACCTGGGACGAGGGACCGTTCTTCCAGTCGCGCCGGACGGACCTCTATCTCCGGCGCGCCGCGGAGGTCCTCGCGTCGGGGGCAGGCTACCGCTGCTATTGCACCGTCGAAGAGCTGGAGGCGAAGAAGGCGCGCGCGGAGGCGGAGAAGCGGTCCTACAAGTACGACGGCACGTGCCGCGATCTTTCGCCCGAGGAGCGGGCGCGCCGCGACGCCGCGGGGATGAAGTCCGTCGTCCGCGTGCGCGTCCCGGAAGGGGCAACCTCCTGGAACGACTCGGTCCAGGGCCCCATCGAGGTGAAGAACGAGACCATCGACGACTTCGTGCTGCTGCGAAGCGACGGCACTCCCACCTACCACCTGAGCGTCGTCGCCGACGACGTCGACATGGGAATCACGCACGTGCTTCGCGGCGTCGATCACATCAGCAACACGCCGAAGCAGCTGCTCCTTTACCGCGCGCTGGACGCCGCGCCGCCCCGGTTCGGCCACCTGCCGCTCATCCTCGGGCCGGACAAGATGAAGCTCAGCAAGGGTCACGGCATCGCGAGCGTCGGCGTCTATCGCGACCAGGGCATCCTTCCCGAGGCGCTCTTCAACTTCCTCGCGCTCCTCGGGTGGTCTCCCGGCGGGGACCGCGAGCTCATGACCCGGGACGAGATGATCGCGGCGTTCGCCATCGAGGACATCAACAAGGCGAACGCCGTCTTCGACCTCAAGAAGCTCGAGTGGATGAACAGCCAGTACGTGAGCCGGCTGCCCGAGGACATCATCCTGCCGATGGTCGAGGCGGATCTGCGCAAGGCCGGCGCCTGGCAGGACGACCTCGCGACGGCGCGCCGCGCGTGGCTCCTGCGCCTCGTCGATCTCCTGAGGCCGCGCTCGCGCGTGGTGGCCGACGTCGCGCGCGACGCGCGCCCCTTCCTGACGCTCGACTACGAGTACGACGAGGACGCGGTCAAGCAAAGGCTCTCGGAGCCGGGCCTCGCGGAGCACGTCCGCGCCCTCGTCGCGGCGTTCTCGGTGCTCCTGGAATGGGACGAGAAGGTGACCGACGAGACGCTGCGGCGCTTGGCGGGCGAGCGCGGGATCAAGCCGCCGGTCCTCATCCACGCGCTCCGCGTCGCGCTCACAGGCAAGTCCGCCGGTCCGAGCCTCTTTGCCATGGTGGCGATCCAGGGCAAGGAGGGGACGCTGGCGAGGCTTGCGAAGCTCGACGCGTTCCTCTCATCCCGGTAGGAACAGCCGATCGGGGCTCCGCCTCGATCAGCGCTTGAGGTACGGCTCGCCGTTTCGCTCGAGCACGGTCGACGGCTCGCTCACGTCGTTGCCGGAGATGACGCGCTCCACCCTCGTCGACGACTCGAGGGGATCGCCGCTCCACAGGACGAGCCGGGCGAGCTTCCCCTTCTCCACGGTCCCGAGGCGGTCGTCGAGCCCGTAGACCTTCGCGGGGTTCTTCGTGATCGCCGCGATGGCCGCGTCGTAAGGAAGGCCGAAGGCGACCGCCCGTCCGGCGATGACCGGCAGGTTGCGGGCGTTGTGCGCGTCGCCCGTGGCGAGCACGAGCAGCACGCCGGCGTTCTGGAGGCGCGCGGCGCCGTCCTCGACCGCGTCGAGGCGATCCATCGCATCGGGCTGGAGCCCCGCGGGGGAGTAGATCACCGGCGTCTTCGACGCGACGAGATCGGAGGCGACCTTCCAGGCCTCGGCTCCTCCGAGGAGGATCGGCCGGACGCCGATCTCCTTCGCGAGACGCAGCGCCGTCAGGATGTCGTCGGCGCGGTTGGCGCGGAAGACGACGGGGATCTTCCCGTCCAGGGCGGCAAGCAGCGCCTCGGACTTCGGATCGAAATCGGGAGGCTCGGCCTTGTCGCCCTCCTTGCCCTGCTTCTTCTTCTCGTACGCCTTCACCTTCCCCCGGTACTCGCCGGCCTTCTCGAACGCGTCGCGGATGACGGCCGCGATGCCCATGCGCGTCGACGGCATCTCCTTGCGACCCCCGAACTTCCCCTTGGGAGGCTCGCCCATGTTCACGTGAAGCGCCGCCGGCTCGAGCATCGCGGCGTCCGCCGCGGAGAGGCCGGGGTCGAGCCGCATCACGGCGGACCGGCCCGAGACGACGTTTCCGGCTCCCGGGTTCACCGCGACGATCGTGACGCCGCCGGCGCGCGTGATCTCGATGACCTCGGATCCCGGGTTGTAGGCGTCGAGCGTCCGGAGCTGCGGCATCACGGGGCCGGCTTCCTCGTCCACGTCCACGGTCGCTGGAACGAGGCTGACCTCCTCGATCCCGACGGTCGTGTCGGCATCGAAGATCGCAGGCGTGAGCGTCTTGCCCGTCCCGTCGACCTTCGCCGCGTCCGCCGGGATCGCGATGCCCGATCCGACCTCCGCGATCTTCCCGTCGACGATGAGGACCGTGCCGCTGTCGATCACGCGCCCGTCGCCGACAAGCACCCTGGCTCCGGTGATCGCGGTGGTCGCCGCGAACGCCGGCCACCATGCGAGCGCGATGGCGAGGGCCGCGCGCCTCATCTCGCGAGCCTCAGCCGCTCGGCGTCGGCCTCGCGGTCGAACACCTTCTTGCCGTCGACGAACGTGAGGGCGACCTTCGCGTAGACCGACAGCGGATCGCCGCTCCACACGACGACGTCCGCGTCCTTGCCCACCTCGAGCGATCCGACGCGCTCCTCGACGGCGAGCTCCTTCGCGGGATTGATCGTGACCAGCCGCAGCGCCTCGTCGCGCGAGAGGCCGTAGCGCAGCGTCTTGCCGGCCTCCACGCCGAAGTGCTGCACCAGCTCCGCCGAGTCGCTCTTGATGATCGCGTTCACGCCCGCATCCAGCAGGATGCGGTAGACCCACGGCGTCTGCCGCCAGGCCTCCATCTTGAATCCATACCAGTCGGGCCATGTGGAGACGGAGACGCCGCGACGCGCGATCTCCGGGGCGATGCGGTAGGACTCGATCGCGTGCTGGAGCGACGCGATCTTGAATCCCACCTCGTCGGCCACGGCGAAGAGGCGCAGGATCTCGTCGGCGCGGTAGCAGTGGACGTGAGGGCGCACCTTGCCCTCGATGACGTCGGCCAGGACGTCGAGCTTCGCGTCGAATGCGAAGGGCTCCTTGTCCTGGTCCTCCTTGCTCTTCTTGCCGTAGGCCTCGCGCTTCTGCTTGTAGGCCTTCGCCTTCGTGTACCACTCGCGCAGGAGCGCGATGTTTCCCATGCGCGTCGACGGCATCTTCTTCTGATCGCCGTAGACGCGCTTCGGGTTCTCGCCGAGCGCCATCTTGAGCCCGCGCGGCGCCTCCCGGAAGAGCATCTCCTCGGCGCTCTGGTGGAGCCGCAGCTTGAAGACCGCCGACTGCCCGCCGATCAGGTTCGCGCTCCCGGGGAACACCTGGATCACGGTGATGCCGCCGGCGCGCGCGCGATCGATGCCCGGGTCCTCGTGCCAGAAGGAGTCGATCGCACGGACCTGCGGCGTGACCGGGTCGGTCGCCTCGTTGCCGTCGGAGTTCGCCTCGACGCCAGGCCACGGATAGACGCCGAGGTGGCTATGCGTGTCGATGAAGCCCGGCGTGACCACATTGCCCGCGCCGTCGATCACGTCCGCGCCGGCCGGGATCTCCGTCGAGGCCGCCGGGCCGAGCGCGACGATCTTGCCGTCGCGCAGCACGAGCGTGCCGTGCTCGATCCGGCCCTTGGTGATGGTCTCGATCGTCGTGTCCTTGATGACCGTGACGTCGGCGGCGCTCGCGCTGAGGGCGCCGAGCGCGGCGATGGAAGCGAGGGTGTGACGCGGCGTCATGACGCGGGACGATAGCGGCGCTCCGGCGAGAGATCAAGGAGCGGGCGGAGGGCGGGTCATGGCGCGATCGATCGCCGGCGCGAGCTCGCCGGCGATCGCGCAGAGGCCCTCCGCGTCGGGGTGGCACCAGTCGACGAAGCGTAGCTCGCTCTCGGGAAGGTAGCCCGAGAGCAGCGGCAGCTCGATGCGCTCCACGCCCTTCTCGAGCGCCACGGCCGCCATGACGTTCCGGTAGAGGCGCATCGGGTACTCGATGAAGACGGAGCCTGGACGGCGCTCGGGATCCTTGACGCCCCACTCCCATTTCGACGTCGGCGTCACGAAGATGGGCACGGCGCCATCGGCGCGCACCATGTCCACCATCGCGCGCAGGTTCTCGGCGTAGCGCTCGGGCGCCACGCGCGCGACGGCTCGCCCTTCGCGGGCCGCCCGCTCCATCTTCCAGCGAACGGCGGGCCCTTTCAGCAGGCGATAGGTGCGCATGCGCCCGAACGTCCGCTGGATCCAGATGACGGCGCTCGCGAGGCCGTGCTGGGTCTCGCCCGCCGAGAGGATCGGATCGGGGAGCGACGCTCGCCAGTCGTCGTTGATGCCGTAGCCGATCGTGACGACGGCGGGATCGAAGCGTTCGAGCATGCGGCGGAGGTGGGCCCGACCCTGCTCCGACGAGTGACCGTCCACGCCGCCGTTCAGGACCGTGCACGGCCGGCGCGCGTGGAGGATCTCCTGGAGCACCTCGGGGTACGGCCCGCCTTGCGAGACGCCGAAACCGGCCGTCACCGAATCGCCCATGCAGATGACGTCGGGCGGTCCCGGCAGCTCGGGACCGCGGCAGGCGAGCGTGGTGGTGGTGAACGACCAGGCGAGCCCGTCTTCGCTTCTCTCCGTGACGGTCTGGTTCGGACGGAAGCGCCAGCCGAGCTCCGGGTCCGGCGACATCCACCCGTTCATCTCGACCCAGCGCACCGCCGGGCCGGCGCCATGACGGCTCGAGGACGTCCGCCCGTCCTGGCGCACCATGCCCGGCTGGCGCGTCTCCGGCCTCGGGAGGCCGAGGATGCGAAGGACGCCTTCGAGGAGAACGAAGAAGGTCGTCGTCGACGCGACGGCGAGGGCGAGGTTCTTGAGGGCGGCCGACCGCATGGCGAGGGCGAAGGACGTTAGCGCCAGCGACATCGGCCTGCAAGCACGCGGCGCCCCGAACCCTCCTATACTGCGCCGCCATGGAACCGCGCCACGACTGGAGCCGCGACGAGATCGCGGCGCTCTTCGCACGGCCACTCCTGGATCTGGTGTTCGAGGCTCACACGATCCACCGGCGGTTCCATCCGGCGCGCGGGGTGCAGCTCGCGACGCTGCTGTCGGTGAAGACCGGCGGCTGCCCCGAGGACTGCGCCTACTGCCCGCAGTCCGCTCGCTACGAGACCGGCGTCGCTCGCGAGGAGCTCTTGCCTCTCGATCGCGTGGTCGCAGCGGCGCGCGAGGCGAAGGCCGGCGGCTCGACGCGGTTCTGCATGGGAGGCGCCTATCGCGACGTGCCCGAGGGCGCGCCGTTCCAGCGCGTCCTTGCGATGGTGCGCGCCGTGCGCGAGCTCGGCATGGAGGCGTGCTTGACGATGGGGATGCTCACGGCCGAGCAGGCACGGGCACTCGCGGACGCGGGCCTCTCCGCCTACAACCACAACCTCGACACGTCGGAGCGAGCGTACGGGAGCATCATCACGACGCGGACGTACCAGGATCGCCTCACGACGTTGCGCCACGTGCAGGAGGCGGGCATCGCGGTGTGCTGCGGCGGCATCGTCGGCATGGGCGAGAGCACCGGCGATCGGATCGATCTGATCCACACGCTCGCGTGTCTCGACCCGCATCCCGAGAGCGTTCCGTTGAACCTGCTCGTTCGCGTGCCGGGGACCCCGCTCGGAGGTGCGGCGGGAACCGGCGGGGGACAAGCCCCCCCCCTAAAAACCCACCTCACCGGCCGCGAAGCCCACGGCACCGACCGGACCGGCGCAGGACGGTCCCCCGCCCTACACACCGACGTCACCGGCGGCGAAGCCCACGGCACCGACCGAACCGGCGGAGGACGGTCCCCCGCCGTGCGCGCCGGCACAACCGCCCTGCCGGCGACGGTAGATCCGCTGGATCTCGTGCGCATGGTCGCCGTGACGCGGGTAGCGATCCCGGCGGCGCGCATCCGGCTCTCCGCGGGTCGGCGCGACCTCGGAGAGTCCGACCACGCGCTCTGCTTCCTCGCGGGCGCGAACTCCATCTTCGCGGGGGACCGCCTTCTGACCACGCCCAACGTCGACCATGACCACGACGCCGCGCTCCTCGCGCGGCTCGGGCTCGAGCCGATGACCGATGGCCATGCCCGAGACCTCTCGATCCCGTCTTGACGCGGAGGCCGCGCGACGGATCGAGGAGCTGGCATCCCAGCTCCTCTCGCGCCGTCCCACCTCCGTCGGCGGGCTCGTCGATCTCGTCAGCAACGACTACCTCGGGCTGAGACGCGATCCGAGAGTGATCGCCGCCGCGACGCGGGCCCTCGAGAGCCGCGGGCTCGGGGCCGGGGCGGCGCGCCTCCTGGGCGGCGACTGCCCGGAGCACGTGGCGCTCGAGGAGTCCTTCGCGAAGCTCCAGGGTGAGGAGGCGGGCGTGCTGTTCCCGAGCGGCACCGCCGCCAACCAGGGCACGCTCGGCGCGCTCCTCGCCGATGGCGACCTCGTGATCTCCGACGAGCAGAACCACGCGAGCATCGTCGACGGCATCCGGCTCTCCCGCACGCGCCGCGTCATCACCCCGCACGGCGACGTCGGCGCCGTCGATCGCGCGCTCGCTCACGACCCCGGTCCCGGCGCGCGGTGGATCGTCGTCGAAGGGATCCACGGGATGGACGGCGACCTCGCGCCGCTCGCCGCTCTGGCCGACGTCTGCCGGAAGCACGATGCCCGCATGATCGTGGACGAGGCGCACGCCGTGGGGCTCGTGGGTCCCGACGGCGCCGGTGCCGTGGCGATGGCCGGCTGCGAGGACGTGGTGGCCGCGCGCGTCAACCCGCTCGGCAAGTCGTTCGGAGGCGCCGGCGGCGTGGTGACCGCGTCGCGCGCGGTGTGCGAGCTTCTCGTCAACCGGGCGCGCACCTACGTCTTCGCGACCGCGCCGCCGCCCTCCGTGGCCGCAGGCGTCGTCGCGGCCCTCGAGGCGGCGCGTGCCGAGCCTTGGCGGCGCGAGCGGGCTCTGCAGATCGCCGGCGAGGTGGCGCGGCGCCTCGACGTGACCCATCCCGACGGGGCCATCGTGCCCTGGCTCCTCGGTACGCCGGATGCGGCGCTCACGGAGGCCGCCCACTTCCGCGAGCGCGGCTTCGCCGCACACGCGGTGCGTCCCCCGACGGTCCCGGTCGGAACCGCGCGCCTGCGCCTCTCCCTTCACGCCGACCTCTCGGACGCCGATGCGACGCGCCTCTTCGCGCTCTGCGGGGAGCGGAGGCGATGAGAGGGGTCATCGTCACGGGCACCGACACGGGCGTCGGCAAGACGATCGTGTCGGCGGCCATCATGGCTGGCCTCGCTCCCGGACGGCGTCTCTACTGGAAGCTCGTTCAGACGGGCTTTCCCGGAGACGACGACACCACGGCCGTGCGCGAGCTCGCACGCCTCGGCGACGCCGAGGTGCGCGATCCGGTCGCCCGGCTCGCCATGCCGGCGTCGCCGCACGAGGCCGCGCTCGCGGAGAGATGCCGGGTCACGATCGCGCCGCCGGACCTCGTGTTGCCGACCGACCGCGCGGTCGTGGTCGAGGGGCCGGCGGCCTCCTCGTGCCGCTCGACGACACGCTGCTCCTCGCCGACGTCTTCGCGCGCCTCGATCTGCCGCTCGTGATCGTCGCGCGGCCGGACGTCGGCACGATCAACCACACGCTCCTCACCCTCTCCGAGACGCGCCGTCGGCGGCTCCGGGTTGCCGCCCTCGTCTTCTCGCGTCCCCCGACGAGCGTCGTGCGCGACGTCGTCGCGAGTCTCGGCGAGGTCGATCCGATCGTCGTGCCCGATCTCGGATCGCCTCCGCGGATCGACGCCGCCGTCGCGCCGCTCGGGGCGATCGCCGCCGCGCTCGGCTCGTGAGCGATCTCGTCGCGCGCGACGGTCGCGTCCTGTGGCATCCCTACACCCAGGCGGGGCGCGGCATCCCGCCGCTCCCCGTCGCCTCGGCGGAGGGCGCCTGGCTCGTCCTCGAGGACGGGCGCCGCGTGCTCGACGGGATCTCGTCGTGGTGGGCGACGCTTCACGGCCACGGCCACCCGCGTATCGCCGACGCGATCGCGCGGCAGGCACGGAGGCTCGATCACGTCCAGCTCGCCGGGCTGACCCACGCGCCCGCCGTCGAGCTGGCGGAGCGTCTGGCGCGTATCTCCGGGCTTCCCCGCGTGTTCTACAGCGACGACGGGAGCACGGCGATCGAGACGGCGCTCAAGATGGCGATCGCGCACCACGCGCGTCGCGGAGCGAACGAGAGGACACGCTTGCTCGCCCTCGAGCACGGCTACCACGGCGACACGGCGGGCGCCATGAGCATCTCCGACGACGGACCGTTCACCGCGGACTACGCCCCGCTCCGATTCCCGGTCACGAGGATACCGATCCCGGTGGACGGCCGGAGCGAGGACGCGTGCCGCGCTGCCCTGGCCACGGTCCTCGATCGCAACGGGGGTTCCTTCGCCGCGCTCGTGGCCGAGCCGCTCCTGATGGGTGCCGCGGGGATGATCGTGACCAGCCCGCGGTTCCTGCGCGATCTCCGCGAGCTGACCGCAGCGCACGGCGTCCTCTTCGTCGCCGACGAGGTCTTCACCGGATTCGGCCGGACGGGGACGATGCTGGCCTGCCATCAGGCCGGCGTCGTGCCCGATCTCCTGTGCCTGGGCAAGGCGCTGACCGGTGGGGTCCTGCCCCTCGCGGCGACCCTTGCCACCGAGGAGATCCACGCGTCGTTCGTCGGCCCCGATCTCGCGCGCGCGTTCCTTCACGGGCACACGTTCACGGGCAACCCGATCGGCTGCGCCGCGGCCCTCGCGAGCCTCGATCTCCTCGACGAGCGCGCGCTGGCGCGCGGCCGCGCGATCGGCAACCGGCTCGCGGAAGCGCTCGCGCCCCTCGCGCACCATCCCTCGGTCAGGGAGCTGCGCGGGATCGGCCCGGTCAGGGCCGTCGAGCTGGAGCTCCCCGACGGCTACCTCGCAAGCGCCGGACCATCGATGGCGCGCGCGGCGCTGGATCGCGGCGTGCTGCTGCGCCCGCTCGGGAACGTCGTCTACGCGCTCCCTCCCCTGTGCGCCACGGACGACGAGGTGGATTCGATCGCCGACGCGATGCGCGTGGCGGTGGACGCGGCTTTCGCCTGAGACGTGGTGGGGACATCGGCCACGGCGTGGCGGGACGCCACACCGGAAGCCATCGCGCGGCGCGGGAAAGCCGGCGCATCCCTCGACGCGGCCGCGTGGCACGGGCCGTGCTCCGAGGGTGTGCGAATCGCCCAAGGAGGGCGAGGACATGAACAAGACCGTTCGCCTGATGACGTTTGCACTCGCCGCGACTCTGGTCGCGACCACCCTGTCTCTCGCGGCCACGCCGTCCCGGACGCACAGCCGCGCCATCGCCGGGAAGGTGTCGGCGATGGACGAGGCCGGCAAGACGATCACCGTGAAGCTCTCCACGGGCAAGAGCGTGCCCATCACCTACGACGACGCCACCAAGATCACCGGCGGGTCGCTCTCGGTCGGGGAGCGCATCCGCGCGAGCCTGTCCGACAAGGGCGGCAAGCGCGTGGCCACGACGATCCGCATCGAGGAGACCGCCGCAGCGAAGACGAAGACCTCGTAGCGCCTCCGGAGGAAGCCCGTCTCGCCGTCGAGAGCGATCCAGGCGGGCGCGGCCCGCGTAGTCTGATCGTGGCCCGCGCCCGCTCGATCGTCGCGCTCCTCCTTGCAAGCGTTGCCGCCCGTGCCGCCGCCGAGCCGATCGGTCTGGCCATCGCCGGCGGGAAGGTGCGGCTTGCCGACGGCACGATCGCGGTCAGGACGGTCCACGTGCGCGGCGATCGCATCGCCGCGGTGGACGATCGTCCCGCCGGCCCCGGGGAAGCGCCCTTCGATGCCACGGGGTTCTTCGTCCTGCCCGCATTCGTCGACAGCCACGTCCACGCCACGCTCTTCGATCCCGAGGGGCTGGTCCGAGGGGGCGTGGGCGCGGCGATCGATCTCGGCGGGCCGATCTCGGTCTTCGACCTCCCTTCAAGGGTCCGGCCCCTGCGCCTCTTCCCGGCAGGACAGCTCCTCACGTGCCGCGGCGGTTACCCCACCACGTCCTGGGGGAAGGACGGCTACGGCCGCGAGATCTCCGGCACGACGGATGCGCGCAAGGCCGTGGACGAGATGGCGGACCGGAAGGCGATCGCAATCAAGATGGCACTCGCCGGGAGCCCGCTGCTCTCGCCTCCGGAGCAGAGCGCCATCGTGCGGGAGGCTCACGCGCGCAAGCTCCGGGTCGGCGCTCATGCGCTCCTCTGGGAAACCGTCGAGGCCGCGGTCGCGCGAGGCGTCGACTTCCTGGTCCACGCGCCGGTGGAGCGGCTACCCGACGATCTCGTGAAACGGCTCGCCCGTCGCGAAGGAAGCGCGATGATCCCGACGCTGCGCGCCTTCGGCGCGACCCCCGTCGCCCGCGACAACGTGCGGCGGTTTCACGCCGCGGGCGGCCGCATCCTCTATGGGACCGACACCCCCAACAACGTCGCACCGGGCATCGACGCCGCGGAGCTCGGGCTCCTGGTCGAGTGCGGCCTGACGCCGGCCGAGGCGATCGCCGCAGCGACGATCGAGCCCGCGCGCTACTTCGGTCTCCCTGGGCTCGGCGAGATCGCCGCCGGGGCGGTCGCCAGCGTCATCGTCGTCGACGGCAATCCCTGGGAGGACGTCGCGGCGGTCGGGCACCGGAAGCTCGTGGTGGTCGGCGGCCAGGTGATCCCCGCGACCGGCCCCCTACGTTAGGAGCCGTCAGCCCCTCTTCTTCTTGAAGAAGAGCCCCATGAACTTGCTCGTCGCGTCCAGATCGGGCTTCGATGGACCCGGCGCGTCCTTCTTCGTCAGCCGGTCGATCGACTGGAGCTCCTCGAGAGCCTCCTTGTTGTCCCGCTCCAGTGCCACCGCGCGCTCGAGATGGAGGCGCGCCTTGGCGAGATCGCCCGAGACGCGCAGCACCTTGCCGAGCCACACGTGCGCGCTCGCCATCGAGGGGTCGAGCTCGAGCGCGTTGGTCAGCAGAGCGCGCGCCTCCGTCCGGTTCTGATCGAGGCCTGGCTGGAGGCGGAACGTGACCCAGCCGCGCGCCGCACGCACGCGCGGATCGAACGGAGCGAGTGTCTCCGCGGAGCGTAGCAGGTCGCGCGCTCCGGGAAAGTCCTTGTGCTCCATCGCCTGCATCGAGAGACGGAGCTTCTCGTCCACCTGCTCGCGGTTGGTGCGCGCGACGCCGCCGGATGGAGGCGGAGGTGGGGGCAGTGTCACGGGGGTGACGGGAATGGGAGCGGTGGCTTTCATGGAGGCGGTTGGAGGGATGTGGGTGATGCGAAGCGCCTGGGTCTCGCTCGTCTTCGCGATCGGGGCCATCGGGGCCATCGGGGCCATCGGGGCCATCGGGGCCATCGGCGCCATCGGCGCCACCCGGGCCGCTGGGGTCCCTGCCACGTTCGGCGCCTTGGGGGAGACGGGCATCGCGACCTTGCGGTCGCGCGCCGGCGGCGGACCCAGCGCGATCCCGCTCGCGGCGTGAATCAAGTAGAGGCAGAGCAGCGACTCGTCGCGCGGGATGGGGCTCGTGGCAAGCGCCTCGTCGACGGAGCTCCCGTCCGCGATCTGCAGGAGGCGCTGGATCTTCGGCCCGAAATGGAAGCGCCCGAGCAGATCCTGGGCCGAAGGCCCGACCTTGATGCCCTTGCTGCCCTGCTGGAACGCGAACGCCTCGATCACCTCGTCCATGCGCTTGCTGCCGCGGAAGCCCGCCGCGACGAGAGCCTCGACGGGGCGAGCTTCGAGCTCGTCCCACAGCGATGCGCGCATGTCCCGGTAATAGGAGGCCTCGCCCTCGGAGAGCCCCTGGACCGCCCTGATCTTCGCGTCGGCCTGATGGACCAGGGCCTCGTGGATCTGGGAGATGGTGGCCCAGCCGTTCTTGATCGCGACGTCGCCGATGGTGATCGCGGGCTCGTCGGCCTTCGCGGCGAGGTGCGCCTCGACCAGCCGCGCGACCGCGCCGTCGTCCAGCCAGCCGAGCTCCTTGAAGACCTGCCCCAGCCGGATCTCCGGCGGCCCTCCACGGACGCGCACCGGCGATCCGCTGTCGAGATCGAAGCGGACGGTGTAGAACGGCGTCGTGATCACGAGCGTCCCGGTCTCCTCGCGCTTCCTGAGAGACAGGAAGATCTCGGGAACCGGCTTGGTGCGAAGCGCATGCGCCTCGTCGGGACGCTTTGCGAGCTCCGGCGGCGTCCACGCGTCGACACGATCGTCGGGCAAGAGCGACGCGGCCGGCGGGGTCGATGGTCCCGGCGGAGGGGCATCGGCCGCGGCGGCCTCCGCCGCGCTCAGGAGCTCGTCGAGCGCCGCGCGCACCGACGTTGCATCCGCCCTCGGCAGCACGCGCCCGCCGTCCAGCGCACTCGAGAGATCCGCGATCTCCGACGCCGTGATGCCTTCTGCCACCACCAGGAACGGGCACCGCGCCCCGAGCTCCTTCAGCCAGTCCATCAGGAACGGAGCATCGACGCCGCCGAACGGATGCTCGATCAGCACCGCGTCGAACTGCTGCGACGAGACACGTTCCCCCGCCTCCGTCGGATCCGTGGCCCAGGTGATCCGCTCGGGTCCGAAGGCCTTGCGGAGCGCGTCGGCCACGTCTCCCCGGCTATGGCTGACGAGCAGGGTCGGAGGCGCCACGTCGGAAGCTCGCGGGACGAGGGGTCGCGCCCTACTTGTCCCCGTAAGACTCGACGGTCATCTGCACCTGGCCCTTGGGTCCGAGCACCTTGACGGCTCCGCCGCCGGGGACCTCGGACGAGAGCCAGAGCTTCTGACCGTTCTTCGTCGTGAAGACCTTGCACGCGAGCGCCTTGCCCGCGATGGTCAATGTCTCGTCCACCATCGTCTGCGGCGCCGCGCCGCCGGCCTTTGCAAGGCCGGCAGCCGATCCCTGGACCGTGGTGGCCTTCACGGGCGCTCCAGGCTTGCCGCCCACCGGCGTCGAGACGAGGCTCGTCGTCACGGTCCAGCCGTCCTTGCCTTGCGTCTTCTCGGTCACCGTAATCGAGAGCGCCTGACCCTTGCCGTCCTTCGCCTTGATCCAGGCGCCCACGGGGTGCTTGGCCACGCTCTCCGCCTGGATACGCGCCATCTCCTTCACGGCCGCATCGTTGCCCTGGGCAAGGCAGGACGGGGCGAAGAAGAACGCGAGGATCGCAAGAGCTCGAGCAGGGCGCATCATCGAAAACCTCCTGAAACGAAGCGGCGGCGGCTTCAGCGGGAGACCGCGCCCGGGCGCCTCCCCGCATCGACGGGGGGCGGAGACGTCGCGAACACCGGCGGAAGCGGCGGCGCGATGTGGACCTGGATCCTCGGCCGCATGAAGGAGATCACGTTGCCCCGCTGCAGCGGCGCGGCGGCGTGGCGGCGGCGTGGTGGGGGATTCCCGGCCTGGAGCGTGTGCTGCTGCTTGCCGCTCGGCACGGACATCGCCTCGTCCTCGGCGTCCGCGGCATCGTCATCGTCCGTGAAGAGCCGCACCACGCCGAGCGCGGCGCGTCTGAGGTCGAGATCCGAGAGGGCCGCATGGGGCGCCCAGAAGGAACCGTTCACGATCACGCTCGGTCGCGCAGGCGCCGGCACGGGTGCGCGGTCATCGGCGCGGACGGGGAGGCACAGGATGAAGATCGAGAGGAAGAGTGCTCTGAGGACGTCGCGCATGGCAACCCTCCTTCGGCGAATATCTTAGCAGCCATGGCTCTTCCCGACTCGATCCAGAGCCCGCTCCCATCGGCGCGACGGGTCAAGGACCAGGCGATCTCGCTCGGCGCATCGCGGGCGGGGATCTGCCGCGCGGAGCCCATCGCGCGGGCGGGCGCCCTCGATGCGTGGCTCGAGGCGGGGCACCACGGCTCGATGGCGTACATGGCGCGAGCACCCGAGCGGCGAGCCGATCCGCGGGCGGTCTATCCCGAGGCGCGCTCGATCGTCGTGATCGCGGTCGACCACGAGCGCTCGGCCCCGAGCCGGCCGCGCGTGGCGCGGTACGCCGTGGGACGCGACTACCACGACGTGCTCGGGCGCATCCTCGAAGGCCTGGCGCGCTTCCTCGCCTCCGAGTACGGCGCGCGATCGAAGTCCTGGGTCGACACCGGTCCGATCCTGGAGCGGGAGCTCGCGATGGCCGCCGGCCTCGGCTTCATCGGGAAGAACACGAACGCCATTCACAAGCAGGCCGGCTCCTATTTCCTGATCGGGGAGCTCCTGACCGACCTCGATCTTCCTCCGGACGCCCCCTCGCTGCCCCACTGCGGAACATGCACGCGGTGTCTGGACTACTGCCCGACCGGCGCCTTCGTGGCGCCCTACGTCCTCGACGCGCGCCGGTGCATCTCCTACCTCACGATCGAGCACCGCGGCGCATTGCCGCGTCGGATGCGCGCCCGGCTGGGATCCTGGGCGTTCGGATGCGACGTGTGCCAGGAGGTCTGCCCGTGGAACCGCAAGGACGCCCTCTCCCATCCCGAGCTCTCGGCCAACGGCGATCCGATCCCACCGTCGCTCCTGGATCTCGACGAGCCCGGAGCGAAGGCCGCACTGGCCGGGCGGGCGACCTCGCGCCCGAAGCGCCGCGGTCTGCTTCGAAACCTCGCGCTCCTCGACTCGACTCCCGCGACCTGGCTCCGCGGAGCGCTCCGCGATCCGGATCCTCTCGTGCGGCGGCACGCGGCGTTCGCGATCGGCCGGCGCTCGCTCTCGCGCCGGCGCGCGCTTCGCTAAACTGCGGACATGGCGCCGGTGAGGAACCTCCTCGTACCTCTCGGTGTGGGCGGCGCGCTGCTCCTGCTCTTCGGCCTCCCGGTCGGCAAGGAGCACGCCGATCCCGGCCGCCGTCTCCGGCCCGGTCTCATCTACCGCGAGGTGCCGGTGCCGCACCCCACCGCGGGAAGCGGTTTCACCCTGAAGGTGCTCGAGGTCGACCCGGCCGCGTTCGCGCTGCGCGTCCTCGACGCGCGCCAGGACGAGCAGCCCACCCTCACGAGCAGGCAGTACGTGGAGCGGCGCCGAGCGCTGGCCGCGATCAACGGCGGCTTCTTCCTCGAATCGCTCGAGCCGCTGGGTCTGCTGGTGTGCGACGGCAAGGAGCGCAACCCGCTCCGCAAGGCCGACTGGGGGATCTTCATGCTGGCCGGGGGAAAACCGCGGATCATCCACACCAAGGACTACGCCGCGAGCGGCGAGATCGAGCAGGCGCTCCAGGTCGGACCGAGGCTCGTGGTCGAGGGACAGCCGCTCAAGCTCAAGCCGCAGACCGCACGGCGGTCCGCTATCGGGATCGACGCCGCGGGTCACGTCCACGTGATCGTCTCGATCGAGGGAGAGCCCGAGGCGCAGGGCTTCGCCGACGCGCTCGCCAGTCCCGTCGCCAAGGGAGGGCTCGGCCTCGCGTTCGCGCTCAACCTCGACGGGGGACCGTCGACCCAGCTCTACGCGAAGATCGACGACTTCGAGGTCGACGTCCCCGGCGGGTGGGCGGTGCCTGACGCCATCGGCATCTTCGAGCGCGAAGGTGCGTCAGGTGCACCGCTGGCGGGTGCGAGCCCGACCCCCGTACGGTAGAATCGCAGCGCCATGGCTGACACCCGCACGCTGGCCCGGCAGCTCGACGCCGCCTCGAAGGAAGGTCCCGGGGAGAACCCCTTCAAGAGCGTCGTGAAGGAGATCGTCAAGTGCGTCGTGGAGTCGGTCGCCGTGTACGAGGACGAGGTGGCGATCTTCCTGCCCAAGGGCGCCGACACGTTCCGCTTCGCCGCCCCGCTCCCGCTGCTCGAGGACGGGTCGAGCTTCCCGTCGAAGGGATCTCTCACCCTCAAGGTCTACAACGGCGACGACCCGCTGGTGAACAACAACGTCAAGGTGGGAAAGCCGCTGTCGATCTACGAGCGGGCCAAGATCTCCGAGCGCAGCCCCAAGCCGATCCAGAAGATGCTCGCCGTGCCCTTGAAGGACCGCGAGGGGAAAGTGGGCGTGCTGCAGGTCTCGCGCCGCGGGGTCTCCGTGCGCGAGGCCGGTCCGGATTTCGGGTCGAAGGAGGAGATGGACCTCACCTCCATCGGCAAGGTGGCGGCTCCCTACCTCCGGCGCACGCGACCCGAAGCGTTCTGATGGCAAGCGCGGAGGCGGCGCCGCTCCAGGACGTCGCGAACGTTCGCACGCTCCCCGATCTCCTGCTGCGCACGTTCCAGCTCGCGCCTGGGAAGCCCGACCTCCTGAAGTCGAAGGTGGGCGGCAACTGGACTGACATCTCGACGGCGGAGGTCAAGAGCGCGGTCGCGGAGATCGCCGCCGGCCTGGCCGGGCAGGGTGTCGAGCGCGGGCAGAGCGTCGCGATCCTCGCCGAGAACCGCCCGCAGTGGCTGATGGCGGACTACGCCATCCTCGGGCTCGGCGCCGTGTCGGTGCCGATCTATCCGACGCTCCTCTCCGACCAGGTGCACTACATCCTCGACGACAGCGACGCCGTGGCCGTCTTCGTCTCGACGCGCCAGCAAGCCGCGAAGGTGGCGGAGATCCGCGCGCGCCTTCCGAAGCTGCGATTCGTCGTCGTGATGGATCCCGACGTGAAGAAGGACGAGGCCGGCGGGATCGTCCCCTGGGTCGACCTCGCATCCGCGGGGCGCGAGCGCGCCAAGCGCGAGCCGGGTTTCTACGAGCGCGAGGTGGCGGCGACCCAACCCGGCGACCTCGCGACCTTGATCTACACGTCGGGTACGACCGGCGAGCCGAAGGGCGTGATGCTCACCCACGACAACCTGGCCTCGAACGTCAAGACGATCGCGAGGCTCGCCGGGTTCGCCTCGGGCGACATCGCGCTCTCGCTCCTGCCGCTCTCCCACGTGTTCGAACGCATGGCCGACTTCTGCTACATGGCCGTCGGGGCGACGATCGCCTACGCCGAGTCGATCGACAAGGTGCCGCAGAACATCTCGGAGATCCGGCCGACGGTGGTCGCCGCGGTACCGCGCCTCTACGAGAAGATGTATGCGCGCGTCCTCGAGAACGGGCGCAAGGAGGGAGGCATCAAGCGGAGCATCTTCGAGTGGGCGATGGGCGTCGCCTCGCGGCACGGCAAGGAGCGGCAGGCGGGACGGGCTCCCGGCGGGCTGCTCGCTCTCCAGTACTCGATCGCGGAGAAGCTCGTCTACAGCAAGGTGAAGGCCCGCATGGGCGGGCGCATCCGGTTCTTCATCTCCGGAGGAGCGCCGCTCGCGAAGGACATCTGCGAGTTCTTCTACGGCCTGGGCATCTACATCCTCGAAGGTTACGGGCTCTCCGAGACGTCGCCCGTCATCGCCGTGAACACGCCGGAGGCGCACAGGCTCGGCACCGTCGGAAAGCCGATCCCTGGCGTCGAGGTGCGGATCGCCGAGGACGGCGAGATCCTCTGCCGCGGCCCCAACGTCATGAAGGGCTACTTCCACAAGGAGCAGGCAACGCGCGAAGCCTTCGACGGCGAATGGTTCCGGACCGGCGACATCGGCCACATCGACTCCGGCGGCTTCCTCGTCATCACCGACCGCAAGAAGGACCTCTTCAAGACCTCCGGCGGGAAGTACATCACGCCACAGCCGATCGAGAACCAGCTCAAGGGTGACGAGATCGTCGCGCAGGCGGTCCTCATCGGGAACTCGAAGAAGTTCGTCGCGGCGCTCCTGGTCGCGAACGTCGATGCGGTCAGGAAGCGCCTGCCCGCGACTCCGCTCAACGAGGCGCCCGAGGAGTGCGTCAAGCACCCCCAGGTGCGCGAGCTCTTCGACAAGCACGTCTCGGCGATCAACGCGGGGCTCGCCCAGTACGAAAAGATCAAGAAGTTCGAGATCCTGGCGCGCGACTTCACGCCCGAGTCCGGAGAGCTCACGCCGACGCTCAAGGTCAAGCGCAAGGTCGTGAACGAGCGCTACGCGGCGATCATCGACGGCATGTACGCCGAGTAGGCGGACCGCCTAGGCGGCTGTGCGCGCGGCGACGAGGCGCTCCCCGCGAGCGAGGACGTCCGCGCGCGTCCTTCCGTACTGCTCGACCTCGAGCGCGTGGCCGTGGATGCCGAACGGCTCCCACGTTCCGTCCATCGCCGCGGCGGGACGCTTCGAGCTCACCTCGCGAGGGAGAGCGCGAAGCGCTCCGGAGAGCGCGGCCGCGACCGGAGCTCCCCCCTCGGCCAGGCACCACTCCACGACGTCCCATCCGTGCGCTGCGTGGCGGCCCTCGTCGCGCGCCAGCTCCTGGAGCAGGGCACGGATCGCCGGCACCTCGACGCGCCTGGCGAGCCTTGCGATCACCCGCGCCGAGAGTCCTTCGTGAAGCGCCCCGTCGACGAGCGAGCCGCAGGCGAGCTTCGCAAGCGCGATGGGACGCGGCGCGCGGGGGCTCGCGGACATCCGGAGAGCGGCGGGGAAGGGGCCGGGTGACGCGTGCCGCCCGTCGAGGGCGCGGGCGAGCGAGAAGCAGAGCTCGGCATGACGGATCTCGTCGAGAGCGTCGTCTTGAGCGGCGCGGATCAGGCGCGGCGGGGCGCCGAGCGACATCAGCTCCAGCGTGTGCTGGGCGAACGCCGCGACGGACGCGTGCTCCGTCCGCCCGTTGGCGCGCCACTCGGCCGCGAGCGCCGCGCGATCCGCGCTCTCCGGGACGCCCATCGCAAGATGCGCCCAGCCGCCATCGGGGACGACGGGGGGAAGCTGCGCGCGACCGCGGCGGCGGAGCTGCCGGCCCCGCTCGAAGCGCACGGTCGACAGCAGGGTCAGGAGCGCCCCGAGGAGCGTCATCACCGTACCGCAGGCCACGGGGAACAACCCGGTGAGCACCCCCACCGCGCCCGGCGCGGGAAGAGAGCGGATGCCGAGCACGACGGCGACCAGAGCGAGGATGGTCGAGACCCCGAACGCTGCGGTCGTCACGACCGACCGGTCGAACGCCTCGGCGATCCCGAACGAGACGACGAAGCCCAGCGCCGAGAACCCGAAGGCGAGCATCGCATGCTCGCTCCACCGCCGTGACGCCCGGCGCCGGGGGAGCGGCCGGCGGAACACTTCCGGGAGGTCCGGATCGGCCCCGTCCTCGACGTGCCCGCGCGCCACGATCACATCCGCCTCCGCGAACGGAAGGTCTTCTTCGCAGAGCGGATCTACTCGTTCCACGACGCCACCACCAGACCGACCGCGCCCTGCCCGCGCCACATGCCATCCCTCATCGACTCCCCCTTACCCATGTCGTTCTGATCCACGAAGCCGATGCCCGGAAAATTCCGACACCGAAGCGCGTGTGTCCTCTCGACGCCACGAATGTCCGCGCAGGATGTCAGCGCGCCGCGCCTCCCGAGGGCCGCGAGCAATGTGCCGCCTGGCAAGCACCCTGGCACGTCCGCTGCTAGACGAGCAGGCAAACATGCGATCCGGAGCGTGGAGCGTCCTCGGGAGCATCTCGATCCTCGCGGGCTCGGTCGTGATGGAGGGACTAGCCCAGACGACGGAGATGACATGGAGAACACGATCGGGGATTGACCGTCCGCCCGGCGGGACATCCGCGCGACCCCAGGTGTCCGGCGCACCGGACGGAGCGCTCCGCTGACCCCCGCCGTCGCGGCATCCCGATGTGGCACGATGGTCGCACTCCTGTGGCGCAAACCCGGGAGATCACCATGAAGATGCTCAGCCGATCCTCGCGACTCGTCCTCGCGGGCGCGATCTGCTCGCTCGCGATCGCATCCCGCGCCCAGGTCCTCCAGCTCGATTCGCCGAACCCGATCACGGCCGGCCGCTTCGGCGAGTGCGTGGAGGGCATCAACGACGTGAACGGAAACGGCTCGCCCGACGTCATCGTCGGCGCCACGGGCGAGACCGCGCAGACGATCCCGAACGCGGGTCGCGCCTACGTCTTCGACGGAGGCACGGGCGCGCTGCTCCACTCGCTGGTCTCGCCAGCTCCGTCGCAGGGCGGCCACTTCGGGTTCGCGGTGTGCGGCGTCCCCGACACGAACGGCGATGGGATCGACGACGTGGCCGTGGGCGCTTACGGCGAGGACGAGGCGGGGTTCGGCGGCGCCGGCCACGCTTACATCTTCTCGGGCGCCACGGGAACGCTCCTGGTGGCGTTCGCGTCCCCCAACCCGCAGTCGCCCGGCGGGTTCGGCCACGCGATGTTCGGCATGAAGGATGCCAACGGCGACGGTCGCGGCGACCTGGTCGTCGGCGCCGTGCTCGAGAGCGACGGCAGCGGCTTCACGTCGACCGGCCGCGCCTACATCATCGACGGGACGAACGGCCAGCCGATCGCGACTCTCACCACCGACACACCCACCCAGACGGGGCTGTTCTCGAGATCCGTCGGCGTCGTGCCCGACGTCAACGGCGACGGCCGCGAGGAGGTGATCGTGGGAGGGCTCCAGGAGAGCTGCTGCGGCAGCCCCGCGATGGCGGGCCGCGCCCACATCTACGACGGCGTCACCGGGACGCTCCTGAGGACGATCAAGTCTCCCAACGAGGAGAACAACGGGATCTTCGGCGAGGGCGTCGCCGGGATCCCCGACGTGAACGGCGACTGCCTCGGCGACGTGATCGTCGCCGCGGAGTACGAGACGGTGTCGGGCGTCTTTCACGGAGGACGCTGCTACATCATGGACGGGGCAACCGGCGCACCGCTTCAGACCATCACCTCGCCCAACAACCAGGACAGCGGCCAGTTCGGCTACTACGTCGCGGGCACGACCGACCTCGACGGCGACGGCTTCGGCGACACGATCATCGGAGCCAAGTGGGAGGACGCGGGCGGCCTCATGGACGGCGGCTACTCCTACGTCTACAGCGGCGCCACCGGAGCTCTCGTCACGACGCTCATCTCGCCCAACAACCAGGTCAACGGGACGTTCGGCAACTCCGAGGCCGCGCTTCCCGACAAGAACGGCAACGGCGGAGACGACGTCATCGTCGCGGCGAGCCGCGAGGGACCCATCACTTCGGGGCGCGTCTACGTGTTCACGTCCGGCGCGGGCGTTCCGCCGGCGTGCGGCTCCGGGCCGCCGGCCGCCAACTACTTCACGGGCATGGGACGTTGGCAGGCGAACACAAACGAGGTGCGCATCCACACTCTCGGCGGCGCTCTGCAGCGGGCCTGGTCCGCCTACGCGTCGGGTCAGTGGGGCACGCTCGTCGCCTCTGCCGACATCGATGGCGGCGGGAAGGCACGCGCCCTCACCGGCCCTGGTCCGGGCGCGGTCTACGGGCCGCAGGTGCGCGCGTTCCGCGAAGACGGCACCGCGATCGCCAAGGTCAACTTCTACGCCTACGGAACGTTGCGCTACGGCGTCAACGTCGCCGGCGGATCTCTCGATGGAGACGCGCCCGCCGAGATCGGCACCGGTGCCGGGCCGGGCGGCGTCTTCGGGCCTCACGTGCGCGGTTTCAACTACGACGGCGTCTCCGTGTCGGCGATCGCCAAGGTCAGCTTCTTCGCCTATGCGACGCTCCAGTACGGGGTGAACGTGTCCACGGGGGACGTCGACGGCGATGGGTTCGCCGAGCTCCTGACGGGGCCCGGGCCGTCGCCCGCGTTCGGTGCGCAGGTCCGCGGGTTCAACGTCGACGGCGGATCCGCGACGGCCATCGGCAAGATCAACTTCGCCGCCTTCGCATCGGGCACGCACGGCGTCAATCCTTCGAGCGGCAACGTCGACGCCGATCCCTTCGCCGAGATCCTCGCCGGTCGCGGTCCGGGCGTGGCGCAGGCCTCCCAGGTGGTCGGGTTCGACTACGACGCCGCGAACATCGCGGCGCTGCCCGGGTTCGACGTCACCCCGTTCACGGGGGGCTATGGCGCGCGAGCCGCGGCCGGCGACCTCGACGGCGACGGCGTGATGGAGCTGGTCGCCGGTCAGGGAGAGAGCGCGGCCGCTGCGGGGAACCTGGCGTCCTACCGGTACGCGGGCGGCGCACTCTCCGCCGTCGCGGGTGGTGGGTTCGCGCCCTTCCCGGCAGCACGCGGGATCATCCCGAGCCTCGGCATCTACGGTTACTGAGGAGTCGTCACGGAATGACGGCATCGAGCCTGTACGGCCCCCGCCGTCGCTGGCTTCGTCGCGCCTCCTCAGAGTCCAACACGGGATGCGTCGCCTTCGCCCCTCGGACGACCAGGCTCAGCGGAGCGGGTTCCGGAACGACAAACCGGGAAACCGCGCGAAGTCGCCGTCCGTGCTCGCGAGAGTGAGACCGTGCTCGATGGCGATGGCCGCGAGATGAGCATCGGCGACGAGATCGGGCTGCGTCGCCAGGGGCATCAGCGTCGCCAGAATCTCGCGATGGCGATCTCCCGGTTGCGGGATCCAGACGACCGCGACATCCAGCCACGACTCGACCTGTCGCCATGCGGCGCCGATGGACTCGGGTCGGCTCAGGATGCGCGGATTCGTCACGATCCGAACGTAGCCCAGGAGCGAGGGCCAGGGCATGCCGATGCGAGCGCGCCCGTTGAGACGCTCGTCGAGCCAGGAGCGGGCCGGCGCGTGCGCCGCCATTCCCCGCGACCGCGCGTAGACGAGGATGTTGGCATCGACCAGGATCACTTGTGCTCTTCGCCCTCGGCGAAGGCGAGGACCTGTCCGATGTTGTCGATGCTCTGCAGCAAGCAACGGCCGTGGTCGACCGTGGGCGTCCGGTAGCGGCGTTGCCTGGGGCGCGGGGCCTGGAGCTCACGCAACCCCTCGCGCAGGGCGTCGTTCACCAGCCGGCGGAGCTTTGTCTTGCGGCTCTTCTGGAGGCGCGCCAGGAGCGCGGCCACGTCGTCGTCGAGGGTCAGCGTCGTACGTATGCATCAGAGCATGGCTAGGTTGATGCGCTGATGCCTCACCCACGTTCCCAGCCCGGCACGATCTCGGCCCCGCCATCCGGCGCGCCGACCGCGTCTCTGTCGCGCACAGCCCCACATCTGGGTTTGCGAGTATCGTGGCGGCGCGATCATGGACGGCGCTCGACTCCCAGCCCCGAGGTCCCTGACGATCCGCATGGACGTCACGAACCACTGCAACCTCGACTGCATCCAGTGCACGCTCGCCTCGGCGCGGGAGCGATCGAAAGAGGCGCCGGGCGACATGCCCGTCGAGCTCTTCCGGAAGATCGCCCGCGAGGTGTTCCCCTACGCGCGCGACGTCGCTCTCTCGTGCGAGGCCGAGCCCACCGTCCACCGCCACTTCGGCGAGCTGCTGGCGATCCTGGGAGAGACGCCCGGTCCGACCTACATCATGACGACCAACGGCACGACCCTCACGCGCCGCAAGATCGGCGAGATCCTCGACAGCGGCCTCGCCGGGATCAACGTCTCGATCGACGGCGCGACGCCGGAGACGTTCGCGCGCATACGCAGGCCCGGCCGCCTCGATCGCGTCGTGGAGGCGGTCGAGGAGATCAACCGCCAGAAGGCGGAGCGCGGGCGCGGGAAGTGGGAGCCATGGATCCAGGTGAACGCGACGCTGATGCGCTCGACCATCGACGAGCTTCCCGCTCTCGTGGAGCGCTGCCACGGCTGGGGCGTGCGGAACCTGACGCTCCAGCACGTGTACGAGACCGAGCAGACGGGGCTCGATCACGAGAGCCTGCTGCACGATGTCGTCCGCTCGGACGCGATCCTCGCGGAGTGCCTGGCGCGGTGCGCGCGGTACGGCATCGAGACGAACTTCCCTCCTCTCTTCCTCGCCGATCCGGAGCCCGCACCGGCGGCCGCGGTGTCGTGCCACGCCCCCTTCACGATGGTCCGCATCCGTTGGGACGGCGTCCTCGAGCCGTGCGACCACTGGCGCCGCCGTCCCTACGCCGACCTGCGCACGACGAGCTTCGCGGACATATGGACCGGGACCGCCGCGGCGACGCTGCGCGACGATCACGCGCGATGCGAGCCCCGCCACGAGAGCTGCGTCGGTTGCATCGCCCTCTCGACCGACAACCTCGAGGGCCGGCCCTCCCGCCGCGCGCTCGTCTTCACCGACGGGATCGATGCCGAGCGCTACCTCGAGCTCGCGAGCGCCGGGCTCCCGGGGATGCCGAGCGACGCGGCCTGGGACAAGGTCGCTCCGGCGCTTCGACTGCTGGCGCGCGACCCGGGCGTCCCGGTGCGAGCGATTCACGAAGCGCTGGACAAGCGCTCCTGGGGGGATGTCGCAGCAGCGATCGCGGGAGCTCGTGACCCGAACGTCCTGTCCGGGATGGCGTCCCTCTGCCACGCGGCCGGAGCGCTGCGCGAGGCGCACGCGCTCCTCGCATCCTACGTGGAGCTCGCCCGCTCCTCGGCGCCGCTCCACGCTCGCGAGGACGTCCATCTCGCGAGAGCACTGCGCGCCGCCGAGAGCGGCGACCACGGCTGGGCGGAGGCGCAGGCGAGCGCCGCTTCGAGCATCGGCGGGTACGGCAGCGTCGACGGGGCTCTCGCCGCGGCACGCCCTTCGTCCCTCGCGACGCTCTCATCGATCTTCCGCCTCCGAGGAGACGACGAACGCGCCGCGCGCTTCCTCGAGCGCTACCTCGAGGCCAGTCCCCGGGCGCCGGACCACCGCGACGCCGAGTCCTTGCTGATCGGCATCTGGTCCGAGACCGCAAGACGCGCGAGGGAGACCGGCGATGGCGCCCGCGCTGCGGCACTGTACGGGCGGGTCCAGGCACGGAGGCCAGATCCGGCAGTTGCCGCAGCAATCGTCGAGCTCTCGCTCCGGCTCGCGCTCGACGGCGCGCGTTCGGGAAGGCTGGACGGCACCCACGTATCCGAGGCGCTGCGCCACGAGGCCACGCTCGGACGCATCGCCATCGCGGACGGCGACGACGTCATCGACGCGAACCTCGGCGCCATCATCGATCGATGCCGGACCCCGCACACCCTGTCGACGCTCGCGAACATCGAGCTCGCGAGAGGCCGCTCCGAGAGCGCCGCACGGCTGTTCCGCCGCTACGTCGAGGTCGACCCGACGACGCCGGATAGAGCCGCCGTCGAGAACCTCCTCGCGCGCCTCGAGTGCGCGCCGGGGGCGGAGCGCCCCGCCGTCGCTGCCGCGCCGCGGGGGCGCGGAGCGCGGCTGATCGACTGGCTCTCTGGGTCCCGGGGCCGCGGACGCGGCGGGGACGCGACCTAGTTCGCTGGTTCGGCGTCCCGGAAGTAGCCCCTACGACGACGGACGCTGCGCGGACGGGCCGCCTTCGCTCCGTACGCGACACGCGGCGTGGCCGAGGATGCGTGGTCCTTCCTTCAGCGCGGTGGGGGTGGGCCGCCAGCCGCGTGCGAAGCGCGCGTCGAGGAGGTCATCGGCGGAGGGGCGGCGGTCCCACACGGAGACCGAGGTGATCGCGCCGAGTCAGGTCGTGTCGTAGGCGAGCCAGAGCGTCCCATAGGGAACCAGGACGTCGAAGGTGAACTCGTCCTGGGTGACCACGTCGGCGATGTCGGTGTCCTGCGTACGGCAGAAGCGGAGCACGTCCTCGAGCGCCTCATGGCGCGACAGCCTCCGCTCGAGCCTTGCGAAGAGATCGGCATCGAGCCTTGCGTGATCGTGTAGCTGGACGGGATCCATGACACCCTCTTCACACCCGAACGCGGATGTTCTCGGCGCGAGACGAAAACGTAGCACCGGACATCCCGCGGGAACGTGACGGAAAGCGCACGCTGGAGAAAGGAAAAGGGTCGCTCTAGGACTACTAGGGCGACCCTTCTTGTAGGACGTGAAGCTTTCCGGTCGACACGCGAGGGTTGTGAGGGATTCTCGGAGGGAACGTACGGGGATTGTTACGGATAGGACGGACTCAATCGTCCGCTCTTCTTGAGGTGGGTAGTGGAGTCTTTGACGCGGTGTTTCCCGAAGCTTCTCCTGCTTTCGCAGGTGCGAGGACGACCGCTCCGGGCCGTCCCCGTGTTGCTGCCTTCCATACGTGCAACGGGCGTGCCGCGTCTACCCGGCCCGGAAGTCGGCCGATTTCCGAGGGATCCGATTGCTACCGTCCAAGCAGGGTGTCAAAACAGCGCACAACGTACGTCAGGGCTTACACACTCGTGGCTCGCTCTCACATTCCCCCTCGACCCGCGCGACTCCTCGATCCTCAGACCGACATCTTCGATCACGCGCTCGACCGCCGATCAACCGCCGCCGTGGCAGACCTTGTACTTCTTCCCGCTGCCGCAGGGGCACGGGGCGTTCCGCCCCACCTTCTCGTCGCCCTTCTTCTTCACGGGCTTCCGCCCGTCGGCGCTCGCCTCGGCAGGACCCGAGTAGCTGAGGTTCTTCTGAGCCTTCTGACGCTGGGCCTCCGGAGGCTCCTCGCGCAGCTGGACCTCGAGGAGCCACAGGTACCGGATGATGTCGTCCTCGATGCGCTCGCGCATCCGCTCGAACATCTCGAACGACTCGCGCTTGTACTCGATGAGCGGGTCCTTCTGGCCGTAGGCGCGGAGGTTGATGCCCTCCTTCAGGTGGTCCATCGCGTACAGGTGGTCCTTCCACTGCTGGTCGATGATCTGGAGCATCAGCATCCGCTCGTGGTCGCGCATCAGCGCGTCTCCCAGCGTCCGCTCCTTGGCCTCGTAGCGCTCGATCACCTTCCTCCAGCACGTCTCCCGCATCTCCGCCATGCCGAGGTGCTCGAAGTCGATCGTGCTCGTGTCGACGCCGAAGTTGTGGCGCACCGCCTGCTTCAGCTCGGGGATCGTCCAGTCCTTGGGATCGGCGTTCTTGCCGCAGTGCTCGTCGAGGAGATAGTCGAGCAGGTCGCCCGCGATCTTCAGGATGTAGTCCTTCTGGCCCTTGCCTTCGAGGAGCTCGCGCCGCGGCGTGGCAGATCTCGATGCGCTGCTTGTTGGCGATGTCGTCGTACTCGAGCAGGTGCTTGCGGACGTCGAGTTGCCCCTCCGCCGCTGCGCACCCTCGATCTGGCGGCTCACGAGCCGCGACTCGACGAAGAGCACGCCGTCCTCCATCGAGCCGCGCCATGATGGGCTGGAGCTTGTCGCCCGCGAAGATCCGCATGAGGTCGTCCTCGAGGGAGAGGTAGAACCTCGACGAGCCGGCGTCGCCCTGGCGGCCCGAGCGACCGCGGAGCTGGTTGTCGATGCGGCGCGCCTCGTGCCGCTCCGTGCCGAGGATGTGCAGTCCCCCGAGGTCCGCAACGCCGGGGCCGAGCACGATGTCCGTGCCGCGCCCGGCCATGTTGGTGGCGATGGTGATGGCGCCGCGCTGTCCCGCCTGGGCGACGATCTCCGCCTCCTTCTCGTGGTACTTCGCGTTGAGCACGACGTGCTTGATGCCCGTCCGGCGGAGCCTCCTCGAGATCTCCTCGGACTTCTCGATCGAGATCGTCCCGACGAGCACCGGCTGGCCGCGGCCATAGCACTCCTCGATCTCCTTGATCGCCGCCTCGAACTTCTCCTCTTCGGTCTTGTAGATGAGGTCGGCGCTGTCCTTCCGGACCATCGGCTTGTTGGGCGGGATGACCACGACCTCGAGGTTGTAGATCTTCTGGAACTCCGGCGCCTCGGTGTCGGCCGTGCCCGTCATGCCGGCGAGCTTGCCGTACATCCTGAAGAAGTTCTGGTAGGTGATCGACGCGTAGGTCTGGCTCTCGCGCTCGATCTTCACGCCCTCCTTCGCCTCGACCGCCTGGTGGAGCCCGTCGGACCAGCGCCGCCCCTCCATCGTGCGCCCCGTGAACTCGTCGACGATCACCACCTGACCGTCCTTGATGAGGTAGTCGACGTCCTTCTTGTAGAGCGTGTGGGCCCGCAGCGACTGGTTGGTGTGGTGCAGGAGATCGATGTTGGCCGGGTCGTAGAGGTTCTCGCAGCCCAGGAGCCGCTCGGCGCGGTGCACCCCGTCCTCGGTGAGGGAGACCGTGCGGTGCTTCTCGTCGACCTCGTAGTCGACAGCCGCCTGGAGCCGGGGGACGATGCGATCGACCTGGTAGTAGAGCTCGGTGCTGTCTTCCGCCGGCCCGGAGATGATGAGCGGCGTGCGCGCTTCGTCGATCAGGATGGAATCGACCTCGTCGACGATGGCGTACGGGTGGCCTCTCTGCACCATGTGCTCGAGCCGGAACTTCATGTTGTCGCGCAGGTAGTCGAAGCCGAACTCGCTGTTGGTGCCGTAGGTGACGTCGGACCGGTAGGCCTCCTGGCGTTCCTGGTCGTTGAGGTCGTGCTGGATGATGCCGACGGTCAGCCCGAGGAACCGGTAGATGCGGCCCATCCAGCCAGCGTCGCGCCGGGCCAGGTAGTCGTTGACCGTCACGACGTGGACGCCCTTGCCCGCCAGCGCGTTGAGGTAGACCGGCAGGGTCGCCACGAGCGTCTTGCCCTCCCCGGTCTTCATCTCCGCGATCTTTCCCTGATGGAGGACGACGCCCCCGACGAGCTGGACGTCGAAGTGGCGCATCAGGAGCGTGCGCTTGCTTGCCTCCCGGACGGCGGCGAACGCCTCGGGCAGGATGTCGTCGAGCGTGGCGCCCGCCGCGAGCTTGCCCCTGAGCTCGACGGTCTTCCCCTTCAGCCCCTCGTCGGAGAGCCGCTCGATCGAAGGCTCGAGCGCATTGACGGCGTCGACGATGGGCTGGAGGCGCTTGACGTCGCGCTCCCCCTTCGTCCCGATCACCTTCGCGAGCACCGCGTTCAGCACGGACATCGCACCATTGTAGCGTCCGGCCCCGATCGTTCCGGGCGAACGTCGCCTCGTGCGCCGCGGCGGGTCGAATTGACACTCCGCGCGAGCCCCTGGTAGGCTGCCAGGTTACGCGTTGTGGCCTCGACGGATGGTCGCATCGAGCACGCGCGCACTCAGAGAACCCGATGCAACGACTGGATCGGTTCGGCAAGTTCCTGATCCTGGAGGAGCTTGGCTCCGATGGGGCGGGTCACCGCTACCGGGCGGCGCACGCCGCTCCCTCGATAGAGTCGTTCCTCTACCTCCGCCTGTTCTCCGAGGCGCTCGCGAGGAACGAAGCGTTCAGAAGCGCGCTCGAGAGCGCGGTCCTGGCCGGGAGCCAGCACAACCACCTTCACCTGACGCGCGTCGACGCGACCGGCACCGTGGGGTCCGACCTGTTCCTGACCCGCGAGCACCTCGGAGGCACGACGCTCCAGACGCTGCTCGCGCGGTGCAAGAAGGAGATGTACCCGCTCGGAGCCGATCACGTCGTGTTCCTCGCGCAGGCCCTGGTCTCGGCTCTCGACTACCTGCACGGCCGGAAGGTCGACGGCGAGCGCGCCACCCACGCCGGGATCTGCCCTCTCACGATCGGCATCTCCTACGAGGGAGAAGTCAAGCTGTGCGACTGGGAGCTCTTCCAGGCATTCCCCCCGGAGACCAGGAGCGAGATCTGCGGGGCCTTTCCCGGGTACGTCGCCCCCGAGGTTCGGCAGGGGGAGCCCATCCTCGCGCGCTCGAACATCTACAGCCTCGGCGCCATGCTGTTCGAAATCCTCACCCGGAAGGCGCCGCCGGTGGACGGCACGGTGGACGCCGTCGCCGCCGTGAACCTGAAGAGCGTGTTCTCCGGACCGGCATCCGAGAAGATGAAGGAGGTCCTCCGCAAGACCATCCATCCCGATCCCGAGAAGCGTTACGAGGACGTGCGCGATGTGAAGGCGGTGCTGGACGAGGTCGTCGCCTCGGAGGGGATCGAGGTGTCGGCGTTCAACTTCGCGTTCTTCATGCACACCCTCTTCCGGGAGGAAGCGGACGAGGAGACCGAGAAGCTCGACGAGGATCGGGCCCTCACTCCGGCGCAGGACGAGCCGGAAAAGCCCGCCGACGCCGATCGCACGATGCACCTCGCGGACGTCGCCGCGATCGTCGAGACGGTCGTGGAGGAGGAGATCGAGTCCGACTCGGACGAGGTCACGATGGTGGCGGAATCCACCGAGGCCTTCATGGCGGCGGCCGCCGCGGCGAAGGCGGACGACATCGACGGCACCGTGCTCGCTCCTCCGAAGGTCGACGACGACCGGACGGTGCTCGGAAGCATCGATTCCGGCAAGCCCCTTCCTTTGATCAAGCCCATCGCGACCTTCGACGCGGACGACGAGCCGCTCCCGGAGCTCGCGCCCGACGACGACGAGGTCGAGGCCGCGCCGCCGCCGCCCAGGCCGGCCGCTCCTCCCAAGGCACCGCCGACGCCGCCCCTGGCCAAGCCTGCGACCCAACCGCCCAGGCCCGCCGCCCCGCCGCCGCTCGCGAAGCCCGCGCCGTCGCCACCTCCCGCCAAACCTGCGACCCCGCCACCGCTCAAGCCCGCGGCGCCACCGCCGAAGGCCGAGGCCAAGAGGGGTCCCGCGCCGAAGGAAAAGGAGAAGAAGCAGCCGGGGGCTCCCCCAAAGGTCGTCGCCAAGCCGTCACTCGACGTCGAGGTCGAGCGACCCTCCGCCATTCCTCCCGAGCCCCGAGGCGGCAAGAAGATCCTCCCGCTCATCATCGTCGGGGCAGTCCTCTTCATCGGCGTCGCTGCCGGGGTCATCGCCCTCATCTTCCGGCCGAAGCCACCGGACACCCCCGTCGTCAGCACCGGAGGGGTGGCGACCACGACCCCGCCTCCGAGCACTCCACCCGAGGTGCCCTCGACGACTCCGCCCGTCAAGCCTCCGGTGACCGCGACGACCACGCCGCCGGTTCACCCTCCGACGCCCGTGATTCCACCCACGACGACGCCCGTGATTGCGCCGACGACCACGCCCGAGGTTCCCAAGCCCACGGAGGCAACGCCCGACGCCAAGGAGGCGCAGCGCAAGGAGCTGCAATCCGCCACGGACCAGGTGACGAAGCTCGAGACGCAGAACAGGTTCGACGACGCGAAGGCCTTGGTCGCCGCGCTCGAGAAGAAGTACCCCGACCTGGCTCCGGGCCTCGCCGGGATCAAGCAAGACATCGAGCAGAAGAAGGACGACTACGAGAAGAAGCAACAGGCCGAGAAGGCCAAGGCCGATGCCGATGCCAAGGCCGCGGAGGAGAAGGCGAAGGCCGAAGCGCTCGAGCGCGACGCGAAATCGATCGAGGCCGCCCTCGCGGAGGGCCGCTTCGCCGACGCGCGCGCGGCCCTCGACGGAAACGCCGCGCTCCTCGCGACACCGCGCGGCGCGGACCTCAAGGCCAAGATCGAGGCCGCAGCGAAGGCCGCCGCCCCGCAGACCAAGGAGGGCGACCTCGTGGAGGAAGGCGATGCCGCCGCGGCTCCTCCCAGGCCCGACCGGATCGTCGAGCCCAAGTTCCCGCCGATCGCCAAGCGCCAGGGTGTGAGCGGGCGGGTGCTCCTCCGGGTCCTCGTCTCCGAGGACGGCTCGGTGATCGACACGAAGGTCGTCTCGGCGACGTCCACCCCCTCGGGCAACTGGGGGTTCCAGCAGGCCGCCCAGGACGCAGCGAAGAGCTACACTTTCTTCCCGGCAACCAAGGAAGGCGTGAAGGTCAAGATGTGGGTGCAGGTTCCCTTCGACTTCAAGAACTAGCGCGAAGGCCGGGAAGCCGCGGTTGGCGCGGTTGCCGGCAGACCTTCGGAGCTTTCGGCCATCCTTGAGCTGCCCAGGCACTCCCACCACAGGCACCTAGCCGCCCTGCACGAACCGGAACGAGGACCCATGCCGTTCGCCACCATCGAAGAAGCCCTGGAGGACATCAAGGCCGGCAAGTTCGTCGTCGTGGTCGACGACGAAGACCGGGAGAACGAAGGCGATCTCACGATCGCCGCGGAGAAGATCACGCCCGAGGCAATCCTCTTCATGGCCACGCACGCTTGCGGCGAGATCTGTCTCTCCATGACGCCCGAGCGCCTCGACGAGCTCGAGATCCCCCTCCAGGTCCCCGCCGGGGACAACACGTCGATGTTCGGGACGGCCTTCTGCCTCACGATCGACGCCCGCCACGGCGTCACGACCGGGATCTCCGCCGCGGACCGTGCCCGGACCATCCTGGCTGCAATCGACCCGCGGACGAGGCCTTCGGACCTCGCCAGGCCCGGGCACGTCCACCCGCTGCGCGCCGCGCCCGGCGGCGTGCTCAGGCGCACGGGCCAGACGGAGGCGGCGATCGACCTCGCGCGGCTCGCCGGGCTGTCGCCGGCCGGCGTGATCTGCGAGGTGATGTGGCACGACGGGACGATGGCGCGCGTTCCCCAGCTCGAGGAGTTCTGCGCGCAGCACGGCCTGAAGATGATCTCCGTGGCGGAGATGGTGCGCTACCGCATGCGGAGCGAGCGGCTCGTGCGCCGGGTCGCTTCCGCCAAGCTCCCGACGGCGACGGGCGATTGGATCGCGCACGGCTACGAGAACGACGTCGATCACCTCCAGCATCTCGTCCTTCAGTACGGCGAGATCGACGTCACGCGTCCGGTGCTCGTACGCGCACACTCCGAGTGCCTCACCGGGGACGTCTTTGGCTCCGAGCGCTGCGACTGCGGGCCGCAGCTCCACCGCGCCATGCAGAAGATCGCGTCCGAGGGCGCGGGCTTGATCCTCTACATGCGCCAGGAGGGGCGCGGCATCGGGCTCCTGAACAAGCTGCGCGCCTACCAGCTCCAGGATGCCGGCGAGGACACGGTCGAGGCGAACAAGTCCCTCGGCTTCGCCCCCGACCAGCGCGACTACGGCGTCGGCGCGCAGATGCTGCGGGATCTCGGGGTGTCGCAGATGCGCCTCTTGACCAACAACCCCAAGAAGTTCTTCGCCATGGAGGGCTTCGGGCTCGAGATCGTCGAGCGCGTTCCCATCGAGATCCCGCCTACCGAGGAGAACAGGAACTACCTTCGCACGAAGAAGGAGAAGATGGGCCACCTCCTCGAGATGGTCTGAGGCCCCCGCGCCCGCCCGTACACGCACCGCCGTTGCCCATCACTCTCGTCAAGCTGATCGACCTCTACGTGGGGACGATGCTGTTCGCGATCCTCAACGCCTGGGGCATCGTGGCGGCGCCGCTGCGCCGGAAGCCCGCCGGGGAGCCCGCGCGGATCCTCGTGATCAAGTTCTGGGGGATCGGGAGCATCCTCCTGCTCGCACCGGTGCTGCGCGCGCTGCGCCGGCGCTACCCGGCCGCGGAGATCGCCCTTCTCACCCTCTCGCGCAACGGCCAGCTCGCGCCGCTGCTGCCGATGGTCGATCGCCTCGTCACGCTGGACCTCGAGCGCGCCGCGGCCGTGCCAGGGAACCTGTTCGCCCTCACCATCGCCGTGCGCCGCGCGCGCTACGACCTGGTCGTCGATTGCGAGTTCTTCGCCAAGGTGGCCGCGATCCTGACGTTCGCCTCCGGCGCTCCCGTGCGCGTAGGCTTCTACCGTAACGAGCGGCTTCGCAAGCGCCTCTACACGGCGGGCGTGCCGTTCCTGCACGACCGCCACGTGACGAAGGCCTTCGCGGCGCTCCTCGAACCTCTCGGTGTCGACGTCGATCCGGCGGACACCGCGCCGCCGCCTCCCTCGCCAGAGGCGCGCGCCGAGGCGGCGGAGGTGCTGCGCACCGCCGGGATTCCCGACGGGAGCGCCTTCGTCGCGATGAACGTCAACGCGTCCGAGCTCGCCTACGAGCGGCGGTGGGCGCCGGAGAAGTTCGCGGAGCTCGGCCGCGGGATCGTCGAGCGGCTCGCCATCCCGGTGCTCCTCGTCGGCGCCCCCTCCGAGGCCGGCTACGTGGCGCGCGTGGTCGAGATGGCCGGAGGACGCCTGACGTCGATCGCCGGGAAGACCACCATCCCGGGACTGCAGGCGCTCCTGATGCAAGCGCTGTTCTTCGTGAGCAACGATTCCGGACCTCTGCACCTGGCGGCCGCGAGCGGCGTCCCCACCGTTGCCCTGTTCGGCCCCGAGACGCCCGATCTGTACGGCCCCGTGGGAGAGGGCCACATCGTCTTCTACCGAAGGCTTCCGTGCTCCCCGTGCATGAGCGTCCACGACATGAAGAACGTCGTGTGCCACGGGAAGATCGACTGCCTGGCCGAGATCTCCGCGAGCGAGGTGCTCGCGCGTCTCGTGGATCGGGTGACGGCACGCCACGACGGGTCGATGGCGCTCTGCTGATGGGACTCGTGCCGATCCTGATGTTCGCAGCCCTGCTCGGAGTCGCGCTCCTGGGCGGTGCCCTCCCGCTCTACGCCCGCCTCTCCGACGAGCGGCTCCACCGGTTCATCGGCTTCGGCGCGGGCGCGATCCTCGGGGCGGCGTTCCTGCACATGCTCCCCGAGGCGGCGGCGCGCGCCGGCCGCTACCTCGGAGTCGCCGCGCTCGCGGGTTTCCTTGCCCTCTTCTTCCTCGAAAAGCTCGCGCTCGCGCATCCCTGCGAGGAGACGACGTGCGACTATCACGCCGTCGGCATGTCGGCCTTCCTCGGGATGTCGTTCCACAACCTGGTCGAGGGGTGCGTGCTGGGAAGCAGCCTGGCCCAGGCCAAGGGCCTCGGGACGATCGTCTTCGTGGCGATCGCGCTTCACAAGCTCCCCAACGCGATGGCGCTGACGTCGCTCCTTATCGCGGCGCGGTACACGCCCGCGCGCATCTACGCCCTGCTCACGCTCTTCGCCCTCATGGTCCCGCTCGGCGCGGTGGGAGCCTTCGCCGTCTTCTCCTTCTGGGGCGGAAGCTCCGAGCTCCTCGGCGTCGCCCTCGGAGCCTCGGCGGGGACGTTCCTGCACATCGCCGCGAGCGATCTCCTGCCCGAGGTCCACAAGGGGACCGAGGGGCGTGTCGGCAACCTCGTCGCCTTCGTGCTGGGCCTCGTCTTGATCGGGGGAGCACGCTTCCTTGAGTAGCTCCCCGCGGGCGTCGCGGCGATCGAGATCCGACGAGAGCGCCGCGGTGAACGAGCGTCCCCCCGTGCCGCGCGACGGGCGCGAGCGCGCCGTCCTCGTGGGGATCGCGCGCTCCCCCTCCGAGCGCGATGCGGCGAGCGAGCACCTCGAGGAGCTCTCGCGCCTGACGGACACGGCCGGCGGCGTCGTCGTCGCCAAGGTCCTGAAGGAGCGTGCGCGCCTCGAGCCCTCCACCTTCCTCGGGCGCGGCCAGGCGGAGGACGTCGCGAAGGAAGCGCGCGACGGTGCGGCGTCGGTGGTGATCTTCGACGACGACCTCTCGCCGGGCCAGATGAAGAACCTCGAAAAGGTCGTCCCCGCGCGGATCCTCGATCGCAGCGGGCTCATCCTCGACATCTTCGCGCGCCGCGCCAAGAGCCACGAAGCAAGGACGCAGGTGGAGCTCGCGCAGCTCGAGTACTTCCTGCCCCGGCTGACGCGGCGCTGGACCCACCTCGAGCGGCAGGCCGGCGGCATCGGCACGCGCGGCGTCGGCGAGACGCAGCTCGAGCTCGACCGCCGCCTCATCAAGGGACGGATCGCGCACCTGAAGCGGCTGCTCCGCTCGATCGCGCTGCAGCGGCGCCAGCGCCGGTCCGGCAGGAGCGGCCTCTACAAGGTCGCGATCGTCGGCTACACCAACGCCGGCAAGTCGACCCTGATGCGCGCGCTCACCGGCGCCGACGTCTTCGTGGAGGACCGGCTCTTCGCCACGCTCGACGCCCAGGTCCGCCGCATGCCGCGCGCCCGCGGAAAGCAGGCGCCGGGCGTCGTGGTGATCGACACCGTGGGCTTCCTCCGGAAGCTCCCTCACGCGCTCGTGGCGAGCTTTCGCTCGACCCTCGAGGAGGTGCTCGACGCGGACCTCTTGCTGCACGTCATCGACGTGAGCGATCCGAACTTCCGCGATCAGGCGGCGGTGACGATGGACGTGCTCGGGGAGATCGGCGCCGGCGATCGCCGTGTGGTGGTCGTCTACAACAAGATCGACCGCGTCGCCGACGGAGGCCTCCTCGAGAGCCTTCGACGGGAGGATCCCGAGGCGCTGTTCGCCTCGGCGGCGACAGGAGCGGGGGTCGACGGCGTGCGCGAGCGCATCCAGGTGGCGAGGGAGAGCTCCTTCCACGTGGCTCGCATCGCCGTTGCCCAGAGGGCGGGCGACGTGCTCTCCGCGGTCCGGGCCGAGCTCGAGATCATCGACGAGTCCTACGACGGCGGCGTGGTCCACCTTAAGGTCCGCGGGCGCCCCGAGGACATCGCGCGTCTCGCGGGGCGCGCCGGCCGGGCCGCGATGGAACAGAATCGACCATGAGCCGGCGGGGGACGACGTGGCCCGGGGGTCGACGTGGGTAACGCATGCGCCGCGCTCGCCCGCTGCGAGCTCGAGCGCTGCCTCCGCGCACCCGATGACGCCATCGACGTGGTCGAGGCCAGCATGTTCATCGCCCTCGAGGACGACCCCGAGCTCGACATCGCGGGTTGCCGTGCCCGCCTCGCCGCCCTTTGCGACGGAGGCAGGCGAGCGGTCCTGGGGCGCACGGCGGACGCCGATCCGCGCGGTGCGATCGCGGCGCTCAACGGGTTCCTCTTCGACGAGCAGGGCTTTCGCGGCAACGAGGGCGACTACTACGATCCGCGCAACAGCTACATCAACGAGGTGCTCGCGCGCGGCACGGGGATCCCCATCACCCTGTCGGTGATCTACATGGCCGTCGCGCGCGCCGCCGCGATGCCGATGGTGGGGATCGGCCTTCCGGGCCACTTCATCGTGCGGACCGCGGCCGGACCACCGGTCTACGTCGACCCATACAACCGCGGCGCCATCCTCACGCTGCCTGAGTGCGAGCGGATCGCCCGCACGTTCCTCGGCAACCGGCGGGCGCCCGTCGCGCCGTTCCTCGCTCCCGTGGCGCCGCGGCGGATCCTCGCGCGCATGCTCACGAATCTGAAGGGCATCTACCTCAAGGCGGGCGACGACGGCAAGGCCGCTGCGACGCTCGAGAAGCTCATGCTGGTGGACGGGAGCCTCGCCATCGAGGAGCGCGACCTCGGCCTCCTGTACCTGCGGCAACGCCGATTCCCGCAAGGGTACGCGCGGCTTCGCCACTACGTGGCAACGCCCGCGACGGGCGCCATGAGGAAGGACCAAGACGAGATCGAGCGCGTGCTCCACGTCGTCGCGGATCTCGCCTTCCCCGTCGACCGATACGCCGGTCCGCTGCGGGACGCGTGACGATGCGCCCGACGCTCGAGATCCGGAGCATCGCCCACCGGAAGCTCCCCTCCGGGACCGAGCTCTTTTCCCCCCACTGGATCGTGAGAGGCGACCGGCCCGGCAAGAAGGTCTACGTCCAGTCCGGCAATCACGGCGGAGAGCTCGCCGGACACGGGGCCTTGTGGGCCTTGCTTGCCTTGCTCGGTGGCGAGGACGTCGCCGGAGAGATCCACCTGCTGCCGCAGGTGAATCCCATGAGCTTCAACGCGAAGATCGGCGACTGGCAAGCCGGCGTCTTCGATCTCAACACCGGCTCGAACTGGAACCGCGTCTTCAAGCTGCTCGCGCGCCGTGCCGGGGAACCGGACGACGGGCGCGTCGACGTCGACGCGTTCGCGCGCCGTCACCGGGATCGCGCGTGGCCCGAGGTTCGCGCGGCGTTCCAGCGCGAGCTCTCGGACGCCGTCGCGGCGCTTTCCGAGCGGCTCGGCGAGCGCGGGCTCGACGCACGGGACGCCTTCGCCCTCACGCTCCAGGGGATCTCTTGCGATGCCGACATCGTCCTCGACCTCCACACGGGCGACGTCGCGCCCCGCTACCTCTACGCACCCCCCTGGAGGCCGGAGGCGATGCGGGCACTCGACATCCCGCACGTTCTCCTGCTCGACGACCGCTTCGCCGGAGCCATGGACGAGGCGACGATCTGCCCCTGGCTGATGCTTGCCAGGGCCTTCGCGGACCTCGGGCGCGCCGTCGTGCCGGACGTCGAAGGCTACACCGTGGAGCTCGGGTCGATCGAGACCGTGGCGCGCGACGACATGCGGCGCGACGCGCTCGGCATCGCCAACTTCCTGAGGGCGCACGGCGTCCTCGGCGGGGCGCGCCGCGACGGCACGCTGCGCCGCCGCCTCTGCGCCATCGGCAACTACCTGGGCTACGTGGCGCCCGAGAGCGGGCTCGCGGTCTTCGAGAAGGGCCCGGGGGACGACGTCCGGGCAGGTGAGGTCGTCGCGCGGATCCTCTGCGCAGAGCGCGTGCGCGGGTTCGCGACCGAAGAGGCCGAGGTCCCGATCGTCGCGGCAAGGGACGGGGTCCTGATCACGCGGCACGCGAGCCCGGTCGTCTACCGGGGGCTGGTCCTCTTCAAGACGATGACCGACGTCGAGGAGCTCCCATAGCCCGCTCGTTCAGGCTGGCTCTCTTCCCGGCCCTCCTCTCCATCGCGTGCCGCAAAGAGCCTCCCCCCGACGAGGGAAACCTCCTCGCGAGCCTCGCCCTGACCTCGGTCACGTGCGAGGACGAGATCCGGGACGCCATCGCGATCCCCGCGGCAGGTCTCCACGTGAAGACCCGCATCGCCTGCGACGAACCGTTCTCGGTCGGCTTCGCGGCCTTCGCCGCGGGGCCGCGCTTCCACGCATTCCACGTGGTGATCGAGGTGACGCGCGGGGAGAAGCGCGTCGTGATCCTCGACCGGAGGCTCTCCTATCCCCGCGACACGGCCCACTGGGTCGATCTGACCACCGCGCCGTCGCCGCTGTGCGGCGAGGTGGACGTCGCGATCTCCGGGGAGTGGATCAAGGGAGATCCTCTGCCCGGATACCGAACCCAGGGAGCACGCCGCGCGAGCGCGTGTTTCGTGTCGCACCTCGCGGCTCCGAGACAACCCGAGAAGATGGTCCTCGTCCTGCTCCAGGACGCGCTTCGCGCCGACCGCCTCGGGGCCTGGGGGTGCGAACGACCCACGAGCCCGTACGTCGATCGCCTCTCCCGCGAGAGCACGCTCTTCACGAGGGCGATCGCGGCATCGTCATGGACCCGATCGTCCGTCGCAAGCGTGTTCACGAGCCTCCTCCCCTGGGACCACGGCGCGCTCGACCGTGACGATCCCCTCGACGGCTCGGTCCCCACCCTGGCCGAGCTCCTGAAAGGGGCGGGAGTCCAGACGGCCGCCACGATCTCCAACGGCAACATCGGGTTCCCCTCCGTCAAGTTCAACCGCGGGTTCGAGACCTGGGACCTGGTCCAGGACGCCGCGGCGGAGAACAAGTCCCGGGGCGACAACGTGGTGCGGGCCTTTGCCTCGACGTTGCCGCGGATCGCCCGGCGGCGCGCCTTCGCGTACGTCCATCTCGTCGATCCGCACGCCCCCTACGCGCCGTTACCGCCCTTCGCGGGGCTCTGGGACGATCCGGGGGCTCCGTTCGACGGCAGCGAGGACCCGGTGTGCGGATTCCGCGCCTCGACCAGCGCTCGCTCCGCACACACGCGATCGCTCTATGACGAGGAGGTGATGTACGGCGACTCCTGCATCGGCAAGCTCCGCGCCCACCTGCGCAAGGCGCGTGTCGACCCCTCGATCGTCTTCATCGCCGATCATGGTGAAGAGTTCGGCGACGCTGACGATCACTGGGCATTCGAGCACGGGACCACCGTCTACGAGCAGGTCCTTCACGTTCCGCTGCTCGTGAAGGAGCGGACCTTTCCAGCCTCCGGGCTCGTCACGCGGCCCGTCTCGCTGCTCGACGTCGCACCGACAGTCCTCGCGTTCTTCGGCCTGGACGCGCCGCCCTCCTTCACCGGTGTGACGCTCGCCGGAACGGCGCCCTCGCCGCTCGTGGCGGTGGTCAAGCTCGACGGCAGGGAGCTGGCCGCTCGCGAAGCGGACGGGCGAAAGCAGGTCTTCGGGCTCGCCGGCTCGGGGCTGGGTGGCGAGTTCGACATCGAGGAGGATCCCGGGGAGCGGTTCCCGCGCCGCGTCCTCGCCGGGTCCTTCGAGTCATGGCTCTGGGCCGCCTCGCGGAGGAGACCCGGCGTCGTGGTCTGGGCAAGCGAGACGAAGGCGGGCGACGTTGTGTCTGTCGAGGTGCCCGCGGGCCGGGGCTCGCTGGAGCGGGGAGCCTGCTTCAGCGCACGCCTCGACAGGGTGGACGGGCGGCTCGACATCAAGCCGTTCGCCGCGGGAGCATTCGCTCTCCTCGGCGGGGAGCCCAAGGCTCTGCGGATCACGCTGCGCCGCGGCGATGCCACGCTCATCTCCGCCGAGCTCGAGGGCGAGGCCATGGAGAACTGGGAGAGCCGAACGCCCGGGCCGAAGCTGCGTGTCCGCGTCGCGGTGCGGAGATCCGGCGAGAAGGCGATCTTCTCCAGCGAGGAGCAGAAGCACTTGAAGGGGCTCGGCTACCTCCAGTAGCTCCGAAGCTGACTTCGACGCTGGGTCTTGCTAGACGTTGAAGGAGTGGCCGCAGCCGCAGGTCGACTTCGCGTTCGGGTTCTTGATCTTGAACCCCGTCTCCTGCCACGACGTCACGAAGTCCACCTCGAGGCCCTCGAGGTACTGGGCGCTCTTCGGATCCACGACGACCTCGACGTCGCCGAAGGTCATGACGTTGTCGTCCTCGCGCTTCTCGTCGAACTGCATCCCGTAGGAGAAGCCGGAGCAGCCGCCCGCTTCCACGAACACGCGCAGCGCCTTGTCGGGGAGGTTCTCGGTCTTCTTCATCTCGCGCACCTGGGTGACGGCGCTCTCGGTCAGGGTCAACATCGGCGATCCTCTCTCGGGGCTATGTTCGTCCGTGGGCACCGGGGCCCCGGTGGCCCACGGACGGCTAGGCGGGGCAAGAGTCCCGTCCTGACGCACCTCCTGGAAGAGGTGGCACTAGAAGGCTATCCCCGCCGCGGGGAGCCGTCAATGCATCGATGAGCTACACTCGCGATTGGCCATGCGTATCGCGACGCAGATGTCGGTGGACGAATGGGCGGCGCTCGACGAGGACGAGCCCGGCGAGCTCGTCGATGGGGAGCTTCAGGAGGAAGAGATGGCGGGTGTTGCCCATGAGGTGATCGTCGGATTCCTGATCGAGATGTTCCGGCGCTGGATCGTCTCGCGCGGAGGCGTCGTCGGGGGCTCCGAGATCAAGTTCGTGGTCGCCCCGCGCACCGGTCGCAAGCCGGACGTCGCAGTCTTCTTCCCTGGCCAGCTCCCCCCTCCCGACGGACCGGTTCGGACACCCCCCGATATCATGGTTGAGGTCGTGACTCCGACCGCTCGCGACAGTCGACGGGACCGTGTCTCCAAGCCGGACGACTACGCTCGATTCGGCGTGCGCTTCTACTGGATCGTCGATCCCGGGCTTCGTAGCGTCGAGATCTTCGAGCTCCTCGCCGATGGACGCTACGCGCGAGCGGTCGCCGTCACCGAGGGGCTCATCGCGGCCGTCCCGGGCTGCGAAGGGCTCTCGGTGGACGTCGACGCCCTCTGGGCCGAGATCGATCGGCTCGGGCCACCAGAGCCTGCCGAGTAGCGACGCTTCACGCCCGGCGACGGGTATAGTGAGCGCGCCATGAAGGGCCCGCGCATCAAGCCGCAGGTTTTGAAGGGCTTCCGCGACTACCCGCCGGAGCAGATGGCGGCGCGCCTCGCGATGATGAGGACCGCGTCCGAGGTGTTCGAGTCGTTCGGCTTCCTGCCCCTCGAGACGCCGGTGATCGAGTACTCGGAGGTCCTCCTCGGCAAGTACGGCGAGGAGGGCGAGAAGCAGTTCTACCGCTTCCCGGATCACGGCGGGCGCGACGTCTGCCTGCGCTTCGATCTGACCGTGCCGCTCGCGCGATACGTGGCCATGAACCGCGACCTGCCGCGCCCGTTCAAGCGCTACCAGATGGGCACCGTGTTCCGCGGCGAGCACCCGAAGAAGGGACGCTTCCGGGAGTTCGTGCAGTGCGACGTGGACATCGTCGGGACCCGGAGCCTGACAGCCGACGCGGAGTGCATCGCCGTCGGCACGACCCTGCTCACGCGTGTCGGGGTGCCGGAGCACGTCATCCGCGTCAACCACCGCGGCATCCTGAACGCGCTCTTCCACACCGTCGGCATCGACGACATGGGGCAGGTGACTCGGACCTTCCGCACGCTCGACAAGCTCGAGAAGGTGGGCGAGGACGAGGTGCGCCGCGCGCTCGCGGACGAGGTGGGGCTCTCGGCGACGGCTACCGATCGCGTCTTCGGTCTCCTCTCGATCCGCGGCCCGCACGCGGACGTGCTCGCGAAGCTCCGCGAGTTCTTCGAGAACGAGGCGGAGAACCTCGGCGGCGTCACGGCCCTCGAGGAGCTGCTGTCGCACCTCCGGGCGTTCGGAGTACCGCCGGAGCGGGTCGAGGTCGACCTCGGCATCGCGCGCGGCATCGATTACTACACGGGCGTCGTGTACGAGACCGCGCTCTCGGGCCGCCCCGAGTTCGGGTCGATCATGAGCGGCGGCCGATACGACCACCTCATCGAGCTGATGGCCGGCGAGGAGATCCCGGCGGTCGGAATCTCCATGGGCCTCGATCGCCTGGTCGCGGCCCTCGTGGAATCGGGAGCGATCCTCGGCACGGGCAATCCCACCCGCGTGCTGGTCGTGGCGTTCGGGAGCGCGGGCTTCCCCGCCGCCCAGGCCATCGCTGGGCGCGTGCGCGCGGCGGGGATCAACGCCGAGGTGAGTCACGAGATCCAGAAGGTAGGTGCCCAGTTCAAGTACGCCGATCGCAAGGGCATCCCCTACGTACTCACGGAGGGCGACGACGAACGGGCGCGCGGCGTCGTGAAGCTGAAGGACCTGAAGGCCCAGAGCGAGCGCGAGACCACGCTTCCCGAGGCCATCGCCGCGCTCCAGTCGTAGCCCGTGCCGCCGGTCCTCCACGTCAACACTGCCGCCGACTTCCGCGGCGGCGAGCGGCAGACCCTCTTCCTGGCGGTCGGCCAGTGGCGCGCGGGCGCCGACGTCCGCGTCGCGACCCCTCCCCGGTCGGAGCTCGCGCGACGCCTCCGGGACGACGGGTTCCCATCGGATCGCATCGACGAGATCCGGATGCGCGGCGACGTCAGCCCGGCGGCATCCTTCGCGCTGGCGCGCGCGGCGCGGGCGCACGGGACCGCCGTGCTGCACCTGCACACCGCGCACGCGCACGCGCTCGGCGTCGCGGCCGCGCGCCTCTGCCGCGTCAAGACGATCGTCCACCGCCGCGTCGACTATCCGATGGCGCCCGGCTACTTCTCGCGCCTGAAGTACCGGCTCGCGGACGCCTTCGTCGCCATCAGCGAGGCGGTCCGCTCCATCCTCATCCTCGACGGCATCGAGCGGGCGCGCGTGTTCCGCGTCCTGTCCGGCATCCGCATCCCCGGCGACGAGGTGCTGGCCGCGGCGATCGCGCGGCGGGACGCGCTCCGCGACGCCCTCGGCATCGCGCGTGACGCGCGCGTCATCCTCAACGTCGGGAACCTGGTCGACCACAAGGGCCAGGCGATCCTCCCCGAGGCGGCGCGCATCCTCCCGTCGCGGATGAGGATCCTGATCGCGGGCGACGGTCCCCTGCGAGGCGATCTCGAAGCCCGGATCGCGAAGGAGGGCGTCGCCGATCGCGTGACGTTGCTCGGCCACCGCAACGACCTGCCGGATCTCTACGCGCTCGCGGACGCGTACGCCCAGCCGTCCACCTCCGAGGGCCTCGGCACCGCGATGCTCGACGCGATGGCCTGGCGCTTGCCGGTGGTGGCGACGGCGGCGGGCGGGATCCCGGAAGCCGTGCGGGACGGCGAGAACGGTCTCTTGCTGCCAGGCCGCAACCCCTACCTCCTCGGCGAGGCGATCAAGCGCGTCCTCGGGGACGAGGGGCTCGCCCGCCGCCTCGGCGAGCGCGGCCGCGCGATCGCCGCGGCCGAGTTCTCGGACGGCCGCATGGTCGCCGAGATGGCCGAGGTGTACGAGCGCGTCATCGCCGGGGGCGCCGCGCCATTAGAATGACGCGCCTCCGATGATGCCGAAGACCTTCAACGGCAAGACCGCTCTCGTCACCGGCGGCACGCGCGGCATCGGCAAGGCGATCGCGACGACCCTCGCGGAGCGCGGCTGCGACGTCGCGGTCAACTTCCTGAAGAGCCGCGCCGCGGCCGACGCGACGGTCGCGGAGCTGACGGCGCTCGGCGTGCGCGCGCTGCCCTTGCGCGCCAACGTCGGCAACATCGATCACCTCGGCAGGATGTTCGATCGGATCAAGGACGCGTGGGGGCATCTGGACATCTTCGTCAACAACGCCGCCCTGGGCCCGCTCAAGCCGGTGCTGGAGCTCGACAACGACGACTGGCAGCGCTCGATGGAGATCAACGCGCGGGCTCTCCTGTTCGGCGCGCAGCGTGCGGCGGCGCTGATGAAGGGGCGCAAGGGGAAGATCGTGAGCATCACGTCCATGGGCGCGGACCACGTGCTCCCCGACTACGGGGCCGTCGGCGCGGCCAAGGCCGCGCTCGAGTCCCTGACCCGCTATCTCGCGGTGGAGCTGGCGCCGCTCGGGATCAACGCGAACTGCGTCGCCGGCGGGGTGGTCGACACCGAGTCGCTCAAGCCCTTTCCCAAGCGCGAGGAGATGCTCTCGATGGCGCTCGCGAAGACGCCCGCAGGCAGGCTCGGCGAGCCCATCGACATCGCCCGGGTGGTCGCGTTCCTCTGCTCGGACGATTCCGACTGGATCCGCGGCCAGACGATCGTCGCCGACGGCGGCTACTCGCTCTGGGGTTGAGGAGGAACGTTCGCGATGCAGGTTTTGTCTATCCTTAGGTGCCTTCAAAGAGGGCCCACTTCATGACCATCCGCGCGATCTCCCTCGCCCACAGCCCCGATCCCGATGACGCCTTCATGTTCTACGCCCTCGCCGCCGGCAAGGTGGGGACGCCGGAGCTCTCCTTCGTACACGAGCTCCGGGACATCGAGACCCTGAACCGCCGCGCGATGGAGGGCGCCTACGACGTCACCGCCGTGTCGTTCCACGCCTACGCCTATCTCTGGGAGCGCTACGCTCTCCTACCCCACGGCGCGAGCTTCGGCGACGGCTACGGTCCCATCGTGGTGGCGTCGCGGCCGATGGCCCCGGGCGATCTGGCCTCGGTGCGCGTCGCGGTCCCGGGTACGCTCACGACGGCGTTCCTCGCGCTGCGCCTCTTCCGCCGCGCCGGCGAGTACAACGTCCTGCCGTTCGACCGGATCCTGCCCGCGGTGACCGAAGGCGCGGCGGAGGCCGGCCTCCTGATCCACGAGGGTCAGCTCACCTACGCGCAGAAGGGCCTCCACAAGGTCGTCGACCTCGGTGAATGGTGGAAGCAGGAGACCGGCCTGCCGCTCCCGCTCGGAGGCAACGTCATCAAGAAGGACCTCGGCCCGTCGCTGATGAAGCAGGTGTCGCGCCTGCTGCGCGAGAGCATCGCCTACGGCCTCGCTCACCGCGACGAGGCGATGGGCTACGCGATGAAGTACGGCCGCGGCATCCCCGCGCCGCTCGCGGACCGCTTCGTCGGGATGTACGTCAACGACTTCACGCTCGGCTACGGCGAGCGTGGCCGCCAGGCCCTCGTCGCCCTCTATGCGCGCGCCTACGAAGCGGGCGTCATCCCCAAGCCGGTCGCCGTCGAGATCCTGCAAGACGCGTAGCGCGGCGTCGCCGCGGGGCGCCACGTACGCACGCTCCGGCGTCTCGATGACGAGCGCGCGAAAAGCCGCCGGCCCGGACACCGACGGTCGCCGCATCGCCTTTCGTCGGCGCCGGCGCTATGCTTTCGATCAACCCACCGCTCCGAAAGGAAACGTCCATGCGCACGCTCGCCGTCTCGACGTTGCTCGCGCTCGTCGCTGTCCCCGCACACTCTCTCCCCGACGGTCACGGCGGCGGCGCATGGATCCCGGGCGACGCGCCCGACCTGAGCGAAGCCCAGCGGAGCGAGATCTGGGCACGTCTGGACGCTAACAGAGCGGCCCTCGAGGCGAGCGGGCTCTTGCCCGTTCGGGAGACCAGAGCGGTGCTCCTCGACTGGCCACTCGCGCCCGCGCCCGGCTTGAACGACCCCGGCTATCACGGGATCGCCAACTTCATCGACGAGGACCCGGCCTACCCGAACCAGATCCTCGACTACAACTGCGGCGACCGCTCGTACGACACGTCGTCGGGCTACAACCACCAGGGGACCGACTTCTTCACCTGGCCGTTCGGGTGGCTCAAGATGGACAACTCCCTCGTGCAGATCGTCGCGGCGGAGCCGGGCGTCATCATCGGCAAGGACGACGGCAACTACGACCGGAGCTGCAGCGCGAGCGGCGGCAACTGGAACGCGGTCTACATCCAGCACGCCGACGGCTCGATCGCCTGGTACGGCCACATGAAGAACGGCTCGCCGACCGCAAAGCCCGTCGGTGCCTCCGTCGTCACCGGCGAGTACCTCGGCATCGTCGGCAGCTCCGGCAACTCCACCGGGCCTCACCTGCACTTCGAGCTCTACGACTCCGCGTCGAACCTCATCGATCCCTGGATGGGGGCGTGCAACTCGACGACGGCCACGTCGTGGTGGACGGCCCAGCGACCCTATTACGACAGCGCCGTCAACCACATCGCGACGGGCGTTGCGGCTCCCGACTTCGGCACGTGCCCCGCACAGGAAACGCCCAACGAGCAGCAGAGCTTCCAGCCCGGCGACACGATCTACTTCCTCGCCTACTACCACGATCAGCTCGCGGGCCAGCAGAGCACGTACACCATCTACCGGCCCGACAACACGGTCTTCGACACGTGGACCCACAGTAGCCCTTCTGCCTACTTCCCGGCGTCGTACTGGTACTGGTACGACACGAACTTCGCGCCGGCTGGACCCACAGGCACGTGGAGGTTCGAGGTCTCCTTCCAGGGAACGACCACCGTCCACACCTTCACGCTCGGCGGCCAGACCCCGGGTCCGGACGACTACGTCCTCGGACAGGGGCTGGGGCAACCGAACCCGAACCAGGTGGTCGTCTACGACGGATCGGGCGCCCCGACGGCGGTGTCGTTCCTCGCCTATCCCGCAGGCCAGTGGGGCGTCGGCGTCGCCGCTGGCGACGTGGACGGCGGCAACGCCGACATCGTCACGGGCCCGGGCCCCGGCCCGGTGTTCGGTCCACAGGTCCGCGGCTTCCAGCCCGGCGGCGCGCCTCTCGGGAAGATCAACTTCTACGCCTACGCGACGCTGAAGTACGGCGTCAACGCCGCGCTGCCCAACCTCGACGCGGACCCCTACTCCGAGATCCTCTCCGGTCCCGGACCGGGGAGCGTCTTCGGCCCGCACGTTCGCGGTTGGAACTTCGACGGCGGCACGCTCTCGGCCATCTCGAAGATCTCCTTCTTCGCTTACGCCACGCTGCGCTACGGCGTGAACGTCGGGGGCGGCGACGTCGACGCGGACGGCTACGACGAGATCCTGACGGCGCCCGGGCCGGGCCAGATGTTCGGACCCCAGGTGCGCGGGTGGGACTACGACGGCGCGTCCGTCGCGAGCATCGGCAAGATCAACTTCAACGCTTTCGCGACCGCCCAGTACGGCGCCAACGTCGCGAGCGGCAATCCCGACGCCGATACGTTCGACGAGATCGTGGCCGCACCGGGACCGGGTCCCGCGCTCCCATCGGATGTCCGCGGCTTCGACTACGACGGCGCGGCGATCGCGGCGATGCCGGGCTTCGCCGTCACCCCGTTCGCCACGCTCTACGGCGGGCGCGCCGGCGTGGCCGACGTCGCGTCGACGACGGGAGCCGAGCTCATCGCGGGGGCGGGTCGGGATCCGGCCGCGAGCTCGCTGGTGACGACCTACTCCTACGGGGGCGGAGCGCTCCAGCAGTCGCCCGCCCTCTTCACTCCCTTCCCCGGAGCGTTCTACGGCGTGAACGTCAGCGGCGGGCCGCTCGGGTTCTGACCTCCATCCCGACGATGCTCGTAGCTCCCCGAGCTACAGGCTCTTGCTGCCTCAGCCGGGCTTGAGCTCGGGGACGGCCTCGCCAGGATGCCAGACCGGGGAGCCGTCCCTTCCGCCGAGCCGCCCCAGCTCGGCCGCGAGCTCCTCCAGATCCTTCTTCACGAACCCCTGCGTCGTTCTCGCGACGCGGCCTTCCGTGTCGACGAGGACGACGCTCGGAACCGCGACCACGCCGTAGGCGCGCGACGCGGCATAGTCGTTCTCGTCGAGGAGCACCGGGAAGCCCACGTCGTAGCGCCGGACGAAGTCCTTCGTCGGCCCGGCGTGGTCCTGGCTCACGGCGATGACGCGCAGCTCCGGAGCCGCGAAGCGCGCGTGAAACCTGCCGAGGAACGGGAAGGCGAGCTGGCAGGTGGGGCAGCTCACCTTGAAGAAGGCGAGCAGTGTGTGGCCGAGCGCGCGATCCGGGACGAGCTGGCGGCGCCTCCCATCGATCCCCGGGAGCTCGGCGCGTGGAGCGTTCGCTTGCAAGGCCGGCAGCGTCATGGCGCCGGCTCCGTGCTGGCGGGCGGGGCCGCCTGACCACGCGCCAGGAGAGCCTCGATCTTGCCGTCGAGCGCCGCGAGCTCGAACGGCTTGAGGAGGTAGTCGTCGGCCCTCGAGAGCTGCGACATCACGCTCGGCGTGGGACCGACGGCCGTCAGGAAGAGGATCGGGATCGACCGGTAGTCCTTGTGGTTCTTGAGGGTCCAGCACACGGACCAGCCGCCGAGCTTCGGCATCATCACGTCGAGCAAGACGAGGCTCGGCCTCTGCTCCGCGACCTTCGCGAGGGCCTCCTCCCCGTCCCTGGCGAACACCACCTTGTACCGGGGCGACAGGTGCATCGCCAGGAAATCGAGGAAGTCCTCGTCGTCGTCGACGATGAGGAGCACGGATTGAGTGTCGGCGTTTCCGTCCATGAAGACCTTGTCGTCGGACCCACGCTACAGGCTATCGAGAATCTCCTTCGGATGAGCGTGCGGCGACACCTTCGGATGGGCCCGCAGCACGCGGCCGTCCGCGCCGATCACGTAGGTGATGCGGCTCGCGTTACCGTCGGACGGCGACGTGCAGGCGCCGTACTTCATGCCGATGTCTCTCGTCGTGTCACAGAGGAGGGGGAAAGGGAACTTCTGTCCCGCGGCGAACTTCGCGTTCTCCTCGATGCTGTCGAAGGACGCGCCGAGGACCTCGACGTTCTTCTTCTGGAAGTCGGCGTACAGATCACGGAACCCGTGACCCTCGATGGTTCAACCGTGGGTGTCGGCCTTGGGGTAGAACCAGAGGACGATCGTCTTGCCCTTCCAGTCGGCGAGCGTCCGCGCCCGTCCCGTGTGATCCTTCACGGAGAAGTCGGGTGCCATGTCTCCGACCTTGAGCATGTGCTTCTCGGGCGTGATGCCGAGGACTCCCTTGGCGACGTGCTTGATCAATCCCATCATGGCGGTCGATCGAGTTTACCGCCTTTGGCCGACGTGCTAACTTTCGCCCATGCGCCCCCTATCGATCTGCGCCCTCGGAGCCGCCCTTGCCTTGCCCGCGATGGGCAAGGAGATCGCGTGGCACACGACCGATCTCCCCGCAGTGAAGCAGAAGGCGGCCGCGGAGAAGAAGCCGATCGCCATCGACTTCTTCGCGACGTGGTGCGGGCCGTGCAAGGCCATGGATCGGACGACGTACCTGGATCCCGAGGTCGCGAAGATGGCGTCGAAGATGCTGATGCTCCGGCTCGACGCCGAGTCGACCGAGGGCGCGCCGATCGCCAAGGACTTCGGAGTCGGCTCCTACCCGACGCTCGTGTTCCTCGCCGCGGACGGGTCCGAGATCGATCGCTTCACCGGATACAAGACCGCGAAGGAATTCGTTCCCTACCTCTCGGCTGCCATCGACGGGAAGAGCATCTTCGCCGCGAACGTGGCGCGCCTCGCCGCCCATCCCGAGGACCTCGATCTGCTCGCCGAGGTCGCCGATGGCTACGTGTTGCGTCTCGACGACGCCAACGCTCTCGCTCACCTCGAGCGGCTCGAAGCGGCCGATCCGGACAACGCGCGGGGTCACCTGGAGCGCGCCTACGAGTCGCGCGCCGACCTCTACCGGCGGAAGCGCGACTTCGCCAAGGCCGGCGAGACGCTCCACGCGCTCCTCTCCAAGGTCCCGGCCCTCGACAAGAGCGACGAGAAGCAGCTCCGCACGGAGGAGGGCAAGTACTTCGTGAAGGCGGGTGACGCGGACCGGGCGGTCGCCGCGTACAAGGTGCTCATCGAGAAGTTCCCGACAAAGGAGAGCTACAACGCGATGGCGTGGGAGCTGTCGCAGAAGAAGCTCGCCCTCGACGAAGCGGAGGCCGCCGCAAAGAAGGCGGTCGAGCTGTCGAAGGAGGATCCGGAGATCCTCGACACCCTCGCGGAGGTCTACTTCGCCCAGGGAAGGCTCGACGAGGCGATCGCGCTCGGGAAGAAGGAAGTCGGGAAGGACCCGAAGAACGACTACTACGCGCGCCAGCTCAAGAAGTACGAAGATGCCAAGGCTGGAAAAGCCGGCTCCTGATCAGGGACCGCCGCCGGTCGAGGTGACGTGCCTCCTGTTCGCGGTGCTCCGCGAGAAGGCCGGGGCCGATCGCGTGCGCCTGTCCCTTCCGGGAGGCGCGCGCGCCAGGGACGTCTCCCGGGAGGTGGCGCGGCGGCACGCGGCGCTGGAGGACGTCATCCATCGCTCCCGCATCGCCGTGAACGGCGAGTTCTGCGATCGGGATCGGCCTCTCTCGAGCGGGGACGAGGTGGCCATCATCCCGCCGGTCTCGGGAGGGTAGCCCGTCCTACCGGGCACGGGTTCCGGAGCGGCGTGGACCCGAGCTAGAATCGCCGCCATCATGATCCTGCCCCTCGCCGCAGCCATGCCGAAGCAAACGGCGCTCGCGATCTCCATCGGCGTCGCCGCAACGGTCTTTGTCCTGATCTTCGTGGTGCTCTTCCTGAAGACGAGGGTGCGCCCGATCGCGCGCATCGGCGTGGTCGAGGGCGCCAGCAAGGGACGCGGCATCGCACTCAAGGGCCGCATCAAGATCGGACGCGATCCTTCCAACGACCTGGCCCTCGACGACGACGAGCTATCGCGCTTCCATTGCGAGGTGCGCGACGACGGAGGGATGGCGGTCCTGATCGATCTCCGCAGCGCCAACGGCACCAGGGTGAACGGCAAGGACGTGATGTCGACGGTGCTCAGGCCTGGAGACTCGATCCAGATCGGAGCCCACGTCCTCAAGTGCTCCTGAGCGCTCGGCGGCCGTAGCTGCCGGGTCGCGTCCGCGGGCAGTGGCGCACGCCCCGCTTCACGAGGCGCTGAACGTCCTCCACGCCGTCCCGACGACCTTGAGCGCCTCGGCGACCTCTCCCGGTTCCCCTCCGATCGAGAAGCGCAGGCCGCCAGGCTCCCCGAAGAAGCGGCCCGGTGTCAGAAGCACGTCGTAGCGATCGAGGCACGTCTCCGCGAAGCGATCGCCGCGTCCGTCGGGACCCAGGAACGAGAACGCGGTCGTCCCGCGCGGGGGCGCCACGGGCGCCAGCTCGGGACGCTCCGCGGTGAAGGCGGCGAAGGCGGCGTGGTTCTTCGCGAGTGCCTCGTGGCCCGCGGCGCGAAGCCGATCGAGGTGGGGGACGAGCTCCATCGCGAGCGCGGCCGAGAGGATCGACACCTGCGACGAGAGCGAGTTGTGCGCCCGCTCGACGCGCGCGAGCACCTCCTTGCCGGCGGCGACCCAGCCGATCCGGAGGCCGCCCAGGCCATAGCTCTTGGTGAGCGACGAGGTCGACACGAAGCGCGGACCGTACGCCGTCGCGGCGCCGATCGCACGGGAGGCGTCCGCGTCGCGATACGCCTCGTCGACGAGCACGTGGAAGCCGCGACGCTCCGCCAGACCGCCGATGGCCGCCGCTTCCTCGGGGGAGAGCGCCTGGCCGCTCGGATTGTGGAGGTCGGTGATGACGACCAGCCGCGTGCGATCGGTGAGGCTCGCGGCGATCTCGCTAGGCTCCACGCGATAGGCGTTCTCGCGGCGGCGCGCGAAGAAGCGGAGCGGCGCCTTGAACAGCCCGGGCGCCAGACGGTGGGGCTCGTATCCCGGAGATTCGACGAGCACCTCGTCCCCGGGCCCGACCAGCGCCGCGAAGACCGCGGCGTTGGCCTCGCTCGCGCCGGCGACGAGCACGACCCGATCCCCGGGCGCGCCGACACGCTTGCCGAGCGCCTTCTCGAGCCGGCGCAGGAGACCAGGCCCATCCTTCGGGATCTTCGCGGCCGACGGGAGCCCGAGCGCGTCGAGGGGCGCCGGCGGCACCGCGCTGTCGGCGAGGTCGAATCTCACGCGGCCGTAATGCGTCTTCGCGTAGGCGATGTGGGAGGTGTCGAGCATGGCGACCGGAGGATAGCAGCGCCTCGCCCGGACGCGTCGTCGCGCGAGTCGCACGGCGCCGCGCGTCTCGGACGCCGCACACGCTCCCTCGCGGCGACGGCGCGCTACAAGACCCCCGGGACGATCATGCTCTCGAACAGGCGCTCGTACTGGCGCGTGATCTCCGACCAGGAGTATCGCTCCCGCGCGCGCCGGCGGGCTCTCTCCCTGAGCGACCGCCAGAGCGTCTCGTCATCCTGGAGCCTTCCGAGCTCGCGGGTCAGCGTGGCGGGATCGGCCGCGTCGAAGTAGAGGCCGGCGTCGCCGAGCACCTCCTCGTTCTCCTCGTTACGGTGGCAGAGCACGGCGTTTCCGTAGCCCATCGCCTCGACGAGCGCCGGGTGCGTGCCGCCGACCTCGGTGGCGTGAACGTACGCCCACGCATGGCTCTGGAGCTCCGCGTATCCCGCGCCGAAGATCGCGCCCGGAAAGAGGACGCGCGGATCCTTCGTCGACTTCAGCTCCGCGATGTAGGCGTCGCTGTAGGGCGCGTCGCCGACGACGGCGAGGCGCCTCTCCGTCGCCAGTCCCTCGAAGGCGCGGACCACCGCAAGCGCGTTGTTCTCGGGCTCGAGGCGGCTCACGTAGAGCACGTAGCGTCCGGGGGAGAGACCGACCCTGTCGAGCGCCTCGCGGGTCGCCACGGGGCCTTCGGGCGAGCCGTAGGCGATGTAGCTCGAGATGGCGTGGTAGGTCTTCAGGTAGTAGCGCTCGATCGCGCGCGCGTCGGTGACGATGTCGGCGGGCATCACGCTCGCGAGGCGCTCCGAGATCCGGTAGACGAGGCGCCCGAGCTTCCCCCACTTCTTGCGCTTCCACTCGATGCCGTCCACGTTGAGGGCCACCTTCGCGCCGGAGAGGCGCAGGAGCGGGACGAGGAACGCGTTCGCGGCGTTCAGGAGCAGCACGGCATCGAATCCCTGGAAGAGCGCGTGGAGGCTCGCGAGCGTCGTGTGGGCCGGCGTGTCGAGGTACTTGTGCGCGATCGACGGCAGCGTCACGAGCCGTACGCCCTGGTACTCGGCGAGACCCGGACTCGCGTAGCGCCGCCTCACGTAGACGGTCACCTCGTGGCCGCGCTCGGCGAGCCGCACACCGAGCTGCTCGGCCAGGGTCTCGAACCCGCCGTAGCGGGCGGGGATCCCTCGATGGCCGAGGATCGCGACCCTCATCCGCGGAACCACCGCGCGAGGTCGGCGTCGGACACGCGCCGGCGCGCCAGGATCTTGCGGCGCTTCGCGAGCGCGCGCGGGAGCAGGCGCGGCACCGAGAGGAGAGCGGGGATCGACGCGTGCTCCCGCGCCAGGACGTAGCCGACGACCAGGAGATCCCGCGAGAGCTCCCAGGGGGCGAAGCGGAGGAAGTGGCCGAGACCCTCGTTCTTCAGGCGCATGAGGAAGCGGTTCTTGACCGAGTGCGCGTTCGCGTAGTCGGGGAGCTCCGACCGGCGCTCCGGCGTCACGGTGCGGCGATGGTACGCGACGGCCTCGGGGGCGTAACGGCCCCGGTACCCGAGGATCCGCGCGCGCCAGGCGAGGTCGGCATCCTCGCGGAAGCTGCCGAAGTCGGTGTCGAAGATCTCGCCGTCGACGGCGACGTCGTCGAGCATCGCGCGGCGGTAGAACGCGGCCGCGCCCGAGGGGCCGAAGATCTCCTCGTCGCGATCGTACTGCGCGCGATCGACCTCCCCGGCGCCGCGATCGAGATGGCGCGCGCTCCGCGTCCAGACGATCCCGGTGGAATCGATGATCCGCTCCCCTTCCGGGACCCGGAAGTCGGGCGTGGTGCGCAGGGAGCTTCCCGACGCCATCCCGGCGGCGGGATCTCCTCGAGGGCGTCGCATCCGCGGGCGAGAGGAACGATGGGGTGACGATCGCGTCGGGATTGAGGCAAAGGACGATCTCCGAGGTCGTCGCCGCGATGGCCGCGTTCTGCCCTCCCGTGAAGCCCGTGTTCGCCGGATGCGCGATCACCTTCGTCACGGCGGTCGAGGCGCGCAGGATCCCGAGCGATCCGTCCGACGACGCATTGTCGACCGCCACGACCTCGTCCGGCGGCGGGCTGAGGGCGCTCACCGACGCGAGCATGGCCGGCAGCGTCCCGGCGCTATTGAAGGAGACGATCGTGATGGCGGCGGTTGCCAAGGATCACCTCGGTGAAGACCGCGGCGTAGGCGTGGAACGCCTCGGCGCGCGTGGCGCCCGCAAGCCCGGGGGAGATCATCGCCGCGCCGGCGCGAAGCTCCATGCCGAGGGCGATGGCCGCTCGCAGGCAGGCGCTTCCGGCGGCCCCATGATGCTTGCGCGCGTAGCGCACCATGTTCCGATAGTAGATGGGCACGAGCCCCTCGTACCCGAGGCTCTTGCGCGTGTAGCCTCCCTCGTGACGCACCTTCGCGTCCCCGCACTGGAGCACGGCGAGCCCCGCGTCGCGCGCGCGCCGGCAGAGGTCGACGTCCTCGAACCACGCTGGCCAGAGCGTCTCGTCGAATCCTCCGATCCGCGCGAGCACCTCGGGGCGGACGCTGAGCGCGGCGCCGGCCACCTGGCCCACCGGACCCGAGAGTCCCGCCGGCATGACGCGCCGCCGCGCGAGGCGCGACAGCAGCGCCTCGCCGAGGAGCGACGGCAGCGTCGGCAGCGCCCGCGGCGCGTAGCGCTCCTGCGTCGCGCCCGCCGCGTCGATCAGATGGAGACCCACGATCCCGGCACCGGGGTTCTTCGACCAGAAGGCTTCGAGCCGCGCGACGGTGTCGCCTAGCACCTCGCAGTCGGGGTTGAGGAAGAGCAAGATCTCCCCGCGCGCCTCGCGCGCGAGCGCGTTGCACCCTCCCGCGAACCCGAGGTTCCTCCCCGGCCGGATCACGCGCACCTCGTCGGGCAGTCCCTCGACGTCGCCGCCGTTGTCGCAGATCGCCACCTCCACGGTCTCCTCGACGCGCTCGACGGAGGCGACGAGGCGCAGGAGCCGATCGCCGGCCCTCCAGCTCGGGACGAGGATGGAGATCACGCGCGACCGCGGTCCAGCAGTGTCTCGCGCGCCTGCCGAGCGCCCTCGACCGCCGCACGGAGGAGCTCTCCCTCGGTCTTCAGCGAGTCGAAGGAGAACCCCGACGGCGCGGCCGACCCGGCCCGGGAGAAGCGCGTCGACCTCGAGGTTGCCGAGGGTGACGCGGAAGGACTCGAGCGCGAGCCGCACGCGGTCGCGCTCGGCGACCAGCGTCTCGACCCGGTCCTCGCGGCTCGCGGGCCCGATGCAGCGCGGACGCGACCAGGCCCTCCAGCCGCTCGAGCTCGGAGACCAGGCTCTGGCTCGCGGTGCGCCACCTCGAGGACGCCTCGAGGTCCACGCGCTGAGGATCCAGAGCCTTCACACGGTCGCGCACCTCCTCGACGAGCCGCGCGATCTCCGCCTTCAGCGCCGCCGGATCCAGGACTCTCCGGGTCTTCCGGGCCGCGCTGCGCGCAAACACCGCGTGATGGATGGCGAAGCGCGCGCGGGTGGGCGACGAGCACGCGCGCGTGGCCGCCACCGCCATGCCCCAGCCCAGGATCAGGAAGAGCACCCAGAACCGTCCCGCACCTCCCGGATCCTCATTGCTTTGCCATGCCGCTTGGCGTAGCAGGCCGTGAAGTACATCAGCGTCCAGAAGGTGGAGACTCCGGCCCAGGACGCGAGGGTGCAGTAGAAGCCCGCGCGGCTCCTGCGCACTTTCCCCCTCGAGCTTCCTGGCTCCTCCTCGCTCTCCGAGCGGGGGTGTAGAGGAGTCCGGAGAGCATGGAGGGTCGGCGCCACCGCTTCTTGCCCCCGACCCCGCGCACTCCGACCTCGAGGATCACCGTCACGACAGGCTCACCGCGATCATCGTGACGTCGTCCTGAGGTACGGCGGTCCCGAGGTAGCTCGCCAGGTCTGCGGTCAGCATCTCGACGGCCGTGCCCGCGGCACAGCTCTCGGGCAGGCGTGAGAGACAGCGTGCGAGCCTCTCCCATCCGTAGGGCTCACCTCCGCTGCCCAGGGCCTCGGGCACGCCATCGGTCACCATCACGACGAGATCTCCTGGCTCGAGCTCCTCCATGCGGACCTGGTAGGTCACGTTGCGACGGACGCCGAGCGGATAGCCCGGCTGCTCGAGCTCGGTCACCCGGCCCGCACGGACGATCATCGGGAAGACCTGACCCGCGTTCACCCACGCGAGCTCGCGCGACTCGGGATCGATCTCGCAGAGCACCATCGTCATCAGCCTCCGGCGCCCCAGCGTATCCGCCATCATGCGGTTCAGCTCCGCGAGGGCGTCGGTGAGCCCGCGCCCGGCGGAGACCTGGAGGTAGAGGGCGCTCTTGGCCATGCTGCCGATCATCGAGCTGTCGATGCCGTGGCCGCTCGCATCGCCCAGCGCCACGAGGAGGCGCTTGCCGTCGCGCGCGTAGAAGTCGTAGAAGTCACCGCCCACCTCGCTCGACGGCCGGTACACCTGCGCGACGGAGAGCCCGGGGACGTCGGGGGCGCGCTCCGGCATGATCGAGCGCTGGAGCTCCCGCGCGAGGCGCACCTCCTCGGCGATCCGCGAGACGTCGGCGTCGGGCCCCTGGCCGGAAGCGCTCGAGCGGGGCGCATCGAGCAAGGCGACCCGCTCGGAAAGGGGAGCCGCCACGCTCTCGAGGAGGTGGGTCTCGGGCCGCGCCCGTTTCGCGGTCTCGAGCGCGAGAAGGAAGCTCTCCAGGCGCGCGCGCCGCTCGCCGGCCACGCGCTCGAGGGACGAGAGCGCGGCATCGCGCCGGTCCAGATCCTCGAGCAGGCGCGTCAGCCGCTCGCGGTCCCGGCGGTACTTCGGATCCGAGAGGCGGCTCGCCACCTCCTTGCGCAGCGCGCGATCGGAGGCGAGCGTGCCCACCTCGCGCTCGGCATCCGAGAGCCAGCCCATCAGGCGCAGCGCGCGCGTCTCGCCCTGGGCGATCATCGTCGCGGCCTGGGGGCTCCCGGCACGAACGGTCGCGCGCGCCTCCTCCGCCGTCGCGATGAGCTTCTCGCGCAGGTCATGGAGCTCGTCCGGTGGAGGCGGAGCATCGCGGCGCGATCTCGCCGCGGCCTCGAGCTCCATCCGCTTCTCCGCGGTCCGCCGCGATCGCAGCCACGTCGCCGCGGCGTGCATCCAGATGGCGAGCCCCCATCCCATGATCGGGAAGATCCCCGCGGCGAACGCGCCGGTGACGAAGCTGATCATCACGAAGAACAGGCACGCTCCCAGGTAGAGGCCAAGGTGCGAGATGAAGTGGTTCTCGGCGCGGATCTGCCGCAGGACGAGCCCCACGACCTCGGGCGATGCGTCCTCCGGCACCTCCGGCGGACCGAACAGGCGCAGGAACGCCTTCCGGGCGAGGGAGAGCCAGGGCGACGCCGGGGGCGTGGACGAAGGCATGCGCTCTCTTCTCTACGACGGGAGGGCGCCCATCAGTTCGCGAGCCCGCAGGTACAGCACCTCGAGCGCCAGGGTCCGGGGAGCGAAATGGGTCAGGGCCTCGCGCGCGGCCTCGGCCTGACGGTAGAGCGCGATCGTGCCCTCCGGCCCGAGACGCGCGGCGATCGGCTCGAGATCGCCCGCGATGTCGGGATGCTCGAGCCCCGCGACGGGGCCCACCCGGGCGAGGAGAGCCATGTCCCGCGTGAGCGTCTTCAGGAGCTCGATCGTCGCCTCGCTCTCCTCGCGCTCGGCGCCCCCGTCCTTGGCGAGCTTCCAGATCTCGGAGGCCAGCGCCCCACGCGAGAGCGTCCCGAGAAGATCGACGACGCCCTTGCGCCGCTCCTCGGCGGCCGGGAGATCGAGGGAGAGCGCGGTGCCGACGCTGCCGCACGAGAAGAGGGCGCGCCGATCGGCCTCGGGGGCCGCCATCCCTCGCGACGCGAGGATCGACGCGACCTCGCGCCGGGGCAGCGGCTGGAACCGCACGATGCGGCAGCGGGATCGGATCGTGGGGAGGAGCACGTCCGGGCGCGCGGTGGTGAGGACGAGATAGGTGCCCGGCGGCGGCTCCTCGAGCGTCTTCAGGAGCGCGTTGCCCGCCTCCTCGTTCATGAGATCGGCGTCGTCGACGATGAAGAGCTTCACGTCCGCCTCGTAGGGCTTGAGGCGCACGAGGCGCGTCAGCTCGCGCATCTGGTCGATCTTCAGCATCGTCCCGTCCTTGACGATCGTGCGCACGTCGGGGTGGATCCCCTTGCCGATCTTCATGCACGGGATGCAGTCGCAATCGTCCGAGGCCTCGCGGCGGCACATGAGCACGCGGGCGAGGGCGAGCGCCACCGTGCGCTTGCCGACGCCGGTCGGGCCGGTAAGGCACAGGGCGTGGGGCAGCCGCCCCTGCTCGAGAAGCCGCGACAGCATCTCGCGCGCCGGGAGGTTGCCGTGAAGCGCCGCGAGCACTCCCTTCATCGCGACTCTCGCCTCGCGAGCCTGGCCCGGAGCGCCGCAAGCAGGGCGGCGAGGACGTCGGGCTCCGGCGCGGTCCCGTCGATCACGGCGAAGCGCCATGGCTCCTCGCGGCTCTGCGCCAGGTATCCCTCGCGCACCCTCTCGTGGAACGCCATCGCTTCGTCCTCGAATCGCGTCGTCTCTCCGCGCCGGCGCGCCCGGGCGATGCCTACCGCGGGCGGGACGTCGACCAAGAGCGTGAGATCGGGCCTCACACCCTGCTCGGAGAAGCGGCACACCTCCCTCACGACCGGGATGGGAAGCCCGCGCCCGAAGCCCTGGTAGGCGACCGTCGCGTCCGAGTAGCGATCGCAGATCACGATCGCGCCGCGCTCGAGGGCGGGGACGATGACGGCGCTTCGGTGCTCGGCGCGGCACGCGGCGTAGAGGAAGAGCTCGGTCATCGGGTCCGTCGGCCCGAGCGTCGCGTCCAGGATCACCGCGCGCACGGCCTCCGCGAGCGGGACGCCGCCGGGCTCGCGCGTAGACACGACGTCGCGCCCTTCCGCCCGCAGCTCCTCGTAAAGAGCGCGGGCCTGCGTGGTCTTGCCGGCGCCCTCGCCTCCCTCGAGCGTCACGAACAGGCCCCTCACGAGCGCGCCCGTCCCGCGCGGAAGGCCGCCACCGCGGCCTCGAGCACGTCCTTGAGCGGAACGCCCGCCGCCTGGGCGATCCGCCGCGCGTCCTCGATCTCGGGCGAGACGCTCGCGACCTCCGCGCCGTGGCGAGACACCTTGACCGGCACGGCCCCCCACGGCGTCTTCACCGATGCGATCTCCCGGGCGAGCACGATCCGCTCGACCTCGTGAAACCGGCAGCCGATCGTCGTGGTCTCGCGGAAGAGGATCGCGGTCACCGCATCGAGGCGCGCGCGCGGCACGAGGGCCCCGAGCTTCACGGCGGGGCGCCCCTTCTTCATCTGGATGGGCTCGAAGAAGACGTCGAGCGCGCCCGCCGCGAGCATGAGCTCGAGCGCGTGCGCGAGCACCGAGGGGGGGCAATCGTCGATGTTGGCCGAGAGCTCGAGCACATGGTCCGCCTGGCCTCCGCTCTCGGTCCCGGAGAGGAGCCGCAGCAGGTTCGGGAAGCCCTCGAAGTCCTTCGTCCCCGCGCCGTAGCCGATCCGATCCAGCGTCATCGGCGGAAGCGGGCCGAAGGACGATGCGAGGGTCTTGACGATCGCCGCGCCGGTCGGCGTCGTGAGCTCGAAGGCCGGGCCCGCGGCCAGGATCGGGACGCCCTTGAGCATCTCCGCCGTGGCGGGAGCCGGAACGGGCAAGAGACCGTGGGCGGTGCCCGCCGATCCCGATCCCACGTTGACAGCCGAGGCGACGATGCGATCGGCCCCGAGCGCCTCGGCGGCGATCATGCTTCCCGTGATGTCGACGAGAGCGTCGACGGCGCCCACCTCGTGAAGGTGCACCTCCTCCACGGAGATGCCGTGGACGCGCGCCTCCTCCGCGGATCACCGCAGTCCTCGGCGCGTCGCCGCTCGACGTCGCCGGCGAGTTTCCTCGAGCCGACCCGGTGGACCTCGCTCTTGCCGGCGCAGGCCGCGCCCAGGTCCTTCCAGGTCGGCGACGTTGATCTCGTGCCGGCGCACATGCCCAGCGCCGTCGAGGACAGCGCTCGACCAGGTCTCCTGGTTGAGCTTCTCCGGAGTTCTCGCCGAAGACTCTGTCACCCAGGCTGGAGGCTCTGATTTAGCTCAGAGCGGCTCCTTGGAGCGTTGGAGCCCAGTTCGAGTAGAGACGCTCTATCTTGCCCAGGCTGGTCTTGCATTTCCGGTTACAGGTGATACTCCTGCCTCGGCCTCCTGAGGATTACAGGCGTGATCTGCGCCGTGCCTGGTGCTAGTTCTTTTTGCCCCAGAGCTGGCAGAGAGTGCCGGTGCCAGTAGTTTGTTGTTTGTTGCTGGCGGTGCCCAAATGCCTGCAACCTCTGTCTGTGCCTCCTTCTGAGGTCATGTGATTCTCCTGCCTCAGCCTCCTTCTGAGACTAGAGCCACCCGGCCTGGGCGGTGGTGGGTCATGCGGTCACCTGATGGCAGGGATGTTCAAATGAGCGGGTGACGGCAAAGAGGGTGAGAGATTCACAGGTCCAGGCGGTGTTCGTGTGCTAGTGCGGGCAGAAATGGATCTCGGGGTATCCCAGGTGGCAGCAGAACAGACAGGCGGCAGGTGGGCTCACGGATTGCCGCCATCGGCAGCATGGAGGCCAGGGAGATGGCCCGTGCAAGCTGCCTGTGCTTTGAGGGAGGTGCCCGGATGCCTGGGGTTCGTGGTGCCGTGCCTTCACCAGATTGCCGTCCCGGGTGCTCCCAGAGGACGGTGCTGCGCAGGATATCTGGACGGTGGCAGGCAGCAGAGGCCAGAATGCTGCTGTCCTCTGCGGGCCGCTGATGGCTTTTCACTGGTGCCAGCAGAACTGATGAACCTTCTGATCGCACACAGCGTGTGCAGCAGTGTTTTGAAAGGAGGGGTGAGAATATTATGCGGTAATGTTCTTCTGTTTGATCTTTGCATCATTGTCCTGGAAGATCAGGATTGAGTACAAAAGTTGAAGCTAACATGAGTTGAGTACCGGCTGAGTGCCTGAGTCTGGCTTTCGCTCTTGACGATCGGGATGATCGAGCAATCATGCCAGTGCCATCTCATAGCAAGCTAGAGCGTGATCTCAGCGCTGCGGTCCTTGAGTTTTAGCAGAGAGCAAACGCAGCTCTGGATGCCTCTTTGGGCTGAGCTGTTTCCCCCTGACCAGATCGCCCCCCATTGAGGGCTTCCCCCGCTCCGCCCGTGGGGTGAGTTTTGCGGGAATCTTCATCTGGAGGAGCCGTTATCATGTGTCGGTCTGCGGAAGCCTCCGCACCTGGAAGGTCTGGCGCGCGCCTTGCCGCCTGGTCTCCGGTGGATGAGTGGAGGCGATGGAAGATCGCCTTGGGTTCCGTCGGTGGCGCACCACAGGCAACGTGCTCCCCGTGTGTCGAGAGCCCGGCAGCGCGCGGGATGCGGTGCCCCACGCGCGCTGCTGAGCTGCCAGACGGGGACGTCGGTCCCTCCCATGACCTTCCCGTAGCTGCCAGAGCTCCATGCCCTGAAAGGAGGGGATTTGGCAAGTCCGAGTCCACTGGAAGAGCGTCCTCCCCGGTGATTGAGCTTTGCCGGGGACGGTGTCCTTGGGGGAATGGTGAGGGGTTTGACAAGGGCGAAGCGCACTGCATCCTGTTTCCAAAAAAAAATGAGGGGGCGGGGGGAGGAAGAAGTTGGTGCATGGATAACTGCGGTCACCGTGGATCCCGGACGAAATGCAGCTGATCCTTCTGATTGTCGTCCTGGAGAATGGAGAGAAGCTGATCATCCTGCATGTCACCAGTGGTCTCATGCTGATGAATGCGCGCAGCGAGTTTTCTGTCCTCGCTGTGCTCCTGGACCTGGCCCAGGGTCAAAGCCGTGAGCTCGCATCCGCTCCCGGAGTTCAGTTTTGAAGATCCACGGCGGTGCCTATGCCCGACGGGGCGGAGGTCGGCTTTCAGTGAGAAGACGTGCCGGCGGCTGGGAAGGACTGACCTTCCATCAGCAGCCTGCTTGGACGCGCGCCCGACCCTTCCTCCGTTTCTCCCGTCTCCGCTGAGAGGCCGAGAGGCAGCCCCTGGAGCCCCAGCGGCAGCCCCGTCCGTGTCAGAGCCGCCTCGTGAGGCTGCTCCCGTTCTGGGGTATGCTCCAGCACTGGAGCCGTGTTTTGGGTTCTGGTATTCTGCGAGTCTCCCAGATCCCGGGCGGCGCGGCAAGGGGCATTCCAGCGCAGTTCTGGAGGGCAGCACCCGCCGCGGGGCCCAGAGCACCGGCGCCCCGGCGGCGCCCGCCGGCCCCACCCCCCCCCCCGAGCGCCCGCCCCGGCGGGGGCGGACACGGAGGCTTGGAGGAATGTGGGGAGCCGGGCGACACCGCCCGCGGCCGCGCGACGGGGGAGGCTTCGATGACGTCGCGCGCCCGTTGTCTGTTGCTCGCCACGGTGATCGCACCTGCCCACGCCTTCGACGTGGACGACCTCGTGAAGGAGTATGCGGGCAAGCTCCGCAAGGCTCGCAGCACGGCGGACCGTGTCGATGCGGCGGAGTGGCTGGGCGGGCGGACCAGCCGCTTGCGATCGAGGCGCCGCGGCGGCGCTCTCCGACAAGGAGGTCCAGGTGCGGATCGCAGCGGCCTCGGCGCTCTGGAGGACGGGCGAGAAGCCGCGGCGGCGCGTCCGGCGCTTCTCGGGGCGCCCTGGAGGACGCCGACGCACGGGTCGTGGTGAACGCGGCCGGGGCGCTCGCAGATGATGGACGCGAGCACCGCGGATCTCGCCGGGCCGCGACGGCGGCACCCAGGACGCCCGCGAAGCCGACACGGCCTTCTCGCGGCGCGCGCGGCCTTGCTCGGGTTCGAGGGACCTTGAGACGTTGCTGCTGCCCATCGTGAGCTACCTGGATGGCGCGGGCGCGTCGTCTTCCCAGGGCGGCTCCGCCACTTCCGACCACAAGGACAACGCGGCATGGCACGGGAAGCGCTCGAGGACCGCTCCACGACAGCCGTGGTTCGACGCCGTCCCTGGGCTCGCAAAGCTGGTCCAGCGGCACGCTCCCGCGGCTCCCGCGATCCTGCGCGCGGTCGGCATCGACGTCGCCCGTGCCCGACGCGCACTTCGATGGCGAGGTCCCAGATGTCGTCCCGGGACCCCGCGCCCGCGAGGTGCCGCCTTCTCGCTCGCATCCAAGATGAAGAAGGAGCCGCAGGTGACGCGCTGGGCTCCGGCGGCCATCCGCCTCCTCTCCGACGGCGACGAGAACGTCCGGAACGCCGCCGTAGTTCGGTCGATGCGCGACGCAGCCGGGACCAGGCCACCGCTGCGGCCCCCGAGCTGGCGCGCATCCTTCGCGAGGACCCGTCGCGAGGCGTGCGTGCTCAGGCGGCCAAGGCCCTCGAGGTCGGCGACGCGTCCCAGGCGATCCCGCAGGACGCGAAGGCCGCGGTGGCAGCGGCGGTGAAGGTCGAGCTCTGTCGAGGCGATGGCGTCCAGGGACGAAGACCTTGCCGAAGCCGCCGTCGGGGCCTACGCAACGTCCTCTACCTGCCCTCCGACGAGATCGTCTCCGCGCTGATGGACGCGGCGGGAGCGCAACGCGAGCGCGCGGGCGCGGTACTCGGCGCTGCCTGCTCTCGGCGAGGGAGGGGCAGGCGCTCGCCGTGATCGATCGGCTGCGCCTGCTCGCGAGCGGTCCCGACGCCCGTGTGGCCGAGGACGCCCGCACCGCCATCGAATGGATCGAGCGCGGGGGCCGCGGGACGCCTGAGCCCATCAAGACCGGAGCAGCGTCGCGGTCGAGCTTGCCGGCCGCAGCCGCAGGCCGCGGAGCGTCCCCACCGCCGCGGACCGCCGAGGGAGCGGCGCTCGCAAAGCTCCGGTCGCTCGGTTTGGCCTTCGACGAGCACGGGTTCGAGCGCGCGCTCCTCGACGGGAACGTCGACGCCATCGTCGCCTACGTCGACGCCGGGATGTCGCCGGACGTCCGGTTCGCGAGCGACAACCAGCGGAGCCCGCTCATGGTCGCGTTCTTCTTCAAGGAGGTCTGCCGCTCCGGCCACGGTGCCGAGCTCGTGAAGGCTTTCGTCGAGAGGGGCGCCGATCTCAACCAGGTGGACGAGAACGGCAATACCGCGCTCATGTTCGCGGCGGACACCTGCGATGCGAAGACGATCAAGCTGCTCCTCGATTCCGGAGCCAGGCGCGACGCGCGAAACCAGGGAGGCCTGACGGCGCTCGAGATGGCCTTCCTTCCGGGAACTTCGGCGTCGAGGCGCTCATCGCCGCCGGGGCCCGCCTCGAGCCCGCGAAGGTCAAGGGCTACCTCGACGCATACAAGGACAATCCCGATGTCGTGGCCCTCGTGAAGAAGGCGAGCCGGCGATGACGACGAGGAACGTCGTACCGTTGCTCCTGGTGCTCGCCGCGGGGCCGGGACGGGCCAGCGACTTCTACGGCTTCGCGGCGAAGGGGACGGCCGCGGAGGCGGGCGAAGTTCCTGGACGAGGGCTTCGCCATCGACGCCGCCGACGATCGCGGCCGCACGGGGCTCTGCTGGGCCGCTGCCGAGGGGAACACCGAGGTCGTCAAGCTCCTGATCGAGCGAAAGGCGAACGTCGACCGTGCGGACTCCCGCGGGTGGACGCCGCTCCTGGCGGCGTCGCAAGGCGGCCACCTCGAGGCGGTCCGGGCACTGCTCGAGGCCGGTGCCAACCGCGAGGCGGCCACGACGGCGGAGAAGGTCACGGCGCTCTTCGCGGCCGCCGGCGAGGGCCATGCCGACGTCGTCGCGCTGCTCCTCGAGAAGGGCGCGAGCATCAAGGCAGTCTCCGGTGACGGTGGCAGCGTGATGCACGCCGCCTGCCTGAACGGGAACATCCAGATCGTGGAGGCCCTCATCGCCAGGGGGTGCGACGTCAACGTGCCCGACAAGAACGGCAAGCGGCCCATCTTCTACGCCGCCGCGGGCGGGCACGCCGAGCTCGTGAAGCTCTTGCTGTCGAAGAAGGCGCTCATCACGGCGGCTCCGTCCGCGGGGACGAAGCGACTGGCGCGGAGGGGGTGTGGGGCACGGCGCTCCACCACGCCGCATCGAGCGACAAGGGCCGAGACGGTCCGCATCCTGCTCGACGCCGGCGCCGACGTGAACGCGACCTGTTCAGCGACGGCGCCTTCACGCCGATCGCCGCCTGTAGAGGGAAAGCTCGACATCGTCAGGCTCCTCATCGAAAGCGCGGCGCGAAGGTCAACACGTCGGATCGCTCGCCTCTGCACGAGGCGGCGAACGAGGGTCGGGACGAGATCGTGAAGCTCCTCATCGAGAGGGGTGCGAACGTCGATGCGCTCGACGGCCACCAGAACACGCCGCTGCACCTCGTGGCCGAGCGGTACGGCGAGAAGCCGGAGCGGAAGCGGATGGACCTGCTCGTCGCGGCCGGCGCGAAGCTCGACGCGAGGAACATGTTCGGGCAGACACCCCTCGGCGCCGCGGTGGCCAACCACAACGACGCGGGAGCCGACTACCTGCGCCAGAAGTACCACGCCCACGAGTAGCCCGTTGCGGGAGGAGCATCGTAAGGCGCGGCGCGTCAGCCCGCCTCGGCCCGCGCGACGATCTCGACGCGCCCGGCCGCGCCGTCGAGGCGCAGCCGATCGCCGGTGCGGACCCCCCGGAAGATGCCCGCGCAGTTGACGACGGCGGGCTTACTCGCCTCCCTGAGGAGGATCGACGCGTGGCTCAGCTCTCCACCGACCTCGGCGACGACGCCCGCCACCTGGGGGAACACGAGCGCCCATGACGGCTCGAGCGCGGGAACCACGAGGATCGTGCCGGGCTCGATGGGACCGGAAGAGATCAGGGTCACCAGATCGTCGGCCTTGAGCGCCGTGCCCTCGATCACCGCGGCCGAGAGCGCGATGCCCCGGAACGAAGTGGCGCCGCTTTCGCTGTCGCGCGCATCCGCCGCACGAGCGACGAGCGCCGCGACGGCGTCCCTGCTGGCCGCGGCGGGGAGGGACAGCGCCCTGGCCGTACCGAGGCTCCGCCGGCGCTCCTCGATGGCCCGACGCGGAGAGGCCTCGCCGCCTCCGGTCAGCAGAAAGACATCCTCGGGCCGATCGATCGCGCCGGCCGCGGCGAGCCGTGCGCCCTCCTCCAGGATCCGCGCGCGAAGCCGCTCCCAGCGCTTCATGAGCTCGCCCGGAACCACTCCCGCCGCGCAAGGCCGAACCAGAAGAGCGGGCGGACGATGGGCGACGGAAGACGCCGGCTGAGCCCGTTGCTGCTGCGGGTCCGATGAGGCAAGCCGCACTTCAGCAGATCGGAGAGCTCGCGGAACTCCGGGCGGGCGGATCGCTCTCGAGCGGTCCCTGATGCCCGTATTCCGAGAGCCACCCCGAGCGCGTCCTCCCGCGCCGGAGGTTCCGCGATCGATCCGATGGCCTCGAAGTGCTCCATCATCTCCCCGGTCACGACGCGCACGGCGCTGCGGATGCCGAGCGCGCGCCGAGACGCACCACGCCCGAGAGCACGCCGTTGATCGCGAAGTTCGTCGAGCGCGAGCCCGAGCGCCGCGCGCGACGTTCGCGTCGTGCAGCTCTCCCAGCGTCCGCGCCTCCGCGATGCGGCGGTCGAGCGCCGCCAGCCGGCGCGGGACCGACACGGCGTCCCGGACGCTCCGGGCCTGAAGCAACACCAGCTTCGGATGCTCGACAGGAACGCCGGGGGCACGATGCGCCGATCCGCCTGGGTCGTCGTCGCGCCGCCAAAGCCCCCCCCTCAAAATGTTAGATTTTGAGGGAGCGGGGGGGGGGGGGTGGGAGGTCTCACTCCTGTCCATCAGATTTGTGCTGAAGGGGCAGAAGTCAAGAAATTCTCCGTGCGTTGCTCATGGAGGTGGATCGTAGCTCCCTGCCCCGACAGGCTTATCCGATCCCAGGTCAAGGTGAAGAACGGACGCCCCTGTCCCGTTGGAAGGCATTCGGATGTGATCCGACCCGGCGGGAGACGCCTTGTGGATCCCTTGGGTGGTTCGACAGGGCTCAGACTCAGCCAGCGCTCGGCCGAAGAGCAGGGCCGCGCCCGGAGCCAGCACGGAGCGCGCCCGCGCGCGCCCCCCCCCCCCCCCCCCCACCCCCCCCCCCCAGGGACCAGCCACCTGTCCCCTCATGCCAGTGTCATGCTTCATGGAAAAGGCACGGTGGTGGAACGAGAGAGCAAAGCTGAGTATCTACAAATGAGTCTCGTGGTGCTTCACAGGTGCTGGTGAATGACCCTCCCAGCCTTCGGTGCCCAATGAGAGCAGGATTCCCAGCAGCCACAGTGGAAAAAAAAAAAAAAAAAAAGGAAGAGCTGTCGAGGAGGAAGATGCCTGCTCGAAGTGCCTGAGGAGGTCGGCGTGGGGCACAGGCCGAAAGGAGCGGTGTGCCTGCCGTGCCGTGGCCAAGAGCGATGATGCGCCGGCTGCTCATAGGGGAGGGGACGGTGGCGTACGTGTGCGCATAGAAGCAGCCGCAGGCCGATGCCTCCCTGCGTGTGTCTCGGCCCACACAGCCGGGAGCGCGGAACGCGGGGCCCGGAGACGGCAGTGGGTCTGGCTCGGCCCCGGTGCCCACATACCCGCAGTTTCCTCGGAACAGCACCAGGAGGCGCCGAGAAAGCTACCGAGCTTGATCGCGCCGGTCCAGGGGCCGTTTGGACAGATTCAGGCGACGCAGCGCTCGCAAAGGAGTCCCCGGGTCCAGCTTCGCGGATCGTCCAGCGCATGCCTTGAGCAGCTCGAAATGCCCGGGGTGATCAGCACGCGCGCGCGCGGGAATGGCGTTGCCGACACCGCGCGCAGCTCCAGATAGGCGGATGCGCCTCGACAGCGACGACGCGGTCGCGATTTCATCAGACGTCGATCCCCGCGAGCGCCCTGGTCGCACCGGAGCTCGACCTCGAGCTCGCCGAGGCACGCGGGCGAGAGCCAGGCGAACATGTCGCCCAGCGCCGCGCAGGCCGCGTAGCCAGCGAAGAAGGCGCCTCGCTCACCGTCGCCCGGCGGTCGCACGAAGTACTCGAAGGCGAAGTGCCGCCGGTAGGCCGCCGACGCGAAGAGCGTCCGAGGATGGCCCGCGCCGGGAGCCGAGCATCGCGCGCGGCATGACGCGCGTGCGGAGCCCCCCGCAGAGAACGGGGGGCCTTTGTGGTGCTTAATCAGCGGGGTCCCGGAAAGGCCGCCGGCCGCGCGGATCGCGAGCGCGCAAAGAGCCCGCCGATGCCGGTCGCATAGACGAGGCTCGGCGGAAGCTCCTCGGCGAACCGGCGCACGACGCCGAGGAAGGCGTCGAGGCTCGACGCCCGAGGGCGGCTCGAAACCGGGGGTACGGCGCATCGACGAGCTCGATGCCGCCGTGGGCGCGAGCTCTGCGCCGCGCGGCACCGAGGCGGTGGCCAGAGTGTCCATTTCCTCCGAAGAAGATGACGCGCGCCGGGCTCGCTCCCACGACCGGCTCCCCACCTACTGGAGGCAGAACTCGTTGCCGTCGGGATCGGTCATGGCGATCCAGCGCTCGCGGCCGTTGTCCACCTCGCGGACCCGCCGCGCCCCCTGCGCGATCAGGCGTTCGGCCTCGGCGCGCAGGTCCGCCAGCTCCCCGCCGACGGTCACGTCGAGGTGGAGGTGGTTCTTGCCGGTCTTCTCTCGCTTGACGCGATGGAAGAGGAGCCGCGGTCCCATGCCTCCCGGGTGGACGAGGGAGGCCAGTGCCTCCCAATCGCCGCGCGGGATGTCGTGCGCGATCGCGAACGCTTCCCACGTCGTGAACCCGTGCGGAGGCGGCTCCTCGACGTAGCCGAGCGCGCTCGCCCAGAACCGTGCGAGACGCGGCGGATCGCGCGTGTAGAACGTGACCTGGAAGGTCCTGGGGCTCACCGCCCCAGGATACCCGCTTCCGCAAGCGCCGCGCGGGCAAGGCTTCCCCTCGCGGCCCGCGGACCGGTGATAGCCTCGGTCGCGCCGAGCGATGGGAAGCAGAGCCACCGGCGTCTTCCTGGCCCTCGCGGTCACCGCGTGCTCCGGAGGGCGGACGTCGAGCCCTCCGGAACCTCCCGCCAGGGCGAGGGAAGGCTCCATGCCAAACGGCCGCCGGCGCATCGTTCTGATCGTCGCCGACACGCTGCGCGCGGACTCCCTGGGCGCCTACGGCGGCGTCGAGCCGACGCCCCACATCGACCGGCTGTCGCGCGACGCCACACTCTACGAGACCGCACGCTCGAACGCCCCGTGGACCCTCCCCTCCATGGCGTCGCTGATGACGGGCATGCTCCCGTCCGAGGTGGGCGCGGCGCAGATGGTCCCGGCGATCCGGCCCGAGGCGCAAACGCTCGCCGAGCGATTGCACGTCGCGGGGTTCTCCTCGTGGGCGATCAGCGCAAACCCGACGCTCCTTCCGTCGTCGGGGATCCCGCGCGGCTTCGATCGGTTCGAGGTCGCCCGGGCCGTCATGCCTGGTCCCGAAGTCACGTCACGAGCCGTCTCGTGGCTACGCGAGCCCGCCCTGCCGGATCGGCTCCTCCTGTATCTGCACTACATGGAGCCACACGATCCCTACCACCCGGCGGAAGGAAGCGGCGAGATCACCACCGCCGATCTCACCGCCGCCGCGGCGAAGCGGCAGCGCATCACGCCCTCCCGGTCCCAGGTCGAGCTCCTCCGCCATCGCTACCAGCAAGACGTGCTGGACCTCGACATCTCGGTGTCGGCGGCGTTGCACGAGGCGCGGCGCGCCGGTGCGCGGATCGTCCTGACCGCGGATCACGGCGAGGAGTTCTTCGAGCACGGCTCGTTCAAGCACGGTCAATCCCTCTACGACGAGCTCCTCCGGGTGCCGCTTCTCGTCACGGGCTCCGGGGCGGAGCGGATCGATCGCGCGGTCACGCTCACGGTGGTCGCGCCGATGCTGCTCTCCGCCGCCACCGAACCGCACCCGGCCATCGCTTCCGTCGTGTCCGAGCCGCGCCATGACCGGGCCGAGACCGTGGCGTCGGTACCGGGACGCGTCCGCCTGGTCCGCCTGTGCGCGGCATGGGCGGATGGTTACAAGGCCATTCGAGACCTCGACACCGGAGAGGTCCGGTTCTACGAGCTCCCCCGCGAAGAGGTGCCGGTCGTCCCTCCGGAAGCGACCGCGCGCGCCCTCGACGAGCTCACGAAGCCGTGGAGCCCGCCTCCGCGCTCCTCCGATCCGCCCGCGGAGCTGGAGCAGCGGCTACGCGAGCTCGGCTACGTTCAGTAGAGTCGCCGTCAGCCGCTGGAGTCCGGCTCGCCGGGATACGATCGGCCAAGACAACCTCCCATGCCGCGCTGTCCCAGAACGGTGCCCCTGCTCGCAATTGCCGGAGCCACCTCCGCGGCGCTTGCGGCCCCAGGCTGGATCCCTGGTCCGCCCGGACCCGCGATCGTCGCGCCGCGCAACGGTCATGGAATGGCGTACGACCCCGCGCGCCGCGTGACGGTGCTCTATGGAGGAACGACGCCGTTCGACGCCGCCGGGACCTACGAGTACGACGGTTCCGGCTGGCACGCGTCTCCCGCCGCCGTACCCGCCGCGCTCGGTCCACGTGGCGGCCACGAGATCGTCTATCACGCGAGCCGTGCGCGCGTCGTGCTGTTCGGAGGCAAGGACGCAACCGGCGGGTTTCACAACGACACATGGGAATACGACGGCGCGGCCTGGGTGCCCGGACCGGCGGCTCCCGCATCGCTGACGCCGCGCTATGGCTACGCCATGTCCTTCCACGGCGCCTCGGGACGCACGGTGCTGTTCGGCGGTTGGGACGGTGGGCCTCGGAACGACACCTGGCTCTACGACGGGACGGCATGGATCCCGGGACCAGCCGCCCCGCCATCGCTCCTGCCGCGCTCGGGCGCCGCGATGGCAAGCGACGAGGCGCGGGCGCGGCTCGTCCTCTTCGGAGGGCTCGGTCTCGACGACACCTGGGAGTACGACGGGGCCTCCTGGCTGGCGGGTCCCGCGGCGCCTTCGGGGCTGACGCCCCGATCCGATCCCGCGATGGCGTACGACATGGCGCGCGGTGTCGTCATCGTGTTCGGAGGAGGCCCGACGGCGACGAACGATCTCTGGGAGTACGACGGCGCCGCGTGGTCTCCGGGACCCGCCGCGCCGGCAGTGCTCGCGGGCCGCTTCTCGCACAATCTCGCGTACGACTCCTGGCGATCGCGCGTCGTGCTGTTCGGTGGGACCACGGGAACGATCACTCTCGGCGACACCTGGGAGTACGACGGCGCCGCATGGTCACCGGGCATCGCCGCGGGTCCGGGTCCCGTGGTGCGTCGCGACCATGCGTGCACTTACGACGTGACGCGCGCCCGCGTCGTACTGTTCGGCGGCTTCGACGGATCCGGCGCACGGAACGACACCTGGGAATTCGACGGCTTCGCCTGGACGGCCGGACCTGCCGCGCCTCCAGGGCTCGATCCTCGCTACGGACACGCGATGGCCTACGACAGTGCGCGCAACGAGACACTGCTCTTCGGCGGCATGGCGGCCACGGCTCTCGCCGACACCTGGACCTACGACGGGACCGCCTGGGCGCAGGGGTCCCCGGCGCCTCCCGGGCTGACGCCGCGATACGAACACGCCATGGCGTTCGACGCTTCGAGGAGCCGGACAGTGCTCTACGGAGGCACGGGCGCGACGACCTTCACCACCTGGGAGCACGATGGAACGTCCTGGATCGCGGGTCCGGCCGGGCCGCCGGCGCTCGGGCCGCGGAGCGACCACGCGATGGCGTACGACGACGCCGCGGCGCGGACCATCCTTCTCGGCGGATGCGGAGCCTGCAGCGACACCTGGCTCTACGACGGGACGTCCTGGAACCCCGGGCCCGTCCCACCGGCCGGACTGCTCGCCGTCACCGGCATGGTGCTCGACGGGGACGCCGGGCGCAGCCGGCTGGTCCTCTTCGGAGGCAGTGGCCCCTCGAGTTACCTGAACGACACGTGGGAGCTCGGCGCGGCATGGAGCGCGGGTCAGGCCGCGCCGGCGGCGCTGTCGCCGCGAGCCGATTCCGCGATGGCCTTCTCCGATGCCCTCGGAGGCATGGTGCTCTTCGGCGGGCGCGACGCGTCCTTCGGTCCTCGCAATGACACCTGGCTCTACGAGTGCCTCACGATCTCCCCTTCGCAGCTCCCACCCGGGTTCGGAGGCTTTCCCTACAGCTCCACGATCACGGCCGCCGGAGGGACCGTGCCCTACACGTACAGTGTCACGAGCGGGGCGCTTCCGCCGGGCATCACATTGTCGCCAGCGGGCGTCCTGTCCGGGACGACGTTCCTCAATGGCGCGTTCCCGTTCGTGGCGAAAGCCGTCGACGGAAGCGGCTGCGCGGGCAGCGCCGCCTACACGCTCGTGATGAGCTGCTCCGGGCCCGTCATCACGCTCTCGCCGCCCACCCTTCCCGCAGCCATCGTCGGCGCTCCCTACAGCCAATCGATCACCGCATCCGGAGGAACCGCGCCTTACACGTTCTCGGTCGTCGCGGGCGAGCTCCCGTGGGGGCTCGCGCTCGCGCCCTCGGGGTTGCTCTCGGGAACGCCGATCGCAGCGACGAGCCGGAGCTTCACGGTGAGCGTCCAGGACGCGAGCTACTGCTTCGGCAGCCGCGTCTACAGCCTCGCTCCCAGCTGTCCCGCCATGACCATGGCACCGGCGACGCTTCCCGGCGCGACCGCTGGCGCGCCGTACGCGGCCACCCTCACGGTGGCGGGAGGCAACGGACCCTACGCATTCGCGCTCCTCTCGGGCGCACTGCCCGCGGGTCTGTCGCTGTCGCCATCGGGAGCGATCTCCGGCACGCCCGCGAGCCCCTCGAGCTCGAGCTTCGACGTCCGTGCCGGCGACGTTCACGGTTGCTCCGTCAGCGTCCCGTTCACGATCGGCGTCGCCGCAGCCCCGGACTACCTCGTGGGGCAGGGGCTCGGTCCTCCGAATGCGAACCGTGTGCGCGTGTATGACCAGTCCGGAGCCCCCGCCCCGGTGGACTTCTTCGCGTACGCTGCCGGGCAGTGGGGCGTCAACGTCGCGTCATCGGACCTCGTGCTCGACGGCTGGGAGCGGATCCTCGCAGGACCGGGACCAGGACCGACGCCTTCGGCCCCAGGTCCGCCTTCACGCGCCGGCGCATCGATGCCCAAGGTCAACTTCTATGCCTATGGCACCCTGAAGTTCGGCGTCAACGTGGCGTCGGCATCGATCGACACCGACGCCCACGACGAGACCCTGACCGGCGCGGGGCTCGGCGCCGTGTTCGGACCGCACGTGCGCGGCTTCAACTTCGACAACGTCGTCCTGACCGCGATCGGCAAGGTCAGCTTCTTCGCCTATGGAACCTTGAAGTACGGCGCGAACGTGGCGCGCGGCGACGTCGACGGCGATGCATTCGCGGAGATCCTGACGGACCCGGACCCGGCGGGAACTTCGCGCCGCAGGTGCGCGGGTTCGACTACGACGGCGCCTCGGTGAGGGCAATTCCGGGGCTCGACTTCTGGGCGTTCCCGACGCCGAAGTTCGGGGTCGATGTCGCGGGCGGCGACGTGGATGGCGACGGCGACGCAGAGCTCGCGTGCGCCCCTGACCCGGCCCCTCCCTCGCATCGAGGTTCCGCGGGTTCGCGTACGCGTCCGGCGTCGCCGCGCTGCCGGGATTCGACGTCACGCCATTTGCGACGACCTATGGCGGGCGCGTCGGTCTCGGCGACGCCGGCGGCACCCTCGCCGCCGAGCTCTGCGCCGGCGCGAGGACCTGGCCGCGGCGTCCACGGTCGCGCCGTTCGCCTACGACGGGACCGCGTTGACCGCTCTCGCCGTTCCGTTCACCCGTTCGCCCCTGGGTACGGCATCAACGCCACGACTGGGGCTCTGGGCTACTGGAGAGCGCGCGTCGGAGCGATCGTCGCGGATCGGGCCCTGGATCGCCCCCGCGGCGAGCGCCCGCCTGACCGCGTCCGGAAGCGTGCCCCGAATTTCGCCAGCGACGAGCGTCTCGCCTCCGCGGCGGCGGCCATCGCGCTGGAGCCGGCTCACGCGGCGGCCGGTCAAGCTACGGGGAGCCGGCGCGTGAGCATCGGCGAGTGCGCGGGCGACGGCGCAACGGGCCGCCGGGTCCTCGCCGCGCGCGAGGGCGAGATGAACCAGTTCTCGCAGGGCCTCGATCTGGCCGCGGCATCGCCGAGCCGCTCGTACGCCGCCTGTGCGAGAAGCATCGTGATCGCCCGCCGCAGCCAGGTCGGAGAGGAGACGCTTGCGCCGGGAGAGCTCGAGGTTGATGTTGGCCTGCAGGTGGGAATCCTCGCCGGTCCGCTCGCTCGCGGCGAGCCCTTCTTCCATCAGCGCGAGGGCGGGCAGGAGATCGCCCATGTCCCAGAGGACGCCTCGAGGCCGACGCCGATCAACGCCTCGGAGTGTGGATTGGCAGTGGCGCGGGCGAGGGCCAGAGCCTCGAGGAGCAGCTCCCGGGCGCGCGGCAGGTTGCCGAGATCCAGCTCGAGGCTTGCGAGGTTGTCGAGGTTGCGGATCGCCTCGTGCCTCTTGTTGCCGACCTTCCGGTAAAGCAGGCACCCTTCCTCGAAGTACCGGCGCGCGACCTCGAAGTTCCCTTCCTCCGCCTCGAGCACGCCGATGTTGGAGTCGATGAGCGCGGTGTCGAGGAGCGTGCCCGTCTCGGCGACCAGCGCCGCCTCGAGGATGGCGCCCACCGGCCGGCGTCCCCCCGCGAACGATGGAGGCCCGCGAGGCTCCGGAGCGTCGTCGCGCGTAGCTTCGGGTCGTCGGGGTTGCGCGACGCGGCGACGAGCTCCTCGAAGAGGCCCTGGGCCTCGTCGACGCGGCCGAGGTCCGCGAGGATCTTGGCGCGCGTGCCGCGCGCGATGGCGATCCGCGGGTCGCTCTCGAGGCCTGCTCGATCGCGAGGGCGCGATCCGCCGTCTCGAGCGCGAGCGCGTTCTGTCCGGCCGACCAATGCACGCGCGAGCCCGGACATGGCCACGGCGCGCAGCACCGGATTCCGAGCGCGGTGGCCTCCAGGACGCTTTCGCGCGCCCGACCTCCGCCTCGGCGGCCCGGCCGGCGGCACGCGCGCACGTGCTGCACGAGGAGCTCCCGGGGCCGGAGAGCGACTCGGGGTTGGGGGCATCGAAGAGCGCGAGGGACTTCCGGCACAGACGCCCGCCTCCCGGCGAGCGCGTACCTTTCGTGTGCGATCGAGGCGGCCTGGAGGTAGCGGAGCGCGCGGCCGCGATCTCGCCCGCTTCCTCGCGGTGATGCGCGAGCACCGAGCAGCGGCGCGCCTGTCCCCGAGCGCCCCGGCGGTTGACCAGAGGCGCCTCTACGACCCGACGTGCCGCCGTAGGCCGCCTCCTCAGCTTGTCGTGCACGAAGCGAAGCGTCCCGCCCTCGACCGGCTCGAGGATCTGTCGCTTCTCCAGGGCGAGGAGCGATTCCATGAGCGCGTCGTCACGAAGCCCGGCGACCGCCGCGAGGACGCCCACGTCGAGCTCCCGTCCGAGCACGGCCGCGCTCCGCAGCAGCTCGGCGTCCCCCGGTTCGAGCCCGGCGATGCGCCGCGTGACCAGCTCGCGGATGGTGGGAGGCGGCGGAAGCGACTCGAAGGCGCCCGGGTCGAGATCCGAGCCCGCCATGACGCACCAGCGCCCCGACTCGTCCCGCGTCAGGAGCGCGCTCTGGATCGCGAGGCGAACGTACTCCGCGACGAAGAACGGGTTGCCGGCGGATTGCCGCGACAGGATCGTCGCGAGCAGTCCCGGCGGATCGGTGGCGAGCATCTCGCGAAGCATGTGCGCGACTGCCTCCTCGTCGAGCCTGGAGAGCGCCAGGTGCTCGGCGCCCGGCTCCGAGAGGAGCTGCTCCAGGCGCGCCGTCGCCTCCTCGGCACGGTAGGCGCCCACGCAGAGGAGCGGTGCGGACTCGAGATGGCGCCCGCGCAGCGCGAGATCGAGGAACCCGAGCGCGAGCTCGTCGGCCCACTGGAGGTCGTCGACGCACAGCACCACGGGCTCGTCCCGCGCCATCGCAAGAAAGGTCTCGATGAGAGCGAGCGAGAGGCGCGTCTGGGCGGCCTCCGGCGGGAGGCTCTCCGGCGGCGTGCCGTGCTCGGGAGGAACGAGCGCCGCGATCGCCGGGGCGTACTGGGCGAGGATCGCGCCGCGCGGGCCGAAGACGAGCTCGGAGTAGCGCGGCCCTCGCTCCCGCGCGCGATCGGCGACGGCGTCGAGCGGGTGCAGGAGCGCCTGCAACGGGCGCCCCTCGCCGGGCGGAAGGCACTCGCCGACCAGGACCGAAAACCCCGATCGCTTCGCCTCCGCGGCGACCTCCGTGAGGATGCGCGTCTTGCCGACGCCGCTCTCGCCGCCGACCAGGACGAGCCGCCCGCTGCCGCCACCGAGACCCGCAACGCGGCGCCGCAGCCGCTTCATGGGATCCTCGCGGCCGAGGAGACCCGGCCGGAAGAGGAACGGCCGGGGAGCGGGCCCTTCGTCGGGCTCGAGCCAGGACGTACCAGGTGGCGCGGGGATCGCGCTTTCGATCGCGACACGGGACACGATCCGGGCAAGGTCGTCCGCGTGGCCGAGGCGGTCGCGCGCCTCCTTGGCGAGCAGCCGCAGCACGAGCGCGTCGAGATCGGGCAGGATCCCGCCGACGAGCTCCGATGGGGGCCGGGGCTCGTCGCGCTCGTGGCGCCATAGCACCTCGGCAGCCGTCGTCCCCACGAACGGAGGCGCTCCCGTGAGCATCTCGTAGAAGACGCACCCGAGCGCGTAGAGGTCCGCCCGGGCATCGACGAGATCCCCCCTTCCTTGCTCCGGGGCCATGTAGGCGACGGTGCCCGTGACGCCGCCGGAGATCTCGACGACCTCGCGGCTCGCGCCCTGGCCGAAGCGGGCGGCGAGCCCGAAGTCCACGAGGATCGGCCGCACGCCGCGACGTACGACGATGTTCTCGGGCTTGATGTCGCGGTGAACGATCCCCTCCCCGTGGAGGAACGCGAGCGGACCGCAGATCCTCCGGACCAGGCACAGGGCCTCACCGAGATCGCCGGGCTCGAGCGGCCGGCGCGTTGCCGGGGGCACGGAGGCTCGCGACAGCAACGCGTCCGGCACCGTCTCGCCGATGTCCTGTCGCTCCGTCGTACGCGATGGCGCATTGCCGCGCAGGTGCTCCTTCAGGTTCGCTCCCTCGATGAGCTCCATCGCGTACCAGGGCATGCCCCCAGCGAGACCGTGCTCCACGATCCTCACGATTCCAGGATGGCGGATCTTCGAGAGCGCGAGGATCTCGCGACGGATGTTGCCGAGCATCCCCTCGTCCGGGACGCGCACGGTCTTGAGGGCGACGCGCTCTCCCGTTTCGCGGTGGCGCGCGCCGTAGACGATCCCCATCCCGCCCTGGCCGAGCACGCCGGTCGTCTGGTAGGGGCCGATGCCGATCGGATCGTGAGCGGTCACGTCCGCGGCTCCCGGAACCGTGCGACGACCGCGGGGTGGAACGTGGCAGCGAGCCACTGTAGCGGCAGGATCAACGGGAGCAGAACGCCCGGCCGGAGAACGTCGGCGATGCGCTCCCGGAGCGGCGGCACACCGAAGATGTGGAAGGTGAAGACGAAGAGCGCGACGGCCACGCCGAACAAGAGCGCGAGGAGCGCAAGACCTCGGCTGACCCAGAGCGCCCAGCGGCGCGAGCGAAGAAGGCCAGCGAGCGTCACGAGCGCGGCGACGAGATAGACGAGCCACGGGATGGCGTCCACGTCGAGCCGATCCAGAGGAGGAACGCGCTCCCGAGCGCGGGCATAGAACGCCGATGGCGATCACCGCCGCACAGGCGACGGCGGGCCCTCCTCGCTCGGCGCGATGCTCTCAGTCGAAGCGGAGGGCTCCGACGTTGACTCCGTACGCATCGCCCGGAAAGGGTACGTAGAAGACCGCTCCGGGAACGGCAATCCGGACCCGAGGGCGGAACGGCGATCATGCGCGACCGGCGACACGGGGCGGGATCCGGGCCGGCCGTCAGGGCTCGCGCGAGGGCCGCCCCCGTCGATCTCGACCGCCGAGCCCTTCCGCCGTAGTACGACCCGGAGAACGGGATGACGTCGAAGTAGGAAGCCGTCGTCGTGCCCAGTGGCCATGAACGTGCGATCGAGCGGGCCCAGCCCGGGCGAGCAGGCCGGGCATCGCCAGGATCTCGGCGGGCCCGTCGCCGTCGAGATCGCCGGCGCCGACCTCGCAGCCGTAGGAGCCCGCGGCGAACGCAAAGAAGTTGCAGGCCGGCATCGACGTCGGCGAAACGCCGTCGAGCTCCCACCCGCGCACCTGGCCGCCGAATGCGCCGGGTCAGGGCGTGACGATCTCGTCGTAGAAGTCGGCGTCAGGGCTTCCCGTCCGACGTTGACGCCGTAGCGCGTCGTAGGCGTAGTAGCTCAGCCCCTTCCATGGCGGAGATGGCGACCCCGTCGTAGTCCCAGCCGCGGACGTGCGGGCCGAAGACAGGACCCGGACCAGCACTCGTCGATCTCCTTCATCCCGTCCCCGTCGAGGTCCCCGGCGGCCACGTTCACGCCGTAACGCAGCGTTCCGTACGCGAAGTAGTTGACCTTCGTGATCGCGGTTCCCGTGTCCTCGAACGCGCGGACCTGCGGCCCGTAGACGGCGCTCGGTCCTGGACCAGTCAGGACCTTCTCGCGCTGGCTCGGCGCGATGAAGATGCCGGTGCGCGCGCGCCGTAGCCCGTGCCGCCGTAGGCAAGAGCCCCATCGCGGGCAGACCGTCCCAGGTCGACGCGAGCACGTAGGGCGGGTTCGTTGGGCCGGGGCCGCGCGCGGCGAGGATCCACGCCTCGATGGCGCCCTGGAGCGCGGTGTCCCAGGTCTGCCCGTAGGCGATCTTCGGAGAGAGGTCGTCGCGCAGGATGCCCCAGGTCTCGCCGTTGCCCAGGTCCCAAGAGCTCGTAGATGTAGCTCTTCTGCCACCAGGGCCGCGCGGTCATGGCGATGAAGAGCTGGGTGATGAGATCAGCTTGCCCTTGCTCGCCGTGGGTCGCGCTGGTCCACCCCGTCTCGGTGAGGTAGAAGGGCGCATCCCCCATGCCGTTGTCTTGCATGATCTGCCGGATCGAGCGCGACTCCCAGGGGTAGCGCGGGCCCTCGAGAAGGCGAACGATCTCGCTCACGCTGTCGTCGTAGATGTGGTGCGTGACGACGTCGATGCTCGGCCGGCAGTACTTCAGCACGTCGTCGAGTTCGGTCTCCCAATCGAGAGGTGAGATCGAGAGGGCGGGGCCGCACACGAGGCTGTCGGGGTCGGCCGCGCAGATCGCCTGGGCGGCGACGGTGCCATGTTGATGTAGTCGCCTCGCGTGCCCGTCCAGAATCGCGTCGAGTTGGGCTCGTTCCAGATCTCCCAGTAGCGCACGCGACCCTTGAAGTGGTCGACCGTCCAGTAAACGAAGTTCCACCAGTCGCCGATGTCGTCGGGGGGGTCGGTGAGCGTCGCGCCGCTCGTGGCCCAGTCCGGCGTGAAGGCGAGCGTCGCGATCACGTCCTGGCCGTGGGCGCGCAGGTCGTCCACGGCGGCGTCGTAGATGGACCAGTCGTACGCCCCTTTCGAGGGCTCGATCCAGACCCAGTTCCAGTCCATGCGCACCGCGCGGAGCTGGGCAGCGGCCGAGAGGTCGATGCGCGCCGCATCCGGCACGTGGGCGTTGACCCCGTAGCGGCTCATCGACCGATCGTCGGTCTCGGCGTCCACGTGATCGACGGTGATGGGGGCGACGTTGAAGTAGAAGACCCGGAAGTCCAGGGGGTGGCTCTGGGCGCCACGGAAGTAGGGGAGCTGGAACGTCCGGTAGACGTCGTTTCCCGGGAACTCCTGGCGGCGGATGTCCCGTGCGGCGAGCGTCGAGCCGTCCGTCAGATCGATGACCTCGAGACGGATCAGGCGATCGTTGGGGCCGGAGCTGACCGTCGTCTTCGCGCGCACCATGGCGAGGGCCGATCCGCGGTGGACCAGGGTCGTCCCCGGACCGATCAATAGGTACGTGGCCGTATCCTGCGCGGGATCCGCCGACCAGCCGTCCGTCGTCGCGCGCCCGGTCCAGTGCGTGAAGTCCGCTCCCTCCGCCTCGAAGCGGAAGGTGGCGGCCCAGGCGGTGGCCGGGAGCAGCCCTGCGAGCAGGCAGACGGTGACCATCTTCTGCACGAAGAAAAGTTATCACGGCGCCGGACCGGCGCCAGCGGGGCTTGCGCCTGGCCCTCCTTTGCTATGCTCCGCCGGCTAGGTGGAAGCCCTGGAGGGCGTGACGCCCGGCGTCACGGGACCACCCGCCCCAGGTGTCCAAGAAGAAGAAGGCGAAAGCCAAGACTCCGGACGAGATCGCGGCGGAAAAGCTCGGCGAGGCGCCTCAACCCCCGCCACCCACGCCGGATCAGACCGAAGCGGACGCGAAGATCGCCGCGCGCCGGGGCGGTGTGCTCTCCCGCGTGTTCCGCGTCCTGGTGGGAAAGCCCAAGAACCTCCTCGATCCCCGGGTCTTCCAGCACCTGTCGCTCATCGCGTTCCTCGCGTGGGTCGGACTCGGGGCGGACGGGCTCTCCTCCTCGTGCTACGGCCCCGAGGAAGCGTACCGCGCGCTCGGGAGCTACCACTACCTGGGCGTCTACCTCGTCATCGCGGTGGTCGTGACGGTGTTCGTCATCTCGGCCACCTACTCGCAGATCATCGAGCGGTTCCCGACCGGTGGCGGCGGGTACCTGGTGGCGTCGAAGCTCCTCGGGCCGGCCTCGGGGCTCGTCGCGGGAGCCGCGCTGGTCGTCGACTACGCGCTGACGATCGCCATCTCGGTCGCCAACGGCGCGGACCAGGTGTTCAGCCTCCTGAACCCTTCCCTCCAGCCGCTCAAGCTCTGGATCGCCATCCTCGCCATCCTCCTCTTGATGATCCTGAACCTCCGCGGCGTGAAGGAGTCGGTGCAGGTGCTGCTGCCGATCTTCCTGACGTTCGTCGTCACGCACCTCGTGTTGATCCTCTACGGGCTCCTGTCGCACGCGCCCCAGCTCCCGATGGTGATGGGGGCGGCGGTCACCGAGACGCGCGACTCCATCGGACGGCTCGGATTCCTGACCGTCGCGCTCCTGGTGCTGCGCGCCTACAGCCTCGGCGGCGGCACGTTCACCGGGATCGAGGCGGTCAGCAACGGCCTTCCCATCCTGGCGGAGCCGCGCGTGGAGACGGGCAAACGCACGATGCGCTACATGTCGGTATCCCTCGCCTTCACGGCGGGAGGGATCCTCTTCTGCTACATGCTCCTGCGCGTCCAGCACGTGCCCGGCAAGACGTTCAACGCCGTGCTCTTCGAGGGACTGACGGCGGCCTGGGGGATGCCGTCGTTCGCGAAGGCCTTCGTCGGCGTGGCGCTCGTCGCCGAGGCGGCGCTCCTGTTCGTCGCCGCGCAGGCCGGCTTCCTCGGCGGCCCGCAGATGCTCGCCTCCATGGCGGTCGACTCCTGGATGCCGCACCGCTTCTCGATCCTGTCCGACAGGCTCGTGACCAGGAACGGCGTCCTCGTCATGGGCAGCGGCGCCCTCGCCTTCGTGCTCGCGACCCGGGCGCGCGTGTCGATCCTCGTCGTCCTCTACTCGATCAACGTGTTCCTGACGTTCACGCTCTCGCAGCTCGGCATGGCCCGCCTCTACTACCGCGAGCGCGCCGAGATGAAGGACTTCGGCAGGAAGCTCGGCATCATGCTCGTCGGGCTCACGCTCACCAGCGCCATCCTCGTGGCGACCTTGACCCTGAAGTTCATGGACGGCGGATGGCTCACGGTGCTCATCACGAGCGGGGTGATCGCGTTCTGCATCTTCGTCAAGCGGCACTACAACCAGGTGCGCGCCTTCATCCGCGAGCTCGACCAGACGCTGCTCGCCCTGCCGCCCAAGGTCGACTCGGCGGTCACGCCGGGTGCCGAGCCCAAGGCACCCACGGCGGCGATCCTCGTGTCCGGCTACAACGGTCTCGGGATCCACACCTTCTACACGATCATCCGCCTGTTCCCCAACCACTACCGGAACTTCATCTTCATCTCGGCGGCGATCGTCGACTCCGAGAAGTTCAAGGGCAAGACCGAGATGGAGGCGCTCCGGAAGAGCACGCTGGCCGACCTCGAGAAGTACGTCGCCTTCGCCGATCACCTCGGGTTCTACGCCGAGAGCCGGATGATGACGGGCACCGATGCCGCCGAGGAAGTCGAGCGCATGGCGCGCGAGATCATGGAGACCTACCCGCGCACGGTCTTCTTCGCGGGACGCCTCGTGTTCTCGATCGAGAGCTTCTTCACGCGCCTCCTCCACAACGAGACGGGGCTTGCGATCCAGCGGCGACTCCACTTCGGAGGGGTCCCGATGGTGATCCTGCCGATCCGCGCGCGATGACCGCGTCGTAGGGCGGGGGCTTGTCCCCCGCCGGTTCGGGGAGAGGCTACAATCCTCGTTTTGGCCATGGAACCGCAGGAAAAGGTCAAGGTCCGCGCGTACGTACCCGCCGAGATCGAGCCGCGGTGGCGGGCGGCCTGGGACGAGGCGAAGCTCCATCGCACCGGCGACGACGCGTCCCGTCCGAAGTTCTACTGCCTCGACTTCTTCCCCTACCCGTCCGGGGACGGCCTCTCGGTGGGCCACTGCCGCAACTACGTTCCGACCGACGTCATCACGCGCTACCAGCGCATGAAGGGCAAGAACGTCCTCCACCCGATGGGCTGGGATGCTTTCGGCCTTCCCGCGGAGAACAAGGCGATCGAGGAGGGCGTGCACCCGAGCGTGCTCACCCGAAAGTACACGGCCAACTACCGCCGGCAGCTCACCCTGGTCGGCACGAGCTACGACTGGGAGCGCGAGATCGCGTCGACCCATCCCGCCTTCTACAAGTGGACGCAGTGGTTCTTCCTGCTGCTCCACGAGCGCGGGCTCGCCTACCGCGCCAAGGGATCGCAGTGGTGGTGCGACGGGTGCCAGACCATCCTCGCCAACGAGCAGGTCGTCAACGGCACCTGCTGGCGCCACGGAACCCCCGTTGGCAAGCGCGACCTCGAGCAGTGGTACTTCCGGATCACCGACTACGCCGATCGGCTCCTCTCCGATCTCGACACCGTCGACTGGCCCGAGCGGATCAAGTCGATGCAGAGGAACTGGATCGGCCGCAGCGAGGGCGCCGAGATCCGCTTCAAGTGCGAGAGCGGCGACGACATCCCCGTCTTCACGACGCGTCCCGACACCCTCTACGGCGTGACGTTCGTCTGCCTCGCGCCCGAGCACCCGCTCGTCGACGTCCTCTGCGCACCGGGCCAGCGCGCCATGGTCAGCGACTACGTGGCCGCGGCCCGCGCTCGCACGGAGATCGATCGTCTGGGCACGGGAGAGGCCCGCGACAAGACCGGCGTGGCGCTCGGCGCGTTCGCCATCCACCCGCTCACGGGGGAGAACGTGCCGCTCTGGGTCGCGGACTACGTCGTGATGGGCTACGGCTCGGGCGCCGTGATGGCGGTGCCGGCGCACGATCAGCGCGACTTCGAGTTCGCGCGCCGTTTCGGGCTGCCGGTGAAGCAGGTGATCCGCCCCGAGGGGTTCGCCGACGACAAGACGGGAACCGAAGCTTGGACGGCGGCCTACGTCGAGCCCGGCGTCATGGTCCACTCGAACGAGTTCGACGGCATGCCGAGCGTGGAGGGAGGGCGTGCGGTCGTCGCCAAGCTCGCGCGCCAGAAGCTCGGAAAGGCCACGAAGAGCTATCGCCTGCGCGACTGGCTCATCAGCCGCCAGCGCTTCTGGGGCGCGCCGATCCCGATGATCCACTGCGGCAAGTGCGGCACGGTGCCCGTCCCGAAGGCGGACCTCCCGGTGCTCCTGCCCCAGAACGTCGACTTCCGTCCGCGCGGCACGGGTCGCTCCCCCCTCGCGAACGCCGAGCAGTGGCTGCGCGTGTCCTGCCCGCGCTGCGGCGGACCGGCGGAGCGCGAGACCGACACGATGGACGGCTTCGCGTGCAGCTCCTGGTACTTCCTGCGCTTCACGAGCCCGCGGTACGAGGAGGGCCCGTTCGATCCGGCCGCGATGCGCTACTGGATGCCGGTCGATCTCTACGTGGGGGGCGCGGAGCACGCGGTCATGCACCTGCTCTACGCGCGCTTCTGGACGAAGGTGATGCACGACGCCGGGCTCGTCGCCTTCACCGAGCCCTTCGCGGTCCTCAGGAACCAGGGCGTGCTCCACGCGCCGGACGGCGCGCGCATGAGCAAGAGCAAGGGCAACGTCATCACGCCCGACAGCGTCGTCGACCGCTACGGCGCCGATACGCTCCGGACCTACCTCTGCTTCATGGCTCCGTTCGAGGACGACGTCGTCTGGTCGGACCAGGACATCTCCGGCGCGCACCGGTTCCTGCTCAAGATCTGGCGGCTCGTTCTGCGCGAGCCGATCTCACTTTCGCCCTCGCCCGCCGATCTCGCGGGACGGACCGGGCCGGAGCTCGAGCTCCTGCGCCTCGTCCACCGCACGGTCAAGCGGGTCAGCGGCGACGTCGAGCGGTTCCACTTCAACACCGCCATCGCGCGCATGATGGAGCTCGTCAACGCGCTCGGGACCCACGCGGAGGCACACGGCCGGACGCCCGTCATGGGCTTCGCGCTCCGGACCCTGCTCCTCTGCCTCGCCCCGATCGCGCCCCACGTCACCGAGGAGCTGTGGCAGGCCTCGGGCGAGACGTTCTCGATCCACCGGAACCCCTGGCCGAGCTGGGACGAGACGCTCGCCGCGGAGGACGTCGTCACCCTGGTGGCGCAGGTCAACGGCAAGGTGCGCGACAAGCTCGAGGCGCCCCGCACGATCGGCGAGGGCGGAAGCGATCGCCGCCGCGAAGGCGCTTCCGAAGGTGGCGGGCTCCTCGCGAGGAAGACCGTCGTCAAGGCGATCTACGTCCCCGGCCGGCTCGTGAACCTCGTGGTGAAGTGACCCGGACCGGCAAGATCGGCGTCGCGGCGGGCGCGGTGATCGTGGCCGTCGCCGCCGTCCCGACCCTGGACGCCGTCCTCACGCGCCGCTACGAGCGGCCGGATCGTCGCGCTCGTCAAGGAGAAGTACTGAAGGCGGCGACCTGGCCTCCAGGGATTCAAGGTGAGCGCGCTCAGCTCGCGGGCGAGCGTCACCGGCTTCCAGTACGAAGACGAAGGGCGACCTACCGCACGATCGCAAGCGGCAGGCGCTCTCCGTGGAGATCGAGGCTGTCGCTCGATCCCGCGAGATCAAGCTGCGCGAGGTGGTGCTCGAGAGCGAAGCTCGAGATCGTGCGCACGCCGCAGGGCGACGGGACAAGGGGATCCGGGCCTCGTCAGGGACCTCGTCGACGCCGGCATCGGCGAGGCGAAGGCGCTCGGCGCAAGGGCTCGACGTCCACGCCGGAGGTGAAGCCCAAGGCTCCGGTCGCGCCGCCCACAGCGGACGAAAAACCGGCGGCGGGAAGCCGCCCCGCTCCTCGAGATCGGCACGCTCCGGATCCATCACGCGAGCGTCTCCTACGAGGACCACCGGTTCTCCAAGCTCCCCATCAAGCTGACGCTGGCGGACTTCAACTTCGAGGGACACGACCTCTCCCGGGCCGACCTCTGGCTCACGCTCCTGTCCTCCGAGGCCAGCGGCACGCTCGAGATCGGGGCGCAGCGCATCGAGATCAAGGGGACGACGCGCGCGATCGAGGGTCAGGACCGGAAGCTCTGGACGGCGGAGGCCAAGGGGATCGAGCTCGCGCCGTTCGCGGGGACGCTGCTGCGGCCGCTCTTCCTCGACGTCACCGCGGGCACGGCGGACGTGTCGCTGTCGCACCTGTTCGACGTGAAGGTCGAGAAGACGAGCCGCTTCGTGATCGACTACGCGATCCGGACCGAGGGCTCGCGCTCGCCGTGCGCGAGGGAGGATTCGCCGCGTCGCTGCGCCAGGGTCCAGCGCAGCGGATCAAGGATTACGTCGACGCCCACCAGGGACGGCTCGAGCTCTCCTTCTCCGTCGAGATGGACCCCGATCTCTCCGGGCTCGCGAAGCGCGCCGGTGGCATCCTCGAGGGGATCGGCAAGGCGACGCTCGACGCGTTCCGCGACCATCTCCTGAAGGGTTTCGGGATCGGAGTCCCGCCGCCATGATGCGGGGTTGGCGGATCGTCGTCCTGCTCGCGCTCTTGATCCTCTCGGTCTTCTCCGCGGTTCTCGCGAACCAGCGTCGCTGCGCTTCCGCGACAACGCGCTCGAGAAGCAGGTGTCCGACCTGAAGGACGAGCTCCACGACGCCATCGCAGGGACTCGGGATGGAGATCGAGGTCGTGAACGAGGAGAACGCCGCGATGCAGGCGTCGCTCGGCACGGCGATCGCCGCGCTCGGCAAGCTCGCCGGCGCTCCCCGGCCAGGACGCGCCACGCGTTCCACCTGCCGGGCCCTGGCCCCTCCGCCGCGAAAGCGACGCTCATCGTGCTCCCCGGCGCCGCTTACCTCGCCGCCGAGGATGTCCCGCAGCCAGCGCCCGGCGACGAGCTCGTGATCACCACCGTCCCCGACGGCAAGGAAGTGGGGCGGTTCAAGGTCGGGAGAGACGGGCGCGGGGTCGCCGAGATCGCGTTCCCCCGCCGGGGATCCGGCGCTGGCGGTCGCGCCGCCAGATGGTCCGCCGCGGGCGGTCGTGCTCGCATCCAGCGACCCGCGAGCATCAGGTCTGCCGTGCTTGCCGCCGCGACGGACGCGTCAGCAATCGACGCGAGCAGGAGCGCGCCGGCGAGCTGGAGTCCAGCGGCTGCGGCGAAGCCGATCGCCGCCGTCCCGGGATAGAGCGCCCAGAGCGTCCCGACCAGCGCGCTCGAACCCGGAGGTCGCCCAGCCCGTTCGTCGCGGCGAGCATCCCCATCCCGGCGCCGCGGACGTCCCCGGGAAGAGGCTCACGCGGCTCGTGCCTTCTCCGCCACCTCCTCGCAGGCGATGGCGAGGCCCGAGGCGGTGAAGAGCATCGCGAGGTGGGGGATCCTCGGGGGAGCAAGCGCGAAAGCGAGCGTCGTCGCGGCCGCGAAGAGATAGCCCGCGACGATCACGCGCTTCCTGCCGATGCGATCGGCGAGCGCCCCGATCGGGAACGCTGCGGCGGCGCTCACCGCGTTGTGAAGCACGTAGAGAGCGATCGAGAGCGGGATCGCCGCGGCCGAGGAGGCGACGACGTGGCGGCCGACGTAGAAGATGAGCAGCGTGCGGGAGAAGTCGCCGGAGCCGAACAGCGCGATCCCGAGGAGGTAGCGATGGAACGGGCGCCCGGTCGCCGCGAAGCTCGCCCAGATCCTGCGCCGCACCGCGGGAAGGGCCGGCGTGCGCTCCTGCACGAGGACCACGATCGAGAGGAACGAAAGGATCCCCGGGATGATCGAGAGCCCGACGAGGGACCGGCCGTCGCACCCGGCCCACACGAACGCGAGGGCGATCAGCGGTCCGATGACCGCACCAGCGGCGTCCGCAGCCCGCTCCATGCCGAACGCCTTGCCGTGATGGCGCGGCTCCGCGGCTTCCGCCATCAGCACGTCGCGGGCTGGACCTCGGCTGCCGCGACCGACCCAGGCCGTGGTGCGGCAGATCATCGCCTGCCACCAGACCGTGCAGAGGCCGATCGAGGCGGTCCCGAGCGCGGTCACGAGGTTGCCGATCGACGCGAGCGGCTTCTTCCGGCCGACGCGATCGGTGAGGAGGCCGCCCCAGAGCTTTGCGAACGCCGACGCGGCGTCGGCCACTCCCTCGATGATGCCGAGCGCCGATGGACCGCTCCCCATCGCCGTGAGCACCGCGGGGAGGACGGCCGTCGCCATCTCGTGCGAGACGTCGGAGAACAGGCTCGAGAGCGAGACGCCGATCGTCGATCGATTGAGCCAGCTACGCTCGCGCACGAGCGCACATGCTAGTTCAGCGTCCCGAGATGTCCAGCCTTCGCGCCGCGTGCGTCACGGGATCGAGGACGATGACGCCGCCCCGGTCGACGCGAACGAGGTCGTAGCGGAGCGCGAGCGTCTGGCCCTCCTCCGCGACGTGGAGCGTCCCGGCATCGTCGCGGGCGATCGCGATCCGCCGTGCCGGAGTCGTGACGACGCCCAGGACTCGCATCGCGCGGGGCGTGGCCTCCGCCGCTCGTGGGGGCGGAGCCGGCACGACCTCGGCGTCGGTCCGCGAAGCCGCCACCGCGCCCGCGCGCGGGATCGGCGTCGCCGTCCCGCCGTACGCGAAGAGATCGCGCCCAGGGGCAAGCTCCTGCGCGTACGACGACGTCACGCGATCGAGGGCCGGGATCGCCGGGGCTCGACCTGCCTCTTGCCGCGCAGCAGAGGTCCGGAAGAGAGCGACCGGCCGGGGCGGATCGACCGCGGACCGATGCAGCAACAGCCCGATGGCCACGCCGCACAGCATCGCCGCGACCGTCTGCATTCGCACGTCCGAGATACGCCGCGGCGCGCGCGGGCGTCTACGAGCGGGCGCCGATCCCCACCTGGTAGAGGCGGTGCGCCGGCTGGATGTCCACCTCGGGCTCGCCCGGGATGTCCAGCTCGCCCTTGACGACCGGCATGAGCCTGGTCTCGACGAACCGGTTGAAGTGCTCCGCCGTCTCCCAGACGTCGAGGACGCGCAACCCCTCTTTCGCGAACCACGCAACGTGGACGATGCCCCCCTCGGGCGCCTTCGTCTCCCACCCCACGCGGTCGCAGGCGCGATCGTACTGGTCCTTGGTCAGGCCTCTCCAGAGCAGGTTCATCACGATCATGGGACAGCTCCTTTGCTGGACTACGGATCCGGGCGCCGGCCGGATGGAGATCAGGCGCGAAAGCGCGCCCCGTCCTGCGCGACCGTCACCCGCCCGCCCCAGACCCTTCCAACCTCGGCGGCGAGGTCGTGAGCCTCGCAGGACGGGTACATGTGGACGAGCACCAGGTGCTCGGGCTCCGCGGCGCGCGCGATCCTCGCGCAGCGGCTCGGGGTGAGGTGCCCGTCGCGAGGCTCCGTATCGGGAAACGAGCACTCGAGAAGCAGGAGATCCGCCTTGCGTCCGAGCTCGGCGATCTCGTCGCACGGGCCCGTGTCCCCGGAGAAGGCGAAGACGCGGCCCGACGCGTCTTCCAGCCTGTAGCCGACGCCCCGCCCCTCCATGTGGTTCATCGGCAGGCTCCGGATCGAGAACGCCCCCTCGAGGAACGCCCGGTCCCGCGTCTCGCGCACGACGACGTCGTACTCCGGCGTGTCCCACCATCGCCCGCCGCCCGAGAGGCGCCGCAGGGTGTCGTGGTAGTCGCGAAAGTCGACCGGGCCGGTGAGCACGAGGTCGCGCGCGCGATGGCGCCCGGGCGTGTTCCTGAGCGAGAACAGGAGCGGCGCCATGTCGCTCACGTGATCGGTGTGCAGGTGCGTGTAGAACACGTGCGTCAGCTCGAACGGATCGATGCCTGCAGAGACCATGCGGTGCAGGGTCCCCGATCCCCCGTCGAAGAGGATGCTCGCGCCGTCGATCGCGACGTGATGCCCGGGTTCCGCCCGCCGCTGGTTGGGCGCCGTCACTCCCGATCCCAGGATCGTCACGTCGAGCGCCATCGCCGCCCATTGTAGCGACCCGCGTGTAACGCGCGTGCTAACCTCCCCGGCCATGCCTGTCGCGGTTCGCCGCCGGAGGAGCAAGGACCCCCGCGTCGAGATCCTGGGTGAAGCCGCACGCGGCGCGGCGGCGCACGCCGCACGCGCGGTGGCGGCAGGGCTTCCGCCCGAGGAGGGGATCCCGAGCTTCCTCGCGTCGGCGTCGCGAGCGTTCTCGGAGCTACCGGACCGCCTTCGCCGCAAGATCCGGAAGCTCATCGCCGCCGGGCTGCCGATGTCCCTCCTCGACGGCGAAACGCTCGAGGGCATCGCGGCCTTGCTGCGCGCGAGCGCGTCGACGATCCTCGAGGACCAGCGCGCTCGGGCTCGTGGAGACTACGAGGTCGACGAGTTCGGGCTCGATCCCGGCTACGTCGAGCGCGTGAAGCCGCTGCTGCGCTTCATGTACCGGAGCTGGTGGCGCGTCGAGACGTCGGGCCTCGAGAACGTCCCGTCCGAGGGACGAGCGCTCTTCGTCGCCAACCACTCCGGCGTCATCGCCTGGGACGGGGCGATGATCGCCACGGCGGTGATGGAAGAGCATCCCTCGGGACGTTTGCCGCGCGCCCTCCATCTCGAGTGGTTCGTGCGGACGCCGTTCGCCGCCGGTTTCCTCCAGCGGACCGGCCAGGTGATGGCCTGCCCGGAGAACGGCGAGCGGCTGCTCGGCCGCGGCCACCTGGTCACCGTGTTTCCCGAAGGGGCCAAGGGTGCGGGCAAGCTCTTTCACAAGCGCTACCAGCTCGCGCGGTTCGGACGCGGCGGGTTCGTGCGCATGGCGCTGCGAGCGGGCTGCCCGATCATCCCGGTGGCGGTGGTCGGAGGCGAGGAGATCCACCCGATGCTCTTCAAGGCGGATCCCCTCGCCCGCCTGTTCGGGCTTCCCTACTTCCCGGTCACGCCCACGTTCCCGCTGCTCGGGCCGCTCGGCTTGATCCCGCTGCCGTCGAAGTGGCTTCTTCACTTCGAGACGCCGATCGATCTCTCGCACCTCCCGCCGGACGCGTCGGAAGATTTCCACGTCGTGAGCCAGGTGAGCGACGACGTGCGCCACCGGATCCAGCATCGCGTGACCGAGCTATTGAAGCGGCGTGGCGCTGCCTTCTTCTGAGCGCGCCCGCGCACTCCTTGCGCTGGGATGCGTCCAGCTCCTCTTCGGCATCCAGTACGTCGCCGCCAAGCGCGTGCTCGAGGTGATCCCCCCGAAGCCGTGGGCGCTGATCCGCGCCGGGACCGCGGGGTTCTTGCTCCTCGCCATCGTCCTCGCGCGGCGCCTCCCGTTCCCGCCCGGAAGCGATCTCGTCAAGCTCGCCGGGCTCGCGCTCCTGGGCGTCGCGATCAACCAGTACCTCTTCGTCGAAGGGCTCCACCGCACGACGCCGGCCCACTCGGCGCTCATCAACTGCATGATCCCGGTGCTCGTCCTCCTGATGGCGGCTGCCCTCGGACGCGAGCGCGTGACGCTCCGCCGCGTCGGCGGCATTGCGACCACGTTCCTCGGCATCCTCGTGCTCATCGGCGTGGAGAAGCTCGACCTCCACGCGGCCACGGTCGTCGGCGACGCGCTCACTTTCATGAACGCGTTCTCCTACTCGTGGTTCCTCGTCCTGGGCAAACCGGTGATGGAGCGGCAGCGCGCGTTCGTCGCGACGGCGCTCCTGCTCGCCATGGGCGGCGCCTGGCTCACGCTGGTCGGCGGCCGCGGGCTCGTCGCTCTTCCCTGGGGCGAGATCCCCGGACGCATCTGGCTCCTCGGAGCGGTCATCGTGCTCGGACCGACGATCGGCGCCTATGGCCTCAACACCTACGCGCTCGCGCGCGTCGACTCGTCGGTCGTGGCGCTCTTCGTCTACGTCCAGCCCGTCATCGCCGCGGTGCTCTCCATCGCGACCGGCTACGAGACGCCGAGCTTCAGGCTCTTCGCCTCGGCCGCGATCGTGTTCCTGGGGATGTCGGTGGCGCTGCGGCCGCGCCCCGCCATCGGCTCAGCGTAAGGCGTCGCACTTCGCCGCGAAGACGAAGTCGCTCTCCGTGAGCCCGTCGATCTTGTGCGTCCAGATCTCGACCCTCACCTTCCCCCACGCAAGATAGACGTCGGGGTGGTGTCCCTGCTCCTCGGCCATCTGTCCCACCTTGTTGACGTAGGCGAGAGCCTGGGCAAAGTCCGGGAAAGGGTAGGTCCTGGTGAGGTGGTGCTCCTCGACCACCGTCCAGCCTTCGACCTGACGCGCGAGGGCGTCGAGCTCGGCGCCTTTCAGCGCCGGGACGCCCCCGCGGCAGGGCACGCAGTCCTTCTCGGAGAGACCCATCGCCGGATCGATTCTACTCGCAGGCGATGCGGACCTTCTTGCCGTCGTCGGTGTCGACGGTCAGGACGTCGCCGCCGGTGCAGCTCTTGATGTTGGTGAGGAGCTCCGCGAGATCGATCGTCGTCCCGTCGGCGTGCATCTTCGCGACCACCGCCTTCGGAACGAACTTCTCGACGCAGGTCACGAGGCCGAAGGGGATCTTCACGCGCACGCGCTCCTTGTCCCCCTCGGTCACGAAGATGCCGATGACCTTCGGCGGCTCGCCGGTCTCACGCGCCGGCGCGGCTTCGGGCTTCGCCGCCGCCGGGCTCTTCCCGAGCGCTCGCAGGAGCTCGGCGCCCTGCTCGGCGGTGATCTTGCCCGTCTCGATCATGGAAAGGATTCGCTTCGTCTCGTCGTCCATGGTGCTCACCTCGCGCCGGCGCTGCCCTTCAACCGGGCCAGCGCCGTTTCGTAGTCGATCTCGCCTTTCTCCAGCGCCGACAGGATCCCTTGCCGCTCATCGCTCGGCGGCCCCGCCACGGGCTTCGGTCGGGACGCCTCCGGATCGAAGTACCTCCGGATGCGCTCGAGCCGTCCCTTCACGGTCGGATAGCTGATGCCCATCACCCGCTCGACGTCCTTGATGCTCCCTTCGCATTGCAAGAACACCAGGCAGAAGTAGCGGTCGTCATCCTCCATCCGGCAGAACGGGCAAGGTTCGAAGCTCCCCCGTATCTCCGTCTCGCAACCCTCGCACGAATAGGTTGCTATTCGCAAGTCCCCGTCGCAGGACGGGCACCTCGAGAGCGATCGTCGCTTCATGTCCACATCATGAATCTACGAATCATCAAAGTCAATTGTTCAATTCATTTTATTGATCCAGTCGCTCAATAGCATGAATATTCCATCTGGATCTTGCTTGAGGAGGTATTCCGCGTGGAGCCCTCCGGGAACGACCTCGAGATGCTTTGGACCGTGGGCACGTTCGTGGAGGAGCCGGGCGTGCCGCTCGCTGACGATCCAGTCGTCCGTGCCGTGCACGACGAGGACGGGTGCGGCGACGCGAGCGATCACGTCCTCGGGATTGACGGACGGTCTCGCGAAGACGCCGATGCGATGGCGGCCGCGGCGGCGCATGAGGATGTGAGGCAGCGTGCGGAAGTAGGCGCGCCCGAACGGGAAGTGATCCCAGACGCGCAGATGGGCCGGGGCGGAGACGAGGCACAGCGCGTCGACCGGTACCGCTGCCGCGGCGAGGACGGAGTGGAATCCGCCGAAGGAGAAGCCGACGAGCCCGACGCGGCGGTGCGTGGCCTTGACGATGCCGAGCAGGGCGGCGAGATCGCGGTGCTCCTCCTGTCCCATCGTGAACTTCCCTCCACTCGCGCCATGGCCGCGAAAGTCGAGGGTGTAGACGGTCGCGTCGCGGCGGAAGCGATCCACGAGCCCCCGGATCTCGGGGAGATCCTGGTGCGCGAGGATCCCGTGCGCGATGACGACGGCGCGCGGGGCGTCGCCGTACCGGAACGCGGCGAGCGAGTCTCCCTGCGTGCTCCGGAGCCGCACCGGGACGCGATCGGGCGCGCTCACCGTGCCACCTCGTAGACGAGAAGCGACGTCCCCACGCGGGCGACTGGAGTCTCTTCCTTGAGCCACGCGTAGCACGACCGGTTCCACGCGGGAGAGATCCCCACGACGCAGTTGATGCTGGCGATGCAGAGGCCGGTCTCGCGCGCGCAGCCCAGGCGGTGGGACCGGATGCCGCGACGTTCGGGGCTGTCCATGCCCTCGTACGCGAGGCCGATCTCCGGATTGCCGCGGGCGCGCAGGTAGGTCGCAAGCGCGGGGAGATCCTGACCCCAGTCGAGGTTGCTGTCGGCGAGCACGCGCTCCGGCCGGCTGCCGGCCAGGGCGTTCGTGAAGCCGATGTAGCCCGGGAAGACCGCGAGCGCGCGCAGCACGAGGATCGCCGCGAGGCCGGCGGGTACGGACCGGAAGCGAAAGGAGGATCCCGGCGGCAGGCTCCACGACGCCGCGAGGCTCCCGAGCGATCCGAGCGCCGCGTAGAGGAACGGGTACACCGGGAGCATGTACCGGTGGCCGATGTCGATCGACGATGGCAGCAGGAGCGCGAAGAAGGTCGCGCCGGCGCAGAGCGCGCCGATCACGCGCCGGTCCACGCCGCACCTGCCGATCACGATCGCGGCGAGGCCGAAGGCCGCGAGGGTCTCGACGGGCGTCTTGAGGAGCATGGCCACCGGAAAGTAGAACGGCGTTCCCCGGTTCGACACAGCGCCCCAGAAGTAGGAGACGTGACCCCGGGAGGCGTGGGAGAGCTGCCAGCCGAAGCCGCGCGCCAGCTCGGGAAGGAGGACGACGCCGTAGCACAGCGCGATGGCGGTGGCTGCGAGCGTTGCGGCGAACGCGACCCCGGCGATCCGGCGCCGATCGAACCGCTTGCGCTCGAGGAGGATCAAGACCACCCAGATAGGCAGGATGTAGACCGCGGTGAACTTCGACGCGAGGCCGAGCCCGAGAGCGATCCCCGCGTAGGCGAACCGCGACGGCCGAGCAACGAGGAGCGCTCCATGGAAGCTGGTCGAGGAGGCGAAGACGAACAGCGCGAGGGCGACGTCGAACTGCACGACCGGGCCGTGACCGAGGAATGCGGGGTCGAACGCGTAGAAGACGACGGGCAGGATCGCCGCGCGGTGGCCGAAGACTCCGGCGGCGAAGCCGTAGATCTGCAGGCCGAGGAGCACCGCGAAGATCTCCACGCAGGCCCGCGACCGCATCACGAGACGGTCGGGATCGTGCCCGCCGTCGAAGACGAACCTGCGCGCGTAGGCCCACTCGCGCCCGGCAGCATAGTCCGGGTCCGCAGGATCGATCGGCGCATGGAGCCCTAGGATCGGCAGCGCGGCGAGGAGCTTCACCAGCGGCGGGTGCTCGTGGTTGAGCTTCATCTCGCCGCGCGTCAGGAGCGCGAATCCGGACGCGATGTGCGCGGGCTCGTCGGTGATCACGCCGAGCCGGGAGATCGCCGAGAGGGCGAGCACGGCGTGGACCCCCATGACCGCGGACGCGATCGCCCATCCGGTGGCGGCTTTCATGCCAAGATCGACCGGATGCCGACGCGCGGCAACGGCACGCTCCTCTTCGCCCTCGGGGTCGCGCTCGCCGCGGCGCTCCCCGCCCTCGAGACCTCCCGCGCGGCACACCGGCACGTCATCGGTCTGGCGCTCCTCGTCGCTCTCGAGGCGGCGGCGATCCGCCGCATCGCCCCGACCTCGCCCGCCGCGGCACGCTGGACGCGCGCCGATTCGCTCCGGTCCGCCGTGATCGTCCTCCTCGCCGCCGTCGCGCGCGCCGCAGGGGTCCGCTCGTTTCCCGCCGGCCTCTGGGTCGACGAGGAGATCATGGCGCTGACCGCGCGCGCCGCGACGTTGTCCGCCCTCGCACCCTGGAAGACGCTCGCGATGCGGCCGGGATGGGTCGAGATCCCCGCTCTCTACTACGCGTGGCCGGCGGCTCTCTTCAAGGTGATCGGAGTGACCTTCGTCGCGATCAAGCTCGTGTCGCTGATCCCGGGGATCCTCGCGCCGGGCGTTCTCTATTGTTATACCCGCAAGCACTGGGGCGCGCCTGCGGCGACCGCTGCGGGGCTCGTCCTGGCTCTCCTTCCCTGGCACGCCGGCGTGTCGCGCTGGGGATGGATCCAGGTCCTGTCGACGCTCGCGCTTCTCGCCGCCTATCTCGCCATCGCCTCGCGGCGGCTCGTGCCGGCCGCGATCCTCCTCGGGCTCGGGCTCTACCTCTACGAGTCGTTGCGAATCCCGATCGCCGCGGGCGTCCTACTGGCGCTCGTTCTCGCGCGAGGGATCCGCGCCCGCGCGGCCGTCGCGGCGCTCTTCGTCGCGGTGGCGCTGCCGATAGTGAGCGTCTACGTGAGACAGCCCGACGTCGTCGCGCGCCGCGCACGGGAGGTCAGCATCGTGCGCGACGTCGCCGGACCCGAGGGGCTGCGCGCGCCGCTCTCGAGCGCCGCCCGGTATCTCCTGATGCTCCACCAGACCTCGGACCCGAATCCCCACGTGCACCCCCCGGGGCGCCCGTTCCTCGATCCTTTCGCGGGCTCGCTCTTCGTGATGGGCCTCGCCGTCGTGCTCCGGCAGCTCTGCGACGGATACCCAGCCGCGATCGTCACGGTGGCAGGGTACGTCGCGTGCCTGGGTCCTGGCGTCCTGACGCGCCTGGCGGATGCCCCGCATGGATTCCGGACCGGGGCTGCCGCGCCGCTCGCCGCCGCGCTCGCCGGCGTCGGTGCCGGCGTCCTCTGGCAAGACCGGAAGCTCGTCGCCGCGCTCGCGGTGGCCGGCTCGATGATCTACAACGGCGACCTTCTCTGGCGCCGCTGGCCCCAGACGATCGCCCAGGAGCCACCCCTCGGCCCGGAAGCCAAGCTCGAAGCCGCCCTCACGGCGCACGCTGCCTTCGCCGAGGGTCGGACCGTCGAGGTCAGCGAAGGGCTGCGCTCGGAGACCTGGGAGCTCCTGGCTGGGGAGCCCACCGCGCCGCGCAAGATCGTGGGACGACCGGCGCCTCTCTGGATCCTGGACCCGTTCGAGGCCGTCGACCGGCCGTGCGCGGCCGCGCGGACCGTGCGGGATCGCACGGGACACCCTCTCATCGTGCTCGCCGAGGGATGTCCGCCCGCGGTTCCCTGCACGGCGATCCGCGTGCGCCGCGGTTCCGGGCCGATCGAAGCGGCGTCGCGGATCGACGAGACGCCGTGCGGGGGCAGGCCGTGCACGATCGACTACCGCGCTCGCCTCTTCGTCGAAGCCGCGGGTCGCTACCGGTTCCAGACGTTCTCGGACGACGGCTCGGCGCTCTCCGTCGACGGAGGGCTCGTCGTCGGCAACCGCGGAGAATCGCTGGGACGCTACCGCGAGGGCGAGGTGTCCCTCTCCGCGGGACGCCACGATCTGTCGGTGAGCTACATGTTCCGGCGCGGGATCCCACGGCTCCGGGTCGCGTGGATGCCACCCGGCGGAGCGTGGGAGCCCGTTCCCTGCCGCCTCCTGTCGACGCCGTGAAGGCGCGAGAGGCGCTCCTCCTCTTCATCGTCCCTCTCGGCGCCTACACGCTGCTCTCGGGATACGGGATCGATCGCGGCTACCCGACCGCGCTCTACGGCCTGACGCGCGCCATCGTCGAGGACCACAGCCTCTCGCTCGATCGCCAGAAGGAGCTCCTCGGCTACGACAAGGCCATCTACAAGGGGCGGCTCTTCTCCGACAAGGCGCCGGGCCCCGCGCTCGTGATGATCCCGGCCTACCTCGCCGCGCGCGCGATCACGCCCGACGCCGATCTCTGCTTCACGATCACGCTGCTGTTCGGCATGATGCTACCCTCCGCGACCGCGCCGCTCGCGGTGCGGCTCCTCGTCGCACGTACCGGAAGCCCGCACGGCGCCATCGGCGGCTGGTGCTTCGCCTTCGCAACGCTCTTCTTCCCCTACGCGACCGTCGGCATCTCCGATCCCCTCGCGGCAACCGCGATCGCGTGGGCGTGGGCCCTCGGGATCGGGACGGGGGACCTCGCGCTCTACGCATCGGGGGCCTGCGCGGGGCTCGCGATCCTGACGCGCTACCAGGCGGCGCTCGTCATCGCGCCGCTCGCCGTCTACGTTCTCGCCACGAGGCGCCTCGCCTCGGTCCGTTTCTTCGTGCCGCTCGCCCTCGCCGCGATCGCCGTCCTCGGATACAACTTCGCCGCGTTCGATCACCCGCTCACCTTCCCGACCTTCCACTGGCAAGGAAAGCCCGGCGCGGCTCCGACGCTCCAGATGGGACGGCCCACGATCTCGCGCGCGTACGAGATGTCGTTCGGGCTCCGGCGTGGGCTCTTCGTGTACACGCCCCTCCTCCTCCTCGTCCCGGTGGGCGCGATCGAGCTCTCGCGCCGATCGCCGCTGCTCGCGGCCTCCGCAATTGCCGGTCTCGCGCTCTACTTCGGGTACCTGCTCTGCAACGCAGGCTTCTGGGGCGGCGCGGACTTCGGGCTCCGGTTCTCGATCCCGGCGCTCCCGCTCTGCTTCCTTCTCCTCCTTGCCGGAAAGTCTCCCCTTTCCGGGCGCGCGGCGCTCGTGTTCGCGATCCCGAGCGCCTGCGTCGCGCTCCTCGGCGCGCTCTCGGGGCCCTACGTCCCGTTCCGAGAGAGGAACCCGCTGCGCTACGAGCTCGACGCGCTGCTGGAGCACGGGCCGCGCACGATCCTGTCGGGCGTGCCGCGAAGCCCGCAGCCCGCGCCGAGGCCGTGAAGCCGGCCGGACCGCTCCTCGCGGCGGCGGCGGCGGCGATCGTGTCGCTTCCGACGATGAGCCGTGGCATCTCGCTCGGAGACGAGGGCCACCTGCTGGCGATCGCGTCCCGCATCGCGCACGGCGACGGCGTGCTCTACCGCGACATCGCGACCAACATCCCGCCGCTCTCCTACGGCACGCTCGCAGCGGCCTTTCGCCTCTTCGGGGAGACGATCCAGGTCGAGCGCGCTCTCGGCCTGGCGTGCGCGGCGTCCGCGGCGGCAGCGTGCTTCGTGCTCGGAGTCAAGAGCGGCGGACGCCTGAGCGGGACCCTGGCGGTGATCGCGTTCCTCGGCATGAAGGGCATCGCGTTCCCCCACTGGAACGTCTTCTACTACACGGAGTGCTCCGTCATGCTCGCGCTCTGGGCGCTCGCCGTGCTGCCGCGCGACTCGGCACCGGGCTCCAGGGTCGTGCTCGCGGCCGGGACGCTCTGCGCGCTCTCGGCGGGCTACAAGCAGAACTTCGGGGCGTTCGTGCTGATCGCCGCCGGGCTCCACCTCTTCCGGCTGGGCGCCCGGCGATCGATCGGGCTCTTCCTCGCCCCGGCGATCCTGCTCGGAGCGGCGATCGCCGGCTGGTTCGCGGCACGGGGCGCGATCGGACCGTTCTTCGACTGGAACGTCCTCTACTTCCTGCGCCGCTTCGCCTCCGATCTCTCGATCCCCTACCCGCGCTTCTTCGGTCCTCTCTGGCCGGACAAGCCCTCGGAGGTGGCCTTCTTCTACTACCTTCCAGGCAGCCTCCCGTTTCCCCGGTCCGCGCTCCTCGTGCGGATCCTCTACGCCGTCCCGATCGTCACGCTCCTGACCCTCCTGCGACGGCTCCGCGATCCGCTCGCGCTCTTCGCGCTCCTGTCGCTCTCCGCCGTCTTCCCGCTCGCCGATGCATCGCACTACCTGGACGCTCTCCTTCCGGCGGCGATCGCGGCCGCGTGCTCGCGCCGCCGCACGGCTGCCGTCGTGGTCGCGACGCTGCTAGCGATGGGCGGCGCCACTGCGGGCGTCACCGCGATCGAGCGCAACGACGCCGATCTCACCTTCCGGGAGCGCGGGCACGTGCGCGTCCCCCGGCCCGAGGCCGACGACCTCTCTCGCATCGGCGAAGCCCTTGCGCGCGACGTGCGCCCGGGGGATCCGATCCTGTGCCTTCCCTACTGCCCGTTGTTCTACTTCACCGGACCCTACCGGAACCCGACGCCGCTCTACCTCCCCTTTCCGTCGCTCCTGGACGACGCGACGGAGGAGCGGATGCTCCGCGACGCCGGGGCCGCGAGAGCCATCGTGCTCGATGGGGCGCGCTGGCCGCACCTCCCGCCGTTCGAGGCGTCGGCCCCGCGGATCGCTGGCTGGACGCGAGAGGCCTTCGAACCCTGCGCCGAAGCGGGAACGCTCTCGCTCCTATGCCGGAGGTAGGGGGAACACCCCGACGTAGCGGAGGACCCCGCAAACGAAGATCGCGGCCACGTACCCGAAGTAGACGTAGACGATCGGCATCATCGGGACGCGGCGCGCCAGGCGCGGTACGAGGAGCGTCATCAACAAGAAGAGGCCCTGGACCACGGCTCCCAGGGTGACGAGTGGACCCATGGGATGGAGCCGGAACGCCGAACGGAGATCGCCGTGCATGGAGAAGCAGACGCTCCGCGTCAACCCGCACGAGGGACAGGGCAGCCCCGTCGCGAGCCGGAACCCGCACGACGACGGGATGCCGATGCCGGCGATCGCCACCCAGCGCGGGTCCTGACGCGGGTCGAGGAGGCGGCCGAGCGCCAGCATCGAGAAGGCGAGGATCCCCAGGACGTGGCGCGCTTCCGCCCGCGGCCGCGCCGCCTGTTTCAGCCGTGTTTCGGCGATCCCACCGTTCGTTGACAGCGCCCCGTTCATGCTTCTATAGTGCCCGACACGACAGCTTCCGTGGAAGTTTAGTCGTCCCGGCCATCAGATTTCGAAGGGGGCGCGCGCCATGGATTTTGGCAAGAACTTCTCCTACGTCACGGAAGACGAGGCCTGGATCAAGAAGGTGCTGATCGCGGGGCTCCCGCTCCTCGTCCCGTGCCTCAACATCGTCTGGATGTTCGCGGTGGTCGGGTTCCTCAAGAAGCTTTTCCTCAACGTCGTGGCCGGCGAGGAGCGTCCGATCCCCGAATGGGACGATTTCGGCGGTTACATCATGAGCGGGCTGAAGAGCATCGTCGTGCCCATCGGGTACATGGCGCCGTTCTTCGTCCTGATGATCCTGTCCTACGGCACGAGCTTCGCCCTGGCGATCATGAAGGTCCCCGGGCTCGCGATCCTGCCGATGATCTGCATGTGGTGCATCTCGTTTCCGATCGGCCTCTTGATCAACATCATGCTGCCCGTCGGCCTCATGCGCTACTGGACGACAGATTCCTATGGCGAGGCGTTCAAGTTCGGAGCCGTCATCGGCTTCGTGAAGGCGAACCTCGGCTCTTACCTCATCTCCTGGGTGATCCACCTCCTGGCGGGCATCTGCTTCATCTTCCCGTATGGGTACTTCGTGGCCTGGAAGTGCTTCGGGGATCTCTGGCGCGGCCAGGGCGAAACCAGCGAGGCGTGACCCTTCGATGAGTCGCGAGCGCGTGGAGACGGCGATCAACCGCGCCGTCCTCGCGCTCGCGACCCACTTCACGACCCTCGCCGTCGCCGGTTTCTGTCTGGTCTTCGCATCGACGGTCTTCGGGCCGCTCCTCGCCGACAGCCACCCTCTCGCGAGCCGCGCCATCCATGCCGCCTTTCGCTTCGGGTGCCACCAGATCCCCGAGCGTTGCCTCGCGATCGGACCCGGGCGCGCTCCCGTGTGCGCCCGGTGCCAGGCCATCTACGCCGGCCTTGCGATCTCTGGGCTTCTCGTCTCCACGCGGGCGTGGCGATGGCGTTTCAACGGCCTGGCGCTCCTCTGCGCCGCGGCCCCCATCGCGCTCGACGGATTCACCCAGCTCTTCGGCCTGCGGGAGTCCAACACGCCGCTGCGTCTCGCGACGGGGCTCCTCTGGGGGCTCGCGGTGGGCTTGTACACGCTGCCGCTCGTGCGCGACGGCATGAGACAGGCCGCCGGCGAGCTGGAGGAGACGATCCGCACGACGGCGCCCGTAGCTTCTCGCTGATCCGCAAGCCCGGGGTCGCGGGACACGCACCCGCCGGCGTCACTTCAGGTTCGAGAGACCGCCCAGTATCCCGAGACCGACGACGCCCATGAGATAGAGCACGACGAACACGGCGTACAGGGCGTTGAAGCCGAAGCCGACGAAGCTGAGAAGCCTCGCGGTCTTCACCTGGCTTTGACCTCCCGGCGAGCTCTGGCCGGTCTCGATCGCGTTTCGCTCCATCGTGTTGATCACGAGGCTCACGACGTTGAGCGGAAGCCCGAGCCAGTAGGTCATGCAACAGCACGGGACGACAGAAGCGACGAGCCCGCCGATGGCGAGGCCAAGTCCCAGGTTTGCTCGCCCGCTGGCGCCCGGATTGCGATCGTCCGTCGAGGTCATAGCTCGTAGGTCCTTCCCTGCTCGAGAAGCTCGATCCTCGGGTGCTGGAGCGCTGCGATCTCGCGCCCGAGGTCGGCGAGGAACGGCGGCTTCAGATGGTAAAGGTAGACCGGGCAGGCGTGGCGACACTTCGCGATCTCCGCAGGGAGCTGCTGCGGGGTGAGGTGCTTGCTGATGTCGGCCAGCGCCTGGCGAGCGTTCGGGAACGACGTCTCGAGGAGGATGGCCTTGAGCTTGCCGTCCGGCAGGTCGTTGCACATCTCCCAGAGCTCCCGCGTGGGCGCCGTGTCGCCGCTCACGACGAACGCGCTCCGGTCGTCCTCGACGATGAGGCCAACCGTCGGCACGACGTGGTTGACGGGGACGAGCGTCACGCGAAGCCCTCCGAGCACGACGCACGCCATCGTGGGAGCCGGATGGAACTCGATGATGGGCAGCACCCGATCCGGAATGGAGGCGAAGTCGGGCCACACCGCGTTGTTGAAGAGATGGCGCTGCACGACGTCGATCACCGACGGCTGCGCGTGGATGCGGACCGGAGTCTCGATCCGTCCGAACACGTTCTCCACGAAGAACGGCAGCGAGTTGATGTGGTCGCTGTGGCTGTGCGAGAGCACGACGTGGCGGACCGCCACCTGCTCCTCGATGGTCAGCGTCGACGCGAGCGACCCCGCGTCGAGCACGACCTGGTCGTTCACGAGCAGGCAGGTCATGTGGCAGCCCGGCATCGTGCCGCCATACGCACCGAGCACGCGAAGCCTCAAGCGACGTCTCCGCGGCGGTAGAAGCCGGCCATCGCGTGCCACATCAGGGCCAAGTCGATTCTCTCTCTGGACTTAGGGGAAAGACGCCTGATGGCGAAGTATACCTCGCGGTCGCGTGACGGCGCGCGAGCCTCCTCATCGTCGTCGCGACGTCGCCTCGCATGAAGAGCGAGATGCCGGCGATCCGATGGATGCCCGCATCGAAGAGGACGGCGGCTCCCCCGGCATCGATCCCGCCGAGCGCGAAGACCGGCACGCGCGCCCGCGCGACGACCTGCAGGAGCTCGCCCACGCCGCGCGGCGGACCGAACCTGCGCTTGCTGTCCGTCGCGAACACCGGCCCGAACACCAGGAAGTCCGCGCCTCGTCCTCGGCGCGCCGCGCCTCGTCGAGGGTGTGCGTCGACGCGCCGATCCGCGGCGCGGCGCGAGCCGCCGGACCGCGCGCACCGGCAACGACGCCACGCCGAGATGGACGCCGATGCCGCACGCGAGCGCGATGTCGGCACGGTCGTTGACCAGAACGCGATCGCGGGGGGCGGCCGCCGCGATGCGGGCGCAGAGCCGGTGGAGAGCGCGCGCGGGGAGGTCTTTCTCGCGGATCTGCACCATCGAGACGCCCGCCGCCAGGAGCGCCTCGACCCGCGCCGCGACGTCGCCTCCCGGCACCATCGCACGCGACGTGATCGCGTAGGTCTCGAGCTGCAGGGCTCCAAGGGGACCCGCCGCGATCAAATCTCCTCGAGAGTCAGCCGGTAGTTGAGGAGGTCGACCAGCCCGAGGATGAGGTGGAGGATTCCGAGCCCGGAGATCGCGCCGCGCACGAACGGGTTCAGGAAGAACGTCCGCAGGGACGGCGCGACGCTGAAGAAGAAGTTCTGCTCCCACCGGGCCGACCACGGCGCCACGAGAAGGAAGACCCCCGCCTCCAGGCAATAGACGAGGTAGATCACGAGCTTCACCTTCTTCATGCCGCCGGCAAAGGGCTAGGGAATGCGCTCGTCGAGGCTCTCCGGCGGCGTGTCGGGCTCGTCCGACTTCGTCTTGCGCGCCGAGATCTCGGAGAGTAGCTCGCGGCACTCCTCGGGAACCCCGCTCTCCTCCGACGCCACCTCGAGCGCCTTCCTGAGCAACGGCTCCGCGGCTTCGTCGTCCTCGACCCGGAGATACGTGCGCGCGAGGTAGAGATAGGCGAGGTCGTAGCGCGGATCGATCTCGATCGCCCGCTCGAGCTCCAGAACGGCGAGATCGAGATCGCCCTGGTCTCCGTGGAGGTTCCCGAGGAAGTAGTGGACCTCCTTGTCGTCCGGCCTCAGCGCGGCGGCGCGCTTGAACGCCGCGATGGCGTGGGTCGTGAAGCCCGCCTGGGCGAGCGCCATCGCGTAGGTCACGACCTGGTTCGGCTCGCCGTCGGCCGCCTCACCGGCGAGCTCGATCAGCTCGGGGCTGGTGTACTGGCGCTCGGTGGCGTCGTCGCTTCCGGAGGGGATCGCCGCGATGAGCCAGTGGCGGTGGGTCCGCGCCATCTCGGGAGGGTTCTCGTTGTTCAGGAACGATTCGATCTCCCCCTTGAGGTCCGCCTCGTCGATCCGAAGCGCGAGCCCCTCGATCCGCGATTCGAGCACCGCGCGCCGCTCGTCGCCGGGCGGGAGCACGTCGCTGGCGCCCTGGCAGAAGGTCAGCGCCTCGGAGAGATCCCCGTTCTCCTCGGCCGCGGCCGCACGGTCGAGGTTGCGCTCGTGGAGCTTCTCCGCCGACTCCCGGACCTTGCGCTCCACCGAGGCCGTCTCCTCGGCGCCCTCGGCGGCATCCAGCGCCTTCTCGTACTCGAGGTGCGCGAGCCCCCATTCCTGCTGCGACGAAAAAGCGTCTCCCCGCGCGACGTGCGAGGACGCATCGAGACCGAGGATCTTTCTCAGAAAGGACATGGGTCGTCTCCCCGCGGGGTGTGCCCCGCGATCATGCGAAGGTGAGGCCGGCGTAAGCGACGACGTCCTCGTAGTCGAGGGTGCGATCGCCCGAGGTCGTGTAGTCGACGAGGGTCCCGCCGCGAGCCCCGAGACCGGCGAGCGCGCGGAGCGCCACCGTCGCCGGGGCGATGCCGCACATGGAGATGTGCTCGCCGAGCACCACGTCGTGGAGCCCCCGGGCGTCGAGCGCCTCCATGCGATCGATCGCCTTGCGGTCCTTGACCTTGGCGGTCCGCGCCGGTTCGTAATGGGTCATGTCGCTCGAGATGATCACGAGCGGCCTCGGATCGACCGGCGCGAGCACGCTCGCCAGCTCGCGGCCCAGGGCGTCGAGGGACGCGTAGTCCAGGCGGCCCACGCAGATCGGCACGAAGCGGTGATCGGAGCGCCTCCGGAGAAGGAACGGAAGCTGGACCTCGAGCGCGTGCTCGTGCTCGTGCGCGCGGGAGTCTTCCTCCAGAAGACGGGACGTGGCAAGGAGCCGCGCGGCGAGGTCCTCGTCGATGTCGAGCGTGCCGAGAGGCGTCTCCCAGGCGCCTCGGCTCATGATCGCGAACGGAGCGCCTCGCCCGGTGTGGTTCGGACAGAGGATCACCGAGCGCTCGGGGATCTCGGCGCGGGCGTAAGTCCGCGCGGCGGTCAATCCCGAGTAGACGTATCCCGCGTGAGGCGCGAGGAGGGCCGCGCACTTGCCGGGAGCCACGTCTCGAGAGTCGAGGGCGAGCTCGTCGAGCATCCGCGAGAGCTCGACGGGATCGCCCGGGTAGAAGCGACCCGCGACCGCCGGCGGCCGGACGGTCTTCATCGCCCTGCCTCCCTGGGCGTGTAGATCGTCCGGGGTCTCACGGGGCGTCCAGTGATGGGCCGGAAAACAGCGGGATCGTCGAGCTCCTTCACGACACTCTCCACGTCGCCCTGCTTTCTATAGTACTTCTCGATCTCCCAGAGGAGCCACGGATCGTCGAGCACGATGGCGTCCCACCGATGGCTCCGCAGGGCCTCCACCACCTCGCGGTCCAGCGCCGTCTGCACCGCTCCGCCGCGATCGCCCGAAGCTACGTCGATGAGGCTCGCCAGGTGCGCATGGGCGGGCTTGCCCGCCATCGGCCCGAGCGCGCCGTGGAATGGAACGAAGACGTCTCCGTGCATCGCTCCGATGGCGCGCACCATGGCGTCCCCGGCCTGCCGGTCGCGCTCGGCCGGCACGGCGCGGCGCGGATCGTAGGCAAGGACCGCGAGCTGAAGCACGGCGAGCGCGAGGACCCCCGCCTCGCGCGTCCCGGGAGCCCTTGCCGCGCGTGCCACGAAGGCACCGAGGAGCATCGCGAGACCGGCGCAGGCTGGGATGTAGAGGTTTGCAAAACGCCCGGCTTTCACCAGGGACAGCCAGGACGTCGCCACGAAGCCAAGCGCGAGCGGAAGCAGGACGCCTGGCCTGGCGGTGGGATCTCGGCGCCGCACGTCGGCCGCGCCGGCGGCCGCGGTGGGCGTGAAGCGGACGAGGAGCTCGGGGACGAAAGCCCAGAGGGCCGCATAGGACCTCCGGTGTCCCGCCGGGAGGTGGAAGACGTAGAAGCGGTACCAGCCGCCATGGAGCGCGTCGAGGAGGACCGTCCCACCGAGCGACAGGGCCGCGTAGACCAGCGCGTATCTCGCGAGGGAAGCGCGGCGGCGTGCGACGGGGATCGCGAGAACGATCGAGGGAAGGAGCGCCGTCTGCTTGGTGAAGAACGCAAGCGCGCCCAGGAGCGCCGCGGCGGCCGGGCTCCGATCGATCAGGGACGCGGACGCGAGCAGGAACGCGAGCATCAGGGCATCGACGCGGCCGATGTCGAGCCAGAACCCCGTCAACCCGTAGCATGCGGCAAACGTGCCCGCCGCCGTGAGCCCCGCGAGGCGGCTCCCCGTCTCGCGACGCGTGAGCTCGAAGAGGAGCCCGAGGCACGCCATCGTGGCGATGAGGGAGACGATCCGGATGGCAAGGAACGAGATCCCGGCCAGGGCCGCGACGCCCGCCGCGACGTAGACGAAGAGCGGCGGATAGATGAACGGCGTGAAGTCGAGGGACGGAGGGCCATAGAGCGCGTGCCCGGTGAGGATCCAGCGCACGTGATCGAGCATCCCTCCTTCCATCCACTCGAGCTCGAAGGGGTGGCGCGCACGCACGATGCTCGTGCCGGCGAGCACGGCGACCGCGACCGTCGATCCCGCCGCCAGGACCGCACGCCCGCACGAGACGGCGGCCCGGCAGGGGCCCCGGGTTTGCGGGATCGCGCATCGCGCGCAAGACTATCGCGATGGCTGGAACGCTCTACGTCGTGGCGACGCCGATCGGCAACCTCGAGGACTTCACCGCGGGCGTGCCGGACTCTCAAGGAGGTCGCGCTGATCCTCGCCGAGGACACGCGTGTCACGCGCAAGCTCTGCACCCACTTCGGCATCGCGACACCGCTCTGAGCTTCGACGCGCACCGCGAGCACGCTGCCGTGGACACCATCGTCGAGCGGTCGCTGGCCGGTGACGACGTCGCCCTCTGCAGCGACGCCGGCACGCCTCTGGTTGCCGATCCCGGTTTCCCGCTGGTCCGCGACGCTCTCGATCGCGGCATCGCCGTGCGGACCATCCCGGGCCCGAGCGCCCTCATCGCGGCGCTGTCGGTGTCGGGGCTCCCCGTCGATCGATTCACGTTCCTTGGCTACTTCCCGCGGAAAGCCGCCGCGGCCGAGGCGCTGCTCGCCGAGCCGCTCGCGGGCACGCTCGTGTTCCTCGAGGCGCCCCACCGCATCGCGGCGACGCTCGATCTGCTGGCGCGCGTCGATCCCTCGAGACCCGTCGCCGTCGCCCGCGAGCTGACGAAGATCCACGAGGAGGTGCTCCGGGGACAGGCGGAGGAGCTGCGCGATCGCACCCGGAGTCGTACCTGGAAGGGCGAGATCGTCCTCTTGCTCGGACCTCGTGGCTCCGCACCGCCACGCCCGGCGATGAGCCTCCGCGACGAATACGACGCCGCGATCGCGCGCGGATCGTCGCGTGCCGAGGCGCTCCGCGCGGTCTCCCGGCGCTCCGGGTTACCGCGACGGGAGGTCTACGCGAGGATCGCCGCCACACGCGAAGGAGAATAGGCGAAACCCCCAAGGCCCCCCTCGCTCCGTCGCACCGTCCTGGCGCTCCGTGCTTTTACACATCAAGACGACGGAGCCCCGGATTCCCCCTCATCGCCGCGACGGGAGCGTCGGGTCATGAAACGCAGGAGCCACGCCCGGGCAAGCCTCCACGCGCGCTCCACGGTCGCATGGCCGACCTCGAGCTCGCCGGCGGCGTCCTCGATCGAGAGTCCGCCGAAGAAGCGCATCTCCACGACCTTGGCCTCGAAGGGCAGCTCCGCCGCCAGCGCCTCGAGCGCCTCGTCGAGGTCGATGAGGTCGACGTTCCGGCCTCCCGCGATCGCAGGGACCCCGAGGAGCGTGAGGGCCTCCGCCCGTTTCCTTCGCGCCCTCGCGCGGTCGATCAAGACCCGCCGCATGACGGTGCTCGCGAAGGCGAAGAAGTGGCGCCGGTTGACCCAGGCCACGTCGACCCCCATCAGCCGCATCATCGCCTCGGAGACGAGCTCCGTGGGCGCGAGCGTCGCGGAGCCGTCGACGCGGCGCACGTGGCGCCGCGCCAGCCGACGGAGCTCCGGGTAGACGGCCTCGACCAGCGCCGGCAGCGCCGCGGGATCGCGGGCATGCCACTCCTTCAGGAGCTCCGTCACGCTGGGCGCCCGCACGCTCTCGCTCTCGTCGCGTCGCCTGGGTGTTCTGCTCATGGGACGTGGCGCCGGCGAAGAGCGCGAGCTTCGTCGAGCCCCGCCTCGATGGGATCCTTGCACGAAGGCCGGATCTCCAGCGCGAGATCCTCGGCCTCGCGGAGGTGCGCGGTGCCATCGAAGGCCGACTGGAACGCGATCACCGCGCGCTCGCAATCCAGGAACACGAGCGCCACCCGGTCCTGGCAGCGCCTGATAAGGGGCTCGGCCTCGTCGAGCAGGCGCACCGCCGTCGCGTGATCGCCCTCGAGGCGGGCGATCATCGCCATGCCCAGGAGCGTTGCGCCCTCCTCCTGCTGGTGACCCTTCTCCCGCGCGAGGGCGAGCGTCTCGGCGTAGGTTGTCCGCGCCTCAGCGAACCTCCCGGTCATGCGCTTCAGATCGCCGAGACCGCCGAGGTGGAACGTCAATCCGCGCGAGTCCGCCGTCGTCCTCGCCGCCGCGATGCCCTTCTCGTAGAGGGCCTCCGCGTCGCTCCACCGCTCCCCGTGAAGCGCGAGCCCTGCGAGCTGGCCGAGGATGGTGCCGATCAGCGCTCGCGCGCCCCGCGTCTCGGCCACGGCGAGGGACTCGTCGTAGTAGGCCCGGGCCCGGGCGTGATCCCCCTTGATGTGGCAGGCCTCGCCTGCGTGGACGAGCGCGCGCGTGATCAGCACCGGATCGTCGAGAGATCGTGCGAGGACCAGCGCCTCCTCGTTGTACCGGTGATGCCCCTGGATCAAGAGCTCGAACAGAGCGCGCGCCTCGCCGGTCTTCCGCGCGAGGCTCATCGCCTCGCTCGAGAACGCGATGTCGAAGTTCCCCGAAGCGCGAAGCGACGCGCCGAGAGCGGCCAGAGCCCGGCTCGTGAGAGCGTCGTCGCGGCGCCGCCGCGCGACCCGCAAGGCCATGCGCGCGAGCTCCTCGGCTTCGGCAAGCTCGCCCGCGAAGCAGCGGAGGCTGGACAGGTCACAGGCGATGCCTGCCCTCTGGATGGCGGGCCGCGCGGCGCCGATCGCCGTCGCCAGCTCGTCGATCGCCTCGTGCGTGCGGCCCGCCGGCGCGAGCGACCGTGTCGCCAGCTCGACGCGCACGGCGACCGTCGCGCTCGCCGGCCCACCGAGAGCGAGGCAGCTCCGGTAGAGCCCCGCGGCCTGCTCCATCGCATGGAGGCCGAGCGCGCGGCGCGCCGCGGACAGGTAGTAGGGCCGCGCACGCGCGGGGCGCCCGCCGGCGGCGAAGTGGCGGCCGATCGCGGCGGCGTCCGCGGTCCGGGAGCCGGGATCGCCCGACGCATCGAGCGCGCTCGCCGCGGAAAGGTGTAGCCGGCGGCGGCGCGGCGGGGACAGATCCTGGTAGAGGACCTCGCGGATCCGGTCGTGCACGAACGCGAATCCCTTGACGTCGCCATCGAAGACGTGGCCGACCACGAGCTCGTCGACGGCGGGAGACGAGGAGGCGATGCCCGCGGCAGCCTGAAGGAGCTCGCGCGACCCGCTCCGCCCCAGCACCGACGCCGCATCGGCGACGCGCCGCGCGCGCGCCGACAGCATCGAGAGGTGCCTCGCAACGAGATCGCGGACGGTGGCCGGGATCGGGAGATCCGCCTCGTCCTCGGCCCGGCGATCGAATCTCCAGGATCCGCGGCCGTCGCGCGAGAGCCACTTCCGTGCGATCGCCGACATCAGGTACTCGCCGACGTAGAACGGCACGCCCTCCGACCGGGCGGCCACGATCGACGCGAACCAGGCCGGGGCATCGTACGCGAGCATCTCGCGCACCATGGAACGCACCCCCGCCTCGTCGAGAGGCTCGAGACGCACCGCATGGACCATGCTCTCTCCGGCGAGTCGCCCGAGCTCCTTACCCGCCTCCTCGAGGCGGTAGTCGCCGAGCACCACGAGGGAGAGACTCGAGACGATCCGCTCGCGGCAGGCATGGGAGAGGAACGCGAGGCTGAGCTCGTCGGCCCACTGGAGGTCGTCGATGACGAGGAGGTGCGGCTCTCTCGACGCGCCGCAGAGGGCCTCGAGGACCGCCGCGAGCGCGTGGAAGACGCGCTCCCGCGCCGCCCGCGGATCGCGGGATCCCGGCGCGGGGTCCGTCGCCATGGCGCCCATGTAGGGACCGAGGGCGGAGGCCGAGCCGAAGACACGCTCCATCTCCGCCGCTCCGCGGGCCCGGCATCGCGCCGCGATCTGGCGCAGGGGCTCCAGGAAGGCGCAGAGAGGCGCGGGCGCCGCTCCCGCGGCACACTCCCCGGTCAGGACACGGACCCCGCGGCGGCGTGCCTCCGCCGCGACCTCCATGACCACCCGGGTCTTTCCCATCCCGCTCGCTCCACCGAGCAGCGTCAAGGAGCCCCTTCCTTCCGTGAGGCCATCGAGGTCCGCCAGGATCTCGGCGATCACGCCGCCACGCGCGACGAGCCTCGGCCGGTAGAGGTAGGGCCGGGGCGAGCCTCGGCGCCGCCACGGCACCTCGTCCGCACCGAGCCGCCCGAGCATCGCCACGACATCCTCGGCGTGGCCTGGGCGCGCCCCGGGGTCCTTTGCGAGGAGACGCAGGACCAGCTCCTCCACAGGCAACGGCACGTCGGGGCAGTGGTCCGACGGCACTTCCGGCTCCCGCTCCAGGTGCTGCCGGAGGACCGCTTCCGGCGTTCCGGTGAACGGCGGGCGCGACGTGAGGAGCTCGTACATCACGCATCCGAGCGCGTAGAGATCGGCCCTCGCGTCCACGAGCCTGCCCTCGATCTGCTCCGGCGCCATGTAGAGCGACGTTCCCATGGGCCCAGTCGCGACTTCGAGCGCCTCCCGCGCGATCCCGGAAGGGTGAAGCGCGGCGATGCCCAGATCGACGAGGAGCGGGAGTCCGTTCTCCCGGATAAGGATGTTCCCTGGCTTGAGATCGCGGTGGACGAACCCCTCGTCGTGAAGGTACGAGAGGCTCGCCGCGAGGCACCTCGCGAACGTGAGCTTGCGAGCGAGAGGCCACGCCGCGGCGCCCGCATCCCGGCGGGCGATCGACTCGGCGAGGCTCGTCCCCGTGACGCGCTCCATCGCGTACCAGGGCCAGCCGTCGAGGCTCCCGGAGTCGATCAGCCGCACGATCCCTGGATGGTCCAGCCTTCCGAGCGAGGCGATCTCGCGACGCATCCGCTCGTCGACGTCGGCATCGTCTACCCTCATCGTCTTGACGGCGACCGGGGCGCCCGACTCCGCGTGGCGAGCCTCGAAGACGATGCCCATGCCACCGCGTCCGAGAACCCCCACGATCGCGTACGGACCGATGCGATCCCCGGGCGCGAGCCGATCCGCCCTGCCCTCGGCAGCCACATCCGCCGCCGGTCTGGAAAGAAAGCCGCCGGCCTGATCGGCGAAACGAAGCAGCGATCGGAGATCGGTCAGGAGCGTCGGGTCGTCCTGGCAGCGCGCATCGAGGAATCCCTCGCGATCGGCAACGGGAATCCGTTCGGCGTCGTGGAAGAGCTCGCGCAGGCGGGCCCCCCGGTCGCGGCCCTCGGGAGCTACCCCACGATCGGCACCGGGCGCTCCCCGGGCGCGGGCCTCCTCGGAAGGTACGAGAGGGCGCCGGTCAAGAGGGACGAGAGGGACAGGAGGATCGCCCCGAACGCGATGGCCGCGTCGATCCCCGGTCGCCCGGTGACCTTCAGCGCGTGGACGCGGAAGTAGAGCGCCCGCGAGATCATCCCCGCGCGGTCCGTCCAGGACGTCGCTTGCCCCGACGCGGCGGAGATGTGGATGATGCGCCCATCCGCGAACGCGCCGCGCCATGCGGGGAGGTCGCCCCACATGTACTCGTAGCTCCGCTCGGTCACGAGGCGCACGCCCACGGGCGCGGTGCCGGCGTACCCCGAGAGGAGCGCGGTGGCGGTGCTCTCGGAGAGCGGCGAGAGCGCGACGCCTGTGTCGCCGTCGTAAAGCATCGTGGCGCTGCCATCCTCGACCTGGTAGAGGTGGCGGCCCCCGATCGAGAGCGCGGTGGCGCGGACGACCGGTCCGGCGGCACTCGCAAGGACCCGTTCGAGCGGGACGCCGAACTGCCGGACGTCCACGGGCGCGGTCGGCGGCGGGACGGCGTGCCCACCCTCGCGGTAGCTGTCCCACACCATCACGGTCCCGCTCCCGATCCAGAGCGCGAGGAACAGCGCCCCGGGCACCGACGCCAGGGCGTGCCATCGCCGGAATCTCTTCCGGAGCAACGGGGCTACGATCCCGATTCCCCTTTCGGATCGATGCCGTAGCGCTTGATCATCTCGTTGAGGGTGGTGGGTTTGACCTGGAGCAGCTCCGCGGCGCGCCGCTGCACGCCGCCGACGTTCCGCAGCGTCTGCTCGATGAGCCGGCGCTCGAACGACTCGACCGCGTCCTTGAGCGGCATGCCGATCTCCGGCGGCTCGGCATCCTCGCGCGCCGGGAGCCGGACCGACAGCGGTATGAGCTTCGACGTGACGCGCGGTCCTTGCGAGAGCACCACGGCGCGCTCCACGACGTTCTCGAGCTCGCGCACGTTCCCGGGCCACGCGTGGGCCATCAAGAGCTGGAGCGCGTCGGCGTCGAATCCCTCCATCACCTTGCCGTTCTCCTGGGCGTACTTCTCCAGGAAGTGATCCGCGAGGAGCGGGATGTCGTTCTTCCGCTCCCGGAGCGGCGGCAGCTCCACCATGATGACGTTGAGGCGGTAGTAGAGGTCCTCGCGGAACTTCCCCTGGCGCACGGCCTTCTCGAGATCGACGTTGGTCGCGCTGATGATGCGGACGTTCACGGAGATCGTATCGGTGCCGCCGAGGCGCATGAACTCGCGCTCCTGCACGACCCGCAGGAGCTTCGCCTGCGTCTCGAGGTTCACGTTGCCGATCTCGTCGAAGAAGATCGTGCCCCCGTCGGCGACCTCGAAGAGGCCCTTCTTGAAGGTGTGGGCGCCGGTGAATGCGCCCTTGACGTGGCCGAACAGGTTCGACTCGAGGAGATCCTGCGGGAGGTTGCCGCTGTTGACGGTGACGAAGGGGCCGGAGGCGACCAGCGAGTGGTTGTGGACGGCGCGGGCCACGAGCTCCTTGCCGGTGCCGCTCTCGCCGCGGATCAAGATCGAGCTCCTCGACGGCGCCGCGAGGAGGACCAGGTCGAACACGGCCTGCATCGCCTTGTCGCGCCCGACGATCCTGTCGAGGCCGTGGCGGCGGTCGAGCTCGGCCCGGAGCCGCATGTTCTCGCGGCGGAGCCTCCGGCGCTCGATACCGCGGCGGCAGGCGAGCACGACCTGGTCGTTGGCGAACGGCTTCTGGATGTAGTCGAACGCGCCCGCCTTCATCGCGGAAACGGCCGTCTCCACGGTGCCGTACGCCGTCACCATGATGACGACCTGCTCCCGATCGCGCGCCAGCATGTCGGCGAGCGTCTCGAGGCCGTCCTTGCCGGGGAGCATCAGGTCCAGGAGCACGACGTCGTAGTCCTCGCGCGTGAGCTCCTCGAGCCCCGCCTCCCCCGACGTCACCGCACGGGAGGCCAGCCCCGCGTCGTCGAGGACGCTCCCGAGCACGTCACGGATGATCGGCTCGTCGTCCACGATGAGCACCCGGCCGGAAGGGCCGTCGCCCGCGCTCCCTCTCACCGCTTCGGACATGGCGTCGGGCGAGGCGTGCTCATGCCCGACCATGTTATGCGCTCTCGTCGATCGCTCCGGGGAGCAGGACCTCCATCGTGGTCCCCTCTCCCGGCACGCTCCTGACCTCGAGCGCCCCGCCGAGCTCGGTGACGAGCCGGCGCGCGACGAAGAGCCCGAGCCCGGTCCCGCTCTCCTTGGTCGTGAAGTACGGATCGAAGATGCGATCGATGACCTTCGGATCGATCCCCGTGCCCTGGTCGATCACGCGGATCGCGACGCCCGCACCGCGCCGCTCGGCCTCGACGCGCACCCCCGTCCCGCAGGCGCTCGCATCGCGCGCGTTCAGCATGAGGTTCACCAGCACCTGCTCGATCTTCCCGCGCCGCGCGTTGCCGAGGAGCACGCCCCGCCCGGCCTCGCACAGGAGCGTCACCTGCTTCTGCGCGAACACGGGCGAAAGGACGTCCGCGATCTCGCGGATGAGGGCGCCGGCGTCGAGGACCGCCACCGTGTCGTTCCCTCCCCCGGCGGGACGGACCTTTCCGAGGACCGAGCGCGCGATCTCGCTGGCCCGCTCCGCCTGTCCCTGGATCTTCCTCACCATCTCGGAGAGCGCTGGGTCGTCCTTCACCTTCTGCCCGAGGAGCTGCGCGTAGCTCGATACGCCGGTGAGCGGCGTCGCCACCTCGTGCGCCACCTGTGCGGTGAGCACTCCCATGTCGGAGAGCCTCTCGCGCTCGCGCATCGTCTCTTCGAGGAGCGCCTCGAGCGTGACGTCGAGCAGCGTGAGGAGCGAACCTCCATCGGCAAGGCGGGTGCGCCGCCCCTCGACCACCCTGGCCTTGCCCGCGAGCTCGACCTTGTGACGCACCATCCCGTTCTCCGTGAGCGCCGAGAGGAGAGCGGCCGGAAGCAGGCGATCGGCGGGTGTCCCCTCCACGTCGCGCGCGTCGAGGCCGAGCAGGTCCAGGAACCTGCGGTTGGCGATCTTGACGCGACCGTCCGGAAGGCAGAGAAGCATCGCGGCGGCGCTCGCCTCGATGACCTGAGCGTTCTCCTGCGAGAGCCGCTCCAGATCGTGCATCTGCCCCTGGAGCGCCGCGAAGAGGAGCGCGTTCTCCACCGCCCGGAAGCAGAGGAGGGCGAACGTGGAGAGAAGGCCGAGATCCTCGATGTCGAGATCGTCGCCCGCGGGCACGAGCAGCATCGAGAGCGTCCCGAAGGCGGGCCCCGCCGCGCCGTTGCGCGGCAGGCCGATGCGCACGGGGGCGGGGGATCCGGCGAGGAGCTCCACGTCGAGGCCAGAGAGCGATCGGCGTCCGACGATCGCGCCGTCGGCGACGATCGCGCGCCCCGACTCGCCGATGAGCGCCCCTCCGGCGGTGATGGCGACGCCCTCGAGCCTGAAGGTGTCGAAGAGGCGCGCCGCGGCGCGACGGGCGATGGCGCCGGGATCGCGCAGAGGCATCAGCTCCTCCCCGAACGATGGCAGCGAGGTCTGGAGATCCACCCTGTTGCCGAGCCGCATCCGCCGCGCCAGTCGCTCGCCCGATCCCGCGAGGCGCAGCGACCCCGCGGCCGCCAGCAGCATGATCCCGACGGTGATAGGCGTGGGCCGGGAGATGCGATCCGCGAACGCGAGTAGCCCGATCGATGCGAGGCCGCCAAGGGTGATCGAAGCGAGCCCGATTGCGCCGAACCGATCGGACTGCCGGCGGGCGGTGGCGAGCTTCCACAGATCGAGCGAGCGGGCGATCGCGAGCGGCACCAAGACGAGGAAGAGCGCGCCCGCGCCGCTCAACATCTCCGGTTGCGCAACGAGAGCGAGCGGCAGCAGCGTCGTCAGCGCGAACGGGAGGGCCCCCCATCCCAGCGCCATGAGCGTCCACCGCAGGACGTCCCGCCGGGCGCCCACCGCCCCGCTCCTGCGCGCGGCCGCGATGCCGGTCGCAGCCACGATGCCGGTCGCCGAGATCGCGACCACCGCCCGATTGCCGATCTCGAGGAGCGACGAGACGTTGGCGCCGGCGCGCAGCGCCGCGATGAACGACGCCGCCACGGCCAGAGGAGGACCCGCGAGCAGCGCGGCTTCCAGCCAGCGAGACAGGCGCCGCGTCCGGCCAGCCGAGAGGGCGAGCACGATGGCGGCGGGACCGAGCAGCACGCGGCCCAGCTTGTCGACGAGATAGCCCGCGGTGTCGAACGCGCCGCCGGTCGCTCCGAAGCCGAGCACCAGGAACGCGGCGATCAGCACCGGCATCACGCCCGCGGGCACGGGCCTCTGCCACACCGTGGCGGCGGCCACGAGCCAGAAGAGAAGAGACAGGGCGAAGAGCGGAACGTACCGCGCGCTCTCCGATGCGGCAGCGCGGACGGCCACACGGACGTCGAGAGGTCTTCCCGCCTGGAAGTGGTAGGTCAGCACATCTCCGATGCGGTGCGCCTCGAGGGCGCGGGCGACGTCGCCCGGTGTCTTCACCACCTGCTCATCGATGCCAAGGAGCCTGGCTCTGGGGGGCACGCCGGCCAGGTCTCCCGTACCACGTTCCAGGACGACGCCCTCGGAGCGGAGTCGGAAGTCTCCGCCGTCATCGGGGGCGCTCAGGGTCGCTCGCATCACGACGTTCGCGATCGCCAGGCCAAGGAGGAGCGCCAAGATGAAGAGATTGCGCGCTCTCGACGTCCCACCTGCCAGACGCTCGGTACGTTCCAAGACAACCTCGCCCGTCGAGGCTAGCGCCGGAGCAAGCGCTGTGCCACCGCCGACCTGGCCAGCAAGCCCTCAACTTCACTGCCACGAGCGCCTTACATCGCGATCTCGGGGCTGGACGAGGACGTGATCCAAGGCATTGGACGAAACCCTGTCCTGCCGGATCCAATGCGCCGGAGGGCTGGCGTCGCGCGGGTCGCTAGAAGGTGAGCCCGAGCCCGCCCGACACGCGCAGCGTGCGGGTCGGGTTGCTCTCGATCGCCTCGAGCTTGTACAGGTCGGCGAGCACCTGGTTCACCGCGACCAGCACCGCGAAGCGCGCATCCGCGAAATCCATGAACGGGAGGTCCTGGCGGACCTGCGCGCCCCAGAGGGAGAAGTTCTTCTCGCTCGCGCCGTAGTCCTGCAATGGCTCGGTGTTGAGCTCGACGTAGCAGAGATCGAGCGCCGTTCCCGCCCTCGGGATCACGACCGCGATGGCGGCCTGGCTGTACCCGACGCGCGCCGGCAAGAGCGCCCGGCCGCCTGTCGCCAGGTCGCGGCGCAGGTACTCGAAGGGCGAGACGCTGATCGCGCCGTCGGTGCGGCCGCGGATGTAGCTGAGCGTGATCGTCGAGTCCTTCCCCATCGGAGCGCTCGACAGCGAGAGACCCGCCTCCTTGCTCTCCGCGAAGCCCGTCGTGTAGAAGAGCGGGTTCGGAGCGTCGCTTCCGAGCTCGCCCGCGGTCGCTTCCTGGTAGAGCGTCCGGAGATCGCGATTCCCCGCGAAGACCTTCAGCGACGCGCCCTCCGGCAAGAGCTGCGCGAGCTCCGTCCGTACCGCCGTGTAGCCTTCCTGGGAGCTATGGAGCGCTCCCAGTGCGACCGCCTGATCCGGTCCCGGCGGCACCCACACGTAGGAGCCCGTCACGGAGAGGACGCCGTCTCGCCAGAGCCGCAGGTCCACGCCGGCTTCCGGGCTCGCATAGGCCAGGTTCGGATCGCTGACCGGATAGTAGAGGGCGATGCCGTAGCGCACCGACAGCGGGCTTCCGATCCGCCATGCGTCGCGCACGTAGGCGCTGGCCGATCCCATGTCGTTGGCGCGCGAGATCAGCCCCGCGACGCTGTCGTAGGCGCCGGGCCACGCGGCAAGCGACGTGTGGGCGCGATCGGCTCGGTAGGCAGCGCCCGCCGCCACCTCGTGATCGTCGAGGCTCGCCGTGTAGGCCGCGTGCGCGCTCCAGAACGACTGGGCCTGCGAGAGGTCGTCCTCGGTGAGGCCGGTCATGTTGAGGACCCCGCGGGCGTAGGAGAAGCGCACCTTGAGGTCGCCGGGGCCGAGCCCGCGGTGCCAGCGCGTCTGGAAGCTCCCGAGCGTGGTCTCGTCGTTGCGATCGAGCGTCGTGTGCCCCGCCACCATGCCGCCGGGTACGAAGTCGTGGCCGATCGCTCCCTCGACCTCGATGTCGTCGACCGGCGACGCATCGAGGTGGAAGAGGAGCCGCAGCTCCTCGTCGTGCATGCCGGCGCCGGTGAGGAACGGGGACGAGAGCGAGCCCCCGCGAAGGTGCTTCGCGGCGATGCTGAGGGTCGCGAGGCTGTAGATGGGCGAATCGAACTGGAACCCCGCTGTGAGACCCGGCTCGATCTCGCTGGACGCGGACGCCGAGGTGTGAAGCGAGACGGTCGGGGACACCTGCACGTCGCCGGACATCGTCTGAGCCGCGATCGCCCCGCCGCCATCGGAGTGCTCGATCACCGGCTCGGGCTCATCGGCGATCTCCGGCGTGGATCGATCCTCCAGGGCGTCCTTGGGCGAAGACCGGATCGCGTATTTCAGCTCGTCGAGGAGATTGCGGTCGGAAGTCGGCTTCGGCTTCTCGTCCCACACGACCAGGAACATGTTCGCGGCGAGGGCATCGGTGACTCCCTCGATGGCCCCCTTCACGTCCACCTCGCGCCGCAGCGACTCGCCGACGCCGCCCAGTCCCTTGAGAAGGGTCATCGTGTAGTGACCTGGAGTGAGGCCGGGGATCTCGAAGCGCCCGTGATCGTCGGCGGTCACCTTCCACTCCTGGCCCGAAGCCGCGCGCAGGACGACGAGCACTCCGGAGAGCGCCTCGCCCTTCGCCGACTGGACCAGGCCTTTCAGCGACGCTGTCCTCGCATCCGCGCGAGCATCGGGCGCGGAGGACAGAAGGGCGAATCCCAGCACCGCCACCGCCAGGCAGCTCGATCGAGGAGAGAAGACGGATCTATCCAGAGCTCTCACGATTGCCGCGCAGAGATTCAGGGAGGAAGCGTAGCAGCGTTCGGAAACCGCGGTCAAGGCACCTGCTACGATCGGGACCAGGATGGAACGCCTCGGTCCAGGGCCGTGCCCGATCGAGCTCTCGATCAACGGCACGAAGCGGAAGGTCGTGGTCGAGCCGCGCACGACGCTTCTCTCGGCGCTGCGCAACGTCCTCGGTCTCACGGGAACGAAGGAGGTCTGCGACCGTGGTTCGTGCGGCGGCTGCACCGTCCACGTCGATGGGCGGACGGTCAACTCCTGCATGATGCTCGCGCTCGATGCGCGGGGCAGGCAGGTCCGCACGATCGAGGGTCTCGCCAAGGACGGGATGCTCGACCCCGTCCAGCAGAGCTTCGTCACCCACGACGCGCTGATGTGCGGGTTCTGTACGCCCGGCATGGTGATGTCGGTGCGTGCGCTCCTGGATCGCAACCCGCATCCCACCGAAGTCGAGGTGCGCCGCGCGGTCGCCGGGAACCTCTGCCGCTGCGGCACCTATCCCAAGGTCTTCGAGGCCGCGCTCGCCGCCGCGAAGACGTGACTCTCCTCACCCACGGGCGCGCGAGGCCGCACCTATAATCACGGCGTAGCAGGTGATGCCATGATGCGGCGCGCGATCGGGATCGGAGGCGTGTGCGGGGCGCTCCTCCTGTCGTCGGCGATCGTCCGTGCCGGAGAGCCCAAGGCGGGGAAGGCGCTCTCCGACGAGGAGCTGAAGAAGCTCTCCGAGGAGGTGCGAACGCACTGCAACCTCCCCAAGGAGAGCGATCCGAAGGTCTATCCCTGGTACTTCCACTACGAGCTCGGCGTCGCCCTCGGGGAAAAGGAAGACTGGGGACGCATGGCGGAAGCGATCACCCTCGCGCTCGAGAAGCGCGAAGACCCGGCCGAGCACGGACGCACCTACGGGATGTGGTTCCTCGCGTACCGTCCCTACTTCCAGCTCGGGTTCGCGCAGTACCAGCTCGGGAAGTACGAGTGCGCCGCGACCTCCTTCAAGCTCTCGGAGAAGCTCGGCGAGTTCCTGGGCGACCGCACGCACGACGCCGAGTGCAGGGAGCGCGGCGAGCTCCGGAAGATCGCCGAAGAGAAGGCCGCGAAGCCCTGACGCGGGGACGCGCCGGCGCCGTCAATAGGCCGGGATCGTCGACAGCAACGCCCGTACGTCGTCGTAGGTGCCCTGCGAGCGCGACCCGACGCGCGCCACGCAGTAGGCCGCGCACGCGTTGGCGATGAGCCCGGCCCTCGCCAGCGGCTCCTTGCCGTAGACGGCGAAGG
>JAXLQT010000016.1:0-152465 GCA_046331505.1 Acidobacteriota bacterium
GACGCCATCGCCGATCGCGTCTCCGCCTCGGTCGTCCGGTCGCCGATCTCCTTCAAGATCACCATCGTCTCCTCGAACATCGTGAGGCTCTGGGTCGTCTTGCCGCACAGGTGCATCACGTGCGCGAGGTGCCCTAGGGTCACGGCGCCGTTGCGGCGATCCCCGACGTCGCGCAGCACGACGGTCGCCTCGTCGAGAAGGCGCCGCGCCGCGTCGAGCTCGCCACGATCGGCGTAGATCGCGGCGAGGTTGTCCATCGTGATGCCCTCGGACCGGCGGTTCCCCACCTCGCGGTGGATCGTGAGAGCGAGCTGTTGCAGGGTCTCCGCCTCGGCGAGGCGGCCGTGCTCGCGCTCGATCACCGCGATGTTCGAGAGCGTGATCGCCTCGAGCCGCCGGTCGCCGCGGTCGCGATGGATCGAAAGCGACCGCTCGAAGAAGCTCTTGGCCTGGTCGAGATGGCCCTGCGCCTTGTGCGCCGCAGCGAGCACGAGCAGGCTGTAGCCCTGCTCGCCGCGATCGCCGAGCTCGGCGAAGATCGCGAGAGACCGCTCGGCGTACGCCTGCGCCTCGACCGGATGCCCGATCTCGCGGTGGACGGTCGAGAGCCCGCGCAGGGTCTGCGCCTGTCCGCGCAGGTCGTGCAGCTCGCCCGCCTCCTCGTATGCGAGGTCGAACTCCTCGATCGCGTCGCGGTTGCGTCCGGTCACGGCGAGGACATCGCGCGCGAGCTCGTTGCGCGCTTGCACGCTCTCGGGCGTGGGGCGCTTGCAGAGGCCGAGGTAGGCCCGGAACAGGCGCTCGGCCTCCTTGTTGGCGTAGGTCGCCACCGACCGGCGGGCCGCCTTCAAGTAGTAGACGCGGGCCTGGCCCTCGTCCCCCGCCTGTTCCCAGTGATGGCCGAGCTCGGCGAGATGGGCATCGGCGATGGGAGGCACCGAGAGCGCCTCGGCGGCGCGGAGGTGAAGCTCGCGGCGCAGCGCAGGATCGATCCGCTCGTACGAGACCTCGCGGAGCTTGTCGTGCGTGAACTGGGACATCCCACCGGACACGTCCTCCATCACCTGGCGCGCGATCAGCTCCTCGACCGCCTCCATCAGCTCCTTCTCCGGAATGCGCGCCACGCCGGCCAGGAGCGCGCCTTCGACCCCGCGACCGAGCAGCGACGCCACCTCGGCCACGCGCCGCGCGCCCGGCGAGAGGCTCTCGAGCCGGCGCGCCACGAGATCGCGAAGCGATCCCGGCAGAGGAAGCGACCCGTAGGAGACCCCCGACGAGAAACCGTCGCGCGACTCGGCGAGCCGCCAGCCGGAGCGTTCGCGGCGGAGGATCCCGAGCGCGACGGCCGTGCGCAGGTACTCGGCCACGAAGAACGGGTTGCCCTCGGAGTGCTGGCTCAGGAACTGGGCGAAGTCGGGCGGCGCGGGCGTCAGGGCGAGCATGTCGCTCACCATCTCCCCGACGGCGGAGTCGCCGAGCCTACCCAGCCGGACCTCGGTCACCGACTCGTCCGCGAGCAGCGGTGCCAGCCCTTCGCCTGCCTCCTCGGTACGGTAGGTCCCCACGATGCAGACAGGCATCCGCGACAGGTGCTTGCCTTTGACCATGTAGGCGAGGAGCCCCGACGTCAGATCGTCCGCCCACTGGAGGTCGTCGAGCACGATCACCGCTGGCCGCCCGTCCGAAAAGGCGTAGAGCGTCTCGGCCATGCTCTGGAACAAGCGCTGGCGCGCGGCATCGGGCGGGAGCTCCGACGGTTCGAGGTAAGCGTCCTGGCCGGGAAGCCCCGCAAGCGACGTCTCGTAGACTGCGAGCACCTTCCCGCGCTTGCCGAGGAGGCGATCGGTGACGTCCCGTCCACCCTCGCGGCAGCGATCGGCGATCGACTGGAGCGGCTTGCGGAACGCCTCGAGCGGAGATCCGCTGCCCCGCTCGAGGAGCCGCCGACTGGAGACGCTGCTGGCGCTCGCCCGTCGGATCGAGAATCGCTCTTGCGCTTCACCGACCGGCTCGGTCACCGAGCCGCGTCTTGCCGACCCCGCTCTCTGCCGATGAGCAAGAGCCCGCCGCCTCCCGGCCGGGCTTGTCGAGGTTCGGAACGAGCGCGTCGATCGTCTCCTGGCGGCCCGCGAGCCGGACGGTAGAGGTAGTCGCGGGGACGCGGCCGGCGATCGCGGCCTCCTCCCCGATGATCGCCCGGAGAGCCGCGGCCACCTCGTTCGCATGACCGACGCGGCTCTTCGGAGTGCTTCGCCAGGAGCCGCATGATGAGCGCCTCGAGGTCCGACGGACGCCCGACGCAAGACGCGGCCCCGACGGAGGCGTAGGCGCCTCCGTGATGTGCGAGACCAGGATCTTGATCGGCTGCCGCCCTCGGCGGCCGTCACCAGCTCGTAGAGGATGCGCGAGCGATGAGGTCGCGCGCGTCCACGAACCGCGCCCGCGCTCGGCGACATGTAATGCGGTCCCACCACGTGCCCGCCACCAGCTCCAGGCTCCTCGCGGCTCGACTGGCCTCGAGCACGGACCACGCCGAAGTCGGCCAGCACCAGGTTCTTCGCGCCGGTGAGGACGAGCACGTTGTCGAGCAGGATCGCGATGGACGATCTCCCCATTGCAGGAACGCAAGCGGCGCGCAGGCGCGGCACGCAGAGGATCGGCGCCAGCGCGCCGCCTCCGGCGGGTCGTGTCGCATCGGCAGGGATCCTCTTGACTCCGATCACGGTCGCGTCGTGTACGTTGGCGGGGATCTCCGGGGGATCGCTTCCCTCGGGAGGCGTCGGCGTCGGCTTCGCATCGGAGCTCCCCGCCGCTCGCGCCGCCATCCGTCCGAGGAGCAGCGCGTACTGCTTGAGGGTCGTCCCCTCGAGGAGCTCCATGGCGTACCAGGGCACCCCCTCGTGAAGCCCCTCGTCGAGGATGCGAACGACGCCCGGATGGCGGATGCGCGCCAGCGCGTGGATCTCGCGACGGATGCTCGCGACCTCGGCCTGGTGCGGCACGCTGACGGTCTTCAGCGCGGCCGGCGCTCCCGATTCGGCGTGAACGGCCTTGTAGACCACTCCCATGCCGCCCTTGCCGAGCGGCTGGAGGATCTTGTACGGCCCGATGCTCTGCGGCGCGGCGCCCACGGCGCTTAGCTTACCTCTGGGGTGCCGCGTTTTCGGACGTGATGAAGCCTCCCGTGGCCTGGAGGGGGCGCGGGTCGTCCCCTTCGGTGATCCAGAACGCCGCACCCCTCATCGAGCCGCCGTCAGAAGGCCACGCGAGGCTCACGGTCGCGGACCACGATCCGTCGCGCGCCTCGAGCTTCGACGACACCAGGCTCCGCGCGAGGAAGTCGTGAACCAGATCGCGCCCCCGGTTCTCGCCCGCGCGCACCGCGGACTTCGCGCCGAACACGAGCGCCGCTCCGTGGATCTCGAACGGTCCCTTCGTTCCCGCGGGAGGCGCGTACGCCACGGCGAACGTTCCTGTGCCGGTCGCGCGCACCTCGAGGACCCCGCCGGCCCGACCGCTCGCCGCGGGTGGGCGCGCCTCGCCCCCGTCGAAGAACCGCCTCCACTCCTCGCCGCCGGCGACGAATCCCGGCGTGTAGACGCCGCCGTCTCCCCAGGCTTGCGCGTAAGCACGCTGCCGCTCCGTGAACACCTCGTCGCCGAACGGATCCTTCCAGCCCAGCCGATCCCAGTAGGTGACGTGGAAGCAGACCGGGACGATCGTCTTCCAGAGCGCCGGAGAGTCCTTCAGCGTCGAGAGCCACCGGTCCGCAGGCGGGCAGCTCGAGCAGCCTTCGGAGCTGTAGAGCTCGAGCAGAGTCACCTGATCGGGTCCACTTCGCCATGGTCCGTCAGCTGCAGCCGCGTCCCCGCAGAGCAGCGCTAGCGAAGCGAGCGCGAGCGTCCTCACTTGGGCGTGGGGCTCGGTGATGGGTTCGTCGCGGGATCCGACTGCTTGGGCGCCTTTCGCATCACCGGAGTCGCTTCCTGACGCACACCCTGCATCGAGATCGACTCGATGTAGTAGTAGTAGGCCTTCGTCGGATCGACTTGATCGTCGACGAACTCGTACTTCGACGGAGTATCGGACGTCCCGGCGCCTGGTATGGGCTGCGCCGTGATCCGCTCGAAGGGCCCGCTCTCGTCCTCGCCACGGTAGACGTCGTAGCCGTAGTTGTCCATCTCGCTCGACGTCGTCCACCGCAGCGTGTTCGTTGGCCGCGCGGCACTCGAGGTCGCGGCCGGTTTGGGAGCTTGTTTCGTCGTGTGATGGCACGAAAGCGCTGGCAACAATCCTGCGATCCGGCAGGATGCTGGGCGACGAAACGGCCATGTGACCTCTACAAGGCAAGAGGAGGGCCTCTCGGCCCTCCCTCTTGGGGCGTCCTCTCGAGAACTACTCGATCTCGAAGCTGTCGATCTCCACGGGGATCAACGTGCCATTGACCGAAAACGCCGCGTTTCCAGCGCCGAATCCCGCAGCACCGGAAGACGTCCAAGTTCCAAAACCATAGCCGACGTTGTGCGGCCCTCCGAAAGCCGTACCGTGCTCCGGCTGACCGTCCTTCACCGCAATGTCCGCACCCACAGGTGGATTGGCATCGCGAACCTGGTAGAACCAATCGCCCCCGGCCGTCGTGTCGATCGGCTGGATGTTGAACCACCACGTGCCCGCCGGCAACGTGATTGAAGTAATGGTCGCGCAGATTGTCTGGCCCTGGAAACCAAACACAGTGTCCGTGAAGGGCGTCGACGTGAAGCTCCCGGGCGGCACGATTTCCTGAAAAGCCACCGTGTTGGCCGGTACGCCACCCGCATCGGCATACACCTGGACCCACACGGCCGTAGCCGGCGCGACACCGAGGAAGGTCAAGCTGGCCGCGCAGACCTGGTTGATGACATACGTCCCGGTTTGAAGAGGCCCGGTGCAGTCGTCGGCCATCTGAAGGTCATAGATCGCTCCGAATCCGGCGCCAAGCCCAGACATGGCATTGCCGTTGCCACCGCTATAGGTGGCGTTCGTCACCATCGACATCTGATCGCATAGTACAGCGCTCGGCCCAAACACCTTCGGCCAACGAGCGTTCGTCTTGATTGGCCCGACGCGCGCGGGAGCGGTGATCGTCGTGGGTATCGCTCCTTTCGCCTTGCCCCTTCGTTGCGGGCGTCGGGGCTGCTGCCATCGCGCTCGCCGCGACGCAGCCGGCGGCCAAGACCGTTAGGAGTTTCTTCGAGGCTACACGGTTCAACATATCTGACTCGCTTTCTTCAAGAGATCGCTGGGCTCATGGGTGTTGCGTGGCTCGGCATCCGCGCCGCCTTGGGCGGTGGAGCTTCGGGCGACCGCTCCGGTCCAGACGCCCCGCGCCACGGCGGCGACCGCATCGAGCCGTCCCGCCGGAAAGCCGCCCCGACACGTTCGGCGACCTCTGCCGGGTGCAGCGTCGCGGATGCTCCCACGCTCACAGGTGGTTTCGTGAGGCGCACGACAGGAACCGCTGCGTCGAGCAGCAGATAGGACCGCCCGTCCTGAGCCACGAAGGTGAGCGACATCCGGGTCGCTCTGAGTCTGACGCGCTGGTTGGAGAACCGGCTGCCATCGGCAGGAACTCGTGCGATGACGTCCCCTCGCTCGGCGTCCCGTATCTCGAAGGTGCCGCCACGAACATGCATCGTCGCCCGCCGATGAATTGTGTGCGGCGTGCCCAGCTGGGTCGTTCCGGCATCGCCTGGGAAGCGAGTGTCGCTGCCGGCGATGCATGGCATCGCGACGGTCCAGCAGAGCGCAAGAAGCGCCCGAGGTGCTTGCCCCAGAGCCGAGATGTCATCGTGGACGTGGCGGAGTGTACCACTCCCCGATTTCACCTTCCAACTTCATCGTCCCCGTGAACCAGCTGAACGCGGCCTTCTGGCCCTGCGGTCGGGAGTGCGGGGTCGCCGAGGAGCGTGTACATCTCGATGAGGGATCGGTCCTTCAGCGTGCGCTTGGCCTTCATCAAGGCCTCCCCCATCGTCCCAGGCCTGGTGAGCGCGTCGAGCAAGGCGTCGGCAAGCTCCGGCGACGGGCCGTTGCGCCAGGATGCTCCGATCACCCCACCGCGCCGCGCTCGGGGTCCGCAGCAGCTTTTCCCCGATGGAGTCGGCGGCGCTCGGATGGTCGAACGGCGCCGAGTAACAGGCGAGGCTGACGACGATGGGGAGGCGTGGCGTGGGATCGAGCGCATCGGCGTCACTCAGGCGGAAGAGATCGCGCCGCTTAGCGGGATCCGCGGAGGCCGTGCGCAGATGAACCGCCCGCCGTGCCCGATGAAGTGGACGATGAGATGACCGTCGTTGAAAGCTTTCCGCAGCCCAAGCCGGCGGTCGTCGGTGACGGGACCCTCGTCGGGGTACGCCTTGTCGCAGACGAATCCCCGTGCCGCCACCTTCTCCCCGATCCCGTCGGAGATCTTCTGGAACGACTTGTTCTCGTCCGCGATGAGGAGGATGCGGCGCCTCCACTCCCCTGGGTCCTGAGCCGCCTCGACGTACCGGATCGTCTTCTGCACGATCGCCGAGACCTCCTCGGGCCTGACGACGGGATACCGGCCGATCGCCATGTCGGGCTGGAAGTCGTCGCCGTCGACGCAGACGAACTGGTTGTCGCTCGCCGCATGCCCCTCGGATCCCTCGAAGTTGAAGCTCGGGACGAGGTTCCGGTCGTTGGCAGCGAACCTCGCCGTGCCCGGCATGAGGGCGAACTTCGTGCCCTCCTCCGCCTCGGCAGGATCGACCCACTTCGCGTAGTTGGACTCGTCCACGTGCGCGTTCTTGCTGTCCCAGCTCGCATCGCCGACGAGCAACACGAAGCGCGGAGCGGGACGTTCCCACGTCCGGTAGGCGTGCTCCAGGAAGGCCTTGATGGCGCGTGGGTCGACGATACTGTCGCTGTACCGGTCGTAGACGTCGTCGACCGCGACGACCACCACCCGCAGGCCTCGCTTGCGATAGAACGCCGCCAGGGGCTCGATCGCTTCCCTCAGCGTCGGGTGCGCGATGATGATGTAGTCCGCGGCCGCGTGCTCGGGGAGGCCACCCGGTGTGAACCCGGAGATGCTCACCGGCATGAGCCGAGCGGGACCCGGGACGACGAAGAGGCTGTCGGCCGAAGCCGGCCAGGGAAGGACGTGGGAAAACCGGTGCTCCACGCCGGATGGCGCGCCCTTGCTCTCGACCCTCGTCCCGTCGTCCCCATAGGCGACGAGATCCGGCGCGCTGCTGTCGATGCGAGCCACGACGCCGTCGCCTCGACGGTAGAGACGCTGGGCCCAATCGACCTCCGGGCCGCGCGGGAACGAGACCTCGATCCAGTTGAGGAGCACGACGTCGACCAGCGGCTCGTCCGATCCCGCCAGCTCGCGTGCCGGCAGGAACATCCGGATCCGGTTCCGCGCGCCGTCGAGGAACCGCTCGTCGATCGGCTCGTCGATCACGACCCGATGCGGCTCTCCCTCGTTCCACGACGACGACGCGAGATGGTGCCCGTTGACCTCGACCTCGAGGACATGATCGGCCTCGTCGGTCGAGGGCTTCCGTACCGGGAGAGACCATCCGCGGAGATCCAGCTCGATGTGGATCCGGCTACCAGGAGAGCGGGTTGCGCCGGACAGATCGAGGACCTGGTAGAAGCCCTCTGGCACGAGGCAGGTCAGCTTCGCCCAGTACCAGAGGTCCTGCGGCTTGTCCTCCTGACCGGGGAACCGCAGGAACAGCACGTCTTGCTCGAGGTGCCGCCGCTGGTCGAGCGACACCGGCTTCGCGCCAGGGGGAGGCGGCGGCGCGACCGGCGGGGCATGCGTCGCGCCCGGGGCAGCGTCGATGCGCAGGACGTAGACGTTGAACGCCGAGTACTCGTTGAAGAACGACGCAGCGCCGTGAAGACGGGTCGCCATGAACTCCAGTGCGTCGCCCGGTCCAAACGTGCCGTCGCCCCCATCCTCGACCAGCATCGCGACGGGCTTTCCCTGGTTGGAGAGCGAAAGCCGCGCCGACGGCACCGATCCGGAAAGTCCCTGCGACTGCAGGCGCTCGAAGCTGACGCGGCAGGGGCCTTCTTCCTCGAGAGCTATCCGGAACGCGGTGGGCGTCGATCGCTCGGATGCCCCGGACGCCACCGTCGCCAGCGCCACTGCGATCCCGCACGCAAGGCGGGCGACACGCTTCGGCGCGTCGTGGCAGGGATCTGCGCCGGATCGCGGTCCCTCCCGTACCAGGAGCCACGGATCCGGTTGCCCAGCACCCGTGGCTCCCGATCGGCTAGTACCCGAGAGCTCCACCGCTCGGGTTGACTCCGTACGTCCCGGAGAACGGAACGATCGTCGGCAAGATCGCAACGAGCGCCGAACCCGTGTAGTCGAAGGCCTTGATCTCCGACGTCGCGACCGGATCCGGCCCGGCTCCCGCCATCAGGTCCTCGCTCCCGTCACCGAGCAGATCGCCGAGGCCCACACGCCCGCCGTAGAACGTCGTGAACGGCGTGATGTCGAACCCGGGCGCCTGGATGATGGATGCGCCGTCGTAGTCGAATCCGAGGAACCGCGACGGGTTCGTCGGACCCGGCCCCGGCGTGGCCACGAGCTCGTCGAAGCCGTCGCCGTCGACGTCGCCCCACGCGATGTTCACGCCATACAGCAGAGCCACGAACGCGTTGAAGTTGATCTTGTTGATGGAAGAGACCGTGGTCGCGTCGAAGTTCCAGCCGCGCACCTGCGGTCCGAAGATCACGCCCGGCCCAGGCCCCGTGCCCATCTCGTCGTAGGGATCGACGTCGACGTCGCCCGTGGTGACGTTCACGCCGTACTTGAGCGTCCCGTACGCGAAGAAGCTGATCTTCGCGATCGTGGTGAGGGTCGTGTTGTCGAAGTTCCAGCCGCGCACGTGCGGGCCGAACACCGCGCCCGGCCCGGCGCCGGTGACCATCGTCTCGTCGAACCCGTCGTTGTCGACGTTGCCCGTCGCCACGTTCACGCCGTACTTGAGCGTCCCGTACGCGAAGAAGTTCACCTTCCCGATCGCGACGCCGGTGCGATCGAACCCGCGGACCTGGGGACCGAGCACCGGACCCGGACCGGGACCGGTCACGATCTCGTCGTATCCGCCTCCATTGACGTCGCCGGACGCGACGTTCACACCCCACTGTCCGGCTGCGTAAGCGAGGAAGTCCATCGGCCGTGGCGTCCTGCCCGGCGTGTAGACGCGCACCTGGTTCGGGTTCGGTTGCCTGTTGCCCTGTCCGCCCGCGTAGTCGGACGTCGCGATCACGACGACCGTGCAAGCCTCGGCTTCCGGCGCACGACGGCACGCTCGAGTCGGTTGCCGTGACGGTGAACGCAAGGAGCTCGCCGCCGTTGGCGTGCCCGAAAGGACCCCGCCCGCCGACAGCGCGAGCCCCGCCGGCAACGCACCGGCCGTCACGGCGAACGTGTAGGGCGCCGTTCCGCCTGATGCGGTGATCGTCTGGCTGTAAGCCGTTCCGACCGTCCTGCCGAAGCGTGTGGCGGGAGAGAGGGTGATCGTGCCGCACCTGCCTCCGCTGATCGCGAGGGTGTAGGCCAGGCTCCTCGCGCAGCCGTTCGAAGTCGGTCGCCGTCGCCAAGAAGTCGCGGCCTCGCGGTCGCGGGCGTACCGGATAGACGGGCCGCCGGCCGCGAGCGCAAGACCCGGCGGCAGCGCCCCGGCGGTGACCGCGAACGTAGGAGCGGTCCCTCCGGACGCGGTGATCGTCTGCTGTGGGTGCGTCCCGACGGTGCTACCCGGCAGCGCGGGAGGCGCGAGCGTGATCGTCGGGCGTGCTCACCGTGACGGTGTACGCCTGGCTCCCGCTGCAGCCGTTGGCGTCGGTCGCCGTGACCGTGAAGGCGAAGCTCCCCGCCGCCGCCGGCGTTCCGGAGAGCACGCCGCCGGCGCTGAGGCTCAGGCCCGTGGGCACCGTGCCCGCCGTGACCGCGAACGTGTAGGGCGCCGCGCCACCCGAGGCCGTGATCGTCTGGCTGTAAGGCGTGCCGACCGTCCCGTTGGGCAGGGTCGCGGGCGACAGCGTGATCGTCGGGCAGTTGATGGGGTTGATGATGAGCGAGTAGGCGAGGTTGCCCGTACAACCTTGCGCGTCCGTCGCGGTCACCGTGAAGTTGAAGGTGCCCGCGGTCGTGGGGACGCCGGAAAGGACGCCGCCCGCCGAGAGGGCGAGCCCCGGCGGCAGCGATCCTGCCGTGACGGCGAAGCTGTAAGGCGCCGTTCCGCCGGACGCCGTGATCGTCTGGCTGTACGCGGTGCCGACCGTGCCCACCGGCAGGGACGGCGGAGACAGCGTGATGGTGCCGCAGCCGATGACGAGGCTGTAGGCGCGGTTCCCGGTGCAGCCGTTGGCGTCCGTTGCCGTCACCGTGAAGTTGAACGTGCCGGCAGACGTGGGAGTACCCGAGAGCACGCCTCCCGACGACAGTGCGAGCCCCGGCGGAAGCGCGCCGGCGGTCACCGCGAACGTGTAGGGCGCCGTTCCACCGGAGGCCGTGATCGTCTGGCTGTACGCGACGCCAACGGTGCCGTTCGGAAGGCTGGCCGGCGACAGCGTGATCGTGCCGCAGGTGATGACGATCGTGTAGGCCTGATTGCCTGCGCAACCGTCGGTGTCCGTCGCTGTCACCGTGAAGTTGAAGGAGCCGAGCGCGGTCGGCGTCCCGGAGAGGATGCCGCCCGACGAGAGGCCGAGCCCCGGCGGCAACGCCCCCGCCGTGACTGCGAACGTGTAAGGCGCGGTCCCGCCGGACGCGGTGATCGTCTGGCTGTAGGCGGTGCCGATCGTGCCGTTGGGAAGGCTCGCCGGCGACAGCGTGATCGTCCCGCAGATCACGATCGAGTATGCCTGGCTACCCGTGCACCCGTTCACGTCCGTCGCCGTGACGGTGAAGGCGTATGTGCCTGCCGTGGTGGGAACGCCGCCGAGGACGCCCGCCGGAGTGAGCGTCAGGCCCGGAGGAACGCTTCCCAGGGTGACGGCGAACGTGTACGGCGCGGTCCCGCCCGAGGCGGTGATCGTCTGGCTGTAGGCCACGCCGACGCTGCCGTTGGGCAGGGTGGCGGGCGACACGGTGATCGGGTTGCAACCCGGCGGGTTGATCGTGAGCGCATAGGCAAGGCTGCCCGTGCAGGCGTTGGCGTCGGTCGCCGTGACCGTGAAGTTGTAGGTGCCGACGGCCGTCGGCGTTCCCGAGAGGACGCCGTTTGCGGCCAGGGCGAGACCGGGCGGCAGCGCTCCGGACGTCACCGCGAAGGTGTAGGGCGCCGTCCCGCCGGAAGCCGTGATGGTCTGGCTGTAAGGAACGCCCACCGTCCCGTTCGGAAGGCTCGCCGGCGCAACCGTGATGGTCGGGCAATCGATCGTGAGCTGGTACGCGCGCGATCCCGTGCAGCCTCCCGAGTCGGTCGCCGTCACCGTGAAGCTGCTCGTGCCGGGAGTGGTCGGCGTTCCGGAGAGGACTCCACCGGCGGAGAGCGACAAGCCCGCGGGAAGCGATCCGGCGGTGACCGCGAAGCTGTAGGGGGCCGTGCCTCCGGACGCCGTGATCGTCTGGCTATAGGGCACTCCCTGCGTGCCGTTGGGAAGCGTCGCCGGCGCGAGCGAGATGACGTTGCAGATGAGCACCTGGTAGGCCAGGCTGCCCGTGCAACCGTTGGCGTCCGTTGCCGTGACCGTGAAGTTGTAGACCCCGGCCGTCGTCGGCACGCCGCTGAGATCGCCCGTCGGCAGGAGCGCGAGGCCCGGCGGAAGCGCGCCAGAGGTCACCGCGAACGTGTAGGGCGCGGTGCCGCCGCTCGCCGTGATCGTCTGACCGTACGCCGAACCCACGACGCCGCTCGGCAGGGTCCCCGGCGAGAGCGTTATGGCCTGGCACGTCGCGCAGCCGGTGACCGTCACGTCGTCGATCGCCAGGCCCGCATACTGGCCCGTCGTGTCGCTGTCGACGTGGAAGCGGAGCTCCACGTTCAGCCCCGCGAAGCTCGAGATGTCCGCCGTGTAGTCGGCCCACCCCGCGCTCTCCTGGATCAGGGTCGCGCCCTGCGTCACCGTCATCGTGGTGTCGAGCCATTCCCAGAGACGCTTCGCGTTCGCGGGGTTCCCGACCTCGCGCACGTCGACGAAGGCGTGGTCGAAGGACGTCGACTCCATCTGGTACTTCTGCGACCAGCTCACGCGGATCGGGCTCGAGAGCCCGGCGAGGCTGATGCCCGGCGAGAGGAGGTCCTGGGTGCTGCTCGCGTTGTAGGTGCCGAGCAGGTCCGTCTTCCAGCACCCCACCCCGCCGTTGCAGTCGTTGATCGGCGGGTTGTTCGGCAGCCCCCACGCCCACTCGTCTTGCGTACCGGAATGCGTGAAGCCGCCGTTGTTCGCCTCGAAGTCCGTCGTGAACGGCGTCGCCTGGTATGAGTTGGGACCGCAGCCGCTGGGCGCGGAAGGCGTGCAGACCGTGAGGCCCCACGAGTTGAGCGTGCCTCCCGACGCGTTGTTCGTGTCGTCGGTCAGCGAGAGCGTCCAGGTTCCTCCGGCGTTCTCTCCGTAGAACCAGCCGAGACGGAACCCCGTTGCGCCGAATCCTTGGGGCTCTCCCATCATGCCGGCGAAGACGCCGTAGGCATTGATCGGGATGCCGGCGCTGTCGCTCAGGACCTGGTTGAAGAGCGTCACCCCGGCAGGCGGCGCGGGCTCGTCGATGAAGAGCCCGTTGTTGTTGTTCTTGGGCGAGATCAGCGTGACGTCGAGATCGGGCATGGCCGCATGGTTCAGGTTCAGCACGACGCTCAGGTCGTCGATCCGCGGATTCCCCGGAACCGTCAGCGTGGAGGTCACGTTGCCGCCCGCGGCGGGAATCGCCTTCGGGACGTCCGTGCTCGTGTAGGTCGTGCATCCGGTCTGTGGCGCCCGCGGGTTGATCGTGACCGAGAGGTGATAGGTATCGGTCGGTGCGCCGCCGCTCGCGTTCTCCGTCACGAATGCGTAATAGGTGCCCGTCGTCAACGCCGTCATGAAGGTCGCCTCCGAGTTCGGCGACGTGACCGACGCGTCGTTGACCGTCAGGATGTAGTTGTCGAAGCAGCAGATGCCCACCACGCCGTTCCACGTCGTGCCGTCGCGCTCGGGATCGAGATCGAGGCTGAGGTAGGCGGTGTCGCCGGCGTTCATGTTGAAGCTGTAGAAGTCCGCGTCGGCCGCGGGGTTGATCGATCCGTTCGCCCAGCCCGTGACGAGCGGCGTCGCGTTGGTCGTCGTGTCGTTGGGCTCGATCTCCGGCGCCGTCGCTCCCGTGCGGACCTGGTAGTAAAGCCGGTACGGACGGATCTGGCCGGCGGCGGACATGTGCTTCACGCGGATGTAGCTGACGCCCGTGTCGAGGAGCGTGGCGCCGGCGATGGTCGACGCGAGGCCGCCGAGCGATCCGTCGTCCTCGTCGAACTCGATGAGCGTCGTCCCGTCGCTCCGGTAGACGTAGAGCTGGCTGTTGCTCGAGCCCGACGCGCTGAAGAAGGTCATGGTCGCAACGTAGATGCGATCCCCGACGGTGCCGTTGATCGCGAAGTAGTCCTCGTCGGCGTTCGGGTAGACGTTGCCGCTCACCACGCCGCTGGTCCCCGAAAGGAAGTTGGCCGTCGCCACCGTGCCGTTCGGCTCGACCTCGTTGACGAAGTTCTGCACCTTGTTGGGCGTCGTCCCGCCGAGCGCGTCGATCGCCGTGATCGCAGGTCGCTTCAGATCTCCGACGGCCGCGCCATCTCCCTTCTCGAGAACCGCGGCGGGAGTGACCTCGAGCACCGGATGGCCGTCGACCACCGAGCCGGGCTTGGACCCTGGCTCGAGTGCCCAGAGGCGAGTCGCGGATACGAGGTAGGCAGCGAGTGCGAGCGCTTCTACGCGATGACGCATGAACGTGTGCTCCTTTGAGGGTCTGGGACGCGCCGCGCGCACAACGCGCAGCGCCTCGAGGTCGTGCCCCTGTTGAGTGGGCCTCTTATAGCCGCCTCGGGTCCGAGGGTCAAGCCGTGTCCTCCGTTCACCCCGATCCTCTGATCCGCCGAGAGCCTAAGATCCCGGGCATGCGCTCCGCGCGGTGGCCGCTGGCCGTCCTTTGCTGCTCGCTTGGCTGCGGGGGAAGCAACCTCCAGGGGCGCCCCGACGCTCTTTCCGTCGACTCGTGGTTCCGCGACGTGACGCAGGAGTGCAGCATCGACTTCCGCCACGATGCCGGCCCGGGGGGCACCTACTTCATGCCTCAGTTGACGGGGTCGGGCGCGGCGCTCTTCGACGCCAACAATGACGGGCGCCTCGATCTGTTCCTGCTCCAGAACGGCGGCCCTTCCTCGGCATCCACGTATCGGCTCTACCTGCAACGACCGGATCGTTCTTTCGAGGATGCGAGCGTCCCGGCGGGAGTCGCCGTCACCGGATACGGCCAAGGCGTCGCGTGCGGAGACGTGAACAACGACGGATGGGTCGACGTTCTGGTCACGGAGTACCCGTCGAAGTGTCGCCTCTTCGTCAACGATGGTCACGGCCATTACGGGGACGTCGCGGCCGAAGCGGGCCTCGACAACCCGTCATGGGGAACGTCGGCGGCGTTCTTCGACTATGACCGTGACGGACGGCTCGACGCGATCGTTGCCAACTACCTGCAGTACGACGAGAAGAAGACGTGCAGCATGAAAGGGGGCCAGCTCGATTTCTGCGGCCCCAATGCCTTTCCGGGAACCGTCAGCCGGCTCTTCCACAACATCGGAGACGGGGGTACGGTACGTTTCGAAGACGCGACGGACCACGCGGGGATCGGCGCGTTCAAGGCGCCTGGGCTGGGAGTCATCTGCGCCGACTTCGACGGCGATCGCTGGTGCGACGTCTTCATCGCCAACGACGGGAGGCCGAACTGGCTCTTCATGAACGACCGCAACGGCACGTTCAGAGAGGAAGGTGTCGAGCGGGGAGTCGCCTACAACGCGATGGGACAGTCACAAGCCAACATGGGGATCGCGATCGGCGACGTCGACGGGGATCGACTCTTCGATCTCTTCGTCACGCACTTGACGGAGGAGACCCACTCTCTCTGGCGTCAGGGCCCCCCCGGGCTCTTCACGGACACGAGCTCGGCAGCCAAGCTCACATCGTCCGCGGGCCGGAGCACGGGCTTTGGCGCCGTCTTGGCCGACTTCGATCAGGACGGCCGCGACGATCTCGCCATCGTCAACGGACGGGTGGTGCGTCCCCCGAACGTCGCTCCCGCGCCCGCCGCCTTCTGGGAGCCGTATCGCGAGACGAACCAGCTCTGGGCGAACGCGGGCGCGAAGGGGTTCCGCGACGTATCCGCTCAGAACGGGGCTTTCTGCGGAAAGGCGGTCGTCGCTCGCGGGCTCGCCACCGGCGACATCGACGGCGATGGAGCCCTCGATCTGGTCGTGACCACCGTCGGGGAGCCCGTCCACCTCTTCCGGAACAGCGTCCCGAACCGCGGGCACTCGATCATGATCCGGGCGGTGGATCCCGCTCTGAAGCGCGACGCCTACGGCGCCGAGATCAGCGTGTCTGCCGGCGGCCACCAGTGGAAGCGATGGCTCAATCCTGCCTACAGCTACATTTGCAGCAACGACCCGAGGGCGCACTTCGGGATCGGCGCCGCCACGAGCATCGACGCGATCGACGTCATCTGGCCCGACGGCTCCGAGGAGACGTTTGCCGGAGGAGCCGCCGATGGGGTGATCGTCGTCCGCCGAGGCGAGGGCCGGATGAAGCAATGAACCCACGATCGCGCCGCCGGAGGCAGACGCCGCACCCCTCGCTTCACCCGTGGGACGCCGGCGCCGTGGTCCAGCCCTCCTCGCCCTCGCAGCCTCATGCGGCGCGATCGGCTACGTCGCATGGAGGGCCTCGGCGCCGAGACCACCTGACATCGATGCGAGCCAGGTGGAGCCGAGAGTCGCGGAGTCCATCCGCGAGGCGAGCACGGCGGTTCGTAGCACTCCTCGTTCCGCCGCGACCTGGGGCGAGCTCGGCATGGTGCTCCTCGCTCACGGCTTCTACGATCAGTCCCGCAGTTGCTTCGAGGTGGCCGAACGCTACGACCGCCGCGACCCCCGGTGGCCCTACCTCCAGACCATCGTATCGGGTACTGCGGTTCCGGAGACGGCGATCCCCGCACTCCGTCGCGCCATGGCTCGAGGCGACCAGCTTGTCCCACGGCTGCGGCTGGGCGAAATGCTCTTCGAGCAGGGCGAGATCGATGAAGCCGAGCGTCTGTTCCAGTGGGTCCTGGAGCGCAATCCGCGCGACGCCCGGGCGGAGCTGGGCATGGGGAGGATCGCCCACGCACGAGGAAGGCTCCCGGAGGCCGCGGAGCACCTGAAGCGCTCCATCGAGCTTGCTCCCCGCATCAGGAGCACACACGCTCTCCTGACGGAGGTCTACCACCGGCTCGGCGACGAGGCTGCGGCAGCCAGGAGCCGGCAGGTCATGAAGGACCTTCCGGAGACGCGTGTGTGGCCGGACCCGTTCCTGGAGGAGGTCCACAATCACGAGGTGGGTCTCTTCGTACTCGTGCGCCGGGCGACCGAGTACAAGAAGGCCGAGGAGCTCCGCGCTTCCGAGGCCGTGGCGCGCAAGGCAGTACGGCTCCACGGCGACGCGCCCCGGGCCCTCGTCGCGCTGGGCACCGCGCTGGTGCTCGAGAACCAGCCGGACGAGGCGGCACCGTACCTCGCGAGAGCCGTCGCCCTCGCGCCGGACGATCCCGAGGCACGCTACTTCCTTGGTGTGGCGCAGGCGCAGCAGGGCAAGTTCACCGAGGCGGTGTCGTCGCTGCGGAAGGCGACCGAGCTACAGCCCGGGAACGCAGCAAGTTACTTTCAGCTCGGCCAGTGTCTCTACAAGGCCGGCAATACCGACGATGCGATCGAAGCGTGGCGAAGCACTCTCAAGTACGACCCCGAGCACGTCGCAGCCACCAAGGATCTCGGGCTCCTGCTCGTGAGCCAGAACCGGGAGAGCGAAGCCCGACCGTACCTCGAAAAGGCACGTGCGCTAGCGCCCGATGACGAGGCCATCACGGAGGCGCTCCGGCGCATCGGGCCACCACCAAGCGCTGCCACCTCACCTCCATAGCTCTCCAACCGCATGCGCGGAAGAGCGACCCCACCAGGCCTTCCGGCCCGTCGCGCTTCCTCGCGGTGACTTCGTGACTTCCTCGCTACTTGATGGTGATCTCGATGGCGTTGAACTTGTCGCCCTTCGGTTGCCCCGTGATCGATACGCTCATCCCATTCTGGAGGGAAGCCGTCGCGACGACCTTACCGTCCTTCCCCTTGACCGTCGTCACGGAGGAAAGGATCACGGTGTGAGATGCGCCAGCGGCGTCGTTGACGGTCAGAACGCCCTTCTGAGGCATGGAGGCAATGGAGCCATCGATGGTGGTCTTGGCTGCCGGTTGACCGGCCAGACAAGGCGCAACGACGAGGAATGACAGCACTACGGACGCGACTGCGAGCCTTTTCACTTGAGCGAACCCCCTTGTCTTATAGGAACCACGAAGACTACGGCGAGGCCCTGGTTAAGGGCCTCGCCAGGAACCAGGTTAGTAGGAAAGCGTGCCGCCGGCCACGTTCACACCGTAGGTGGCCGTACCGAACGGTATGAAGCCCGAACCCAGGACTGGCGTGAGCGCGGCGCCGTTGTAGCTGAACGACTTCACCGTTGAGTCGGCGAGAGCGTCCGGACCGGCTCCGGCGATCAGATCGGAGGCATCGTCAAGCGTCACGTCGCCCTGACCGATCCGACCTCCGAAGAACGTCACGAAGGGCGTGATGTTGTACCCAGGCAGCGCGGCCACGGTCGCGTTATCGTAGTTGAAGCCGCGGAACTGCGAGGCAAGCGATGGGCCTGGGCCCTGGCTCGCCGTGATTTCTCCGAATCCGTCGCCGTCCACATCGCCGCCGGCCACCGTCGCTCCGTACTGCGTGGTGGTGAAGGCGTTGAAGTTGACCTTCGACATCGCGGTCACGGTCGTGTTGTCGTAGTTCCACCCCTTCACCTGCGGCGGGAACGCGATGCCCGGTCCCGGACCGGTCAGCATCTCGCCGTACCCATCGGCGTCGAGGTCCGCGCTGCTGACGTTGACGCCGTACTTCAGCGTCCCGTAGGCGAAGAAGCTGACCTTGGCCATCGCCGACACCACGTTGTTGTCGAAGTTCCATCCGCGAACGTGCGGACCGAAAGCAGCGCCCGGGCCGGCACCGGTCAGGATCTCGTCGAACCCATCTCCGTCGAGCTCCGCCCGGTCGACGTTCACCCCGTACCGCAAGGTCGCATATGCGTAGTAGTTGACCTTGTTGATCGGAGTTCCGTCGTTCTGGAACGCGCGCACCTGCGGGCCAAACACCGGTCCCGGACCTGGCCCAGTCAGGATCTCGCCGATGATCCCGCCGTTGATGTCGCCCGAGCCGACGTTGACGCCCCACTGTCCAGACACGTACGCGAGGAAGTCCACGCCTGTCGGTACACCGCCGCCCGTGTAGACACGCACCCGGTTCAGATTCGGCAAGCCGTCACCTTGGCCGAGGACGTAATCGACGGCGTAGCGGATCTTCATCGTGTAGCTCTGCGCGCCCGCGCAGCCATTCAGGTCCGTGGCGGTCACGGTGAACGTGTACACCCCGATGGTGGTCGGCGTTCCCGCGAGGAGGCCGGCGGTGCTCAGCGTCAAGCCCGGCGGCAGTGCGCCGGCAGTGATCGTGAACACGTAGGGCGCCGTACCACCGTTCGCGGCAAGACCCTGGACGTACGGGTAACCCACCACGCCATCAGGCACCGTGGCAGGCGACACCGTTATCGCTCCGCAGTTCGTCGGATTGATCACGAGCGTGTACGCCTGGCTTCCAGTGCAGCCAGTCGCATCCGTGGCCGTGACCGTGAAGTTGAACGTCCCTGCCGTCGTCGGAGTGCCCGAGAGGAGACCGACCGGCGACAACGTCAGACCCGCAGGCAGCGCGCCCGCCGTCACGGCGAACGTGTACGGCGGCGTGCCGCCGCCAGCGGTGATGATCTGGCTGTACGGCGTACCGACCGTACCCGCCGGCAACGCCGCCGGCAGGACGGTGATACCCGCGCAGTTCACGTCCAGCGTGTAGGAGATCACTCCGGTGCAGCCATTCACGTCCGTGGCCGTCACGTCGAAGTTGAACGTCCCGTTCGTCGTCGGCGTCCCGGACAGGAGCCCGTTCGGCGCCAGCACCAGGCCCGGAGGCAGCGCGCCCGCCGTCACCGCGAAGGTGTAGGGCGCCGTGCCGCCGGAGGCCGTGATCGCCTGCACGTAAGGAACGTTCAGGGTCGCCGCCGGCAGGGCCGCCGGATTCAGCGTGATCGCCGGGCAGTTGATCGGGTCGATCACCAGCGTGTAGGACTGCGTTCCGGTGCAACCCGTCGCGTCGGTCGCCGTCACGTCGAAGTTGAATGTCCCCGCCGTCGTCGGAGTGCCGGACAGCAAGCCGGCGCTCGAGAGACCGAGACCCGGAGGCAGTGCGCCCGCCGTCACCGCGAACGTGGAGGGAGACGTCCCGCCACCCGCCGTGATGACCTGGCTGTAGAACGTGTTCACGGTGCCGTTCGGCAGCGCCGCCGGCAACAGCGTGATGGTGCCGCAGGCGATGACGATGGTGTACGCCTGCGTACCGGTGCAGCCGTTGGCATCCGTCGCCGTCACGGTGAAGTTGAACGTCCCGGCCGTCGTCGGGATGCCCGAGAGCAGCCCGCCCGCGCCGAGCGTCAGGCCCGGAGGCAGCGCGCCGGCCGTCACCGTGAAGGTGTACGGCGCCGTGCCGCCCGAGGCGCTGATGAGCTGCGCGTAGGCGATGCCGATCGTCCCGTTCGGAAGTGCCGCCGGGTTCAGCGTGATGGTCCCGCAAGTGATCGGGTTGATGACGACGGTGTACGAGGCCGTCCCCGTGCAACCCGTCGCGTCCGTCGCCGTCACGTCGAAGTTGTACGTTCCCGCCGTCGTCGGAACGCCCGAGAGAACTCCGCTCGGGGCGAGGGTCAGGCCCGGGGGCACCGCGCCCGCCGTCACCGCGAAGGTGTACGGCGGCGTGCCGCCACCGGCGCTGACGACGTCCGTGTAGGGCACGCCGACCGTGCCGTTCTGGAGTGCCGCCGGCGACACCGTGATCGTCCCGCAGGCGATGATCACCGTGTAGGCCTGGCTACCCTGGCAGCCGTTCACGTCCGTCGCCGTGATGGTGAAGTTGAACGTGCCCGCCGTCGTCGGGATGCCGCTGATCTGACCGTTGAGGAACAGCGTCAAGCCCGTCGGCAGCGCGCCTGCCGTCACCGTGAACGTGTAGGGAGCCGTGCCGCCGCCGGCAGTCACCACCTGGTTGTAGGCCACGTTGATGACGCCGTTGGGCAGGCTCGCGGGCGAGAGCGTGATGGTGCCGCAGGTGATCGGGTTGATGGTGAGCGAGTACGACCGCACACCCGTGCAACCCGTCACGTCCGTCGCCGTCACGTCGAAGTTGAACGTCCCCGCAGTCGTCGGCGTGCCGCTGATGAGGCCGGCCGTCGACAACGTCAGGCCCGGAGGCAGCGCGCCAGCCGTCACCGAGAAGGTGTACGGACCGGTGCCACCGCCAGCGCTCAGGACCTGGCTGTACGGAGAGTTGACCGTACCGCTCGGCAGCGCGCCCGGATTGATGGTGATCGCCGGGCACCCGATGATGATCGTGTACGCCTGAGTCCCGGTGCAGTTGTTGGCATCCGTCGCCGTCACCGTGAAGTTGAACGTTCCGGTCACGGTAGGCGTCCCGGTCAGGAGGCCGTTCAGGAACAGCGTGATGCCCGGAGGCAGCGCGCCCGCCGTCACCGTGAAGGCGTACGGCGGCGTTCCGCCCGAAGCCGAGATCACCTGCGTGTATGCCACGTTCACGATGCCGTTCGGCAGAGCCGGCGGCGATAGCGTGATCGGGTTGCAGGTGACCGCGTTGATGACCAGCGTGTAGGAGCGGACTCCCGTGCAGCCGGTCACGTCGGTGGCGGTCACGTCGAAGTTGAACGTGCCTGCCGCCGTCGGGGTGCCCGACAGGAGGCCGCCCACCGAGAGCGTGATACCCGGAGGCAGAGCGCCGGCCGTCACGGCGAACGTGTACGGACCCGTCCCTCCGCCCGCGCTGATGAGCTGGCTGTAGGGCGTGTTGACCGTCCCCGCCGGGAGAGCCGCCGGTGCGATGTTGATCGTCGGGCAGCTCACCACGATGGTGTAGGCCTGGCTTCCCTGGCAGCCGTTCGCGTCCGTCGCGGTCACCGTGAAGTTGAAGGTCCCGTTCGTCGTCGGAATGCCCGACAGGAGCCCGTTGGGCGCGAGCGTCAGTCCTGGCGGCAGACCGCCCACCGTCACGGCGAACGTGTAGGGTGCCGTGCCACCCGCGGCACTGATGACCTGGCTGTACGCCACGTTGAGCGTCGCGTTGGGTAGAACCGCCGGCGACAGGGTGATCGGATTACACGTGAACGGGTTGATCGTCAGCGAGTACGACCTGGTACCCGTGCAGCCGAATGCATCCGTGGCCGTCACGTCGAAGTTGAACGTTCCTGCCGTCGTCGGAGTGCCCGAGAGCAGACCGGTCGGCGAGAGGGTCAGACCCGGCGGCAACGCGCCCGCCGTCACCGCGAACGTGTAGGGAGCCGTCCCGCCGCCCGCCGTGATGAGCTGGCTGTACGGCGTTCCAACCGTACCGCTGACCAGGGCCGCCGGGATGATGGTGATTGCGGGGCAATCGACCACGAGCGTGTAGGCAAGGCTCCCGGTGCAGGCCGGCGTGTTGGTGTCGGTCGCGGTGATGGTGAAGTTGAACGTCCCGGACGTCGTCGGCGTACCGGAGAGCAGACCGCCGGCCGTCAGCGTGAGGCCCGGTGGCAACGCGCCCGCCGTGACCGCAAACGTGTACGGAGCGGCCCCGCCCGACGCGGTGATGATCTGCGTGTACGGCACACCCACGTTGGCGTTCGGCAGGCTCGACGGCGAGACCGTGATGGGCCCGCAGGCGATCGGCCGGATGATCAGGGTGTACGACTGGACGCCCGTGCAGCCGTTGGCGTCCGTGGCCGTGATGTCGAAGGTGTAGGTGCCCGCGAGCGTCGGCGTGCCCGAGAGGAGCCCGCCAGGCGTCAGCGAGAGACCCGGCGGCAGCACGCCCGCCGTCACCGCGAAGGTGTACGGCGGCGTACCACCGACGGCGGTGATGAACTGGCTGTACGGAACGCTGAACACGCCATCGGGCAGCGTCGCGGGCAACACCGTGATGTTCCCGCAGAGCGCGATCGTCAGGTCGTAGTTCTGCGTGCCGGAGCAGCCGTTGGCATCCGTCGCCGTGACGTCGAAGTTGAACGTTCCAGCGGCGGTTGGCGTCCCGGCGATCTGGAGTTGATCCGGGGCGATCTGCGTGGCCACGAGGCCCGGCGGCAGCGCCGTCGTCGTGAACGTGTAGGGCGCCACGCCACCCGAAGCGGTGATGGTGACGCTGTAGGGCGTCCCGAGCGCACCGCCCGGAAGCGGGCTGGCCGGCGAGAGTGTGATGGTCGGGCAGCACGGCGCGAACCGCGCGGCGAACGTGAGGGCGTTCGCCATGAGGAGCGCTCCGTCCGTCGTGGCATCCCAGAAGTCGCCGCGGGAATCGGTGGACGGCGGATAGAAGTTCAGACCGACGCTCGGTCCAGACGTCGGCGTGAACTCCGCGATCAGCGGCTGGCCGTTCGACCAGTTCGCGACCTGGTTCACACCCGCGCTGAACGCGATCGGGCTGTTGTGGTAGCTGCTCGTCCCGCCGTTGAACGACGTCACGCCCTGGAGGATCGGGTGACCCGGGAACAGGGGCACGAGAGTGAGCCCGCCAGGCGAAGCCTGCTGCGCCTGGGTGAACGGGCTATACCCACCGGTCGAGTAGCGACCGCCGAGCCCGAGCTGGGCCTGGTTCGGATCCCAGAACGCGAAGGTCGCAACCACGACGCCGCCACCCGCGTCCATGTAGTCGGCAAGGACGTCACCCATGGCGTTCGTGTCATCGAAGAAGGTGTCCGAGTACACGAACACCGCGTCGTATGCCTGGAGCTGTGCCAGGGTCGGCGTCCCGTTACCACCGTTCACCAGGAACGCGTCCACCTGCGAGAACTGTCCGGTGGCGACGAGCTTCTGCTGGACCTCCGTGTTCCAGGCCGGAACTCCAGGCGCGCCGTAGACCGCGACCCGCCGCAAGCACGTCGCGATGGTCAGGTCGTAGTTCTGCGTACCGACGCAGCCGTTGGCGTCCGTCGCCGTCACATCGAAGTTGAACGTCCCGGCCGTGGTCGGCGTGCCCGAGATCTGGAGCTGGTCCGGCGCGATCTGCGTCGCGATCAACCCCGGCGGAAGCGCCGTCGTCACGAAGGTGTAAGGCGCGGTTCCACCCGAAGCGGTGATCGTGACGCTGTAGGGCGTCCCGATCACTCCGCCAGGCAGCGGGCTTCCCGGCGACAGCGTGATCGTCGGGCAACCGATGGTCACCGTGTAGCTCGTCGTGCCGGCGCAGCCGTTCGCGTCTGTCGCCGTCACGTCGAAGTTGAACGTCCCGGCCGTCGTCGGAGTCCCTGAGATCTGCAGCTGGTCAGGCGCGATCTGCGTCGCCACGAGGCCCGGAGGCAGCGCCCCGGTCACCACGAACGTGTACGGCGCCACGCCGCCCGATGCTGTCACCGTCTGGCTGTACGGCACTCCCACCGTCCCGTTCGGCAGCGTCGCCGGCGACACCGTGATCGCCGGGCAGCACGACGTCGTGAACGTCACGTTGTCGATCACCTCGATCAGGCTGATCGGGTTCAGCGCGCTGTCCGCGTACACGAAGAACGCCTGCGTGAACCCGCCAGGTACCGTGATGCTCACCGTCTGGTTCATCACATCGTCGCGGTTCATCGCCACGAACACCTGGCCCACCTGCGTCGCACCGTCGAACACCGTCAACAACCCCACGTCTCCGGGGTTGGTGAAGTTCGGATCGTCGTTGCCGAAGTCCATCGACAGATCCGTCACGCGCTGGTCGAAGTCAATCTGGACCTGGCCTGCATCGTCGAAGAACGCTACCAAGCCCTGACCGATCGTCTGCGGCGAGAAGTCTCCCACCTGGAGGTCTGCATTCAACGTGTCCGTGAAGTGCACGATCGACGAATCCACGCTCGTGAACCCGTTCGGCACCGCACCGGCCGCGTCCTGCTCGAAGTCGATCGTCGTCGTGAACGGCACGCACGGGTCGATCGTGATGCTGTAGGTCACCGTCACCAGGCACCCGTTCGCGTCCGTCGCCGTCACGTCGAACGTGAACGTGCCGGTCGCCGTCGGCGTCCCGGAGATCTGTAGCTGGTCCGCCGCGATCTGCGTCGCCGTCAGGCCCGGAGGCAGCGCGCCCACCACCGTGAAGGTGTAGGGAGCCACACCACCGGACGCCGTGATCGTCTGGCTATACGGCGATCCCACGTTGCCGTTGGGCAGCGTCGCCGGCGAAAGCGTGATCGCCGGGCAGCACGACGTCGTGAACGTCACGTTGTCGATCACCTCGATCAGGTTGATCGGGTTACCCGTCGGGTCCGCGTACGCAAAGAACGCCTGCGTGAAACCGCCCGGCACCGTGATGCTCACCGTCTGGTTCATCACGTCGTCCCGGTTCATCACCACCGACGCTTGTCCCACCTGCGTCGCGCCGTCGAAGACCGTCAACAGCGCCACGTCGCCCGGGTTCGAGCAGCAAGCATCGTCGTTGCCGAAGTCGATGCTCAGGTCCGTCACGCGCTGGTCGAAGTCGATCTGGATCTGGCTCGGATCGTCCGCGAACGCCGCAAGACCCTGTGCGATCGACTGCGGACTGAAGTCCGCAACGAACAGGTCCGCGTTCAACGTGTCCGTGAAGTGAACGATCGACGAATCCACGCTCGTGAACCCGTTCGGCACCGCACCGGCCACGTCCTGCTGGAAGTCGATCGTCGTCGTGGCCGCGCACGGGCCGATCGTGATGCTGTACGTCAGCGTGACCACGCAGCCGTTGGCGTCCGTCGCCGTCACGTCGAACGTGAACGTGCCGGTCGCCGTGGGCGTCCCGGAGATCAGCAACTGGTCAGGCGCGATCTGCGTGGCCACCAGCCCCGGAGGCAGCGCCCCGGTCACCGTGAAGGCGTACGGCGCCACACCGCCCGACGCGGTTATTGTCTGACTATACGGAACGCCCACATTACCGCCCGGCAGCACCGCGGGTGACAGGGAGAGGCCGAGCGTGGAGATGGCGATATCGTCCACGAAGAAGCCTTCTCCCGAGTTCACAAAAGAAGCGCTGGAGGCTTCGCCAACGAACCTGACCTGGAGCGAGTTGGTCGCGGCAATCGTGAAGGTGCTGGGCTGCCATCCTGCGAAGTTCGCGAGGTTGTTGATCCCGACGTTTCCGGGCCCGGTGCAGTTGAAGCCGGCTCCGCCGTTGTCGGCGATGACGGCCGGGGCGCCGCCATCAACGATGACCTCGACGCGCGCTCGGTTGCTCCAGGACGGCGCCGGGTTGTTGTACGCCAGCGAATAGTTGAAGTCGAGGCGGACCGAGCCACCGGCACCGGTGACGTTCACCACGGGCGTGGTGAGATAGTCCTGAGTGATCCCACCCGGAGAGAACGCCCCGCAGTTCCCCGGAGTGCCGAATCGCGCGGCACCCGGTCCGGAGTGTCCAGGAGCCCCATTGGCTCCGCAGATCGTCTCCTGGTACCACTGGCCACCCGCGCCGCAAACGTTCGTCGGGCTCGTCGATCCGAGGGTCGCGGGGAAGGCCTCTCCGTAGATCTGCACCGGCGTGCAGCCGTCGATCGCGGCGATCGTGTAATTCTGGGTTCCCGGGCACCCGTTCGCGTCGGTGACGTCCACGGTGAAGGGGTACGACCCGCTAGTCGTCGGGACACCCGAGATGATGAGCTGATCCGGCGGAGCAGGCGTCGCGACGAGCCCCGGCGGCAGCGCACCGGTCACGACGAATGTGTACGGCGGCAGTCCACCGGAGGCGGTGATGGTCACGCTGTAGGGCACCCCGACGATCGCCAGAGGGAGGGTCGCCGGCGAGAGCGTCACTGCCCCGCAGCCAACGATGATGGTGTAGCTCCGCGTGCCGCACGCGCCGCTGGCATCCGTCGCGGTGACGTCGAACGAGAAGCTCCCGGTGGCTGTCGGCGTGCCTGAGATGACGAGCTGGTTGGGGCCGAGCGGCGCGCTCGTGAGGCCAGGGGGCAAAGCGCCGACGATGGTGAACGTGTAGGGCGCGGTCCCGCCCACCGCGGTCAGCGTCACGCTGTAGGGCGTGCCGGCGAAGGCTGGCGGGAGCGTCGGCGGCAGGACGTCAATGCCCGCGCTGATGAGGACGTCGTCGATGAAGAAGCCCTCGCCTTGATCGATGAACGAAGTCGACGCGGCTTCTCCGACGAACCTGACCTGGAGAGTGCTGGTCGCCGCCACGGTGAAGGAACCGGGCTGCCATCCCGCACCATTGACGAGGTTGTTCAGCCCAACGCTGCCTGGCGGGCCACAGTTGAAGCCGGCCCCACCACTATCGGCGATGACGCTCGCAGGCCCGCCGTCCGCGATGACCTCGACGCGCGCTCGGTTCGCCCAGCTCGAGGAGGGGAAGTTGTAGGCCAGGGAGTAGTTGAAGTCGAGGCGGACGGATCCGCCGGCCGCGGCGACGTTCACGACCGGACTCTGGAGGTAGTCCTGCGTCTGGACAAACGAGAAGATCCCGCAGTTTCCGGGGACTCCGAATCGCGCCGCACCCGGTCCGGTGTGGCCAGGCGCCGCGTTGGCGCCGCAGATCGTCTCCTGGTACCACTGGCCGCCGCCTCCGCAGACGTCGATCGCAGCCATCGCTCCAAGACCCTGCGCGAAGGACTCCGAGAAGAACGTTACCGGCCCGCAGCTCGAGGATGCCCCGAGGCTGTCGATCTGGACGGCCAGCGCATCGTCGGTCGGGTTGGAGTTGTTCCAGCTAGCGCCTGGGGTCTGGAAGTCGTACGCGAAGAACTGGAGGCCGTGAACGGGATCCTGGGTTCCCGTCTCCCAGTACCAGTCGTCGGCGTTCAGCGGGTCGACGCTGGTGTCGTTGAAGACCTCGACCCAGTAGGTTCCATCCGGGAGCGTGCATCCACCCGGGAGGTTGATGACGTGCTGGTACTCGTCAAAACCGACGACGGTGTTTCCCGTCGCGGTCCTCGTTCCGGCGAGCGGACCGAAGCTGCAGACGTTGGCGCCCGGGACTCCACCGGCATCTTGATGGAAGATGACGGTGAACGAATCCGCCGAGGTCGGCAAGTTGCCAAACGCGAAGATGCCCCACACCGTGACGGCGCTTGCCGTATATCCGGCCCCACCCGTGCTGACGACGAAGTTCTCGGCGATCGACTGACCCTGGAAGCCGCAGTTATCGCACTCCGCGTCGGACGTGTAGGCGTTCACACCGTTGGGCGGCTGATAGAGCTCGACGGCGCTGATGGCGCCCTGCTTTCCATGGGGGGTGGCGGAAGCCGTCACCCGCTTCGCGCCATCTGCAGCGCTGGACAGCTTCCACGAGCCATCGCGCCGGATGGCCACGGGACCACCGTCGAGGATGCCGACCTTGCCGAACGTTCCCGACAAGGCCATCGCGGGACGCTTGATCCCCGCCTTCTTTGCGCCGGATGGTGCGCCGGATGGAGACACTTCGGGCTTGGGTTTTTGAGCGAATCCTTCACGCGCCGTAAACACCATCATCGAGAGCAGGACGAGCGTGCTCGCGAAACGACCGGATGACGTCCTCTTGGCGCTGTTGGATCCGTGACTCATGCTAGTTCCCCTCGAACCCTGTTCTGGATTCCTCTATGGGCCGGAACGAACGCTCGCGTCCCGCGGACGCGTGTGCGAGATGGACGAAGCCGTGGGCAAGTTCCTTTGCGACGTGCCCGCAACCCGAAACGAGATCGCGGAGCGGGCCGACCCACACGAGGCTTGAGATGCCTCGCGAACGTGGCAGGGCCGACCCGAAATCGTCGTGCGATCGAGAGGTCTCTCTTGGCGTTGCGGCGCGGAAAAAAGGTCGCAAGTTTCCCGAGTAATCGTGTCTTTTATGAGAAAGGAAGGCGCGAGTCTAGGCCATCGAGAAACGAGACACAAGAAAAAAAGAAGCAAACTCTCCGTGTTATCCTCCGCCACGGCGTTCATGCGTCGTGCCCTCGAGCCCGTCCGTCTCTCGGCTCTCGGTGGGTCTCCCAGCACCCATGTCGTCGTCGGAGCGGTCGCGTTGCTGGCGACGATAGGTTGCGATCACGAGACGCCGGTTCCCCCAGCGTCGACGCAAGCCGCTCGCGAGATCGCATGGTTCGTAGACGAAGCGCAAGCGTCCGGGCTCGACTTCGTCCATGAGAACGGCATGTCAGGCGAACGCTACTTCTGCGAGATCGTCGGACCCGGCGTCGCGCTCTTCGACCTCGACGGCGACGGTGACCTCGACGCGTTCATCCCGCAGGGCCACATGCTCGATCCGAGAAAGGGCGACGGCGCGCGGGCCTCGCGCGGACGGCTCTTCCGCAATGACACCGAGATCGGAGATGACGGGCACCGCACGATGCGCTTCACCGACGTGACCGCGGCATCGCGCATCGACGCGGGAGGGTATGGCATGGGAGTCGCCGCCGGCGACATCGACAACGACGGCGATGTCGATCTTTACCTGACAAGCTTCGGACATAACCAGATGTGGCGCAACGAGGGCGACGGGACGTTCGCCGACGTCACCAGCGCCACGGGAACCGACGATGCGCGCTGGTCGACGTCGGCCGCGTTCTTCGACTACGACCGAGACGGCTGGCTCGACCTCTACGTCGTCAACTACGTGAACTTCAGGATCGAGAACCACAGACCCTGCACCGGACCCGGGGGGCGATCGGAGTACTGCGGACCGGACTCTTACGCCGGCGAGACCCATCGCCTCTTCCACAACCTAGGCACGGGAACGTTCGAGGACGCCTCCGGGAAGGCCGGGATCCTCGCGCAGCCTGGACCCGGCCTTGGGATCGTCTGCGCCGACCTCGATGGCGACGGCTGGATCGACGTCTACGTCACCAACGACGGCAAGCCCAACATCTTCTGGACGAACCAGCGCGACGGGACCTTCAAGAACCGGGCTCTGATCGCCGGCACGGCCGTGTCCGCCTCGGGGGCCCCCGAAGCAAGCATGGGCATCGACGTCGGCGACGTCGACGCGGACGGAGACGAGGACATCTTCATCACGGACCTGGTGAACGAGACGAACGTGCTCTACCGGAACGACGGCGCGGGGCTCTTCGAGGACGATCGTCAAGCGACCGGCCTTGCGGGCCCGAGCGCTCAGCACACCGGCTTCGGTGCGGTGATGTTCGACTTCGACAACGACGGCTGGCTCGACATCCTCACGGTGAACGGAGCGGTCAAGACGATAGCGGCCGAGGCCGCGGCCGGTGATCCCTTCCCCCTGCACGAGACAAAGCAGCTCTTCCACAACCGCGGCAACGCACGCTTCGAGGAAGTCTCGGCGGATGCTGGTGCCGTGTTCTCCTTGTCGGAGGTGGGCCGCGGGGCGGCGTTCGGGGACGTCGACAACGATGGAGACATCGACGTGCTCCTCGCCAACAACAACGGGCGAGCTCGCCTGCTCGTGAACCAGCTCGAGAAGCGCGGCCTCCAGAACCACTGGGTCGGGATCTCGTTGAAGGGCGGCAAGCCGCCGCGCGATCAACCGGGCACCTTCGTCACCATCGTTCGAGGCAGCAGGCCGCTGCTCGTGCGCCGGTCCCGACCCGCCGCGAGCTATTGCTCCTCGAACGATCCCCGAGTCGTCTTCGGCCTCGGACAGGACCCCGTGATCGAGCGGGCGGAGATCGCATGGCCCGACGGGCGGAACGAGTCATTCGCGATCCCCGCGGTCGATCGGTACGTGACGCTCCTCGAAGGTCAGGGCGCGCCCCTGCGATGAACGCGCGCACCGCGTGCCTCTTCGTCGGCGCGGTGGGCGCAGCCTCGTGCGGCGACAAGACCACGCCGCAGGCGACTCCGGGGAAGGGCGACTGGTTCGTCGACGTCGCGCAACGGTCGGGGCTCGACTTCGTTCACCAGAACGGGATGACCGGCGAGCACTACTTCTGCGAGGTGGTGGGCCCCGGCCCGGCGCTGTTCGATTACGACGGGGACGGAGATCTCGACGTCTTCATTCCTCAGGGCCACACCCTCGATCCCAAGAAGAGCGCGGCCGAGGCACCGTCGAGCCAGCGCGGCGGTCGCCTCTTCCGCAACGACCTCGCGGTCTCCGCCGACGGGACCCGCACGATGAGCTTCGTCGACGTCACCGTGGCGAGCCGGATCGTCGCCTTGGGTTACGGCATGGGGTCCGCCGTCGGCGACATCGACAACGACGGCGACCCCGACCTCTATCTCACCTGTTTCGGACACAACCAGATGTGGCGAAACGGCGGCGACGGCACGTTCACCGACGTCACGGTGCCGAGCGGGACGGACGACCAACGCTGGTCGACGTCGGCGGCGTTCCTCGACTACGACCGCGACGGGCTCCTCGATCTCTACGTCGTGAACTACGTCAACTTCCATCTCGAAAGCGCCAAGCCGTGCCGGAGCCCCGTCGGCCGTCCCGACTACTGCGGCCCGAGCGCCTACGAGGGCGAACCGGATCGCCTCTTCCGGAACACCGGCGCGGGCGTGTTCGAGGACGCGTCGGCGAGGTCCGGGATCAGCGCGAAACGCGGCCCCGGGCTCGGAGTGATCTGCACGGATCTCGACGGCGACGGCTGGGTCGACGTCTACGTTGCCAACGACGGCAAGCCCAACTTCGCCTGGATCAACGCGAGGGACGGCACTTTCAAGGACGAGGCGCTGATCCGCGGTCTCGCCGTCGCGATGAGCGGCTCGGCGGAGGCGAGCATGGGGGTGGACGCCGGCGACATCGACAACGACGGCGACGAAGACATCTTCATCGCGAACCTCGACGGCGAGTCCAACGTGCTCTACCGGAACCTCGGTAGGGGCATGTTCGCCGACGAACGCGGTGCCACCGGCCTCGCGGCGCCGAGCCTGGAGCGCACCGGATTCGGCGCGTCGATGCTCGACTACGACAACGACGGCTGGCTCGATGTCCTGACCGTCAACGGCGCCGTCAAGACGATCGAAGCCCAGGCGCTCGCGGGCGATCCTTTCCCTCTGCGCCAACGCAAGCAGCTCTTCCACAACCGCGGAGACGGCACGTTCGCCGAGGTGAGCGAAAGCACGGGCGCAGCCTTCACCTTGTCGGAAGTCGGGCGCGGCGCGGCGTTCGGCGACGTCGACAACGACGGCGACACGGACGTGGTCGTGACGAACAACAACGGCCGGGCCCGGCTCCTCGAGAACCGCCTCGAGGTACGGGGGCTCGCGCACCACTGGCTCGGAATGTCCTTCCAGGGACGCTCGCCGGCATGGCTGCGTACGGGCGCGCTGGTCAAGGTCTTCCGGCCGCGCGGTCCGACGCTCGCAAGGCGATCCCACTCCGTCGCAAGCTACTGCTCTGTGAACGACCCACGTGTCATCGTCGGGCTCGGCACCGACTCCGCGATCGACCGGCTCGAGGTGACTTGGCCGAGCGGGGCTACCGAGCGCTTCGACGCTCCCGGAGTCGACCGATATGTCACGATCATCGAAGGCGCGGGGAAACCGGCGGAACGTTGACCTAACGTCGATGCGACTCAACAGAGCCCTCATCGCGGCATCGCTCGCAACGCTCGTCGGAGCTGGTTGCCGCACGTCGTCGCGCGTCAGCCCGGTACCGGACCCACCGGGTCTCGATACGCTCCAGCCGGGGCCCCGCGACCAGTACCGCGAACGTCGATCCAGGCTCGACCAGCTCGTTGCCGAGCACGCGGGTGGGGAAAAGCTCGGCGACGCGTACGGTGCTCTCGGGATGTGGCACCAGGTCTACGACTTTCCCGATGCGGCCACGATCTGCTATCGGAACGCGGAGACCCTCGATCCGAGCAACCCTCGCTGGCCCTACTTCCAGGGTCACGTGCTGAGAGGGAAGGACCTCGCGACCGCCCGCGCTTGCTTCATCCGCGTCCTGAAGCTCCGACCGGGCGACGTACCGACGCGTACGTGGCTCGCGGAGATTGCCCTAGCCGAGGGACGGACGGTCGAGGCGCGTGCGGCGTTCGAACGCATCGTGACGGAGAGCCCGAGGAACGTGCGCGCCTTGCTCGGGCTGGGCAAGATGGCGCTCGCGGAGGGACACGCAGCAGAAGCGATCTCCTATCTCTCCGTGGCGGCCGTGGCGCAACCGAGCGGCACCGAGATTCACTATGCCCTTGGCATGGCGTACCGTGCCCTGGGCGATCGCGACCGCGCCGAGCAGGAGCTCGCGAAGGGCCAGGTCGACAACGTGGACCGCGTCGAAATCGCAAGCTCGGACCCGTTCATGGAAGAGCTCGACGCGGTTCGCCAGGACGCAACCCGTTATTCCACCCAAGGCCGCGATGCGCTCGCTAGGGGCGACTTCGCGGTCGCCATCGACCTGTTCCGGCGCGCCGTCTCGATCTCCGGCGGGACCGCCGAGGATCGACTGAACCTCGGACTCGCCTTGATGCAGGCGGGCAGAACGTCCGAGGCAATCGCGCAGTTCGAGGACGCGCTGAGGGCGGACCCACGAAGCGCAACCGCGCACTTCGCGATCGCCATCGCGACGGCCGCCGACCCGGCGACGTCCGAAGAGCATTACCGATCGGCGCTCGCCCTGAACCCGAAGTACCTCGAGGCGCACTACAACCTTGCGAACCTCCTCCGGCACCAGGCGCGGTTCGATGAAGCGCTGTCGCATTACTCCGAGGTGCTTGCGATCGAACCGGGGCACGCCAACGCGGAGTACTTCCGCGCGGAGTCCCTGATCCACCTCGGGCACTTCACGGAGGTCCGGGATCTTCTCGAACACGCGGTGGCGGCAGGTGGCGGGCCGCCGCAGCTCCTGTCCCTTCTCTCTAGGGTCTACGCGACGTCACCCGTTGCGGAGGACCGGGATCCGCAACGGGCGGTGGAGCTCGCGATGCGAGGCTACGACGCAAGCCCGACCCTGAACGAGGCGGAGACGGTAGCGATGGCGCTGGCGGCGTCGGGTGACTTCGCCCGCGCCATCGCGTGGCAGGAGGCCTGCGTCGCGGTCGTAGGCGACGGCGAGCGCGCGGCCTGGGTTCAAGATCGGCTCGCGAACTACCGGTCCCATCGCGCGGCCCCGGCTCCGTTTGCGGTGGCCGAGGAACCGTTGCTGGTCACCGTTCCGCCGCCAGCTCGAGGCTAGCGTGCGGGCTACTTCAGCTGGATGACCGTAGCGACGACGCGACCCGCCGCGGATCCCTTGGCGTTGGGGTCGTCCTGGCGGAACAGCTCGACCGCTACCTTGGCACCCATGACCAGGCCCGTTGCCGCGATCGCTTTACCGTCCTTGTCGAGGACCTTGGTCGCCCCATCGATCGGCGCGGCGTGCATCACCCCCTGGTCGTCCTTGACGGCGATCCCCTTCACAATCTTCGCATCGGTGGTGTTCGTCACGACTCTTGTGATCGTTCCCGCAAAACGGAGCTCGGCCTGACGCGGTTCCGCGGCTTGGAGGCAGGGCAGAGCGATCAGGATCGAGAAACCGGTAACGATGGTTGAGATTCTCCTCAAGGGGACCCCCTTCTAGACGCCAAGCTGATCACGCGGAAGCCGCGATAAGCGATCGGTCCGGAGGCAGCGCGCCCCGTGACCGCCGGGCATCATATATTATGGAGCGCTAACTCCCTGGTGGGGCCACCAGGATGCGGGTCGGCCGCTCGGAGTCGGCAAAGACCCGGCCTGGGCTGACGTGCTTTCGATACGACGTCATGCGTTGTTCCACCCATGGTAGCGGGAACTGCGACGCGTCCGCGTTGACCGCGTTCGCGCATGCCTGTTGCCAGTCAACCGCCTTGCCGAACTCCCGTAGCCGAGCAAGCGCCATTGCGACCGACTCTGCTTCGGCCAGTCCCGCGTGCCGCGCGTAGGCGTCTTGCGCGAGCTCCAGTGCCCGCCGGCGGTCGGGCTCCGTGCCCAGGTCGGAAGTCGACAAGACTCGCGAGAGCACGGTCTTCAGGTTTGCGCTCTGCGGCATCGCCTTCACGTCGTCCTCGAGCAACGCCCGCACCTCCTCGATCCTTCCGGCGATGATCAACGCGAGAGCTCGACCGTATCGCGCATCTTCGTTTCCAGGCTCGAGCTCGACCGTCCTGGCAAAGTGGACGGACGCCTCGTCGGACCTCCCGGTTTGTAGGAGGATGTTCGCGAGGTTCTGATGCGCCTCCGCATACCCAGGGTCGACCGCCAGGGCCTCGCGGAACTGGGCCTCCGCCGCGCTCATCTCCCCCTTCATATTCTTGGCGACGCCCATGCTGAAGAGGGCAGCGGCGTTATTCGGCTCGGACTGCAGAGCTCGATCCAGCTCCGCGATCGCTGCATCCGCGTCCCCCTTCATCATCAATGCCCTGGCCAGGTTGAGCCGGCTCGCGATCCGACCGTCCGACGCATCGACCGCCTTGCGCAGAAGCTCGATGGCCTCGTCGATCCGTTCCGCCCTCAGCGCCTTCAATCCCTTGGTCGTGTAGTAACGCTGGTCCTTCCGCAGAGACTCGAGCTCCCTCAGAAGCGGATCGTCGAGCGCCACCGACGATCGATCGGAGGCCTTTCCCTGCCCCTTGGCGAGCAACGGCTCCGCTCTGGCGAGATCGCCGGACGCGCGGTAGGCGAGCCCGAGCTGATAGGCGATCTCCGAAGCCCCAGGCTGCATGCGCAGCGCGGCCTCGAGCCGCTCGATGGCAAGCGGAGCATCATGACGGGCGAGCGCCACCTTCCCGAGCCCAAGAAGAGCGAACACGCACCGTCCGTCCCTCGCCAGGGCGCGCTGGAAGAGCTGCTCGGCGTCGTCGAGCTCGCCGTCGGTGCGCCGGAGCTCCGCTAGCCAACAGGTCGCGGCAACGTCGCCGGGGTTGACATCGACGACGGCCTGCAGCTCCTTGGCGGCCCCTTTCACGTCCTTCTTCGTGCGACGTACATGTCCGAGGTAGTAGTGCCAACGGACTTCGGCCGGACATGCCGTCACCGCGTTCTGGAGCGCCGCCTCCGCCCCGTCGAGATTCTGGTACGCGAGGAACCAGGTCCCGAGGGCGCCGAAGACCTGACAGGTCTCCTGCGCGGAGGCGTTTCGAGCGAGGGCATCCTTCAATGCCATGCGCCGGCGCTGATACTCCTCCCTGGATTCCGCATCGAGCTGATCGACCCGATCGAGCTCGGGCACTTCGACGTAGCGGGGCGGCGCGGGGTGGTGGCCGCAGGCGATCGCGACGACGCAAGGAAGTGCGAGGAGCCCCGGATACCGCGAGGCCGACCCTCGAAGGCGCATCACCAACCCTATAATAGACGGGTGAGGCCTGGCACCCGCCTTGTCGCCTTGGCCATGGCCGGAGGCGGACTGGTTGCCGTGCTACTCGCGGTCGACATTTCGGCCAGGCGGAAGCACAGCTCTGAGCCGAGCGCCGGCCCCCCATCGCTTCCGGGCGTCGTCGTCTGGCACGGCGACGGGCTCGAGTACTCGTACCATGTCCTCACGGGCACCGAGGCGCTGTTCGATCTGAAAGAGGATCCACGGCGGCTCGTGAATCTGGCCGAGTCGCGCAAGGAGACCACCCGCCGACTTCGAGCGGAGCTCGAGGCGCACCTGAGGGTGCGGAGCCTCGACGAGCTGCGGCAAGCGGACAAGGAGAAGATCGCTCGACTCCGTTCTCTCGGGTATCTCCACTGAGGCGCCCAGTGCACCGACCCCCACGCTCGCCTGTCGCGTTCCTCGTCCTCATGCTCGGGTGCCGCGCAGCGCCTGAAGGAAGCACGCGCGCGCTTGAGCCTTGGAGCCCCCAGCCGCCGCCGGCCACCCCGCTCACGACGGTGACGGCGCCACCTACGCCCACCCCTTCTCGACGGCCCAACGTGCTCATGATCGTGATGGACACGACCCGTGCCGACCGCCTGAGCGTCAATGGCTACGCCCTCGACACGACTCCGAACCTGCGCGCGCTCGCGAGCAACGGCGTGACGTTCACCTCCGCATGGTCCCCCGCGGGCTGGACGGCACCTGCCCACGCCACGCTCTTCACAGGGCTCAGACCCGAGCATCATGGTCTCGAGCTTGCCATCCGCGGCTACCTCACACCCGACGTCCCGACGCTCGCCGAGATCCTCTCCCAGAGTGGGTACGAGACCGCCTGCTTCAGCAACAACGACTATGTCTGCCCCGAGAGCGGTCTGACGAGGGGCTTCGGACGATTCGATCCTCTCTACGACATGAAGCCGCAACCGCCGACGAGTACGGGCCACTCCCTCGCCGCGGACTGGGCGCTCGAAGTCCATCGACGGGGCGTCCCGTTCTTCGCGTTCATCAACGACATGGATCCCCACGAGCCCTACCACCCTGCTCGCGAGTTCGCGCTCCCGTTCCTCCCGGGCGACACCACCCAGGACGAGCTGAACGCCGGGCTGGCGTTCGACTTCAAGAGAAGCCTCGGCGTCGTGCTGGGACGCGTGCGGCTCGGCCCAAGAGAGATCCGGATCCTCTCGTCGCTCTACGACGGAGAAGTCGCAAGCCTCGACCACGAGATCGGCGCGCTCCTCGCTCGGCTGAACGAAGCATCGCTTCTCGACGATACGGTCGTCGTCGTCGTCGCCGATCACGGGGAGAACCTCGGCGAGCACGGCCTGTTCGACCACAAGTTCAGCCTCCATCGCACCGTCTGTCACATCCCTCTGGTCATTCGCTTTCCTGGGGGGTTCTCGGGTGGCCGCGTCGTCAGCGACGTCGTGCGCCTCGAGGACGTGCTTCCAACGGTGCTGGAGCTCACCGGAGTCGCAGCTCCCCCAGGGTTGGACGGCGCCACGCTCTCTGGCATCGTCTCGGGACGGATCTCAAGAGCGGTATGGGGAGCCGCTCGCGGATTCCTCCCTCAGGCGCTCGAGATCTATCCCGATGCCGACCCCGCGATCTTCAACCGCTCGTATCGGGCCGTCTTCGACGGGACGCATCACCTGATCGCAAGCTCCGACGGGGCCCTGGAGCTGTATGACCTTGCGACGGACCCTGGCGAGACGCGAAACATCGCCGTGGAGGAGCCGGAGGAGTGCGCACGCCTTCAAGGCCTCCTCGCCGCCCGATGAGCTTGCTCACGAAGGCGCCTCGAGTGACCTTGCGATCGAGGCCTTGACCGCCGGTCTCAATAGCCCAAAGAAGCTCCCGCCACGTTCACACCATAGGACGCTCCCGAGAACCCGACGAACTGCCCGGCAAGCTGCGTGAGCACGGTGCCGTTGTAGTCGTAACCCTTCACGGTCGAATCGGCGGCGGCATCGGGGCCCGCGCCGCAGATCAGGTCGTCACGGCCGTCGTTGTTAACGTCGCCCGCTCCGACGCGCGAACCGTAGAACGTCACGAACGGCGTGACGTCGAACCCCGTCAGTGCGGTGATCGACGCTCCGTCGTAGTTGTAGCCACGGAAGCGCGCGGGGAAGCTCGAGCCTGCGCCGGGTCCAACCGCGGCCGCGATCTCGGCGAACGCGTCCGCATCGAAGCTGGCGGCGGCCACGTTGCAGCCGTACTGGTTCACGGTGAAGGCGTTGAAGTTGATGCCCGCGATCGGCGTCACGGCGGAGTTGTCGAAGTTGAAGCCGCGCACCTGGGTCGCGAACATGACGCCCGGCCCCGGACCGGTGACGATCTCCTCGAAGGCATCGGCATCGACGCTCCCCGCGGAGACGTTCACTCCGTACTTGAGCGTGACGTAGGCGAAGAAGCTGACGTTGAGCGCCGAGACGCTCGCGCCGTCGTAGTTCCAGCCTCGGACGTGGGGGCCGAAGACCACCCCGGGGCCCGGCCCGCTCAGGATCTCGTCGAACGCATCGCCGTCGAGGTTCCCCGAACCGACGTTGGCTCCGCTCTTGAGCGTGCCGTAGGCGAAGAAGTTCACCTTCGCGATCGCCGCGCCGTTCCGATCGAACGCCTTGACCTGCGGGCCGAACTGCGGCCCTGGCCCCGGCCCCGTGACGATGGACGCGTTGGTCGCGCCGTCGATCTGTCCAGATGCCACGTTCACACCCCAGGCCCCCGCGGCGTAAGCAAGGAAGTCGACCGCGGTCGTGCCGCCGGTCCCTGTGAAGACCTTGACCTGGTTCGCGTTCGGCGATGCGAGCCCGCGCCCGACGACGTAGTCGAGCCCCGGAGGCGGCGGCGCCGAGTAGACCGCCTTGATGCGGCCCCATCCATAGGTATTGTTGGGGACGTTGCTGCCGGAGCCCCCGCAGTTCTGGCTCGTCGTGCGCGGCACGGCCGTGTTCTGGATGTCGAGCTTGAGCTGATCGACCTGGCCCCGTAGCGCCGGGTTCACGCAGATGAGGAGCGACACGAGGCCGGCCACGTGAGGGCCTGCCATGCTGGTGCCGCTCCATCCTCCCTGATAGGTATTCCCGGGCGTGCTGGAGCGGATGTTCTCCCCCGGAGCCGAGACGTCGGGCTTCATCCGGTTGCTGCCGTCGACGGTGACCGGACCGCGGCTCGAGAAGGAGGAGATGTTGTCGTTGCTGTCGGTCGCCCCGACGCTGAAGGACGCGTCGTAGATCGCCGGAGGATCGTTGACCGTCGAGCAGCTCGGTCCGGAATTCCCCGCGGAGACGACGACGACGATCCCCGCCGCCTTCGTGTTCTCGACCACCGTCTTGAGCACGTTGACGTTGGTGCAACCCTCGCTCGGCGGGCATCCCCAGGAGTTGTTGATGACGTCGGGCGCCTTGCTCGGATCGGGGTTGTTGTTGTTCATGTCCGTGGGCGCGATCATCCACTGGAAGCACTCGCTGTAGGTGGTCGGCGTGCCGTTGCCGACGTCCATGTTGCGGCAACCGATCCACCGCGCCTGAGGCGACATTCCGATCTGGTTGCTGCCGCCGTCGTCGCCCACCATCGTGCCCATCGTGTGCGTGCCGTGGCCGTAGTCGTCGCACGGGAACGGGGAGTTGGGACCGCACGATCCGCCGCCCGAGTGGATGGCGTCGTGCCAGTTGTAGTTGTGATCCGCCGCGGAACCGTTCCAGCCGCGGTACTGGACCTTGAGCGCCGGGTGGTCCCACTGGTAGCCCGTGTCCTGCCCGGCCACCACGGTGCCCTGCCCCTCGTAACCCTGCGCCCAGATGTCGGGCGCCTGCACCTTCAGGATGTTCCACTCGATGCCCGTCGGCGCGCGATCGACGGCCGCGGGATCGATCATCGGCTCGGGGATGTGGACCGTCGGGTTCGCATAGATGTGCGCGACGTCGGGTCTGAGCGCGAGCAGCCGCGCGACGTCGGGGCTCGCCTTCACCCAGATCATGTTCGCCACCCAGTACGGCTGGTGCGGCACGCCCAGCGCGCGGAGCTGGTCGATCACCGGCCCCTGCGTCCGGGACGCCGTCGCCGTCAGCGCCTGGTAGACGAACGTCCCCTTGGCCACCTTCGACGGAAGCACCGCGGCAGCCGAGACGTCCGCTTGCTCGTCGAGGAAGACGAGGAACTCGACCTCCTCCCGTCCGCGATCCTCGAGGACCCAGGGATCGATCTTGTCCTGCCAGATCGACTTGACGTCTCCTTGGCGTTCCGCTGCCGAGAGGAGCAACGGAAGGGCGAACACGGAACCGAGGACGAGGAGCCGGGACTTCGACATGCGGTTACCCTCTTGAACTGACGGCGCTGGATCGAACGCTTCTTCTATTCTAGCGCCGCTTCTCGCTGCCACGGAGGGTCGGCTCGGGGTGATGCAGAACCCGGTGGGTTGGTCCCGCTCCAGGTGGATGGACTCGCCCGGAGGCGACGGTGCGAGGAAACGAAGGAGTTGCGTGCGCGCAACCACCCATCTGTCATGGCACGTCGTTTTCATTGAAGACCTGACGCAGGCTCCCCGAGCCCAGCGAAAGAGAGGTCACGAACATGAGAGCAACCTTCGCAGCAGCCATCGTCGCCGCAGCTACCATCGCGTTCCCGGTCCGCGCGGACAACGTCTCGTCGAGCGTGTCGCTCTCGGCCGCTCCCATGGCCGGGGATGTCCAGATGCAGTTCGTGTACTACTTCGCAACGAGGACCGGTGGCAACGCGGAGTCGCGGTTCGAGGCCAACTGCCCGCTCGACGAGCGCGACAACCTCATGACGCGGGCGACGTGGTCCATGGGGACCATCGCCGGTGCTCTCGATCTCGGGTTCCTCACCGACCAGAAGCAGCCAGGCGACGTCCTCCAGTCGCTGACGTACTGGGTCAACGGCAAGAGAGTGCTGGTCTCGTGGGACTCCGGGAGCATCGGCTCAACCGCGCCGGACGACATCAAGCTGGGCACCAACGCCGCGCAGCAGGTCCCTGTTCCCGTCGTGGTCCCCGTCGGCACCGGCTACCAGGTGTCGTGGAACGGCTTGACGGAGCCTCAGGTCGTCAGCCAGGGCGATCTCCCGGATGTCCCGGGCGCCCTGGTCGCGTGGAACGTCTACAGGAACACGACGCCAACCGCGACCGGAGCCACCTTCCTCGCGTCGTTGCCGGCAGCCCCGGGTCGTTTCGTTCGTCGACGCGCCGGGGAACGGCCAGCTGTACTACTACGGCATCGTCCCGGTGTTCCGATCACACGGGCTGTGCGTCGGGCCCCAGGGGTTCGGGATCGAGATCCGGCGCGGAGGAAGCGCGCTCTGACCTTCAACAGGTAGCGAGTTCACGCGACGCCGGGGAGCCCGAGGGGCGGCGCGCAAGCGCCGCCCCATTTGCTTTGGGCAAGGATGGCGCCGCGGCCGCGCGGTGCTAACGTTCCCGGCGGCATGGAGTCGCCGCACGCCACGGACATCGGCCCCTACCGGATCGTGCGGCCGCTCGGGCGCGGCGGCATGGGGATCGTCTACCTCGCAGAGCACCGGCAGACCGCGGAGCTCGTCGCGCTGAAGACCGTGACGTCGACGACGGCGGGTCAGCTCGCGGGGCTGCGCCGCGAGATCCACGCGCTCGCCCAGCTCTCGCACCCGGGCGTCGTGCGCATCCTCGATCACGGCGTCGCCTCGGGAACGCCGTGGTACGCGATGGAGCTCCTCGAGGGCATGACGCTCCGGCAGTGGATGCGAAGCGATGCGCGGGCCGAGACCACGTCGGCGCTCGACGCCGCGTCGACGCAGTCGACGGCGAGGACGTGGACCGAGACGATCCCGACGCTCGACGGTACCGCGCCCGTCGAGCCGATCCCGTCCACGCTTCCGCCCGAAGCGGCCGCCGGCGAGGCGCCGCGCCGCACGCTCTCGACCGACTACATGCGCGACGTCGTGACGCTCGCGTGGCGCATCTGCGGACCTCTCGCCTACGTCCACGGCGCGGGCATCGTGCACCGCGATCTGAAGCCCGACAACATCTTCCTCCGCACGGATGGAAGCCCCGTCCTGGTCGACTTCGGGCTGGTGGCCGGCACCGGAGGAGGGACCTCGCGCGAGCGCCTCGAGGTGGGCGGCGAGACCACGGGCACGGCGTGGTACATCGCGCCGGAGCAGGTGCACGGAGAGATCGTCGACGCTCGCGCCGACCTCTACTCGCTCGGGTGCGTCCTCTACGAGCTCCTGACCGGACGTCCCCCGTTCACCGGCGACCGGCCAGTCCAGGTGCTCTACAAGCACGTGAGCACCACGCCCCTTCCCCCGTCCCGCCTCTCCGACGGGATCCCCGGCGATCTCGACGCGCTCGTGATGCGCCTCCTCGGCAAGGCGCCCGCCGACCGGCCCGGTTACGCCGACGGCGTGGCGACGCTCCTCGAGACGCTCGGGGCCACGGTCGCGGACCGCGCTCCCGCGACGCCGTACCTCTACCGTCCCGAGATGGTGGGGCGCGACGGCGCGATGGGCGCGCTGTCGGCGCGCCTCGCCGATCTCGGACGCGGTCGCGGTTCCATCGCGCTGCTGCGGGGCGAGAGCGGCGCCGGCAAGACCAGGCTCGCGGTGCAGCTCGGCATCGTCGCGCGCAGGGAGGGCCACCACGTCCTCTCCGGCGAGTGCCACGACGCTCCCGCCGACGCGATGCTCGCCCCACTCCAGGAGCCGCTCGTGCGGATCGCCGCGTACTGCCGCGATCACGGCGACGCGGAGCACGTTCTCGGCGGCCGCCGCAGCAGCCTGGCGTACGTCGAGCCTTCCATCTTGGACCTCCCGGCGCCTCCCGAGCCGCCGCTGCCACGCGACCTTCCGCCGGAGGCGCTGCGTCGCAAGCTGTTCGCGGACCTGACGGCGACGCTCGCGGCCCTCGGCTCCGGACCCGCTGGCCGGACGGTCCTCCTCCTCGACGATCTCCAGTGGGCGGACGAGGCGACGCTCGCGTGGCTCGGGACGCTGGTCGAGAGCATCGAAGGAAGGCCCATCCTGGTGATCGGGACGCACCGGGCGGAGGAGCCGCGCGCCGAGCTCCAGAAGCTCGCGGACGATCCGCGCGTCACCACGATCCCGGTCGAACGGCTCGGCTCGGCCGACGTCGGAACGATGGTGCGGGAGATGCTCGCCCTCGAGAGCGCCGCCGATCCGATCGTCGAGCCGCTCACCGCGCACTCCGAGGGCAACCCGTTCTACGTCGCCGAGTACTTGCGCGTCGCCGTCGCCGAGGGGCTCCTCTCGCGCGACGCGCTCGGGCACTGGCGCCTGGCGTCGGGCGCGGCCAGCATCTCCGGCCTCCCGCTCCCGCGGGCGATCCAGGACCTCGTGATCCGGCGCATCGGGCTCCTCTCCTCCGCCGCGCGAAGCGCCGCCAACGCCGCGGCGATCCTCGGCCGCGAGTGCGCCACGGACGTCGCATCCGCCGTCTCCGATCTGAGGGGCGACGACTGGCTCTCGGCGCTGACGGAGCTGGTGGCCCGCCAGGTCGTCGAGGAGGTCGCTTTGGGCCGCATCCGCTTCCTTCACGACAAGCTGCGCGAGGGCACCATCGCGGCGCTCGACGCCGCAGCGCGCCGGGAGCTTCACGGGCGCGCCGCCGAGACCCTCTCTGCGGAAGGCGCCGGGCGCGCCGCCGAGGCGGCCGAGGTCGCGGCCCACTGGCGCGACGCGGGATCCCACGATGCCGCCTGTGGTGAGTTCCTGCGCGCCGCCCGGCTCGCGCTCGACGCGCAGCTCCTCGCGCTCTCCGAACGGTGTTACGTGGAGGCGCTCGCGCTCGCGGACGTCGCGATGCCGGAGATGGTGCGGGCAAGGGTCGAGCTCGCGGAGCGCGTGCTCCTCGCGCTCTCCCGCCCCGAGGCGGCTCGCGCCGAGGCCACCACGGCCCTTCACGCCGCGCGCGCCACGGGCGATCGGGCGTGCGAGGCCCACGCGCTGCGTGCGCTCGGCGGCGCGCACCGGTTGCAGGGTGCCCGGGCCGAGGCGCGCGATTGCCTGAAACGATCCCTCGCGATCGCCGAGTCTCGGCGACGGGCCCTGCCTCTCGGCCACCCTCGGCACGCTGGCGTGGCTCTGCATCGAGGAGGCGGACAACGCGGGTGCGCGCGCCGCGCTCGATCGCGCGCTGCCGCTCGTGCGGGCTGCCGGGAACCGCCGCAGCGAGGCGATCCTGAAGGGCACGCTCGCGCGCATCCTCTTCAACGAGGGATCGCACCGGGAGGCCTGCGCGCTCTGGGAGAGCGCGATCGCGATCGCGGGCGGGATCGGCGACCGCTGGATGCAGGCGATCAGCCTCGGCAACCTCGCGAACTCCCGTGCCGAGCTGGGCGACGTGCTCGCCGCCCTCGACCTGCTGGAGCGCGCGCGGCGGCTCCACGTCGAGATGGGCAACCGCCGCGGCGAGGCGATCGCGCTGCACGGCATGGCGATCGTCGAGGCGGACATGGGCCGCATCTCCGCCGCGCGCGCCCATCTCGAAGCGGCGCTGCCGCTGCACGAGGAGGCGGGCAACACCGCCGGCGTGCTCGGGGTGCGCGAGCAGCTTGCGAGCCTCGATGCCGAGGAGGGTCGCCCCGACGCCGCCGCGCGTGCTCTCGAGACGCTGGTCGCCGAGTGCCGCGAGCGCGGCGACCGGCGCCAGGACCAAGCCGCGCTCGGGAACCTCGCGAAGGCACGCGCGGCCCTGGGGCTGCGCGACGCGGCGATCGCCGCGAACGACGAGGCGATCGCGATCGCGCGGTCGATCCATCACGACCTGGGTCTGGGGATCGCGCTGATGCAGCGTGCCGCCCTGGGGGCGTCGGACGCCGAGGCCGCGCTCGGGATCCTGCGGAGGCTCGGCAACGAGCACCACGAGGCCGTGTGCCTTCGCGAGATGGCGGTGCGGGCGCGGCTCGACGGCCGGCACGACGCGGCCCTGGCGCTCCTCGACGAGGCCGCGCAACTCGTGGGCGACGGTCCCGACGTCGTGGAGCGCGTGCGCCTCGCCATCGAGCGCGCCCTCGTCCTCGAGGCGCGGGGCCTCCACGCCGGCGCCTCGGCGGCGGCCGCCATCGCGAAGGACCAGGCGGAGCCCCTTTGCGCGGAGCCGTCGAGCGAGACGGGCCGGATGCTCGCTCGCCTCGCGGCGATCGCGTCGTGAAGGCTCCGCGACGCATCGGACCGTTCGCCATCGAGAGCGTGCTCGGGCGCGGCGGCATGGGCGTCGTCTACCGCGCGGTCGACGACGCCGGCGCGCGCGTCGCCCTGAAGACCGTGACCGTGCCGAGGGCCTCGCTCCTCGGAAGCATCCGGCGCGAGATCCACGCGCTCTACCGCCTGCGCCATCCGGCCGTCGTTCGCATCCTCGCCGAAGGACTCCACGAGGGCCTCCCGTGGTACGCGATGGAGCTCCTCTCCGGCGCGACGCTCCGGCAGCTCGCGGGCGATCGCCATGCGCGCGACCCCACGCGTCCCGAGACCGGTGCCGCGCCGACGGTGGCGCTCGGAGGCGCGCTCCCCGCGCCGCCTCCAGGCGTCCAGCGCGCCGGCTGGGACCTCCCCGCGCTCCTCCGCCTCGTGCGCCGGCTCTGCGATCCCCTCGCCTACATCCACGGCGAGGGGCTCGTCGCACCGCGACCTCAAGCCGGAGAACGTCCTGATGAGGAGGACCGGACACCGGTCCTGATGGACTTCGGTCTCGCGGCGCACCATGCGGGCGCCGAGGGCCGCGAAGCTGACTCGACATCGCGGCGGAAGGCGTGGGCACCGTGTGGTACATGGCGCCCGAGCAGGCGCGCCGCGAGCGCTTCCCGACGCGCGCGCCGACGCCGCCCTCGGCTGCATCCTCTACGAGATCCTGGCGGGACGCCCGCGCTTCGTCGGGACGTCGACGCTGCGGGTGCTCGCGCAGCGCCTCGGGGGCCATGCCGATCCACCATCGCGCCTGTCGCCGGGCAGCGCGCCGGACCTCGATCCTGATCCTGCGCTCCTCGAGAAGGACCCGCGACGCCGGCCTGGTCACGCCGAAGACGTGGCGCGCGCGCTCGACGCCATCGTCCCGCCCGGGCCCGCTGCCGAGGGGGCCGCGGCCGCGCGCCTGCGCCTCTACCGTCCGGGCTTCGCGGGACAGGCGAGCACGCTGAAGGACGTCCGGCGGCGCATGCGGGAGGTCGCGCGCGGCGAGGGCGGATCCTTCTCCTGGGCTGGAGGGATCGAGCGGATCCGGCAAGACGCCTCTTGATGGCGCTCGCGGCGGAGGCGCGCCGCGAAGCAGATGGTGACCGTGTCGGGCGAGTGCGCGCCCAACTCCGCGGGCATCCCGCTCGGCGGCTGGCGCGGCTTCCTGCAGGCGGTCGCCGATCGCTGTCGCAGGCGGGAGCGGCGGACGAGACCAGCGCGCTCCTCGGCGAGCACGGTGGCGGCGTGCTCGCGCTCTACGAGCCGAGCCTGAGCGTCGGGAATCGGATCCGCGAAAAGCCGCTCGACTTGCCCGCGGAGGCCGCGCGCCTCGCCTCTTCACCCACCCTCGCGCGCTGCCTCCTGGCCTACAGGGTGTGCTGCTGCTCGTGCTGCTCGACGATCTCCAGTGGGCGGACGACCTGACCCTTGGCTTCCTCTCCTGGCTCGAGGAGTCGCGCGAGATCGCCCGTGCTCCCCGTGCTCGTCGTCGCGGCATTCCGATCGAGGAGGCGACCGAAGGGCTCGCCGCGCTCGGCAGGCCTGCCCGCGTCGTCCGTCTCGCGCTGCCGCGGCTCGACGATGGCGCCGTGCAGGCGATCGTCGCGGACATGCTCGCCGTCGACGATCCGCCCCCGCCTCTGATCGAGCTGCTCTCGCGTCAGTCCGAGGGCAATCCCTACTTCGTCGGCGAGTACCTCCGCACGGCCGTCGGCGAGGGGATCCTGACGCGCGAGGACGGGCGATGGAACGTCGGCTCGATCGCTCGTTCGAGGCGCTCGATCTCCGATCCTGCGCGGCCTCCTCGGCAGGCGTCTCGCCGCGCTCGGCGAGGCCCGGCGCGTCGTCGCGGCCGCGGCGGTGCTGGGGCGCGAATGCTCGGCGCGGGCCCTCGTCGCCCTCGCGAGGCTCCCGGAGTCCGCCCTCTACGATGGGCTCCACGACGGCCTCCGCCGCCAGGTGCTCGAGGAGAGCGAAGACGGCTATCGCTTCGCGCACGACAAGATCCGGGAGCTCGGCTACGAGGCGACCGACCCTTCGGAGCGGCGATCGCTGCACCTCGAGGCGGCGACCGTCCTCGAAGGCGAGGGCGGCGACCGGTCGATCGAGATCGCCGACCACGCCAGGCTCGGAGGCGATGCGGCGCGAGCGCGGGATCGCTACCTCGCGGGGGCACGCAGCGCTCTCGCGCGCTACGCGATCGCCGCCGGCGAGCGGTGCCTGAAGTCCTTCCTCGAGCTCTCGACCGGGCGCACCGGGGAAACGGTGCAGGCGCGATCCGACCTTGCCACCATGGTCTATCTCGGCACCGGACGGGTGCAGGAAGCCGAGCGTGAGCTCGCCGCCGCGGAGGACGAGGCGCGCGCCGTCGGCGCGGACGCGGTGCTCGGTCGCATCCTCCAGGATCAAGGCTTCCTGCGCCAGATCACCGGCAGGTCCGGGGAGGCGCGCCGGCTCTACATGGAGGGGCTCCACGTCGCCGAGGAGATCGGTGACGCCGCCGGGAAGGCGCGCGTCATGCACGATCTCGCCACCCTGGAGCGCGAGCAGGGAAACCGCGCCGAGGCGAGGCGGCTCCTTCTCGAGACCCTCGCGTTGAACGAGCGCATCGGAGACGACCCCGGCGCGGGCATGGTCCTGGGAACGCTCGCGACGATCCACCACGACGAAGGCGACCTCGTGGGCGCGCGGCCGCTCTACGAGCGGTCGATCGCGAGCGCTCGCGCGGAGCCCGACACCAAGCGCCTCGCCAACAACCTGTGCAACTTCGCGCTCCTCGAGCACCAGGAGGGGAAGCTCCGCGCCGCGCGCGATCTTTTCGAGCAGGCGGGGGCGCTCCAGCGGTCCGTCGGCGACCGGTACGCGGAGAGCGTCACGTTGACCAATCTCGGCGCGCTGCTGGTCGACATGGGCGCGGCGGACGAGGCTTGCGCGGTCCTCGAGACCGCCATCGATCTCAACCGCCAGGTCGAGAACGAGCGCTTCGCGGGGATCGCGCTCGGGACGCTCGCCTGCGCGCGCCTCGAATCGGGTCAGGCCGGCGCGGCGCGCACGCTCCTCGAGGAGGCCATCGCGAGGATCCGCGGCGCCGGCAACGATCGCTACGCGGCGTTCCTCGAGACGACGATGGGACGCTGCCTCGCGGCGCTCGACATGCCGGACGACGCGCTCGCCGCGCTCGAACGATCGCTCGCCCTGCACCGGAAGCTCGGGGATCCCAGGCTCACCGCGTTTGCCCTGCGCAACCTCGCCGCGTTCGAGCGCGCACGCGGGAGCGCGGACGCCGCGAGCCGCCTCGCCGGCGAAGCGCTCGGGCTCATCGAGCTCGCGCGCGATCCGATCGAGCACGCGCGATGCCTCTGCGAGCGCGCGCGGATCGCGGGCGCGCTCGGCGAGGATCCGTCGCCCCACGCGGCGGGGGCGCGGGAGATCGCGGGGGAGGTCGACGTGCTCCCTGGGTCGGCGCTCGGAAGAGACCTCGCGGACATCGCGAGCTCGTAGACGCCGCACGGCGAGCCGCCGTATCCATGACCGGATGCGATCGACGACTCTCGCCGCCATCGTCCTCGTCGCGACGCACGCGTGGGCCGACGTCAACGTCGACGGCGGCACGATCCGCGTCGACGCGAACAACGTCTCCATGCGGGACGTGGTGCTCGAGGTCGCGCTTCGCGCCGGATTCGCGGTCGACGGCGCGGAGCTGCTGCCCGCGGAGCGAGTGAGCCTCTGCCTGGATCGCGGCCCGATCGATCCCGCGATCGTCGAGCTGATGACGCTCGCTCCCAAGGTCAACTACATCGTCGTTCGCAACCCCGGATCCGGGAAGGTCGTGCGCCTGGCGCTCTCGTCGCGCGCGGAGCGCGTCGCCAACCAGGGCACCGGTCCGGACATGCCCGGTCCTCGCTTCCCTGAACCTGCCGCCGAGCCTCCCGCCACGGAGCCGATCGCCCCGCCCCCGCAAGCAGAGGGCCCGCGTTACATCGCTCCGGAGAAGCCTCCCGTGTACATCAAGCCCGATGGCGAACCGCAGTACATCCCGGTCGAGGAGCCCCCGAAGTACATCCCCGCCGACGGGCCACCGATCGACATCCCCCCGCCGTCGCCATAGGAACGCGACGGCGGATCGGATCCTGATCCCGGAAGCGAGCGTCACCGAGCTCCGTGTCCGCGTTCGAGGTCGCATCGAGATCCGCTCGACCGCATGCTCGCCTGCCAGGCCCTTGTTCACGGGCTGACCATCCTGACTCCTGATCCGCTCGCCGGGCAGTGTCCCGTCAGGACCGACTGGTAGACTTGGATTCGAGCGCATGAGCGCAGCGCCGGACTCCAGACGCATTGCCATGCTCGGTGCCCTGGCGCTCGCCGGGGTGGTCACGCTCGCTGCGGCTCCGCCAGCAGGCGTTCCCGCACCGAAAGCGACTCCTGTGAACGACGACGTCGCGCGTCGCCTCGACGCTCTCGCTGCCGCGATCCGCGATGGCGATGCGAAGCGCATCGCCGCGTTCTTCCGTAACCCCGCGCTCGTGAACCGGATGCCGGAACGCTCGAGCAAGGAGCGCGAAGACGTGAAGGACATCCGCTGGCACGGGTTCCGGCTCGAGGGCGCGGGGAGCTGGGGCCAGGTGGAGATCGAGGCGGGGTGGCAGGGCTTCCTCGCGCACTTCGCCGCGATCGAGAGCTGCCGGCTGGACCTGTCGGAGGCCTCGTTCCCCGATGCGAAGAGCGGTCGCGGCAAGATCGCGCTCTCCATCGCCGGGCGAGATCATGAAGGCCGAAGGGAATGGGTTCGCGCCACCTCGCCGTCGGCGGCGTTCTGGCGGGCGGACGCGGCGCACGACTGGCTGATCGCCGAGATGCCGCTCGATGCGATGGAGTCGATGCTCTCGCAGCGGGACTTCTGGACCGAGATCGCGGAGCCTGCCGGCGTCTCCGCGCCGCCGTCGCGGGCGGCACGCGGCGCCGCGGCCGGAGACGTCGATGGAAACGGCACGATCGATCTGGTGGTCGCCGGACCCGACCGCTGCACCCTCTATCTGAACGACGGGTCCGGACGGTTCCGCGATGCGACGAGCGACGCCGGGCTCGCGGGCGCGGCCGGGGCCGCCCCGCTCCTGCTCGACGTCGACAACGACGGCGACCTCGATCTCTTCATCGCGAGCAGCGGCGCCCAGAAGCTGCTCGAGAACCGCCGCGTCCCCGACGGAAAAGCCGTGTTCCGCGACATCTCGCGGGAGTCGGGGATCGCTTCGGGAAGTGGAACCGCGTTCTCCGCCACCGCCGGCGACGTCAACGGGGACGGACGTCCCGACATCTACGTGGCGTGCGGTGGGGACGAGACCAGGCCGAGCGGGACGCCGAACCTGCTCTTCGTCTCGCAGGCGGACGGGCGGTACAGCGAGGAGGCGAAGAAGCTCGGCGTCGACGACCCACGGTCGAGCCGCGGGACCGACCTCGCCGACATCACCGGCGACGGGACGCTCGACCTCCTCGTCGCGAGCGCCTCCGGAGACGGCGCGCTCTTCGTCAGGAGCGGCGATCGCTTCTTCGACGAGGCACGCTCTCGCGGAGCGCTCGTTCCCAGTAACGGCTCGGGCGCCGCGCTCGGCGACTTCGACGACAACGGCATCGTGGATCTCCTCGCGATGAGCGTCCCTCCGAGAGGCGCGGCGAGGCCCGAAGGCAACGTCCTCCTGCGCGGCGCCGCGAACGGGAAGCTCTCGCCGATGCCCCAGAACGCCGGCGGGTTGCCCCCGGCGTGGTCCTGGAGCGGCGCGCTCGCAGACGCGGACGGCGACGGCTGGCCGGACGTGATCACCTCCACCGGGTTCGCGCTCAACGTCGACGGCAAGCGGCTCCTCGATGCGTCCGGGATGTCCGGCATCGACGGCGGCGCCGGCGGCCGCGCGGCCGTCCTCGCGGATCTCGACAACGACGGAGACCTCGATCTCTTCGTGACCGCGGTCGAGGGAAGCGCCCATCGCCTGTACCGCAACGACCTCGGGGGATCGCACCACCTGCGCATCGGCGTCTCGGGGACGAAGAGCGGGCGGGACGCGTTCGGCGCCGTCGTCCGCGCGAAGACGTCGCGCGGGATCCAGACGATCGTCAAGACGGGCGGCGAGGCGCTTCTGTCCCAGCACGATCCGCGGCTTCTCTTCGGGCTCGGCGAGGACGCCGAGGCGGAGTGGGTCGAGGTGACCTGGCCCTCCGGAGCCAAGGACCGCATCGAGCACGTGGCCTCGGGATCGTCGATCCTGATCGCGGAGGGCGGCAAGGTGACACCGGTCTCGGAGAAGAAGGCGAGCCTCCCCGATCCCCTGACGCCCGAGGAGCGGCTGGAGCGGCGTCTGAGGGTCCGCGTCGGTCAGCGATTCCCCGACCTCTCCCTCTCGTGGTTCGACGGCAAGACCGCGCCCCTCTCGAGCAAGAGGCCGAAGGGCGGCAAGCTCCTCGTGACCCTCTGGGACAGCGCGTGCGCCCCCTGCGCGGGGCAGCTCGCAGAGCTGTCGTCGCTTTCCCCGGCAGCGGCGAGGCTCAACATCGCGATCGCCGCCATCAGCTTCGACGCCAGCGCGGCGACGGCGAAGAGCTACGTCTCCTCCCACCGGCTCGCCTTTCCCATTGCCGCCGGCACCGATGCCACGGCGTCCGCGATCGCGACGGCACCGCCGCCGCCGATGCCGCTCTCCGTCCTCGTGGACGAGAAGGGCAACGTCGAAGGGATCTGGGAGCGCCTCGACCCGTCGCTGCGCGCCATTCTCGGAGGCATGGCGATGCCCGGGGACGGGCACGGGCGAAGGGTACGATAGGCAGGAGATGAGCGATAGCCCGATCCCCGCGCCGCCCGTCCTGGACTACTGGGAAGCGGACCCGGCGCTCGCGGCGCTGCTCAAGGAGGCCCTGCCCGATAGCGCGTGGCAACGCGCGTCCCGGGAGCTCGCGGCCATGGGACGACGGGCGGGGATGGAGGCACCGCCACTCGCTGCGCGCGCCGATCGCCTCGGGCCGCGCCTCGTGACGCACGACGCTCGCGGGCAACGCATCGACGTCGTGGAGTACCACCCCGACTACCGGCGCCTCGAGGAGATCGCCTACGGCGGTGGCTGCGTCGCGATCAAGTACGAGCCGGGCGACGTGCTCCCCTTCCGCCATCGCGTCAGATTTCGCCCTGACCTATCTCTTCTCCCAGGCGGAGGCCGGCGTCACCTGCCCCGTCTGCATGACCGACGGCGTGGCGCGCGTGCTCGAAAAGTTCGGCACCGCGAGCCAGAAGAACGCTTCATCCCCCGCCTCGCCTCGCGCGACATGTCGCGGCTGATGCGCGGCGCGATGTTCCTCACCGAGAAGCACGGAGGATCGGACGTCGGGGCGACGGCGACGGTGGCGCGCGCGTCGGGGTCCACCTACCTGCTCGAGGGAGAGAAGTGGTTCTGCTCCAACGTCGACGCCGAGCTGATCCTCACCCTCGCCCGTCCCGAGGGGGCGCCCGCCGGAACGAAGGGGCTCGGGCTCTTCCTGCTGGAGCGCGAGCTTCCGACGGGTGCGCGGAACAGCTACCGCATCGAGCGCCTCAAGGACAAGCTCGGCGTACGGTCGATGCCCACGGGGGAGGTCACGTTGCTCGGGGCGGAGGCGGAGCTCGTGGGAGAGCCGGGGCGCGGCTTCCACATGATGGCGGAGATGCTCAACCTCTCCCGCCTCTACAACGCGACGTGCTCGATCGCGTCGCTGCGGCGCGCCTCGAGGCTCGGACGTTCATCACCGAGCGGGTCGCGTTCGGAAAGCCCGTCATCGAGCGCCCGCTCGCGCGCGGCCCCACCACCCTCGAGGCGGTCGAGGCCGTCACCCTCGGTTACGGGCTCGTCGTCTCGCGCGATCGAGCTGCTCGACCTCGCCGACGCCGGGGACGTGCGCGCCGCGGAGCTGGTCCGCATCCTGACGCCCCTGGTCAAGTACACGACGGCCAAGGCCGCCGTCGCGGGAGTCTCCGAGTGCCTCGAGCTCCACGGTGGGCGAGTGCATCGAGGAGTCGGTGATGCCGCGCCTCCTGCGCGACGTCCAGGTGCTGCCGATCTGGGAGGGCACGACGAACATCCTCGTGCTCGACACCTTCCGCGCGCTGCGCCGCCCTGGCGCCCTCGATGCCATCCTGGGTCTCGTCCGTGAAGGGATCCCCGTCGCCGATCCGCCGCAGCGCGCCGAGCTCGACAAGCTCGTCGACGAGATCCATCGCGACGTCGGGCTCGTCCTCGCCGGGACGTTCCCGGAGGAGAAGCTCCGGGCGGTGTCGGACCGCCGATGCGCGCCCTCGCGATCACCGGAGCTGTGCCGCGTCCGGCGCATCGAGAACGTCGCGGGCCTCGCGTCGTACATGGTTGCGTTGATCTGAGACGCCGTGAGAACCGGCGGGGGACGAAGCCCCCGCCCTACAAGGCTTCTTCGTCGATCCGAGTCGCCGGCACGAACCGGCGGGGACGAGCCCCCGCCCTACAAGGCTTCTTCGTCGATCCGAGCCGCCGGCACGGTGGCGGGGACGAGCCCCCGCCCTACACGTCTTCTTCATGGATCCGAGTCGCCGGGAGAACCGGCGGGGGACAAGCCCCGCCCTACACGGCTTCTCCGTCGATCGAGTCGCCGGCACGAACCGGCGGGGGACGAGCCCCCGCCCTACAAGGCTTCTTCGTCGATCGAGTCGCCGGCTCGAACCGGCGGGGGACAATCCCCGCCCTACAAGGCTTCTCCGTCGATCCGAGCCGCCGGCACGGACCGGCGGGGGGACGCCCCCGCCCTACGAGGCTCCCTTCGTCGATCCGGGCCGCCGCCACGGCTCAGCCCGTGACAGGCCCCCTGCCCTGACGCCCATGCACACCGCGTCGCAGCACTTCTTCACGAACGCGACGCGGACCCGAAACTGTCGACGCCCGTTACGATGGACAGGAGGTCGACATGATCACCAAGGTTCATCCGGACTCTCCGGTGATCGCGTTCCTCGTGGCCCTCGCCATCTTCGGCATCTTCGAGGCGCTGTGGCCCGCCATCCGCGGGAAGCGCCTCTGGCGCGCCGAGAGCGGCACTGACCTCGGCTACTGGTTCTTCACACCCCTGGTGAGCAAGACCGCCACGAGGTTCGCGATCGCGCTCATGCTCGTGCCGCTCGCCCTCCTGTCGGGCGTAGCGCCGACGCGCGCGGCGATCACCGCGGCGGTGACGCGGTCGCGAGGCCCGATGGCCGCCGTGCCGGACGCCATCCAGGTGATCCTCGTGCTCGTCCTCGGCGACTTCATGGCCTACGGGATGCACCGCCTCTTCCACCGGAAGCCGCTCTGGGCCTTCCACGCGGTCCATCACGGGAGCCGCACGCTCGACTGGCTCTCGTCGGTGAGGCTCCACCCGGTCAACGAGGTGCTGACGCGCGTCGTGCAGATCGTCCCTTTCTACCTGCTCGGATTCAAGGCGACGATCCTCGCCGTCTATGCGCCGTTCCTCACCTTCCTCGCGGTGCTCATCCACGCGAACGTTCCATGGAGCTTCGGGCCGCTTCGTAAGATCGTCGCGAGCCCGACCTTCCACCGGTGGCACCACACCTCCCGAGGCGGAAGGGCTCGACAAGAACTTCGCCGGCCTGTTCCCCTGGATCGACGTGCTCTTCGGGACCTTCTACATGCCGGAAGGACGGCAGCCCCAGGCGTTCGGCCTCTCGGGGGAGGATGCGCCTCGCGGCATCTTCGCCCAGCTCTGGGGACCCTTCCGGGAAGCGCGGAGCGCTCCGCGTCCTACAATGGCGGCGTCGTGAACGCCAAGCGTCCGCGCGCCGAAGCTCCCGTCGGATGCCCCCTGGCTGAACGTCTCGCGCCCTCTGACTCCCGAGGATCTTCGCGGGCGCGTGGTGATCCTCGACTTCTGGACCTACTGCTGAATCAACTGCCTCCACACGCTGCCCGTGCTGGCACGCGTCGAACGGAAGCTCAGCGGCGAGCCCTTCGTGGTGATCGGCGTCCACTCGCCGAAGTTCCCCAACGAGCGCGACGGCGCGATGGTGCGTGAGGCGGTTCGCCGCTTCGCCATCACCCATCCGGTCGTGGTCGACTCGGGGCATCGCATCTGGCAGGAGTACGGAGTGCGGGCCTGGCCGACGCTCGTGGTGATCGATCCGCGAGGGTACGTCGTGGGCGCGGGATCGGGAGAGCCCGACGAGGAGCCGGTCGAGGAGATCGCGCTGCAGATCCTCGAGGCCTGCCGCGCCGACGGCATCCCGCTCGCAACCGAGCCGCTGCCGCTGCACCCCGAGCCGCACCCGGTGGGCTCGTATGCGTATCCGGGCAAGGTGACGGGAGGCACCGGCCGCCTGTTCGTCGCGGATACCGGCCACCACCAGATCGTCGAGGTCGGGATCGAAGGCGGCGGCGTGACGGCCGAGCGGCGCCGCTTCGGAATCGGCGAGCCTGGCCTGGCCGGCGGCGCGCCCGGGACGGCGTCGTTCCACCATCCCAACGGGCTCGCCCTCGCGGGTGACGTTCTCTGGGTCGCCGACACGGGAAACCACGCGCTCCGCCGCATCGACCTGCTGACGGGAGAGACGACGCTCGTCGCGGGAAACGGCAGGAAAGGCGCCGGTCTTCCCGCCGGAACGGACCTGCCTCCGCGCGAGGTGGCTCTTCGATCCCCGTGGGACCTCGCCTGGGATGCGGCGCGCGGCGTTCTCTACGTGGCGATGGCGGGAACACACCAGCTCTTCGTCCTCGATCCCGCGCGCGACGTGCTGCGCGTCCTCGCGGGCACGGGCCGCGAGCGCTGCGACGACGGACCGGCGCGCGACGCCGCGTTCGCGCAACCCTCGGGGCTCGCGCTGTCGGGCGATCGCCTCTACGTTGCCGACTCCGAGGTCTCCTCGATCCGCGAGCTCGACCTCGCGACGATGCACGTGCGCACCATCGCCGGCAGCGGCGACCTCTTCGGCTTCGGCGATCGGGACGGTAGTGGCGGTGACGCGCTCTTCCAGCATCCCATCGGCGTCGCGACCCATGGCCCGCGCCTCCTCGTCGCCGACTCCTTCAACCACAAGGTGCGCGAGGTTGTCCCCGCGACGGGGCGCGTCACGACGCTCTTCGGCGGATCCGGGCCCGACGGCGGGCGTCGGCTCTTCGAGCCGGAGGGGATCCATGCCGCCGACGGGACGGTCTGGATCGCCGACACGAACCACCACCGCCTCGCGGCCTTCCCCCTGTCGTAGCCCGCGCTAGACCACGCCGCGCAGCGCCTCCGGGACATCCTCGGGCCTGTAGCCGCCGCGAAGCGGCCGGCCCTGCTCGAACGACCGCTGGGCTCCCACGAGGTCCGCGATCGACGTCGCCACGGGGGCATCCACCCCGATCCCGATCTCCGCGGCGAGCCGTCGCGCCAGGTCGATCCGGCCGGCCGCCGTCTCGCCAGAGGCGAGCGCGGCGTGCCCCTCCGCGATGGCGAGCTTGCAGAGCTCGAGGCGATCGCAGAGCGCCTCCAGCATCGGCCGCGCCTCGACGAGGAGCGGCAGGGCCGCGGGCGCCCCGCGCGCCAGGAGCTCGAGGCTCGCGAAGGCGACCAGCGCCGCGGCGAGGCACCGCCTCTCGTCGGATTCCCGCGCCATGCGGATCGCCTCCTCGAAGGAGCGTCGTGCCTCCGCGACCTGGCCGAGCGCCATCCGAGCGCCCGCCAGGTTGAGCCACGCCACCGCCTCGAGCGGCTTGGCGCCGACGCTCCTCAGGATCTCGATGCTCTCCTGGTACATCGCGATCGCCTCCGCCACGCGACCCTGGTCCTGCTCGATGAGCGCGAGGTTCGAGAGGACGTAGCCCTCGCCGCGCCGGTCGTTGCTCTCCCGGTGGATCGCAAGCGCTCGCCGCGTGAGCCTCTCCGCCTCGGCGAGCTGGCCGAGATCCTGGTGGAGCGTCGCGAGGTTCCCGAGGATCAGCCCGGCAGCACGGCGGTTCCCGGACTCCTCGAAGATCGCGAGCGCCTCGCGGTAGTGATCTCCCGCCGGACCGACCTCGCCGGCGCGCTGCTCGATGAGCGCGAGGTTGGTGAGCGAGCTGGCCTCGCCCTTCCGGTGGCCCGTCCGCCGCGCGAGCGCGAGGCCGCTCGCGCATGAATCGCGCGCCTCCGCGACGCGGCCCATGTCCTGGAGCAGGTTGGCAAGACCGCCGTCGAGCGCGACCTCGACCTCGAGCGAGTCTAAGGGCGCCGAGGCCTTCGCTTCCGCGCCTCCTCGAGGAGCGCGAGGACGCGTCCATCGCCCTGCTCGCGCGGCGGTGCGCGCAGGGTCAGCACGTCGACTTCTCCAGGGAGGGAAGCGGGAGCGATCGCGCGAGCTCGATCGCCCGCGCGTACTGGATCGCCGCCTCGGAGATCGCCCCCGTCTCGTGCTCGATCTCCCCGAGCCGCTTGCAGCCGACCGCCTCCGCGGAGAAAAGCGGCGTCGCCGACGGCGCGCGCGAGGTCGAGCGCCTCGACACCAGAGATCGAGCCTGCGCCACGTGGCCGCCGAGCCGCTGCATCACCGAGAGGAGAGGAGCGCCCGTATCTCCGCGTCGCGAAGCGATAGCTCCCGCGCCTCGTCGAGCGCGCGCAGGAGCTCGCTGACGGCCTGCACCGTCTGACCCACGACCGCGAGGACCGCATCGGCGAGACGGAGGCGTACCTCGACCGTCGACGGGGACGCCAATGGTTCGAGGGCGAAGACGCCCGGTAAAGCTCGGCGGCCTCGTGGAGCGCATGGCTCTCGACGGCCTTGTCCGCACCTGCCCGGTAGCACGTGCCCGCGCGCGCCAAGATCTCCTGCCTGCTCCCAGTGGCGTCCGAGCGCGGCGAGGACGTCCTGTCTGGATCGAACCCAGGGACTCGATCGCCGCCGCGACGCTCCGGTGCAGCGCGGCCCGGTCGGCGATGTCGGCGTACGCCACCTCGCGGATCTTGTCGTGCACGAACCGGACGCTTCCGGGCTCCGACTCCTCCATCACCGTGCGCTCGATGAGCTCCGTCAGGAGATCCAGGAGCGCCGCACGTCGTCCTTGCCGAGGGAAGGCGCGCGGCGGCGCCTGACCAGCTCGCCCGACCACACGGCGGCCACGTTCGCGAGCTCGCGCGCGGGCCGTCGAGCGTGGCCAGGCGCCGCAGCTCTCGCAGCGTCGCGAGGAGCGGAGCTCACTTGCCTGCAAAAAAAAAAAAAAAAAAAAAAAAAAAAAAATGGGGGTCCCCCCGCGAGAGAGAAACTTTTTTTTTTTTCGGCCGCGCGCGGCGGGGAGACACGGCGCCGCGGCGCGGCGTCTCCGCGACGAAGAACGGAGTTCCCCTCGGAGAGCTCGTACGAGAGATCGACGAAGGGCGCCGGCTTTTGAGCCGCATCCGCCAGCATGTCGCCCGCGATCTCCTCGACGGCGCCTGCGATCCAGGGCGATCGAGGCCGAAGCGCTTCACGTGCGGCAGCGCGAGGACGGAGGCGAGCGCGGCGAACTCGTCGGACCGGTAGGTCCCGACGATCAGCAGGCGCGCGCACGATCGACGACGTCGCCCTGGAGCCCGAGGTAGGCGAAGACGACAGTGGTAGCCGAGGATCGTCCGCCCACTGGAGGTCGTCGAGGATCAGGAGGCACGGAGCGTCGTCGGCGAACGCGACCAGCGCTCCGCGACGTAGGCGAGGAGCCTCTCGCGCGCGGCCTCCTCGGCGATCGCTGCCGGTGCCTCGCAGGCGACCACCGTGCGAAGAAGACGTCGCGATCGCGAGGCTCGTAGGCGCCGATCACCTTCCACGTCGGCCCTCCGGGCCGAAGATCGAATATACGCCTCAGGCGCTTCTCGCGGCCGGTGGTCGGCCATCGCGACCATGAGTCCCGCGACGCGAACGGCGCGCCTGCCGGGATGGGGCGGCCGGCGAGCGACGCGGCCCTGTCCCCATGAGCACCCGTCAGCCCGGCGGTCCGCGCTTCCATTGCGGCCGCGAGCGCGAATCGGGTCTTGCCCGCCGCTCTCGCCGCCGACCGCGACGAACCCACCTCTCCCTTGCTTGCACGGCCAGTAGAGCTTCGCCATCGTGGCGAGAGACGCTTTCCGTCCGGCGAGCCTCGGACGGTAGAGATAGGAACGAGGCCGCGGCCGGTTGGGGTTCGAATCGTCGCGAGCCCCACAGCAAGCAGGGCGCAGCCGCTCGTCGGCATGGCCCAGCCGATCGCGGGCGTCCTTCGCCAGCAGCCTGAGGCAGAGCTCGTCGAGGCTCTCGTCGAGATCGCCCACGAAGAACTGCGAGCACGACCGGGGCGCCGCAGTGGGCGGCGAGCACCTCGAGGGCGACGCGCCGACGAAGGAGCGGCCTGCCGGTCAATAGCTCGTAGAGGATGCAACCGAGGCTGTAGAGATCGGCGCGCGCGTCGACGAGCTGTCCCCTGCCTGCTCGGGCGCCATGTAGAAGATGGTGCCGACGTCCCCGTCGGTCTCGAGCGTCTCCCCACCGTCCCCACCACCGATCCCTGGAACCGCGAGGAGAGCCCGGGGAAGTGAAACGATCACGGGCTCGCCACTCGGTCACGAGCACGTTGTCGAGGCGAGGTCGCGGTGGACGATGCCCTCGCCGTGCAGGTAAGCGAGCGGTGCCGCAGAGGCGGTGGACCAGCGTCAGGAGCTCGCACAGGTCCGCGCCGCGCGAGGCCGCCCGAGGCGCTGGCGGCATCGCGCGTAAGCCCTCGGCGATTGCACGCGCGAGGGCGAGCTGATGACCTGCGTCGGCACGCTCGAGGTCCGCCGAGGCCTTCGTGGCCTCGGCGATCACGCTCGCCGCCTTGCGGCGCAGCGTGACCCCCGGGCAGAGCTCCATCGCATACCAGGGGATCCCCTCGAGGACGCCCTCGTCCACGATGCGGACGATGTTCGGATGCTCGATGCGCGCCAGGGCGTGGATGTCGCCAGCGCCGGATGCTCACCGCGAGCATCCGCTCCGCCGAGCACCTTCACCATCTTGAGCGCGACCTCCTGACCGGTGCGCACGTCCTGCGCGCGGTACACGACACCCATGCCGCCCCGCCCGAGGGTGGCGAGGATCCGGTACTCGCCCATCGTCGAACCCGGCTCCGGCAGCAAGAGACGGCGAGCATACCGCGCGGCAGCAAGCGGCGCCGCGACGCCGGGACCTTTCAACGGATAATGACTTCGAGCGTGACTTCCCTCCCTCGCGCCATCGGGCCGTACCGCATCCTGCGCGCGCTCGGCCGTGGAGGCATGGGCGTCGTCTACCGCGCCGAGCACGCATCGACGGGCGAGGAGGTGGCCCTCAAGACCGTGCGCCTCACGCCCGACGGGACGCGCGCCGCAAGGGGCTCGTCGCGAGCATCCGCCGCGAGATCCGCCTGCGCGCGCATCCGTCATCCCGGCGTGGCGCGGATCCTCGCCGAGGGGATCGAGAGCGGCATCCCCTGGTACGCGATGGAGCTCTGCGCCGGCGTGACGCTCGATCGGTACGCGCCGAAGTTCGTCGCGCGCCAGACCGCGAACTTCGAGCGCGGTGCCGTCGGCGGCATCGGCGCTCCACGGCGCGCCGACGATCTCGACGCAAGCGCCTGGTGGACCGGCGCGCTCACCGAGGGGCTCGACACGCCCGAGCTCCCGGCGCTTCCCGACGCTGACGACGCGCGACCGGGCGAACCCGAAGCGCGCCGCGATCGGCACCGCCGCGCGCGCCGACGGCCGCCGGTGGCTCCCTCCCGCAGATCCTCGGGCTGGTGCGCCGTCTCGCTGCGCGCCGCTCTCCTACCTCCACGGCGAGGGCATCGTCCACCGCGATCTCAAGCCGTGCGCAACGTTCTGGTGCGCGAAGGAGGGATGCCGGTCATCGTCGACTTCGGGCTCGCGGCGTCGTCCCACCCGCACGTGAGCCGCGACGCTCTCGACGTGGGCGCCGCCGCGGCCGGGACGGCCGCCTACATGTCGCCCGAGCAAGCCCGCGGAGATCTCGTCGACGCCCGCGCCGACCTCTACGCGCTCGGGTGCATCCTCTACAGCTCGTGACGGGCCAGCCGCCGTTCGTCGCCGAATCCTCCACGCAGCTCCTGGCCATGCACGGCCGCGTCGACGCAGCGCCTCCCTCGCGGCTCGTGGACGCCGTGCCCGCAGGGCTCGACGCGCTCGTCCTCGCGCTCCTCGCGAAGGATCCGCGCCAGCGCCTCGGCCACGCGGACGACGTCGCAGCGGCGCTCGACCGCATCCTCGACGAGATCGGCGACACCGGCCCAAGGGCGGCCGCCGATCTGCCGGGCGCGTCCCCTACCTCTACCGTGCGCGGCTCACGGGCCGAGACGAGGCGCTCGCCCATGTGGACGCCTCGATCGCTCAGCTCGACCGCGATCGCGGCGGCCTCTGGCTCGTCTCCGGAGAGAGCGGCGCCGGGAAGACGCGGTTCCTCCTCGAAGCGGCACGGCGGGCCCAGCGCCGCGGCGCGCTCGTGCTCTCCGGCGAGTGCCCCCCGGCGTCGGGACTGGACGCCGTCGAGGTCCCGCTCGCCGGCTTGGAAAGGCCGCTCCAGGCGATCGCCGATCGGTGCCGGGAGCTCGGGAGAGAAGGAGACCGAGCGCGTGCTGGGGCCACGCGTCAAGGTGCTCGCGCACCACGCGCGATCCCTCGCGACGCTGCCCGGCTTCGAGCTGCATCCCGATCCCCACGAGCTGCCGCCGGGCGGAACGCGCGGCTCTACGCGGACCTCCTCCACGCGCTGCGCGCGCGCTCTCGGTGTCCCGCCCCGTCGCGCTCCTGATCGACGATCTCCAGTGGGCGGACGACCCTGACCCTCGGCTTCGTGGGAGGTCCTCGCCGCGCCGGAAGAGCTCGCCGCGTTCCCGCTGCTCTTCCTCGGAGCCTTCCGATCCGGAAGACGCTCCGTCCGCGGCGCGCCACGCGCCGATCATCTTCCTCGGACGCCTGCGCGAAGAGGCGGTGGCGGGGATCGCGGGCGACATGCTCGCGCAGGACGCGCCCCCCGAGCTGTCGCGCTTCCTCGCGGTTCACTCCGAGGGCAACCCGTTCTTCGTGGCGGAGCTCCTGCGCGGGGCGATCTCGCGGAGGATCCTCGCACGCGCTCCCGGCGGCCGCTGGCGCCTCGAGGGACGCTCGTGGGACGAGCTCGCGGCCCCGGCGTCGCTTCCCGAGCCTCTGAAGGAGATCGTCTCGCGGCGCATCGACGATCTCTCGCCCTCCGCCCGGGACGTCCTGGACATCGCGGCGGTTCTCGGTCGCCACCCGGATGCGGCGCTCATGGCGACGCTCCATGGCGGCGACGAGCTGACCGTCTTCGAGGGCATCTCCGAGCTCCTGGCGCGGCAGGTGCTCGAGGAGGACGACGGCGACCTCGTCTTCGCGCACGACAAGATCCGCGAGGCCGCTTCCGCGCGCGTCGGACCCGAACGGCGAGCGCTTTCACCGCGCGGCGAGGCCCTCGAGGGGAAGGGCGACGATGCGATCCTCGCGCACCACTGGGCTGCGGCCGGCGACCCCGAGCGCGCGCGCTCACATCACCTGCGCGCCGCGCGGCGCGCCGCGGCAAGCCACTCCTTGCGCGAGGCCGAGGTCCACTGCCGCGCCTTTCTCGATCTCCTCGGCGGCCTCGGACCCTGGCGCGGCCGCCGCGCCTGTCGCTCGCGGAGCGGTGCTCGCCGTCTCCGGGCGGACGCTCCAGGCGATCGCGGAGGCCGAGCTCGCGCGCTCGCCGGGATCCAGCGAGACGAAGCTCGGCGCCATCCACGTCCTCGCCGCGCTACGGAGGATCGAGGACGACCCTGCCGCCGCGGCCGCGCTGGTCGAGCGTGGGCTCGCGCTGGCGCGCGATGCCGAGGCCCGGCGCGAGGAGGCGCACCTCCTCCTTGCCCAGGCCTCTATCGAGCGCGAGCGGGGCCGCGGCGACGCCGGGCAGGAGCTCTGCAGATCGGCGCTCGCCCTCCTCGCGCGCCACGGAGACGAGCGCGATCGGCTCGCTCCCTTCTCGAGCCTCGCGGTGATCCACCTCGATGCGGGGCAGGTCGAGCTCGCCGCCGACGCCTTCCGGAGCGCTCTGACGATCGCGCGCCGCGCCGGGGACGTCATCGCCGAAGGAACGATCCTCGGCCACCTCGCGAACATCGCGCAGCAGCAGGGCCGCATGGAGGAGGCGGCGCGCCTCTACGACGAGGCCCTGGCCCTGCACAGGACCTCGGGCGATCGCATCTCCGAGGGCGTGACGATCGGGAACCTCGCGACCATGGCCGCGGACCAGGGCCGGTTCGACGATGCCGGCAAGCTGTTCGAGGAGGCGATCGCCATCCACCGGGAGTCGGCACACCGGCGCTTCGAGGGCGCGGCGATCGGCAACCTCGCGATCCTGCGCAAGGAGCAGGGACGGCTCGCCGAGGCCGACGCGCTCTACGAGCAGGCTCTGGCCATCCACCGCGCGATGGACGACGAGCGCAGCACCGGCATCGTGCTCGGAAACCTCACGCAGCTACGCGTGCTGCAGGGTCGATGGGACGATGCCCTGGATCTCTGCGAGCAGGCGCTCCGGATCCAGCGCCGGCTCGGCAACAAGCGGCTCGAAGGAGCGTTCCTCGCGGACCTCGCCGATCTCTACCGCGATCGGGGAGCGTTGCCCAGGGCGCGGGAAGCCTACGATGCCGCGATCTCTCTCCTCTCGGAGGTAGGCGACCGGCGCGGCGAGGCCCAGGCGAAGGCGGGGCTCGCGGCGTGGCACCGCTCGGCACCGACCGGGGACCTCGGGATCGCCTGGGAGCTGCTCGACGAGGCCGAGGCCGTGCTCGTCGGGCTCGGCAACACGCTCGAGCTCGCGAAGTGCCTCACCGCCCGCGCGCAGGTCGCGCGGGCGCGCGGCCTTGACCCGGCGTCCTACCGGGAGCGCGCTCGCGCCATCGCGGGGGCGCTCGGCGTCGCGCCCGGAAGCCCGCTTTCGAAGGCGATCGCGGAGCTGGACGCAGCAGGAGCATAGCCGGGGCGGTATCATCCGCAGGGTGACATGACTCGTGGGCTCGCGCGACGTCAGGTGACGCATTCCAGGGTGAGACGACCGAGCTCCCGTCCAGATCTCCGGCCCGTCGCCGAGATCGTGTCCGAAAACGTCTGGCGCGCGATGGTGTCCGCATCAAAGGAGCTCACCGGGCTCGGAGTGCGCCACGCCCTCGTCGGCGGCCTGGCCGTTGGCGCCCACGGCTTCGCCCGCGCAACGAAGGATGTGGACTTCATCGTCGACGATTCAGCTTGGCGGCAGACGGAGGGAGGTCTCCTCGTGATGACGGCGGGCCTCCCGTTCCGTGCGCACGGCGTCGCGATCGACACGTTACCCGTGGGAGAAGACGAACGTTTCCTGACACGTGCCATCGCGGACGCGGAGTCGACCGAAGGTATCCCCGTGGCGCCCGTGGAGGCTCTGGTCTACATGAAGCTCTCGTCCCCACGGGCGAAGGACCGCGCCGACGTGATAGAGCTCGTGAAGAGCGGTATCGACGTGGCGAAGGTGGCGCATTACCTGGACGTCAACGCGCCCGCACTGACGCAGGCGTTCTCGGAAGCGGTGCAGGTCGCACGCAGCGAGGAAGACGAGTCGTAGCGACGGCGCGCGGACCGCTCGCGTCACTCCGCCCGCGCTGCCTCCTCTACTCCTTGGCGACCTTGCCGTCCTTGATGACGACCTTGTCGCTGCCCTTCGCCTCGACCGTGCCGATGTCCACCACCTCGATCTTGCACTCGGAGCAGACGCTCACCTGGGTGGTGTTGCCCTCTATCGAGGTGTTGGTCGTGCTGGCGCCCGAGTGGATCTTGACCTCGTACTTCTTGTCGTCCTTGTTGATGAGGTCGACGGCGAGGGTGGTCCTGGCGCCGATGAGCATGAGGGCGGTCGCGGCGAGAAGCTTCTTCATGGGCTTGTCCTTTCGACGTCCTGAATCTCGCCTCGAGTTCCCGGCGAGCCGCGCATCTTAACGAAGGCGCTCGCGGATCGCGGCGGGATCGATCTGCTCCGGCTCCCAGAGAAGGCGCCCCTCCATCCCACCGGCGACCGTGAGCGTCTGGCCGCTCAGATGGGCCGAGAGCCTCGGAGAGGCGAGCATGACGATCGCCGCCGCCACGTCCTCCGAGCGCGCGATGCGTCGGAGGGCCATCGTGCGCGTCGTCCGCACGTCGCCGCATCGTCCTCGAGGTGCTCGCGGTCATCGGCGGATCGTCCAGCCAGGCTCGACGAGGTTGCACCGTCCGCCGGGATCGATCGCGACGACCTCGTTCTTGTACACGAGAGCATCAGGCCCGCGAAGACCCGCCCCCTTGCTCACCGCGTACTCCGTGTGGCCCGCCTCGCCGAAGCGCCCCGCCGTCGAGCCGACGAGCACGAGCGCGCTCCCGCGACGCGCCGTCGACTCCACCTGGCGAAGGAACGCGCGCGCGGTGTAGATCGCGCCGAGGAGGTTGACCTGGATCACCTCCTGGATGCGCAGCGGGTCATCTCGTGCAGGAGGGGAGCTTCGCGTCGGCGGCCAGATACCCGCATTGGCGACGCAGACGTCGACGCCGCCGGTGAGCGACACCGCGCGCGCCGAACATGTCCTCGACCTCCGCGGCGCTGCCGACGTCGGCCGCGAGGGCGATGGCGTTCGGCCAGTCGCGGGCGCGCTCTTCCAGCGCGCCGGCGTTCCTGTTGCCGTGCAGCACCACGCGGCACCCTTCGTCGCGAAGTGCCTGGGCGGTCGTCCAGCCGATCCCGCCGGAGGCCCGTCACCAGCACCGTCGAGTCCCGTATCCGTAGCTCACCTCGTCACGCGATCGATCAGGCGATCGATCGTCTCCGACGCCGCTTCCTCGCCCGGACGCGCGCCGTCGTAGTCGACGCGCGCCGCGGGATCGATCTCGACGGCCGACTCGAAGGTCTCCGCGCCCGGAGGTACACCGCCATGTCACGGCATCGCTCAGAGGGTCGGGATCGAGCGCGCGGCGCTCCATCCACTGCGCGCACCTCGTCGTCGACGCCTGGACGGGCGACGGCGAGGCACGCGGAGATCGCTACCGCGGCCACGAAAGGCGAGCGATGCGCGCGCTTGGCGAAGGTCGCGTCGACGATCACGGTCCGCCTCGATCAGGTGCTGCCGCGCGTCCTCGAGGAGCTTGCCGTAGGTGCGCGCCGTGTGCTCCGGCGTGTAGATGCCCTCGGTACCCTGCCTGGTGGCGCGCGCCGGAGCGCCACGCCGGCAGACGCTTCCTGACCGCATCGCTCTGAAGGACGACCGCCTCGAAGGGTCGCGCGATCGCCCGTGCCACGAAGCTCTTGCCGCTCGCCGGCAACCCGCATGTCAGGACGAGGGCGTGTGGCAGCTCGTAAGCCGCCGCGAGCTGGAAGTAGCGCATCGCCTCGAGCTTCGCCTCCGCCGCGCCAATCCCGCGGGCGCGAAGCGACGCCACCTTCCCGCGGACGCACGCCCGGTAGCCCTTGTAGAACGGCAGAAGGCCGGCGAGGCCCTCGTCACGGGACGCCTCGGCGTAGCGCCGGGCGAGGAAGGCCCCGAAGGCGCGGAAGTCGCGCATGTCGAGGTCCATGAGGAGGAACGCGAGATCGCATGCGACGTCGCCGCACCGAAACGCCGCACGAAACTCGATGCAGTCGTAGATGACGATACCCTCGGGTGCGAGGCAGACGTTGCCGGCGTGCAGATCTGCGTGCCGTCGCCGGATCCTCCCCTCCCGCACGCGCCGCTCGAGGAGCCCGGCGTGCGCGTCGAGAAACCCTCCGTGCGCGACCGCAGGAATCCGTGGAGCCTCCGCGAGGATGGTTCCGAGCGGGCCGCGATCGCGCGCGCGGTCGAAGACGAACTCCGCGGTCTCGTCGAAGTTGCCGATCGCGTTGTCACGCACCGCGGCGGGCGCGCCGTGCTCGTCGACGCCCGGACCGGTGACGCTCGCGTGAAAAGCCGCGAGCAGATCGGCAGCGACACCATCGCCTCGTTATCGATCTCGCCCCGCGCGAGCACGACGTCGAGCATGCGCGCGGCGGGGAACTCCATCACGACGGCGTGCTCGACAGCGGTGCCGGCCCCTCCCACGCGCGCGCGTCCTCGCTCGTCGATGGAGATGGCCTCGACGCCGACGTAGGTTCGCGGAGCCAGCCGCCAGTTGCCCAGGCACCGCCTCCTCCTCGCAGAGCGTCGGCGCTTCTCGACGGTCCCGTAATCGAGGAACGGCAGCACGATCGGCTTCTTGACCTTGTAGACCCGATCGCCGGCGAAGAAGAGGTGCGAGATGTGGGTCTCGATGTGCGCGACCTCTGCGACGGCGCCGCCGTAGGCCGCGGGATCGAGAGCGCGGCGACGAGCGCGCTTCCAGGCTCTCCATCACCTCATCTCGATGAAGAGCTCGGGAACCAGGTTGACCTTGATCCCCTTCACATCCTTCAGGATCTCCTTCGCATCGTCGAGGGTGTCGCCCTTGCGGGCCGCCATCTTCTCGAGGGCCTTCGGGTCGTCGAGCAGCGCGTCGAAGTCCATCTCGAGGACCGTCACCTTGTTGCCCTCGACGTAGGCGCTGTTGGTCTTGACGAGCTTGCCGTCGACCTCGACGGCGACGCCGAGCTTCATGCCCTTGAAGAGCTCCTTCATCTGCGCCATGGCCGCCGGGTCCGGCGGCGCGTCCGCGGCCTCTTTCTCTGAAGCAGCGCTCTTCCCCTTCTTGGCCTCGGCTTTCTTCGTGTCGTGCATGGCGATCGTGAGGGTCGAGCTCCCGGCCCCCTTCTGGAACCGGAACTGGAGCGGCTCCTCCCCGTGCCCGGACGAGCCGGGCGCGTCGGGCGCCTCGGAGATGCGGAGCTTGGTGACGTCCGTGAACGCGTAGGTCGCCGTCATCCCCTCGTGGTCGGTCGTCTTCACCTTCTCCATGCCCACGAACGTCACGCCGGGGCCGAGCTTGGACACGCTCTCCCTGGCCTCCTTCTCGGAGAACATGTCCGTCGCGCCGCCGGACTTCTGATCGCCGAAGCTCGACCCCATCGCCTTCATCTGCTCCAGGAACTTCGTGCTCATCGTGATGGTCTGCACGATGGTCCCGCTCCCATCCGGCTTGATCTTCACGAGCGTCGTGAACGAGATGCAGCCCTGGAAGGCAAGCAGAGCGGGCAAGAGGGCGGCAAGGGCTTTGCGGCGCATGGAGCCTCCGATCGGATCATCTTCTCATGCGGCCCGACACGGCTCGTTACAATCCACGAGAAGTGCCCGCCAACGCCTCGCCTGCCACCACTGCTCCCGAGGTGATCGGTCCTTACCGCATCCTCGGACGGATCGGATCCGGCGGCATGGGGATCGTCTACCGGGCACGCCACTGGGTGACGGGCCAGGAGGTCGCGCTGAAGACGGTGAAGGTGCCCGATGAGGCCCACCTCGCGAGCATCCGCCGCGAGATCCGGGCGCTGGCCCGGGTCCGCCATCCCGGCGTCGTCCGCATCGTCTCCGAGGGCGTCGAGGCCGGGCTTCCCTGGTGCGCGATGGAGCTCTGCGAGGGACGGTCGCTGCGGCAGATCCTGCAGGAATCCCTGCAATCGCAGGCGATCTCCGATCCGAGGGCGTTCCAGCCGACCCGCGTCTATCGCCCGACCGATCCCGATCCCGCGCAGGCCGAGACGGAGGCGTTCGATCGCTCGAGCCCCCGCATCTCGGGATCGTTCCCCGCCTTCCCCGGCCCCAGGCCGGCCGGAGACGCCGGAGACCTCGCATGGAAGCTCACGCTCCTGAAGAGGCTCTGCGCGCCGCTCGCCTACCTCCACGGCGAGGGGATCGTCCACTGCGACCTCAAGCCGGACAACATCCTCGTGCGTCCGAGCGGCTACCCCGTGCTGGTCGACTTCGGGCTCATGGCGCTCTTCGCCGGCAAGCTCGGGCGCGAGACGCTCGACCCGCGCCTGCAGGTCGTCGGCACCGCGTGGTACATGGCGCCCGAACAGGTGTCCGGAGAGCTCTTCGACGCGCGCGTCGACCTCTACGCGCTGGGGTGCATCCTCTACGAGGCGATCACCGGGCAGCCGCCGTTCGTCGGGCTCACGCCGTACGAGGTGCTGACCCAGCACTCGTCGACCACCGCGCCGCCGCCCTCGCGCCTCTCTGATGGCGTGCCGCCGGAGCTCGACGCGCTCGCGGCCCGTCTCCTGGAGAAGAAGCCGCGCCACAGGATCGGCTATGCCGAGGACGTCGCCGCGCTGCTCGGACGCATGGCAGGTGCGGGCATCACCGTCGCCGACGATCGGTGGGATGCACCGGCCCCTCGTCCCTACCTCTACCGCCCGGGGTTCGCCGGACGCGACGAGACGATGCACGAGCTACGGCGCCACATCGCGCGCCTGCGCACGGGCGCCGGCGCGCTCACCATCGTGGGAGGCGAGAGCGGCGCGGGGACGACGCGGCTTGCCCTGGCCGTGGCCGGCGAATCGCTCAGGCTCCAGACCCCCGTCGTGACCCAGGAGTGCCCGCCGCCGTCCGTGTCGCGGCAGAGCGGACCGGTCGACGTCGGCGGACCGCTGCGCGGCTTCGGCAAGGCGCTCGAGATCGTGGCGGATCGCTGCCGCGAGCGCGGGGCCTCCGAGGTCGAGAGGCTCCTGGGACCGGCCGGCCAGCGCGCGACCGTCCTGGCCGCGTGCGCGCCGGCTCTCGCCGGGCTCGGCGAGGGCAAGGCGGAGGATCTCCCCCCGGACGCGGCACGCGTGCGCCTCCTCACCTACCTCGCGCAGACGCTTCGCGAGCTCTGCGACCGCGAGCCTCTGCTCCTCGTCATCGACGACCTCCAGTGGGCGGACGAGCTGACGCTCGATGCGCTCGCGTTCCTCGTGAGGAGCAAGAGCCTCGACGACATGCCGCTGGCGATCCTGGCGCTGCACAGGAGCGACGATCGCGTCGAGCGGATCGCGGCGCTTCGCGGGCTCCCGGGAGTGCGTGCCTTCGATCTCGGACGCCTCGACGCACGCGCGGTCGGCAAGCAAGCCCGGGACATGCTGGCCATGGACGCCGTGCCGGAGGGGCTCGCCGAGTTCCTGGCGCGGCAGTCCGAAGGGAACCCCTTCTTCGTCGCGGAGTATCTCCGGACCGCCGTCGCCGAGGGCTCCTGCGGCGCGACGCCTCCGGACGCTGGCAGGCGGGCGAGAGCGGCAGCACGTGGGAGGGCTGCCCCACGCCGCGGTCGCTCGCGGACCTCGTCGCGCGCCGCCTCGGCGGGCTCCCGAGGGAGTCGCGGCGCGTCGTCGAGATGGCCTCGGTGCTCGGACGCGAGGCGGACGCCGCGACCCTCGCGGCGGCACTCGACGTCGACGCCGCGTCCCTCGGAGAGATCGTCGAGGAGCTGATCGTGCGCCAGGTCCTCGAGGAGCCTGCTCCCGAGATGCTGCGTTTCGTACACGGCAAGATCCGCGACGTCACGTACGACGGGATCGACCCCGCGGCGCGCATCGCGCTGCACCGGCGCGCGGCGCTCGCCCTCGAGACGGGAGAGGGCGCGCGGGAGGAGATGCTGTCCTTGCTCGGACACCACTGGGAGGAAGCGGGGGACCCCGCGCGGGCTCGCGCCTGCTACCTTCCGTCGGCGCGGCGCGCCGCGCGGGAGTTTCGCAACGAGGAGGCGGAACGGTTGTACCGCGCCTGCATCGGCCTGTCCGATCCGCGCGCGATCGAGACGATCCGCGTCCGCTACGAGCTGTCGCACAAGGTGCTCGCGGCATCGGGACGGAACGTCGAGGCCCGCGCGCTCGCGACCGAGAACCTCGCCATGGCGCGCGAGGTCGGGGATCCGCGAAGCATCGCGCTCGGGTGCTCGGCGCTCGCGACGACGATCCGCGAGGTGGGTGTTCCCGCCGAGGCGATCCCGCTCTACGAGGAATCGGCGCGCCTCTTCCGCGAGCTCTCCGATCCGAACGAGGAGGCGCAGCAGCTCGCCAACCTGGGTCTCAGCCACCAGTACCTCGGCCACATGGACGAGGCGCTGCGGCTCTACGAATCGGCCGTCGAGATCGCGCGCCGCGCCGGTCTCCCCGCGCGCGAAGGCGCGTGTCTCATCCACGTGGCCGCCATCCTGACCGAGATCGGGCGCACCGAGGAGTCCTTCGCGCTCTACCAGCGCTGCCTCGCCATCTTCCGCGAGCTCGGCGATCTCCGCCGCCAGGCCGTGACGCTGGGGAACTTCGCGCTCCACCTCCAGGAAGTGGGAGAACTCGATCTCGCGATCCGGCACAACGAGGAGACCCTCGCCCTCAACCGCAGGATCGGCGCGCGACTCGCGGAAGCGGTCACGATCGGCAACCTCGCGATCTGCGTCGAGCAGCAGGGACGCACCGCCGAGGCCCGCGACCTGTACGAGAAGGCCCTCGCGATCCACAGGCAGATCGGCGACCGTCGCCACGAGGGGATCACCCTCAACAACCTGGCCACGCTCCACCACACGCTGGGGGAGCTCGACGTCGCGGAGGCGCTCTTCGCGCAGGCGATGGCGATCCACCGCGAGCTCGGCAATCGCCGCAGCGAGGGCATCACGTTCGGCAACCTCGGCGATCTCAGGGCCGACCGGGGCGACCTCGAGGGTGCGCGGAAGGACCTTGCGGCGGCCCTCGCCATCCACGACGAGGTGGACGACGTCGTCGGCCGGGGCGGGATGCTCTTCCGCATGGCGCGCGTCGATCGCCTGATGGGCGGGACGACCGACGACACGCTCGCGCAGGTCGATCGCGCCGAGACGATCCTCCGCCAGGCCGATCAGAAGCTCGACCTCGTCCAGTGCCTCTGCGAGCGCGGCCACCAGCTCCTCGCGCGCGGGAGGAGCGGGAAGGACGCGCTCGAGCTCGCGCGGGCCACCGCCGAGCGCGTCAAGCTGGGTTCCGGAAGCGCCCCTGCCAGGTCCATCGCATCGCTTGCGCGGTGCGTCGATGCGTTCGAGGCGGGTGCTCCACTCGAGCACGGGGAGGTCCCCGGCGACGACGGCGTGCGGGGCTAGAAGGTGGCGGACGGAGCTGGCGCCGCCACGCTCTCCCTCTCGCTCTTCGCGCACGTCCTCCTGACGCTTGCGACCATCACGCTGCTCGCGCGGTTCGTCGGAGGGCTCTTTCGCCGCTTGCTCCACCAACCCCCGGTGATCGGCGAGATCCTCGCGGGCCTGATGCTCGGGCCGTCGTTCCTCGGCACGGTGGCGCCGCGCCTCTACGCCTTCCTGCTGCCGGCGGCGGCCGTCCCGCAGCTGAACGTGATCGCGAGCCTCGGCGTCGTGCTCTTCATGTTCCTCGTCGGCCTCGATCTCGACCTCGGCCACCTGACGCGAAGCAGCCGGACGGTCTTCGCGGTCGGCAACGGGAGCATCGCCGTGCCGTTCGCCCTCGGCGCCGGGCTCGGCGCCCTCATCTTCCCGATCTACGGCACACCGGGCGTCGGCCGCGGGGTCTTCTCCCTGTTCTTCGGCGTCACTCTCTCGGTGACGGCGTTTCCCGTCCTGGCGCGGATCCTCGTGGACCGGGGCGTCCACAAGACCGCGCTCGGCGTGACGGCGCTCTCGTGCGCCGCCGCCGCGGACATCACCGCATGGCTCCTGCTCGCTCTCGTCGCCGGGATCGCCCGCGCCCAGATCTCGGGCGTCGCGATCACGGCGCTCCTCCTGCTCGCCTACGTCGCCCTCATGCTGATTCTCGTCAAGCCGCTGGTCTCCGGCCTGGTCGAGCGCGAGCAGAGGAAGGAAGGCGCCCTCTCGCGCACCACGCTCGCCGCGGTCTTCGGCGCGCTCCTCCTCTCGTCGTTCGCGACCGACGCGATCGGCGTCCACGCCCTCTTCGGCGCCTTCCTCCTCGGCGCCATCCTTCCCCACGAAGGCAGGCTCGCCGAGCAGATCCGCGCGCGCCTCGAGGACGCGGTGATCGTGCTGCTCCTCCCCGCGTTCTTCGTGCTCACCGGCATGCGCACGCAGGTCGGCCTCCTCTCCGAGCGCCGCGACATCGCCGTCTGCCTTGTCATCGTCCTGGTCGCCGTCGCGGGGAAGGTGGCGGGCTCGTTCGTCGCCGCGCGAGGCAGCGGCGTCGCACCCCGTTCGGCGCTGGCGCTCGGCATTCTCATGAACAGCCGCGGCCTCATGGAGCTGGTCGTCCTCAACATCGGCCTCGACATGGGCCTGATCTCGCCGGCGATCTTCACGATGCTCGTCGTCATGGCGCTCGTCACGACCCTGATGACCACGCCGCTCCTGGATCTCTGCGTCGGGCCGGCGAGCTTCGGGCCGGGTGACGGATAGCAACCCACGACTCGCCGACGCGCCCGGCGAGAGCGAGACCCGTTACCCTTGGGAGCGCGAGCGGTCGATGACGCCATCCGCGCCCACTCCGGGCATCACTCTCGATCGGCTGGCCGTGGACTGGTGGATCTACCAGGCCGAGCGAGGGCAGCGGTACTCGACCGACGACGTCGTCACCGCCTGGGAGGCGAGCCGGACGCCGCGCGTGGCGACGATCCTCGATCTCGGGGCGGGCGTGGGATCGATCGGGCTCCTCGTGCTCGCGCGGCATCCCGACGCGAGGTTGACGAGCATCGAGCGGCTCGAGGGGAGCGTGGCGCTGCTGCGGCGCACGGTGGCCGCGAATCGTCTCGAGGATCGGGTGGAGATCATTGCCGCGGACCTCCGGACGCCGGACGTGCTGGGACCGCGGCGCTTCGACCTCGTCGTCGCGAACCCGCCCTACCTACCCAGAGGACGCGCCACCGTCTCGCCCCATCCGGCGAGGGCCGCGGCACGCATCGAGCTTCACGGCGACATCCGCGACTATTGCCGCATCGCGGCGCGGCACCTTCGCCAGGACGGGAGGTTCTGCCTGTGCCATCCAGCCGCGGACCCTCGCACCGAAGCCGCGATCACCGCGGCAGGCATGGCGGTCCAGTCACGCCGCGATGTCGTCTTCCGTCACGGCGAGCCCCCCCGTCTCACGATCCGCGTGTGCGGGCTCGCGCGCGGATCGGCCCTCGCCTACCCTCCGCTCGTCATCCGCGGAGAGTCCCGCGATCGGACCGAGGAGTTCCGTGCGGTGCGCCGGGAGCTCGGGATCGACGCATGAGGGACTTCCGCGCGGAGCTTGCGGGCGACCGGTGCTGGGATCTGCGGACCGAGGAGATCTTCTCGGCGAGCGGCGAGCCTCTCGACGACTGCATACTCCAGAACCGCGAGGAGCTGATCGGCCTCTGCGAGCTCATCGAGGCACAGCAGATCGGCTCCTATCTCGAGATCGGCATCTGGACCGGCCGGCTCCTCACGACGCTCCACCGCCTGTTCCAGTTCGAGCGCGTCGCCGCCTGCGATCACGGCTGGGCCGAGGAGCTCGGGCTCACGATCCGCGTGCCGGCCGGCACTTCCTTCTTGCACGGAAGCTCGGACTCGCCGGCCTTCCGGAGCTGGCGCGAGGACCTGGGACCGATCGATCTGGTGCTGATCGACGCGAACCACTCCTACCGCGCCGTGCGGAGCGACTTCGAGATCAACCGTGGGTTCCCCCATCGCTTCCTCGCGCTCCACGACATCACGGGCCACAGGCGCCAGACCGAAGGGGTCGCAAAGTTCTGGAGAGAGCTCTCCGGAGGCCGCAAGCAGGAGATCGTGCGGCCTCACCGCGAGCTCGGCCTGGCCCACTCGACCATGGGGATCGGCGTCTGGTCGGAGACGTGACTCGAAGCAGCTCCCGACGGCATTGCACGCGCGCCCGGGCGGCCGAGCAGGTGCGGACAAGCCCGGATGGCCTCCGGGGAGCTCGCTCACCAATCCCGGGATTCGTTCTCATGATGCTCAAGATCATGACCTTGCGACTGAACCCGGCCCGCAGGTCCTCGAAGAGGGACGCCGGACGCGCTGCTCGCCGTCGCGCCGCTCTCGCTCGCCGACGCCGAGGCGCTCGGCGCGAGTGAGGGGCTCGCGATCCCAGCGTCCCTCGCGCGCAAGGCCAGCTGCTGCCTCGAGGCGCCGATCGAGACGCTCGTCGAGCGCGGAGTCGTCGGCTCCTCCGAGACAATGGCGCGGCTCGTGCCTCCGATCACGGCGCGCGCCCGCGGCGCGGCGGTCGCGGACCCCGAGCTCCGCCGGCTGCTCGAGGCGCTCTACGTCACGTTCCGTGGCCGGCGCTCGCTCCTGCTCCTCGATCTCGAGCGGCAGGTCTCGCTCGAGGAGTTGCCCTGGGTCGCCGCCCTGGCACCTTGCGTGGGCGAGGGCGAGGCCTCGCGCGCGACCGCCGGCGCCACGCTGAAGCGTGTCGCGCGCCTGGCGCTGGTGTCGTTCCCACACACCATCGTCCCGAACCGCCTCGTCAAGGAGCTCCGTGCGCTTGCATCGGCTGCGGGCAAGCCGCTCCCCTTCGTCGAGGAGCTCGCGGCGGACATCTTCATGGGGGAGTTCTCCGGCACGGCTGGCGGCGCCGCATCATGCGCGGCGTGCAACGGAACGTGGCGGGGCATAGTTGACGCTATTAGAACTTCCACAGGCTGAGGCCGCCGCCACGACGTATACTCTTTGTATATCCTTGCTTGAGGGAGGAGAAGCCTTGAAGACGAAGATCCAGAGATGGGGGAACAGCCTCGGCTTGAGAATCCCTCAGGGGGTTGCTGCGGCGGCCGGCCTCGACAGCGGCTCCGTTGTCGAGGTACGACTCGTCGAGAGCCACATCGAGATCGTGGCCTCGCCGAGCCTCGATGACCTCCTGGCGCTGGTGACCCCCGAGAACATCCACGCGGGCATCGAAGATGGCGGACCCGTCGGTCGCGAGACCCTCTGATGCCGTTCACGAGGAACTGGCAACCACGGCGTGGTGACATCGTGTGGCTCCACTTCACTCCGCAGGCTGGACACGAGCAAGCCGGCCGAAGACCCGCTCTCGTGATCTCCCCGGACTCCTACAACTCGCGCGTCGGCCTGATGCTCGCCTGCCCGATCACGACGCAGATCAAGGGGTACCCCTTCGAGATCGCACTGCCGAAGTCGCGAAGGGTCAGTGGCGTTGTGCTCGCAGACCAAGTCAAGAGCTTGGACTGGCGAGCGCGCACCGCCGAGCTCATCGAGCATGCTGGCAGCGAGGTCGTGAAGGAAGTGCTCGCCAAGCTCCGCGTCCTGCTCAACTAGGACGGGAAGGGCTGGGTGTCGTTCGGGCGTGGCGGGGCATAGTTGACGTTATTAGAACTTCCACAGCCTCCGCCTGACGCCCCTTCGGGGTGCGTCGCCGGCTTGGTCCCGGCCTATGATGCTCATGGCCATGGCGTTGCCGCCGAAACCTGGTGTCCGGGGGCACGACGAGCTGCTCGACGAGCTCCGTCAGGAGGAGGCGCGACTCGCCGCCATCGAGGAGCGGGAACGTCACGCACGCCAGCGCGTCGAGGCTCTCAAGGCCGAGATCGCGGAAGTCGGCGAGCCTCCCTCCGTCCGTGTGCAGCTCCCGCCCGCCGCCCCCTCGGCTGTTCCCACGACGCCCTCCGAGAAGGTGGCGCTGTTTCGAGCGCTCTTCCGCGGCAGGGAAGAGATCTACCCACGGCTCTGGACGAATCCCAAGACCGGACGAAGCGGCTACGCGCCCGCCTGCTTCAACGAGTGGGTTCGGGGCATCTGCGACAAGCCGCGCGTGCGGTGTGGGGAGTGCCCCAACCAGCGCTTCATCCCTGTCGCTGACCAGGTCATCCTCGACCACCTGAAGGGGAAGCACGTCGTCGGTGTCTATCCCCTCCTGATGAATGAGACTTGCTGGTTCCTCGCGGCGGACTTCGACGGCGACGCGTGGCGCGCCGACATCGCGGCCTTCGCACGTACGTGCAGGGACGTCGGCCTGCCGGTGTCGATCGAACGCTCGCGCAGCGGGGACGGCGCGCACGCGTGGTTCTTCTTCTCGGCGCCCGTCGCTGCGAGCGAGGCGCGCGCCATGGGCTGCTACCTCCTCACCGAGACGATATCCAGGCGGCACCAGCTCAGCCTCCGCTCGTACGACCGGCTCTTTCCGAGCCAGGACACGATGCCGAAGGGCGGGTTCGGCAACCTCATCGCGTTGCCGCTGCAACACGGCCCTCGCCAGAAGGGGAACACGTTGTTCCTCGACGACACGCTCTCGCCCCACGCCGATCAGTGGAGCCACCTTGCCTCCGTCGCCCACATCGATCCCGAAATGGTTGGCCTCGTGGCCCACGAGGCTGCTCGCCACGGAAAGGTCCTCGGCGTCCAGCTCCACGAGAGCGAGGAAGACGCAGCAGCGCCGTGGGCACGGCTGCCGTCCCGCAAGCCCCGACGACCGACGGTCGCCCGACCGCTGCCGTTGGAGATCCCCGGAGTGATGGGCCAGCAGCTCTTCATTCCCAGAGAGGGGCTACCGCCGGCCGTGCTCGCGCACCTCAAGCGCCTCGCCGCCTTCCAGAACCCGGAGTTCTACAAGAAGCAAGCTCTCCGCCTGTCCACGGCGATGGTTCCCAGGATCATCGGGTGCGCCGAGGACCAGCCAAGCCACCTCGCCCTCCCTCGCGGATGCCAGGAGGAGGTCGCGTCGTTCTTTCGCGAGTACGGCGTGACGCTATCCACCCAGGACGAGCGCCAGACCGGTTCACCCCTCGATGTTCGCTTCGAGGGCGAGCTCACGCAGCTCCAGAAGCGAGCCGCCCGCGCGATGCTCGCGCACGACATCGGCATCCTCTCCGCACCCCCGGGCGTCGGCAAGACGGTCCTCGGCGCCTACCTCATCGCGCGCCGCGCCCGCTCGACGCTGGTCCTCGTCCACCGCCAGCCTCTCCTCGACCAGTGGAAGACCCAGCTCGCGATGTTCCTCGGCGTATCTGCGAAGGACATCGGCCAGATCGGATCCGGCAAGCGCAAACCCAACGGCACGCTCGATGTCGCGACGATCCAGAGCCTGGTCCGCAAGGGCAACGTAGAAGACGTCGTTGCTCAGTACGGCCACGTCGTCGTCGACGAGTGCCACCACGTCCCGGCCGTCTCCTTCGAGCGTGTGCTACGCGAGGTCAAGTCCCGCTTCATCACCGGCTTGACCGCCACACCATACCGGCGCGATGGCCACCATCCCATCCTCCACATGCAGCTCGGTCCGATCCGCTTCGCGGTCGATCCGCGACAGGCCGCGCTGGCTCGCCCGTTCGACCAGCGCCTCATCGTGCGCGAGACGGGCTATCGCGACGCGGGGAAGAACGACGCGTCGATCCAGGACCTGTACCGCCGGATGGCCGCGGACGCCGTTCGCAACCGCCTCATCGTCGACGATGTTCGCGCCGTACTCAGGGAAGGACGGACGCCCATCGTCCTCACCGAGCGTCGCGACCATCTCGAGATGTTCGCGGCGGAGTTGGCGACGGCAGCGGACGTCGTCGTGGTCCTTCATGGCGGCATGAGCGTGAAGGACCGCCGCGCGGCACTGACTCGCCTCGGCGGCGCCCCGGACACCGCGACCCGCCTCGTCCTGGCGACCGGCCGGTACATCGGCGAAGGTTTCGACGACGCTCGGCTCGACACCCTCTTCCTCGCCATGCCCATCTCCTGGCGCGGCACCCTGGTCCAGTACGCCGGCCGTCTCCATCGCCTTCATCCATCGAAGCGCGAGGTCCGCATCATCGATTACGTCGACCGCGACGCGCCCATGATGGCGCGCATGTTCGAGAAGCGGCTGCGGACCTACCGGGCCATCGGTTACGCCCGAGGCCAGGCGCCGCTCGGGTTCGCCGAGCCCGAGGACAGTACGGAGCCCGATGCCGTCGACGCTGTCGACGTGCTTGAGCTCGAGATGCCATGACGAGGGCGAACAGGAGGTCCAGACCGGATCGACCTACGCTCTCGAGCGCAAGGCTCCGCGCCCTCCTCGACGAGGCCCTCGTCGACTCCTATGGCGACTCCGAGCAAGCGATGGCACTCTTCACGATGATGGAGGAGCATCTCGCCGTTCCCTTCACGACGCGCATCCTCGGTGTGGACGCCGAGGTGGTCGGAGTAGGAATGACGGACGAGGAGGAGATCGTCGGCCTCTGCCGTAGGGGTCGCGAAAGGGCCCGGATCAGCATCCTCGACCTCTCGCTCCCGAAACCGCCACCGGATGGATGGGAGTGGATCGAGGCGTACCGCACCTGGAAGCGGCCGCGGTCATGAAGAGGCGCGTTGCCGCTCCGAGACGAAAAGGCGTGGACGCTCACGCCAGCGGGAGATACCTGACCTGTCCTTCCCACTCCCCCGGTAGGCTGCACTCCTCTATCAGCAGGATGTCGTCGATGACCTGGCCGACGGCAGTTTCGCGGGTCACCTCGAAGACGCCCGGCATGGGCAGCCCTTGCTCTACGCGGTCGTACGCGTGCTTGGTGAGGGTACTCACATCGTGGGTGAACAGGACTCTTCCCTCACGTGCTGCCCATGCGAGGATCTCTGGATCCGTCGCCCCCTGAGAGGCCGGCTTCCTGCGCCGTCACGAAGTCCACCTCGGCGTTCCTGCGTAGGACTCCGCGCACGATGTTGCCGTTGAGGTTCTCGTCGGCCGCGAGCTTGAGGCCCAAGGCGGTTATGGATTGCGACGCCCGACGAGCCGCTGACGAAGGCCCTGGCCCGCGAATCGGCGATCGCTCTCCGCCCGCACCTCACGCCCTAGCTTGCGTCTCTCCTCGAGGTACGCATCCACCTCCACCTGGTGACGTAGGTAGTAGAAGATGGCACCGTACACGTCCGCCAGGTCGAGGGACGTGTACTGCTTGCGAATCTCCTCGGCGGTCAGGCCCTCGTGAAACGCTGCGACGAGCGTGTCCAGGGTGACCCTCGTGCTCCCGACGCGCACGACGCCATCAGGATCGGTCGACAGCGAGATTGGCTGAGGTTCGATCAGAAGCGGCATGGTCGCGTCCTCGCCCCCTCAGGATACCGAATCGCTCCCAGCAGCACCACGAAACGGCGAGTCAGGCGTGCGGCTCCGCGACTGCAGCGCTCTGGTGCAACGGAACGTGGCGGGGCATAGTTGACGTTATTAGAACTCCTCCACCCCGGCGGATGAGCCTTGACGAGGGTCGCTTCCGGCTACCTCTTGGCCGAACTCGCTCTCAACTCGCGCTTGGCCCCGGCGAAGGCGGCTTCCTCAAGATCGAGCCGCTCCTCCACGATCTTCGCGAGCCACTCCGCCAGGTTCTTGCGATGGAGACGTGCGACGAACTCCGCGCGCCGAGCGAGTGCCGCCGGCAGGGGAACCGCGCCTGCGCCGGACCGACCGACCTTCACGGCCTTCCCCCACGCGCTCTCGATCTCCGAGTCCGCCTCGACGGCGGCGTCGATCTCCGCCTCCGAACGAGCCTTCTCGACCTTGCGCTTCATCGCTGCCAGCCGGTGATGATTCGCACCACGTTCCTGTCCTTCACCTGGAAGATGATCTTAAGCTTGCGCCCACCGAACGTCACGCCCTCCAGCTGGAACCGGTCGCGGAAGCGCTTGTTGCGACGGACGAGGAAGTCGGAGAAGAAGCACTCGACGGCCTCTTCGAAGGTGACGCGGTGCTCCCCCAGCTTGTCACGCTCGAAGTCGTACTCGAAGTCCGCGGGCTCGAAGCGCCCCCAGTCGACCATCGCGGCATGATACGGCTGGCGGCGCCGCATCATGCGCGGCGTGCGACGGAACGTGGCGGGGTCGACGAGACTCGAACTCGCGGCCTCCTGCGTGACAGGCAGGCGTTCTAACCAACTGAACTACGACCCCGCTGGTCGTTCCACGGGCGAGCAGGACGCGAGACGAAAGAGCGTGTGGGCGGTACAGGATTCGAACCTGTGGCCCCCGGTGTGTAAGACCGATGCTCTTCCGCTGAGCTAACCGCCCGCCCGAAGAGGGCGCAATCTTGGCGGAGGGAGCTCGGGTTGTCAAGGTTGGCGCGTTGCGCGAAAGTTGGGAACGGTGTTCAACCCGGCGCCGATCATCATCGCCGTCTACTTCCTGTCGCGACGCAAGAGCCAGAAGCAAGGCTCGCCGCTCACGCTGGATGCCGTGCTGAACGTCGCCGTCGCGGTCTACGCCGTCATCTATGTCATCGCCTCGATCGCGATGGTCGCGACTGGCGACTTCGACGCGGCGTTGACCTGGACGGGCGCGACTGCGGTCCTCGCGCTCGTCTGGTTCTCGCCAAGGCTGGCGGCGTCGATCCTCCGGGAGCGCGTCGCCGTGCCGCGTGGAATGGTGCGGCTCTCCTCCTTCCTCGGGTGGTTCGGCGCATCGGGGGATCGGCGTGGCGGGCGCGCGTTCGCTGCGGCGCGCGCGCTTTGTCATGCGAACGGGCGCGACCCGAGCGACCGGACCCGGGTGGAGCGCCTCATCGGAGTCACGCCGCTCAGAGCATCGCAGATCGCCGCGCAAGCGCTCGTGCTCGCCGCGGCGAACGATCGCGATGCCTGTCGCTCCCTTCTCCGAAGCCTGGCCTGGCTCGACGTCAGGGTCGTGCCGGTCGGGATCCGGCGGCGATCCGAGGAGTGGCTCGTCGCCGACGCTGCGGAACGAGGGGACTGGCGCATGGCTTCGACACTCCGGCTGACTCCTTCGGGGCTCGGGCGCTTCGCTCCTACCCGGTTCCTGCCGCGAACAACCGGCGCGGCCTTCGTCGCCGCGGCCGCTCGTCGCGTGGGCGGCGGTCCCGGCGGCATCCTGCGAGACGGCGCTCTCGTGCTCCGATGGCTGATCGCACGTCACCACAGGCGCACGCTCCCGCTCCTGAGACGCGCGATCGCTGCTCCCGGGTCGCGAGCTCCCGAGGAGCCGCCCCAGGTCATGCTGCCCGACGATCCCGCGCGGCGTGCCCTCGCTCTTCACGCCCTCGTGACGAGCTTGCCCCAGCAAGAGGCCGATCCCGCCTGGATCCAGGAGCTTGCCGGCCTCTGGACCGTCGCTCTCGCGAGGACACCCTCGATCCCGGCCACGGTGATGCTGCGCGATCAGATCGTCGCCGACCTTGCCGCAGTCGTGCGCCGGGGGCGGCGTGCGATCGACGGGCCCGACCCGATCCTCGAGCGCGCGCGCCGTCTCTTGCGCGATCGCCTCCTGGACGACGTCGAGTCCGCGTCCTCGGCGCTACGGGAGCGCGCGATCGCCCTGCGCGAGCTGCCGCCGATCGAGGAATGGCGTGAGTACGTCCGCATCCGATCGGTGTACGAGGAGGTCACGAACATCTGCGGGAGCGACGCACGGCGTCTCGCGTTCGGACGGGTTCACGCGGACGTGTGCAAGCTCGCCTGCTGGCTCTTCAACAAGCGCCGCCAGAGGCCAATCGCCAACGGGATGTTCCGCTGGCTCCTGCAGGAGGCCGAAGCCGTGGGCACGCCCGAAGACGTGAAGCTCGAGAAGAAGAACGTGTCCTGCGGGGTGGCGTAGGGATGGACGACCGCCACCTCGAGGAGGCGCGGGCGCGGATCCGCGACAACCCGTTCTACGTGCTCGGGCTGCCGACGTCGGCGACGCAGGTCGAGGTCGAGCGCGAGGGGCAGAAGCTCCTGGGCATGCTCGAGCTCTCGATCGGGTCCGCGTCGACCTACCCGACGCCGTTCGGCCCCGCGGCCCGCACCCCCGAGAAAGTGCGGCTGTCGATGGCCGAGCTGAGGGATCCCGGCAAGCGCGCGATCCACGAGGTCTGGGCGCAGCTACCACCCGACGAGATCATCACACGCCCCGCGCCGCCGGCCGACCGGCTCGCCCCGTGGCCCGACGCGCTCCACGCGCTCGGCTGGAGACGCTGAAACCCGCTCCCGCTTGCGATCATCCGTGCGCGGCGTGCGACGCCGTCTGCGAGATCACGTTCTGGAGGTCGTCCGGGGTCATCTGCCCCGCGGCGATGAGGTTGGAGGCGATGACGTCGCGCACCTTGGCCGAGAGCATGCCGCGGTCCCTCTCCTGGAGGTCCTTCGTGGGGATCGGGGTGTCGAAGATCATGCGGAACGTCCCGGGCCGGCAGAGGAAGCGCCGCTTGGGCTGGAGGTAGTGGGAGTTGACCATCGTGACCGGGATGACCGGCACCCCCGCGCGGATCGCCATGAGAAAGCCGCCGGTCTTGAACGGGAGCATCTTGCCGTCGTAGCTGCGCGTGCCCTCGGGGTAGATCACGACCGAAGTGCCCTTCTGGATCCGGCGCAGCGCGGCCTGGGTGGTCTCCATCGCCTTCTTCTTGTTCGAGCGGTCGATGCCGATGAAGCCGCCGAGCCACATCGCCCAGCCGAAGAACGGGATGCGGAAGAGCGACTTCTTGGCGATGAACCGGAAGCGCCACGTGGGCTGGAGGTAGAGAAGGGCCAGGATGTCGAACGTGGAGCAATGGTTCGACGTGAAGACGTAGGTGGCCTTGGGATCGATGTTCTCCTGTCCCTCGACGACGAGCCGCGCGCCGCACGCCTTGAGCGTGAGCCAGCTCCAGAGGATGGCGATCTTCTGGATGAGCCATCCAGTCGGCACGATGGGCCAGGTGACGACGGCGATCGTCCCGAGCACCACCGTGTAGATCCCGAGCAGGGTGGCGGCGAACAGGGTCCGGCGCATCGGCCCGGCAGTATAAATTCCGCCGCATGCTCCACGCGGGCGTCGACACGGGCGGGACGTTCACCGATCTCGCCTACATCGCGGACGGCGAGCTGCGCATCGTCAAGGTGCCGTCGACGCCGGACGACCCCGCGCGCGCGGTCCTCCTCGGCATCGCGGAGATCCGCGCGAACCGCCGGGACCGCCCGGTCGATCACGCTGGCCACGACCGTCGCCACGAACGCGCTCCTGACCGGGCGCGGGGCGCGCGCCGCGCTCGTGACCACGTCGGGCTTCGAGGACGTGCTCGAGATCGGCCGGCAGGCGCGGCCCGAGCTCTACGTGCTCGATGGCGGAAAGCCCGACCCGATCATCCCCGCGCGCCTCCGCTTCGGAGTCGGCGAGCGGCTCGCCGCGGACGGTCGCGTGCTCGCGCCCCTGCCTGCGCGCCAGCTCCGCGCGCTCGCCCTCACGCTGGCGCGGCTCCGCCTCGACGCCGTCGCCATCGGCTTCCTGCACTCCTCGAAGGACCCTCGCCACGAGCGCGCGGCGCGCCGCGCGCTCGCGCGCCTCGGCATCGCCGTGACCCTCTCGTCGGATCTCTGCCCCCTGCCAAGAGAGTACGAGCGCTTCCTTCTGGCCGCCGCCGACGCGCGCGTCACGCCCATCGTCCGGAGACACCTGGCACCCCTCGCAGCCGCGGCGCGGGAGCTCCGCCTCGTGCAGAGCGATGGGGGCGCGGGTGGTCGGAAAGCGCAACGTGACGCAAGGAGTGCGCACCATGCTCTCGGGCCCGGCCGCGGGCCCTCCAGGCCGCCGCGGCGTGGTGGCACCGTCTTCCGCGGGCGCTCCGACGCGGCCTCGACGGTCTGGCGACGCTCGACGTCGGGGGCACCTCCGCCGACTGTGGGTTCGCCGGCGATCGCCTCACGCTCACCACACACGCGGAGATCGGCCCGTACCCGTTCGTGCTGCCGTCGCTCCAGGTTACGAGCGTCGGCGCCGGCGGTGGCTCGATCGCGCGGATCGATCGCGGCGGGGCGCTGCGCGTGGGACCGGAGTCCGCGGGCGCCGAGCCGGGGCCCGCCTGCACGGAAAGGGCGTGGATCCCACGGTGACCGATGCCTTCGTCGTCCTCGGGGCCATCCGGCCGGACCGGTTCCTCGGCGGGCGCATGACGCTTCACGCCGACCGCTCTCACCGGGCCATCGGGAAGCTGGCGCGCCAGGCGCGCTTGACCGCTCCGGAGCTCGCCCACGGGATCGTCCGCATCGCCGCCGCCGAGATGGCCCGCGGGATCCGCAAGGTCACGCTCGCGCGCGGGCTCGACACGAGGCGACTCGCGCTCTTCGCGTTCGGCGGCGCCGGCGGGCTCTTCGCCGCGTGCTCATGGATGAGCTCGGCTTCCCGCTCGCCGTGGTCCCTCCGGCCGCGGGCGCCCCTCTCCGCGCTCGGAGCCCTGCTCGCGCCCGCCGCGTCGAGCGCCGTCGCGCCGATCGGGCTTCCCCTCGCCCGTCTCCCGGCCCGCGCGCGGCGCCGTGCCTTCGCATCTCTCGAAGAGCGCGTGCTCCGCGAGCTGCCTCGCGGCGGGGCGCCGCGCGTCGCGTGGACGCTCGACGTGTCGGCGCAGGGTCCGGCTGAGCGCCGTCGCGATCGACGGACCGGACGGAACGCTCGCCGGCGCGTTCGCGAAGGCGCACCGACGTCACTTCGGGACCGATCCCGCGGGCGACCCCGAGTGTGGCGCTGCCACGCGCAGGCGCGCGGGCGCCGGCCCCGTCGCCGCCCTGCCACGCGCGGCCGCGGCGGAGGCGGCCTGCACCCGACAACGTCGCGGCCGCTCGTGATCGCCGAGGACACGTCGACGACCATCGTCCCCCCGGGCTTCACCGTCGCCGCCGATCCGTGCGGCTGCCTGGTGCTCTGGAGGCGCGCGCGATGAGCTCCGCCGTGACCCTCGCGATCGTCCGCGACCTCCTCGTGTCCGTCTGCGAGGAGATGGGCGTGGCCCTCGAGCGCGCGGCAACGTCCATCAACGTCAGGGAGCGCCGCGACTACTCCATCGCCATCTTCGACGCGCGCGGACGGGCGCTCGTCTCGGGTGACCACATGCCGGTCCACCTGGGGTCCATGCCGCTATCGATGGAGGCGATCCTGGCTAAGCTCCGTCCCGGCCCCGGCGACGTGGCGATCCTGAACGACCCGTTCGACGGCGGCACGCACCTTCCGGACATCACGATGGCGGCCCCGGTCTTCGCCGGGCGCCGCCTGCTCTTCTTCGTCGCGTGCCGCGCCCACCACAGCGACGTGGGCGGGATGACGCCGGGCTCGATGCCGCTCGCGACGGAGATCTTCCAGGAGGGCTTCCGGATCCCCCCGATGCTCTACGTGCGCCGCGGCCGCGTCGACGGCGCGTTCCTCACGCTCTTGCTCCAGAACGTGCGCACGCCGGGCGAGCGGGTCGCCGACCTCGCGGCGCAGCGCGCATGCCTCGATCTCGGCGCGCGCCGGCTCGCCGGCCTCTGCGCGCGCGATCGGTCGCTGCCACGCACGGCCGCGCGGCTCTTCGACTACGCGGCGCGGGCGACGAGCGCCGTCATCCGCCAGATCCCGCGAGGCCGGTTCGCGTTCGAGGACGCGCTCGACGACGACGGTATCGATGGGAATGCGATCCCGATCGCCGTCGCGATCTCGCGGCGCGGTGGGACCCTCGAGATCGACTTCCGCCGCTCCGGCGCGCAGGTCCGGGGCAGCGTGAACGCCGGCCGTGCGGTGACGGTCTCGGCCGTCGCCTACGTGCTGCGCTGCCTCTCGGGCGCCGAGGTGCCGATGGGCAGCGGCTGCCTCCGTGACGTGCGGATCCTGACGCGGCCCGGCTCCGTCGTCGACGCGCTCGCGCCCGCCGCCGTCTGCGGCGGCAACGTCGAGACCAGCCAGCGCATCGTCGACGTGCTCCTGGGCGCGCTCGCCAAGGCGATCCCCGGCATCCCCGCGGCGAGCCAGGGCACGATGAACAACGTCGCGCTCGGCGGGACGCGGCCCGACGGCTCGGCGTTCGCCTACTACGAGACGGTCGGCGGCGGCACCGGCGCCTCGACCCGGCGCGACGGGCTCTCCGCCGTCCACTCGCACATGACCAACTCGCGCAACAGCCCCGTCGAGATCCTGGAGTCCCTGTACCCCGTCCGCGTCCGCCGCTACGCGGTGCGGAGAGGATCGGGTGGCGCCGGCCGCCGGCGTGGAGGCGATGGGATCGTCCGCGAGATCGAGGCGCTCGTCCCCGCAACTCTGACGCTCCTGACCGAGCGCCGCCGGATCCGCCCGTGGGCGATCGCCGGCGGCCGGCCCGGCAAGCCGGGGCGGAACACGCTGGTCGGGACGACGGGGGATCGCGTGTTGCCATCGAAGGCGACGCTCGCTCTCCGGGAGGGTGACGTCATCCGCGTCGAGACGCCCGGCGGCGGGGGACACGGAGCGCCGGTCAAAGCCAGAGCCCAACATCTATAATTCCGCGCTTGATGGCGAGCACGAGCCTCAGCCCTCGCCTCTTCACGCTGGACGGGCCCATCGCGCGACAGGTCAGCCACTTCGGCGGGCTCACGATGCTCTCGAGGGACATCCTCCGGGAGATATGGCGCCCTCCCTACGAGGGCAGGATCCTCCTCGCGCAGCTCGACCACCAGGGCTTCACCTCCATCTCCATCGCGACCATCACCGCGCTCTTCACAGGCATGGTGCTCGCGCTCCAGGTCGGTTACTCGCTCTCGTCCTACGGGGCGAAGGTGTTCCTGGGCGAGATCGTGAGCCTGGCCCTCATCCGCGAGCTTGGTCCGGTCCTCACGTGCCTGATGGTGGGCGGCCGCGTGGGGGCGGGCATCACCGCGGAGATCGGCACGATGGTGGTCACCGAGCAGGTGGACGCGATCCGCGCGCTCGCGACCGATCCCATCCGCAAGCTCGTCACGCCGAAGGTGATGGCGGCGTTGATCGCCTTCCCGATGCTCACCGCGCTCGCCGACTTCGTGGGCGTCATGGGCGGGATGATCATCGCGTACCTCCAGTACAACATCGGCTTCAGCTACTACACGACCCATGTGCTGCAGGCGGTCCACTACCGCGACATGGCGTCCGGCGTCGGCAAGACGGTCTTCTTCGGCTTCTTCGTCACGCTCATCGCCTGCTACAACGGCCTCAACGCCTCCGGCGGCGCGGACGGCGTAGGCAAGGCGACCACCAACACCGTCGTCGGCGCGTCCATCGCGATCCTGATCTCGGACTTCTTCCTCACCAAGGCGTTCATCCTCTTGGGCGGATGACGCTCCATGCCGACACCTTTCATCGAGCTCCAGGACCTCCACAAGTCCTTCGGCAAGAAACAGGTCCTCCGGGGCGTGAGCCTCACCATCCATCACGGCGAGACGATCGTGATCCTCGGCGGATCGGGAACCGGGAAGTCCGTCATCCTCCGCCACATCATCGGGCTGATGCGTCCCGACGCGGGGCGTGTCCTCATCGAAGGCGAGGACATCACCGACTACGGAGAGCGGCAGCTCATCGACGTCCGCAAGAAGATCGGCATGCTCTTCCAGGCGGGGGCGCTGTTCGACAGCATGAACGTGGCGGAGAACGTGGGCTACTCGCTCGCGGAACACACCGACATGACGCGGGAGGAGATCGCGGAGAAGGTGAAGGAGAAGCTCGGGCTCGTCGACCTGAAGGACATCGAGACGAAGATGCCCTCGGAGCTCTCCGGGGGCATGAAGAAGCGCGTGGCGCTGGCCCGCTCCATCGCGCTCGAGCCGCGGAGCATCCTCTATGATGAGCCGACGACGGGGCTCGACCCCATCACCAGCAACCGCATCAACCTCCTCATCCGGAACATCCAGAAGGTCCTCGAGGTCACCTCGGTGGTGGTGACGCACGACATCGTGAGCTGCTTCACCGTCGCCGACCGCATCGCCTTCCTGTCGGAAGGACGGGTGAAGTTCATCGGCACCGCCGACGAGGCGAAACGCTCGAAGGACGAGGAGCTCCGGAGCTTCCTCACCGGCGAGGGCGGCTACGACGCGATCAAGCTGACATGAGCGACCACGCCCAGCAGGTCCGCATCCTCCGCGTCGGCATCCTGACGATCGCCACGCTCGCCGTCGTCGGCATCACCGTCGTCTCGATCGGCACGACCCAGGGAGCGTTCGCGAAGAAGGTGCGGTACAAGACCTACTTCAAGGACATCGGCGGCCTCTCGGAAGGCGCTCCGGTGAAGCTCGCGGGCGTCCCCGTAGGCAAGGTGAGCGACATCAACTTCTCGTCGGACATGGGCCGGTCCGACATCGAGATCGAGCTGACGGTGGTCAAGCGGAAGTCGATCCGCATCCGCGTCGGGACCAAGGCGACGATGAAATCGCTGTCGCTCCTCTCGGGCGAGAAGTACATCGAGCTCTCGCCCGGCGATCCCACGCAGCCCGCCCTTCCTCCCGATGCCCAGATCCCCACCGACGAGAAGTCCGGCGACATCGCCGGCCTCAGCACCGCAGCCACCGACGTCGCCGCGGAGATCGTGAAGATCGCCGACAACCTCAACAAGATCCTCACGTCGATCAACTCGGGCGAGGGGATCCTGGGCAAGGTGGTGGCCGACCCCTCGTTCGGTAAGGAGACGCTGACGGCGCTCCAGCAGTCGATGGAGTCGCTGCGAGACGTCCTCGACGGCGTGCGGCAGGGACAGGGAGCCGCCGGGCGGCTCCTGGTCGACCAGGAGTACGGCGCGAAGCTGACCCGCGAGCTCGACGGCGCGGCAACGTCGCTCCACTCCATCCTGGCGAAGATCGACTCGGGCGACGGAACCGCCGGGCAGATCGTCAACGACTCCGAGAGCGGCAAGGCGATCGTCAAGAACCTGGCCGAGATCACCGAGACGCTCAAGGCCATCCTCGGCGAGATCAAGAGCGGCCAGGGGCTCGCGGCCAAGCTCGTCTACGACAAGGAGTACGGCGACCGCGTCAGCAAGGACCTCGCGGAGACGGTCGCGAACCTGAAGAGCATCACGCGGAAGATCGATCGCGGCGACGGGACCATGGCGAAGGTGCTCAACGATCCTGGCCTCTACGCATCGGTCCACGACATCGTCGACGGCATCGACAAGAGCAAGATCGTCGGCGGAGTGCTGCGCCACTACCAGAAGAAGGGCCTGGAGAACCGCGCCAAGAAGGCCGCCGGGTCGAAGGGCGCGGACGCCGCGAAGGAAGAGCTCGAGAAGGAATACGGCGAGGACCTCGACAAGCCGAAGGAGTGAGCGTGATCGGCGTGGAGCTTCGCGATGCCAGGTCTCCGCGCGCAGGAGGCATCGAGCCGAAGGAGGGAGACGGCGCGGGCCACCGCGGGCGGCGCATCCGTTGCCCGAAGTGCGGCTGGGAGCCCAGAGCGTCCGATCGCTGGGCGTGCCACTGCGGCCACGTCTGGAACACGTTCGAGACGCACGCGCTCTGCCCCGGCTGCGGCTTCCAGTGGAAGATCACGGCCTGCCTCCGCTGCAAGCAGTTTTCCCCGCACGACGACTGGTACGCCGAAGACCCCGGATAGAGGCGCCGAACGTCAGATGCGCCGGTGGGCGAGCGCTACGATCGCGAGCGCGTCATGGCGCTCCTCCCGGCGTTCTTGCCTCCCCACCTCGAAAAAGCCCTGGCCCGCGCTTCGCGCCGGGCGCCGCCGTGGCGGGACCGGATCGCCGGCGCCTACCTCCTCTCGGACATCTCGGGCTTCACGGCGCTCACCGAGAAGCTGGAGGCGGGAGGGCGCGCGGGAGCCGAGGAGATCGCGCTGGTGGTCACCAACGCCCTCCGGCCCGCGATCCTCGCCATCGAGAGATGGAACGGGAGCATCGTCAGCTTCGGAGGCGACGCGCTCTTCTCGCTCTTCGCGGGCCGTGACGGCGCGCGCCGGGCCGCCATGGCGGCACGTGACGTGGGCGCGAGCTTCGCGCGAAGGCCGGTCGTGTCGACGACCGCGGGGCCTCATACCCTCGCGATCTCCCAGGCGATCCACGCCGGGATCGCCTGGGGGTTCCACCTGGGCACGCGCGAGCGCCGCCACCACGTCGTCTCGGGACCGGCGGTCGCGGCCCTCGCGAGGATCCAGGCGCGCGTCGCGCCCGGTGGCCTCGCCATCTCCGCCGTGGCGCGGGCCGCGATGGCGCGGCGCGGGCCGGCAGAACGACCTCGGAGGGGACCTCTCCCGAGCGATCCGGCGCGCCTCTACGTTCCCGAGAAGGTGGCGCGGGTCTTGCCCCGCTTCCGGGGCGCCTACCGGGAGGCCGCAATCCTCTTTCTCGAGACCCGCGGCGCGCGCCTGCAAGCCCTCCAGGTGTTCTTCCTCACCCTCGACCGGATCCTCGCGACCTACGACGGCACGCTGCTCAAGACCGACCTCTCCCGTGATGGGATCAAGTGGCTCTGCGCCTTCGGGATCCCTGCCGCGCACGAGGATGCGGCCGAGCGCGCGGCGCGCGCCGCCGTGGCGCTGCGAGCGGGGACCCCAAGGGGCCTCGGGATCCGCGGCGCGCTCCACGCCGGAACCGTCGTGAACGTCGTCGTGGGCACGAGCTCGCGGCGGAGCTTCGACGTCATGGGGGACGTGGTGAACGTCGCGGCGCGCGCTCTGTCGGCGGCCGCGTGGGGCGAGATGGTTGCCACGGCCGCGACCCTGCGTCGCGTCCCCGGCGTCGACGCCGAGACGCGCGGGGCCCACGCCTTCAAGGGCAAGTCGCGACCGATCGAGCTCGGGTGCCTGCTCGGATTTGCGGGACGAGGGACGAAGAGAGGGTCGAGCGTGCCCTTGGTGGGGCGCGCCGAGGAGCTCGGCGCCATCACGCGAGCGCTCGCGAGCGCTGCGCGAGGCCGCGGCCGAGCGATCGCGATCCAGGGCGACGCCGGCATGGGAAAAAGCCGGATCGCGCGAGAGGCGGGAGCGCGGGCGCGCGCGATGGGCTTCGACGTCCGCGAGGGACGCGCCATCTCGTTCGGCGGGATGCCCTACTGGGTGTTCTCCGATCTGGTTCGCCAGATGCTCGCCGTCGAGGAAGGCGCCCCGCGGGCCGCGGTGCTCGAGCGCGTCTCGGAGGCGGCGCGCGAGCTCGAGCTGCCGGCAGCCACGGCCCATCACCTCGGCAACCTCCTCGGCTTCCGCCACGCCGCCTCGCCGCTCGACCAGCTCGACGCCCGGGCCATCCGGCTCTCCGCGGGGCTCGCGGTGCGCGACCTCGTCCGGGCGACGGCGATGAGGAGGCCGCTCCTCGTGATCCTCGAGGACATGCACTGGGCCGACGAGCCGAGCCGCGAGCTCGCCGCCATGCTCTGCCGCGATGCGCCCTCGACGGCGCTCGGGGTCCTGATCCTCCACCGCCCTGGGTACGAGCCTCCACCCGGCGCGAGGGCGATGCGTCTCCCGCCGCTCCGGCGCGGCGCCGTCGAGAAGCTCCTCGCGAGCGTGGCGGGCGCCGCGGGAGAAGCGATCGCGCGCCACGTGACCGAGCGCGCCGAAGGAAACCCGTTCTACGTCGAGGAGATGGTCAGGAACCTCCGGGAGTCGGGCCTGATCGCCGAGTCGGAAGGTCGCTCCCACCTCACGCGTCCCCCGACGACCGACGACATGCCACCGTCGATCGAGGCGCTCATCGAGGCGCGTCTCGACCGCCTGACCCCGGAAGCGCGCATGGCCGCCGCGATCGGCTCCGTCATCGGGCGGAGCTTCCTCCACGACGTGCTCGCCGGCGTGATGGGCAAGGGCGCGTCGCGCGCCGTCGACGAGCTGTGCGCCCGCGACGTGGTCGCGGTGAAAGAGGCCCAGCCGCGCGAGCTCATCTTCACCCAGGCCATGACCCGCGACGTGGCGTACCGGACGATCCTCGTGTCGCGCCGCAGGCGCCTGCACGCCGCGGTGGCGGACTCCATCGAGCGGCGCTTCGCGCGGGAGATCGATCGCTACCTCGGGATGCTGGCGCATCACCGCGAGCGCGGCGGTCAGGTCGTCCAGGCCCGCGCCGCCTATCTCGGCGCCGCGCGGCGCGCCGCGGGCCTCCACGTCCACGAGGAGGCGGAGACGCTCTACCGGAGCTACCTGCGCCTGGCGGCGCGCCCGGCCGAGCGCGTCGCGGCCCAGAACGAGCTCGGCGCCAGGGTGCTCACGATCCGCGGGCGCCTCGCCGAGGCGATGCAGGTCCACCGGCAAGCCCTCGCCGACGCCACCGCCCTCGACCTCGATCGGCACGTCGCCACGTCGATGCGCATGATCGGCCTCATCCACCGGGATCGCGGGGAGCACGGGCGCGCGCTCGCGATGCTCCTGCGGTCGCAGGCGATCTTCCACCATCATCGCGATGCGTCGAGCGAGGCCCTGGCGCTCGGCAACATCGGCAACGTGCACCGGGAGCAGGGCCGCATGGACGAGGCACGAGCCGCGTTCCGGCAGGCGCTCGCGATCCACCGGGAGCTCGGCGAGACCGCGCGGATCGGCGCCGCGCTCGGGAATCTCGCATCGGTCTCGCTCGAGCTCGGCCAGACCCACGAGGCGCTCGACCTCTACCGCCAGGCGCTCGCGATCCACCGCGCCGCGCGCGACCGCGCCGGCGAGGGGGTCGCGCTCAGCAACCTCTCGACGCTCGAGCGCGAGCTCGGAAACGTCGCCCGCTCGCTCGAGCTCTCCCAGGAGGCGCTCGCGATCCATCGAGACGTGGGACACAGGAAGAACGAGGCGATCGTGCTCGCGAACCTCGCGATCACCCACCTCGACTGCGGGCACGAGACCGAGGCGGCGGCGCTCTTCCCGCAAGCCCTGGCAGCGCTGCGCGACGTGGGGGATCGACGCTCGCAGGCAACCGTCCTCGGCAACCTCGGCCTGCTCCACGGAGCCCGGGGTGCCAACCGCCGCGCCCTGCGCACGATCGAGGAAGGAGTCGCTCTCGCCCGCGAAACCGGCGACGCTCTGGCTCTCGGCGTGATGCTCGGCAACGTATCGATGTTCGCGCTGGAGCTCGCCCGGACCGATCGCGCCCTCCAGTCCGCGGCGGAGGCGTTGCGCATCGCAACCGAGACCGGCGACGTGAAGACGCAGGGGATCGCGCTCTACCGCCTGGGGCGGGCGCACCGCCACCTCGGGGCGTTCGACGACGCCGCGCGGGACCTCGCGCGATCGCTGGCCATCCTCGAGCCCGAAGGCTACCCGGAGCTCGTCGAGTGTCTCTGCGAGCGGGGCCACCTGGCGCTCGCCGCGGGGGAAGCGGCAGACCCCGCCGCGACGTGCCGGGATCTCCTCTCGCGCGCGACCGCGCACGTCGCCGGCACGGTCCCGACGATCGCGAACCGGAAGGCGATCGCGCGGCTCCACGCCGCGGTGGCGGCGTTCGAGGCGGGAGCGTCGCTCGTTCGCGGCGAGTGCGTCTCCGCCGCGCTGCCGAAGGGCCGCGCGCGCCGCGCCCACGGATCGTCAGCGAGCGGTGCTTCCGAGGTCGCGTTCCAGCGCGCGCAGGTGGCGTCCCGCCGCGGAAGCCGCGCGCCCGCGGGGAGCCGAAGCTAGCCGCTCGCGCGCCGCTGCGAGCCACGGCGCGGGATCATTCCCCCGCGCGACCGCAAGCCGCGCGCGCTCGCAGAGCAACGCGATCGAGGCAACGAGATCGGCGGGATCGGCGATCGCGTCGGCGGCCTCGAGCGCCGCGACGGCGGCCTCGACGTCGCCGCGCTCGCGGTGATGGCGCCCGAGCCGCCGGTGGACGTCACCGCGCTGTGAGGGATCGACGGCGGTGGAGGCGGCGCGAGAGAGAGCGGATCGCGCCTCGTCGAACCGGCCCAGCGCCTGGAGCACCGAGCCCTGGCCGGCGACGGCCTCCGCGACGGCGCGCGCGTCATGAAGCGCGGAGGCGAGGGACTCCATCTGGACGTAGCGATCGAGAGCCTCCTCGTTCCGGTGGGCGCCGGCGAGGAGGTCGGCGAGCGCCGCGATCGTCGACGCCTCCATGCGCCGGTCGCCGATCTCGCGCTGGATGGCGAGGGCCTCCGCGAGGAGCCCCTGCGCCCCCGGCAGGGACATGTCGTGGAAGTACCTGCCGAGGTTGGCGAGAGTCAGCGCCTCGAACCGTCGATCGCCGTTCTCCTTCAAGACGACGATCGCGTCGCGAAATAGCGCCTCCGCTCCCTCGTCGCCGAGCTCCCAGCGGACCTCGGCGATGCCTGCGAGCGCCCGCGCCTCCATGAAGCGGTCGCCCACCTCGCGCATGATGGTGCGCTGCGACTCGAACAGGGCGAGCGCCTCCTCGTGCTTGCCCCGGAGAGCCTGCAGGACCGCGTAGTTGCCGAGCGTCAGCGCCTCGTCGCGACGGGCGCCGACCTCGCGATGGACGGCGAGCGCCTGCCCGTAGAGCTCCTCGGCGAGATCGCCGCGTCCCAGGTTCGCGTGAGAGAGAGCGAGGTATGCGAGCGCGACGCCGACGTTCCTGCGGTCGCCGATCTCGAGAGCGATCGCGTGGGCCTGTTCGTAGAGGCGGTGACTCTCTTCGAGCCGCCCGCCGAGCTCGAGGATGTTGGCGAGGCTCCGGAGCGCGTGCTCTTCCCCCTGCCGATCTCCGATCGCCCGTGCCTCGGCGATCGCCCTCTCGACCTCGGCGCTGGCGCGCGCGAGCTGCCCGCGATGACGCAGCACGCGCCCGCCGAGCTCGGCCCTCGCGGAGACGCTCTCCGGCGTCGCAGCTTCCACGAGCGACAGGTACGCCGCGAGGAACCGCTCGGCGGCCTCGAAGACGTAGAGGTTCGAGGCCAGCGTCCCCGCTTCCAGATAGTGACGCCGGGCGGCGGCGCGATCGCCGGCCGCCTCCCAGTGGCGCGCGACGGCAGCGTGGGCGGCGTGGTCGCCAACGGCGAGGGTGGTCGCGAGACGCTCCGCCGCGCGGCGGTGCCACGCCGAGCGATCCGCCTCCGGCACGAGGGCTTCGAGCGCGTCGCGCGTCTCCGCGTGAGGGACGCGAACGAGCGCTCCTGCTCCGGTCTCGACGATCTCGCGCCTCTCGAGATCGGCGAGGATGGCACCGAGCTCCGTGTCGCCGATGCCGAGGATCTCGCCGGCGAGCACCGCGAGGAGCGGCTCCTCCCAGGACTCTCCGAGCACGGCGCAGAGCGACGCGACCAGGCGCGTGCGCTCGGGGATCGCCCCGAGCCTGCGCGCAACCAGGTCCCGCACGGAGTCCGGCAGTGGCAACGCGACCCGCCCGCGCCCGCGATCGGAGAGGCGCCACCGCCCTTCCGCGTCGCGCGCCAGGAGCCCATCGGCGAGCGCGACCTTGAGGAGCTCCGCGGCAAAGAACGGGTTGCCGCGGGACCGGTCGGTCACCGCGCGGCTCAGCTCGCCGGGCGCCGGATCCATCGCGAGGCTCGTGCTCACCATGAGCTCGATCGCGGCACGGTCGAGGCGGCCTAGACGCCGCTCGTCCGCCAGCTCGTGGATCGGCCCGAGGGGGCTCTCGCCAGGTTCCGACCGGCAGGTCCCCAGGACCAGGACCGGCATGCGTGCCAGCGAGCGCGACTTCAGGAGGAAGTGGAGGACGCTCCTCGTCGGACCGTCGGCGGTGTGCAGGTCGTCCAGAAGCAGCGCGAGCGGCCGGTCTCCCGCGAACGCGTGCAGCGTCTGGGCGACGTAGCTCGAGAGACGCAGGAGCGCCGCGTCGGCAGGGAGCTGCGCGGGGTCCGGGAACCGTTCGAGCCCGGGGAGCCCCGCGAGCTCGCGCACGTGGGCCGCGAGGGCCTTGCCGCGGGATCCGAGGAGCCGATCGAAAGCGGGCGCGCCTCCCGCGCGACAGCGGTCTGCGACCGCGGTGAACAGACCGTGGAGCGCCGGAAGCGGCGGTGCTCCCGGGTCCGATCGCGCCTGCCCGACGATCACCGCTTGCCCACGCCCCACGAAGAGCGCCGATGCCTCGCCGAGCATGCGCGTCTTCCCCGACCCCGCCTCGCCGGAGAGCAAGAGGAATCCCCCCTTTCCGTCGTCGAGAGCCGCGCCGCGCGCCCCGAGCTCGCGAAGCAAGTCGTCCCGTCCGGCGCACGCCGGACGGTAAAGATAGGGACGCGGCGCCGGCGTCCAGCGCTCCTCCAGGGGAAGAGCGAATGGACCGAGCGCGCGCGCGACGTCGGCCGCATACCCGAAGCGCTCCTTCGGGTCCTTGGCCAGGAGACGCAGCACCAGCTCGTCCATCTCCGGAGGCACGCCGCGGGTCAGGATCGAAGGCGGCGCGGGAGGCACCAGCAGGTGCTTCATGAGCACGTCCGCGGCCGTGGGACCCTCGAAGGGAGGGCGTCCCGTGAGGAGCTCGTAGAGGATGCAGCCGAGCGCGTAGAGATCGGCGCGCGCGTCGACGAGCTCGCCGCGTCCCTGCTCGGGCGCCATGTAGGCCGCGGTGCCCGTGATCTCCCCGGTCACCTCGAGCGTCTCCCTGCCCTCTCCAGCGGCAAAGCGCGCGACGAGCCCGAAGTCGACGATGACGGGATCTCCGCCGCTCCTGACGAGCACGTTGTCGGGCTTCAGGTCGCGATGGACGATGCCCTCGCCGTGGAGGTAGGCGAGAGGATCGCAGAGACGCCCGACGACCGAAGCGATCCGTGCGAGCGTCTCTCCCGGTAGCACGCTGAACCCGCGCCGGCGCGCGGGCGACGGCGGCGCGGCCGAGCGGCGCGCGAACGGCTCGGTGAGCTCCGGTGCCGGCGTGATCACCGCCGTGGGTCCGCTCCCGGATTCGCGGCCGCGCTCGCGGAGCGGAGCCGTCGGACCCGTCTCGCTCTCCGCCTCCAGCTCGGCCTCGGGCCGCCCGTCAGAGGCCCAGCGCCGGAGCGTCACGCCGTCGATGAGCTCCATCGCGTACCACGGCAGCCCCGCGGCAACACCGAGGTCCACGATCCGCACGATGCCGGGATGGCGGATCGCCGCGAGCGTCTGGATCTCCCGGCGCACGCTGCCGAGCCGCTCCGGATCGACGACGGTGACCGTCTTGAGGGCCACGCGCGCGCCCGTCGTCTCGTGGAGCGCCTCGTAGACGACGCCCATGCCTCCCCGGCCCAGGGCCGAGACGATCCTGTAGGGGCCCAGCGGCTCGAACGTCATCGAGGTTGCTCCACGCGTCGGCATATCATGGATTCGCGACCCGCGCCCCACCGTGAGCGGCACCCCGACGCGCCCGTCCGCCACACCTACGCCCCCGGAGGCAGAAACGGCCTCCGGACGCATCCTCTCGCTTCTCCACCGGCGCCCCGTCGTGACCATGGGCGCGCTGCTCCTCGCCGGCATGGCGCTGACTCTCTGGCACCTGTCGCGCCTCTCGGCGCGCCTGGTCGACACGGCCGCCCTCCAGGGGACGAGCCTCTACGCCGACGCGCTCGCGGAGTTCCGCACGCTCTACACGTCCGAGGTCGTGGCGCGGCTGCACGACAGCACGGTCCTGATCACCCACGACTACAAGGACCACGGCGGCGCGATCCCGCTCCCGGCGACGCTCAGCATGGAGCTCGGGCGGGCGATCGGAGCGAAGGGCACGGGCATGCAGGTGCGGCTCTACAGCCAGTACCCGTTTCCGTGGCGGAAGGACGTCGGCGGGCCGCACGACTCCTTCGAGCGGGACGCGCTCGAGCAACTGACGGCGCGGCCCCAGGAGCCTTACTACCGTCTCGAAGAGAAGGACGGCCACGTCTACCTGCGCTACGCCACCGCCGACCTCATGAGGCCCACCTGCGTCGCGTGCCACAATTCCCATCCCGACAGCCCGAAGCGGGACTGGAAGGTGGGCGACGTGCGCGGCGTGCTCGCCGTGACGCGGCCCCTCGACCCCCTCCGCGCGAGCACGCGCGCGGGCCTCCGCGACACGCTGCTCCTGATGGCGGCGATGACGACGGCGGGGCTCGCGCTCTTCGGCGTCGTGCTCGGCGGCCTCCGGCGAACGGCCGCGGCGCTCGAGGGCCGCATGGACGAGCTGAAGAAGAGCGAGACGCGGATCCGCCTCATCAACGAGCAGCTCCAGGTCGCGCACGACGAGGCCCTCGCCGCCAACCGCGCCAAGTCGGAGTTCCTCGCCACCATGAGCCACGAGCTCCGCACGCCGCTCAACCACATCCTCGGCTACAGCGAGATGCTGAAGGACGAGGTGCGGGATCGCGGCCAGGCCGATCTCGCGGCCGACCTGGAGAAGATCCACGGAGCCGGGACCGATCTCCTCGCCCTGGTCAACGACATCCTGGACCTCGCCCGCATCGAGTCGGGAAGCATGGCGGTGGAGCTCTCGGACTTCGACGTCCCGACCGTCGTCGACGAGGTCGTCACTGCGGCCCAGCCGCTCGCCCAGAAGAACGGCAACACGCTCGAGGTGTCGATCGGCGCCGGCGTCGGCGTCATGCACGGGGACGTGAAGAAGATCCGGCAGAGCCTCTTGAACCTCCTGAGCAACGCCTGCAAGTTCACCGAGGGCGGCAAGGTCGTGCTCGCCGTGACCCGCCGCGTCGACGGCGGCGCCGAGTGGATCGACTTCCAGGTCAAGGACACCGGCGTCGGCATCCCGAAGGAGCATCTCGAGCGCCTCTTCCGGAGCTTCTCGATGGTGGACGCCTCGACGACGCGAAAGCAGGGAGGAACGGGGCTCGGCCTGGTGATCAGCCGCCGCTTCTCGCAGATGCTCGGCGGCGACATCTCGGTCGAGAGCGAGGTCGCGCGCGGCTCGACGTTCACGATCCGCGTGCCCGCCAAGGCCAAGGTCGAGCCACCGAACGCCTGACGCCGGCGACTCGAAGAGGCTACGGCGCGACCAGCTTCAGCACGAGGGCGCGCGCGGCATCGGCGTCGAACGGGATCCCCGCCTCGAGCGCGACGAGCGTCCCGAGCGCCATGCAGACGAGCACCGAGCCGAGCGTCGCGTCGCGCACGTCGCGGCGCACGGTGCCGGCGGCCTGACCCTCCGCGGCGAGCGTCGAGACGCGGGCGCCGGCGCCGGACAGGAGCGCGACGAAGCGCTTCTGGATCCGCGGCGAGCGGGAGCACGCCTCGAGCACGTGATGGAACGGGAGCCCAGGTCCGGCGGCCCGCCCGCGCTGCCGGGGCGCCCCGAGGAGCTCCGTCATCTGCGCGAACCGCGAGACGGTGCGCTCGAGATCGTGCGCCTCGTCTCCGGTCGCGATGATCGCGTCGAGGAAGGTCTCGAGGAGCTTCTCCATGGCCGCGACGAGGAACTGCTCGCGATCGGCGAAGTGGACGTAGAAGGCGCCGCGCGTGAACCCCGCGCGCGCGCAGATGCTGTCGAGGCTCGGAGCGTCCAGGCCCTTCTCGCGGAACTCGGCGAGTCCGGCGTCGATGAGCGCCTCGCGCGTCTGGCGCTTGCCGATCTCGCGCTCGCCCAGAGCGCGCTTCGCGCGAGCGCGGCTCGCCGTCTTGGTTCTTGCGGCCGGCATGGAAGCCTTGACATACCACGCCGTATGTGTAGAATCAACCTCACATACGGAAGCGTATGTGAGCACCACGTGAACGCCGCCCGCTCCCTGACGCTCCACGCGATGAGCTTTCTCTACCCTCTGTGGACGCTCGCCTTCCTCCTGACGGCGCCCCACCCCTGGTACGTCGCGCCGGCGTGGCTGGCGGCGATGGGCGTGCTGGTCCTCGTGGACCACCGGTCGCGCGCGGACGCGGCAGCTCCCCCGCCGCTGCCGCGCCTGCCGTTCGACGCGCTCCTGGTCGGGCTCGCGGCGATCCAGATCGCGAACCTCCTCCTCGCGCTTCGCGTCGTGTCGCACCTTCCGCTCCTGTCGGTCGACACGCTCGTTCTCATCATCCAGGTGGGTCAGAGCTCCGGCTACTCGGGCATCACCGTCGCGCACGAGCTCGTCCATCGCCCGTCGCGCGTCCTGCGCACGCTCGGCAGGATCGTGCTCGGAGGGGTCCTCTACGAGCACTTCTCCACCGAGCACGTGCGCGGCCACCACGCGCGCGTCGGTACCCCGGAGGACCCCGCGACCGCGCGCTTCGGGGAGACCTACCCGCGCTTCTTCGCGCGCACTGTCCCCGCCCAGCTCCGCTCGGCCTGGCGCCTCGAGACCGATCGCCTCAAGATCCCTCCCGGAAGGACCTTCGACGTCCGCAGCCTGCGGAGCCGCGTCCTGCAAGGGCTCGTCGCCGAGTGGACCTTCGCGTTGCTCGTCCTCGGGCTCTTCGGCCCGAAGTCGTTCCTCCTGCTGCTCGTCCAGGCGTTCGTCGCGATCAACCTGCTCGAGGCAGTCAACTTCTTCGAGCACTGGGGGCTCACCCGCACGGGAAGGCGCGTGGAGCCCAGAGACTCCTGGGACACGGACTCCTGGTTCTCGCTCCACACACTGGTCGGGCTCTCGCGCCACGCCGACCATCATGCCCACGCGAGCCGCCCGTTCCAGGAGCTTCGCCTGTGGGACGAGAGCCCCAAGCTCCCGACCGGCTATTACCTGATGACCTACATGGTCCTCTTCAACAGCCGCCGCGTCGTGCGTCTCCTGACCCGGGAGCTGGAGCGCCGGGGCCGCGCGCCGCACACGCCGGCCATCGCGCCCACGACACCGGTCGCGTGACGCGGCCGGCGCTAGCCGCCGTGGATCTTGACGAGCAACGCCACGAGGGAGGCGGCCACCTTCTCGACCGACGCTTGCTGCTTGGGATCCTTGAGGCTCCCGTCGGGATGGAACGCCTCGTGGGCCTTGCCCAGAGCGAGCTGCTCGGGAAGCACGAGCACGCCGATGTTTCCGAGGATCGCGCGGACGTGGACGAGCGCGCGCATGCCGCCGAGCGCGCCGGGTGACGCGCTCAGGAGCCCCGCCACCTTCCCCTTGAAGCACGCCAGGGGAGCCGCTCCCCTGTCCTGGCGGGACGCCCAGTCGATCGCGTTCTTCAGGACGCCCGTGATCGAGCTGTTGTACTCGCCGGTCGAGACGAGAAGCCCCTCGTGCTCGAGAAGGAGCTTCTTCAGCTTCTGGGCGTTCTCCGGGATGCCTTGCTCCGCCTCGAGATCCCCGTCGTAGAGCGGCATCGGGAGGTCCCGCAGGTCGACGTAGGTGGCTTCCGCACCGGCGGCCTGCGCCGCCGCCGCCGCGACGCGAGCCAGCTTCTTGTTGAACGCCTCTCGCCGGGTCGTCCCGGCGAAGACCAGCACCTTCGGAGGGTGAGACATCTCACCTAGCCTACCCCAAGCCCGCGCCTTGACGCCGACGCCCGGTATCGCTAATTTCTGTCATGACAGAAATGGCTGAATCGACCCTCGGCCCCGCCGCGCAGCAGTTCATCCTCCACTGGGGAGAGATGTCCTCGCGATGGGGCATCAACAGGAGCATGGCGCAGATCCACGCCCTGCTCTACCTCTCGCCGGCCCCCCTCACGGCGGAGGAGATCGCCGACACGCTCCAGATCGCGCGCAGCAACGTGAGCACGAGCCTCCGCGAGCTCCTCGCGTGGGGCGTGGTGCGCATGGTGCACCGGCTCGGCGACCGGCGCGACCACTTCGAGACGATGAAGGACGCGTGGGAGATGCTCCGGGTCATCCTGGAGCAGCGCAAGAGGAGGGAGATCGACCCCACGGTCGGCATGCTCCGGGACTGTCTCGGAAGCGAGGCCCCGGGGGACGACTACACGCGCGACCGCATGCGGGAGCTGCTCTCGCTCCTGACGACGCTCTCCTCCTGGTACGAGGAAATGACGAAGCTGCCGGCGTCGGTCCAGCGCAAGGTGCTGCGCATGGGAAGCCGCATCAAGAAGCTCGCGGGGTAGGGGATGACGGCGATCGCCCTGCGACGCGAGACATCCAGCCTCCCGGGGATCGCGCCCGGAACGGCGGCCATCGGCGCGCTCGCGCTTCGTCTCTCGCCCGGGCTCGCCGACGTCGAGCGGCGCCTGCGCGAGACGGTGCGCGTCGGGCGGCGCGTCGGCAGGTGCGTCGACCAGATGCTGCTGCGGCCCGGGAAGCGCATCCGCCCAATGTGCGTCCTCCTCGCCGCCGAGCTCGGCCGGGGAAAGAGCGAGGCCACCCTCGCCCTCGCCGCCGCGGCGGAGCTCGTCCATGGCGCGACTCTCCTTCACGACGACGTGATCGACGAGGGCGAACAGCGCCGGGGCGCGCCCGCGGCGCGGATGCTCGAGGGCAACGCCGCGTCGGTTCTCGCCGGGGACTGGCTCCTGACGACCGCCCTGTGCCAGGTGCGCGCCACCGCGGTCGATGGCGCGCTCGACGATCTCCTCGCGGTGCTCCAGGCGCTCGTGGCGGCGGAGGCCCTGCAGCTCGATGGCCGCGGAAACCTCGATCCGGACGTCGCGACCTACGAGCGCATCGTCGATGGAAAGACGGCGTCGCTCTTCCGTTTCTGCCTCGGCGCCGGAGCGCGTGCGGGCGGCGTCGACGACCGAGCGCGGCGGGCACTCGAGGCGTTCGGCGCGCGCCTGGGCCGCGTCTTCCAGCTCACGGACGATCTCCTCGACTACGGAGGCGATCCCGCCGCCACTGGAAAGGCGCTCTACGAGGACCTGCGCCAGGGAAAGGCCACCTACCCGCTGATCCTCGCCCTCGAGCGCGATCCGGCGCTGCGCGCGACGATCGAGCACGCGCTCCAGGACGGCATGACCGACTGGCGGGCGATCGGCGCGGACGTGCGGCGCCGCATCGACCGCGCCGGCGCGCTACACGATGCCCGCGCGCGCGCCGCGGAGGTTACGCGCGACGCCGTGGCGGAGCTCGAGCACGTGCCCGATGGGCCGACACGACGCGCCCTGGCGGCGGTCGCGGAGACGATCGGCGCGCGCGCCAGCGCTGGCCGCTGATCGCCGCCGCGCGCGCCATCGGTTGCCTTAGGATGCTTCCCGTCGAGCCATGCTTCGAGAGGCAGCCTGGATGAACGCCCGTCCCGGCGCGGCGCGGGATTGACCCCGGCGCGGACCGTCGGACCCTACCGTATCGTCCGCCCCCTCGGGCGCGGCGGCATGGGGCGCGTGCTCGAGGGCATCGGTCCGGACGGACACGTGGTCGCGATCAAGACGGTTGCCGTCAGGGATCCGGCACAGCGCGACGCGATCGAGCGGGAGATCCACGCCCTCGCGCGCCTCTCCCACCCGGGCATCGTGCGCATCGTCGCTTCGGGAACGGAGGACGGAAGCCCCTGGTACGCGATGGAGCTCATCGAGGGGACGACTCTCCGCGCCGTCATGGAGCATGGCTGGCAGCGCGACGAGGCGGCGCGCGGGACGGAGCCGCTCGCCTCGCGATCGACCGAGCCGACGGAGCTCCTGCGCCGATCCGCCGGCGTGACGGAGCTTGCGCGCGGCGCGTCATCGCACGAGGGCGGAACGCCTCTTTCCGAGGGCCTCGAGATCGTCCGGAGGATCTGCGCCGCCCTCGCATGCCTCCATGGCGAGGGACTCGTCCACCGCGACCTCAAGCCCGAGAACGTGGTGATGCGCGCGGACGGTTCCCGTGCTGGTCGACTTCGGTCTGGCCGTGCCCGCGTCGGATCGCGAAGCCCTTGCGTCCGCGGCAGAGCCCGCCGGCACGACGAGCTACGTCTCTCCCGAGCAGGCGGCCGGGGAGCTCGTCGACGCGCGCGCCGACCTCTATGCGCTCGGGTGCATGCTCTTCGAGCTCCTCACCGGACGCGTGCCCTACGTGGGAGCGGATCCGGCCAGCGTGATCTGGCAGCACCGGAACGCGCCGGTGCCGCGGCTCTCCGACGTCGCCACCGCGGCGAGCCCGGAGCTCGACGCGCTCCTTTCGAGGCTCCTTTCCAAGGAGCCCGCGGAACGCATCGGCTACGCCGCGGACGTGGATGACGCGCTCGCCGCGCTGGGCGTGCCCGCCCCGGAGCAGGACGTTCCCGCGCGGCCCTACCTCTACCGGCCCGCGCTCGTGGGACGGGAGCCGATCCTCGAGACCGTCGCCGGTCGGATCCAGCGCATCGAGCACGGCGAGGCCGGGGAATCGTCTTCCTCTCCGGAGAGACCGGATCGGGCAAGACGCGCCTCCTGATCGAGGCCGCGCGCATGGCCATGGATCGCGGGTTGACGGTGCTGCGCGGCGGATCGGCAGCGAGCGCGCCGCTCTCCCTGCTCGCGGATGCGATCCGGCGCGCGCTCGAGATCGCGCGCGCGTCGGGCGACGCTCCCAGCCCCGCGGATCCCGTGGTCGCCGCGCTGGCCGCGTACCTTCCTTCGCTCGATGGAGTGAAGCGCGCGCCGGAGCTTCCGGAGGAGGGCGCGCGGCTGCGGCTCTTCGCGGCGATCTCGCGATCGCTCGAGGCGGCGGCGCGGGCAAGCCGGTCGTCCTGTTGCTCGATGGCCTCGACCAGGCCGACGAGCTCACGCTCGGGTGGCTTTCCCAGGAAGCGCGGACGGGTCCGCGCGAGCGCCTCCTCGTGGCGGGCACGCTTTGCACGACCACGAGCGCTCCCGCCGAGCTCACGGCGCTCGCGCGGAGCACGCACGTGACGGTGCTGCCGCTGGGACCGTACGACGCAACCGAGGTGGAGCGCCTCATCGGCAGCATGCTCGCCTGCCGCGAGGTGCCGAAGGCCTCGCAGGGCTTCTCGCGGAGCGGTCGGGTGGCAACCCGTTCTTCGTCGCGGAGTACCTGCGCCTCGCGGTCGCGCAGGGCGTGCTGACGCGCGACGCGGGAACGGGTCGTCGCGCCGTCCGCGAGCGCGCGGCGGACGCTCTCCGCCTACGGGGCGCTGCCGGCGCCGCGCAGCCTCCACGATCTCTCGGTGGAGCGCGTGCGCGCGCTCCAGCCTGCCGCGGCGGAGATCCTCGAGTCGTGGCGATCCTCGGCCCGGACGCGAATCGCGAGATCCTGGCGGCCGTCGGATGCGATCCCAGCGTGGTGCAGGCCGCGGTCCACGAGCTCGTATCACGCGACGTCGCCATCGAATCGGCGGGGACCTTACGCGCGGCACATCCGGCGATGGGAGACGCCGCGGCGTCGCTCCTCCCCGCCGACCTGAGGCGCGGCGTTCACCAGCGCGCCGCCCTCGCCCTCGGCACTCCGGAGGACCCCGCGAAGCTCGGGCGCGTCGCCCGCCACTGGGCCGAAGCGGGCGAGGCCGCGCGCGCGCGCGCCTGCTACCGCTCGGCCGCGACCGGTGAGATCGAGCGCCTCGCGCTCGCCGAAGGCGTGGAGCTCCTGCGGCGGTTCCTCGAGCTCTCGCCCGGACCCTGTCTCGAGGATCTCGACGCCAGAGACGAGCTCGGCCGCACGCTGCGCCACAGCGGCCGCAGCGCCGAGGCTGTCGACGTCCTGCGCGTGGCCCTCGACGACGCGCGGCGCATCGGGGTGCCGGCCCGGGAGAGCCATACGTCAAGAGGACTCGCCAATGCGCTGCGCCAGCTCGGGAAGGTCGAGGAAGCGCTCGCGCTGTGCCGCTCCGCACTCGCGCTCGCACGGCAAGCCGGCGCGCTCACCGAAGAAGCGGCGGCGCTTGCGACTCTGGGGACCGTGCTGTCGGATCTGGGACGGAACGTCGAGGCACGCGAGCTTCTCCGGGAGGCTCTCGCCCGGCACCGCGCCTCCGGCGATCCGAGGACCATCGCCAACAGCGCGCGGACCCTGGGAACCATCGCCTTCGAGTCGGGCCTGACCGATGAGGCAGAGGCGCTCTTCACCGAGGCCTACGAGATCGCGAAGGCCCACCGATACGGTTGGGCAGAGGTTCACGACCTGACCAACATCGCGGCCGCGGCGGCTACCCGTGGGCACACTGCCCGGGCCCGCGCCCTCTGCGAAGAGGCGATGGCTCGGGCTCGCGTCATCGGCGACCTCCAGACCGAGGCGACCCTGATCCTCAACATCGGCGTGCTCGACGAGCGGCGTGGAGCTGCGGACGCGGTGCTCGTCTCGGCGCGACGGGCAGCGGCCCTCTTCCGGGAGATCGGAGACCTTCGCATGGCCGCCGCCGCGCTCCGGCTCGTCGCTTCCTCGCAGCGGTGGTGCGGCGACGGCGCTGGAAGCCTGGCGACGATCCAGGAGTCTCTGCGCCTCCACAGGGACGTGGGCGACCTCCGCGGCGAGGGCCTCACGTTGCGGCAGCTCGCGGAATCGCTCTGGATCTCCGGGCGGATCGAGGAGGCCCGCGAGGCTGCGGATACCGCGCTCGCAAGGGCGCGCCAGGTCCAGGACACGCGCAGCGAAGCCAATGCGCTCTCCTACGTCGCGGCCTACGCCGCGGATCTGCGGGAGGCGACCAGGACCATCGCACAGGCCGTCCGCATCATGGAAGCTGCGAATGACGTCCACGGGCTCTCCTTCATCCTGCTCGTCGGCGCCGGGTGCCATCGCCGGGCAGGCGACCTCGACCAGGCGGAGGCCATGCTCGATCGCGCGAGCCGCATCCTGTCGTCACCCGAGGAGCGATTCCTCGGCTTCCATGTCACGTGCGAACGGGGCCTCCTGGCAGCGGCCCGCGGCGAGGATCCGCGTCCGTTCCTGTCCCGCGCCGAGGCGGAGGCGTCCGCCATGGGCATGGCCGAAGCAACGCTGCCGGAAGTGCTCATCGAGCTCCGCGCGGCAGCCGCGGCGGCTCCGTGAGCGCCCGGACGCCACCGTGCTGACCGCCGGCGCAATCCGGAGTACTGTCGCAGCGACCGTTCTCGCGGCCGCGAGCATTGCGTGCTCGCATCGTGCCGCCGATCCTCCTCAGCTCGTGGTGATCGGCCTCGACGGAGCGACCTGGGACATGGCGCGTCCGCTCGCGGCGTCGGGCCAGCTCCCCAGCATCGCGAAGCTGCTAGGGGAAGGGACGCACGCAACGCTCGAGTCGATGGATCCGATGTACTCGCCGCGTCTCTGGACGACGATCAGCACGGGACGCCTTCCGCGAGACCACGGGATCGAGACCTACATCGACCTCCTGCCCGGCACCGGCAAGCGCGCCGAGCTCGCGCTCTACGGTCTTCCCAGCACCCTCGGCACACTCTCCATCCGCGTGCTGTCGCCGGAGCCCCAGATGCTGCGCGCCAGCCTCGACGGGGCCGCGATCGGCGACGCGGCGCTCGCCAAGGGATGGCAGGAGGTGACGCTGCGGATCCCGGCACGGGCGCCTGGAGCGCGCAACATCCTCGCCCTCGATCACCAGAAGCGGACCGAGACGGGGGCGACGCGGCCGATCCTCGGAGGCGGCGCACCGGAGAAGGTCGCGCACACCGCGGGTTACGACGTGCTCACGTTCCACGCCGATGGCCGGGAGGACGTGCGCTGGGACCTCGGCGACTACCAGGCCTGCGGGGACTGGCTCAAGTCGGGTTTCTACATCGAGCGCGAGGTCGCGGAGGACGGCGCGGACTTCCTCTGGGCGGGACGGGAGGCCAGCGTCCCGGTGAGCGGAGCATGGCGGCGCGTCCCCGCGATCTGGACGATCCTCGGCGCGCGCGGACGGAAGGTCGGCGTGATCGGCCACTGGGCCACCTGGCCCGCCGAGCGCGTCAACGGCTTCCTCGTCTCCGACCGCGTCATCTACGGCAACTTCAACCGCGACCGGAGCGGGATCGAAAGCGATCGCGGGCGAACCTATCCTCCCGAGCTCGCTGTGCGCCTGGTCTCGACGCTGGTCAGCCCCGACGACCTACCCGCGGACCTCCTCGAGAGCTACGGGGTCCACGCAGGCGACGTCGGCTTCCGCCACGAGCTCGCGCGCCATGCCAAGGTCCGCTCCGCGCTGGCCTCGACCGTCAACTACCGCGCCTGGGCGCTCGACATGCTCGCGCGCGAGGAGCCCGACTTCTTCATGGTCTACTTCGACGCGATCGACGTCATCTCCCACGTCGACTACGGCCAGGCGTTCGGTCCGCCGGGTCCCGATCCCCGATCCACCGTCGCGCGCACCTACCGCATGATGGACGACGCGATCGGAGAGATCCTGGCGCGCGCCCGGCCGCGGCACAGGGTCCTGCTCGTGTCGGATCACGGCTTCGAGGTCTACCCTCCGGCGGAGCTCGCGAAGATCCCTACGGAGATGCGCGCCACCAACACCGGGCGGCACGAGAAGCGCGGCATCTTCCTGGTCGCCGGCGAGGGCATCGCCGCGGGCCGCGAGATCGCGGGCGCGACGCTGCTCGACATCACGCCCACGATGCTCGCGCTCTTCGACCTCCCCGCGGGGCGGGACATGCCCGGCCGCGTCCTCGACGTCTTCTCCCCTCCTCACCCCGAGCTTGCGCGCGTCGACACCTACGGGGCCCCCACGACGTCGTCCCGTCCGGAGGGTCCCGCCGACGAGGCGCTCGAGGAACATCTCAGGAGCCTCGGGTACATCGAGTAGCCGCACGGTCCGAGCGGGACCGCTCCGCCCACCCTTCCGTTCCTCACGAGTATGATCGCCAGCGTCGATCCTTCTCCCGAGTCCCGACTCCGACGCCGATCGCGGTCCCAAGAGCTCTTCCGTAGAGGAGGTCCCATGAGTCATCTCCGCCGCACCCTCTGGCTCGCTGCCCTGGCTTCGATCCTCGGTCCCGCCTCGGCGCAGCAGGTCAAGCAAGCAAGAGGCGCCCTCGACGATCTTGCGATCGACGATGCGACATCGCACGTGGCGCCGCTTCCGATCGACGCCGACGTCGCAGCTTCGACTCCGGCGACCGATGCGTTCCGCCGGTTCAGGGAAGAGCAAGGGGGCTCCTGGAAGATGTTCCTGGATCGCCTCACGGGCCAGCCCACCCTCATCGAGGGTAGCGGCATCCCGTGGATCGCGGGCTCGGAGAACCCGATCGACGGAGGCGGCGGGCGGATCGAGACGTCGGCTCCTGCCGGCAAGCCGCTGATGGTCGCGAAGGCACGCGCAATGGTGGCCGCCTATCCCGACCTCTTCGGCGCACGCAACGAGGATCTCGTGGTCAACGACGTCGCGACGGGGCCGGTCCTCGGGTACCTCTACTTCGTCCACCTCGGCTGGACGTATCACGGCATCCCGGTGGAAGGAGCTCAGGTCGTGTTCCGCGTCAACCATGGAAACCTCGTGCAGCTCGGCACCGACATGATCAGCCGGTCGATCGAGGATCTCGACCCCGTGGCGGCGGTCCCGAGGGACGAGGCATGGGCGATCGTGAAGGCCTACGCACGCTTCGGCTCGGAAGACATCGTCGTCGACGCCGGCCACCTCGTCGTCGCGCCGGTCGCCGCCTATGCGTCGCCGGATCCCACCGCACCCGCTCCGATCGCCTATCGCCTGGAATGGGTCCTCTCGTTCCGCCGCGCCGATGAGATGGGGACCTGGCAGGCACGGGTCGACGCTCACTCGGGATCGATCGTCTCGTTCCAGGACGGGAACGCCTACGGCCAGATCCAGGGCGGAACCTACGTCACCGACAGGCCGCAGGTCGAGCAGAGCCACCCCTTCCCGTTCGCGGACTACGGCGCAGGCCTCTACGCCAACGCCGCAGGGACGTTCCCCGGCAACGTGGGGACGTCGACGATGAACGGGCAGTTCGTCAGCATCAGCGACACTTGCGGCGCGGCAAGCCTCGCCGCCAACGCGGCCGGATTGATCGACTTCGGGACGTCGGCGGGCACGGACTGTACGACGCCCGGCTTCGGCGGTAACGGCAACACTCACTCGAGCCGTACGCAGTACTTCAACGTGGAGGCGATCCGCGAGAAGGCCCGCGCGTACCTCCCCGCGAACATATGGCTCGCAGGGCAGCTCGGCGTGAACGTCAACATCCAGCAGACCTGCAACGCCTACTGGGACGGGCTCACGCTCAACTTCTTCCGATCCGAGGGCGGCTGCGGCAACACCGGGGAGCTCCCGGGCGTGTCGCTCCACGAATGGGGACACGGCCTCGATCAGAACGACGGCAACGGCCTCGGAGCGTGCACCGAGAGCTACGCCGACATCAGCTGGATCGTCATGGGACACGTCTCCTGCATCGGGAGCGGCTTCTTCAACGCGAGCAACTGCACGGGTTACGGAGATCCGTGCCTGAGCTGCACCGGGATCCGGGACCACGACTTCGCCAAGCACCAGAGCGGCACTCCGGCGACGCCGCTCGGCTTCGACATCCCCAACTGCCCGGGCGGCGGCGGACCCTGCAACCGGGAAGGCCACTGCGAGTCCGCCACCTCATCGCAGGCCCTCTGGGATCTGGCCGTTCGCGATCTCACGGCCTGGGGAATGGATCAGGACTCGGCCTGGATGCTCGTCGACAAGCTCTGGTTCGCGAGCCGTCCCACGGCGGCCGGGGGATTCTTCACCTGCGCCAACAACAACAGCTGCTCGAACGGTCAGATGTTCGACGTCTTCAGGGTCGTGGACGACTGCGATGGCAACCTGGCAAACGGCACGCCTCACGCAAGCGCGATCTTCTCGGCGATGAGCCGCCACCAGATCGCGTGCACGACCGTGAACAACACCGACAACAACTGCGCCTGCCCCGCCCTCGCCGCGCCGTCGCTGTCCGGCGTTGCGGGGAACAACCAGAACGTCCTGAACTGGAACGCGGTCGCCGGTGCCGCATCGTACGACGTGCTTCGGAACGAGGTGGGCTGCTCCGCCGGGTTCATCGTCATCGCCAACACGGCGGCCACGACCTACACCGACACCTTCGCGGTGAACGGGTTCACCTATTACTACCGCGTCCAGGCGCGGGCGGCGACGGCGGCCTGCCCCTCGAGCCTCGTCAGCAACTGCGTCGCCCTCACTCCCGTGACGGGCTGCCCGACGATCACGCTGTCTCCTGGCTCCCTGCCCGGTGGCCTCATTGGCGTCCCCTACAGCCAGACGGTCTCCGCCTCCGGTGGTACGGCGCCCTACACCTTCGCCATCACCGCCGGTTCTCTGCCCCCAGGGCTCCTGCTCAATGCGAACACGGGCGTGATCTCCGGAGTCCCGACGACTCCAGGCACCTACAACTTCACGGTGACGGCGACCGACGCGGGCGGGTGCACGGGAAACCGGGCGTACCAGATCGTGATCAACTGCCCGGGGATCACGGTCAGCCCGGGATCGCTCCCGAACGGCTCGATCGGCGTGCCCTACAGCCAGACGGTGACGGCCTCGGGCGGAACCCCTCCCTTCACGTTCGCGGTCACCACGGGCGCCCTGCCGCCCGGGCTCGGCCTCAACGCGAACACCGGCGTCGTATCTGGAATACCCACGACGGCCGGCACGTTCAACTTCACCATCACGGCAACCGATGCGCTCGGATGTACGGGCACCCAGGCCTATTCCATCGTCATCAACTGCGGCTCCGTGACGCTGAACCCGGGAACGCTCCCCAGCGGAACGGTCGGTGTGCCCTACAGCCAGACCGTGACGGCCTCCGGAGGTGCCGCTCCGTACACGTTCGCACTGACCGCCGGCGCGCTGCCCCCGGGGCTGGGCCTCAATGCAAACACCGGGGTCATCTCGGGCACTCCGACGACCGCGGGCACGTACAACTTTACCATCACCGCGACCGACTCCGCCGGTTGCACGGGGAGCCAGGCCTACACCGTCGTCATCAACTGCGGTGTCGTGACGGTGAACCCGGGAACCCTGCCCAACGGGACGGTGGGCGTGCCCTACAGCCAGACGGTCACCGCCTCCGGCGGTACGGCGCCCTACACCTTCGCCGTGACCGCGGGCGCGTTGCCTCCGGGGCTCGGATTGAACGCGAACACCGGCGTCGTCTCCGGAACCCCGACCACACCGGGCACCTACAATTTCACCATCACCGCCACGGACGCGGTCGGGTGCACGGGTAATCAGGCCTACGCGGTCGTCATCTCGTGCGGGACGATCACGGTGAGCCCGGGAGCCCTGCCCAGCGGAACGGTGGGCGTCCCCTATAGCCAGACCGTCACCGCCTCCGGGGGCACGGCACCCTACACCTTCGCCGTGACAGCGGGCGCGCTGCCGCCCGGGCTGGCGCTCAATGGCGCCACCGGCGTTCTCTCCGGTACGCCCACCGTCGCCGGGACGTTCAACTTCACCGTGACCGCGACCGACGCCGTGGGCTGCACCGGAAGCCTCGCCTACTCGCTCGTGATCAACCCGCCGAGCTGCCCCACCATCACGCTCTCGCCGGCGACCCTGCCCAACGGTCAGGTCGGGACGCCCTACAGCCAGACGATCTCCGCCAGCGGCGGGACGGCCCCCTACACGTTCGCCGTCACCGCGGGCGCGCTCCCGCCGGGGCTCGCACTGAACGGGGCCACCGGCGTGCTCTCGGGCACTCCCACCGTCGCGGGGACGTACAACTTCACCGTCACCGCGACGGATTCGGCCGGATGCGCGGGAGGCCTCGCGTACCAGATCGTCGTCAACTGCCCGGCGATCGCGGTCAATCCCGCCGCGCTACCCAATGCCACGGTGGGCGTCGCCTACAGCCAGACGATCACCGCATCCGGTGGCGTCGGACCCTACACCTTCGCCGTCACCGCGGGCGCCCTCCCACCGGGCCTGGCGCTGGCGGCGGGAGGAGTCCTCTCCGGAACGCCGACGACGGCGGGCACGTTCAACTTCACCGTCACGGCAACCGATGCCTCGGGCTGCACCGGAAATCGCGCCTACACCCTGGTCGTCAATCCACCAGGCTGCCCGACGATCACGGTCTTGCCCGCGAGCCTCCCCAACGGGACGGTCGGGCAGGCGTACAGCCAGACGATCACCGCGAGCGGCGGCGCGGCGCCCTACACCTTCGGCGTGACGGCGGGCGCGGTGCCGGCCGGGCTCGCTCTCTCCGCAGGAGGGATCCTCTCGGGAACGCCGTCCGCGGTCGGCACGTCCAGCTTCACGGTCACCGCGACAGACAGCGCCGGATGCGCGGGGGCGCGTGCCTACGCGGTCACGATCTCCGTGATCGTGGACCACGTCGTGGGTGCCGGGCTCGGCCAGCCAAACCCCAATCGCGTGCGCGTCTACACGGGCGCCGGAACCGCGACGACAGTCGACTTCCTGGCCTACGGCGGCGGCCAGTGGGGGACCAACGTCGCCAGCGGCAACATCGACGGCGGCTCCGACGCCGAGATCCTGACAGGTCCGGGCCCAGGCACGAGCTACGGTCCGCAGGTGCGCGGGTTCACGCGCGCGGGAGTCGGCATGGGCAAGGTCAACTACTACGCCTACGGCACCCTTCGTTACGGCGTCAACGTTGCTTCAGGCGACGTCGACAACGACGGGTTCGCCGAGATCCTCACCGGCGCCGGCCCGGGAGTGGTGTTCGGCCCGCACGTTCGCGGCTGGGACTTCGACGGCGTGGTGCTGACCTCGATCGGGAAGATCAGCTACTTCGCGTACGGGATGCTCCAGTACGGCGTCAACCTCTCCGGCGCCCGCCTCGACGGCGACGGGTTCTCGGAGATCGAGACAGGACCCGGTCCGGGGCCGACGTTCGCACCCACGGTCCGAGGATGGGACTACGACGGCGTGACCGTCACCGCGATCAACAAGGTGAACTTCAACGCATTCGCCACGATGCAGTACGGCGTCAACGTCGCCTCGGGCGACTTCGATGCCGACGGTTTCGGAGAGATCGCGGCGACCCCGGGACCCGGCCCCGGCGCCAGCTTCCCGTCGCGCTTCCTCGGCTTCAACTACGACGCCGCGAACGTGACGGCTCTCTCCGGGTTCGACGTGACTCCCTTCGCGACCTTCTTCGGCGGCCGCGTCGGAGCCGGCGACACGAGCCAGGACGGGCGTGACGACCTCCTGACGGGCGCCGGAAGAGACCCCGCCGCGGATGCGTCGGTGAAGGACTACGGCTACAACGGAAGCGCGCTCGCGCAACTCCCGGGATCGTTCAACCCGTTCCCGGGCGGGACCTATGGGGTGAACGCGAACGCCGGGTCCCTCGGCTACTGAGGAGTCGTCAGGTGGGGCGGGGATCGCACCTGCCCCACCGACCAAGACTGTCCCGACACCGATAACCGAGGACGTGAAGAAGGGAGAATCATGAAGAAGCTCGAAGTCATCGCGGTCGTCCTCCTGGTCTCGAGCCGCCTCTATGCGGCGGACCCCAAGGCGAGCGAGACGCAGAAGACCATGAAGGTGATCGCACACGCCGTGACCGAATACGGATTGGCGAACAACATGCAGTACCCCGCCGACGACAAGGACGTGGTGGCCAAGCTCGTCCCGAAGTCGCTCAAGGAGTGGCCGATGAAGGACGCCTGGGGTCACGACATCAAGTACGTCAACAACCAGGACCCGGACGGCTACTGGATCATCAGCTACGGCGCCGACGGAAAGCCCGATGCCGGCATCTACGACAAGGACGGCGCGCCTCGCCTCGAAGGGATCAAGACCACCAAGGATCCCAACGCCGACATCATCTGGCAGATCGACTTCCCGATGCAGTATCCAGAGATCTGACGCCGGCGGACCTCCACATGCGGCGAGAACCACAGCCTTGAGCCCCTCAGGTGAGGAGATCGAGGCATTCCCGCGACGAGAGCCGCGCGATACGTGGCGCGCTCAATATCCCAGAGTGCCCATGCCGGGGTCGATGCCGAACGCACTGCTGAAGGGATCGAAATCCCCGCCTGCCACGGAGGCCAGCGCTCCGCCGGCGTAACGGTACGTCCGGAGCGATGGCGCCGACGCGGGGCCTTCGCCCTGGGAAGCGACGAGCTCCATGGAGCCGTCGCCGTCGATGTCGCCGGCGGCAACCCGCGCGCCGTGGCCGCCGGCGATCGGGGTGACGTCGAAGCCGAGGAGCGGGGCGATCTGGAGGCCATCGTAGTCGTAGCCGGTTGCCTGGCAGGCCTGCGACGCTCCCGGCCCGCGGCCGGCGAGGACCTCGTCGTAAGCATCGCCGTCGACGTTGCCCGCTCCGGGATTGACGCCGTATGTCGCCGATGCGAAGGCGAGGAAGTTGATCTTGCCGATGCTCTGCGCCGTACCGCCGTCGACGTCGAAGCCGCGCACCTGTGGACCGAACACGGCGGAGGGCCCCGGCCCGGTCAGGACCTCCTCGAAGCCGTCGCCGTCCACATCGCCGGCTTCCACGTTGACGCCATACGCGAGGGTCTGGTACGCGAAGAACGAGACCTTCACCAGGGGCGTGAGAGTCACGCCGTCGTAGTTGAAGCCGCGCACGTGGGGGCCAAAGACGACCCCGGGCCCGGCGCCGCTCAAGATCTCGGAGAACGGATCGGCGTCGAGGGATCCGCCGGCGACGTTGGCGCCGTAACGCAGCGTCCCGTAGGCATAGAAGTTGATCTTGGCGATGGCGCTCCCGTCCTCTCGCCAGCCGCGCACTTGCGGACCGTAGACCGGGCCCGGCCCTGGCGCCGTGAGAGGGTTGTCGCGTCCGCTGCCGTCGACGTCGCGGGCCGCGACGAGCGTCCCCCACTGGCCCGCGCCATACGGGACGAAGGCCTTCCGCTGGATGCCGCCGAGCGTGTGGATCCGCACCTCGTTGCCGTTCGGCAGGGCCCGCCCCATTCCCGAGAAGTAGTTCGCCACACTCGGACCGCTGCCGCAGCTCGGCGCAACGCCAGCCCCCTCGGTGAAGACGTAGACGTGGCCGGAGCTCGGCGTTCCCTCCCTGTCCGCCGCGATGATCGCCTCGTCGCCGCCGTTGCCATCGACGTCCCGTAGCGCGGCAACGGAGTCGCCGAGCGTTCCACCCATCTGCTCGTTCGGCGAGACGATCTGCGAGATCAGCGCTCCGCTGGTGCCGCCGAAGACGTACGCGCGCCCGCCGTCCGTCGGCCCCCCACCCGCCTCCTCCCACTTGGCTCCGATGATCAGATCCCCCAGGCTGTCTCCGTCGAGGTCCCTCGCTCCGGCGACGAAGTAGCCGAACTGGCCGCCGGCCTGGTTGTTCGGCGAGATCAGGGTGTGCAGAAGCGCGCCGGTTGCTCCGTCGAACACGTAGCAGCGGCCGCCGACGATGCCGGAAACGGTCTCGTTCGACGCCGCGATCAGGAGATCGCCACGGCAATCACCGTTGACGTCCGGGACCCCGGCGACACCCTCTCCGAAGACGCCACCCGACTCCTCGTTGGGGCTCGAGAAGGTCCGGAGGAGCGCGCCGGTGGCGCCGTCGTAGAGGTGCGCACGCCCTGCGCCCGATGGGCTTCCTCCGGAGGCCTCCACCGGTCCTCCGATGACGACGTCGGCATGGCCGTCCCCGTTGGCGTCGGGCACCATGCCCACCGAGCGCGAGAAGAACCCGTTCGCAGTGGGCGTGTCCGAGGTCAGAGTGGAGATGAGCGCGCCCGTCGCGCCGTCGAAGATGTAGGCGCGCCCCTTGCCTCCGTTGCCGTCATCCTCGTTGATCGCTCCGATGAGGAGGTCGCCGCGGCCGTCCCCGTTCTCGTCGGCAAGCCCGGCCAGGGCGTGCCCGAAGTAGCCGTTGGTCTGGCTGTTCGGGGACACGAGCTCGAGGATCGGGGCTCCGGTCGCGCCATCGAACACGTAGGCACGCCCCGCCGTCAAGACCGCGCCGACGTCCTCGTGGTAGGCGCCGACCAGGACGTCGTCAACCCCATCGCCATTCGTGTCCGGAACACTGGTGACGGCGAAGCCGAAGGAGCCGCCCCCCTTCGCGTGGGGCGACACGAGGGAGCGAAGCAGGGCGCCCGTCGCGCCGTCGAAGACATATGCACGGCCAGAGACCGCGACCGTCGAGCTCTCCGATGCCGCTCCCACCACGACGTCGGGCGCCCCGTTGCCGTTCACGTCGCCGATCCCCGCGACGTCCTCGCCGAAGCGCCCACCCGCGATCGGGTTGGGCGACGACAGGGTGAGCACGCTACCGGGCGACGCGCTCGAAGCCACGAGCACGATCGACATGACGAGGGACGAGCGGGAGAGAGGCTTCATGGATGCACCCCGTGCGAGAGCCATGCTGGCCCCGTGCCATCTCCCCGTCCCGCGAGTGCGCGGCGCGTACGCTCGCGGCGTCCTGTGTGGCGGACGATCGCCCATCCGCCGTCCGTTCCGAGGGCCGTCCCTCGGCTCCCAGCTGGCCTTCAGGGGCGCCCCTTCACGGCGCTCTCCGGCCGAGGACGTAGACCGTCGCCGGCGTGTGCTTGCGGAAGTCGTTGCGCGCCTCGGGCGACAGCTTCCGGAAGACCTGAGGAGACAGGATGAGCTCGCCGCCTTCGAGCGTGGCGGCGATGTTGACGGTGCTTCCGATGACGTCGAAACGCTTGTCGCCCTTCGGGCCGAACGGGCCCGCCATGAGCGTGCCGAAATGGGCCTTGACGACGAGCCTGCTCTTCCAGCCGCGCGTGCCGAGCCAGGTCTCGACGTCGTCTTTCATCCGCACCATCTCGCGGACTCCACGCTCCACCGCGTCCTCCGGGAAGACGGCCAGGAGTGCGTCGCCGATGAACTTCACCACCCTCCCCCCTCCGGCGGCGACGTGGGACGCCATCCGCTCGTAGAGCAGGTCCATCGTCTCGGCCAGGAGCTCGAGACGCTTCTCCTCGTCGCGGCGCGACTGGTTCAGGTATCCGGTCAGGTCCGCGAAGACGACCATCATGTCGGCGGTCGTCTGCGCCTCGGGCGTCAGTACCTTCTGCATGGGAACCTCTCGTGTGACTCGCGTGTATCGTCGGCTCGCAGGTCCGACAGTTGCCATCGATTCTAGGACGGCGCGCGACTCGCGGATATGACGCGCGTCACGGCGCCTCCGCGGCGAGGCCGGCGAGGGCTTGTCGCAGATCGGCCGGCAGGCGATCGAGGAGCTCGCCGCGATGGAGCACGGCTCCACGGAGCTGCGCGTCACGCGCCGCCACCAGGCGCTCGAGCGCGGGTTCGAAGATCGCGACGCCGAGACGCCGTGTCTCCACGCGAGCTCTCTGGACGATCCCTTCCGGGTCGCGTCCGCGGCGGAGCTCGTGGTGGCCGCGCGCGATGGCGTACCGGAGCAACCCGGTCTCCTCTCCCACCTGCTCCATCAGCGCCGCGCCATCGAGGAGCGTGCGCTCCGCGGCGTCGGCGTCGAAGGCGAGCCGCTCGACCTCCGCGAGAGCGAGCAGCGCCCACGCCTCGTCGCGGCGGCTCCCGATCTCGCGCGCCATCGCGATGCAGCGGGCGAGGCCGGCACGCGCCTCCTCCACGCGGCCGAGGTCGAGGTCCGCCTGGGCGAGCTCCCGGAGCGCGCTCATCTCGCCGAAGCGATCGCCGATCTCCCGGATGATCGCGATCGCCCCTGTCAGGACCCCGCGCGCCGTGGCCGGCGCATCGGGATACGTCGAGGCGAGGCTCAGCATGTAGGCCGCCTCGGTCTGCCGATCTCCGACGGCGCGCGACGCCTCGAGGCACTCCTCGAAGTCGGCCCGCGCCTCGGCGATGCGTCCCAGGCCAGAGAGGCACGCGCCGTGCCCTCGCCAGGCGCCAGGGCGAGTGCCATGCGCGAACCCCGGCGCGTGCCAGTGCGACCGCGGTCCTTCCGAGCTCTTCCGCCTCCGGAAGCGCGGAGCTCGAGGCCAGGAGCACCGCCAGATCCGTGAGCGCCACGCACTCGCCCGGCGCATCGCCGAGCTCGCGGTGGATCGCGAGCGCCTCGCGCATCAGAGGCTCGCCCTGCGTGTGGCCGTGGCGCGCGCGCAGCGCTCCCAGGACGCGCAGAGCTCGTGCCTCGCCGCGACGATCGGAGAGCTCGCGATAGATGGCGAGCGTCTCGACGAGGTGCTCCTCCCCGCGCTCCGGCATCCCCTCGGTGCGGAGGACCGATCCCAGGGAGACCGAGGAGCAGGATGCAAGGACGGAACGATCGGCAAGCCCCCGCGCCTCGGCGAGCGCCTGCTCGACGATCTCGCGCGCCGCGATGCCCTGGCTCAGGAACCGCAGTGTGCCGAGCTCGCGCCGAGCGGCCGAGCGCTCTCGGTGGTCAGGGTCTCGACGAGCGCGAGGTAGGAGACGTAGAGCTCGTCCGCGTCCCCGACCGCGCCAGCCTCGCCGGCGCGCCGGCGGCCGAGCAGGGCGGGGCCGCGCGAGGGCCGGCTCCCCCGCGTCGCCAGTGCAGGCCGAGATCCGCCTGCGCCGCGGGATCGTCGCCGCGGCACGGCGCGATCGCGTGGGCGGCGGCGCAGTGCAAGCCCACGAGGTCCCGCGGCGCGGCGGCGCCGAGGGCCGCCTCACGGATCTTGTCGTGGTCGAAGCGCAGGATCCCCGGCTGCCTCTCGAGGAGGAGCTGCCGCCGCGCGAGCTCCCAGAGCGCCTCGGCAAACGCGTCATCGCGCTCGCCGGTACAGATGCGGAGAACCTCCGCTTCGCACTCGACTCCGAGCACGGCCGCGGACTCGAGCACGCGCCGCGCCGATTGCGGCAGCGACGCGATCCGGCGGCGCACCACCTCGCGCATCGCCTCGGGGAGGGCCAGCCGCTCGATCCCCGCGAGCGACAGAGGCGCGTCGGCGAGGATCCAGCGCCCGCTTCCGTCCCGCGCGAGCTGGCCGCCCAGCACCGCGGCACGCAGCGCCTCGGCGACGAAGAAGGGATTCCCGGCGCACGAGCGGACGAGGAGATCGGAGAGCGCCGCCGGTGGCCGGGGATCGGAGAGCATCTCGGAGACGAGCGAGGCCACGTCCGCAGCGCCCAGCCCCTCGAGATCGACGGAGCAGCAGTCCGCATGCCGCGCGATGCGGGCCACGATCGCCGGCTCCTCCTCGGAACGGACGGTGCCGGCGAGGAGCACGGGCATCGAACCGAGCCGGCCGGAGAAAGCGAGCGATTCCAGGAACGCGAGGGTCAGCTCGTCGGCCCACTGGAGGTCGTCGAGGACGACGAGCATCGGCCGCCCGCGGGCCACCCGCTCGAGCACGCCCCCGAGCTCGCGGAACACGCGCAACCGGGCCATGGGCGCGGGCAGCGGCTCGAGCTCCCTGGCGGCACCATCGAGGCGCGCGATCCCCGAGGCGAACGGCGCGAGAACGGGCGCTGCTCCCGCGAACACCCGATCCGTCTCCTCGTCTCCCACCTCGCGGCACCGTGCGGAGGCGCGATCGAGGAAACCAGAGAGCGGATGCAGCGGCGACCCCGTCGTCTCGCAGCGCCCCGTGAAGCTCGGCACGCGGAGGCGGCGCGCGAGCTCCATCGCGTGCAGGAGGAGGCGCGTCTTGCCGACGCCGCTCGCCCCCCGGAGGAGGAGCAGCCCGCCTCTCTGCCCGATCGTCTTCATGCGCGATCCGATCCGCGCCACGACGTCGTCGCGCCCGAGGAGGTCGGCACGGTAGAGGTAGGCGCGCGGGCGCGGCGCCGGAGCGGTCGCGCCGCCGTCCGCGCCGAGGGCCTCCAGCCGCTCGGCTACCGTGTCGGCGTGCCCGACGCGATCCCTCGGCCGCTTCGACAGGAGCGCGAGCACGAGATCGTCGAGCCGCTTCTCGACGGCGGGCGCGAGGGCCGAAGGCGGAAGGGGCGTCGCGCCCAGGTGCTGTCGCGCGAGATCGGCGGCGCTGCCTCCGTGGAAGGGCGGCCGTCCCGTGAGGAGCTCGTAGGCGATGCACCCGAGCGCGTAGAGATCGGTGCGCGCGTCCACCAGACCCCCGAGCCACTGCTCGGGCGCCATGTAGATCGCCGTGCCGCTCGGATCGGCCGCGCGGTCGACGTCCTCGCGAAGCTCCCGCGCGGTCCATTCGGTCGCGAGCCCGAAGTCGACGACGACCGGCGACCCGTCGGACCGCACGACGACGTTCTCGGGTTTGAGGTCGCGATGTACGAACCCCTCGCCGTGAAGGTAGGCGAGCGGCGCGCACAGCTTCCGGAGGAGCGCGAGGCACCGGGAGATCCACGGGGCGTCGGCCGGCGCGGCGTGCGTCGCCGCAGACGTCGCCGATCCACCGGTGACCGCGCTCGTGTCCGCCATCATCGTCATCCCCATCGCCGTCACCTCGTCGCACCCGGTGGGCCCGGGTCCCGCGACGGTCCGCTCGCCCGCGGAGAAGAGGCGCCGGACACGGACCGATTGCCAGCTCCGCAGGGTGACTCCCCTCTCGAAGGCCATCGCGTACCACGGCGTCTGCGCGTTCGCTCCGTGGGCGACGATGCGCGCGATGCCGGGGTGATCCAGACGCGAGAGCGCCGCGATCTCGCGGCGGATGCTGCCCGAGAGCCGCTCGTCGTCCACCGCGAGCGTCTTCAGGGCGACCTGCTCGCCGCCCGATCCCTGCGCGAGATACACCACCCCCATGCCGCCGCGCCCGAGCTCCCGCAGCACGGTGAGGTCTCCGAACGTCGCGCTGCCGGCGGATCCCGCGCTCAACGAGGCCAGTCTATGGCCGCCGCGCCACGCGAGGAATCGCGGAACGGCTTCGCGCGACGGCATATCCTCCTCGCGGTAACCGTCATGCGGGACTCGCCGGACGCGATCGGACCGTACCGGATCCTGCGCCGCCTCGGCGGCGGTGGGATGGGCGTGGTCTATCTCGCGGAGCACCCGGAGACGTCGCGGTGCGTCGCTCTGAAGACGGTGAAGGCGCCGGCCGCATGGCTCGCCGCCGCCATCCGGCGCGAGATCCACGCGCTCGCGCGGCTCCGGCATCCCGGGATCGTGCGGATCCTCGACTCCGGCCTCGAGGACGGGGCGCCCTGGTATGCAATGGAGCTCGTCCCGGGAATGACGCTGCGCGCGCATCGATGCTGGGCGCGGCCATCGTCCTCCACGCGGACGGAGGCGCTCACGTCCGGAGGCACGGTCATCGGCGCGAACCTCTCGACGGAGCGGCTCGCACCCGATGTGGCGACAGGCGACGTGCCCAGCGCCGCGGCGGACGGCGCGCGCGACGCCGGCTCCATGGAGGAAGGACTTCGCATCCTGCGCCGGCTGTGCGCGACGCTCGCGTTCCTCCACGGCGAGGGTGTGGTTCACGGGGACCTCAAGCCCGAGAACGTGCTGATCCAGCCCGACGGCGCGCCGGTGATCATGGACTTCGGCCTCGCGTCGCGGTTCCAGGACGATGCGGCACGGGAGTCCCTCGCGGATCCCACCTACGGCATCGGCACCTACGCCTACATGGCGCCGGAGCAGGTGCTCGCCCAGCCGATCGACGCCCGGGCCGATCTCTACGCGGTCGGCTGCATGCTCTACGAGCTCGCGTGCGGTCGCACGCCGTTCCATGGCACGACGCCGCGGGAGGTCGCACGGGGACACGTCGATGCGAGCCCAATACCGCCCCGGCAGCTCGCCTCCGGGATCCCCGAGGACCTCGACCGGCTCATCCTCGCCCTTCTCGCGAAGGAGCCGAGGGATCGCATCGGACACGCGGGCGTCGTCGGCGTTGCGCTGGCCGCCCTGGCACCGGGCCCGGAGGATCCCGTGGCCGTCCCGCCGCGGAGCTACCTCTATCGTGCGGGGTTCTTCGGCCGTGAGGACGGGCTCGCGGAGATGGAGGGGGCGCTCGACATGGCGGAGCGCGGCGTCCATCTGCACCTCGTGGGAGGCGTCAGCGGCGTCGGGAAGACACGGCTTCTCATGGCCTTCGCGGCGCGAGCTCACCAGCGGCGGATCCGGGTCCTTCACTCCGGCGCGAAGCAAGCGGCGAGCGCCGCTCCGCTCGACGCGCTGGGCGGCATCCTCGCGGCCATCCTCGACCACCACCGGGAGCGCCCGATCGCCCCCGAGGACCGCCGCCTCGTGCGGCGGTTGACGGTCCTCTCATCGTGCGTGCCGGAGCTCGTGCGTCTGCCCGGCATGGATCGAGCACCCGACCTCGAGGCTCTCCCCGCCGAAGAAGCGCGGGCGCGGCTCTTCGCGGCGGTGGGCGAGAGCGTTCGCGAGCTCTGCGGAGGTGCTCCCGTCGTGGCGCTCGTCGACGACTTGCAGTGGGCCGACGAGCTGTCCATCGACCTCCTGTCCTATCTGGTGCGCACGGAGCGTGTCCGCGACGTACCGATCCTCGTCGTGGGGACCTATCGCGAGGAAGAGCGCGCCGGTGGGATCGACCTGCTGCTCTCGACGCCCGGCGTTTCGTCCGGCCGGATAGGCCGCCTTCCAGACGGAGCGCTCGCCGAGATCGTCGCCGACATGATGGCGTCCCGTCCGGCGCCGGCGGGGCTCGTGGCGTTCCTCTCGCGGCACGCGGAAGGGAACCCGTTCTTCGCCGCGGAGTATCTTCGCGTCGCGGTCAGCCAGGGGACCATCGTCCGTGACGGCGCGGGCCACTGGAGAGCGTCGGAGGGCGGTCGATACGACGACCTTACGGTGCCGGGATCGATCCGCGACGTGGTCCGCCTCCGCCTCGCCGGGCTCGGCCACGAGGCCCGGCGGATCGCGGATGCGTCATGCGTCCTCGGACGCGAGTCGGACGCGCTGCTCGTCGAGGAGGTCGCCGGCCTGTCGCCCGAAGCCACAGCTGCCGGGATCGCCGAGCTGGCGGCACGCCAGGTGCTCGAGGCGGGGCGGGCCGGCCGCGTCGCGTTCCTGCACGACAAGCTCCACGAGGTGTGCTACGCGGAGCTCGCCCTGGAGGATCGTCGCGCGCTTCACCTCGCCGCGGCGCGCGCAATCGAGACGCGCGGAGGCGACGATGCGCCGGCCTTGCTCGCTCACCACTGGCACGTCGCGGGAGACTCGGAGCGCGCGAAGGGCCACTACCTGCGCGCCGCGCGCCAGGGCCGGGAGCGCCACGCCATCGCCCAGGCGGAGCGGTTCTACCGCGAGTACCTGGGCCTCGCCACGGAACCCGCGCCGGAAGTCGCGGACGCGTGGAACGAGATGGGGGGCGATGTCCTCTTCCCGCTCGGCCAGCTCCGCCAGGCAGCCGAGGCGCACGTCCGCTCCGTCGAGGTGGCCCGCACGCTCGCGGACCGCGCCCGCGAAGCGTCCGGGCTCGCGCGTCTCGGAACCGTCCGGGCGCGGCTCGGTGAGTACGAGCCGGCGCGGCAGGCGTTCGAGGAGGCGCTGTCGCTGCACCGGGCCCTCGGCGATCGGAAGGGCGAGGCCACGGCGCTGCGCGGCCTGGGAGCGGCCCTCGCCGATCAGGGGCGGCTCGTGGAGTCGATCCCGCTCTTCGAGGCGGCCCACGGGATCCTTCTTGCGATGGGCGATCGCGCGGCGCAGGGCATCGCGCTCACGTCCCTCGCGCTCGCGTGGGACCAGAGCGGCCGGGGCCGCAATGCCCTGGCGGCGTTCGAGGAGGCGCTCGCGATCCATCGCGACGTCGGTAGCGAGCGTCACACGGCGATCACCCTGGGGTCGCTCGCGCGCGTCCTTTCGGCCAACGGGCGCGACGCCGAGGTCCTCCCGCTGATCGACGAAGCGATCGAGATCCTCGAGCGCCTCGGCGATCGCGGCGGCCACGCCACCGCGCTCGCGAACAAGGCGCTTCACCTCGTCCAGGGAGGTCGCACGGACGAGGGCATCGCCACTCTTCGGCAGGCGATCGCCCTCTTCGCCGAAACCGACGAGGCCCGCCTCCTCGCGAGCGCGCGCGCCAACCTGGCGGTCTTCCTCGCCGACGCAGGTCATCTGGACGAGGCGGACCGCGAGTTCGCGGAAGCGGTCGGTTCGCTCGAACGCACGGGAGAGTCGCGACGCCTCGCCGACGTGCTGGCGCGCTGGGCGACGACGCGGCGACGTGCCGGCGATGCGAGCGCCGCCCGGGAGATGGCGAAGCGCGCCCTCGCCCTCGTTTCGGCCGTGAGCTACCGGCGCGGGGAGGTGCTCGTCGAGTCGGAGCTCGGCTACGTCGCCCTCGCGACCGGCGATGTCGCGGCGGCCCGCGAGCGGCTCGCGAAGGCCAGGACGATCGCATCCGAGCTCGACCTCCCGAAGCACGACCCGGCGACCGCGTGGTGGCAGGGTCTCGAGCTCGCGATGCGCGCCCTGGACGAAGGACGCGCATCCGAGGTCTACCAGGGCGAGCACGAGAGCGATTACCCCGACGGGCTCCTGGCGCTCCTCCGCGAGCGCACGAGCGAGCGGCCCTCGTGACCCGCAGGCCCGATCGGCTCAGCGGATCTCGACGTCGACCTTCTGCCCGAGCCGGAGCGGCGTCTTGCCGTCGAGCTCCACCTTGACCAGCAGAACGCGCATGTCCGACGGGCGCGCGGGATCCTGGGGATCGAGACGGCGCGGGACGACGGCGTGGGGAAGCTCCGAGACCTTGCCCGACCATGTGGCGTCGAACCCTTCGGCGGTGACGTCGACGCGGTGGCCGATGGCGACCCGCCCGGCGTCGAGCTCGTCCACCTCGGCTTCGATGCGCGTACGCGAGAGGTCGGCAATGGTGCAGATGGGCGATCCGGGAGCGACCGTCTCGCCGGCATCGGCGAAGCGATCGAGCACGACGCCGTCGATCGGCGCGACGATGCGGGCCTTCGCGAGCGCCGCCGAGAGGCGATCCGCCGTGGCAGCGGCGGTGGCGCGGCGGGCGCGCGCCGCATCGAGATCACGCTCGGCGCGCTCGAGCGCCTGCGCGGTCCCGACCGATGCCGCGACGAGCCGTGCGGCACGGTCGCGCTCGCTCGCGGCGAGGCGGATGTCGGCGTCCGCCTCGAGGACACGCGCACGCGCCTCCGCGAGCGCCGCCCGCTGCTCATCGGACGCTATCTCGGCGATGGCGTCGCCGGCGCGGACGGTCTGTTCGGGTCTTACGCTGAGGCTCACCAGCCGGCCGCCGAGCTCCGTGCCGATGGTGACCTGGGCGCCCGGCGCGGCGACGAGCCGTCCCTCGGCGCGCACGCCTGGACGCTCGACGGGACCGGCCTCGCCACCGGCCGAGACCGAAGGGAGCAGGCTCGACGCGATGCAATGGCCGTGGAGGATGGAGCCGATGCCGGCGGCGCCGGCGAGGATCGAGGCGAGGATCAGGAGCCGGGATCGTTGCGTCATGACGCGCTCTCCTTCCGGGTACTAGTTGACGAGGAGTCCGTCGCGGATCGCGATGACGCGATCGGCGACGGTGCGGACCTTGGGATCGTGGGTGACGATCAGGATCGACCGCCGCTCTCGCTTCGCGAGCGTCGAGACGAGATCGAGGATCTGCTGGCCGACCTGGGAGTCGAGGTTTGCCGTCGGCTCGTCGGCCAGGATGATCGGTGGGCGGTTCGCCATCGCGCGCGCGATCGCGACACGCTGCTTCTGGCCGCCGGAGAGGTCGCGCGGGTAGAAGCCCAGGCGATCCGCGAGACCGACGGCCTCCAGGAGCCCGGCCGCCTCCGCCTTCGCACCGGGCCCCCGCACGCCCTTCACGTTGAGGGCGTAGGCGACGTTCTCGAGGGCGGTGAGCGACGGGAAGAGGTTGAACTGCTGGAAGACGAAGCCGATGCTCTGCTTGCGGATCTCGGGGAGCGTCCGGGGCCGCCGCACGTCGACCTCCCGGCCGTCGACGACCACACGGCCGCCGTCCGCGGTGAGGATGCATCCGAGGATCGAGAGCAGCGTCGTCTTGCCGGAGCCCGACGGCCCTTCGAGAGCGACGATCTCGCCCGGCTCGATCGCGAGCGACACGCCGCGCAGGACCGGCACCTCCTGCCTCCCCTCCGTGAAGGACTTCGTGACGTCGAAAGCTTCGAGAACGGACATGGCCTTGTCTCCTGTCGATTGTTCACGAACCGGCGGGGCACAAGCCCCCGCCCTACGAACGACGCGACCGCCAAACGGTGGCGGTCGAGCTCCCGCCCAGGTGGGGACGTACGACCCGCCTCATGTGCGGAACACGAGGGCGGGGTCGATCGCGGCCACCTTGCGGAAGCTGACGAGCGCCGCAAGAAGGCACATGACGAGCGTGCCCGCGAAGACGACGCCGGTGAGCGGCACGGGGATGATGAGCTTCAAGCCGGCGTGCGAGACGATGGGCATCGCGCCGTAGGACGGCACGAGCGCAAGCGCGAATCCGATCACCGCGGCCGCCGTCGCCTGGCGCGACAGGATGCGGTAGATGTCGCCGTTGCTGCCGCCGATGGCCTTGACGGTGCCGAACTCCTTCAGGTGCTCCATCGTCGACGTGTAGAGCGTCTGCGCCACGACGACGATGCCGACGAGCAGTCCGAGCGTCACCGTCACCGCCATGCTGAGCCCGATCCCGGTGCTCCGCACCCAGTAGCTGCGCGACCGGGCCGCCCACTCGTCCTTCGTGTAGCCGTCGTTGTAGGGCAGGCGCTGCCGGATGGCGGCCTTCACCGCATCGATGCTCGCGCCCGGTTCGAGGCGCGCCACGATGTAGCTGGTCTTGCCGCCGAGCGTTCCCGGGTTCATCGCCTGCGCGCGGTGGTAGTCGAGGAAGGCGATGGGCGTCGTCGTGAAGGACCGTGCGTCGCGACTGCGCGCGATGATGCGTAGCCGCCGCCCGAGGATCTCGCGGTGGTCGCCGACCTTGAACGGACCGTACCGGCCCGTCGCCGAGTCGTCGAGGATCATCGCGCTGCCGCGCCGGAGATCAGCCGCGGGCTGGCCCTCGGCGATCCGCCAGGGAAAGCCCCATGCCCCGAAGTCGTCCATCGCATAGACGAGGGTCCCTTCCGTCGCGCCCGTCGGCAGCGCGATCTCCATGAAGGTGACGAGCAGGTTGTCGGCGCGCGCCACGCCCGGGATCGATCGGACGCGGTCCACGTAGCCCTCCGGGAACTGGTGCGCGAAGTCGACGTTCGGCGTGTTGCGCGACGTGACCCACAGATCGGCCGGCAGGTGGTCGATGGTGATCGACGCGTTGTCGAGCAGGCCCAGGAAGAGGCCCACCTGCGTCAGGACCAGCGTCACGGCGAACGCGACGCCGGCGACGGTGATCAGGAAGCGGAGGCGATCCGCGAGCATCATCTTCCAGGCGAGGTCCACCATCGCTAGATCTCCTCCGCCATCAGGCCGCGCATGAGCGTGTCGACAAGGAGCGCCGTCACCTTCTTGACGGGGCGCCAGTCCACCCACCGGTCCTCCCCCTTCGCGATCGCGAGCGCCACGATGCCGTGAACGCTCGCCCACACCACCTGGGCCACGAGGTCGGGATCCTTGAGATCCTTGCGCATCAGGCCCGCGGCCATCACCTGGACCACCGTCGAGCGCAGGAGCGCGTAGGCGTCCTGGTCCGGGTTGCCGCGCTCGAGACGCGAGAGCTCCACCTTCGAGGGGAGCCCCGGGGTCATGAACATGAAGCGGTAGTGCGACGGGAGCGACAGCCCGAACTTCACGTACGCCTCGCCGAGCTTGTGGAGCTTCTCCACGGGATCCGGGATGCGCGCGATGGCGGCGAACTTCTCCGAGAGCTCGCCGAAGTCGCGGTCGCAGAGCGCGCGCACGAGCGCCGCCTTGTCCTCGAAATGGACGTGAATCGCCGTCGGCGAGTACTCGATCTTCTCGGCGATGCGGCGCATCGTGACCGCGTCGTAACCCTCCTTCACGAACAGCTCCCGCGCCGCGTCGAGGATCTTCCCCCGCATCTCTTGCCGCTCGCGCTCCGTCTATCGCTCGGACCCATGACATCGCTCCTTTTGTTAACAACGTTAAGTTACATGACGAAGTTCCATGTGTCAACACCGTTTCGGGCACCTCAGGCCGGCGAGCACCCGGCCGCGATCCGGTATCCTTCCGCTTCGCGAGGAGACGCCGATGACCCGACTCCAGAGCTACCTGTGCGGGCGGTTCGTCGACGGGGACGGCCCCGTCGCCACGCTCGTCAACCCCTCCAACGAAGAGCCCCTGGCCGAGATCGCGAGCCACCGTTCGCTCGCCGACGCGGTCGCGTTCGCGCGCGGCACGGGAGGCCCGGCGCTCCACGAGCTCTCGTTCCGCGAGCGCGGGGAACGGCTCAAGAAGATGGCGACCGCCATCCACGGCGTGCGCGACGAGCTGATCGGACTTGCGATCCACAACGGCGGCAACACGCGCTCCGACGCGAAGTTCGACATCGACGGCGCCTCGGGGACCCTCGCCTACTACGGCGACCTCGGCATCTCGCTAGGCGACGGCCGCATCCTCCCCGACGGCGACGGCGTCCAGCTCACCCGTTCGCCGCGCCTCTACGGGCGCCACGTTCACGTCTCGCGCGCGGGCGTCGCGGTCCACATCAACGCGTTCAACTTCCCGGCGTGGGGCGCGGGCGAGAAGCTCGCGACGGCGATCCTCGCCGGCATGCCGGTCATCACGAAGCCCGCGACGGCGACGGCGCTCGTCGCTCACCGCATGTGCCAGGTCTTCGTCGAGCAGGGCATCCTGCCGGCAGGCGCGCTGTCGCTCCTGCTCGGGAGCGCCGGCGATCTCGTCGATCACCTCGGAGAACAGGACGTGCTCGCGTTCACGGGCTCGGGCGACACCGGCTCGAAGCTCCGCGGCCACGAGCGCATCCTTCGCCGCGGCGTGCGCGTCAACGTCGAGGCCGATAGCCTCAACGCCGCCCTGCTCGGCCCCGACGTCGAGCCCGGGAGCGCCACATGGGACATGGCTGTCAACGAGATCTCGCGCGACGTGACGCAGAAGGCCGGCCAGAAGTGCACGGCGATCCGGCGCATCTTCGTACCGGCGGCGATCGCCGATCGCCTCCAGGAAGAGCTTTCCGATCGCCTCTCGCGCATCAAGGTCGGAAACCCCGAGCTGGAGGAGGTCACGATGGGACCCGTCGCCACGGCGAGCCAGCTCCATGACGTGCGCGAAGGGCTCGCGCGCCTCTGCGTCGAGTCGCGCGTGGTCTACGGCGGCGGCCCCGTGAAGGCCCTGGGCGCGCCCGAGGGCAAGGGCTTCTTCGTCGCGCCGACGATGCTGCGCAACGACGACGCGGCATCGGCGAGATCGACCCACGAGCTCGAGGTCTTCGGACCGATCGCGACCCTCATGCCCTACGACGGCGCGGCCCGCACGGCCGTCGCCCTCGTGCGCCGCGGCGCGGGCGGCCTCGTCTCGTCGGTCTACACGGACGACCGCGCGTTTCTCGGCGAGGTCGTCACGGGGATCGCCTCTCACCTCGGCCGCGTCTACATCGGAAGCGCCAAGGTCGCGGACAAAGCCCCGGGCCCGGGTACGGTGCTCCCGCAGCTCGTCCACGGCGGCCCCGGCCGCGCTGGAGGCGGCGAGGAGCTCGGCGGCCTGAGAGGGCTCGCCTTCTACATGCAGCGCACTGCCCTCGAGGGCGACCGCGCGCTCCTGGATCAGATCGCCGGGACGCCGTCATCGGGACCGGCGTAACAGCGAGCGCGGGAGCCGGCGGGAACGCGCTGGGAGGGAGCGGTGTCCAAGTCGCCAGAGCTCTTCATGAGCACGGGAACCTACGGCGACGGCCACGACATCCTCCATCGAGGGATCGTCGCGCTCTGCGTCCTCGCGGCCGCGTCGTGTGACGAGGCACGAGAGGCGCCAACGCCTCGCACGATCGTCGTGCGCCAGGATCCGGCGTGGACGGCCCCGCGTCGCCTGCCGACGCTCGAGGAAGAGCGGGCGATCACGTGGCGGTTACGCAACGGGCTGCTAGATTCCGAGCCCATCGTGCCCGCACGATACGGGTGTACTGGCGTCGCGTTCGTACCCACCCCGTACGTAGCAGACGATGAACGCGTGAAGGCACCGGGGGTCCAGGCGCTTCGCTTCCACGGACGGGAGATCGACGAAGTGGTGCAGCTCGACGAATCGCAAGCGGGGGCTCTGGTCGCAATCCTCGACGACTCGGGGGCGTATCAGTCCTCGTGCACTCTCTGCTCCAGTGACGCCTTGCTCGTGCGCATCTGCTGCGGTGACTGGAGCGGGGACTACGTCATCGTGCCCAGCGACGCCATGTCGCGGGTCTGGACATCGGGCGGCGAGCCGCCCATCGAGCATCTCCCTCTATCGTTTCTCGGACGGATGGCGCTCGCGGCGTGGCTCCAGGAAACCCTGCCCGGCCGATCGTTCTATTGCGGAGTCGATCTCGAGCCCGCCAAGATCCTGAGCCGCCGAAAGAGGCCGCCTAGTAGCCGAGGGCCCCGGCTGTCACGTTCACGCCATAGCCGCCGGTGAACGGGGTGAACGATCCGGGCAGCGGCACGAGGCCCCCGCTCGCGTACGAGAACCCATCCACCTGCGACGAGGCCGCGGGATCGCGCCCCGCACCCGTCAGGAGATCCAAGAATCCGTCGGCGCTGACGTCGCCCGCCCCGACGCGGCCGCCGAAGGTCGTCGCGTACGGAGTCACGTCGAAGCCCGCGAGCGCCGAGATCGCCCCTCCGTCGTAGTTGAACCCGAGGAACCGCGAGGGGTGCGTGGGGCCGGGGCCGGGAGCGCACGCGATCTCGTCGAACCCGTCTCCATCCACGTCGCCTCCCGCGCCATCGACGCCGAAGCCCGGGAGGGCGAACGCGTTGAAGTTGATCTTCGCGATCGCGGCGAGGTTCGCGCCGTCGTAATCGAAGCCGCGGACCTGCGAGCTGAACACTGGGCCGGGGCCGGGCCCCGTCAGGATCTCGGTGTAGAGATCCGAGTCGACGTCGCCGGACGCGACGTTCACCCCGTACTGGAGCGTGCCGTAAGCGAAGAACGAGATCTTCTGGATGGCACCAAGCGCGATGCCGTCGTAGTTCCAGCCCCGCACGTGCGGACCGAACACGACGCCCGGTCCGGCACCGGAGAGGATCTCGTCGCGGGCATCGCGGTCCACGTCGCCGCCCGCCACGTTGGCGCCGTACTTCAACGTGCCGTAGGCGTAGTAGTTGATCTTGGCGATCGCGGTTCCATCCCGGCGGAACGCGCGCACCTGCGGGCCGTAGACCGGCCCGGGTCCAGGCCCGGTCACGATCTCGCCCGAGGCATCGGCGTCGAGGTCCGAGGCGAAGACGTTGGTGCCCCACTTGCCCGCACCATAGGCGGAGAAAGCGACCGGCGTCGGGGCGCCGGCGCCGTCGAAGACGCGCACGCCGTTGCCGTTCGTGTCGCCGAGCCCCTCTCCGACGACATGGTCCACCGCGGGGTGAAACGGCGAGTAGAGCCCGCCCGTGTTGGCGATGCTCCCGTCGAGGCCGCCCCACACGATCATCCGCCGTCCCGTCCAGATCGCCGAATGGGCGTACCGCCCTCTGGGGGCATTGACCGTGCTCGTGCCGCCGGCGGCCCAGCTATCGGTGACCAGGTTGTACTGACCGCCGGTCTTCGGCGTGAGGGCGGCGCAGTCGAGCCCGCTCCAGACGATCATCTCCGAGCCCGCCATCACGGCGCTGTGCCGTAGCCTCGCCGTCGGAGCGTTCACCGGGCTCGTCGCCGCCCACGTATCGGAGGCAGGATCGTAGCGCGCGCCGGTACTCGAGCAGCTCCCGTCGAACCCGCCCCAGATCACCATCCGTGCGCCGGTCCAGACGGCGCTGTGGCGGACCCTGGCGCTCGGGGCGCCGGCGGCCGCCGTTCCACCGGCGGCCCAGGAGTCGTTGGACGGACTGTATCGCCCGCCGGTCGCGACGTTGGCGCTGCCATCGTAGCCGCCCCACACGATCATGTCGCTGCCCGTCCACACAGCCGTGTGCTGCGATCGCGGCGACGGGGCGTTCGCCATGGCTGTCCCGCCTGGAACCCAGGCGTCCGCGGATGGGTCGTAGCGTCCCCCGGTGGCGGTCTCGCCGCCGCTGGTCTGACCGCCCCAGATCACCATCTCGGTCCCGGTCCACACGGCGGTATGGGACACGCGTCCCGGGGGCGCTCCCCCGACAGCCGTCGCCTGCCAGGCGTCCACAGCAGGGTCGTAGCGCCCACCCGTCGAGACATTGGACGCTCCGTCGTAGCCTCCCCAGACGATCATCTCGGTCCCGGTCCACACTGCCGTCTGGACGTCCCGCGCCGCCGGGGCGCCGAGCGTGCTGGTCGTGGTCCAGGCGTCGGTCGCCGGGACGTAGCGGCTCCCCGTGTTCGACGGCCGGGGAGCATCGCCGCCCCACACGATCATCTCGCTGCCCGTCCACACTCCCGTGTGCTCCGAGCGCGCGACGAGGATGTCCGCCACGCCCGTCCCGCCGGAAGCCCAGGAGTCGGCAGCGGGATCGTAGCGACCGCCGGTCGTCGCATAGTCGAATGCGCTCGTGTCGAACCCGCCCCACACGATCATCTCGCTGCCCGTCCATACCGCCGAGTGCGCGAATCGAGGGCTCGGCGCATTCACCGTGCTCGTGGCCGACCAGACGTCGCCCGCAGGGTCGTAACGGCCCCCGGTCATGACTCCACTCGTGCCGTCGTTTCCACCCCACACGACCATCGCGCTCCCCGTCCAGACCGCAGTGTGATCGACGTTGCCTGCCGGCGCGCCGGTGGTGCTCAGGCTGGCCCAAGTGTCCGAAGTCGCGTCGTACCGGCCGCCCGTGCTGCTGCCGCCGCCCCACACGACCATCTTCGAGCCGGTCCACACGGCCCGGTGGCCGCGCCGCTCGGTGGGCGCGAACGCCTGCGCCGTCGCGACCCACGTGTCGGTCGTGGGGTCGTATCTTCCTCCCGTACCGGGGGGACAGATCCCGCAGGGTGGAGCCCCGGCGTCCGTGCCTCCCCAGACGATCATCTCGCTGCCGGTCCAGATCGCGGTGTGACCGTCGCGCGGCGTGGGCGCGTTCGCGACACTGGTTCCCGCGGCAACCCATGTGTCCGTCGCCGGATCGTAGCGGCCTCCGGTCTGGAGCGACCCCACCGCCCCGCGCTTGCGGCCTCCCCAGACGATCATCTCGGTCCCGGTCCAGACCGCCGTGTGGCGCTCCCGCCTCATGGGCACGTTGATCTCGCTGGTCGCGACCCACGTGTCCGACGCGGGGTTGTAGCGGCCGCCCGTCGTGACGTCGGTGTCGAGGTTGTTGATGCCGCCCCAGACGATCATCTCCGTGCCGGTCCACACCGCCGTGTGGAGCGATCGCGCTCCGGCGACGTTCGTGAGGCTCGTGCCGCCGTTGGCCCAGGTGTCGGTCGCGGGATCGTAGCGGCCCCCGGTCGGCGTGGACACGGGCGGGTAGTTGCCGTCGCCGCCACCCCAGACGATCATCTCGCTGCCGGTCCAGACGGCCGTGTGGCCCTGGCGCCCGATGGGGACCCCGACGAACGTCGATGTCCACGTGTCGGGTGCGCCGGAAGCGGTTCCGGAGATCGCCGGGAGATGGCAGCCGTGTCCCTGTATGGGAACGCACGGCTCGAGCCCGTCGCGCACCTCGCGCCACCAGTCGTCGAACGGTCTCTTCGCCCACTCGACGGTGGCGACCCTCACGCGCGTCTCGCCCCGCGAGAGTACCGCCGTGACGTAGAACTGGTCCGGAGCCTCGCGGAGGGGAGCGCCTTCATCGTCGCGCTCGAGGCGCACCAGGAGATCGTCCCACGAGGCGCGATCGAGCGCGATGGGATCGCCCGGACGGGAGCGCGCGATGTCTCCCGCCCCGTTCGCGAGCGTCCACTCCGTCTCCTGGTAGCCGGCCAGCGCGCGGAGGTCTCCGAGGCGACGCGCCTCGGAAGCCTCCGCCTCCGCCCGCGCCCGCAGCGCACCATGGATCCGCGCGTCCTCGGCGTAGAGGGCGCGGACGAGCCGGTCCGCGAGCAACGGCCTCGCGAGGCACTCGGCGACGATCGCAGGGTCGTCGTGAAGCGCGTGAAACAGCTCGGCGAGCACCACGGGATCCTTCGTCTCCCGGGCCATGCGGTCCATCTCCGCCTGGAGCTGCGCACCGGTGATCGGGCGATGCCAGATGGCATCGAGCGCCTCGGACTTCCGCAGATCGTCGTCCACCCGACCCGCGATCGCTTCGTCCGGAAGCACGGCCGAGAGAGGCGGCCTCGCGCCTGGATTGCCCGACGGCCAGATCCTGTGGCGCCAGTAGACCTCCTCCACGGCGCGCCGGTACTGGACGCGCGCGTCACGCGAGAGCGGCGTCGCTGTGGCCGCATGGGGCAGGCTCGATGCCGCGCCGTTCCCGGCCCAGAGGAGCGGGATCACGCTCGCGAGCAACAGTGCAGGAACGCCGACTCGTCCGATGTGTCGATGCTAGCACGGCGCGCACCAACCGGCCCGGAGGAGCGCGGCCGCATATGATCTTCGCGCCTCCGTGCACGTCATCGCGCTCGCCATCCCCTTCTTCTTCCTCGCGCTCGGCCTCGAGATGGCCGTGGCACGAGCCATGGGGAGGCGCTACCACCGCTACGCGGACTCGCTGACCGACCTCTCGTGTGGAATCGGCGACCAGGTGCTCGACGTCCTCTGCCGTACGGCCATCCTCGGCATCTACGCGGCGACCTACGATCGGTTCGCGATCCAGAGGCTCGATCCCGGCTCCTGGACGACCTGGGCCATCGCCATCGTCGCCGTCGACTTCACCTACTACTGGTTCCACCGCTTCAGCCACCGCGTCAACTTCGCATGGGCGACCCACGTCGTCCACCACCAGAGCGAGGAGTACAACCTCGCCGTGGCGCTCCGCCAGTCCTGGCTCGCCAAGACCTATCACTGGGCGTTCGATCTCCCGGTCGCGATGCTCGGCGTGCCGCCGGCGGTCTACGCCACGTCCTACGCCATCAACCTCCTCTACCAGTTCTGGATCCACACGCGCACGATCGGGACGCTCGGGCCGTTCGAGTGGGTCTTCAACACGCCGAGCCACCACCGCGTCCATCACGGGCGGGACGCGAAGTACCTCGACAAGAACTACGCCGGCATCCTCATCGTCTGGGATCGCCTGTTCGGCACGTTCAAGCGCGAAGAGGAAGAGCCGAGCTTCGGAACGGTTGCGGCGTTCCGGAGCACGAACCCGCTGTGGGCCAACCTCGAGACGTGGGCGCGGCTCGGCCGAGAGGCCCGCGACGCGAGGCGCCTCTCCGACAGGCTCGCCGTCTGGTTCATGCCGCCCGAGTGGCATCCCGCGGGGATACTCCCGGAGCAGGGCCATCCCCCGCGGATGCCCGACACGGCCACCGGGCTGCGCGCCTACGTCGATCTCCACTTCGTGCTGCTCGCGATCGGGACGATGCTGCTCATGCTCCGCGAGGAAGCTCCGCTGGCCGCGCGCGCCGCCGCCGCGGCGGCGATCCTCGCCACCATCGTGATCTGGGGCGGCCTCCTCGAGGCGCGGCGCTGGGCGGTGCCGCTCGAGATGGCCCGCCTGCACTGCATGGCGATCGGATCGGTCATGCTGATCTTCGCCAGGCCGGATGCGCGAGTCGCGGCGGCCGCCGCGGGCCTCGTGCTCCTGGCGAGCGCAGCCTGGCTCTTCCAGCTCTCGCGGACGCCGGCCCTCCAGCCGCGCCAGGCATGACCCTCCCGTCGCGCGCGGCGCTGGCGCTGCCCGAGGCCGACGCGCTCCTCAAGATCGTCGAGGCCCAGCGGCCCACCAGCCACCCTCTTTTCATCGAGCTCTCCGCACCGCCCGGCGGGGGCAAGACGACGATCCTGAAGGAGACGCTCGGGCGGCTCCACGCCTCCGGGCGCCGGGCGCTGATGCTCACGGCGATCCCCGGACGCGGGTCCGAGGCGCGGATCCTCGAGGAGCTCCGGGGGGCGGCAGGCGAGATCACCGGAGGGGCGGAGGGCGCCATCCTCATCGACGACGCGCAGCACGCGGCGGCTCCGCTTCTCCTGGAGGCGCTCGCCGTGCTCAGCGCCGCCGCGAAGGCGTCCCGCCACCCCCAGTTCCTGGTGGGCGCCGCGGAGCAACCCGTCGAGCTGCCGCTCACCCATCCCGGCGAGGTGGCGACGCGGCGCGTGACGGTGGCGCCCCTTCCCGAGACCACGTTGCAGGAGATCCTCATGGGTCACGGGCTCGGACGCGAGCTCGCCTCGCGCGCCGCCGCTGCGCTCCACGCTCACGAGCACCCCACGCCCCGCGCCGCGGCCTTGCTCGCGGAGGCGCTCGCAGAGGACCCGGACGCGTCGCGGCCGGCGATCGATCGACTGCTGGCATCGGGGATGAAGCTCCTCACCGCCCGCCGGTTCTGGCAACAGCCGGACGCGTCGCGGCGCATCCTCGTCGCGGCGGCGCTGCTCGGCTCCGGCGTCAACCACTGGCGCCTCGAGCGGCTCCACGACGGCTACCAGCGGGCGGACGGCGCTGCGACCACCCTCGACCTCGAGTCGCACGGGTGGCTGGGCCGCGCCCACGACGCCGGCTTCCTGCGCTTCGTGCTCCGGGCCGCACGCGACCGCGAGGTGCTCGCGGAGATCCTCTCGGTGGACGAGCGGCGCGACCTGCACCGCCGGATCGCCGCGATGCTCGCGTCGGACCCGCACGCGACGGTGGACCTCCGATCCGAGGTGGGACGGCATCAGGTGCTCGCAGGCGACGTGGCGGAAGGCGCGCGGACCCTGGTCCAGGTCGGCCGGCAGCTCGTGTCCGCCCACCGCACCACGGATGCACGGGCGCACTTCGAGGAGGTCGCCCGCCTCGCCATGGAGTCGGGCCTCGGCCGCGAGCGGCTGCTCGCGATGGAGGGGCTCAACGACGCGCGCATCGCCGAGGCGAATCCCGGCGAGGTGTCGCGCGCCTACCTCACGATCCTCGAGGAAGGGGGCGCGCACCTCGAGCCCGAGGACCGCGTCCGCCTCCAGAGGAAGCGCGCGCGCCGCGCGCTCGAGGACGGGGTGATGGACGACGCCGCGGCCATCCTCGCCGCGGGACGCGCCGATCTCGCGCCGGCGATGAAGGTGGAGACCGCGCTCTACTTCGAGCTCGACGCGCGGATCGCGATGGCGCGCGGCGACTACGCGCGCGCCGCGGGGGCGGCGCAGGACGCCTTGACCCTCGCCACGGAGCTCGGGGACGAGCGCCTCCTTGCGCGCTTCTACGCGACGCTCGCGCGGCTCTGCCTCGATCGCGGCGACTACGCGATCGCGTTACAGCAGATCCAGTCGGCGGCGGAGATCTTCGAGCGGGCCGGCGACACGGCGGGCCTGCTGAGGGCCTGGATGCTCCGCGGTAACGTCCACGCGCGTACGGCCCGCTACGACGACGCGGAGCAGTGCTACGTCACGTCGCGGCGTCTCGCGGAGTCGATCAACGACGCCGACGGGATGACGACCGCTCTCATGAACCTGGCGACGCTCCAGGTGCGCGCGGACGATCTCGATCTGGCCGAGGAGAACCTGCGCCACTGCCAGCGCATCTACCGGCGTACCGGCAGCAAGAGCGGGACCCTGTCGACGCTCTTGAACCTCGGGGCCATCTCGCTCCAGCGCGGAGACTGCGAACGCGCGCTCGCCTGCGCGACCGAGGGGGTCGCGCTCGCGCGGGAGACCGGGTACGTCCTGCCGCTACTGCACGGCAAGAACGCCATGATCTCGGCCCTCGTCTACCTCGGCCGCCTCAAGGAGGCGTTGTCGATGGCAAGCGATCTCGCGCAGGAGGCGCGGGCGAGCGGCGTCACGAGCGCGCTCGCGCACGCGATCCACTCCGAGGGGTTCTGCCGCTACCTCATCGGAGATTTCGACACGGCGGAAGCGAGGTTCGACGAGGCGTTCCGGATCGCGCGCGACCACCAGTTCGCCAACGAGGCGTGGGACAACCTCAACGAGCGGGTCGAGGTCCTGATCGCGCGCGGCGATCACGCCGGAGCCCGCGAGGTGTTGATCGAGGAGCGCGCGCTCATCAACCACGCGTTCCAGGAGCGCGAGACGACGATGCAGGAGATCTTCCTCCGGCGCTTGAAGTCGGGCGACCGCGGGCTCGGGAGCCACGATCGCGCCACGCTCGAGAAGCTGGTCTCCGAGCGGGACCGCGACGTGCAGGCGCGCGCGAGCCTGCTCTTCTCGCGTTGCACCTCGGGCGCCGAGGCCCTCGGGCACGCCGAGCGCGCCCACGCCCTCTTCAAGGAGCTCGGCTACCGGGAGTGGATCTGGCGGTCCGCCGCGCGCATCGCGGCCCTCCAGGAGGAGATGGGGCAAAGCGCCGCCCTCCGCCGCTACGAGGAAGCGGCCGGGATCATCCTCCAGATGGCCGCGGGGCTGGACGTCCACGAGCGCGAGATCTACCTGCGTGCTTTCGGCAGGAACGACGTGCTGCAGAAGGCGTTCGGCGGCAAGGGGTGACGTGGCGGCGAGCTTGCTCCTCCTGGCTTGCCCGTGCGCGGCGATCTGCGTCGCCGCCTTCGGCGGAGGGCTCCTCTACCTGAAGCTCCGTTGCGGAAGCTGCGGGAGGCTGCCGCTCGCGTCGCGCGACGACAGCGGCTGGCCCGACTTCTCCGCAGGCACCTGTCCCTACTGCGGGACGCCGCGGCGGTGAGCGATCACGAAACTTTACGATGGCGCAAGACGGGTCCGGGATCGTCCCCCGTAGGGTAGCGATGAGAGGAGAACGACCATGATGCCCATCCTCCGGATGCTCCCGCTCTTCACCGCCGCCGCCGCGCTCGCCGCGGGCCTCGGCCCGGGCGATCACAGGCGGACGCTCCAGCACGGCGGCATCGAGCGCTCCTACATCGTCCACGTACCGCCCGGCTACGACGGGAGCAAGCTGGTCCCCGTCGTCCTCAACTTCCACGGGGGCGGCGGGAATGCCCGGGTCCACGAGCGCTTCTCCGGCATGAACGAGAAGGCGGACGCGGCCGGGTTCGTCGTCGTCTACCCGAACGGAACGGGCCGCGGCACGACGATGCTGACCTGGAACGGAGGCAATTGCTGCATGTATGCCATGTTCCATCGCATCGACGACGTCGGGTTCACGAGCGCGATGCTCGACGATCTCGAGAAGGTGCTCGCGGTCGACACGAAGCGCATCTTCGCCACGGGGATGAGCAACGGCGCCATCATGTGCCATCGCCTGGCGTGCGAGCTGTCGGACCGCATCGCCGCCATCGCGCCGGTGGCCGGCACGCTCGGCGTCGTCGACTGCAGCCCCTCACGACCGGTGCCGGTGATCGACTTCCACGGCACCGACGATCCCTACCTGAAGTACACGGGCGGCTTCGGCGAGCATTCCATCACCAAGACGCTCTTCGAGTCCGTGCCGCGGACGATCGAGCGATGGGTCGAGGTCGACGGCTGTCCCGGCAAGCCCGTGCGCTCGACGTTCCCCAACACGGCCGACGACGGGACGACGGTCGTCAAGGAGACCTACGGACCCGGCAAGAACGGCGCCGAGGTCGTGCTCGTCACCATCGAAGGCGGCGGCCACACGTGGCCTGGCCGGGCCCCGAGGTTGCCGGATCTCGGTGCCTCCACCCGGGACGTGTCGGCGAACGACCTGATGTGGGAGTTCTTCCAGGCCCACCCGATGCCGTAGCGCGGGTCGCATCCGATCGGGTCTGCGCGGCCGCGGATGACTGCGCCCGTTTTTTCGTTATCCTAGACGGAGATGGGTCACGAAAGGATCAGCCTCAAACGCGAATGCTCGGCCGTCGCGATCCCGAGCGGGGAGCCCGTGATGCTGCCGGTCGGAGCCGAAGTCACGCTGACGCAGTCGCTGGGCGGCAGCCACACGGTGATGACCGCGTGGGGTCAGCTCGTGCGCATCGAGGGCAAGGACGCCGATGCGCTCGGGCTCGGGGGCCCGCAGGACGCTGCGGGCGACGCGCACCCCGCGCCTGCGACGGCCCTCGATCGCGAGACCACCGAGAAGGTCGTGTGGGATCTGCTTCGCACCTGCTACGACCCGGAGATCCCGGTCAACATCGTCGACCTCGGGCTGATCTACAAGTGCGTCGTTTCCCCCGCCGAGCCCGAAGGGCATCGCGTGGACGTGACCATGACCCTCACGGCGCCGGGCTGCGGCATGGGCGTCATCCTGAAGCAAGACGTCGAGTCGAAGGTCCGCAGCGTTCCGGGCGTGAAGGAGGCCAGCGTGGAGCTGGTCAACGATCCGCCGTGGAACCCGAACATGATGTCGGAGGCCGCGAAGGTCCAGCTCGGATTCGTGTAGGCCGCGCGTCATCGTTGCGGCGCCACGAACGCGGCCGGCGGGGTTTCCCCGCCGGTCTTCTCCTGGCCGCAGGCGGGGGCTCTGGCCCCCGCCCGTTTCCGTTCTAGTAACCCAGCGCGCCGGACGCCACGTTGCAGCCGTAGGACGCGCCGCTGAACGCGGTGAACTGGCCCGGAAGCTGGCTCAGCCCGGTGATGCTGTAGCTGTAGGCCTTCACGACCGACGTGGCAGCGGGATCGCGTCCGGCGCCGGTGATGAGATCCTGGTCGCCATCGGTGTCGAGATCGCCGAACCCGACGCGCCCTCCGTAGACCGTCGTGTACGCGGTGACCTGGTAGTTGGCAAGCTGCGAGATCGACGCTCCGTCGTAGTTGAAGCCGCGGAAGTCCGACGGGAACTGGGCCCCCACGCCCGGTCCCGGCGCCGTGCCGATCTCGGCGTACCCGTCGTTCTCGACGTCGCCCGTCGCGACGTTGACGCCGTACTGGAGCACCGTGTAGGCGTTGAAGTTGATCTTGGCGATCGCCGTGACGGTGCTGCCGTCGTAGTTGAAGCCGCGCACCTGCGGTCCGAAGATCGCGCCCGGCCCGGGCCCCGTCTCGAGCTCGGCGTAGCCGTCCGCGTCCACGCTGCCGGTCGTGACGTTGACGCCATACTTCAGCGTGCCGTAGGCGAAGAAGCTGATCTTCTGGATCGGCGTCAGCGCGTTGTTGTCGAAGTTCCAGCCGCGCACGTGGGGCCCGAACACGGGGCCGGGGCCGGCCCCGGTCAAGATCTCGTCGAAGGTGTCGGCATCGACCCCGCCCGATCCGACGTTGACGCCGTAGCGCAGCGTCCCGTACGCGTAGAAGTTGACCTTGTTGATGCCGCCGCCCGCCTGGTTGAACGCGCGCACCTGCGGCCCGAACACCGGGCCTGGTCCCGGCCCGCTCACGATCTCGTCGTACGCGCCGCCGTTGACGTTGCCTCCGGCGACGTTGACGCCCCACTGGCCCGCGGCGTAGGCAAGGAAATCGACCGAGGTTGCCGTCCCCGCCGCGGTGAACACCCTCACCTCGTTGGTGTTGGGCTGACCCAGGCCGCGGCCGACGATCGTGTCGACAAGGTAGTCGATCGTGAGCGTGTAGCTCTGCGTCCCGGTGCAGCCTCCGGCGTCGGTCGCCGTCACGACGAAGTTGAACGTCCCGGACGCGGTCGGCGTCCCGGAGAGGACCCCGCCAGCGCTCAGAGTCAGACCTCCGGGCAACGCCCCTCCGGTCACGGCGAAGGTGTAGGGTGCCGTGCCGCCGCTCGCGGTGATCGTCTGGCTGTACGGGGCGCCGAACGAGCCGTTCGGGAGCGAAGCGGGGGCCACGGTGATCGCCGGGCAGCTGATGGTGATGCTGTACTGCTGCGATCCCTGGCAGCCCGCGCTGTCGGTCGCCGTCACGGTGAAAGCGTAGGCTCCGAGCGTGGTCGGCGTGCCGGAAAGGACGCCGCCCGCGGCGAGGTTGAGGCCCGGAGGGAGCGCACCCGCGGTGACGGCGAACGTGTAGGGAGCCGTACCACCGCTCGCGGTGATGGTCTGGCTGTAGGGGACGCCGAGCGTCCCGCCCGGAAGCGTCGCCGGCGCGACCGTGATCGGGTTACAGGTCAAGAGCGGCACGCGATCGAAGTAGACGTCCTGCTGGTTCTGGCCGTTCACCTGGTTGCGCCCGTCGCACCAGGTCACCATCGCATCGGTGCCGTTGCTATGGATCGACTGGTAGTTGTAGTCGCCGACGTAGCAGGGCTGGACGTTGCCGTCCGGCTGGGCGGGTGATGGAGCGATGACGTCGCTGATGCGGTCGTCGGCACCCCAGGTGGCTCCGTTGTCCGTCGAGATGCGGCCCCAGTACTCGTAGTCCGTGCCGTTGGTGGTGTTGCGGCGGTCGTACCAGGTCGCGAGGACGGAGCCCGTCGGCGTCACGGAGCAGGAGGGCATCCACTGCTCGGTCGTGCCGCCGCCTCCCTGATCGGTGTTGAGCACGATGGGCGCCGACCAGGTCGACCCGTTGTCGGTGGAGCGCGTGTAGTAGATGTCGCCTAGATCGCCGGCGTTCAGACCCGCGCCGCAGTAGGGATAGTGGATGGTCAGGTTCGGTCCGCCGGCGGGCTGGCCCCATCCCATGTGGCGCCAGATCGGGTTGATGGCCTCGAAGTAGCCGCAGTTGACCGATCCCGGAGCACCGAACGGCGCGCCCATCGTGATCTTCGTCCACGTCGCGCCACCGTCGGTGGAGCGATACATGATGTTCGTGCGCGGCGAGAGGCCGCCGCCGCCCTCGTCCATGCCCGCGACGAAGACCGAGCCGTCGGGCGTCCCAGTGACCTGGCAGTTGCGGATGAACGCCGGCTCCACGGTGGACAGGCTCCACGTCGTCCCGTCGTCGGATCGCTCGCAGTAGATCCCCTGCCCTGCGCCGAAGTCGTTCCACGTCATGTACATTCGCCCGTAGTAGGGGCTCGCAGCGGTGTTGTCGACCCAGAACGACTGGCGGTCGTCGAAGCTGCCGGTGTGAGCGCAAGCTCCCGCGGACCAGGTGACGCCGTCTGGCGAGGTCCAGAGCCCGACGCCCTGCCCGCCGCATCCCGTCGCGAGGAAGCTCGCGTACCAGAGGTTCAGCTTCTGGTTGAAGACGACCGTCGGGTCGCCGTAGTTGGTACCGTGCCCCGTCTCGAACGGCGAGGGGGTGAACCGCGCGAAGGTCACGCCGCCGTCGGTCGACACCGATCCACCGGAGTAGTTCCCCGGCGCGGTGCGCGAGTCGTTGAAGGTGGTGACGATGGTGTTGCCCTGGCCCCAGACGAAGCTCTCGGACTGCGTGACCGCCGGGTACGACTCGGTCCCGGTGATGGTGTTGACGTCCACGCCGCCGAGCGCGGAAATCGACGACGGGGCCGCCGACGCGTCGTAAGGGCCGTAGATGACGCGCGTCTCCGCCGCGTCCTCGAGCCCGCACTGGATCCGCAGGAGCCGCGCTCTCACGTTGAGCTGCTTGTCGTAGCCCAGGTCGTAGATCTTGCTGCAATCGAAGTAACGGTCCACGACGGTGCCGTCCTTGATGTCGGCGCCGTACGACGCCGGAACGAGCATGGTGGAGGCACAGGCGGCGAGAGCCGCGGTGGCGAGACGAGACCTACGCCTGTTCATCGTTGACCGTTCCTTTCCGACTGGCTGATCGACTTCTTCTCGGGATCGGCGGCGGTGTGAAAGACGCATCTAGACTACCCCAAAGGGCTCTTCCTTGGCGTTCACGCGAGAATTGAGGAGAATGGTCCAACTTCGAGGAGGACCCCGAATGACGCTCGGAATCGTTGCCCTGTCCCTGGCTCTTCTCAGCTTCCTCATGCTGGTCATGCGCGGCAAGAAGCTCGCGGCTCTCCAGGAAGAGCTCGGGAAGCTCAAGGCCGTCGAGTGGAGCCTGCGCGATCTCAGGAAGCACGTCGACGAGAACATCAACCAGACCCGCGCCCACCTCGCCCAGGTGGCCGAGGGGAAGAAGGTGTCGGCCGACTCGATCCTCAAGGGGCGCGGACCTATGACCGGAGGCGGCCGATCCGAGGAGGAGATCCTCGAGTCGATCACCGAGGCGATCGCCAAGAACAGGGTCGTGCTGTTCATGAAGGGCACGCCCGCGCAGCCCCAGTGCGGCTTCTCCGCGACGGCGGCCGACATCGTGCGATCCCTGAACGTACCCTTCGAGGGCGTCAACGCGGTGGCGGAGCCCGCCTTCCGATCGGTCCTGTCGAAGTACAGCAGCTGGCCGACGCTGCCGCAGCTCTTCGTGGGGGGCAAGCTCGTGGGCGGGACCGACATCCTGAAGGAGATGCAGGCGTCGGGCGAGCTCCAGAAGGTGGTCGCCGAGGCGGTCGCGACGCCCACGCCAGCGCCCGCGCCGGCGGCGTAGTATCCGGGGAGCGCCGTGCTCCCCGTCGTCCTCACCATCGCCGGCTCGGACCCTTCCGGAGGAGCGGGGATCCAGGCCGACCAGCGCGCCATCGAGAAGGCGGGTGCCTCCGCTCGCAGTGTCGTCACGGCGATCACGGCGCAGACGCGCGAGGGCGTCAGGTCGTGGGAGGCCGTGTCGCTCTCGACGCTCGAAGCCCAGCTCGACGCGGCGCTCGACGACGGCGCCGTCCTGGCGATCAAGAGCGGCATGATCCCGAGCCCCGGTGCGGCGCGCGTGGTCGGCGCGGCGCTGCGGCGTCACGGGGTGCGCCGCTACGTCTGCGACCCCGTGCTCGCATCGTCGGCCGGCGTCGCGCTCGCGGCACCCGGCACCACGGACGAGATGCGTGAAGCGCTCTTCTCGATCGCGACCGTTCTGACGCCGAACGCCCGCGAAGCCGAGGTGCTTTCGGGCCGGACCATCGCCACGATCGAGGACGCCTCGGCGGCGGGGCATGTGCTGCTCGGAAGCGCGCGCGCGCCGTGCTGATCAAGGGCGGTCATCTCGGCACGAACCCCGTCGTGGACGTGCTGGTCACCCCGGCCGACGTCCTCACTCTCCGCCGCGCGCGGGTCTCGGTCGCCCGCACCCACGGCACGGGTTGCCGCCACTCGGCGTACCTCGCCGCGATGCTGGCCCACGGAATGGAGCTGCCCGGCGCCTGCTCGCGCGCGCAGGGCCTGCTGGCCGAGGAGCTCGCGATCGAGCTCGGCGCGGACCGCTAGAATCGACCGCCAAGGAGACCCTCCCATGCAGAGCACGATGCAGGACTTCCCGCTCTCGATCGCGTCGCTCTTCGAGCACGGACGGAAGGTCCACGGGCGCAGCGAGGTGGTCACGTTCGACGGAGCCGGCTGCCGGCGGGCTCTCTTCTCGACGTCGCGGACCGCGCGTCGCGGCCAGCGACGGCGCGCTTCGACGGCTCGGGTGGGCAAGGCGACGTCGTGGGGACCCTCTGCTTCACGACGCAGCAGCACCTCGAAGCCTACTTCGCCATCCCGTGCATGGGGGCGGTGCTCCACACGCTGAACCTCCGCCTCTCGCCGGAGCAGCTCGTCTACGTGCTTCGCCACGCGCAAGACAAGGTGGTCCTGGTCGATCCGCCCCTCGTCCCGCTGGTCGCGAAGGTCGCTCCCGCCGTGCCGTCGGTCAAGGCGTGGATCGTCGTCGGAGATGCGCCGGACCTCCCCGGCGCGATCGCCTACGAGGGGCTCGTCGCATCGGGCCCCGCACACGCCGACTGGCCCGAGGTCGACGAGCGCTCCGCCGCGGTGATGTGCTACACGAGCGGCACGACCGGAAACCCGAAGGGCGTGGTCTACAGCCACCGATCGATCTTCCTGCACACGATGGCGGTGTGCGCGGGCGCGGCCTTCGGCGTCACGGAGCGCGACCGGATCCTCCCGATCGCGCCCATGTTCCACGCCAACGCCTGGGGTCTACCCCACGCCGGCTGGGCGGCCGGCGCCGACTTCGTCTTTCCAGGCCGATTCCTCCAGGCCGAGCCTCTCTGCAGGCTGATCGCGGCCGAGCGCCCGACCATCGCCGGGGCAGTGCCGGCCATCTGGAAGGACATCCTGCGCCACGCCGAGACGGCGACCGTCGACCTCTCGTCGCTGCGGACGGTGATCTGCGGAGGCAGCGCCGTGCCCCGGAGCCTCATGGAGGAGATCCAGCAGCGCTTCGGCGTACGCCTCCTCCAGGCGTGGGGCATGACCGAGACGAGCCCGCTTGGCGCCATCGCGCTCCCACCCAAGGATGGCGCGCCCGGAGACGAGATGACGTGGCGGGCGATGTCGGGCCGGATCGTCCCGGGCGTCGAGGCGCGCATCGTCGGCGAGGACGGCAAGTCCCTTCCCTGGGACGGCAAGTCCGTCGGCGAGATCGAGGTGCGCGGCCCCTGGATCACGGCGTCCTATCACGGCGGCGAGGATCCCGAGAAGTTCCACGACGGGTGGCTGCGAACGGGCGACGTCGGCACGCTCGACGATCGCGGATTCCTCCAGCTCACCGATCGCGCGAAGGACGTGATCAAGACCGGCGGCGAGTGGATCTCGTCCGTCGACCTCGAGGGCACGCTGATGGCGCACCCCGACGTCTTCGAGGCCGCCGTCATCGGCATCCCTGACGCCCGCTGGGACGAACGCCCGCTCGCCTGCATCGTGCTCAAGCCCGGCGCCACCGCCACCGCCGCGACCCTGCGCGCGTTCGTCGCCACGCGCCACCCGCGCTTCTGGATGCCCGAGCGCTGGGCGTTCATCACCGAGGTCCCCAAGACCGCCGTCGGCAAGTTCGACAAGAAGGTGCTGCGCGCGAGGTTCAAGGAGGGACAGCTCGCCGTCGAGACCGCGACGGAATGAGCCAGGGCAAGCGCCCTGGTGATCCGATCGTGGCTTCCGCCGCCGACTGGAAGGCGTTCTACGCCGCCGAGCGATCGCTTCTCGGCGAGGAAGGCCTCGAGGAAATCGTCGCGCGCGCCCCGCTCATTGGCCTCGCGCCAGGCGGCGCCATCGTCTTCCCGCACACGAAGCTCGGAGTCTCCGGGCACCTCCCGGCCGCAGCGGCGAGCTCGGTGATTGCGAGCGGATGCGAAGAGGTGCTGGCGATCGGCGTGCTCCACGGAGGCAACCGTGACGACGCATCGCGGCGAGGCATCCATCGCTCCTGCCCCGACGAGTTCTCCCTCGACGGCTTCGCCGCGCTCCTCGACGTCGCGGCGCGAGTGGCCGGCCGCCGCGCACCTCGGATCTCGCGCCGCTATCCGTTCCTGACCGGCGAAGACCCCGACGGCCTCCGCGGCATGGACGAGATGCGCGAGATCGTCGCGCGCGGTGCGGCGATCGTCGCGACGGCCGATCCCATCCACCACGGGCATGGCTACGGCACGCCGCCCGAACGCATCCTCGATCCCGCCGATCCCGCCACCGCCCCGTACGCCCGCGCCTCCGTCTACCAGGGCTTCGACGCCCTCGCCCGCCGCGACTACGCGGCCTTCCTCGTCCACGCCCAGAGCGAGCGCTCCGACTTCCGCGACGCGGGTCCCGTTCTCGCCGCGCTTCTTCCGGGAGCTCCACGCGCGACGATCCACGATCTCGTCCTCGTCGACTACGCCGACACGCTCGGCGCTCCGCGACCCACATGGGTCGCCGCCGCCCTCGCTTCCTTCGTGTAGGAGCCGCCGGGGTTCAACGCCTGGCCGGAGTCTCTCGCTGGCGGATCTCGTTCTCCCTCTCCGGGGGGCCGGGGCGCTGCTATTCTGGCGCGCGATGTTCGAGCACGTGCAGAAGCGACGGGCGGCGGAAGAGGCGGCGAGGCGGGCCGGGAGGCTTCCGGCGGGGCAGAGCTTGACGGCGGAGGGGAAGTGGCCGGTGCTCCACGAGGGACCGATCCCCGCGTTCGATCGCGCGTCCTGGGACTTCCGGATCTGGAGCCGCGAGGGGCTCGTGGCCGAGCGGCGTCTCGGATACGACGAGCTGCTCGCCGTCGCGCCGGCGCGGCTCCAGACGGATTTCCACTGCGTCACCACGTGGAGCAAGCTCGACATGACCTGGGAAGGCGTCCGCGTGAAGGACCTTCTCGCAGCCACCGCGATCGATCCGCGGGCGCGTGTCGTCATGGTCCACGCGGAGCACGGCTACACGGCCAACGTCCCGCTCGACGACCTGCGGCGCGACGAGGTGATGCTCGCCAGCCGCGTCGACGGCGCGGACCTCGCACCCGAGCACGGCTACCCCCTTCGCCTGGTCGTGCCGCACCTCTACGCGTGGAAGAGCGTGAAATGGGTGCGCGGCTTCGAGCTCCTCGCGCGGGATCGTCCGGGCTACTGGGAGCAGCGCGGCTACCACATGCGCGGCGATCCCTGGAAGGAAGAACGCTACGGTTGATCGCGGACCGCGGGCGCGCCGGGAGGAGGCGCCGGTCGGCTAGACCGGCGGCTTCTCCTCGCGAAGCATCTGGCCCCAGATCGTGGAGTAGGTCTTGAGGCTGTCGAGGAGGGTCTTGGCCATCGCCAGATCCGCCTCGGTGCCGCGCGTGCGCAGCCCACGGATGAGGGCGAGCAGCACGAGGAACTCGAAGAGGTTCACCGGCTCCGCCTCGTCGCGGGGCACCTCCTGCGCGTCCCGGTAGATCTGCAGCACCGCTCCGAGCGCGTGGCCGTCCTGTTCGGCAGCGGCGGGCTCGATGGAGAGGAGGTAGTTCTCGGCTGCGCCGGTGAGGCGGCGCAGATCCAGGTCGAGGAGATCCGGCAGGCCGTGGTAGGCCGACCCTAGGAGCTGGAGCGCGGCGCCGGCCGCGAGAAGATCCGGGGCGCCGAAGATCGTCCGGATCGGCACGAACTTCTCCAGGAGCCGGCCGGCGTCCTCCAGGTGGTGCAGCCACTGGAGGAGGAGCGGAGGCGTCATGTAGATCGGACGCTCGAGCACCGCCCGGTAGAGCCCGCTCCGGATCCGGATGTCGTCCGCGCTCGCACCGCGCGCCAGGATCTTCTTCCCCGTGGACGATCCCGTGAACGCGCTCATGATCTCGCCCTCGAGCCCGACGCGCGCCTTCTCGTAGAGGTCCGCCACGACGGGCGGCTGGTGGAGCAGGGCATCCGGCTTGGGAGGGATCTCGTTGAAGGTGAGCGCCGAGTGGCCGCTCTGCGTCGCGTCCCCGTCGCGATGGACCTCGTAACCGAGCTTCCCCAGGATGTCGGTCACCGGCTCGTCCGGCGAGGGTGAGAGGATGCGGTGCAGCGATGCTTCCTCGATCACGCCTCCACCCCAGGGCGGAGCGGGGACCGAGAAGAGGCCGGCGATGCGGTGGATGATCTCCCCCGTCAGCTTGCTCTTGCCGTCCTGCACGACGCGCTTGGCCGGCCCGAGCGCAACCGCGACGCGCGCCTCGTCGCCGGGCGTCGCCTCGGTCATGCCCCGGAGCTCGACCGCGAAGACCCTCGGGAAGCCGAGGACGATCCTGGCGAAGTCGCGCCTCTCGAGGATGCCCGGCGTGTCGTCGAACGGGAAGATCGCGAGCGCGCGGCCCGTGACGTCCGACGAGAGGACGTCGCGCTCGCGGCTGCCGAACGCGACGGCGAGCGCCGCGTTCCAGGCCCGCAGGCAGCGCTGCTGGCTCTCGACGGACTGCACCGACTCGCCGACCGGCGCCATGGCGAGCAAGAGGTAGATCCCCTCGCCCTCGCCGGTCGTCTCGAAGTGGAAGACCGTCTGTCCCACGACGAGGCGGTCGCCGTGCGCCAGCGGCGCCTCCTCGACGCGCGCCCCGTTGACGTAGGTCCCGTTCGTGCTTCCGAGATCGCGGACGATGTAGGCGTTGCCCTTCCTCTCGATGACGGCGTGGCGCCGGGAGACGTCGGGTGACTCGATCAGGACGTCCGCCTTCACCCGCCCGATGATCGTCGCGTCCTGCGTCAGGACCACCCGCATCGGCGGGACCTCGCTCACGAGCATCGCCACGCTCTTGCGCTCGCGCTCGCGGATGCCGGCGTCGACGTTGGTCGGCTCGCCGGTGATCTCCTCGACGCTCTTCTGCACGCCCTGGCTGCGGAACGGGATCAGGCGCTTCGCGCCGAGCACGCGGGGATCGGAGATGGGGACCTCCGTGACGCTTCCCTCGGCGAGCACGAAGACGAACCCGCACGCCTCGCACTTCCCGAACTTGCTGCCCTCGAGCTCTCCCAGCATCGCCGCGAGCGATGCCTGGCAACGCGGGCAGCTGGTGAAGTGGACGTTCGCTCCGGCGATGTCCACCTCGGTGGTGGTGACGACGCCTCCCTCGGGAGCGGGGGGACGATCCTCGGCGCCGGGGGCGGCGGTCCCGTGGGACGCCGTGATGACGGAGCGCGGTCTCGCGCCGTCCACCGGCAGGAAGTCGCGCCCGCAGGACGGGCACGTCACTGACCCTGGCGCGGCAGGCTCGAACTTGTGTTCACACGCGGGGCACGTCGTCATGGGTGGTCTTCTGGGGACTATCGTAGATCCAACCGGGGCCCCATCCACCTCATCCCACGGCCGCGCGGCGACCGGCCGACCCCGCGACTCGCAGACGATCGACTGCCGCGCCCAGCCCCTCGAGGCTGAGGTCGAACATGGGCACGATCCTGCCGATCTCGCGGATCGTGTACGACCCGCGCGTGTGCGGCCAGGTGGCCTTCATCTTCGGGTTGAGCCAGACGCAGTGCGGGAAGCGGCGCACGAGGTCCCCGAGGCACGCGCGCGAGGAACGCGTCTGCTGGTCCCAGTAGTTGATGTTGCCGTAGTCGCTCTCGAGCTCGTCGGCGCCCATGCTCGCGTCGCCCAAAAGGATGACGCGCGTCGCCGCATCGCGCGCGAGTAGCTCGGCCATCGGCAACGCCACGGTGCGGCGGACGTCCTTGTAGACGTGCTCGTAGACCGTGTTGTGGAAGTAGTGAATGTCCAGGCTCTTGAAGGACTTCCGCGCCTCGCGGAAGAGCTTCGCCACGACGTCGGTGAACGGATCCATGGAGAAGCCGCCGTTGTCGATCAGGAGCACCACCTCGAGCTTGTCGCGCTTGCCCCGGACGAAGACCGGCTCGATCTCCCCGCCGAGGCGCAGCGTCTCGCGGATCGTCTCCTCCACGTCGAGCTCCGTCTTCGGTCCTACCCGACGGAGGTCGCGCAGGAGGCGGAACACCTCGCCGAATGCGATGGGCGACAGGGGGCGGTCCTTCGCGTAATCGCGGTAGCGCCGCTCCCCCGCGACCTTGAGCGCGGCCCCCCCCGCGGAGACGCCGCCCACGCGCACCCCGCCGGGGGCGCCGGGAGCGCCGTCGTTGCCGAAGGGCGACGTCCCGCGCGTCCCGATGAAGCGGTTGCCGCCCTCGTGCCGCTTCTGCTGCTCGCGCAGCCGCTCCTCGAAGAGCGCCGTGAGCTCCTCGAGCGCCATCGACTCGATCTCCCGCACCTGCTCGACCGACAGTCCCATCCCGCTCACGACGCCGCGCACCCAGTCGGCGAGCGGCTTCTCGAGGAAGGCCTTGTAGGCGAGCGCCTTCTGGGCATCGAGCCCCCGCGCGCCGCCGAAGTGCGCCAGGAAGACACGGTCGTAGGCATCGAAGTCCTTCTCGGTCTTCACGAGCGTCGTGCGCGCGGCGACGTAGAAGTCGTCGAGGTCGGAGACGAGCCCCTGATCGAGCGCCTTCACCAGGGTCAGCAGGCTCGCCGGGCTGGCGGCGATGCCTTCCTCACGAAGCGCGTAGTAGAAGTCGAGGAACATCTCCGTGGCGCGCGGCCTCGCCACGCCTCCTAGGAAAGACCGCGGTTGACCCGGGCGAGCACCGCCGTCATGTCGTCGCTCTTCTTGAAGAGGATCCCCGGGAACGGCACGCGATCGGAGAGCGCCGACGCGTCGACGCCGCTCTTGAGGAGCGCGCGCAGCCAGTTCACGAGCTCGCGGGTCGCCGGCTTCTTCTCGACGCCCGGGACGTCGCGCAGGCGGTAGAAGCGATCCAGCGCCGCGCGCAGGAGGTCCTCGGCGATGCCCGGGAAATGGGCGCGCACGATGCGCGCCATGTGGTCGCGCGCCGGGAAGGCGATGTGGTGGAAATTGCAGCGTCCGAGGAAGGG
>JAXLQT010000017.1:0-150168 GCA_046331505.1 Acidobacteriota bacterium
TCTCCCGCACGGGAGGCGAGATGCCGTTCCCGCTCTTCGAGCGGATCTGCGATCAGCTCGAAGGCGGGTCGATCGCGCGCGAGATCCACTTCCATGTGATGGGAGAGCCGTTCCTCTACCGCAGGCTTGCGGACGCGGTCGCCCTGGCGGCGAGCAAGGGGCTGACGACGGTCGTCACGACCAACGGCTCGCTCCTGACCCGGGAGCGCGTGGAGGAGCTGCTCCGGGCGAGGCTCTCGCGCCTCGTCGTGTCGCTCCAGACGCCGGACGCGCGGAGCTTCGAGATACGCGGCGCGCGCGATCTCACCTTCGAGCGCTACGAGGACGGGCTCCTGGCGGGGATCCGCCATGCGCTCTCGCGCGATGCGCCGACGCGCGTGGTGCTGGGCTTCCGGACCACGGCGTTTCCGAAGGTGCAGTCGCCCGGCCAGGGGCACCGGATCCTCGGAACGAACGAGGAGCTCCGGGAGGCGATGCTCTCGTTCGCGCGCCGCGCGCTCCCGCGCCCTCCCGAGGGCGTGGAGCGCGACCGCATCGAAGGCCTCGTGGCGCAAGCGACCGTCACGCGCTGGAACGTCGTTCACGTCAACCAGCGATTCGCGCTCGAGAGCCGGCCGCTCGGCGGATGGGTGAAGCCGCGATCGGGCGCGCGGTTCCACCCGGCGACGTTCGGCACTTGCCATGCGCTCTCGGAGATGTTCGCGATCCTCGCCGGCGGGGAGATGACGTTCTGCTGCATGGACGAGGAGGGCGAGACCAGCGTCGGCAACGCGAGGACGATGGCGCTCGCCGATTTCTTCCGCCACCCCGAGGTGCTGCGGGTCCACCGCGCCTTCCAGCGGATGCGCGTGGTGCACCCCCGGTGCCGCGTCTGCCTCGGCGAGCCCGGCGTCATCCTGTCCCTCGGGCACCAGGTCGGATCGATCTTCTACGAGAAGGTCTACCGCAAGCACTTCAAGAGAGAGATCGGGGCACCGCCGGCGTAGTGCGACGTCCGTCCCCGATCCCCTTCGCCCTCTTCTTCGGAAGCGGTGCGGTCTCCCTCGGCTACGAGGTCGTCTGGACCCGGAGGCTCAACGTCATCCTGGGATCGGCGCCCCCCGCGGCGGCGACCGTCTTCGCGGTCTTCCTGGGCGGACTCGGGATCGGCGCGTGGGCCGTGCGGCGCGCGAGGTTCGCGCGGCCGCTCTCGGCCTACGGCCTCATCGAGCTCGCCCTCGCGATGCTCGGCGCGGCGTCGCCGTTTGCGTTCGACGCGCTCGGACGCGCCCTGTCACACGCGAGCATCGACGGGCGCGCGGCGCTCTTCGGGGCGCGCTGCGGGGCCGCGGCGCTCTTGCTGCTACCGCCCGCGATCCTGATGGGCGCGACCCTGCCCATCCTGCTGCGCCACGTCTCGGGAAGCGGGACGGAGTCGCTGCCGCTTCTCTACGGCATCAACACCGCCGGCGCCGTCGTCGGGTGCCTCGCGGCCGGCTTCGTTCTCGTCGCTCGCCTCGGAGAACGGCGCACGCTGTTCGCGGCGGCGGCCGTCAACACGCTGATCGCCGTCACCGCGCTCGTCTCCGATCGAAGCGCGCCGCGGGCGGCGGCCCATGAAGCCGCGCGCGATGCCGGCTCGCGCATCCCCGCCCGCCTGCTCTCGCTCTCCTTCCTGTCCGGGTTCCTGACGCTCTCGCTCGAGGTGATCTGGTTCCGCGTGCTCGGCACGACCGTTGGAGGCTCCGCGCAGGCCCTCGCCTTGCTCCTCGCCGCGTTCCTGTCCGGGCTCGCCATCGGGAGCTTCACCCTCGCGAGCGCGCGCCTCGACCCCCCGGACATCCTCGGTGCCTACGCGGCGCGGATGCTCCGCGTCGCGCTCACCGCGGCGCTCCTGCTGCCCGCATCCATGGCGCTGCCCGCGCTCCTCATGCGGATGCTGGCGCTGACGCATCGCGTCGGCACGATCGCCTTCTCCCTCGGGGTGCTTCTCGCCGGGCTCATGGCCTATGGAACGGTGGCGCTCGGCGGCGCATTCCCACTGCTCGTGTCCGAGGCCCACCGGCGGGGAGTCGAGGGGCGGGGAGAGCGCGGGCGGCCTCTATGCGGCGAGCGCGATCGGCTCGATCGCCGGCTCGCTCCTGACCGCCTTCGTGATGGTCCCGTGGCTCGGACTCGACGGAGCGAGCGTGCTCTGCACGATCCTCGCGGGCGGATCCGCGCTGATCTGCACGAGCCGCGCCGCGATGCTCGCCGCGGTCGTCGTCGTCGTGTCCGCGGCGAACCCCTTCCTCTATCGCCATCCCGCCGGCCTCTTCGTCACCGGGACCTACGCCTACGCCTATCGCTATGCCGGCGGCGAGGCAGCCGCACCCGCGGCGCCGCCTCCGCGGCGCGTGCTTGCGCTCTACGCCTCCCTCGACGACCCGTCGCGCCCGCGCCTCCCCGCCGTCGAGCCGCCCGAGGGCAACAACGCCTGGATCTTCCGGAAGGACGGTCTGTGCGCCTCCGTCGCCGTGGGCGAGTCCGCGGGAGTTCGTTCGCTTCTCATCAATGGAAAGACCGACGCCTCGAGCTTTGGCCCGGGCGACATGAGAACGCAGCTCCTTCTCGGTCACCTGCCGTCGTTGCTCCGTCGCGCGGACGGGGGACGGGCGCTGGTCATCGGTCTCGGAAGCGGCACGACCCTGACCGCCATCGCGGAGCACCCGTTCCGCGAGGTCGTCGCCGCCGAGGTCGAGCCCGCTGTCGTCCAGGCCGCGGTGCTCTTCGCGGCGACCGGCGGCGGCGTTCCGGCGCGCGCGACGGTCGTCGTCGACGACGGCCGCCAGGTGCTCGCCCGCGATCCGGGAACGTTCGACGTCATCACGTCCGAGCCGAGCAACCTCTGGATGGCGGGCGTGGCCCATCTCTTCACGCGGGAGCTCTTCCAGGAAGCGCGCGCCCACCTCGCGCCCGGCGGCCTCTTTTGCCAGTGGCTCCATCTCTACCAGATCGGCGAGGACGACGTGAGGGTCCTGCTGCGTACCCTCCGGGCCGTGTTCCCCCGCCTGCACCTCTTCGCCGACGGTCCGGACCTCCTCGTCATCGCCGGCGACACGCTCGCCGACCCCGAGGTCGTCTCGCGTCGCTTCCAGGTTGCGGGCGTGCGAGCGCACCTCGCGCGCGGCCGGTTCGACGAGCTCCCGCGGATCCTCGAGACCTACGTCGGCGACGAGACCCTGGTCGACCGCTTCGCGGGCGCTGGCCCGCTCAACACCGACGACGCGCCCATCCTCGAGTTCCGGGCCCCGAAGAGCCTCCTTCGCGACGATTCGGCGCGGATCCTCGCGAGCCTTTGCCGCGCCGCTGGACCATGAACCGGTGCCGCTACCGTCAGAGAAGACGCGGGACGAGCGCGCGGCGCTCGGGGGGATACTCGGGGAAGCGCTCCCGGTACCATCGATGGTGGGCAAGCGCACGCGGCAGGAGGTTCGCGATGGTCCACACCGCGAAGGAGAGCCCGGCCAGAGACCACGTCGCGATCGCCCATCCGCACCACTCGACGATCTCGCCCGCGTAGTTCGGACACGAGATGTAGCGAAAGAGCCCGCCCGTCGGAACGGCGTAGCGCGTGGCTCTCCCGTCACGCAGGGCGAGGAGGATCCCGTCCGACGACGTGTTGACCAGGAAGCCGGCGACGAACAGCCCGGCTCCCAGGATGAACCTGGGATCGTGGACCCAGGCGCGGTCCCGGAGCGCGAATACCGTCAGGGAACGTCCGTTGAGGAACCCGTTCACGAGCGTGAAGAGGAACCCCGATGCGACGACCAGCAGCGGCATCCGCGCCTCGCTGGACCGGATCCGGAAGGGGTAGACGAGCCCGCGATTCAGGTAGTGAAGCTCCCACAGGGCGAGGAGCACGTAGGCAACGACGCCGCGCGGCGGCGACGCGAGGAAGCAGGCCGGTGGGACCCAAACCGAAGGCGCCTCCATCACGAGCCATCCGAGGCGGCTTGGAAGCGAGGCCCCGGCGCCCTGGGAATGGCGACCATAAGGCGCGGTGCGCCTCAAGAGGACCGGGAGCATCGCGGCTCCGACAGCGATCCAGATCCAGACGGCCCACCGGTACCCCTCGGCGTCCATCACGCGCGCGCGATCACGAGTCCCTGGCTCCCGAACCACGCGTAGGTGTCGGCGATCGTCGTGCGGAGCGGCCGCGCCGCATGCCCCAGGGCCCGCGCGGCCTTCTCGCCGCTCACCCTTCGGTCGTTCTCGAGCGCACGCATCGCATCGGCGGTGAAGAGGCTCCTGCGCCCCCGGAGCCGCTCGTAGGCCGCCGCGATCGGAAGTCCTGCGCGCGCGAGCCACATCGGCGCCACCAGGCGCGGCACCGGCACTCCGGTCGCTTCGCTTGCGAGCCGGGCGATCTCGCGGAGGCTCGCGCGATGGCCTGGCAACAGGTAGCGTTCTCCCGTGGCGCCGCGCTCGGCGGCCGAGAGCGCGCTCGCGGCCACGTCGCGCACGTCGACCCAGTCGAAGGCCCCGTCGACCAGGCCCGGAAGCGATCGCGTCGCGAGCCGCAGCAGCACCTCGCCCATGTGCGAGGGTCGGAAGTCGAACGGGCCGATGACTCCGGTCGGGTTGACGATCACGGCATCGAGCCCGCGCGCCACACCGTCCAGGACCGCGCGCTCGCCGAGCGCCTTCGAGCGATCGTAGTGCGGGACGCGGTCGCCGTCGGAGAGAGCGCGCCCCTCGTCGACGATCTCGTCCCGAGGCACCGGCGACAGCGCGTCGATCGAGCTGAAGTGGACGAGCCGCTTCACCCGGGCGCCAAGACACGCCTGGACCACGTTGCGGACGCCGTCGACGTTGATCGCGCGGGTCATCGCTTCGTCACGCCCGTCGACGGAGACGTGGGCCGCCAGGTGGATCACGAGCCCGGCATCGCGGAATGCGACGGCGAGCGAAGCGGGGTCGCGGACATCGCCCGCGACCTCGTCCACGGCGAGGCCGTCGAGGGCGCGCCGATCGGAGCGAACCAGCACGCGAGGACGCTCGCCCGCGGCCACGAGCCGCCGCACGAGCACGCCGCCGATGTGCCCGGCTGCGCCCGTGATGGCAATCTGCGGCACGTGGCCAAGTCTACGACCTGGGCCCGAGGGCCCCGATCAGTAGGCGCGCTCGAGCGACGCGCCCCTGTAATAGTGGGCGAGGATCTGTTCGTAGGTCTTGCCGGCGAGAGCCATACCGTACCCTCCCACCTGGCAGAGACCGACGCCGTGGCCGAACCCGCGGCCGACGAAGCGAAAGCGCTTGATGCCGGTACGGTCGCGCTCGCGTTCGACGTCGAAGATGTTCTCCCGGAGGCCGAGCGAGAAGCGGATGTCGAGGCCCGTGAGGCGGACGTCGCCGGAGGTCGCCTTGACCAGGAGCTCCGTGACGCGGCCCGACGCCGTGCGGCTCACGATCTGGACGTCCGTCAACCCCTTCAACGGGCTCTTCGCGGCGATCTTCGTCTCCAGCTCGCCGGTCTCGTAGGTGACCTCCCACTCTGCGTACTTGCTGAAGCGGTCATACGCGGAGCCCTTTCCGAGATCGATGCCCTTCATGTAGTCGATGCCTACCGCGGATCTGTGGACGACGATCGTGTCGCCGCCGGTGAGCGGGAGCTCGGCCACGGGGACGGCCTCTCCGCGCACGTCCCGGAAGAGTGCTGCCCCCGCGAGGAGCTCGACCTTCGCGAGGCTTCCGGCGATCTCGAGGGAGAGCCGCGGCTTCTCGTAGGACTGGTAGGTCGCCTTCTCGAGCTTCGGGTGGCCGAGGATGCCGAGAAGGCGGGCGATGGCGCGCAGCGCCGTACCCCGGCTCGGGTGCTGCAACGGGCGGAGCGTGCCATCGGCGAACGGCAGCATGCAGCGCTCGCGCAGCAGGTAGGCCCAGGCGCGGCGATCCTTCACGGACGCACCATCCGATGCGATCGCCAGGGCCGCCGCCTCCTCCGAGGCATCGAGCAGGATCGCGGCCCGCTCGGAGAGACCGAGCCCGAGGGAGATCGACGCCACGAGCGATTCGCGGGTCAGGAGCTCCCTGGGCGGCCCCGGGACGGGATGGCCGTCGCGCCCGGTCAGATCCCGGGCCGTGGCGATCCACTCATCGAGCTCGCTTCGCGTGACCTTCTGATCGATCCAGGCGCGCACGGGCTTGTCGGGTACGGAAAGGCCCGCGAGCCGCGCGAGGCAGAGCTCGTCGTTCACCAGATCGCCGTCTTCGGCGTAGAGCCTCTCCGAGCGCGCCACGGCGCGGAGGTCCTTGCCGCCGTCGGCCTCCGCGGCACAGGGAACGCTCGTGAGGTAAGGGGCGCCGCGGCCGTGGAAGATCGCCTCCACGTTCTCGGTCATGCCGGCGCAGGTCGCCGTGAAGAGCGCGCGGATCGGCTCTCCGTCGTACGTCTCGATCTGGCCGCGCGTCTCGGCGACGGCGCGGTCCGAGAGCGCATGGTGCGTCTCGACGCCCTTGTAGACCTGGCACTTCGGCGTCGCGCAGATGTCGAAGCCCGAGGTCTCGTACTGGCCGAGGTTCCTCATCGCGTAGGTCCGCGCGGCGACCGCCTGGGCCTTCAGCGCCTCGAGCTTCGGATACTGCTCGGGACCCATCTCGTTCGGCACGACCCCGCGGAGGTAGGTCTCGAGCGGCAGGACGTTGACCACCGTCAGCTTCGCCGACTGGTTCGCGAAGACGTCGATGCGGCCGTCGTAGGCGCCGCCGAGCGCGCTGATGGGCTTCCCTTCCGCCGGCGACAGCGACACGCGGCGCGGAGCGCGGACGGCCTCGCGGCCACCGGCGCGAAGGCGCAGGGAACCGGCGCTCGCCTCCGGCACCGGACCGGGAACGACGAACGCTCCGTCCCAGCCCGCGGACTTCGCCGCGATCGCGAGCCGATCGGCGGCGTCGCGATCGACGATCGGACCCATGCGGATCGTGTAGAGACCGGTGTCGGGATCGGGATCGACCGTGGCCCGCGCCGAGGTCGCCTCCCCTCGCGCGAGCGCCCGCGCGCGCCCCTGCGCCTCGGAGGCCGCGGCCCTGGTCTCGAGGCTCGCGAGCTGCACGAGGAACACGGGCGCCGCGGCCACGCCGTCGACCGTGATCTCGATCCTCTCGAGATCGGCGGCGCGTAGCAGCTCCTTGCCGTCGGCCGAGGTGACGACGAGCGGCCCGTCGCTCGCGACGGTGACGATCGCCGCCTCCTGCGAGAGGCCGACCCGGATCGAGGGCTCGCCCTTCGTCGCCTCCGCGCTCCCCGCGGGCGAAGGCGAGGGCGACGGGCCGGGTGCGGATTCCTGCCGGGGCGCAGGCGAGGGCGCCGGCTTGCCCGCCGCGCCGACCACGGGCTCGCGACGATCCGGACAGCTCAGGAGCCAGAAGAGGAGCAGCGAGAACGCCGCCAGGAGACGCGCGCGCGGCATCGGGCTCGCGTATTATCCGCGAGGAACGACCATGAACATCCTCATCGTGGCGCCGCACGCCGACGACGAAGTGCTGGGCTGCGGCGGGATGATCGCGAGGCGGCGGCGGGAGGGTCATGACGTACGCGTGGTCGTCGCGAGCAACGGGGACGTGACGCGGCTCGGTGTGCCGAAGGCGTCGGCGGCGGCGCGCATGACCCAGATGCAGGAGGCCGCGCAGATCCTGGGGATCGCCGTGCCGGACGTGCTCTTCCCCGGCGCCGAGAACAAGCTCGACTCCGTCCCCATCCTCGACGTCGTGTCGCGCCTCGACCAGGTCGTGGTGCAAACGGATTGGGACCAGGTCTTCATCCCCTACCCGTCGCACCACCAGGACCATCGCGTCGTCCACGACGCATGCCTGAGCGCGCTGCGGCCGCGGGGCAGGCGCGGGCCGTGCCTGATCGCGCTCTACGAGTACGCCTACGTCGGTGCCACGCCGCTGCCAGGCGGCCGGTACTACGTCGACGTCACCGACACCTTCGAGACGAAGCGCGCCGCGTTCGCGGCCTACGCGACCGAGGCGTGCGCCGCGCCGCACCCGCTCTCGTTCGAGGCGATGGAGACACTCGCGCGCATGCGGGGGATCGAGGCGGGCGCCGCGCTGGCCGAGCTCTTCTACGTCCTGAAGATGGTGGATCCCGCCGCCTGATGTCGAGGCGCGAGCGCGGCGATCTGGGGTGAACTTCTCGACGGCGCGGATCCGAACGCCGCCCTCGTCATCGACGGCGCGATCGCAGCGGCCGTGGAAGAGGAGCGCTTCGTCCGCGAGAAGCATGCGACGAACCGCTTCCCATCGCGGGCCGTGGGCTACTGCGTGAACGAGGCGCGACGCCTGGGTCGGGACATCGACGTCGTGGCGTTCGGCTGGGACTCGGATCGGTACACGAACGGCGAGATGGCGGCGTTCTACGACGCCGAGGTCAACTCCCGCTACCCGGTCGACGCGGCAACGCGCGCGTGGCAGGCGCGCATGATCGCCACGTTCCACAGGGACGCCGTCGCTCGCCAGATCGGCGATGCGCTCGCCGCCGCCGGGGTCGATCGCGCTCGGATGCCGCCGGTCGGTCCTTCGGTCACCACCTCACCCATGCGAGCGGCGCCTGGCTCCTCTCGCCCTTCGACGATGCGGCCATGCCAGCCTCGACGGCTCCGGCGAGGAGATGTGCACCCGCGCTCTGGGCCGCGCGCGGCGGCAGCATCGCGCGGACCGCGATGCCGACCCCCACTCGCTCGGCTGGTTCTACGCGGCGCTCACCGAGCTTCTGGGATTCTCCGCTTACGACAGCGAGTACAAGGTGATGGGGCTTGCGCCGTACGGTGGGCACGATCCGCCATCGCGGCGAAGCTGCAGGCGGTGCTCGCTCGGACGCGGAGGGTTACCGGCTCGATCCGCCTTCATCCACTACGGCAGGCACAGTCCTCCGGGCGGTTCACCGACGCGCTCGTCGACCTGCTGAGCCCCGCCGCGGGGACGGACGAGGAGCCGGGCGACTACCACAAGGCGCTCGCATTCGAGGGCGAGCGCTATTCGAGGAGGTCGTCCTCTCGCTCGCCGCGCGCGCTACGAAGCTCGCGGGCAGCAGGAACCTCTGCCTTGCGGGCGGCGCCGCGCTCAACTGCAAGGCGAGCCAGCGCGTCCTCGAGTCGGGCATCGTGGACGACGTGTTCGTGCTGCCGAACGCGGGCGACGGCGGACAGGCCCTGTCGGCGGCGCTCCTCTGCTCCTTCGAGGCGACCGCCCGGAGGCCTGCGCCTCTCGAGACGCTCGCCCTCGGCCGTCCTTCGACGACGCCGCAGTCGGTGTTCTCGAGGTACCGTCTCGACGCGCGGTCGAGACGTACCGCAAGCGCCGCCATCGATCTCGCGGAGGGCAGCGTGGTTGGCTGGTTCCAGGGGCGCATGGAGTTCGGCCCCCGCGCGCTCGGCAACAGGAGCATCCTCGCGGATCCGCGCAGCGTCGCGGCACGCGACAAGGTGAACCGCGTGGTGAAGTACGCGAGTACTGGCGACCCTTCTGCCCGAGCCTGCCCTGCAAGCGAGGCGCGAGCTATTTCGGCAGGACCACCGACGCCCGCTTCATGGCCATCACGCTCCCGGTGACGGACCGGGCACGCCGCGGATCCGGCCGTGGTCCACGTCGACGGCACCGCGCGGCCGCAGCTCGTCCGCATACCCGACACCCTGCTCTACCACGACCTCCTCGAACGCTTCGGGAAGCGCACGGGAGTGCCGTGCTGCTCAACACCTCGTTCAACGTGCGCGGCGAGCCGATCGTCTGCACGCCGCGGGACCGTGCGGAACTTCTATAGTTGTGGCATGGACGTTCTCTACCTCGGGAGCTTCCGGCTGGAGAAGCGCGGCGCGCATGAAGCCCATCGTGCTCTTCGACGGTGTGTGCAACTTCTGCAACGGCGCCGTCAACTTCCTGATCGACCGCGACCCCGCGGGAAACCTCGCGTTCGCGCCGCTCCAGTCTCCGAAGGGCCAGGAGATCCTCGCGGCCCACGGTCTTCCGGCGACGGGCCAGGAAGCGCTCGACACGATGATCCTCGTCGAGGACGATCGTGTCTCCACGCGGACGACCGCAGCGCTGCGGACGCTCCCATACCTGAAGCAGCCCTGGCCGCTCCTGCGCGTGCTGCTCGCCGTCCCGCGGCCGCTTCGCGATCTCGCCTACCGGGCCTTCGCGAGGAATCGCTACCGTCTGTTCGGAAAGCGCGAGACCTGCCGCGTCCCGACGCCCGAGATCCGCGCGCGCTTCCTGGACGCCCCGGCATGACCGGCCGTCACCCGCGCGGCAGCGTCCGACGGCTCATCAGCCAGCCGGCCGCGGCGCCGGCGATCGACAGCGCGATGACCGTCGCGGCGGCCACCGGCAGGAGCATGGTCTCGGTCGCGGAGATGGTCGCGGTCATCGACAGGAACGCCATCTGGGCCGCGATCGCGAACCCCCCGAGGAGCGAGATCGCGCCGGCGACGACGAGGAGCGCCTTGGGGGGAACGGTCGAGGGGCGGCCGGGGTTCTTCTCGTGCCCCTCGGCGTAAGCACCGGCGAGCTTCATGACGCCGATCACGATCATGGCGGGCCACGCAAGGTAGCTGGAGTCGCTGGGGTTGTAGTAGGCGGGGCGCGGGAGCAGCATCGTCGTTCACCTCTTCCGTTCATGAACCACTACGAAGAGGAGGGCTCACGCAATCGCCCCGCTTGTCCCTCACACCTTCACACGGAGTAAGCTACCCGCGAACCGGAGGAGCCCTCATGGCCCAGGCGACTGCCACTCCCACCACCTTGTTCTCCGAGGCAGCGAAGGAGCGCGTCCCCGGCGCGCCCGCCCCGCTGCCCCCGACGCCTCCCGACGGGACCGATCGCGCGCTCGAGGAGCTCCGGGCCGCGAGCCTTCGCTGGATCGAGACCTCCATCGCCGAGCGCGTCGCGCTCCTCGAGCGCTGCATGGAGTCCGTGGGGAAGGTGGCCCAGGACTGGGCCACCGCGGGGTGCGCCGAGAAGGGGATCGATGCAAACGCGAGCATCGGCGGCCAGGAGTGGGTGGGCGGACCGATGCCCGTCATGCGCAACCTCCGGCAGTACCGCAATGCGCTCCTCGCGGACGGCACGCCGAGACCGCCGGCGCTGGAGCGGCGCGGCGAACGCTTCGTCGCGCGGGTGATGCCCGACGGGCTCTTCGAGAAGCTGGCGTTCGGCGGCTTGACCGCGGAGGTCTGGATCCAGGCCGGGCGCGAGCCGTCGCAGGGAAGCCTCTACGCGCCGGGCCGCCCGCGCCGCCCGGGCGTGGCGCTCGTCCTCGGGGCCGGGAACCAGAGCTCCATCGGTCCGAGCGATGCGCTCTCGAAGCTCTTCGCCGAGGACGAGGTGGTGCTCCTCAAGATGAACCCGGTCAACGAGCACACCGGACCCCACGTCGAACGCGCGTTCGCGCCTCTGGTCGAGCGCGGGTTCCTCCGCGTCGTCTACGGGGGCGCCGAGGTCGGGCAGCGACTCACCCCCGATCCGCGCATCGACTCGATCCACATCACGGGCTCCGCGCGCACGCACGACGCGATCGTCTGGGGCGGCGATCCGGCGGTGCAGGCGGATCGGAAACGGCGCAGGGATCCGATCTTCGCGAAGCCCATCACCAGCGAGCTCGGGTCGGTCACGCCGTGCATGGTCGTTCCGGGCCCATGGAAGGAGCGGGACCTCGACTTCCAGGCGCGCCACGTCGCGTCGATGGTGAGCTACAACGCCGGTTTCACCTGCACCTCCACCCAGGTGCTCGTCCTCTCGAAGGGCTGGCCGCAGAGGGAAGCGTTCGTGCAGAAGGTGTCCGACGCGCTCGCGCGCCATCCGCCTCGCCCGGCCTACTACCCGGGAGCCTCCTCTCGCAAGCAGGGCTTCCGCGATCACTACCCGGCAGCCCGCGCGCTCGGAGCACCCGGTCCCGCGGCGCTTCCATACCTCGTGATCCCGCCGTCCGACGACGACTACGCGATGCGCGAGGAGGCGTTCTGCGGCGTGCTCGCCTGTGCCGAGCTCGACGGGGCGACGGCTCCGGACTTCCTGCAGAGCGCCACGCGCTTCTGCAACGAGAAGCTCTGGGGCACGCTCTCGTGCGCGCTCCTCGTCGATCCCGAGACGGCGCGCACCCACGGGGCGGCGCTCGAAAGCGCGATCGCGGCGCTACGCTACGGAACGATCGGCGTGAACGTCTGGGGCGGCGTGGGCTATGGCATCGTCACGACGCCGTGGGGCGCCTACCCCGGCCATACCGTGGACGACGTGGTGTCGGGTATCGGCTTCGTCCACAACACGTACTTCTTCGATCACCCCGAGAAGTCCGTGCTGCGCGCGCCGTTTCACATCAGCCCCACGCCCGCGTGGTTCACCGACCACAGGAACCTGCGCGAGGTGGGGAGGCTCGGGACTCGGTTCGAGGAGAGCCCCGGGCTCGGGAGATTCGTGCCGCTCGCGCTCGCAGGCATGAAGGGGTAGGGCGGGGGCCTCTCCCCCGCCGGCGCTGCTGCCGTCTTGCGCGATGGCCGACCGACCCTCGCTCGTCAATAGCCCAACGGAGCACCCGTCGGGTTCGCGCCGTAGAGCGCCCCCGCGAACGTCATGAAGCTCTGCGCCTGGACCAGGGTTCCGCCGACGTAGCTGAAGCCCTTGACCGTCGCATCGGCGGCCGGGTCCGTTCCCGCCGCGCAGATCAGGTCCGCCCTGCCGTCGCCGGTGACGTCGCCGTCCCCGACGCGGCCACCGTAGAGCGTGGCGAACGGCGTCACGTCGAAGCCCGCCAGAGGCAGGACCGCCGTGCCGTCGTAGTCGAATCCCTGGAACCGCGCCGTGTTGGCGGGACCCGGGCCCGGAGCGACCACGATCTCGTCGAACGCATCCGCGTCCACGTCGCCCGCGCCCACGCGCGCGCCATGGCGCCCGCCGCCGCTGAAGTTGACCTTGGAGATGGCGGTGATCGTACGGCGTCGTAGTTCCAGGCGCGCACCTGGGCCCCGAAGCTCGGCGGACCCGGCGTCGTGAGGATCTCGCCGAAGGCGTCGGCATCGAGGTTGCCGGTCGCCACGTTGACGCCGTAGGCGAGGGTGCCGTAAGCGAAGAACGAGAAGCTTGGCAGCGCCGAGATCGCGGCGCCGTCGAAGTTCCAGCCGCGCACGTAGGGTCGAAGACGACCCCGGTCCGGCGCCGGTCACGATCTCCTGGAACGCATCGCCGTCGACGTTGCCCCCGGCAACGTTGACTCCATCTTGAGGGTTCCGTAGGCGTAGTAGTTGACCTTGGCGACCGCGGTGCCGTCGCGCTGGAACGCGCGCACCTGCGGGCCGTAGACCGCTCCCGGTCCCGGTCCGGTGAGGATGGCGGTCGATGCGCCCGCGTCGGCATCGTCGACGTTCACACCCACTGGCCGGCGGCGCCAGGCGAGGAAGTCGACGGACGTGGATCCGCCGCCGGATGTGAATACCCGGACCTCGTTCGTGTTCGGAGCCCCGAGCCCGCGCCCCACGAGGACGTCCACGGACGTGTCGGGGATCGCGAGCGTCAGACGCGGCGGCTGCCCTCCTCCTTGCTCCCAAGCCCGAGCCCGCCGCCTGCGTGGTGAAGGCCGAAGCTCACGATGCCGTCGGCGTCGGCGTTCACCTGCGACGTCACCTCGGCCGCATGGTCGCCGTCCCTGTTGTTGAAGGCGAAGGTCGTGAAGGCGGCGCCGATGGGCGGTGCGCTCGTGAACGTGATCGTCCCCTCGGACCACGGCGTGTCCGCGACGCCCACGTCGGCGCCGAAGCCTGGCGTCCCGCGGATCTCGAGCTTGCCGAAGAACGCCAGGGCCCGCTCACTGCCGACACGTCGAACTTGAGATAGACGTTCTTCACAGGTGCCGCGCCGGTGAAGTCGAAGCGGTGTGCCGACCCGTAGTTGGTTCCGGGATTCGCCTCGTCCACGTAGGCATCGTCCGTGACGTCGACCGTGACGAGCCTGAGCCACACCCTGCTTCGGCCAGTAGAACGCCGTGCTGGGATCGGAGGCGACGAACGCCGACAGCATGTCCGCCACCTTCTGCTGGCCAGAGAGCGATGGATGGATGAAATCCGACTGGTAGTCGGCCTGCACCCACGTGAGGCCGTCGCTCCTCGGGTTCGTCCCGTCCGCCCAGAGATAGGCGCCCCAGAAGGAGCGGCGCCATCACGCAGGCCCGCTTCCCGGAGTCGTAGTTGAGCGCGGGATCGCCGTTGATCTGATCCTCGATCAACCACTTCACCGCGAAGCCCGACTCGTACGCGTAGGGCTCGGGGTTGATCAGAAATAACCGCGTAGCCGGCAGATGCAGCTCGAGTTGTAGCAGATGCGCATGTTCCGGGAAGAACGTGTGGAGGTTCTGCTGGAAAATCCGCCTTCCACTGGTCGCGTAGCTGCTGGGTCGCGAGCGGGAATCCGCCCGTCCGGATTGATCTTGGCCTCCTTGAGCCACGCCACCTGGACCTGCGCGCTCGTGAGACCGAGCGCGGTGAGCCGGTCCTGCACGAACGTCCAGTACATCGACGTCGGATCGGCGAGGACCGTCGAGTCCTGGCCGCTCACGGCGCCGTTGACGATCACGACGCGCGCGTTGCGATTGACGTTCTGGTCCTCCTGCCGCTCCGAACACGACGGACTCGTAATTCGTGTTCGACATGCCGAAGGTGACGAACGCGATCTTGCCGTTCACCGGATCGGGATTGCCGGCGGCGTCGCGCGGGATCACGCCCTGGGATGCGGCGAGCGCCGCAGCGGCGTGCCCCGCGGGAGGAGTGTTCAATCCTCCCGGATAGAGGCCGCCCTGATAACCCTGGTAGGTGCCCGTACCGAGGTCGTTGAGGGAATGAAGCCCGTCGTCTGGGCCGCCGCACCGAGCGGCATGAGCAGGATCACAAGGCGGAACCAACGGACACGTTCCATGGCAACCTTCCTTCGTCCCGTTCGCTGCCGCCAGCGACCGGACACTGTACGGATTCTTACGCAGAGGCGTAAGCGCCGCGGCGGATCCTGCTCCGTGATCTCCATCACCGGGAGAGTGCCGCCACGTGGAACGCGGCGCACGGCATCGAGGTCGGCGGAGCTCCGCGTCGGGTGCATCCGGTTGGTGAGGAGCACGAGGATCGCTGCTTCGCGGGATCGATCCAGACGCTCGTCCCGGTGAAGCCGCTGTGGCCGATCGCGCGGCGGGGAAAGCGCCGGCCCGCGGCGGCGCCGGGATCGGTGGCGAGCCGGAACCCAGGCGTCGGTGTCCTCCTTGCCCCCGCGTCTCGTCGCGGAAGAACTGCTTGCGGCGCGGCGCGCGGGCGGGAGGAAGATCCCGTGGCTCCCCCGAGCACGGCCCGTGCGATGGTGAGGACGCCGGGCGCCGACCCGAAGAGACCCGCACGATGCCCGGTCGCGCCGCCGAGCACGTGTGGCAGTTGTGATCGTGCACCTCGCCCCAGATGAGCGACTTCGGAAACCACGGTAGCGGTTCGCGCACGCGCACGATCATGCCGCGCTCGTGCGCGGTTCCAAAGCTCGGTCGCGGCCGTGCGCCGCTGCATCGACGCAGGAGGCGCAGACCGCACGTCGCGTACGCCGAGCGGGCGCGTCGACGGCGAAGAGCTTCGCGAGCCCGCGGCCGGCAAGGCGCTCGATGGCCGCGCCCGCGAAGGACGAAGCCGAGGTCGGAGTAGACGTGCGCCTCTGGGCGGCGAGCAGCACCGCGCCGATCGCGACGACCGCCTGCTCGATGGTGCGGCACGTCAGTAAGGGGCTGCCACGCCGGCAGGCCGGAACGATGGGTCGGGAAATCGGTCATCGTCGCGGCACCGACGGCGCGCCCGCGAAGCTCGGGGAGCGCCTCCCCGAGCAGGGCGTCAAGGTCAAGGCTGCCCTCGTGCGGCGAGGCGCAGCGCGATCAGCGTCGTCGACGGCTTGGTGAAACGCGAGGTCGAACCAGGTGTGGATGTCCGCCGGCAGGTCGGGGCCGTGACGATCCGCCTCCGGTGGCGCCGCACGCTCCGCCGGCGCCCGGCTGCCAGATCGCCCACGCCGCTCCAGGAACAACGCCCTGCGCGACGCAAGAGGAGAGATACCCGCCGGCACGAAAGCCGCGCAGCGGCCGCTTCGCGGCCCCGGCCGTCCTCCCCTAGCCGCGGCCATGCGCGCGCATCTCGTCGTTGACCATGAGCGCGAGACGCAGCGCTTCCTTGCCGTCCAGGCCGGTGGCGAGAGGCGCGGACGGCTCGCCGCGCACCGCCGCCAGGAACGCCGCAAGCTCCGCGCGCAGCGGCTCCTCCCATCGCTCGCCGGACCTCGGTCGCCGCCACCGTGGGCCGCTCCTGCCCGCGGCAGCTCGACCTGGAAGAGCTCGAACGCTCGGTTGGCGAAGTCGAGCGAGAGGTAGCAGTGGGGCTGGAAGATGCGAAGCTTGCGGATCCGTTCCTTGCTGACCCGGCTCGCGGTGACGTTGGCGACGAGCCCAGACGCGAATCCGAGGCGCGCGTTGGCGATGTCGACCTTCGCGGTGAGCACGTTCACGCCGATCGCCTCGACGCGCTCGGGGAACGCTCCGGCGAGCGTCAAGATGACGTCGAGGTCATGGACCATCAGGTCGAGCACGACGTCGATGTCGAGGCTACGAGGTGAGAAGCTCCCGAGCCGGTGCACCTCGATGAAGCGCGGATCGTGGATCTCCCGCCGCGCCGCGAGGAGGGCCGGGTTGAACCGCTCGAGCTGCCCCACGAAGACGGGCCTGCCGTGGCGCCGCGACGCTTCGAGGATGAGGTCCGCCTCGGCGATCGACGGGGCGATCGGCTTCTCCACCAGGCAAGCAACGCCGCGCGAGAGGAGGCCTTCCGCGATCGCCGCGTGCCTCTCGGTCGGCACGGCGATCGACGCCGCATCGATCGGCCCCAGCAGGTCGATGCTCTCCAAGATCGCAGCCTCCGGATGGAGACGCTCCGCCTCCGCCCTCGCGGATCGATCGGGGTCGACGATCGCGGCGAGCCGGGCGTCCGGGAGCGTGCCGTAGACGCGCGCGTGGTTCCTTCCGAACGCGCCGAATCCGACGACCGCGACGGATAGCACGGCTACCTCTTGACGACGCCGCGCTCGGACGACTCGATGAACTCGACGAGGTAGCGCACCTCCGTGCTGTCCGCGAGCTCCTCCCGCATGCGCGCCACCGCGCCCGACGTGTTGAGCTTGCTCTGGAACAGGATGCGGTAGGCCTTCTTGATGGCGGCGATGGCGTCCTTTCCGAAGCCGCGGCGCTCGAGACCGATGGTGTTCACGCCGAAGACCCGGGCGTGGTTCCCGACGGACTTCATGTAGGGCAGCGCGTCCTTCACGACGACGGAGTAGCCGCCGATGAACGCGTGGTTGCCGACGCGGCAGAACTGGTGGACCCCGGACGAGGCGCCGACGGTCGCGAAGTCGCCGACGGTGACGTGGCCCGCCAGCGTCGCGGCGTTCGCGAAGATGGTGTCGCTGCCTATCTGGCAATCGTGGGCGATGTGCGCGTACGCCATGAAGAGGTTGCGGCTCCCGATCGAGGTGACGCCGCCGCCCCCGACGGTCCCGCGATGGACCGTGACGAACTCGCGGAAGATGTTGTCGGAACCGCACAGGAGGCGCGTCGGCTCGCCCTTGAACTTGAGGTCCTGGGGGCCGAGGCCGATGGACGCGAAGGGGAACACGTGGCAGCGCTCGCCGATCACGGTCGGCCCTCCGATCACCGCGTGGCTGTCGATGATCGACCCCGCGCCAATCTCGACGTCCGCTCCGACCACCGAGAACGGCCCGACGGCCACGCCGTCCCCGAGACGAGCGGTCGGGTCCACCACCGCGGACGCGTGGATGGCCACGCTACGGGGCCCCGCCCGCATCGGCGGCGCTCTTGCCGCTCTCGGCGTCGACCAGCGTCGAGAGGAACTCCGCCTCCGCGACGAGCGCACCCTCGACGAAGGCCTCCCCGCGCATCTTGGCGACGCGCGCCTTGAGACGCAGGACGGTGAGCTCGAGGCGGAGCTGATCTCCCGGCACGACGGGCTTCCTGAAGCGCGCCTTGTCGATCCCCATGAAGTAGATGAGCTTCCCGGCGAGGTCCTCCTTGACCTGCCGCAGGAGCAGGACGCCGCCGACCTGGGCCATCGCCTCGACGACCAGCACGCCGGGCATCACGGGGCTTCCAGGGAAGTGGCCCTGGAAGAACTCCTCGTTGAAGGTCACGTTCTTGATCCCGACGATGCGCTTGCCGTCCTCGATCTCGAGGATGCGATCCACCAGGAGCAACGGGTATCGGTGCGGCAGGATCTTGAGGATGTCGCGGATCTCGAGCGTCATTGTCTCCTCCGGCGGCCGCCCGGCGCCTTGCGCCGATCGGCCTCGATGCGGTTCAGGGCGGCTTCCCGTCGGAGCCACTGGCGGTGCGGGCGCGCCGGGATCCCGCTGACGAAGGATCCGTCGGGAAGGTCCTTGAACACCGCGCACTTGCCGCTGACGATGACGTCGTCGCCCAGGCGCAGGTGGCCGGCGACGCCGCTCTGCCCGGCGAGCGTGGCCCGCGCGCCGATCGAGACGCTTCCCGAGATGCCGACCTGCGCCACGAGCACGGAGTCGGGCCCGATGGTGCAGTTGTGCGCGATCATGACGAGGTTGTCGATCTTGGTTCCGCGGCCGATCGAGGTGCGGCCGAGGGCCGCGCGGTCGATGGCGCAGTTGGCGCCGATCTCTACGTCGTCCTCGACGACCACCGTACCCACCTGGGGCACCTTCAGGTAGCGGCCGGCTTCCTTGGCGAAGCCGAAGCCGTCGGCGCCGATGACGGTGCCGGCGTGAACGACGACGCGGCTGCCGAGGGTCACTCCATCGTAGAGCGTGACGTTCGGGAAGACGCGGCAGTCCTCGCCGATGACGACGCCGCGACCAACGACGGCGCCTGCGCCGATCGGGTGCGCGCGCCGATCCTTCGCTCCGGCCCCGATCGCGGCGTTGGGTCCGATCTCGACCTCCGCGCCGAGCAGCGCCGAAGCGTCCACGCGCGCGCCGTCCGCCACTCCCGGCGTGCCCTGCGGCTCGGGATGCAACAGGCGGACGACCCGCGCGAACGTGGCGTAGGGGTTCTTGCTCCGGAGGACCGCCGGCGCCGTGATCTCCGACTCGTTCGTCGCGAGCACGAGCGCTCCCGCCCTGGTCGTCTTCGCCTGGTCGCGGTACTTCGGATTCACGAGGAAGGACAGGTCGCCCGGACCGGCGTCACCGAGCGCGGCGACTCCGGTGATCCGGCGGTCCGCGTCCCCCTCCACCTTCGCTCCCACCGCCCGGCCTAGCTGCCCGGCGGAAAGCTCCATGTCACTTGCTCTTCGGGTCGGCCTTCGGTGCCAGGCCCTTGCCGTCGTCGGCGTCGGGCTTCGGCTTGGGCAGCGTCCCGGCCTTGCGGGCCGCGTCGTAGCGCAGGATGAGCGTCTTGGTGAGGTCGAGGGAGGAGTCGAGATAGATGAGGCCCGACTGGTACTTCACGAAGATCATGGCGTACCCCTCCTTCGCCCCTATCTCGTCGATGAGCGGAAGGACCTCTTCCTGGAGCTTCTTCAGCTCGGCCTCCTCGGCCTTCTCGAGCTCGAGGCGCGCGTCCTCCTTGAAGCGGTTGACGTCCTTGATGAGCGCCTGGATCTTCGTCTCCAGCTCGTCGCGCTTCGTATCCGAGAGCGGGGCGGTGTTGTACTGCTTCTGGAGGTCTTCGAGCTCCTTCTGCTTGCTGTCGAGGAACGTCTGCTTCTTCTTCTTCGCGTCCTCGAGCCTCGCGAGCGCGGCCTTGCCGGCCTCGGACTCCCTCAGCACCTCCTGGATGTCCACGGCGGCGAGCTTCCCGGCGTTCTGCGCGCGTGCGGGCAACCCCGCCAGCAGGGCGATGCCGAGCCCGAGCGCGAGCGCTGCGCGGGGCGACTGGGCGATGGCGGACGCGAAGCGTGAGCGTGGTTCCGAAACGAGGTGCTTAGGCATGGCCGGATCTGTTGCTCCTTTGTCGACCCCTGGTGGCGCGCCGGACGCGGATCAGAAGTTCGATCCGATGGTGAACTGGAAGTCGCTCTTCTTCTCGTCGCCGCGGGGGTCGAGATTGTAGCCGTAGATGAACCGCAGCGGCTGGCCGAGCACCGGCAGCGTGATCCGTAGCTCCACCCCGGTCGTCATGCGAAGGTCCGTGATGTCGAGCTTCTGGTCGTCGTCGAAGGCGTTGCCGGCGTCGAAGAAGAGCACTCCCTTGAGCGGGCTCTTGCCGATCGGGATGACGTACTCCTGGTTGAACAGGATCATCTTGTTGCCGCCGATTCGCGCGCCGGAGCTGTCGGTCGGCGAGACGCTGCGCGCCTCGAGCCCGCGGATCGAGCGCTCGCCGCCGAGGAAGAAGCGCTCGAAGACCGGGACCTCCTTGCCGTTCAGCCCCTCGACCCAGCCGATCTCGAGGTGCGTCGCCAGCACGTGCGGGAACCGGTTCACGGGCAGGAAGAAGCTCCCCTCGAACTGGGGCTTCACGAAGGTGAAGTCGCCGCCGAACGCCTTGGGCGCGTACTCGGTGGAGAACGACATGTAGAGGCCGCGGGTCGACTCGAAGGGGTTGTCGACGGTGTTGAAGATGAGGATCGGGGTGATGCTCGACGTCAGGCCGCTCGTGTTGAAGAGCTCCTTGCGGCGCTTGGCGTCCGGATCCTCGATCTGCGGGTCGGGGTTCGGGTTGAACACGATCCCGAGCGTGTTCCCGCGCTGGTTGATGTCGACGTTCGCGAGGCTGTAGCGGAGCCTCCATGACGCGAAGTTGCTCAGGCGCGACCCGAGGATGGCGTCGCCGCCCCGGCTCTCCTGGTCGAAGTCGGGGTAGCGCACCTTGCGCTTGTAGACGTCGCTCGCGGCGAAGAGCGGCCGGTCGAAGAGCCACGGCTCGGCGAACGAGAGCTGGTAGGTGTTGGTCTTGGCCCCCGTCTGGGCCGAGATCCCGAGCGTCTCCCCGCGGCCAAGGAAGTTCCGCGTGGCGAACGAGAGGGTGCCGAAGAACCCCAGCGACTGGCTGTAGCCGCCGCCGAGGTTGATCTCGTTGCGACCGGTCTCGCTTCCCTTCACGACGACGTCGACCTCGTTCGATCCCGGGACCTCGTTGATCTCCGGCGCGTCCTTCACCTGGAAGTAGCCGAGCTGGTTGATCTTCAGGATCGAGTCGCGGAACTTCGACGTGTCGAAGACCTTGCCCTCCTCGAGCAGGACCTCGCGGCGGAGCACCTTGTCGCGCGTCGCTTCGTTGCCCTTGAACTCGATCGATCGCAGGTAGAAGATCTTGTCTTCGGTGATCTCGAGAACGACGTCGACCACCTTCTTGCCCTCGACGGGCTTCAGCCTCGGGTTCGTGAAGACCTTGTAGTAGCCCTTGCGCCCGTACGCCTCGTCGATGGCGTCGCGGCCCTTGGTGAGGAGCTCCTTCGAGAAGGTGTGCCCCTCCCGCAGCGGCACCATCTTGAGGAGCTTCTCGGACTCGAACTCCTTGTTGCCCTCGACCGTGATCGCGCCGACGTCGTACTGGTCGCCTTCCTCGATGGGGATCTCGATGTTGATCCGCCTCTTGACCTTGCCCTTGCGCGTGACCTTGTAGTCGTAGGTCTCGATCTTCGGCGTGCCGATCTTGACGTCGATGTAGCCGTGGTTCAGATAGAGGTCGCGCAGCTTCTCGAGGTCCTCGTCGAACGTCTTCTCGCTGTAGATGTCGTGGCTCGTGAGCCAGGAAAGCCACCAGTGCTCGCGCGTCTTCTTGAACGTGTACTTGAGGCGCGTCTGCCCGAAGACGTCGTTGCCCTTGAACTCCACGTCGTTGATGCGGACCTTGCTGCCCTCGTCGATCTTGAACACCGCCTTCACCACGCCGGGCGTGACGTCCTCGAGATCGAGGCGGATATCGGCCATGCGATATCCCTTCTCGTCCGCGAGTTTCCTCAGCACGTCCTCGATCGACTTCAGCTTCTTGCGATCGAGGGGCGCGTCGGTCGGCAGCGTGATCGACGCCTCCTTGAGCTTGTCGTCGATGTTGCTCCGTGTGATCGACTTGTTGCCCTTGAACTCGACGTTGCGGACGATGGGCTTCTCCACGACCGAGATCACGACGATCTTGCCGGTGGTGCCGTCGGCGATCGACAGTGTCACGTCCTCGAAGAAGCCGGTGCGGAAGACGTCGTCGAACGCCTTCTTCAGGCGCCTCTCGTCGATGAGGTCTCCGGGCTGGAGCCGCGCCGCGTGCGTGATCACCTCGCGCCCGTACTGGCGGTTGCCCTCCACCTCGACCCGCTCCACCGTGTCCTGCGACGCCGCCTCGGCGGCCACGTCGAACAGCGGCGACGGCGCCTGGATCGTGAGGACCGCGAGCAGCGCGGCGAGGGTCCGGCGGACCGCGGCCTTGGCGATGCGGAGCCTCACGGGTGGCCGCCTTCTCCCGCGCGCGCGGGAACGGACGCGAATCCGGACGGTCAAGGGACGGGAGAACCGGGTCGCAGGGGTCAGCCCTGGACGACCTGGACCTCTCCTACCTCCCGGAACGCGAGCGCCTCGGCCTCGTCGACGTACACCTCGATGATGGCCTCGCTCTTGATCCCGTTCTTGATGAGCGTCTCGGAGATCTGGTCCTCGACGTACTTCTCGATCGCCCGCCGGAGCGGCCGCGCGCCGTAGTTGCGCTCCTTCTCCGTCTTCTTCAGCACCCAGCGCACGACGTCGTCCCCCGCGAGCACCTTCAGGTTGCTGTTCTTCAGGTTCTCGTTCAGGAGGTCGATCATCAGGCGCACGATCTGGTAGAGCTCCTCCTCGGCGAGCGGGTTGAAGATCACGATCTCGTCGAGGCGGTTGATGAACTCGGGGTTGAAGGCGTACTTGATCTCCTTCATCACCGTCTCCTCGATCTCGCGCCGCTGCTCGTCGCGGGCGTCGCTCCGGAAGCCGAGCTTGCCGCGCTTCTCGATGTGGCGCGCCCCGAGGTTGCTGGTCATGATGATGAGGGTGTTCTTGAAGTCGACGACGTTTCCGAAGCTGTCGGTCGCCTGCCCATCCTCGAACACCTGCAGGAGGAGGTTGTAGACCGACTGGTGGGCCTTCTCGATCTCGTCGAGGAGGATCACCGAGTAGGGGTTCCGGCGCACGCGCTCGGTCAGGACGCCGCCCTCCTCGTACCCCACGTAGCCCGGGGGCGACCCGATGAGCTTGGCGACGGAGTGCTTCTCCATGTACTCGGACATGTCGAAGCGCAGGAGCGCCTTCTCGGACCCGAAGAGGTACTCGGCGAGGCGCCGCGCGACCTCGGTCTTCCCCACGCCCGTCGGACCCACGAACATGAACGAGCCCGCCGGACGGAGCGGGCTCTTGAGCCCGGCGCGCGACCGGCGGATCGCGCGGCTCACCACCGTGAGCGCGTTCTCCTGGCCGACGATGCGCTTCCGGAGCTCGTCCTCCATCCGGAGCAGCTTGAGCCGCTCGTCCTCCTTGATGGTCTGGATCGGGATCCCGGTCCACTTGCTGATGACGCTCTCGACGTCCTCGCGGTGGACGTAGACCGTGCTCTCGCGGCGGTGCCCCTCGGCATTGAGGTCGGCGATGCGGCGCTGGAGGTCCTTCTCCTGGTCGCGAAGGATGACCGCCTCCTCGTTGGACTTCTGGGCGATGGCGCGATCGAGGCGATCGATCGTGAGGTGGAGCTCGCGCTGGAGCTTCCGCTGGCGCTGGGTCGTCGCGTCGCCCCGGAGCTTCACGCGCGCGCCGGCTTCGTCGATGACGTCGATGGCCTTGTCGGGGAAGAAGCGGTCGGTGATGTAGCGGCTCGACTGGAAGACCGCCGCGCGGATCGACTCGTCGTCGTAGCGGACGCCGTGGTAGGTCTCGTAGTGGCCGCGAACGCCCCTCAGGATCTGCAGCGTCTGATCCTCGGACGGCGCCTGGATCTTCACGGGCTGGAAGCGGCGCCCGAGGCTCCGGTCCTTCTCGATGTACTTGCGATGCTCGCGCGGGGTGGTCGCCCCGATGCACTGGATCTCGCCGCGCGAGAGCGTCGGCTTCAGGATGTTCGCGGCGTCGAGCGATCCCTCCGCCGAGCCGGCGCCGATCAGCGTGTGGATCTCGTCGATGAAGAGGATGATCTTGTCGTTGTCGATCAGCTCGTTGATGATCGACTTCAGCCGCTCCTCGAACTGTCCACGGTACTTGGTGCCCGCCACCACGAGCGAGAGGTCGAGGGCGAGGATGCGCTTGTCGGCGAGGGCGAGCGGCACGTCCCCTTCCACGATCTGGCAGGCGAGACCCTCGACGATCGCGGTCTTGCCGACGCCGGGCTCGCCGAGCAGGATGGGGTTGTTCTTGGTGCGGCGCGACAGGATCTGGATGACGCGCTCGAGCTCCTCCTCGCGTCCGATCAGGGGATCGAACTTCTTCTTGAGGGCGAGCTCGGTGAGGTTCCTCGAGAACTCCGTCAGGAACGGGAGCTTCTCCTTCTCCTTGGCGAGCGCCTTCTCGCGATGGAACGCGACGATGTCCTCCCGGAGCGTGAAGACGCGGAGCCCCTTCTGGCTCAGGATCCGCGCGGCCATGCTCTGCTCCTCGCGCAGGAGGCCCAGCAGGATGTGCTCCGTGCCCACGTACTTGTGAAGCAGGTTCTTGCTCTCCTCCACGGCGTAGGCGAGCACCCGCTGCGCCTCGCGGCTGATGGCGATCTCCACCGGCGCGGACTTGCGCTTCTGGAAGGTCGACATCATCTCGATCTCCTGGCGCACCTCCTCGGGATCGATGTTCCACTTGTTGAAGAGCTTGAGGATGATGTCCTCGGCCTCGCGGATCAGCCCGAGCAGGATGTGCTCCGTCTGCATGGTGTCGGAGCCCATCTGGCTCGCCTCGTACTTGGCAAACGCAAGGACCCGCTTCGCTCGCTCGGTGTACTGTTCAAACATCCTGGTCTCTACTCACTGATGATGAGGACGGTCGCCGGCAAACGCCGGGGGGGTCTGTCCGAAGACGTAGATTCTAGCCACTGGACGCAAGTCCTGCCTCTTCCGGCTCCACGGGGGCGAGGAGGCCGTCTTCCAGGCGACAGGTCCGATCGCACTCACCGGCGAGCCGCTCGTTGTGCGTGGTCAGGATCGCCGCGACCCGGAGGTCCGAGGCGAGCCGTCGGACGAGCGCGAAGACGCCGTCGCCGGTCTTCCGGTCCAGGTTGCCGGTGGGCTCGTCCAGGAGCAAGAGGCGCGGGCGATTGCAGAGGGCCCGCGCGATGGCGACCCGCTGCTGTTCCCCGCCCGACAGCTCGCTCGGACGGTGGGGAGCGCGGGATGCGAGGGAGAGCTCGGTAAGCAGGTCGATGGCCATGCTCTTCGCCTTGCTCCAGGGCTCGCCCCGGATGAGAGCGGGCATCATAGCATTCTCGAGCGCGGTGAACTCCGGCAGGAGGTGATGGAACTGGAACACGAAGCCGATGGTCTCGTTCCGGAACGCGGCGAGGGAATCTCCGGTGAGCGCGAGGACGTCGGCGCCCCCGAGGAGGTAGCGGCCGGAGTCGGGACGATCGAGGGTGCCGAGGACGTGCAAGAGCGTGCTCTTCCCCACGCCCGACGCTCCCACGATCGCGAGCATCTCTCCCGCCGACACCTGGAGGCTCAGGCCCTTCAGGATCGGCAGGAAGGTGCCGCCCGGCGACGCGTAGCCCTTGTGGAGCGCGTCGACCACGACGATCGCGGAAGGGTCGAGCGGCGCGCTCGGCGCGACCGCGCTCGCCACGGGGGAGGGCTCATTCATAGCGCAGCGCCTCGCACGGCGACAGGCGGCTCGCATGGCGCGCCGGGTAGATCGTGGCGAGGAAGCTCACGGCGATCGCCGAGAAGGCCACGAGCGTGAAGTCGAGGTACTGGATGCGGAAGGGCACGTAGGTGATGTAGTACACCTCCGGCGAGAGCCGGATCAGGTGGTAGTGGTCGAGCACCAGGCACGTCGGGATGCCGAGCACGACGCCGAGGATCGTCCCGACCGTGCCGATGATGAGCCCCTGGTAGCGGAAGATCCGGAGCACCGCCCTCCCTTTCGCGCCCATCGCCATGAGGATCGCGATGTCGCGCCCCTTCTCCATGACGGTCATCGTCAGGGTCGTCGCGATGTTGAGCGCCGCCACGACTCCGATCAGGCTGATCACCAGGAAGAGGAGCAGCTTCTCGATCTTGAGGGCCGAGAAGAACGGCCTGTTCATCTGCTGCCACGTCTGGACCTTGAAGCGCGGGCCGAGCGTCTCCTTGATGCGCGCCCCGATAGCCTCGGCATCGTCCGGGTGGCCGACGCGGGCCTCGATGAGGGTGACCTGGTCGGTCATCCGGTAGAACTCCTGGGCGACGGGAAGCCCGATGTAGGCCCACTCGTTGTCGTAGTCCCACATGCCCGAGTGGAAGAGCGCCGAGACGTGGAAGATGCGGTTCGCGGGATGGGCCGATCCGAACCCCGACGGCCCGGAGACCACGTGCATCGAGACGATGCGGACCGAGTCGCCGGGCAGGACGTCGAGCTCCTTGGCGAGCTCGTCGCCAAGGACGATCGGCGACGGGCCCGGCCGCGGCGGCGCGGCGAGGTCGGCGAGCTCGCTTCCCGGCACGTGCTCGTCCCTGTCGCTACGGATGACGGCGTTGCCGATGTCGGTGACCAGCACCTCGCGGTCGGGCACGATCCCCTTCACGGTGACCGCGGCCTCGGAGCCGGTACGCTCGTTGATCGCCATCCCGCCCTGGTAGATCACCGGCGCCGCCGCGATCACGCCCGGGACCTGCTTCACGCGATCGACGACCGCCTCGAAGTCCTTCATGTTCTCGTCGGCCCAGGGGAAGACGAGGATCTGCGCGTTGCTTCCCAGGATCTTGACCTTGATGTCGTTCTGGAAGCCGCTCATCAGGGAGAGGGCGATGAGAAGCGCCATCACGCCCACGGCCGTGCCGCCGATGGAGATGAGCGTCACGACGCTCATCATGGTCTGCTTGCGGCGCGCCCTCAGGTACCGCGCCGCGACCCAGAGCTCCCAGCGGAAGCGCGATGGCTTCACGCGATCCTGGTACGCCGCCGGATGCGGGCACGGGAGGGAGAGGGCATGGCGAGGAGTTATTCCTCGGGACGCATCTGGGGGAAGAAGATGACGTCGCGGATCGACGGCGCGTCGGTCAGGAGCATCACCAGCCGGTCGATGCCGATGCCGAGCCCGCCCGTCGGGGGCATGCCGTACTCGAGCGCCCGCAGGAAGTCCTCGTCGAGCACCTGCGCCTCGTCGTCGCCCTTGTCCTTGAGCTCCATCTGCGCCCGGAACCGCTCGCGCTGATCGATCGGGTCGTTCAGCTCCGAGAACGCGTTGCCGATCTCGCTTCCGGCGATGAACGCCTCGAAGCGCTCGGTCAGCGAAGGATCGCTCCGGTGGCGCTTGGCAAGGGGAGACGTCTCGACGGGGTAGTCGGTGATGAACGCCGGCTGCACGAGGTGCGGCTGCACCTTCGCGGAGAAGATCTCGTCGATGAGCTTGCCCGCGCCCATGCGCGGATCGACCTCGATGTGGTGCTCGCGACAGACCAGGCGCAGCTCCTCCTCGCTCATCCCCTTGATGTCGATGCCCGCGTGCTTCTTGATGCCCTCGATCATCGGGAGCCGCGGCCAGGGCGGCGAGAGGTCGATGAGCTGCTCGTGGTAGACGATCTGCCGCGTCCCGCAGACCTCCTCGGCGCAGAGCGGGACCACGCTCTCGACGATCTCCATCATGTCGCCGTAGTCACCGTAGGCCTGGTAGAGCTCGAGCATGGTGAACTCGGGGTTGTGCGAGCGGTCCATCCCTTCGTTCCGGAAGTCCTTCGCGAACTCGTAGACCCGCTCGATGCCGCCCACGATGAGCCGCTTCAGGTAGAGCTCGTTGGCGATGCGGAGGTAAAGCGTCATCCCGAGCGCGTTGTGGTGCGTGGTGAACGGGCGTGCCGTCGCCCCGCCGTAGAGCGGCTGCAGGATCGGCGTCTCCACCTCGAGGAAACCGCGCTCGTCGAGGTACCGGCGGATCGTCCTGATCACGGCCGTCCTCTTCTGGAAGACGGAGCGCACCTCGGGGTTCAGGATGAGATCGACGTAGCGCTGGCGGTAGCGCAGCTCCTTGTCGGCGAAGCGGTCGTGGACGACGCGCTGGCCGTCGGGCCGGAGCTCCTCCTTCGGCACGGGAAGCGGCCGCAGCGACTTGCCGAGCAGCGTCAGCTTCTCGACGTGGACGGTCAGCTCGCCCGACCGCGTCTTGAAGACGAAGCCCTCGAGGCCCACGAAGTCGCCGATGTCGAGCTCCTGGTACACCTTGAACTCGATCTCGGCGAGCTGGTCCTTGCGGAAGTACGCCTGGACCTTGCCCGATCCGTCCACGATGTCCGCGAAGCCCGCCTTGCCTTGCGGCCGGAACGTCCGGATGCGCCCTCGCACGCGCGCGGCCGGCTTCTCGGCGGCGAGCTTCTCGGTGTCCGATGCGCCGTGGAGCTCGCGGAGGCTCGCGAGCGAGTGCGAGGCGTCGAAGCGGTAGGGGTAGGGATTGACGCCGAGGTCTCGCAATCGCGCGAGCTTCTCCCGCCGAACGCGCTGGAGCGTGTGTTCTTCTTCGGTCCCGGAAATGGGCGCGTCGGGCTTCTCGGCGGCGCTCATGGCGAGTGAGTATTGTAGCGGGACGGAGTGCCGGACCGACTCTCGCGTCGAGCACGAAGTCCGTGCCTCCCATGGCCCGACACCGGGCCGCTCCATCAGTGCCGGCTCCGGGATTCGCCTCGAGTCCCCGCGAGCGACCGCAGGATCGCGAGGTTCCTCCGGAAGGACTCCTTGCCGGCGAGCGGCGGGGTCTCGAGGTAGCCAGGGATCCGCGTGAAGCGAGGGTCGTTGACGAGCCTCTGGAAGGGCTCGAGGCCCAGGAACCCGCGCCCGACGTTCTCGTGGCGATCGACGCGCGCGCCGAGTTCGCGCTTGCTGTCGTTGAGGTGGAACGCGCGCAGCCGCCGGAGCCCGACGGTGCGCGCGACGGCCGCGAACGTCGCGTCGTAGCCTTCGGCGGTCCGCAGGTCGTTGCCCGCGGCAAACGCGTGCTGGGTGTCGAAGCAGATCCCGAGGCGCCTGCTCCTTCGCGACGCGCCGATGATGTCGCGCAGGTGCGCGAATTCGTGGCCGACGCAGTCGCCCTGGCCAGCCGTGTTCTCGAGCAGGATCGTCACGCCCCGCTCGGCACCTGACAGAGCGAGATCGATCCCGCGCGCGACGCGCGCCACGCCCTCGGGCTCCCCGTCGCCGCCGTGGGATCCGGGGTGGAGCACGACGTACGGGATCCCGAGCGCGGCGCACCGGCGCACCTCCTCCGCGAGCGCCACGACCGACTTCTTCCGGATGACGGCGCTCGAGGACGCGAGGTTGATGAGGTAGCTCGCGTGGGCCGCGTTGGGTCCGAGGCCCGACTCCTTCACGCGCTGCCGGAACAGGCGCACGTCGTCTCCCGGAAGGGCGCGGGGCAACCACTGCCGCGACGAGGTCGCGAACACCTGGAACGCCTCCGCGCCATCGGCGAGCGCCCGGTCGATCGCGCCGTCCATCCCGCCAGCCGTGGACTCGTGCGCGCCCAGGATCACGACGGGCAGGCCCTCGCGAGGGCGGCGCCCGCGAGCCGGCGGACCACCGGATCCGCGTCGTCTTCGAGGCGCCGGAGCGTGCTCTCGAGAGCGTCCGTGGCGCCGGAGATGCCGGCCGCTGCCGCGGCAGCCGCGCGCCGCTCGTCGCGATCGCCGCTCTCGAGCATCCGGGTGAGCGTGGCCTCGCCGTCGACCGCTGCGAGCGCCGACCCCACGAGGGCCTGGAAGCGGCGGCTACAGAGCGACGGCTCGCGCTCGGCCGCGAGCGCCAGCTCCATCAGGGAAGACGGAAACGCGTGATCGACGCCCGGCCCACCGCTCGCCGCGACCGCCCTCAACGCCGCCGTGAGCGCCACGGGATCGTCCAGCCCTCCGGCGACCGCCGAGACGATCGTCGCGAGATCGGCGTCGTCGGCCGGTCGCGACTCGGTCCGCTGCGACCTCGGGATCTTCGCCAGCGTGCGGATCGCCTGGCGCCGGCGCTCCGCGGACTCGCTGGCGGCGACGTCCTCGAGGACGGGGATCGCGCGGGCTCCGACGGACGCGATGGCGTCCACGGCCGCGCCGCGGACCCCGAAGTCGCCGTCGGAGAGGAGCGTCGCCATCACCTCGATCCGCTCGGGCTCGTCGCCGGGGCCGACGATCGGCAGGAGCGCGAGCGCGCTCTCGCGCACGCGGCCATCGTCGTCGTCGAGCATGGCAAAGAGCGCCGAGCGCGCGACCGAAGCGTCGTCCCCGCGAAGCGATGCCGTACCGCCGCCCGCGATGGCGCGCAGGATGCGCAGTCCGAGGCCGCGATCGGTCGCGCCCCGGACGCGTAGCACCTCGCAGAGGGCGTGAATGCCGCGTCGTCCCTCGCACGCGAGCACATCGGCGGCGGCGCCGGAGGCCTCGGGAGCGCCGCGCTCGACGACCAGCGCAAGCTCGGCCTCGGCGGGCGCCACGCGCTCCTTCATCGCCAGGAGCGCGCTGCGGCTACCCCGGCGGACGCTCTCGTCCGGCGCCTGGAGGCCGCCAACGAGCACCGGCAATACGCGCGGGTCCGCGCCTTCGAAGACGGCGCGGGCGGCGGGCTCTTCCGCCGCGGCACGGCGGACCCATGCGCTCACCGTCTCACCGGAAAGGGTGACGGGCACGGCCGGCGGGGCTGGAGGCGGCGCACATCCGGCCATGACGAACAGCAGGAGGGCTCCACGGCGCGTCACGACGTCTCCGCTCCCATCGCGTCGACGCGAGCGGCGAAGTCGCGCAGCCACCGCGCGCGCTCCGGGACGTCCCGGATCGAGAGCGTCCGTGACGCTTCGTCGATCGCGAGCTCTCCCGCTTCCGTGAGGCAGGCGCGGAACGGGGCGAAGGTCGCGACAGGTTCGTGCTCGAGAACGATCGAGACCTCGACGGGGGATGCGTCCGGCGGCTCCAGCCTGACGTCCCCTTCCTCATGGACGAGGACGAGGCCGCGACGGCGGCCGATGGCCTCCGCCACGTCGTCCGAAGGCTCCATCAGAACCGCGCTCGTGAACCGCTCGCCCTCGAGCGCGCGGGGATCGTCGCCGGCGGGCCGCCCAGGATCGCCGCTCCGGGAACGGTTCGACGCGCTCCGGGCTGCCCGCGAGCGCGGACCATATCGCGCGGTATCCGGCGAAAGCGTCGATCCGATCGGCGACCAGGACGGCGCCGAGTCGATCGCTCACGGCGATGACGCCGCGGTCGCTCCTGGCGGAGGCGAGCGCGACCGCCATCTGCTGGAGCGCGCGCGCGGGCGCGCGACCGACCCAGCCCACCGGAGGCTCGGCCTTCTCGATCTGCAGCGCGCGCGACCGCGAGGTCAGGAGCCACACGCGTCCGAACCTGACGGCGCGCACGTCCGCGCCCTCGAGCAAGGCCTGGAGGGCCGTATCCCAGGGCACGCCGGAGATCACCGCGTCGCGCGGCCGATCGGCGATCTCCTCGTCGTCGAACACCACGGGCCACGCGAGCGCCTGCGAAGCGACGAAGAGCAGGGCCCGTGCCGGGCAGGCCCGCGCGTCGCAGGTCACGGTCCGCATCGCGCCTCGCTGACCCACGAAGAGGTTGGGGCCGTCCGAGAACCGCGTGTCCCCGAAGGCATCGAGCACCGCGAGAAGGGAGACGGCGCGATCGGCGTCTCCCTGACTCGCCTCGATCCGGAGCTGCCCATCCGGCTCCTTCACGAGACGGACGTCTCCGAGGACGGGCCGGACCGCGGCGAAGTGCTCGGGCCAGCCGTCCGCGTCCAGGTGGCGCACGGAGATCGCGCGGCGGGCCAGAGGCTCGGCCTCAGGCGCGGCGGCCGGGGGCAGCGTGGGCCTCGGGGGCGTTGCCACGAGCAACCTGCCGAGCACGAGCGGGACGATCGCCGCGATCACCAGCGCAAGGGGCAGCGGAGAGAGCTTCCGGCCGGCACGCCGCTTCAGGCCCCCACCGCGTTCGAGCCCCGCGAGGTCCTCCTTCACCGCCTCGGCGGCCGGACGCTCGGCAGGATCGCGGCGAAGCATCTCGCGAAGGAGCCGCGACAGATCCGGCGCGGTCGCGCGCACCGGTTCGGGGAGCACGCCCGTGCCATCGGGCGGCGATCCGGTCAGCGCCTCGAAGAGAATCGCTCCGAGGGCGCGGACGTCGGCCGCGATCGCGAGAGCGCTCCGGCCATCCGGGGATGGCGCGCTCGACGCGAGGCGCGCGACCCCGAAGTCGGCGACCTTGATGATGCCCTCGGTGCTCAGGAGGACGCTCGCGGTGCCGAGGTCGCCGTGAACGATGCCTCGCTCGTGGGCCGCGGCGAGCGCCGAGGCCACGCGCTGCCCCAGCACGACGACGCGCGCGGGAGGGAGCGGCCGGAAGCGAAGGAGATCCGAGAGCGGTTGACCGTCGACGAGCTCGAAGACGACGAAGACGCCCACCGTGTCGTCGTGAGCCGCGTCGTGGACGATGGCGACGTTCGGGTGGCGGAGCTCCGCGAGCGCGCGCGCCTCGCGCAGGAACCGCTCGCCATCGGACCGCTGGCCGGCGATCTCGACGGCGACCGTTCGCGACAGGAGCGCGTCGCGCGCGACCCATACCTCGCCGAGGGCCCCGGCGCCGAGGAGCCGGACGAGCCGGTACCGGCCCGCGATCGTGAGCCCCGCGATCCCGTCCGCGACCTGGGGCAGCGGGTGGCCCGTCTCCGCGGTCATGGGCCTTTCGTCGATGGCGACGCGCTCTGATCAATCGGCATGAGGGAGAGGACGTCTTTCGCGCCGGGCACTTCGGTGACATCTTAGGTGAGTGACGGTCGATCGCATTGCCGGGGTGGGCTTCTTCCTGTTCATCCCGGCGACCCTCTTCCTGATGCTCCGCATGCCCCTCGGACCGGGAGCGAGCCTGGGCCTCGCGGCCGCGGTCATCGTCGCCCACCGCGCCGTCGCGAGCCGCTGGGTGTACGCGCGCGCCCGGCACCGCTGCCTCTACTGCGCGGGTGTTCCGAGAAGCGCGGCGCCGATCGCGATGGAGGGCGTGCCGGAGCTCGTCGTGTGCGAGAGCGAGGCAGCGTCGCTCGACCGCTTCCTCGGCTTCGTCGCACGCCATGCCACCGTGCTGCGCATCGGGATCCTCGTTCCGGTCTCAGGCTACTTCCTCCTCGGCGCCCTCGCCGCGCTCGGCTTCGAGCCCGTGCCCGTCAGCGCGCGCCGCTCGATCTTCCGGGTCGCCGTGGCGCTCTCGGTGATGTCGGTCGCACTGCTGCACGGCCGCCATCCTCCCGAGAGGCCGGGGCGGTTCCCGTTCCCGATCCACAACCTGGCGCTTCTCGGCGTCCGGATCACGATGCGCGTCTTCCTCGGCGTGGGGGTCGTCTGGCTCGCACTCGAGGTCGTCCACGCGGGAGTCAGGCTTCGATGACCACCCCCACCGCTCCCCACTTCTCGATGATCCGCGGGTTCCACGTTGCGGACCTCTTCACGCTCGGCAACGGCGCGTGCGGTGTGGCCGCCGTGTTCCAGGCGATCGACGCCGTCCGGCACGCCCCGCGGCGCGCTTCGGACCTGTGGATCGCGGCGATCCTGGTCGTGCTGGCGGTCGTGTTCGACTTCCTCGATGGCCGCGTCGCGCGCTTCCGCCACACCGCCTCCTCGATGGGACGGGAGCTCGACTCGCTGGCCGACGTCATCTCGTTCGGCGTGGCGCCGGCCGCGATTGCGCTCGCCTCTGGCCTCGATGCGCCGCTCGACCGGGCGATCCTCCTCTTCTTCTCGTGCTGCGGCCTATCGAGGCTTGCACGCTACAACGTCACGGCCGCGGCCCTCTCGGGCCCCGAAGGCAAGGTCCGCTATTTCGAGGGCACGCCCATCACGTTCAGCATCTTCCCGCTCCTGCTGCTCGTCGCGCGAGGGCGGGCCGCTCGCGAGCGGAGCCGTCCTCGGCCAGCAGGTCCACTTCCTGACCCTCGCCTTCTTCGCGTCGGGATGCCTGATGATCTCGAAAACCATCCGCATCCCGAAGCCGTAGCTACGGAGAGATAAGATGCCCGCGGCGGGATCTCCATCGCCGCCCGCACGTTTCGTGGCGGATCGTCTCGCCGGTTCAGGAAGAAGGAGAAACCCATGCCCGCGCGTTCCGAAGAGAAGAGCGACGCCAAGACGCTTGCCATCGACGTCGGAGGCACCGGCCTCAAGGCATCGGTCCTGGACTCCCAGGGCAAGATGATCGGAGAGCACGTCCGCGTCGACACGCCCTACCCGTGCCCGCCCGCCGTCATGGTGAAGACGCTCTCGAAGCTCGTGAAGCCGCTGTCCGGCTACGACCGCGTCTCCGTCGGCTTCCCCGGCGTGGTCCGCGATGGCAAGGTGTTGACCGCCCCCCACTACGGCAACGAGATCTGGCGGGGCTTCGATCTCACGGGAGCCCTCTCCAGGGACCTCGGCAAGCCCGTCCGCCTCTTGAACGATGCCGACATGCAGGGCCTCGCCGTCGTCAAGGGCAAAGGTCTCGAGCTCGTGATCACCCTCGGAACGGGCGTCGGCTCGGCGCTCTTCAAGGACGGTCGCCTCATGCCGCACCTGGAGCTCGCCCATCACCCTCTCGCCAAGGGGAAGACCTACAACCTCTTCCTCGGCAACAAGGCCAAGCAGAAGATCGGCGCGAAGAAGTGGAACCGGCGCGTCCAGTTCGCTCTGGACACGTTGCGAACGCTCGTGACCTTCGATCACCTCTACATCGGCGGGGGCAACGCGAAGAAGCTCAAGCTGAAGCTCCCCGCAGACACCACCCTCGTCGACAACACCGCCGGGATCACGGGCGGCATCGCGCTCTGGCGCAGCGAAATCTAGCTGGCTAGGCGGGGCCCAGCGCGGACCAGCCCGGAAGCGGTCCGACGTCCAGCGCGAACTCGTGCTGGATGCGGTGCTTGTCGGGGAGCTCGCCCCGCAGCACGAGCTTCCAGTCGACCTCGCTGCCCGGCGTCGCCGAGCTCGGCCTCGCGGTGGCCGGGATGTCCATCGAGAGCACGCGATCGAGGGGGTTCCCGAATGGAATCCGGATCGGTCCGGTCGTGAGGAGGAACTGGAGGTAGCGCCGGCGGGAGGTCGTACCATCGTCCGTAGCTTCCTCGCAGATCAAGAGGACCACGTAGTCCTTGAGCTCGAGGGGCCCGGGCTGGACGACGCGCAAGAGCGCCTTCTCGCCCGGCGTCAACGGTTGTCGCTCGATCGTCACGCGCGGGGCGCGCGTTCCCTTCGAGAGGAGCCCGCCGATCAGACCGGCGAATCCCGTCCTGGGCTGGGGCACCATCGGAGAGGGCACGTCGCCCGCCCACATGGGCGCCGCGGGATGGAGCCGGATCTGGGGCTTGGTTTGGCCTCGAAGCATGGACTGGGTGGCAGGGTCGGTCATCAAGGATATCCGAGTCCGATAGGGGACGATAGGTACGGCGGCACGGACTGCGTGGTTCCATCAGTGCAGGGGACGCTCGGCCGCTCGGCGCGCGTTGTGGGCCAGGATCTCGCGGCGCAGCGTCGCTCGCTCCTGCTGGCCGAGCCTCCCACGGGCGCCTCCCGAGAGCATGTCGAGCAGCTCCTCGACGTCGCTCTTGGCGATCGGATAGCCCGCAAGGCCCGCACGACGTGCCTCCGCGGCGGGATCGATGACGGCGGACCACGGGAGCCCCGCACCGGCGGGCATGAAGCGGTCGCTCACCTCTGTGCCGCCTCGCATCCGCTCGACGTCGATCCGCGCCGCCACGAAGTGGCGATCGAGGATCGACGCGATCGCCGGCTCCGACAGCATCGACTCGAGCTCGTGGCACCACCCGCACCACGGGGCCCCGATACGCAGGAACACCATCCTCCTGGACGCCGCGGCGCTCCCGAGGGCTTGCGCGAGGATCTGCTCGGCGTCGACCGTCTCCGGCACGTTTCGGGAGAGGAACGCCTCGATGGGCACGGTGTCGTACCAGCCGTCCTTCGCAAAGGTCGCTGCGGGCACCAGGGCGATCCGGGTCCCGCGCTCGTCGAGCACGGCGAGGCACGGGATCGCAGCCGGTTCCGCGCCGAGCCTGCGCGCGAGCTCCGCTGCCCCCGCATCCCGCATGCTCACGGTCATCGCGTAGTAGCCGTCGTGGACGATGCGGGAGATCTCGGCATCCATGCGCAGAATCTCCTCGAAGCGGCTCGACGACAGTTCCCCGGGATTCTGGAAGACGATGAGGACATGGCGGTCGCCCGCCGTAGCGTCCAAAAGGCGAGACGCGAGACGCTCCTCGATGGAGTGGTGGGGCGGCGCGGGGAGGAAGCCCTGCGCGCCGAGCCGATGCCAGCAGACGATCGAGAGAGCGACGACGGCCGCTTGTCTTGTGCGCATGCGGCGAGCGTAGCGAGCGGCCGCGGGCGTCCTGCCAGGCCCGCGTCACCCCGTGTCAGGAAGCGTCAGGCTTGCGACGCCGCCAGGCGATCCATGCCACGACGATCCAGGAGAGCGCCCCCGCGCCCGCGATGAACGACGCCGGCGCCGGCGACAGCGTCGCGACGGAGAACAACGCTGCTTCCAGCGGAGGCGTGTAGCCGCCGAGCCCCGTGCCGATCGCATAGCCCCAGAGCATGAAGAGCCCTCCGGCGCTGAGGAGCATCGACACGAGGAGGGCGGCCGCGGCGAGCAAGACGCTCTTGCCCGATCCCGTTCCGTCGCGCATGCGGCGCCGCCCGCGGCGGATCCCGACCACGGACGCCGTGACGATCCCCGCCGCCGGGACCCAGAACACGACGACGACGAAGGCGAGCCCGGCGATCGAGAGCGGATCCACGCGACAAGTGTCCCGGTTCGGGAGCGGTCTTACAAGCGCGCGACCGGCTGATATGGTGGCGCCGATGGAGACGATGTCCTTTCCCGCAGGCGCGTTCTGCTTCCCCGAGCTCAACACCAGGGACGTGGACGGCGCCAAGCGGTTCTACGGAGAGCTCTTCGGATGGAGCGCGTTCGACGTCCCGAGCGCCCAGGGAGGCTACGCGCTGATGCGATTGCGCGGACGGGACGTCGCCGGGATCCACCGCTCGTCGCGACCCGAGCCCTGCTGGCTCTCCTACGTCAACGTCCAGAGCGCGGATCGCACCGCCGCCCGCGCCGCCGCGCGCGGCGGCCCGGACCTCGTGGGCCCGTTCGACGTCGAAGGGATCGGACGCATGCTGATGGTCCAGGATCCCGCCGGAGCGACGATCGCCTTCTGGGAGCCGCGCGGCCACATCGGCGCGGGCATCGCCGGCGAGGACGGCTCGATGGTCTGGAACGAGCTGGTGGTGCACGACGTGGACGCCGCCAGGGACTTTTACGCAGCGCTCCTCGGCTGGACGGCCGTGGAGACCCGCGTCCCGAACGGTCCGTACACGATCTTCAAGGCAGACGATCGATCCCGTGCCGGCCTGATGCCGATCCAGAAGGAGTGGGGCAAGGTCCCGTGCGCCTGGAACGTCTACTTCGGTGTCGCGAGCTGCGAGGAGAGCGTCGTCCGCGCCCGAGCGCTCGGCGGGCGCGTGGTGGCAGGACCGATGGACGTGCCCGGAGCCTGTCGCTTCGCGATCCTCGGCGACCCGTCGGGTGCTACGTTCTTGGTCATGCAGTCGCCGTAGCCGCGATAACGCATCGGGTCGATCGGGGCCGTGTAGAGTGAGGCCATGTCTGGCCGGACCTTCGCCGTCGGCGACGTCCACGGAGATCGCGCGCAGCTCGAGGTCCTCCTCGACAGGCTCCCGCCGCTCGATGCGGACGACACGGTCGTTTTCCTCGGAGACTACGTGGATCGAGGCCCTGACTCCGCCGGAGTCGTCGATCTCGTCGCCCACGGGATGGCATGGCGCACCGCCGCGCGCATCGTGGCGCTGCGGGGAAACCACGAGGATGCCTGGCTGCGGGTCCTCGACGAGGGATGGGACGACTTCGTGCTGCCCGCGAGCAATGGCTGCCTCGCGACGCTGCGATCGTTCTGGGGCGGGGCGCCGGCGCGCAAGGGCGACGCGCCCGAGGAGGACGAGCGCGGCGCCCTCCTTTCGGGGGCGTTCTTCCCCGACGACGTCGTGCGATGGATGAGAGGGCTACCGTTCTTCTGGGAGGACGACCACGCGATCTACGTCCACGCGGGGCTCATCCGCGCGTCGGGCGGCGCGTTCCTCCATCCGTCCAAGGTGGAGGCGCCGCGGCCGATGCTCTGGCTCCGGACGCGCGAGTTCTTCGCCGAGTACCGCGGCAAGCGCGTCGTCGTCGGCCACACCGTGACGCGGCTCTTGCCCCCGGAGCTCTCCACCTTCACGCCGGAGGATCCGGACGATCTCTGGGCCGGGCCCGCCGTCGTCGCCATCGACACGGGATGCGGCAAGGGAGGGTTCCTGACGGCCATCGAGCTCCCGTCGCTCACCGTCTACGAGTCGCGCTGACGCCGAGCGTCACGCGGCCAGCACGCGGCCGAGCGCCGCGATGACCTGGTCGGGCGTCGGGTGGTTGCCCGCGTGCTTGGCGGTGTAGCTCCACGGGATCCGGCCGCCAGGCATGACGATGAAGGTCCCTCCGAGCTGGAGCGCGTCGCCCTGGATGCCGGTCGGCAGAAAGCCCTTGAGCGTCGTCTTCGCGGCGGCAACCGCCGAGCTCGGGCCGAAGACTCCGAGCACGTTGCGTGCGAGTCCCGCCGCCTTGTAAACCGCGAGCGACGGATCCGTGAAGACGGGAACGTCGAGCCCCTGCTCCTTCACGAAGGCCGCGGCCTGGGCGGCGCTCCCGTTGCCGACGAGCACCAGCTCCGCGCCCAATCTCCGTATGTCTCCGACCCTGGGGCGCAACTGCGCCACCTGCTCGCGGCAGAACATTCAGGCGTAGTGGCGCAGGAACACGAGCACGACCGGTCGCTCGCGCCACTGGTCCGCGAGCTTGTGCACCGTCCCCGAGGGATCCAGCACCGTCATCCCGGCGAGCTCCGGCCCCATCCCTCCAACGTATCATCGCGCCGGGAGGTGGATCCATGAAGCAGCGCGTCGGGTTTGCCGGGCTGGGGCTGATGGGCTCACGGATGGCGAGGAACGTCGGGGCCAAGGGCTTCCCTCTGACCGTATGGAACAGAAACGCCGAGCGCGCAGTGCCGTTCCGCCCGAACGCCGCGGTCGCCGCGACGCCCCGGGACCTCGCCGCCGCCTCCGACGTCGTGGTGACGATGCTCGCCGATCCGCCCGCGGTCGAGCACGTCTACACAGGACCGGAGGGGCTTCTCGCGGGAGCGCGTCCCGGCACGCGCTTCGTGGACATGAGCACCGTGGGGCCGATCTTCGCAAGGCGACTCCACGCGCTCGTGCGCCAGGCGCGCTCCACGCTCCTCGAGGCTCCCGTCACGGGAAGCAAGCTCGGCGCCGAGCAAGGAACGCTCGTCATCATGACCTCGGGCGAACGCCCGCTCCACGACGAGCTCCTCGAGCTCCTCGGGACCATGGGAACCAAGGTCATCTACGCGGGAGGCGACGGCGCGGCGAACCAGCTCAAGCTCATCGGCAACCTCATCATCTCGATGATGCTCGAGGGATTCTGCGAGGGGCTCGTGATGGGAAGGAAGGCCGGCCTCGATCCCGAGACGATCATCGAGCTCGTGATGGCGAGCGGCTACACCTCGCCCTACTTTCGCTTCAAGGGCGACGCGATCCGAAAGCGTGACTTCGACACGCACTTCTCGATCGACCTCATGCACAAGGACCTCAGCCTGGCCCTCGATGCGGGCACGGAGCTCTCGATGCCGCTCCCCGGCGGCGCCGCCGTCCGGGAGATCTACCAGGCCGCGCGCGCGATGGGCTTCGGCTGCGAGGACATCTGCGCGACCGTCAAGGTCGTCGAGGCCCTGGCGCGCGCCGAGGTCCGCTAGCCCGACGCGGGCTTCTTTGCCGCCGGTCGAAAACACTCGCGAGTAATCTCCCACAGGCCAAGATACTCGCGCAGGACCCCCATCATGCCCGGCGCGGTGCGCTGGCCTGACGGACGCGCCTGACCGGCGCGCGATGTTCGCGCTCGGCGTCCCACGTCCTTGGCCACACCGACGAGGCCCGCGACTGCTACGAGCGGGCCATCGCGTTGCTCGGCGGCGCGCCCAGGGAAGGGACGGATGGGATTCGCGGCACGCTGCTCCATGGCCTCGGCGTCGTGCTCTTGGAGTGCGGGCGCTTCACCGAGGCCCGCGACGCGCTGACGGCGGGCTTCGCCCTCATCGCGAGGTTCGGCTACGAGGCGGCGCCGCCCACGTTCCTGGTCTCCACCGCCATCCTCCACCACGAGCAGGGACTCGCGCCCGCGGCGCGCCGGTGCCTCGACGAGGCGACCGCCGGAGCCTCTCGAGGGCGGCGCGTCGGTACAGGCGTGCTCGGCGATGTCAGCATGGTATGACCTCGACGCTGGCATCGATCCTGGAGATGTCGTCGGGATCGCTCGTGACGATGGGGGCTCTGTGTCGTCGAGCCAGCAGGACGACGCTCGCATCAACGATGTCGTTTGTCTTGCTCTGCGCGCAGACGACCCCCGTGGCTCGTGCCTCGTCGCCATCCAGCGCCTGGACTTGCACGAGTCCGGAAGCCAGGAGGCGCGCCAGGCGAGTCTGGCGCCTGCCGTCGCGCCATGCCTGCGCGACCACGCCGCCCGGCACGTGGAGAACGCCCCCGTGCCTCATGGCAAGCTCCACCAGGCTCCGGATCCTGGAGTCGCCCCTCTCGAAGGCGATGAGCGCGCCGGTATCGAGGACTACAGGCCGAGCACTGCCCTTGCCCATGCCTCGTCCGCTGCCCCCGGCGCCCTCGACTCCGCCCTCATCTCGGCGAGCAGCGCTGCGAGATCCTCGCGGCGCGCTTTCTCCTCCATCGCCGCGTCCACCCAAGCGCTCACCGACTTCGCCTTGCCGTGCCTGACGTGGCGCTCCGCCCGGGCGAGCACCTCGCGGCGAACGCTGACCGTGAGCCGGGCTTTCTGCATACGAAGATCATACCCAGCAGTCGAGCGGGAGCAACATCACCCAGTTTCCGCGTCGACGGAACTCCAGGTGCCGGCAGCGCCTGGTCCGCTCTCGGCGTGGGGAAGGCGGCGCTCGACCGCTGAATCCATTCCAGTGTTCTTGCGACAGGAGACTGGCACTGGTTCAGCGTCCCAGAAGTAGCTCCCCAGCCTCGCCGGCCCTGGACGCCGCTGGCGTCGGTTGCGCCTCCTCCGAATCCAACACGGGATGCGTCGTCGGCGCGCCTCGCCAGCGTCGCCCAGTCCTCGGCGATCCTGGGAAGCTACTTCTGGGACGCTGAACTAGCTCCGATCGACCGCGCGGCGCACCGCGTCCGGGACGTCCCCGGCGGCCTGGCCGGAGAGGAGCGGCTCGCCCGCCGCGGCTGCGTCGATGGCGCGCCGGAGCTGCGACGCGGCGTGGCCGAGGCCGCTCTCGGACGACGCGCCGATGTCGGCGACGATGGCCTCCAGGCGCTCGAGAAGCGGCGCCGCATCCTCACGGAGCGCGAGCGCGATGTGTCCCTGCTCGCATAGGCAACGGCCGAGCTCGAGTCGGTCGTTGACGCCCTCGAGGATCGACTGCGCCGCCGCGGTGAGCTCGCGGGCTCCCCGCAGGTCTCCCTGGAGGCGCGCGAGCCCCGCGAGCCCGGTCATGGCGACCCCCTGGAACCGGCGGTCGCCGACAGCCACGTGGATCGCGAGCGCTGCTTCGTAGCCCGCGCGCGCCTGGGAGAGGCGCCCTTCGAACGCGTCGAGCTCGGCGATGCGGGAGAGCGTGATCGCCTCGAACCGCCGGTCGCCGACGTCGCGCAGGATGGCGAGCGCCGTCTCGTTGTGCCGGCGCGCCTCGTCGTGAAGACCCTCGTCCCGGGCGAGGCTCGCGAGGTTGTGCAGCGCGATGCCCTCGAACCTGCGGTCCCCGACGCGGCGCAGGCTCGCGAGGGTCTCGTGGTAGAGCGCCCGCGCCTCGGGGAGACGCCCCTGCTGGTGAAGCACCAGCGCGCAGTTTCCCTGGGCGATGGCTTCCATGCGCCGGTCGCCCACCTCCCGGTACATCGAGAGCGCCAGCTCGTACATCGCCCACGCTTCGGGGAGACGCCCCTGCTCGTGGTGTATCACCGCCTGGTTCATGAGGCCGGTGGCCTCCAGGCTCCGGTCGCCGACCTCGCGATCGATCGCGACGGCCCGTTCGTAGAGGGAGCGCGCCTCGTCCATGTGGCCGAGCTGGTGCTCGACGCTTCCGAGGTTGCCGAGCGCGAGCCCCTCGAGCTGCCGATCGCCGAGCTGGGCGGCGAGCTCCCGCACGCGGCGGAAGAGCTGGAGCGCGTCGCCGACGCGGCCCTGGTCCTGCTGGAGGAGCGCCAGGCGGTTGAGCGCCGTCGCCTCGCTCTTCTCTAGCTCGAGCTCGCGGTAGATCGCGATCGCCTCTTCCACGAGTGGCTGCGCCTCGGCGAGCCGTCCCGTCTCCCGGAGGACCGACGAGAGGCCCGTCAATCCGTCGGCGGCAAGCTCGCGATCCCCGAGAGATCGCGCCTCCTCGATCGCGAGCCGATGCTGCGCCATCGCCTCCGCCGCGCGACCCTGGGGCTGGAGGATCTCGCCCCCGAGCTCGCGACGCGCCGCGACGCGCAGCCGGCCCGGCGCCTCGGCGAGCTTCAGGAACGTCTGGTAGAGACGCTCCGCGTCCGCGACGGCGTGGCGCGCCTTCGCGGAGCGCGCCCCCGCGAGATATGTCTCCTCGGCGCGCGTGCGGTCGCCCGCGGCCTCCCAGTGATAGCCGAGCTCGGAGAGGTGGGGGTCGAGCTCGGACGCGTACACTTCCTCGATCGCCTTTGCCACCGACCGGTGGAGATCCTTGCGCCGCGCCACGAGGATCGTGCCGTACGCCACGTCGCGCGTGAGCGCGTGCTTGAAGATCAGCTCGCGCTGCGGACCGGACTGCCGCTCGAACACGATCTCCTGGCCGAGGAGCTCCAGCACGCCGAGGGCGAGATCCCCGCGGTGGCCGTCGAGGTGCTCGAGAACGGCCATGGGAACGATGCGGCCCATGACCGATCCGAGCTGCGCCACGCGGCGCCCCGCCGGGGAGAGGCGATCGAGGCGCGCCTTCAGGAGCGCGTCGACGCCGTCGGGAAGCTCGTGGTCTCCCGGAAGGCGCAGCATCTCCCAGTCGGCCTGCTCGCGCGTGAGACGGCCCGATTCCTGGAGGTGGCGCGCCAGCTCCTCGACGTAGAAGGGATTGCCGTCGGCGCGATCGAGGATCAGCTCCTTCACCTCCGGAGGGACGCTCCCGAGCAGATCCTCCACCATCGAGCCCACCGCCTCCTCGGGCAGCTCCGAGATCTCGATCTCGCGCGTCTCGGGAGGCGCGGTGAATCCCGGCCGGTAGAGCAACAGGACGAGCATGCGCGCCGTCCCGGCGGAACGGCACAGGAGCTCGACCGCCTCGTGGGACATCTCGTCGGACCAGTGGGCGTCCTCGAAGATCACGAGGATCGGCTTCTCCCGGGAACGGGCCAAGAGGTAGGTCTTCGCGGCGAGCATGTTGTTGAGGAGCGCCGCGCGCGTATCGAGATGGGGCAGGGGAGAGGCGTCGTAGCGCGCGCCCAGGACCTCGGCGAGGTGGTGGCGGTCCGTCGCGGAAAGGCCCAGACGCTCGACCTCCCAGGCGACGCCGGCGAGGATCTCGTCGCGCGTCGGGCGAAGCCGCAGCGAGAGCGCGCTCGCGAGAAGATCCGAGAGGAGCTGGTAGGGCTTGCCGGCGAACGATGCGGCGCGTCCCTCCATCACGTCGAAGCCCTGGTCGGTCGCGACCTTCGTCGCCTCCCACTTGAGGCGGCTCTTGCCCATGCCAGCGTCGCCCTTGAGGCCGAGCACGTCCCCGTTGCCGGACGCGGCCGAGAGGATGGCTTCCGTCAGCTCGTGCATCTCCGTCTCGCGTCCCACGAGACGCGCGCTCACGCTGACCTGTCGCACCGTCCGGAGCGCGCGCACGAGCGCATGGAGCGCCACCGGCTCTGCCTTGCCCTTCATAGGGTGAAGCCCGCGCGGCGCGGTCTCCATGCCGGAGAGCGCCTGGCGCGCGACGTCGGTGATGAGCACCTCTCCCCAGGACGCCTTCCCGAGCGTGCGCGCGCAGGTGTTCACCACGTCCCCCATCACCTCGAAGCTGCGCCTCCAGCTCGTCCCGACCCAGACGTTGACGACCGTCCCGCAGTGGAGCGCCGCGCGCATCGCATCGCCTTGCTGGGCGGCGAGGCCGAGCACGGCGCGGGCCGCGCGCTCGCTGTCGTCCTCGTGCGCCGACGGGACGCCGAAGGCGCAGAGCCACTTCGCGCCGTGTTCCGAGAGATCGCTCGAGATGAGGATTCCCTCGAACGCCTCGAGCACCTCGTAGAGGCTCGTGAGGAAGCGCTGCGCCGCCGCGAGACGGTAGCCCCGGGTCTCGATGAAGAGGATCGTCGCGCGGCGGTACTCGCCCTCGAACCTGCCGAGCTGGGAGGTGACGTGCGCCGGCAGGTAGGGGACCAGGCCGATCGTCCCTTCGCCGTCGGTCATCGGGTCGATCTCTTCCTCGAGATCGGGAGCAGCCTGGGTTGCGGCCGTGGCCGACTCCTCCACCTTGAGCTCGCGCCCCGCGGCGGTCGAGAGGTGAAGCTCGCCCGCGGTCGTGCGCGACTCCTGGCGCGCGAGCGCCATCACGGCGGGACCGGCGACCAGGTAATGGCGGCGATCGAAGCGACCGAGATGGAGCCCCAGGACCGGACCGTAGTGCAGCACCTGCGACAGGACGAGCTGGACCGGTCCCGCGCTCGTCTGCACCACCCCGCCCCTCTCGAACGCCGCGGCGATCTCGCGCGCGGCGGCGTGGGCGCGGCGCACGCATCCGTCACCCGGGAACATGCAGAAGATCGCGTCGCCTCCGAAGTTGATGATGCTCCCCGAGGCGCGCTCGACGGCGCGGATCGCGGGACGGAACGCCCGCGTGACCACCGCGGCCATCTCCTCGGCGCCCTCGCGTCCACGCGCCTGGAGCCGCTCGGTCAGCGCGGTGAAGCCGGAGATGTCGGCGAAGAGGAGCGCCGCCTTCTCGCGCTCGGCGAAGGGCGGCGCCCGCCGCTCGCGCCCGAGCACCAGCCGGGTGGCGAGGTGGGCAGGAAAGAACGCGAAGAACGAACGAACGTCCGGGATCTCCCCACTGTCCTGCCTGGGGAAGACGAGCTCCGGCATGATCCGTATCCTACGCCCGCCGCTTCCGCCGTTCTGTGACCGGCGGGCGAGGGGGAGACGGGACGCTGACGAACTCCGGAGGGACGTGCTCGGTCAGCCAGACGCCGTTGCCGGAGAGGAAGAACGTGTGGCCTCCGGCGTGCATTCGACCCGCGTCGATCGACAGCACGACGGGTGTGCCGCGCCGCGCGCCCACCGCGAGGGCCGTGTCTTGCTCCGCCGACAGATGGACGTGCCGGCGAGATCGCCGCGAGAGACCATCGCGAAGGATGGCGGGGAGGAAGCGCTCCACGGTGCCGTGGTACAGGATCGGTGGCGGCTCGCGCGGCGCGAGGCCCAGATCGACCGCGACGCTGTGGCCCTGCTGCGCGCGCACCCTTCGCCTCTCCCCGTCGACCTCGAAACGGCGCTTGGGATTCCCACGAGACGACGTGGAGCAGGAGGTCGCGATCGATCTCGTGACCATGAGCGCGCGGCAGCAGAGGTCGTCGATGTCGGCCCAACCCTCCGGTGAGAGCGCGAGCCCGATCGCGTGAGGATCGTGGCGCAGGAGATAGGCGAGGAGCTTGCTGGCGGCGATGAGCCTTGGCTCGCGCCCCATGCCGCGATGTTACGACGGTAACATCCGCACGTCGCGCCGTGATCGAGCTCTACCACGTCCACAAGGAGTACGACCGAGGTTTCACGGCGCTCGAGGACGTGTCGGTCAACGTGGCCAAGGGCGAGTTCGTCTTCCTGACCGGCGCGTCCGGAGCGGGAAAGAGCACGCTCCTCAAGCTCCTCTATCGCGAGATCGCGCCGACCCGCGGGCAGATCCTCGTCGGTGGCCGCAACATCGGGACGATGCCGGCCTCCGATGTGCCGGCGCTGCGCCGTGAGATCGGCATCGTCTTCCAGGAGTTCCGGCTGCTTTCCTACCGCACCGTGCTCGAGAACGTGGAGATCGGCCTCTTGATCCAGGGAAAGCCGCACGCCGAGCGGCGGCGGCGCGCCATCCAGGCGCTCCGGCAGGTGAGCCTCGAGCACAAGCTCTCGAACCTCCCTCGCCAGCTCTCCGGCGGCGAGCAGCAGCGCGTCGCCATCGCGCGCGCGATCGTCGTGGAGCCCTACCTCCTGCTGGCCGACGAGCCCACCGGCAACCTCGACCCGGAGCTCTCGCTGCAGATCATGCAGCTCCTCGAGGGAGCGAGCGCGCACGGCACGACCGTCATCGTGGCGACGCACGATGCCGCACTCATGCAGCGGTTCGGCAAGAGGCGGATCGTGCTCGAGCGCGGCCGCGTGATCGAGGGAGGGGAGCCCTCCTGAGGCTTCCGCCGCCCTACGACCACTTCGCGTCGGCAGCTCTCGCGTCGATGGGGCGGCGGCGCGGCGCGGCGGCGCTCGCCATCCTCAGCTTGACCGCGCCGCTCTACCTGCTCGGCGCCTTCGCGACCGCGGGCGTCTCGGCCTGGAGCCACGCGCGGCAGCTCCGCGCGTCGGCGAGGCTGGTCGTGTTCCTCGATGACGATGCGAGCGCCGGCGACCGCACGCGCATCGAGGCGCGCCTTCGCGGCCCCGAGACACGCACCTTCGTCTTCGTGGACCGGGAGGAGGCGCGTCGCCGCATGAAGGACGCGATCGACACCTCCACGCTCGCGGAGAGCCCGTTCCCCGCATCGTACGAGGTGGTCGTGGCGCGGCTCTCGGCGAAAGATGCCACCGCGTTCGCCGACGCCCTGCGCGGCCTCGAGGGAGTGGAGGAGGTGGCATCCGAGGTCGACCTCATCGAGAGGCTCACCCTCCTCGAACGCATCGCGCTCTTGGTCCTTCTCGCCCTCGGGACGATCCTGGTCGTGGCGCTGGTCGTGATGATCGGCAACACGGTGAAGCTCGTGTTCGTGGCGCGCGCGGACGAGGTGGCCCTCCTCCAGGTGATGGGCGCTCCCGAGGCGTTCATCGCCGGGCCGTTCGTCGTCGAGGGAGCGCTCCTCGGGTTTTCGTCGGGCTTCGTGGCCGCCGCTGGCCTCGGGATGACACGGGCGCTCGCCTCCTCGCTGGTGCCGGCAACGTTGCCGATGCTCGCGTTGGCGATCCGCCAGGCCGGGGTCCTGCCGGCGATCCTCCTCCTCCCGCCGTTCGGGATGGTCGTCGGCCTCGGGGCCACCCGCGCCGCGCTGCGTCGGCTCCTCGCAAGCCCGGCCTGATCGTCACCCCCCGGGTCACGGAAGTGAGATGGGCGGCGCGTCTCGCGTCGTCCGGTCCTCGGCGATCCCGGGAAGCTACTTCTGGGACGCTGAACTAGGCACGACTACCAGCCCGGAAACAGCGCCGGGACGATCGCGTACTTGACGAGCAAGCAGATGGCGGTCGGGATCAAGCTCATCAGGGCGACGATGCCGAGCACCTGCGATGCCGACGTGGAGCCGTCGAGCGTCTCCATCAGCGTCTTCTCGGGGGCGCGCGCCGGAGCCGTCTGAGAGCGTGGCGCGACGCCGCTCGCGGTCACGGTGACGGTCGCGTCCGAGGTTCCCGCCGCCTCCGCGAGCGCGGCCTTCGCCGCCTTGGCCTTGCGTGTCTTTCTTCCCATGCGTTTCGGGCCCGTTACCTTAGCACACCGACCGGAAGGAGCGCGCGCGCCTTCCCGGCGACCTGCGCGGGGGCAAGCTCCGCGAGGCACTGCTTCTCGACCTTCCCGTACCGGCACACGGCCTCGTCGCAGAGATCGCGGCAAGGGAGGTCCAGCGAGATCGCGAGCCCGTTCCGGCCCGGATAGAGTCCCGTCGCCCAGGGTTTGCTCGGCCCGAAGATCGCCGCCGCCGGCGTTCCGACCGCCTGGGCGACGTGCCAGGGCGCCGAGTCGTGACAGAGCAGGAGCCTGGCCTCCCGCACGATCTCCACGAGCCCGTCGACCGAGAGCCCGGCGCCATCCACGCGCGGACCTGGAAACGCATCCGCGCGATCCGGCGCGAGCCACGCGAGCGCCACCCCGTCGGGCAATCCCTTCGCGAGCTCGGCCGCGGCCGCCTCGAGGGCGGCGTAGCGCTTCAGCGGGACGCGCGTCCCTGGGTGCACGAGCACGTACGCTCCTTCGATCCCCGCGCGCAGCAGGAGCCGCCGCGCCTCGGTGCGGCCCGCCTCTCGCACCCCGATGCCGAAGCGCGGCGCGACGTCGGCGGCACCCGCCCGCGCCGCCAGGTCGAGCATGAGGTCGATCTTGTGCTTGCGCTCCGTGAACGAGGCGACGTCGGTCAGGAGCGGTCCTCCGCCCGCGAAGTCGTAGGAGAGCGTCCGCCGCGCCCGCGCCGGCCGCAAGAGGAGCGCGATCTCGCGCAGGTCGCCGCGCAGATCGACCGCGAGGTCGAAGCGCCGCGACCTAAGCTCGCGGCAGATCGCGCGCCACGACGACCAGGCCCGGATCGCCGCCCGTAGAACCACGGCGGCTCGTAGCAGAGGATCTCGTCGGCGAGGCCCTCGGGCGCGAGCAGGGCCCGGCCAGCCTCGGAGGTCAGGAGGGTGATCCTCGCGCCCGCGAAGGCGGCGCGAAACGCCCGCAGCGCGGGCATCGCCATGACGACGTCTCCGAGATAGGCCGTGCGGCACAGGAGCAGGCTCTTCACGCTGGCCGGCTTGTCGGTAGACTTCGTGACCCCGAAGGGGGAAAGGAGCGTGTCGGCCGCGCGCGTCAGGAGGCGCTTCTTCGCGCTGAAGATCTCGTAGCGGCGCACGCTGTCATCTTATGGCTCCCGAAAAAACAGCCCCAGCCCGGCTCCGCCCTCGCTGCCGCGATCCTCGCGATGGGGATCGCGAGCGCCTTCGCCCTCGGCTACGTCGAAGCCCGCCAGATCGACGCGCGCCATCCCGTCGTCCAGGGAAGGTTCCGCGATCCCATCGGGCGCGCCGCCATCACCGCCCTGGACGGCCTCGCCCTCTCGCTCCCGTTCCTGCTCGCATCCTCGATCCTCGGGACGATCCGCAAGCCTTCACGGCGCAAGGATGCGGCGCTCGCCGCGATCGTCGTCGCCGGGCTCGGCGCGCTGGGCCTGGCCTCCCGGCGCGCCGCGGCCGCTCTCCCCCAGTTCTCCGCCGCGGGACCGCCGGCGCGGGGCGATCGCCCGTCGATCCTCCCCGTGACCATCGACACGCTGCGCCAGGACCACGTGTCCGCCTACGGGTCGAGCCCGGTCCAGACGCCCACGCTCGACGCGATCGCCCGCGAGGGCACGCTCTTCGAGCGCGCCTACTCCCAGGCGCCGCTCACCACGCCATCGCACGCGAGCCTCCTGTCCGGCCTGGACCCGCCGCGGCACGGGAGCCGCTACAACATGGTCCCCGCGAAGCTCTCCGCGAATGCCCTCGCCCCGTACTGAAGAAGGAAGGCTACGACACCGCGGCGTTCGTCTCGGTCGTGATCCTCGATCGCGAGAAGTCCGGCCTCGGCGTGGGGTTCGACACCTACGAGGAGCTCCTCGTGCCTGACCCCGTGAGCCAGCAGATCTACCTGGCGACGCCCGCGCGCATCGCGCTCTCGCTGCTGAAGCGCCACCCTCCCGAGCGTCGCGCCCGCGCGACGATCGAGCGGGCATGCGCCTACCTCGCGGCGCGCCCCGCCTCGGCGGCACCGCTCTTCCTCTGGGTCCACCTCTACGATCCGCACGTCCCCTACCGGCCGCCGAGCATGTTCCGCGACCAGGCGGACCCGGCTTATCGCGGCGCGTTCGAGGTCAACAAGGAGACCGTCGTCGCGTTGCGCGAGGGGAAGCTCTCTCTTTCCGAGCGCGACCTCGAGCACGGGCGGCGCATGTACCAGGCGGAGGTCGCCTACGCCGATTCGTGCCTCGGGCAGCTCGTCCTGGCGGTGAAGAAGATGCCCGGGTCGTGGATCACCGTCGCCACCGCCGATCACGGCGAGAGCCTGGGGGAGCACAAGTACACCTTCTTCCACGGCGAGAACCTCCACGGCCCCTCGATGCACGTGCCGCTGATGATCGCCGGCCCGGGCATCCCCAAGGGCCTCCACGTGCCCTGGCTCGTCCGGCTCGTCGACGTCATGCCGACGCTCCTCGATCTCGCCGCCGTTCCGGTTCCGGACGGGCTCGACGGGCAATCCCTCGCGCCCGCGCTCGCCGGCAAGGGAACGCCCGCGCTCGCGTCGTATGGCGAGGACGGCGACCAGCTCTACTTCGTGGTCTCTCCCGGCAACCGCCTCGAGCACAAGGACGTGGGACTGCGCACCGAGAGCCATAGCTACGTTCTGCGCCCGTCCTCGGGTGCCGAGGAGCTTTACGACCTGCGATCCGATCCCGGCGAGACGCGGAACGTCGCCGCCGAGCCCGATCAGGCCGAAGCAAAGGCACGCCTCAAAGACGAGCTTGCCAAGATCACCGACCTCGGGAGCTACGGCGGCGCACCGCCGCTCGACGACGACGAGGCGCGAAAGGCGCTCGAGCAGCTCGGTTACGTCTCCCCGGGCGCGCCGAGGACGAGCCCGCCGGCGACGCCAAAAGGCCACTGATCTCGGCGCTCGACGACGCCATCCGACCCGGGAGTGTAGGCTTCACGATCGAGAGCATGCGCATCGCTGCCGTTCTCGCCTTCGTGCTCCCGGTCGCAGCTCTCGCCGGCGACTGGCCTCAGATCCCCGACGCGGAGCGGAAGCTCGCATCCGTCGCGGGGTTCCCGGAGGCGCCGGCCGTCGTTCTCTTCCGTCAGGGTCATCTCGAGCTCTCCGGGAAGACGCTCTCGTCCTACCTCGACGTCTACACCCGCGTGAAGGTGCTGAAGCCGGAAGGCAAGCCGCATGGCACGGTGACGCTGTTCTCGTCGGACTTCTACCGCATGAAGGACCTCGAGGCACGCGTCCACTTGCCCGACGGAAAGGTCGTCGACCTTCCGCCCGATGCGAAGTTCGAGAAGAAGTTCGACGCGAAGTACGACCGCGCCATCGTGGCGTTCGCGCTGCCCGAGGTCGCGCCGGGCGCGATCGTCGAGTACCGCTACCGCGTCTACTTCGACTCCGTGCTCTTCCCGGAGCCCTGGTACTTCCAGGACGTGATCCCCGTCGCCCACAGCGAGGTGAGCTGCACGATCCCGAAGAGCTTCGTCTTCAAGCCCGAGGTGGTGAAGACGATCACGGGCGAGATCAAGCAGGATGTGGCGGGTAGCGCGACGGGCGTCACCTCGACGCTCGTCGCGGGCGACGTCCCGCCAGTCCCCGACGAGCCCGGCGCGCCACCCTTCGCGGACCTCGCGACGCGCGTGACGTTCCTGCCCGTGGCGGCGAACGCCGGCGGCAAGGTGCCTCTCCTCGAGAGCTGGGGAAGCCTCGTCCACATGATCCAGGGCGATCGCACGGCGGGCTACGAGTACGCCCGCAAGCACGCGATGACGGCGACGCTGCGCGGCAAGAAGATCGCGAACGAGGCGGGCGGCGGCCTCGCGGGCGCCCGGGCGATCTACGCGTTCGTGCGCGACCAGGTGACGACCCAGCCCTTCCTCTCCGTGGCCAACCGCCAGCGCCAGGGCGACGACATCCTCTCCAAGGGCGCGGGCGACGATCTCGAGAAGGCGCTCCTGCTGCAGATCATGCTGGACGGCGCGGGCATCGAGAGCTCTCTCGGCTGGACGCTCCCGCGCGAGCTCGGAGAGATCGAGACGTCGATCGTCAACCCCGCGCAGTTCGGCGCGGTGATCCTCGAGGCGACCATCGACGGCAAGAGCACCCTCCTCTATCCAGGGGACCCGAGCCTCGCGTTCGGCACGCTGCCCCCTGGGCTCGAAGGCGTGCCGTGCCTTCTGGTGGATCGCAAGGAGCCCGAGTGGATCGAGACGCCGCAGACACCAGCGGTCGACTCGGCCCGCATCGCGCGCCTCGACCTCGCCGTCGCCCCGGACGGCGTGGTGTCGGGAACCGGGACGCTGACGCTCACCGGAAACCATGGCTGGGAGCGCCTGCGCTGGAAAGACACCGCCGAGCTCACCCGGGACGCGTGGCAGAAGTGGCTCGCGGGGAAGCTCGCGGGATTCGACGTCCGCGAGGTCGCGGTCGACGAGGACGTCGAGGCACGCCGCGTCTCGGTGACGTTTTCCATCGCGCAGCGGCCGGACGAGGTCGTCGACCGCGAGGCGAGCGTGCCGGTGGCCGCTCCGTTTGCCCAGACACGCAACCCCTTCACCCTGCCCCCGTCGGAGCGGCGCACGCCGGTCGTCGTGACGTTCCCGGACTCCGAGCAGCTCGAGATCGTCGTGCGTGTGCCGCCCGGCTGGAAGATCGCCTCGCGGCCCAAGCTGCGCTCGGTCGACGGCCGCGTGGGCAAGCTCGAGACCAAGCTCGACGAGGACGCCGCGGCCTCCCGGATCGTCCTCACCCGGCGTCTCGACGTGCTGGCGACGCGCATCGGTCGGGACGCCTACCCCGATCTGGTCGCGCTCTTCCGAGAGACGGTTGCGAGCGATGCCGAGGTGCTCGTCCTTGCGCCCCGCTGAGCGTGCGGCGATCGCCGCCGCGGTCGCGCTTCCGGCGTGCGCGGCGACGATCACCGATCACCGCATCGGGATCGAGGTCTCGGGCGACGACGCGGTCGAGAGCGAGTCGATCCGCGTGCGCCTCGAGGAGCAGGGCGACCTCGATGCCTGGCGGGTCTACCTCGTCAACATGGAGGCCGACGACGAGATCCTCGACGCGACGGCGCGGGTGCTCGACCTTGACGGCCGCGAGGTGGGAGACGTCCCGCGACGATCGCACCAGCGCATCGAGTCGCCGGGGTACGACCTCTACAACTCGAGCTGGATCGACGTGATCCCGTTTCCCCCTCTGTCGGTCGGCCAGACGATCGCCGTCGATCTGCGGATCAAGAAGAAGCCGCGCTATCCGTCGACGGGGATCCCCCTCGCCGCACCGTGCCGCCAGACGAAGCTCACGGTGAAGGTCGACGCGCCCGGAAAGAAGCTCCGCCATCGTCTGCGCGATCCCGACGGGACGATGCACGTGAAGGAAGGCCCGGGGTCGCTGTCCCTGGAGGCAACCGACGTCCCGGCGAGCCAGGACGCGCCGCTCGGCCCGAGCGCGGCCGGGCTCTCGATCCTGCGCGTGGCCTGGGACGGCGATGCGACGTGGGAGTCGGTCGCCGCCTGGTACCGCCGCTTCGCCGCGCTGCCTGCGACCCCCGATCCGGCGGTGGCCGCCCGCGCCAAGGAGATCACGAAGGGGATGGAAGGGCCTCGCGATCGCGTCGACGCGCTGGCGCGCTTCGTCAAGCAGGACGTCCGTTACGAGGCGGTCGAGATCGGCGCGGGAGGCTGGGTGCCGCACGCCGCGTCCGAGACGCTCGCGCGGCGCTGGGGAGACTGCAAGGACAAGGCAGAGCTCCTCCGGCAGATGGCGGCGGCGATCGGCATCGAGGGGCAGCTCGTGCTCTTGCACGCGGGCGCCGAGCTCGAAGTCGATCCCGAGTTCCCGACGCCCGACACGTTCAACCACTGCATCCTCGCCCTGCCTGCGAAGGCCGCCGGCGCCACCTCGGACGACCCGGTGGTGGACGGCAAGCTCCTCGTCGACGCCACGGTCGTGCGGGGCGGGATCGGATGGCTTTCCGCGGCGGACCAGGGCGACTGGGCGCTCCTCACGGGAAACGATGGCGGACGTCTCGTGCGCATCCCCGATCTCGCCGGGTCGGAAGAAAGGGATCTCTCCATCGAAGGCGCGGTGGGCCCGGACGGCGTCGTGGACGCCTCGGTGAAGCTCGCGATCGCAGGCGGCCAGGCCGTCCCCTGGATCGAGCGGATGGCGCGCGACGCACCGTCGTCGGTCGAGGCCTCGATCCGGACGCTCCTCGGCGAGATCTTCCCCGCCGCCACGTTCGACCGCCTCGACGTACGCGAGGTCTTGGGCGCAGCCCCGAAGGTCGAGCTATCGGCGCACGCGCTTCTCCTGGACCCGCTGCGCGGGGAGCCACCCGATCGCTGGCTACCCGCACCCGCCCTCACCGCGATGCCCGGGCCGCGCCTCTTCGACGACCGGAAGGTCCCGGTCGTCCTCCAGGTCGGCACGAGCCGCACGCGCATCGTGCTGCGGCTCCCAGGATGCGCGCCCTCTCCAGTCGACGAGACGGTCGACACCGCGGCCGGCCGCGTCCACCAGCGCGTCTCCGCCGCGCCCGACGGCGCGACGGTGATCGAGAGAGAGGTCGCGATCACGCGGTCGCGGATCGGCGTCGACGAGCTCGCCGAGGCGTCGCGCCTCGCGGTCGCGGAGTCGCGCGCCGACAAGCGGCGCGTCGGGCTCCACTGCTCCGGCGGGGGCTCCTGACATCCTGTCGCCCGGCGATCACCGCGCTGCGCTCCTCGCCCTGACAGAAGCGCTGAACCGAGTTCACTCTGGCTGGTGGATCGAGAACGACACGATCTGCTCCACCGGCTCGCCACGGATCCGCATCGTGGACGATTGCGACGACACGGGGCGAAGTCCCCGCGTGGTCCACCTCGACGTCGGCTTCGCCTTCAACGGAGCGCGGGACGACACGACCATCTGGGACTGCGCGTCAGGCTGGGCGGAAGACCGACGCGAGGCAATCTCCACTGCCGTCGCTGCCTGGATGGGGACGACGGCCCCGGCGCTCCTGACATGCTTGCGGCAGAGGTTCATGCTGGACGCCGCCAGCTTCGAGCCAGATGACCCGTTCGGCATCCCCGGATGGCACTGCCTGTCGGGTCCGTACTTCATCCTCGGATGGCCCGACATCGACGTGATGCAGCGCTACGTGACGGACAACCCGCCGCTGCCCAGGATCGTTTCCGCTCTGCCCGCGGAGCTCGGCCGGGAGCTCCTGAATGGCGTGAAGCTGTTCGTGTTCGCCGGTCCCGGCGCTCAACCGACGTGCGAGGTGCGCGTCAACGGGCACCGGCACGAACGCGCCTCAAAAGCTCTCGCAGGGCTCGACTGGCCGCGACCACCCAACATGGTGATGTTTCGCTACTTCGTCCTCGCGGTGCATCGAGTACCGTTCTCGCATGGCACGTAGTCGCCTTGTGCCAGCCACCCCCAACGCACCGAGCACCCCTTCGCGGAGCCGGGCGCGAGCTCTGAGGTAATCTCCCCGGGGCGCTCCCCGTCGCCGATGGTGACGGCAGGATCACGACGGATGCCATGACGACGTCTTCTCCCTCCGAGGTCAGCGGGCTTCTCGCAAAGGTCCGCCAGGGAGATCGCGAGGCGCTCGAGCGCATCGTGCCGCTCGTCTACGCCGAGCTCCGGCGGATCGCGGCGCGCCACCTGCGCGGGGAGCGGCGCGAGCACACGCTGCAGCCGACGGCGCTCGTGCACGAGGCCTACGTGCGGATGGTCGGCGAGAGCGCGCCCGTCTGGCAGAACCGGGCGCACTTCCTGGGTTGCGCCGCGCAGCTCATGCGCCACATCCTTGTGGACCACGCGCGCGCGGGCAAGGCGAGGAAGCGGGGCGGCGGCCAGGCGATGGTGACCCTCTCGGATGACGTCGACCGCGCCGCCGATCCCGAGGTGGACGTGACGGTGCTCGACGAGGCGCTCGAGGCCCTCGCGGCCCTCGATGCTCGCCAGGCGCGCGTCGTCGAGCTGAAGTTCTTCGGGGGCCTCTCCATCGAGGAGACGGCGGAGGTGCTCTCGGTCTCCTCGGCGGTCGTCCGCAGCGACTGGACCGTCGCGCGCGCGTGGCTCAAGAGAGAGCTGCGCCGCCGCATGCGTTGAGCCCGGACCGCTTCCGACGCTCTTGCGAGCTCTTCCGCGAAGCCGTCGCGCTCGACCCCGCAGCCCGCTCCGCCTTCCTTGAATCGGCCTGCGGCGCCGATCTCGAGCTGCGTTCGGAGGTCGAGTCGCTCCTCGCGGAGCACGAAAGCGCCGGGTCGTTTCTCGAGAAGCCGGCTCTCGGAACCAGCGTCTCGCTCGTGCCCACCGTCGCCTTCACCCGACCCGACCGGAGATTCACGCCGCGCATGTCCACCGAAGCCACCCTCGCCGTCGGCGCTTCCGAGGAGGATCCGACGCTTCGCGTCGGGCGGTACGTCAAGCTCCGCGAGCTGGGACACGGCGGGTTCGGTACGGTCTGGCTCGCGTGGGACACCGAGCTTGCGCGCCGGGTCGCGCTCAAGATCCTCCACGCGGTCCAGGGCGGATCGGTCGAGCGGCTCCGGCGCGAGGCGACGCTGGCCGCGAGCCTCTCCCATCCCAACATCGCCGCGGTCTACGAGGTCGGCGAGGACCCGCCGTTCATCGCCATGCAGTACCTCGAGGGGCAGACGGCCGACCGGCTCAAGCCTTCGCACGAGGAGGCCGCCCGGATGGTCCGCGACGCGGCCGAGGCGGTGCGCCATGCGCACGCGCGCGGCGTCGTCCATCGCGACCTCAAGCCGCAGAACCTCATGGTGTCGCCTGACGGCCGGGTGACCGTCATGGACTTCGGTCTCGCCCGCCCGACCGCCGCCGAAGGCAAGCTGACGATGACGGGCTCGGTCGTCGGAACGCCGGCGTTCATGGCGCCCGAGCAGGTCCGCGGCGAGAGCAAGATGGACGTCCGCACCGACGTCTACGGGCTCGGCGTCACCCTCTACGCGCTCCTCACCGGCCACCCGCCGTTCGAGGACGACGACGTGGCCGCCGTGCTGATGAAGGTCGCCCAGGTCGATCCGCCGTGGCCGCGCCAGCGGGACCCGGCCGTCGCCAGGGACCTCGACACCATCGTGCAGAAGGCAATGGCGAAGGAGCCCGCGCGCCGCTATGCGACGGTCGCGGATCTCGCCGACGATCTCGGCCGTTGGCTCGCGGGCGAGTCGATCCTCGGCCGGCCCGTCAGCCTCGCCTATCGCGCGTGGCGCACGGTGCGCCGCAACCCGGTGGCCGCCGTGCTCGCGCTCATGCTCGCCTTGCTCTCGGCAGGCGTCCTCCTGCGCGCCGCCACGCGCCCCGCGGTGCTACGGGTGACGGGCGCGCCTGACGGCGCGGAGGTGACGCTCGACGGCCGCCGCATCGAGACCGAGCGCGAGATCCCCGTGCCTCCCGGGCTTCACACCGTTTCGGTGCGCCATCCCGACTACGCGCCATTCGACGGCGACCTGCGGCTCGATCGCGGGCGCACGCGCGATTACAAGGTCGACGTCCAGCGGCGCCTTGGACGCATCGTCATCGACAGCGAGGTCCCCGGCGCCACCGTGGAGCTCGCGCGCGACGGCAAGCTCGCAAGCCGCCTCGGCGTGCCCGCCGACACGACGATGCCCGTCGGCCGCTACGAGGTCGACGCCTACGCGCGCGATCACTACGGCCGCAGGATGCAGCGGGACGTGGGCGCCGGTGATCCGCGGCCGCTCGAGCTCTTCCTCCCGCGCGCTCTCCGCTGGAGCCTCGACCTCGGCAACACGCCCATCAGACCCATCGTCGCCGGCGATCCGCCGCTCATCGTGTCGGGTGTCCACGAGGGGACCGTCGTGGCGATCGATCCCGAGACGGGCGAGATCACCGGACGCTGGCGCGGCGACGGCGAGCCCTACCTCGGCGAGATCGCCGCGGGCGCCTTCCTGGAGCGCGGGCGCACCGACGTCGCGGTGCCCGCGAGGAACGGCGAGCGGCTCCGGATCCTGCGGCTCCCGGACCTCGCGCCCGCCGGCGTCGTCGATCTGCCCCTCTCCGTCGATGCGCCCGGGCCGCCGCGCGTCCTCGCAGCCGGCGATGCCGACGGCGACGGGCTCGCGGACATCTGCTTCGCGCCGCGGGGCGCCGGGCTCCTCATGATGATCCGCCCGTCGCGCGGCGACATCCTGTGGTCGTACGCGGTCGCAACGGATGCAGCGCTGCCGCGCTTCCTCGACGTGGAGGGCGACGGGCGTCCGGAGCTCCTCTCGTGGAGCGGCGGTCGCATCGAGCTCCGGGATGCCGCGACGGGGATCCCGCGGCTCGCCATACCCGGCGTCCCCCGCCCGGGCTATGCGATCGCGGATCTCGACGACGACTGCACGCCCGATCTGGTCGCCCAGGACGAGCGAGCGTCCGTGCGCGCCTTCCGCCTCCTCGACGGTGCGCCGCTCTGGACGCGTGAGCGCACCGGTGCCGCCGGCACCCTCCTCGCCGCCGCGACCGCGATCGATGGTCCCGTGATCGCGCTCCTCGACAATGCCGCGCAGCCGGGCTCTCTCGGCGCTCTCGATGGCCGCACCGGAGCCGTGCTCTGGAGCCAGCCCGCCGCGACCGGGATGGCCCCCGAACCGTTCGTCCTGGACACGGACGCAGATGGGCGGCCGGAGATTGCCGTCTTCGATCCCTCGACACGCCGCATGCGCGGGATCGACCTCGCCACGGGAACGCCGGGGTGGAGCGTCGCGATGGAGAGCTATCTTTCGGCCACCAAAGGGACGTTCGACCGGAACGCGTTCCCTGACGTCGTGATCTCGACGCTCACGGGTCTCGTGTGCCTGCGCGATCGGCAGGTCGTGTTCGAGGATCAGGAGCCCCAGGGCGTGAGGAGCTCGCCTGTCGCGGTCGATCGCGACGGCGACGGGACGATGGACGTCGTGGTGGCGGCGCGCGGTGGACGCCTGCGCACCTACTCCGTCGAGCGCGCCGAGGTCCTCGACGAGATCGCGGGAGGCGTCACCGCCGTGACGCCGCTCGTGCTCGACGCGAACGGCGACGGCGCGTCCGACGTCGTCTGTGGATCGTGGCGGCAGGACATGCCCATCGCCGCATGGGGCGGCCGGTTCTCGCACGCCCCGCTGTGGCGCGCCGCCATCGCCGCGAACATGGAAGGCGAGATCGCCGCCGCCGACCTCCGGGGCGATGGCCGGACGGAGCTCGTCATCGGAACGTGGGAGCGCCGCCCCGAGGTGGCGGCGATCGACGCGGCCACGGGCGCGGTCTCCTGGGAGCATCCCGTGGACGCGCCCATCCGTCGCGGCGCAGCCGTCGCCGACGTCGACGGCGACGGAAAGCCGGACGTGGTTGCCGCGGTGTCGGGCGGCACGATCCTCGTCCTCGACGGAGCAACCGGTCTGCTGCAGAGGAGCTTCGACGCGGCCGGAGACGTCGCGTGCTCGCCGGTCGTCGCGGCGGGCAGGATCTATTTCTCCGCGGCCGCCGGAGACGGCGCGCTTCTCTGCCTCGATGGCCGAACAGCGCAGCCCGAGTGGCGCGCACCGATGCCCGCCTCGATGACCGATCCCTCGATCGCCGACCTCGATGCGGATGGTCGTCCCGATCTCGCCGTCGTCGACGGCGCCGGAGCGTTCCACGTGCTCGATCCGATCGACGGCCACGAGGCGTGGCGGACCGACCTGCGCGGTCCCGCCGGACGCGCGATGGGCAGAGGCGACTTCGATCGCGACGGCTCCATCGACATGGCCATCGGCCTGCGCGGCGGGAGCGTGGTCGTCGCGAGCCCGCGGCGGCGCCAGGTCCTGTGGGAGACCCGGCTGACGAGCGCGCAGGCCGGACGACCGGCGCGCATCGAGGGTGCGCCCGCGGTGGCGGACCTCGACGGCGACGGCGTGCTCGACATCGCCGTGGGCACCGTCGACGGCTGGTTCTACGTCCTGTCGGGACGCACGCCGCCCGCGCCGTGAAGCGAAAGCTCCGGCGCGCCAGGCGGTCTGACGCGCCGGACTCGTGTCGCGCGCATCACGCGTGCGTCATGAGCACGTCCACGGACTCGCCGTTGCTGACGGTGACCGGATCGCCGGGGCTCTGCGCCGACTCGTACTTGCCATCGTCGTAGACGACGTTGACCGTGTGGTCGTGGTCCGCCTCGACCGTGTAGGACGCCGACGAGCCGGGCTCGATCGCCGTTCCGAACGACTGCCCGTCGATCATCACCGTCACGATGTGATGATCGTTGTACTGGTTGAAGTAGGTCGTCTGGTTGTTGGTCACGGTGATCGTGCCCGCGCCGCCCCCGCCCGTACCGGTCGGATCGGTGGTCCCGTCGCCGCCGCCGCACGCGACGAGCAAGGTGGAGATGAGGACGCCGCCGCCGACGAGCCCGAAAGATCTGAGTGCCTTCATTGCTTTCTTCTCCTGCGCGCCGGGGCTATCCGTCCCGGCTTTCATGGAGGGAGGCGAAAGCAAAGCGACGACCTGCGGTGATCGAGATCACTCCAGCGCTCTTTTCTTTGACCCCGCAGCCCCCGGCCGCTAGAGCGCGGCGACCGAGGCGGGGTACGTATCCACCATGAGGTAGGCGCGCAGCGACGGCGGCACCGAGGAACCCGTGCTGAGCCGCACCGTCGCAAGGTGGCCGAACGCGTCGCTCTCGACCGCCGTGGACGCACCGTAGTCGAGAGAGACGGCGCGGCCGGTCGCGGCGTCGACGAGCAGGATCGAGATCGCGTGATCGACCGTGCGCAGCGTCGATCCCGCGATGCGGGCGACGACCTCGCCCGGCGAGGCGGACCACGCGACGTCGCCGAGCCCGCCGGGCGGCACGGTCACGCCGCTATCGTGGGGTCCGAGCTCGGCGCCGCCCCAGACTTCGAGGACGTCGGTGTCCGGATTGCAGAAGCCGAGTCTGCCGCAGGAAAGGCCCGTAAAACGTGATGCCCGAGCACGGCGTCGACACGTCGAGGGCCGGGCTCGATCGCCGCGCCGCTTCCGTCCACGCGCGACGCGACGCGGAAGAAGTCGAACGGGATGCGGACGTTCGCGAACTCGATGCTGAACCCGCCCGTGCTCTCCATCGTGAGGAGCCCGCCGTCGTAGGTGACCTCCAGGGGAAAGAGCGTCCGTGTCGCCGGATCGATGACGGTGCGGTTCTCTCCTGGAGCCAGCCGGGCGCCGGCGACCCAGGCCACCGCGCGGCCGGGCTGGGTCGACTCGACGAGGCCGACGAGGTAGTGCAGCGAGTCGAAGCCGATCTGGTTGTAGCTCGGCAGGATCGTCGGCAGCGGCGCCGCGAGGCGCGAGAGCTCCCAGGTCCCCGAGGGACTGCCTGGACCCGAAGGAACGGGAAGGGGGAACGCCGTCTCCGTGCTGGTGGGCGCGACGTCGAACCGGAACGATTCGTCGAACGATCCCCCGACGGTTCCGCCCGTGAACTTCAGCCCGTCGCGATCGGGATTCACGAGGTAGTCGCCCCGGATCGCCACCGACAGGCTTCCGCCACCGGGCCCGGCATACCTCTCGCGCGGGACGATCGTCAGGAACTTCCGATCGCCTGAGACTTCGACACGGATCGCCTTCGGGGGAGTTGTCTCGATGCGAAGGCTCGCGGCGTCGAGGTGCGCGAGGATGGTGTCGCCTGCCTCGCGCACGAAGAGGCTGAAGGCGAGCGGCTGGTTCGCCTCGACGCGCGCGGGCGGCGTCGTCAGGATCCTGCCGAACTGCGTCGCGAAGTAGAGGTGGGCGCCGCCATCGGGGAGGTCCTCCCCGGGCCCGAGACGGCACCGCGCGTCGTGCCGTCCGGATGCTCGCAGGCAGTAGTCGTAGGGGATGGAGAACACCTCGCCGCTCTCGCCCGCGATCACGATCGCGTCCGGACCCAGGGCGGGCGAGGCGTTCAAGTCGTCGCGAGCCGCGTCGACCAGGCGCATCGAGTAGCGCAGCGTCCCGTCCGCGTTGATGACGAACAGACGTCCCTCTCCCGATCCGAGGTAGACGTTGCCGCCGCCGTCGATCGCCGGAGACGAGCGGAGAGCGTCGAGCGTGTCGAACTTCCAGATCGGAGCTCCGCCCGTATCGAGGGCGTAGACCGTTCCGTCGGCGGACGGCTGCACGATGGCGCCGTCGGCGAAAAGCGCCGGGCTCGCGTAGATGTGGTCGCGCGTGGCGAAGGTCCAGAGCGGCGTTCCCGTCGCCTGGTCGTAACAGCGAAGGTACCCGTCGAAGCCGCCCACCAGGATCTTCCCATCGGGGGTCAGCACCGGGCTCGCGGCGATCGTCCCGTCCGCCGCGGCGGTCCAGATGCGCGCGCCGGTCGCCGCGTCGAGCGCGAACGTGTTCGGCCCGAGCAGCTCGAGGAGGTTGTTGTTGCCGACGAAGAGGCGTCCCGTCGCGACGTTCACCGCCGGCAGCGACCACGTCTGGTCGACCGTGCGGTGCGTAGCGCACGCGGCCCGTGTCGCGATCGAGCGCGTAGGTGAGGAAGTTGTCGTTCGGCACGTAGAGAGTCCCGTCGGCGCCGATGGCGACGTTGCCCTCGAACCAGTTGATGAACGCGCCCGTCGCCGAGGGAGGATCGGCGTGGAACGTCCATAAGGGATCGCCGCTGGCCCGGTCGCGCGCGTAGACGGTCCCGTCGCCCGATCCGAAGTAGACGCGCCCCCGGTCGTCCAGCAGCGCCGAGCTGTCGACGATCTCGCCGGTCAGGAGCCGCCAGCGCACGGTCCCGTCCGCGCGCAGGGCGTAGAACGTGCGATCGGCCGACCCGAGGTAGACGTTTCCGTCGCCATCGACGACGGGCGAGCTGAAGATGCCTTTCCCCGTCTTGAAGGTCCAGAGCTTTCCGCCCGAGGATCGCGGCCGGATCGGCGACCGCGCGTCCTGCACGCTCGTTCGCCGGAACTTCGGCCATGGGCTCGCGGGATCGAGCGGAACGTCGTAGTCGTAACTGGGGCGACGGTCGATCCCTCCGCCGCACGCGGCGAAGACCCCGACGGAGGCTCCCAGGACGATCGCGCAAGCAACACGCCTGCTGCGATTGCGTCTCCGGCGCCCTCCGCCCCTCCCGGCAGAGTGGCCATCACGCCCGAGAGAATGGGGGAGGAACATGAACCCCGATCCTATGGCGCGTGCCCGCGCCCACCGCGTCCAATCGCTCCGACGGCCCGGCCTCGAGGACGCCTAGGACTGCGGCCGCGCGCGCCGCCGCGGATACGATGGCCGCCCCGATGGCGCCGAGAAACGCCCTGGAGGCCTCGCCTCCAACCGACGGAGTCCGCGCGCCGGCGCCGCCTGCGACCCTGGTCCTCTCGGTCGCGCTCGTCGCGGGGGCCATGCTCCTCGTGGAGCTCGCGCTCACGCGGCTCTTCTCGGTGATGTTCTACTACCACTACTCCTTCTTCGCGGTGTCGCTCGTGATGTCGGGCCTCGCCTTCGGAGGGCTCCTCGGGACCGTCCTGGGACGTGAGCCGCGGAGCTTCGCGCAACGGCGCGGCCTCCTCGCATTCCTTGCGATGCTGTTCGCACTCGGCGTGGCGCTCGGCCTGGCGGCGCTCGCCCTTCGCCCGCCGATCGCGGGCGCGGAGGCGAGCGTCGGGCGGGTCGTGGTCCTCGCTCTGCTCTTCCTCCCGGGGCTCACGATGGCGGGCGCCTTCCTCGCGCTCGCCTTCGCCCAGGACGAACGTTGGATTGGCCGGCTCTACGCGGCGGACATGCTCGCCGCGGCTTCGGCATCGGTCGGAGCGATCGCCGTCATGCGCACGCTCCAGGGCCCCGGCACGCTGCTCGCGCCGATCCTCTTCGCGTCTCTCGCCGTCGTCCTGCTCCGGCCGCGTCGACGGCTCCTGCACGCCGCCGGCGCCCTCGTCGCGTGCGCCGCGATCGGGGGCATCGCACTGCACCTGGGATCCGGCGGCCGCCTCTTCCGGCTCCGCACCTCGCCCGAGCCCGCCTACGAGCGATGGAACGAGTTCAGCCGGATCGCCGTCCTCGGCGGCGTCCCCGATCGCGGCAGCTCCATCGTCATCGACTCGACCGCCTCGACGCCGATCCCGACCGTGCCTGCTCGCGCGCCGGGAGCGCCGATCGCGCCCGGTCCTCGCTGGGACCTCGGCATCCACCACCTGGCCTACCGGCTGGGACGGCCCCTGTCGCGCGTCGCGGTGATCGGCGTCGGAGGAGGTCGCGATCTGCTCGCCGGCCTCGCGCACGGCGCCCACGTGGACGGATACGAGCTGAACCCGATCGAAGTAGACATCCTGCTGCGACGGTTCCCGGGCCTGAACCGCGCCGCGGCCTGGCCCGAGGTGTCGATCGTCAACAGCGAGGCCCGTGTCGGGATCGCCCACGCCGGGAAGCGCTACGACCTCATCCAGGCGTCGCTCATCGACACCTGGGCCGCCACCGCGGCGGGAGGGTTCGTCCTCTCCGAGAACGGCCTCTACACGGTCGAGGGATGGGAGACGTTCCTGCGTGCACTCTCGGAGCGGGGGCTTCTCACCATGACGCGCTGGTACCTGAGAGACGCTCCCGCCGAGGAGCAGAAGCTCACGGCCCTCGCCGCGGCGGCTCTCGAGCGGATCGGCATCGCCGACACGCGCTCACACGTGATGCTCGCCGTCACGGGGCCCCACGTGGAGCACGGGTTGACGACGATCATCGTGTCGCGCTCGCCGTTCTCGCCCGAAGAGGTCGCGACGCTCGAGGTGCAGTGCCGCGGCATGCGCCTCGAGATCCACGCCGCACCCGGCCGCCCGTCCGCGGACGCCACCATCGACGACCTCCTGGCGCCGGATCGCAGGGGCACGGCGATCGCGGCGAGCCCCTACGACATCTCGCCGCCCGTCGACGCGCGGCCCTACTTCTTCCTCCAGGCGCGCCCGCGATCGATCCTGAGCGCCGCCGGGCGGAGGTCGGGGTTCATCCTGGACGTCACGTTCCGCGCCGTGCGCGTCATGGTGACCCTCGTCGCGCTTGCCTGGCTCTTCGCGATCGCGATCCTGGTCCTGTCCCGGCCCGCTCCGCCCGTGGCCCAACCGGTGGGCGACAAGCTCCCGCCCAGCGAGGCCTCCGCCCGCAGGACACACCGGCTCATGTCGCTCTACTTCCTCGGCTGCGGCATCGGGTACATCTCGGTGCAGCTCGCGTTTCACCAGCGGCTGATCCTCGTGCTCGGGAGCCCGACGCTCGCGCTCTCGGTGGTGCTCGCCGCGATGCTCCTCGGCACCGGCGTCGGCGCCTTCGCGAGCGGCTGGCTCTCGGGCCCTCGGATCGGCTGGGCCTTCACGGCGATCGTCGCGGCGCTTGCTGGCCTCGTCGCCTCATTCCCCGCGCTTCGAGGACTCGAATCGGTGGCATCGCCGGCGCTGCGAGGGTCCTTCGCGGGTTTGCTCGTGGGCGCCTTCGGGATCCTCCTGGGTCTCCCGTTCCCGCTCGGCGTCCGGCTCGTGGCGCCGCTCGGACCGCGGGCGATCCCGCGCATGTGGGCGATCAACGGCGCGGCCTCCATCGCCGGCTCGACGACCGCCGCGCTCGCCGGCCTCCTCTACGGGTCGCGGGTCGTCGCCGCGATCGGGCTCGGCTCCTACGTGCTCGTGGCGATCTGCGGCGCCGTCGCGAGGCCTTCGCGAGTGCGCTCGTAGGGCCGCCTGCGCAGGAGCGCGAGCAGCGACAGGAGGTAGAGCGCGAGGGCAACGAGGAGCAGAGCGCGGATCCCGACCGCCATCGTGAGGTACTCGAGCCACCCGCCGAGCACCGAGCCGAGGATGTTGGCGCCGAGCGCGCGGCTCGCCGACCCGCACCCCTGAAACGACCGGGCGAAGACGAGCCCCGCGAAGAAGACGGGGCTCACGAGGAGGAGCGAGCAGGCGTAAGCGAGGGCGCCCCCTTTGCCCACGAGCACGCCCGGAGAGATGACGTAGCTTCCGGCAAGGCTCGCGACGAGGAGCGCATAACAGGCGCCATGGCCGATCGACACGCCGGTCGCGAGCACCGCGTTGGCGCCGATGATGAGGACCAGCACGACCGAGATCGTCACGGCGGAGACGAGCCAGGTCGTGCCGAAGAGCAGCGCGAGCCGGTTGATGGCGGTCACCTCCATCAGCAGGAACGCTGCGCCCAGGAAGAAGAAGTGCAGCTCGAGCGCCGAGAGCTTCGAGAGCGGGATCCCCGCCGCGCGCAGCACCCCGAGCGACGCGGCGACCAGCATGCCCAGCGCGAGCAGGTACGCCCGCGGGATCGTGCGATCGGGCAAGTACAGGAACGGCCAGTCGTCCGTCGGGAGCAGGATCGCGGACGATGTCGGGCGCGGGTCGGGCTCGCCGCCGACCTTCCCGGCGTAGGTGATCCACGTCCCGCTCGCGCGCACGGTCACGTTGCCGGCCGCCGACCTCACCAGCTCGACGAAGCGGTCCCGGAACCAGCTCCGGAGGGTGGCGGCGGTGACCACCAGGTATCCGCCGGGCCGGACCAGGCGCCGCGCCGCCGCGAAGCTCTCCTGCGTGAAGACGTAGTTGTCGAGCCGGACGCTCGAGACGCCGAGCTGCGTGTGGGAGTCGAGGAGCCCGAAGATCACGGCGTCGTAGCTTCCCGCCGGAAGCCGGCGGAAGGCCGCGCGCGCATCGTCGACGATCACCCGCACGCGCGCGTCGTCGTAGGGATGCTCGGGATGGTGGAGCCTGCCCATGCGGACGATCGCGGGATCGATGTCGACGGCGTCGACGCGCTTGACTCCCGCGCGCAGCGCCGCCGCGACGTCGTTGCCGGAACCCGCTCCCACGATGAGCACGCTCTCGGCGCCCCGCGGAAGGATCTCGTACACCGCGTCGTAGTGCGGCATGGGGTTCTTGCCCATCGCCGCCACGCCGTCGGGGGTCAGGTCCATCGCGACCTGGTAGAAGACGTCGGAGATGCGGATGAGGTACGCGGATCGCCCGCCGCCGGCTGGGACCTCGTAGCCGACGAGCTTCTGGTAGCGCGACCACACGGTGTCGCCGAGCGACGGGAACACCGCCGCCGCACAGAGCCCTGCCAGGAGCACCGCGGCGAAGGCGGCCGTCGGAGTGGCCGCCCAGAGCAGGAGCGGCAGCAGCCCCGCGAGGAGCCACACGAATGGCGGCGTCTCCAGCGTCGACAGGGCGACGAACGCGAGGATGCCGGCGAGGCTCCCGGCGATGTTGCAGGTGTAGGCCGCAAGGCGCCCTGTCCGCTCGAACGCGTCGGCGAGGAGGCGCCCGAGAAGGGAGAAGAGCAGCGTCATCGCCACGAGCGTTCCCGCCGCGAACAGGCCCATCAGGAGCTGGCTTCGCAGGATCTCCCCCGGCCGCGCCGCCTGAGGCACGATGGTCCCGAGCACGTGCTCGCTCGAAGCGCGTGCCGCGAGCGGGCTCACGCACGCATCGATCACGAGCGACCCCGGCGAGAGGAGGATGGCGAAAGGGACGAGCCAGAGCAGGAACAGGAAGGCGTGACGCGCCCGGCCCTGGCCCTGGAAGCACCCGAGGCCGAGCCCGAGGAAGCAGCTCACGAGCGGGACGTTCTTGTAGAAGGAGAAGACGCGGACCTGCGAGCCGACATAGCGGATGAGCATCACCTCGGCGAACAGCGCGACGAAGCTCACCACGAAGAGCGTCACGTAGGGGCGCGTCGCCACCCGCGCGGGATCGGCTGGCTCCCCGACGCGTGGCGAAAGCAAGAACGCGACCACGGCGAGAGCGAGCGCCGCGATCCCGCCTCCGGTGATCATGCGGATGCCTGCGGGCTCGATCTCTGCACCGGCCGATCCCCTTCCGAACGCGAGGGCGCCCGCGAGGAGGCCGACGCCGAGCACCAGGCAGGCGACGGCGTGGATGCGAAGGTGTCGGCCCAAGGCGGTGCGACGATAGCATCCGGGGCCGCGCGCGTTCGGGATGCTCCGAACGACCCGCGGAGACCCGTCCTGTAGAATCGACCTCCAGAGTGGATTCCAGAGCTCCGGGCGAGCCCCGTCCCCCGCTGGTCCGGACACGCACCGGCTATAGTTACATCCTCCCCTTGCGGCTGGAGGTACCAGAGATGCAACCTCGTCACGCTCGACGTTTCGTCCTCGTCTTCGCACTGTCCGGCGCCATCGCGCTCGCCGTGGGCGTGGGCCGGGTCCAGGGCTTCGTCCGGGATGCGACCGGAAAGCCCATCGCCGGCGCGAAGGTGACCTTCAAGCACGTGGCGCAGGGCTTCGAGCGAACCGTCACCTGCGACGAGACGGGCAAGTACCTGATCTCGACGCTCCCGTTCGGACCGATCGCCATCACGGTCAGCGCCGATGGCTTCGCGCCTTTCAGCGAGGACTTCAACTGGATCCCGGACGCCAACCCCGCGACGCGCGACTTCAAGCTCGCGGCCGCCGGGGCCGCCGGCGGGCCGGCCCCGAAGGTCCAGGTGATCGAGGGGCTGACGCCCGAGCTCGCGAAGGCGCTCGACGACGCCAACGAGGCGAACGCGGCAGAGGACTTCGCGAAGGCCGCTTCCATCTACGAGGGCGCCCGCGCCAGCAGCAACGATCACCCGCTCGTGCTGATGGGTCTGGTCACCTCCTACATGCGTCTCAAGCAGGATGCGAAGGCCGAGGAAGTGCTGAAGGTCGCCCTCACGAAGAGCCCGGTGCCCGCGGGTGCGCACTTCTACATGGGCAGCATCCTCGCCGCGAAGGGGCAGAAGGACAAGGCGATCGAGGAGTTCCGGGCCGAGACGACCGTCTCGCCGGCCAACGATCGGGCCTTCTACAACCTCGGCGCCATGCTCTACGACTTGGGCAAGAAGGACGATGCCCTCGCCGCGCTCGAGAAGGCGAAGTCGATCAACCCCGGCAACGCCGATGCCGCGGGCCTTCTCGCGTCCCTTTACTCCGAGAAGGGCGACTCGGGCAAGGCCGCGGAGGCCGCGAAGTCCGCCGGCAGCGATCCCACCGCCCTCATGAACACCGGGGTCAAGTTCTTCAACGACCACAAGGACAAGGAAGCCCTCGACGCCTTCCAGAAGGTGGTCGAGGCCAATCCAAAGAACGCCAAGGCCCAGAAGCTCCTCGGGCTCACGTACGTCCGTGTCGGCCAGCTCAACGAGGCAAAGGCCGCGCTCAAGATCGCGGCGGAGCTGGACCCGAAGGACGCGGAAACCAAGCAGATGCTTAAGGACCTGGGAGAGTAGTCATGAAATCCAAGCCGAAGGCGCCCGAGGGCGCCGAGAACGAGAGCATCGAGATTCCGGCGGAGCTCGGGATCCTTCCCGTACGCAACACCGTCCTCTTCCCGGGCACGACCGTGCCGCTGGTCGTGGGGCGGGAGAAGTCCGTGCGCCTCGTCGACGCCATCTGGGGCAAGGAAAACGTCATCGGCCTCCTGGCCCAGCACGACGAGGGCAAGGACGACCCCGGTCCCGAGGAGATGTTCCTGACCGGCACCGTCGCGAAGATCCTGAAGATCACGAAGTTCGCGGAGAAGAACATCCAGGTCATCGTCCACGGCGTGAGCCGTTTCCGCGTGGAGAAGTTCGTCCAGATGGATCCCTTCGTGAAGGCGCGCATCGTGCCGCTTTCCGAGACGTGGGACGGGACCGCCGAGGAGGAAGCGCTCGCCCGCTCGATCCGCGACATGGCCGCGCAGCTCATCGAGGTGCGGGAGGACCTGCCGCTCGAGCTCAAGATCCTGCTCACGACGATCGACGGGCCGGGCAGGCTCGCCGACCTCGTCGCCTTCGGCCTCAACGTGGCGGTCAACGAGAAGCAGGCCATCCTCGAGACCCTGGTCGTCGGCGAGCGGCTCCGCCGCGTCGCGAACCTCCTCTCCAAGGAGCTCGAGGTCGCGCGCCTCGAGCGCAAGATCAAGGAGAAAGTCACGTCCGAGATGGGGAAGAACCAGCGGGAGTACTTCCTGCGCGAGCAGATGAAGGCCATCCGCGGGGAGCTCGGAGAGGACGACGGATCCCGCGAGGTCGAGGATCTGCGGAAGAAGGTGGAGGAGTCGGGGATGCCCGCGGAGGTGCGCAAGGAAGCCGATCGCGAGCTGTCGCGCTTGACCGGCATGCCGTCGCACGCCGCCGAGTACTCGGTGATCCGCACGTACCTCGGCTGGCTGACGGACCTTCCGTGGAAGAACGAGACCGTCGACAACCTCGACTTGAAGAACGTGCGCGCGATCCTCGACGAGGACCACTACGACCTCGAGAAGGTGAAGGAGCGCATCCTCGAGTACCTGGCCGTGCGCAAGCTGAAGCAGGACATGAAGGGCCCCATCCTCTGCTTCGTCGGCCCGCCGGGGACCGGGAAGACCTCTCTCGGGAAGTCGATCGCCAGAGCCATGGGCCGCAAGTTCGTGCGCGTCTCCCTCGGCGGCGTGCGCGACGAGGCGGAGATCCGCGGCCATCGCAGGACCTACATCGGCGCCCTTCCCGGGAGCATCGTGCAGGGTATGAAGAAGGCGGGGACGCTCAACCCGCTGTTCATCCTCGACGAGGTGGACAAGCTCGGACAGGACTTCCGCGGCGACCCGGCGTCGGCGCTGCTCGAGGTTCTCGACCCCGAGCAGAACAACGCCTTCGTCGATCACTACCTCGACGTGCCCTACGACCTGTCGAAGGTCATGTTCATCACCACGGCCAACATCCTCGATCCGATCCCTCCGGCGCTGAAGGATCGCATGGAGGTGCTGGAGCTCCCGGGCTACACGTCGGAGGAGAAGCTCAACATCGCGAAGACCTACCTGCTCCCCAAGCAGCTCAAGGAGCACGGCATCACGGCGGAGCAGCTCTCGATCGACGACGAGACGTTGATGGCGGTCCAGTACGACTACACTCGGGAGGCCGGCCTCCGGAACCTCGAGCGCGAGATCGCGCGGATCTGCCGCAAGACAGCGCGCAAGATCGTGGAGGAGGAGGTGACCAAGGTGTCGGTCGGCCGCGCCAACCTCCACGAGTATCTGGGGCCGGTGAAGTACTTCCAGGACATGGCCGAGCACACCGCCAAGCCGGGAGTGGCGATCGGACTTGCCTGGACTCCAACCGGCGGCGACATCCTGTTCATCGAGTCGACGGCGATGAAGGGGGGCAAGTCGCTCAAGCTCACGGGCCGGCTCGGCGACGTGATGCGCGAGAGCGCGGAGGCGGCTCTCTCCTACATCCGCTCGCGGGCCACGCAGCTCGGGATCGCGGAGGGATACTTCGGCCGTCACGACCTCCACATCCACATCCCGTCCGGTGCCATCCCGAAGGATGGTCCGTCGGCGGGCGTGACGATCGCCATGTCGCTGCTGTCGCTCCTGACCGCGAAGACGGTGCGGCCAGACGTGGCGATGACCGGCGAGATCTCGCTTCGCGGCAAGGTGCTTCCCGTCGGAGGCATCAAGGAGAAGGTGCTGGCGGCCAAGCGCGCGGGCATCAAGAAGATCCTCTTGCCGCGCCGCAACGAGAACGATCTCGTCGAGGTGAAGGAGAACGCGCGCGCCGGGCTCGAGTTCGTCTATCTCGACACCATCGACGACGCGATCCCGCACGTCTTCTCGGAGCCCATCGCGTCGATCCCGGCGGGATCGACTCCCGAGGCCGGACCCGAGCCGGTCGCCCGTCTGAACTAGCTCGGCGCAGGGCGGGGGCCCGTCCCCCCCGCCCGTTCCGGCGGTGCGGTGTATCGTCGGCATCGTGTCCCGCACGGCAAGGGAGAGGCTGTTCGTCCTCGGGCTGACGTCGCTCGTCTACGGGCGCGTCGCCCGGAATCCCTTCTGGGCCGACGACTACACCTGGCTCGCGCGATCGGCTGCGGCGCTGCGGGACCTGACCCTTCCCTTCACGGCGGTCTTCGGGCGCGACTACAACCCGCTCGCCTACCTCGGCTTCGCGATCAACTACGCCCTCTTCGATCGCCTCGCCGTCGCCTGGCACGCGGTCGACATCGCGATCCACCTCGGGTGCGTGGGGCTCGTCGACGTCCTCGCGAGACGCCTGACGGGTGACGGGCTGGTCGCGTTCCTCGCTTCGCTCGCCTTCGGCATCCACGTGGCCGTCTCCGAACCGGTGCTGTGGTCCGCCGCGCGCGTCCATTCGCTCATGCTCCTCTTCCTGCTCGGGGCGGCGATCGCCGACGTCTCGCCGCCCCTGCGAGGTCGCGCGCTCGCGTCGCCGCTCCTGTTCGCCATCGCGCTGAACGTCAAGGAGACGGCGATCGGCTATGCGCTCCTCGCTCCCGTGCTCGCCGTGATCGCTCGCGCGCGCCGCGTCCCGAGCCCCATCCGTCTCCGTCCCGCGATCCCTGCCATCGCGTTGATCTACGGCGCGCTGCGCTGGCTCTTCTCCCCGACGGAGCACCTGGTCCACTCGGTGGGCGGAACGACGGCGAGCGTCATGGTGAAGAAGCTCGCACTGACCATCGCGGCCTTCACCGGTTCGGACATGGTCATGCCGGATCGGATGGCCATCGCGCTGCTACCCATCGGCGCCGTTCTCGTCCTCGGCTTCGTCCCGCGTGACCCGAGATTCGCCTACGGCGCGCTGTTCGCAGTCGTCCTTGCGGCGCCCTACCTGCCGGCGCCTCGCCAGAGCAGCCGCTATTGCTACGCCGCCTGGCCCGGCCTCGCGATCCTCTTCGCGCTGGTCGCCGCCCGGCTCCTCCGGCGCGGGCTCCCGGTGCGGTGGGCGACGATCGGTGGGCTGCTCCTCCTGGGAGCGTGGTCCATCGCCGCGATCCAGGTCGAGATCGACGACTACGCTCGCCTCGGCGCCGCCTGCGATCGGCTGCTCGACGCCTTCGAGCCGCTCTCCAGGCAACTCGAGGCGCGCGTGGCGCGCGACGGTCCCTATCCGGTCGTCTTCCTCGACGCGGCGTCGTCTCCGCTCGCCACGGTCGTCCCGGCGCTCGAAGGACGACCCAAGCTCGTCGCCTACCGCCGGCGCGGCGTCTCGGGCCTCATCACGTTCGAGGACATGATGAACATCCACTTCGGGGCCCACCGGGCGGCGTTCTTCGAGGTCACCGATGGGCCCGCGGCCGCGTCCGGCATCCCGGCGACGATGATCGGCTACCGCGGGCTTGACGCAATCGAGGTGATCGAGGAGCCAGTGTCCCCGGAGATCGCGGCCCGGCTGGAAAAGCCGGGCGAGACGGTCACCGTGGGTCGCGTCGTTCGGTGGCGGGAGCTCGCCGCGCCGCGATAGCAAGGAGCTTGGGCATCGGCCTCACAGCAGCTCGAGCCGGAACACGAGGCGCGTGCCACCGACCTCGATGATGTCGCGCGGCTGGAGCATCTCGGCTTCGATCTTGCGGCCGTTGACGAACGTCCCGTTGGTGCTGCCCAGGTCGCGGATCAGGTAGCGGTTCCCGTAGCGCTCGATCACCGCGTGCTGGCGGGAGACGTCGGGGTCGTTCACGACGACGTCGGCGTTGCGCCGGCCAACCACCGTGCGGAACTTCGTGAGGTGGGCGGGCTCGGCGAGCCCCTCGAGGACCCCCTCGGTCGTGAGGCTCGAGAGAGGATCCTGCGCCACCGGCAGAGTTCCCTGAGACGTGCTTTCTTCCTGGAAGGCGATGCTTGTCATGATGTTTGGCCTCCGCGCGGACACTCCATGGAGCAAGAAGCGGACCATTAGCCCAAGTCGCTGACGACGGGACCCTTGCGCTACCGCCGGCCCCCGCAGGCGCAGATCTTTACGCGGTGCCGTGCCGGTAACTCGTCCGCGCGGCGCGCTACTATGAACGTCCATTCGATGCGCTGGGAGTCACGTTCATGACGATGCGTTGCACACGGAACTTCTTGGTCCTTGCTCTCGTCCTCGTCCTCGCCGCCGCTGGCGCGCGTGCGCAGGGCTCGCCGAGCCAGAAGCTCGCGGCGGCGTGGGCCGGAGCCTCGCGCGCCCAGGCGGAGTGCGTCGTCGCGACCCTCCAGTCGAAGGGATACCCGGTCGCCTCCACGCAGTCGTGCCTCGGGATGACGACGGCCGATCAGTGCACGAAGTGCCTGGCCCTCCTCAAGGTCAAGGACGATGACTGCTCCCTCGTGACCGGCAAGTGCTTTGCCGCCGGCGCCACGACGGGAAGCGGCGGCGTGACGGTCCAGGGGGGTGGTGGGACGGTCCGCGTGACGGACGGATCGGTGACGATGTCGAGCGACGGGAACGCCGTGAAGGTGGACGGAAGCGGTGTCACGGCAACGTCGTCGGATGGGACCGCCGTCAAGGTGAGCGGCGGTGGCGGTTCGACCACGATCGGCGGAACGTCGTCGGGCGGCAAGACGGAAGCTGCGCCGATCTCCTGCGACGGCGTCCAGGTCGTCAACGTCACCGGACGCACCATCACGTCGGACGACGTCGCGGTGCGCACCGCCGGCACGTGCGTCGTGAACCTCACCGACTGCGAGATCGTGGGCGGCAAGCGCGCGATGGTGGTCGAGGGCACGTCCGTGGTGAACCTCACGGGCTGCACGGTGAAGGGGGGCATCAGCCTGGCCGGGATGGGCAAGGTGAACTCCTCGAAGTGCACCATCAAGGGGGGTGTCCAGAAAGCCGGCCTCGCCACGTTCACCGACGACGGCACGAGCAAGATCGAATAGGGCGCGGCCCTTCCCCCAGAACGCAGCCGCGCGGCGTCAGGTGCGCCGCGGGAACATGAGCTGGAGCGGCACCGCGACGCGCGCGGCCCAGCTCGCCGCATCGTGGCGCAGGCCCGCGAACGACAGCACGTGGAGGTCGTCGCCGCGCGCGAAGCAGTGGGAGAGGAGCGCGCGGCTCATGGCCTGGGTGTGGTGGATCCCGTCCCGCTCGTCGGCGTCGTCCGCGAAGGGATTGATCGACGCGCCGGAGTCGAGGTAGAGGTGCGGGCGAGGAGCGGGGCAGGTGGGCGCCTGCACCAGCCGCACGGTGAAGCGATCGGCCCACCAGAAGCTGCTCGACAGGCAGATCGCCCGCCCGAAGACTCCTGGCCGGGTCCAGGCGGCGAAGAACGAGAAGAGCCCGCCCATCGACGATCCGAGCACGGCCGTGTCGTCGCGCTTGGGCCGCGTGCGGTAGCGGGAGTCGATGGCGGGCTTGAGCTCCTCGACGATCGCGTCCAGGTGCGCTGGACCTTCGCCTCCGCCGTGGGTGCGATCGGCCACGGGGCTGAGCCGCTCGATGCGACGCTCCGACGTGTCGATGCCCACGACGATGATCTCGCGCATGGCGCCGAGCGCGAAGAGGCCGTCGAGGATGCCCTCGAGCGCCCACACGCCGAACGGGTCCGTCCCGTCGCGCCACAGCGCCTGGCCGTCCTGGGCGTACACCACCGGATAGCGCGCGGCGTCCTGCTCGTCGTAGCTCGGCGGCACGTAGACGCGGTAGGCAAGCGCCGAGGAGGACGGGAGCCGCTCCATCGCGCCGACGACTCCCGCCTGTCGATCGAAGCAGGGATGCGTCTTCACGTCGTCGCCGCCGACGAGCACCAGGTTCCGGCCGAACGCCCAGGTCCCGTCGCCGCGCACGAGCTTGACCTCGGCCGTCTCGCCCGGAGGCATCGCGATCTCGAAGATGCTCTGATCGCCGGTCACGCGATCGGGCGACCGGCTCGTCTCCCAGCACAGGGGCGGGACGCTGCCGCGAAGACCGAGCGTGCCGCGGCCTCTCGGGTAGACCGCCGTCACCCTCGCTTCGTTCGACCCGACGGGTACGCCCTCGGCCGTCAGCCTCGCAGCCTCCGCGCGTGGACCTCGACGCGCGCGCCCGGGAGGATCCCCGCGCGCATGAGGGCGTCGGCGCTCCGGAACGCCGCCTTCTGCAGGAGCGTCGCGGCCCCCCCGGCGCCGCCGTTCTCCAGGTAGTCCGGGATCGGCACCGAGCCCTCGAGACGCTCGACGGAGAACCCCGCCTTCGCCACCATGCTGCGCAGGACCGGCAGCGTGAACTCGTCGATGTGGTAGGGCGGCGACGGCTCGGACGCGCGGAGCTTCAGGATGGCGCCAAGCCGCCCGGGCGCGAGCACGCGGCCGAGCGTTCCTCCCCGCAGCACCTTGAGCACGCGGAAGTAGATCGAGTTGACGTAGGTCGGGACGATCACGACGAGCAGGCCGCCCGCGCGGAGCATCGCGAGAAGCCGGCGGAGCACGTCGACCGGATCGATCGTGTGCTCGAGGATGTTGTCGACGTAGACGACGTCCTGGCTTCCCGGCGGGACGTGCGCCTCCGTGACGTCGCCGGTCTGCACGTCGATGCCGAACTCCCGGCGCGCGTATTCCGCGGCGAAGGGCGAGATCTCGACGCCGGAGGCGTTCCAGCCCCGCCGCCGCGCGGCCTCCAGGAAGAAGCCGCCGGCGGCTCCCACCTCGAAGATGCGCCCAGGCTTCTCGGTACGCTCGAGATCCCGGACGACCTTGTCGTAGATGCGGAGAAGCTCGTCCCGCCGCGCGAAGTAGCTGGAGCCGGCGACGCCGAGCGTGTAGTCGGTCTCGTAGTACTTCTCGCTCGCGTAGAGGGCGCGGAGCCTCTCGGCGGTCGGGCGCGGCGACACGAAGACGAAGCCGCAGCGGCAGCGCAGAAGGTCGAGGAGCTCCCCGTCGAGGGCGTACATCCCGCGCTCGTAGAGCGAGAACGACGCGCCGCCGCAGAGGGCGCAGCTCTTCACCGTGGCGACGCCGCTCACTCGAGGAGCTCCCGCGCCAGCTCGAGGACCTTGTCGCGGAACGCGGCCTGCGAGAAGCCGCGCGCCTTCTCCATCGCCCTGGCGCCCATCTGCCTCCGGAGCTCGGGGTCGCCCGCGAGCTGCCGCGTGCGCGCCTTGAGCGTCCCGACGTCCGACCAGAGGAAACCGTCCACGCCGTCCCGCACGGTCTCGAGCTGCCCGGCCTTGCCGATCACCACGGGCACCGCACCGGCGAGCATCGCCTCGACCGTCGAGATGCCGAAGTGCTCGAAGCGCTCCGGGTGGTGGCGCTCGTCCTCCTCGTAACCCGAGGCGTGCCAGAAGATGCTCGCCTCGCCATAGTGGCGCTTCAGCTCCTCGTACGGGATGTTCGCGTGGACGTGGATCGGATAGCCCTTCGCCTCCTGCTCCACCCGCGCGAGGTACCGGCGGTGGTGCTCCTCCTCGTGCGTGCCGCCCACCAGGTGGAACTCCCATCCGGCGAGACCCTCGTCGACGAGCGCCTTGAAGGCGAGCACCATGAGGAGGTGCTTCTTGTTGTGGTGCCCTTCGAAGAAGCGCCCCACCGACAGGATCACGTTGCGCTTGGAAAGAGGCGCGAGTCCCTCGATCGCCGGGTAGATGAGGCGCGCGCTGCGCCCCCAGTAGCGATCGATCCAGCCGGCGCTGTACTGGCTGTGCGTCAGGATCTCGTCGTAGGTGTGAAGGTGTGGGAACCGGCGCGAGACATCGTCCGAGAGGCCGCCCGCGAGATACCCCATCTTCCACTTCGCAAACGATGCGGGAAGTCCTCCGGGCTGCCAGAGCGAGACGTCCTGCACGATGACGCCGAGCCGCCGATCGTCGTGACCACCCCCGTCGGTCGGCCGCCAGGTGCTCGAGACGATGGTCAGGTGGAAGTACTGGCGACCCGGCTCGATGTCCTCGGGACGAACGCGGACCTTGTACTGCGTCACTCCCCCGTCCAGGATGTTCACCTCGTCGAACGGCACCTGCCGTCCCTCGACGGCGAACCGCACGTCGACGCCCTCGAGGCGGTACTCGATGATGCGGAGGTCGACGACGAGGCCTCGCTTGCCGACGGCGTTCCGGATCCGGAGGGTTCCCGAACCGTTCGTCCAGCGCTGGCTAACCCCTCCCATCACCTCGGGCTGGTAGAAGCCCGACTCGTACTCGACGCCGCTGCCGGTGAAGAAGCTACGCACGATCTCCCCGAGCGGCTTCCTCTGACGGCGCTTCGGGAAGTGGCAGACGAGAATCGATCGTCGCGAGTAGGCCTCGAGCTCGCTGTCGTGCGTGCCGTTGATGAAGAGGTCGTAAGGAGACGACATCGAGCGGAGGTCGAGCTCGCGATCTCCGGGCAGCGAGACGATCCGCACGTTCTCGAGATCCACGTCGAGGCGCTCGGCGATCGCGATCTTGCCGACCGGACGGTAGGCGATGAGGTCGACCTCGTAGCTCTCCGAGAGCGCCGCGGCGACATCGGCGAGGTACTTCTCCCCGCCCCCGAGGGTCCGCAGGTGGAGGTCGTAGACTCCGATCCGGACCCGGGACCCCGACCCCTTGCGCGGTCCCAGCCACTTGAGGATCTCCGCCTTCGGCACCGTCGCCGTGAAGCCGACGGCGGCGCGCCGGGCGAGGAGGCGCGGCGACTTCGCGGCCAGAGAGGCGAGCACCCGGAGCTTGAGCCGTGCGGCCCCGCCCGCGCTCCCCTCGCCGCCGCGGAAGACGCCGCGCCGGATCTCCCTCCTCGCCAGGCGCAGCGCCTCGGACGTGTAGCGCACGAGCGCGCGCGCCACGATGATGGGAGGCGCGTGCTTCAGGATCACGGCGAGCCGGTTGCGCTCGACGTTGTAGGTGAAGAACGCCGATCCCTCCTTCGACGAGCCCGCGTGGTAGTGCTCCACCACCGCGGAGGGCACGTAGACGCACCTGTGCCCGCGCGCCCGCGCGCGGAACGCGAGATCGACGTCCTCGTAGTACATGAAGAACGAGGGATCGAAGAGCCCGCACTCCTCCACGACCTTGCGCCGGACCATCATGGCGGCACCGCACGCGCCGAACACCTCCTCCTCGGCCGCGTAACGCCCGTCGTCGGGCTCGCCGGACGCTCGGTCTCCGGCGAACCAGTCCCGGTAGGCGTTGACCCCGACGTTCTGGATGCGCCGCGGAACGCGCGCCATCTCGCCCTCCTCGAAGACGAGCGGAAGGCGCATCGGCCCTCGCGGAAGCACGACGCGGGCGCGCGCGCTGCCAGAGGACTTGACGACGAGCTCGGCCTCCGGGAGCGCTTCCGGCCGCCAGCCGTCGAGCTTGAGCCACATCGGCAGCCGCTTGCCCGCGCCGTGAAAGACGACGTCGAACCGGCCGCGGCCGTCGGTCCACCGGAAGCGCTGGCCGTTGCCGGACTCCTCCGGGTAGAAGCCCTCGCGGAACGCGCAGTGGGCGCCCGCGAGCCCGTCGAGATCGACGCCGAGCACCTTGATGCCGAGCGGCCGCGTGTCGGTGGAGGCCATCACCTGCTGCGGCAGGAAAGTCTCGCAGTGGAGCTCGAGGGACAGCGCGCGCTGCATGAAGAGGATCTTCGACGTCGCGAGCCCCGCCTCGGGGTGGCGCTCCATCGCCGCCACGAGCGCCGCGAGCCAGCCCGGGGAGGCCACCGCGTCGTTGTTCAGGAGCGCGATGAGCTCTCCCTTGCTCTCGCGATAGCCGATGTTGTTGCCCTCCGCGAAGCCCACGTTCGCCGCGCTCGCCACGAAGCGCGCGCCGGGGAAGGCGGCGCGCGCCGCCTCGAGCGACCCGTCGCTCGACGCGTTGTCGACCACGATGATCTCGTAGCGATCGCGCGGGTAGTCCTGCGCATGGAGCGCCGCGAGCGCGTCGGCGAGGAAGCGCTTGCCGTTGTGGTTGACGGTGATGACCGATACGAACGGGACCAAGACCCTAGACCTTCTGCGCGATCAGGTAGTACTCGTTCGGGGCATAGAGGATCTCCACGAGCTTCCGCAGGTTCCCCGCGAGCACGGCCATCTGGTGGTTCAGGAAGAGGATCTGCTGGCTCAGCGTCTTCATCGTCTGGTGCGCGTCGCGCACCTCCTCGCCGAGCCCCTTGACCACGTAGCAGAGCCCCTGCCACAGCTCCTTCACCGCGGGCGGCGCCTTCTGATCCTCGGCGACCTTGCGATGCCCCTCGAAGACGCCCATCAGGTGGCGTACATGCCCGAGCTTCGGGGGGGCGAGGTGCTCGATGGGCGACTTGCCCGCTCCCAGCTCGACCGAGTCGAGCGCCACCGGGTAGCCCCCGCTGTCGAGCGGATTCACGCCGCGATCGAGGACCTTGAACCCGTGCTTGCTCGACAGGTAGTTCAGGAGCTCGTGGCCGTACGGACGCACGTGCGTGGGATCGTTCCAGAACTCCTCGCCCATCACCGGATAGGACGCGACGTTCGGCACGATCAGGCACAGGATCCCGCCGCGGCAGAGCTTCGACGCCGCGAGCGCGATCAGCTCGTCCGCCTCGGGCACCGGCAGGTGCTCGAGGAGGTGCGCCGCGATGATCGCGTCGAACGGCTCGACGACCGAGGCCAGGTACTCCCGTCCTTCGGCCACCGCCACCTCGATCCCCTTCTCCCGCGCCTGCGAGGCCATCTCGGGGTCGAGCTCGACGCCGGTGACCTTCTTGCCCCGCGCCTTCAACACCTCGAGGAACTCGCCGCGCCCGCAGCCGAGCTCGAGCACGCGCTCCGAGTCGTGGAAGAACGGGACGTAGAAGGCGCGGACCTTCCGGATGTGCTCCTCGGGAAAGTCCCGGTGGTGGTAGTAGCCGGACTCGTTCACCGCTTGTGTGGATCCTGGCCGCGCCGGGGACGCCGGCCGCGCGGCCGCGTGGGGATTTCCGCCGGCATCACGAGGGGCGCGAAGTCTATCGCGCTCCGAAGCAAACCCGCGAGGACGCGGGGGCCTTCGTCGATCCCCTTCGGGCGCCTTTGGCCGCGCGTCCGAGACGGGATCCCGCCGCGATGCGAGGAGGGGCTCGGGCAGAGTACCATCGGGTCGCCGACACTCTCCCGCATGACGACGGAACCCCAGGGCACGAACCGCACGGGCTACGCGACGTGCATGCTCTGCGAGGCGCTCTGCGGCCTCGAGGTCGAGCATGACAGGAAGACGATCTCGGCCATCCGGGGGGATACCCGCGATCCGTTCAGCAAGGGACACATCTGCCCGAAGGCCGCCGCTCTCATGGACGTCCATGCCGATCCCGACCGCGTTCGCGCGCCTCTCGTCCGGCGAGGCGCGGGCTTCGAGGAGGCCTCCTGGGACACGGCCCTCGGGCTGGTCGCGGAGCGCGTCGCGGCGATCCAGAAGAGCCACGGGCGCAACGCCGTCGCGGTCTACGTGGGAAACCCCGTCGCGCACAGCTACGGCGCCGTGCTCTACGGCCAGGTGCTCGCGAAGGTGATCGCCACCGAGAACCTCTACACCGCCAACTCGGTGGACGGGCTCGCGCGCCTCTACGCGTCGAACGTGATCTACGGAAACCAGCTCCTCATCCCCGTGCCGGACATCGACCGGACGCACTTCCTCCTCGTCCTCGGCGCAAACCCTGTCGTGTCCAACGGCAGCGTCATGACGGCGCCCGGCTGCAAGCGCCGCCTCAAGGCGATCAAGGAGCGCGGTGGGCGGATCGTCGTGATCGATCCGCGCCGCAGCGAGACGGCCGAGGTCGCCGGGGAGCATCACTTCATCCGGCCCGGGACGGACGCGCTCCTCCTGCTCGCGATGCTCGAGACGCTCGTCGTACGCGGCCTCACGCGCACGTCGCTGCCCTCGTGGGTGGAGCGGCTCGAACGGCTTCCCTCGCTCGTCGCGCCGTTTCCCGCAGAGCGCGTCGCGCCGGTGGTCGGGATGTCCGCCGGCACGATCCGGAGCCTCGCGATCGACTTCGCGCGGGCGCCCTCGGCCGCGTGCTACGGGCGGCTCGGGACGTCGGCGGTCGAGTACGGGACCTTGACGACGTGCCTCATCGATCTCCTCAACCTCGCGACGGGGAACCTCGATCGCGCGGGCGGCGCCATGTTCACCACACCGGCGGCGGACATGGCGGCCTTCGCCGCGTGGGGCGACCAGAAGGGGGATCACGGGCGCTTCCGGACCCGCGTGAGCGGGCTCCCCGAGTTCAACCGCGAACTCCCGGTGGCGGCGCTGGCCGAGGAGCTCGACCCCGGCGGCCCGGGCCAGCCGCGCGCGCTCCTCACGCTCGCCGGAAACCCGGTGCTCTCGACGCCCAACGGTCGCCGCCTCGAGGCGGCGCTTCCGGCGCTCGACTTCGTCGCATCGATCGATCTCTACGTCAACGAGACGACGCGCCACGCCCACGTGATCCTGCCCGCGTCGTTCGGTCTCGAGCACGATCATTACGGCCTGCTCGCCCACTCCCTGGCCGTGCGCAACACCGCCAAGTACTCGCCGGCGCTCATCGAGGCGCCACCAGGCACGCGGCCCGACTGGAAGATCCTGCTCGATCTCGCGACGGGGATCCTGCGGCGCCGCGGCCTTCTCCAGGCCATCGTGGCGCCGCTCGCCGGCGCGATCGGCACGGCGATCGGACCCCGCCGCGTCCTCGACTTCCTGCTGTGGCGCGGGCCCCAGCGCGTGCGGCTCCCGGATCTCGAGCGCGACCCGCACGGCATCGACCTCGGTCCGCTCGAGCCGCGCCTGCCCGCCCTCCTCGAGAGGGGCCACGGGCGCGTCGTCGCGATCCCCGACGACGCCGTCGCCGAGGCCGCGCGCCTCGACGCCGCGCTCCGCGACGGCAGCGCGGGCCAGGGCCTCCGCCTCATCGGACGCCGCCATCTCCTCTCGAACAACTCCTGGATGCACAACAGCCCGCGCCTCATGAAGACGCCCGATCGCGCGACGCTCCTGATGAACCCTGAGGACGCACGAGCACGCGCGCTCGCCGACGGCCAGACGGTCGCGATCGCGTCGCGCGTCGGGAAGGTCGACGCGAGGCTCGAGGTCTCGGACGAGGTGATGCCCGGCGTCGTCAGCCTGCCGCACGGCTGGGGCCACGGCCGGGAGGGCACGCGCCTCTCCGTCGCCAACGGCAAGCCCGGCGCGAGCCTCAACGACCTCACCGATCCGCTCGCGATCGATCGACCCTCGGGATCGTCGAGCCTCAGCACCACGCCCGTCGAGGTCACCCCGGCGCAAGCCGATCCCGCCGCAGGCAGCTGCCGTCACGTCGCGGGCGATCGCATGGGTTAGGATCGCTCCCTCGCGGCCAGCGTTTCCGCGAAGGAGAGCCGACCCGCCATGCCAGATTCGCTCAGCGTCAAGGACAACCGGACGGGCAAGAGCTTCGAGCTGCCGATCGAGGACGGCACCATCCGCACCGCCGATCTCCGGCAGCTCAAGGCGTCGGACGACGACTTCGGGATCATGGGCTACGACCCGGCCTACCTGAACACCGCGTCGTGCCGCTCCTCGATCACCTACATCGACGGCGACAAGGGCATCCTCCGCTATCGCGGTTACGGCATCGAGGAGCTCGCGGAGAAGAGCAACTACCTCGAGACGGCCTACCTGCTCCTCAAGGGCGAGCTCCCGACCAAGGCGCAGTACGAGGCGTTCAAGAAGGAGATCACGCTGCACACCCTCCTTCACGAGAACGTGAAGAAGTTCATGGACGGCTTCACGCACGACGCGCCGCCGATGACGATGCTGCTCTCGACGGTCGGCGCCCTGCGCGCCTTCTACCCGGAGGCGACCAACATCCTGTCGCCGGAGAACCGCGCCGCGCAGATCATCCGCCTGATGGCGAAGATGCCGACCCTCGCGGCGTTCGCTTACCGCCACTCCGTCGGCATGCGCTACGTCTACCCCGACAACGACCTCTCGTACACCGGGAACTTCCTCTCCATGATGTTCCGCATGGCCGAGCGCAGCTACCAGCCGAACCCCGTGTTCGAGCGTGCGCTCGACGTCCTCTTCATCCTGCACGCCGATCACGAGCAGAACTGCTCGACGGCGGTCATGCGCTCGACCGGGTCGAGCCACGTCGACGCCTACTCGTCGGCCGCGGCCGCCATCGCCGCGCTCTACGGCCCGCTCCACGGCGGCGCGAACGCCGCGGTCCTGAAGATGCTCCAGGAGATCGGGAGCAGGGACAAGATCCCCGCCTACGTCGCCTCCGTGAAGGAAGGCAAGGGCCGGCTCATGGGATTCGGCCACCGCGTCTACAAGTCCTACGACCCGCGCGCCAAGATCATCCGGCAGATGGCCCACGACGTCTTCGCCGTCACGGGGGTCAACCCGCTCCTCGAGACCGCGCTCGAGCTCGAGAGGATCGCGCTCCAGGACGAGTACTTCATCAAGCGCAAGCTCTACCCGAACGTCGACTTCTACACCGGGCTCATCTACCAGGCGATCGGCTTTCCCGTGGACATGTTCCCGGTGCTCTTCGCCATCCCCCGAATGTCGGGGTGGCTCGCCCAGTGGCAGGAGATGCTCACCGACGCGGAGCAGAAGATCGCGCGCCCTCGCCAGATCTACGTCGGCAAGGACCTGCGGTCGCTCGTGCCGATGGAGCAGCGGTAGCGGCGGAGCCCGGAGCGCGGGTCAGCCTTCAGGCCCATCCTCGCCGCGCCAGCGCTCGGTGTCGCGGCGCTCCTTCTTCGTCGGACGCCCCGCCCCCTTCTCGCGGATCGCCCCCGGGCGGCGCATCAGGCGCGCGATGGGGTCGAGCACCGGACGGGGAAGGCTCTGGTCCTCGTAAAGGCGCGGCGCCTCGGCCTTCGGAAGCGGGAGATCCCGGAGCTCCTTCACCACGAGCAGCCTCTGCCAGTCGCCCTGCCAGACCTCGACGCGGTCCCCGACGCCGAGCGCCCGGTGGGCCTTGACGACCACGCCGTTCACCGACACGCGTCCGAGGTCGCAGGCCCGGGTCGCCTGCGTGCGCGTCTTGAACATCCGCGCCACCTGGAGCCACTTGTCGACGCGGACGCTCACGGCGTCAGTCTACCGAGGTGGCGGCGGGTGACGCGATCTACACTTTGACGGAGAGCCTTCCGTCATGTTCACCGGTAGGACCCGCCTCGAGACACGTCACGGGACGCCGCCGCGGTCGCCTCGCCGAGGTTCGCCCCGGCGTTGAGCGACGCGTGGTCGCCCACGATGGAGGAGCTCCTCGTCGGCCGCGAGGAGGAGCTGACCGACATCGTGTCGCGCTTCCTGGCCGCGCGCGGGGCGAGGGCGCGATCATCGGCATCCGGGGCGACACCGGCATCGGCAAGAGCCGCCTCGCCCGCGCGGCGGCGCACGCCGCGATGCAGTTCGACTTCCGCGTCGTGTGGGGCGCGACGCGCCCGCAGAGCGCCATCCCCTACGGTCCCCTTCGCGAGCTGTTCTCGAGCATCCTCGCGGATCCGTCAGGGGGGATCCACGGCGCCAGCGAGCCCACCGCGACGTGGAAGACGATCCGCGAGATGGGAAGCCGGCTCGACATCTCCGAGACGGACCGGCTCCACCTGGGCCATCTCCTCCACGCCGGCGAGGCGGCGTCCGCGCTGGGCCACGTCGAGGGACGGGCGCTCCAGTGGAACACGATGGCGGCGATACGTTCGTGGATCCTCGCCATGTCGCGCGAGGCGCCGCAGCTCGTGATCTTCGAGGACATGCACCTCTCGGATCCGATGACGCGCCAGGCGATCGACTTCCTCGCGAAGGGCATCGGACTCTCGAGGTCGGTCGTCCTCCTCCTCTACCGTCGCGGCTACACGCCTCCCGCCTACGCGCGGGAGATGGTGCTCGGCGGCCTGACGATGGACGGGATGAGAGACCTCGTGCGCGGGCTCCTGAAGAGCGCCGAGCTCGCGTCGGAGCTCGGGCCGCTCCTCTGGGAGCGCACGCTCGGCAACCTGCTCCATGCCGAGGAGGCGCTGCGCCACCTCTCGGAGTGCGGCGTCCTCTCGGAGAGCCCTCGCCTCATGGCGTCCCAGATCCAGCAGCTCCCCGAGAGCCTCGAGATGATCGTGAACGCGGGCCTCTCGCGGATCCATGGGCGCGCACGCCACGTGCTCGACGTCGCGAGCGTGCTCGGCTCGACGTTCTCCGAAGACGTGCTCGCCTGCGTCGACGCGGGCGCCCCAGAGTCCTCCCCGAGCTCGCGTCGCGTGCGATCCTCGCGCGCGCGGCGACGCCCTCTTCGTACCGATTCCGGAGCTCGCTCCTGCGCGAGGTCGCCTACCAGGGCGTCCCCGAGAACGCCCGCCGCGAGCTCCACCGGAGAGTGGCGGAGGGTCTCGCGCGCATCACCGCCGAGCCGACGATCCTCGAGAGAGCGCGCATCGGTCATCACCTCGAGCGCGCGGGCCTCGCCACCAGGGCAGCGGCGAGCTACCTCGACGCGGCGCGCCGCGCGCTGGCTCTGCACGCCTACCCCGATGCGGAGGCGCTTTACGAATCGTACCTGCGGGTCGCGGACGCCGAGGCATCGGCCACGGTGAGCGCGCTCCTCGACCTCGCGGTCGCGCGGCGCGCGCTCGGCTGGATCGCCGAAGCCTCGGAGCTGACCGAGGCCGCCCTCGGCAAGGCCCGCCATCTTGGCGATCGAGAGCTCGAGTGCCGCTGCCTCACCCGCTACGCGAGCCTGCTGCGCATGTCCGGCCGCGTCGGCGAGGCGCGCATGCACCTCGAGGAGGCGCTCGAGGCCCTCAACGCGGCCGGGGGGGCCGCCGATCGCGGTTCCTGGCCGGCGATGGCGGACGTGCTCAAGAGCATGGCGGTCCTCGAGAGGGAGCGCGGCGCGGCCGCGGAGGCCCAGCGCCTCTACGAGCGCGCTCTCGAGGTCTACCGGTCGATCCCGGACCGCCGTTCCGAGGCGGTGATCCTCGGAAGCCTCGCCGCGCTGGCCCACGATCAGGGACGCATGCGCGTGGCGGAGGAGCAGAACGAGCAGGCGCTTGCGATCCATCGCGAGGTGGGCGATCGCCGCGCCGAGGCGATCGTCCTGGCCAACATCGCGAGCCTTGCACGCGAGCACGGCCGCATGGAAGAGGCCCTCGATCGCTACGAGGCGGCCATCGCGATCCACCGCGAGGTCGGCGACCGGCGGTCGCTCGGCGTCACGGTCTTCAACCTCGCCAACCTCCACGGCGAGCAGGGCCGCCTCGAGACCGCGATGAACCTCGCCGAGCAGGCGCTTCGCATCCATCGCGAGGTGGGCAACCGCCGCACCGAGGGCGCCGCCCTCGGCTTCCTCGCCGCGATGCAGCGCGAGCAGGGACGGACCCAGGGGTGTGGCGAGCTCCTCGCCGAGGCCATCGCGATCCACCGCGAGGTGGACAACCAGCCGTTCCTTGCCGTCGACCTCGCGCACCAGTCCGAGGTCGAGCTCTCCCGCGGCCACACGGAAGCCGCCTACCGTCTCCTCGAGGAGTCCATCGCTCTCCATCGCCAGGTCGGCGACCCGCGCGGCGAGGGCATCTCCCAGGGCAAGATGGCCGCGCTTCTCTGCGAGAACAGCCGCTGGGACGAAGCCGGAAAGCGCGCCCAGCGCGCCGTCGAGCTCGCCGTCTCGGTCGGCGACCGTCGTTCCGAGGCCCTCGCCCTCATGCAGCTCGCGGCAGCGCTCGCGGCGGCGGCGCCGACCTCGAGGAGTCGGAGCGCCACCTCGCGCGCGCCGCGAGCCTCCTGTCCGCGGTGGGCGATCCCCTCCGAGCTCGCCAAGTGCCTCTGCCAGCAAGGCCACACCGCACTTGCCGCGGGGCGCTCCGGGCGTCCCCTCCTCGAGCTTGCCGAGGCCCTTGCCCAGGATCTGCAGCTGCGACCCGCCGCGCCGCTCTTGAAGCAGGCCGCCCGCCTGCGCCGGAGCGTCGAGGCCCAGGAAGCCGGTCAGCCGCTGTGGCGAGGAGAGGCCCTGCAGCGCATCGGCAGCAACTGACGAGCGCGTTCCCACGACGAAGCGCGACGGGGATCCCCGTCCCAGCAGCCCGTTGAAAACCCCTGCTCCGTGCCGGACACGCGTGTCCGGCGTCGCTGGCATCGTTGCGCCTCCTCCGAATCCAGCCCGGGATGCGTCGTCGGCGCGCCTCGCCAGCGCCGCCGGATCCGCGGTCGGGCCCGGTCAGAGTTTTTCAACGGGCTGCTAGAGCCTCATGCCACGGGGTCCTCGTTCACCGGCGCCGGGAACAACCGCGACAGCCATCCCTGCCAGAGAGGCTCGTCGCGCGCGGCGACCGCCTGGGCACCCTCGCCGTAGAGGTAGAGATTGACGGCGATCATCGTCGGCCCACCGCAGTCGTGCGCCATGAACACGGCTACGCCCGGGACGGGTCCCTCGATCCGGTAGATCACGTTGTTCTTGTCGCCGGCCTCCTGCTCGACGACTCCGGAGAGCTGGGGTAAGCCCTCGGGCTGGATCGCCCGGCGGTCGCCTTGCTTGGCGCCCGCCAACCCGACGGCGCGGGAGAACGATGCCCAGGCCTCCCCGATCGGCTGCGGCGTCATGGCCATCAGTTGAACCGGGGCGCACCGCTGACCGCGGTGGTGCGCGAGGTACAGACGCAGGACGTGGAAGAAGGTCGGCCAGCCGGACTCGACGTCCGTGAGCTGGTTGTCCCAATCGTCGGTATCGGCGAACAGGCTGTGGACCACCCGCACGACGCACGTGCCGCCGGAGCGCGCCTCGACGATCCACTCCGTCGCCATCGCCGGGGCGCCCGGGGCGAAGTCGCCGCCCGACGCCGCAAAGCGATGGGGCGGTTCCCACGCGGTCATACTGGACGAGGAGTCCATGCCCGGTCCGAAGTGCAGCGAGACCGTGCCGGCCTTCTCGTCGATCTCCGCCGGGACAAACCAGCACGAAACTCCCTGGCCGGTCGCGATGGCGCGCCAGACCTCTTCGGGTGTGCCCGGTACCTCGACCTCGACCTGAATGGAACGACGTCCGGATGGTTCCCTCTTGACGCTCATGATGGCTCCTTGCGGCTGGATTCTCGGGTTCTGGATTCGAAAGGAAGCGGGTGCGCGACCAGCACCACTCGATGCGTTCGTCCCTCGGGAGACGACGGGTCGTGATAGCGGGACACCAGGGTCGTGATGGCCGACGTGAGCTCGCGGCTGAACGCGGCACGATCATCCGCGGTGCCGAAACGGACTTCGGTCTCCACGGAGAGAGTCGGCAGACGCTTCCCGAGGTCTCTCGACCGGCGGAGACGGTGACTCACTTCGCGGACCATACGGGCCGCCAGCGAGATGAGGTAGGTGGCGGACAACCGATCGGCGTTGCGACCCGGATCGGCGGCGGCCGGACCCATGGCGGCGGGGGAGACGACGTAGGAGGACGCCGTCGCGACCAGCAGCCGCTCGGTCAAGCCGCCCCACTTGCGCTTGGCCGCGACGCGCACGAGGCCGTGGCTCTCGAGCGCGCGCACGTGGTAGTTGAGCTTCTGCCTGGGAATGCCGAGCCGGTTCGCGAGAGAACCGGCCGAGGCAGGGACCGCGAGCTCCGACAGCAGCCGGCTGCGCACCGGCTCCAGCGCAACCGCCGCGGCTTGAGGGTCGTCGATGACCTCGACGTCGAGCATGCAGGGGATCTGAGCATTGACAAATTTATTTGTCAATGCCTTTCTACGATGTCTCTCGACGCAGGGGTCGACGACCTCGGCATGAGCACCCAGGTCGAAGCCGTTGCTGGCCGGCGCGCACGCTGATCGAGCGCGCGCTCCTACCGGCTCGCGAGCATCGCGACGATCTTGGCCTGCTCCGCCTTGGCTTCCGCGCTGCCGGTCTGGCCGCGCCCGCTCGTCACGGTGGCGAGGTGCGCGGGCGTCGAGCCGCGCTTGTTTCCGAGGGAGCGGTCGGCGCCGCCACGCAGCAGCGTCTCGACGGCGCGGGAGCACCGGTTGCGCACGGCGGTGTGAAGCGACGTCACCTCGCCCATGGCGCGCGCGTTCACGTCAGCGCCGGCATCGAGAAGCGCCTGGATCGCCTGGGCCTGTGCGTCGGGATTCCAACCGGGCAACCCTGGCCCACCCGCGCAGGCATAGTGCAACGGCGACTGGCGGTGGCGATTGCGCGCTGCGTGAGAGGCGCCCGCCCGGAGCAGCAACCTCACGCCCTCGAGCCAGTGCGCGGCCGCCGCGACGTGCAGCGCCGTGTCGCCGCGATAGACGTAGTGGCGGATCTCCTCGTAGAAGCTCGGTGCCGCATCCGCACGCGACGCGCCCTCCTGGAGGGCCGCCGTGGCGAGCGCGGGGTTGTTCTCGAGCATCCGCGCAAGCCCCTCGGCGTCGCGCTTCACGATCGCGTCGAAGGCCTGGCGGAGCGCCGTGTCCATCATCGCCGCCCGACCACCCCAAGGGCAGCCTTCACGAGGCGCAGGGCGATGAACGGCGCCTCGAGCGAGAAGCAACGCTCGAAGGCGCGGCGGGCGCGGCGGGGATCGCCCCGCGCCATCGCGCAGAGGCCATGCAGGTAGTGGATATCCGCATCGTCGAGAGTGAGAAGCGGGAGCATCGCGTCGAGGACCCGGAGCGCGCCGGCGGCATCGCCGCGGGCGAACAGGGCGGCCGCGCGCAGTGCGGCGGGGAAGTAGTCGTCCTTGACGGGAGCGCGCTCGGGGAGCATCTGCAGCGCCTCGTCGACCCGGGCGGGGTCGCCGGACGCGATGAGGTGCTCGGCGATGCTGAAGACGAGCCGGTCGTCGGAGCTCGACCCCTGGGCGGCGCGCAGCGCTGCGAGGGCACCTTCGCGATCGCCCGCGAAGTGCAGGGCCTCGGCGCGCGTGAGCGCGTCCTCGACGTGGCCGGCGCGGCCGAAGACCGTCGCGCGAAGGCGATCGGCCATGGCTCCAGGCAAGAGGAGGAGCTTGTTGAACGCGTCGAGGGCGGGAGGATCGGGTGGCTCGGGGATGCCGTCGAGGACGAAGGGGACGAACGTCTCGCGGCCGGGTCCCAGCATCGTCTCGAGGGCGAGGCAGGTGCGTGCCTGGAGCGACGGCGGGACGGGCATGAGCGTCTTCTCGAGGAGCTCGAGCCCCTCCCTCGCGCTGGTCTCCGTCGCGGCGAGGCAGAGGCCGCGGTAGGGGTCGAGGAGGACGTTCTCCGCGTCGAGGGTGCGGGCGGCGTCGAGCGGAGCGAGGGCTTCGGCAGCGCGCCCGAGGTCGACGAGGAGCAGGGCATGGGAGAAGTGGACGAACGGGATCGAGGGGCCGGCGGCGACGGACTGCGCGATGGTGTGAAGCGCCTCGTCGTCTCTCCCGAGCTCGTACAGGCAGCGGGCACGGTACGCGAGCCGCCGGCCGTCGCGCGCGCTCTCGAGACGGGCGAGCGCGCCGGAATAGTCGCCTCGCTGGAAGAGAGACGTGGCGCTCATCTCGCCAGGAGAGCGCTCGAGATCCCTTGCGACGAGAGGAACGCCCATCTCCCCTCGTAGAAGAAGAGGACGACGATCGTCGCTACGGCAAGGTAGGTGCCGAAGGGCAGCGCGGTGCCGAGGTCGCCGCCCCTGAGGGCGATGAGGAGCAGTCCGCCGACCGAACCGAGCAGCACGGCGATCAGGAGCGTGGCGATGGTGAGCTCGAACCCCAGGAACGCGCCGATCATCGCGAGGAGCTTCACGTCGCCGACGCCCATCCCTTCCCTGGCGCGCACGAACCGGTAGAGGGACATGACCAGGAGCAGGAAGAACGCGCCGGCCGTGGCGCCGAGCGCGCTCTCGGGAAACGTCGTCGCCCCGCGGGTGCGCGCGACGAGCCCGAGGCCGGATGCTCCCGCAGCCGCAAAGCCTCCGAGCATCCCGCCGACCGTGAGGCCGTCGGGCAGGATGTGGAAGTCGAGATCCGTCAGGAAGAGGACGAGGAGAAACAGCGCCATCATGACGAACACGACAGCCTCGAACGTGGGTCCGAAGCGCGCGACGATGCCGGCCGTGACGATGCCCGAGGTGAGCTCGACCAGGGGGTGGCGCCACGAGATCGGTGCGAGGCAGTCGCGGCACTTCCCTCCGAGCCAGAGGAAGGCGAGGATGGGGACGTTGTCGTAGGGCCGGACCTTGCGGCCACACTCCGTGCAGAAGGAGCCCGGCAGGACGACGGAGATCCGCCGCGGGAGGCGATAGGCGAGGACGTTCGCGAAGCTCCCGAGCACGAGTCCGAATGCGAACGCGGAGGCCGCCCAGAAACGCGTCCAGAAGATCTCCGCTTCCACGGGGCGCATCTTAGCGCCGCCCACTCGCGAGACCCTTGGGGGCCGTCCCGCTCGCGAACGGGCGACTTCGAGCGGTATCGAAGTAGTATGTCCGACCTGGCTCGAGGAACGAGTAATGGGATCCGAACCTTCTCAGCCCTGGTTGATCGATCCCTCCCGCTACCAGGTGCAGGTGAGGGAGCGGGCCGCGGCGATCTCGCTCGGCAAGGGGAACCGGGCCGTCGTCGACATCCCGGGCCACACGCCCATCCGCCTCGAGCGCTGGGAGCTCGAGGCATTCGCCGACAACGACAGGGACGGCGACCTGTTCCGAAAGGCGGTCGTGCTGCGCGCCCTCTGCCGCGACCTGTCCGTCGCGCTGGAACGACGCAACGACCTGCCGCCGCCCGATCGCGCCGCGCTCGGCCGGCAGATCCCGAAGGTCCTCCAGCAGAGCCAGGACGTCATCGGCAAGCTCGCGGAGGAGGGGAAGATCGACGACGACTTCATCAGCCGCAAGTACCTCCTGACCCGCGATCACCTGCAAGAGGAGATCGAGCCGCTCACCGCCGCCTTCGGCGAGGCGGGCGGCGATCCCACGACTCCCGCCACCTCCGGTGCCTACGCGCGCCAGGTGATCGAGAAGCTGCCCGAGAACCTGCGCGCGACGAGCCTGAAGGCCAAGATCGGCGCCGCGGTCGTGTTCGTCGCCGTGCTGGGACTGTTCCTTGCCCTCGCCCTCCGGCCCCGCACCGAGACGGCGCAGGAGATCGACGTGGCCGCCTACGAGGGCGTCGTCTCTCTCGACAAGATGTGGAAGTCGGGGGAGGCCGTCGGGGCCATCGTCACACGGGAGTGGTATGCGATGCCCGAGGCGGACCGCGCGGCCGCGGCGAAGGACCTCTGGGAGCGCGTCAGGTCGGAGCAGGGAGCCAAGCGCCTTCTCCTCTACCAGCCCGACCGCGTGTCGCTCGCCGCCCAGCTCAGCGACGGCGAGCAGCGCTTCTTCCCGAAGGCGCGATAGACGTCAGAAGGCATCGACGATGAGCGGCGACAAGACGATCGCCGTGGTCCAGACCGCGACGAGCCCGAGAGAGATCGCCAGGCACAGGATGGCGTTGCGGCGCCCCCCCAGGAGTCCCTTCCCTGCGAGGATCTGCGCGAACGCGCTCGCGGAGAGCATCGCCGCCGAGAGCGACGGGACGAGGACCTCCGGGGGGATGAGGCCAAGGGCCTCGGTCGGTCTGGTGATCCAGAACCACGCCGCAATACCGATCGACACGACCGTCGCTGCCTCGGCGCACGCCACGGTGAACGGTCGCCCGGCAGGACGCGGATCGGCGACGGGGACGCCGGCGATCTCGGCCGCGACCGACCCCGCGTAGGCGCTCTCGCCGGTGTCGACCGGGATGACCGCCAGGTAGCGCACCGTGACCTGCATGCGCGACCCTTCCTGCTCCTCGAAGATCCGGACCTCGATCTCCTTCGGGAGGCGCCGGTAGGCGTGGCCGTGAGCTTCGCGCGCGAGGATACGGATCCCCGGCTCGGTCACGTCCGGCAGGAGCCCGCGGGCCTCGATCGCGGCGAGCGCCCGCCGGTAGATCTCCTCGGTCGACTCCGAAGCGAAGACCCGGTCGCGGGTCACGGGCGGGCAACCGACCCTGCGGCCAAGCGCGGCGCGCAGCAGGCCGAGGAGCCCGATGACGGCCATGATGAGGGCGACCGGGACCACCGGTCCGAGCTCCGCATACCAGCCCATCCCGGCCGCGTCCATCCCTCAAGTATCATGTTGGGCCCTCCGCGATGCGAGGACGGGCCCTGCGGGGGACGATCCCGGGTCCGGGGACGACCGAGAAGACACGATCGATGCCGGACCTCCTCATCCTTGGCGCGGGCCTGACGGGCCTCTCGACCGCCTGCCACTCCGCGATCCCCCACCTGATCTGCGATCAGAACGGGCGCCCCGGCGGCCACACGCGATCCGAACGGATCGACGGCTTCACCTTCGACTACGGCCCCCACATCCTCTATCCGAAGAACCCGTCGACGGGCGAGCTGATCCGGCGCGCCCTGGGCGACAACCTCCTCATCCAGGGGCGCGAGGCCTGGGTCTACCACCTCTGCCAGGACCTCTACACGCGCTTTCCGTTCCAGAACCACCTCCACGGCCTGTCCCGCCAGGTGGTGAAGGACTGCCTGATGGGCGTCTTCGAGGCGCACCTCGAGAAGAAGGAGGAGCCGCCCGGCAACTACGGCGAATGGGTGGAGCGGACGTTCGGGAAGGGCATCGCCCGGCACCTCTACGTCCCCTACTCGGAGAAGCTCTGGACCGTGCCGCTCGAGACGATGAACTACGAGTGGATCGGCCGGCGCGTGCCGCTCGCGAACGTCGAGGAGATCCTCGACGGCGCGCTCGCCGAGACGAGCCACCGCTTCGGCTACAACGCGGAGTTCTGGTACCCGAAGGAGGGCGGCATCGAGGAGCTCCCGAAGGCCCTCGCGAAGGGCGCCGGAGAGATGCGCTTCGGCAAGCGCGTCGCGCGCGTCATCCCGTCGGCGCGTCGCGTCATCTTCGAGGACGGCGAGTCGATGGAGTACGGCGTCCTGGTGTCGACCATCCCGCTGCCCGCGTTCGTCCCGATGGTCGAGGGCGCCCCCGTGCAGGTGAAGCTCGCGGCGTCGCGGCTCGAGCACAACTCCATCCTCTGCGTGAACCTGGGCGTCGCGCGCGAGGCCATCTCGAAGTTCCACTGGGTCTACTTCTACGAGAACGCGTTCGGCTTCCACCGCCTGTCGTTCCCGATGAACTTCAACGCGAGCACGGCGCCCGCCGGGTGCAGCTCCATCTCGACCGAGATCGCCTACTCGCGCCATCGCCCGATCGATCGCGCCGGCATCGTGGAGCGAACCGTCGCGGAGCTCACGCGCGCGAAGATCCTCCTCCCGGACGACCGCATCGTCGCGTCGCAGGTCCTCGACATCCCGTACGCCTACGTCATCTACGACCTCGATCACCGGAAGAACACCGACACGGTCCGTTCCTGGCTCATCGAGCAGGGGATCCTCCCCTTCGGCCGCTACGGCGAGTGGGAGTACTTCAACATGGCCCACTCGATCGAGAGCGGCATGCGCGCCGCGGCCCTCGCCGCCTCGCCGCGAGCTCCCGGGGGGCAGGCCCCCGCGCTGCCACCCGCCCGCCCCGCCGCGGTCTGACGGCGTGGGCGCGCCCGGCGAGAGGCCGCTCTCCGTCCTCCTGTTCGGGACCTACGAATCGACCTTCCCGCGCAGCAAGACGATCGTGCAGGGGCTGCGTGCTGCGGGAGCCGAGGTCGCCGAGTGCCACGTCCCGCTCTGGGAGCTGACGCGCGACAAGACCGGCGGGTTCGCCGGGAAGCTCGGGCTCGTGAAGCTCGCGTTCCGCATCCTCTGGGCCTACGTCCGGCTCCTCGGCAAGTACCTGCGCGCCCCGCGCTACGACGCGCTGGTCGTGGGCTACATGGGTTACCTCGACGTGTTCCTCGCGCGCGTCCTCGCCCTGCGCCGGAGGCTCGTCCTGTCGCCGGTCGTCTCGCTCTACGAGACGGTCGTCTCCGATCGCAAGATGGTCCGAAGCAAGCTCGTGGCGTCGCTGGTCAAGGGCATCGACCGCTGGGGATGCCGGCTCGCCGACGTCATCCTCCTCGAGACCTCGGAGTACATCCGCTACTACGGCGAGACCTTCTCCGTTCCAGCCGCGAAGTTCGCGCGGATCTTCCTCGGTGCCGACGAGACGAACTTCGTCCCGCGCGGCGAGGAGGCGGCGCGCCGCGGCGACGGCAAGTTCCTCGTCTTCTTCTACGGGAAGTTCACGCCGCTGCAGGGGATCCCCTACATCCTCCGCGCGGCATCGCGCCTTCTGTCCGAGCGCGACGTCGCCTTCGAGATCGTCGGCTCGGGCCAGCTCTCCGCCGCCATGAAGGCGCTCGCGGCGGAGCTCGGGCTCGGCAACGTCACCTTCATCGACTGGGTCGACTACGGGGAGCTTCCGTCCCACATCGCCCGCGCCGATCTCTGCCTCGGGATCTTCGGCGACACCGAGAAGGCCGCCCGCGGGGTGCCCGTGAAGGCCTTCGACGCCATGGCGATGGGGCGGCCCATCGTCAACGGCGACTCCCCAGCATCGCGCGAGGTCTTCACCCACGGCGAGAGCGCGTGGCTCGTCCCCATGGGCGACGACGCCGCGCTCGCCGACGCGATCCTCCACCTGCGCGCCGATCCCGCGCTCCGCGGCAAGCTCGCCGCCGGGGCGCGCCGCGCCTTCGAGGAGCGTTACAGCCAGGCCCGGATCGGTCGCGCCCTGGTCGAAGCCATCGGCGCCAGACGCTCGGCGTAGCTCAGAGACGCGGATCGATGGGCTCGCTCTCGAGTGCGAGCACGCCGAAGACGCACTCGTGGACGCGACGGAGCGGCTCGCGCCGCACGAATCGCTCCAGCGCCTCGACGCCGAGTGCGAGCTCCTTCAGCGCGAGCGCCCGCTTGCCCCCCAGACCGCGGGACCGCAGGCGCGACAGGTTCTCGGGCAGGGTGTATTCCGGACCGTAGATGATGCGCAGGTACTCCGGACCGCGGCACTTGATCGCGGGCTGGACGAGGCCACGCCTGCCGCGCGCGAGGAAGCTCGCCGGCTTCACCACCATCCCCTCCCCGCCCCCCTCGACGAGCGCAACCCACCATTCCGTCGCCGCGGCCTCGCTTGCCGGATCGGTGACGTCCACGATCCGGTGATCCGTCGCGACGAAGAGACCGGGATCCCGATCCGAGAGTCGTGCGAGCGCTCCCAGATGCCATGCATGCCGGCCGGTGTCGCCCTGGATATGCACGGCGCCCTCCACCCAGTAGTGCTTCTCGTCGTCGAGCACCGGGGCGAGCACGTAAACGTGGCTCAGGAGGTCGACCAGGCGCTTTCGCGCCGTGACGCGGACGCGGAAGTAGGGGCTCTCGCCCCAGGTCGGAAAGCGCGCGTCGAGCGGATGGCGCGTGGCCGTCACCTCGTAGCCGAGCGGCTCGAAGAGCTGCCGCAGCAGCGACTCGCCCCCGCGGCAGGGCAGGACGTCGATCGTCGCGTCGAGGTCGAGGTCGCGATCGGGAAGCTCCGGTCGCAGCGCGCACCGGCCCGAGAGGGCGGTTCCGTACACCTCCGCGATCGCCACCGAGAGGAACGACGCCGCCGCGTAGGGTCGATCGTTGACGTACTGATCGAGGGAAGCCGGCCCGCGCCGGTGGCGAACGAGCCCTACGGGATCCACGTCCACGAGCATGGTCGCGGTGCAGCGATCGTCCGACGCCTGCGGATAGAGGACGTGCGCCTGTCCAAAGGAGAGCGGGAAGGACTGCGCGAGATCCGGGTGCTTGTGAAGAAGGAGACCGAGGTCCCGGGCGGGCGCTTGATGGCAGGTGATGGAGAAGAGCATGATGAGGCGATCGATCGACCGCAACAGCACCATGGACCTGAACCACCTCCATCTCCACGTCGCCGACATCGCCCGAGCGCGGGCATTCTACGAGACGTTCCTCGGGATGAAGGAGAGGGTCTGGCACGGCGAGATCCTGTTCCTCACCAACGACGACGGATTCGACCTCGCCCTCGCCCCCGGCGAGCCCGCGGTGCTCCCGCGGTGGTTCCACTTCGGCTTCCGCCTGTCGAGCCGCGAGGCGGTGCACGAGCTCCACGACCGCATGGCCAAGGGTGGCGCCGGCGCGCTCGACCCTTGCGGCGACGAGCCCGACATGTGCTGGTTCCGCTGCGCCGATCCCGACGGCCACAGCATCGAGATCTACTGGGAGTAGCCCGCTTCAGGCGCCGCTACAGCTCGAGCCCGGCTCCCATGCGCCGATGCCGCCGATCAGGTCGACCACGCCGGTGATCCCGGCCTGCTCGAGGATGCTGGCCGCGATCGACGACCGGTAGCCGCTCTGGCAGTGGACCACCAGGCGCGGCGCGCGCGGCACCTCGGCGAGGCGCTCGCGCAGATGGTTGAGCGGGATGAAGGCGCTTCCGGTGATGCTCCTGTCCTCGCGCTCCTTGGGGCCGCGCACGTCGAGCACCGGCGGCGCGCCGGGCGCGGAGAGGATCTCGCGCAGGGTCTCGGCCGACATGCGCTCGGTGCGCGAGACGAGATCGGGACGACCCGCCAGCGCGGCCATGCCGCCCTCGAGGTAGCCCACGACCTGATCGAACCCGATGCGACCGAGACGGAGCGCGGCTTCGCGCTCGCGTCCCGGCTCGGCGACGATGACGATCGGCTTCGCGCGATCCATCACCGTGCCGGCCCACGTGGCGAACTTGCCGCCGAGGCCGATGTTGAGGCTTCCCTGGAGGTGCGCGCCCGCGAAGTCGGCGGGGTCTCGCACGTCGAGCACCTCGGCGCCGGACGCGCGCTCCGAGAGAACCTGCTCCACCGAGAGCGGCTTGAGCTCGCGCGCGAGCGCCTGGTCGAGGGTGGGACGCTCCGAGCGGTTCAGCATCACGTCGTAGGAGAAGTACTGCGGGGCTTCCGGCTGATCGGCCGTGACCAGGCGGATGAACTCGTCCTTGCCCATGGGCCGGCAGGCATAGTTGTGCTGGCGCTGGACGCCCAGTGTCGAGAAGGTGTCCTTGCTCAGGTTCTTCCCGCACATCGAGCCCGCGCCATGCGCCGGGTAGACGATCGTCTCGTCGGGGAGCTTCATGAGCTTGCCGTGGACCGAGTCGTAGAGCATGCCCGCGAGGTCGCCCGCCGAGACGCCGACGCTCGCCAGGAGATCGGGGCGCCCCACGTCGCCGATGAAGAGTGTGTCGCCGGTGAGCACGGCATGCGGCCGGTCGGCGCTCGCCGCGAGATCGAAGACCTCGATGGAGATTCCCTCCGGCGTATGGCCGGGCGTCTCCAGGATCGAGAGGCGGACCCGGCCGAGGTCGATGGTGTCGCCCTCGTGCAGCGGCAGGAAGTCGTAGTCGGCCTTCGCTTGCGCCCCGAGCGCGATGCGCGCGCCGACCCGATCGCGAAGCTCGACGTGCCCGGCCACGAAGTCCGCGTGGAAGTGCGTCAGGAGCACGTAGCGGATCTCGAGGCCGCGGGCCTTCGCCTCCTCGAGGTACTGATCGACGTCTCGCTGGGGATCGACGACCGCGGCCTGCCGGCTCTCCTCGTCACCGACGAGGTAGGACGCGTGTGCGAGACATCCGAGGTAGAACTGCTTGAGGATCACGGCGCACCTCCGGTTTCCCGCCAAGGATATCGTCACGCCAGGGGCGCCGCGCGGAGGCAGCGAGGTCACGGAAGGTCGGCGATCCAGCTCTGGAGCAGCGCGGCGTACGCGCGCCCCGCCTCGAGCACGAAGTCATTGTGGTTGACGCCCGGGAAGACCTTGAGGAGCTTCGGCTCCGGCGCGGCCGCGAAGAGCGCCTCGCCCTGGGAGAGCGGCACGACCTCGTCGGCATCGCCGTGCACGATGAGCAGAGGGCAGCGCAGGCGGCCGATGCGCCGGATGCTCGGATAGGCGTCGGGCACGATGAACGTCGGGATGAAGCCGTAGTGCACCGCCGCCTCGTCGCGCACCGAGCTGAACGTCGACTGGAGCACGAGGCCGTGCGGGGGATGGTCCACGGCGAGCGCGAGGGCGACCGCCCCGCCGAGAGACTCGCCGACGTAGACGATTCGGTCGGGCCGTACGCCGTCCCTTGCGAGCAACGCCTTCCATGCGGCGCGCGCGTCGCGGTAGGTCCCTTCTTCGAAGGGGCGGCCGGTGCTCTTGCCGTAGCCACGGTAGTCGAAGACGAAGACATCGAACCCCGCATCGGTGAGGAGCTTCGTCTTGGCGACGCGCGTCCCGAGGTTGCCGCCGTTTCCGTGACAGTAGAGCAGGTGGGCGATCGCGGGCCCGCGCGTCGTCTTCACCCACCACGCGTGCAGCCTTTCGCCGTCCTCCGTCGGGACCTCGACCTCCTCGAACGACAGGCCGGCGGACGCGGGCGTGTCCACGATCTCCGCCGAGGGAGCGTAGAGGATCGCGTTCATCAGCCGAGTGCGCATCGCCAGGAGCCCGACCGCAAGCGCCGCCGCGGCGAGACCGAGACGCCGGCGCGTGCGATGGCGGATCAACTCACCGGCGCGCCCGGCTCTGCCGGAGCCGCACGGCCCTCTCGGGATCCTGCTTGCGGACCCAGCGCACGAAGCGCGCGATCTCCGGGTGGGAGCGCAGCAGGTCGATCGCGCGGAGCTCGCGCGCCAGCTCCTTGTTGCCTAAGACGGCATGGATGTGACCGTGGCAGTCGAGGCAGATCATCACCGTCGGGCCGTCCTTGCCATCGCGCTCGCGCGGGACAAGATGGTGAAGCGAGATGCGCGTCGTCATCCGGCCGCAGAGCGCGCAGCGCTCCGGATCTCTGGTTCGTGCTGGCTTCGGCTTCGTCTTTCGCAAGGGCGGCGATCGCGCCTTCGAAGGCTACCGCGGGTGAGACGAAAAGAACCCCGCCGCAGACAGCGGCAGACGGCTCAGAGGATCGGCGCGAGGCGACGCGCGAGGGCGTCACCGATGCGGTGCGCCACCGATCGACCCGCCCAAAGCTCGGGCGTCACCTCGACCGATCGATCGAGGTCGCGTGCGAACGCGAGGGCGAGATCCCCTCCGACGACCGGATCGACGACGACCCAGTTGCACTCGGCGTTCCAGCGAAACGACAGGAAGTCGAGGTTCGTGGATCCGACGACCGAGACGAGCCCGTCCGCGACCAGCGTCTTGGCGTGCAACACGCCCTGCTGGTACTCGAAGACGCGGACCCCGCGCGCCAGGAGATCGGCGAAGAAGCCGTGGCCGGCGTGTCGAACCAGCGAGTGGTTGGTGGGTCCGGGGACCAGCAGCCTCACGTCCGCCCCGCGCTTCGCGGCGTCGCCGAGCAGATCGACCGCGATCGCGCGCGGGGCGAAGTAGGCGTTGGTGACGAGCACCGACTCGCGCGCGGCGCCGAGGATCGCGGCATACACCGATGCCGTCTCGCCATGGCCTCGCAGCGGGCGGCTGTCGAGCACCAGCACCTCGGCGCCGGCCATCGCAGGCTCGTCGCCGAGGTCGCGGATCGGAAACGATGCGCCCCCGGCCGCGATCCAGCCTTCGGAGAAGACGATCGCCATCTCCCATGCCGTCGGCCCGTGGAGACGGGCGTGAGTGTCGCGGAAGGCTGCGGTGAAGCCCGACGTCGCGTACTCCTGTCCGATGTTCATGCCGCCGGTGAACGCGACCTGCTGATCGACGACCAGGATCTTCCGGTGATCGCGCGACCGCCGCGGCAAGGGATGGACGCGCACCTCGATGCCTTGCGCGCGCAGCGCTCGCCAGAAGGCGCGCGAGGTGAACGAGGACCCGAAGCCATCGACGAGGAGCCGCACCGCGACGCCGCGCCCCGCCGCCCGCACCAGCACTTCCGCGAAAGCCTGGCCTGTGGCGTCGTCTCGAAGGATGAACGATTCGCAGAGCACCTCTCGCTGCGCCTCGTCGATCGCCCGGTGCATCGCCGCGAACGCTTCGCGCCCTTCGAAGTAGAGCGACACGGCGTTGCCCGGCAGGAAGGGAGACTGATCGATGCGCTCGAGGAGCCGCCGGAAGTTAGGGTCGCCGGTGCCGAGGGCGAGCTCGGAGGTCAGCCGGAAGACGCTCGCCGGCGCGAGCTCGGCCGGCAGCATGCGTCCCGCCGGCGGCCGGAGGATGGGCCGGAGCCGACGCCAGCGACGCCGCTTCGAGAAGGCCACGAGGTCATGGTAAGGCGTCGCGCGGGCGCGCGCACACCCGTCGCTCCCCGGACCGCCTAGACTTACCGGATGGCGGAGACGCCGTCCTCGGAGTTCCGCGAGCGTGCGCTCTGGGAAGCGGAGCGCTACGGCGGGGATGCCTACGTGTTCGTCCGCGAGCTCCTCCAGAACGCGCGGGACGCGTACGCGTCGCGGGTCGAGATCGACGTCGGCGCCGACGAGGGCCGCGTGACCGTGTCGATCGCCGACGACGGCGCGGGCATGAGCGACGACGACGCGCGGAAGTACCTCTTCCGCCTCTACGCGTCGAGCAAGGGCACGGGTGACGCCGGCCGCTTCGGCGTCGGGTTCTGGTCGGTGCTGCGCTTCGAGCCCGCGCGCATCATCGTGCGATCGAGGTCCGAGCGCGGCGCCGGCTGGGAGATCGAGCTGTCGGGCGATCTCCGGCACGCGGAGCACCGCCCCTTCGAGATGCCTCGCGGGACGCAGGTGATCCTGGAGCGCGCGGGCGGGGGCGCCGACGAGATCGAGGCCGACGTGCGGCGAGCGCTCGAGAGGGACTGCCGCCATCTCATGAGGCGCTCGGAACCCAGGCGCCCCATGGCGATCGTCGTGGACGGAGAGCCCGTCGACTGGGACCGCCGCCTGCCACCCCCGTCGTCGCGCTTCTCGCGGCGCGGCATCTCGGGAGAGGTTGCGCTCGGAAGCACCGCGAGCGCCGAGGTCTTCTCGAAGGGACTCCTGGTGCGCCGCGCCTCCTGCCTCCAGGACCTCCTCGATCCCGCCACGGGCGGCGATGACCCCGGGATCTCGCCCATGGGCCAGCTCTTCCCGCGCGCCGTCATCCATTGCGACGACATCGAGCCGCTGCTCGCGCGTGCGACGCTGCGCGACACGAAGCGGCTCCGCCGAGCGATCCGCATCGGCCAGGCGGAGCTCGGCCGCCTCATCGAGGCCCGTCTCGATCAGGCCGGGCGCCGCGGCGTCTGGGAGCGCTGCCGGGACGTCGCGGGGACGCTCGGACGTCGCCTGCGATCGCTGCTCCCGCGACCGGCACGCGGTGCCGCCGCGCTCTTACTCCTGGCACTGGCCCTCGCGCTCGTCGCCCCAGCCGTGGCACGGCGGGCGCTGCGGCCCTCGGCGAGCTACCCGACCTCGATCGGCCGTGGCATGGCGAGCGCCCCGATCCCGATCGCCTCGTCCCGGACGCCGTACGACGACATCGCGTCGGCCTACCGAGGGCCGGAGGCCAACGAGGAGAGCGACCTCTCGCGCGCCGTCGTGGATCTCAGGTACGCGCCCGTTTCGGAGCGGCCTCTCTTTGCCGCGCTCGAGCTCGGCCCGTCCGAGCTCGCCCACGCAAGCGACCTGCCGCAGGACCTGCACGCCTACGACGGTCTTCGCTGCCAGTCGGGCTGCCTCGACGTCGTCCTCGCCGTGAAGGGGAGTCCCGGCATCTTCCGCATCCCGCTCCCGACGGGTCATCGGCTGGACACGACCTCCGTGACGCTCGGCGGAGAGCAGGTCGATCCGAAGGGGATCCTCGCGACCGAACAGGAGCAGGCGGCCTTGCTCCTGTCGAAGCCAACCTCCGGAGTCCTCCGCTATCGCACGGGACCTGGCCGCGGTCCGGCGATCGCCGCCCCCGCCGCGGCGCGCGGGAGCCGGGTCCACGAGCTCTCGCAAGGGCTCGAGAGGCTACCCGCCCCCGCGCGGATCGGTGCCGCGCTCGACCGCGTGCGCGAGCGCGTCGCCTACGACCTCTCCCCCGAGACGTCGCGGCGTCATCGCGAGGCCGCCGCGCGCGGCCTCGATCTCGTGGACCGGGCGCTCTCGGTGGGCGCGGGCGACTGCGACGTACTCAACGCCGTGCTCGTCACGGTGCTCGCCGAGCTCGAAGTGCCGGCGAGGCTCGCCGTGGGCTTCACCGGCCAGGACGGACGCACCGAGCCGGGGCTCCACGCGTGGGCCGAGATCCAGGACGACGTCGGGGCCTGGCGCGCGATCGACGCGAGCGCCCGTCCGGTCCTTCAGTTCGACGGCGCGCCCGGCGCGGACACCGAGCCACTGCCCATGCCCGTGACCGTCGCCGGAGCGGAGCTGCCGAGCCGGCCCGTCTCCGCTCCGGGCACGGCCCAGCAACGAACGGTGCTTCCGTGGATCCTCCTCACGATGCTGGTGCCGCTGCTCGTCCAGGCCGGGCGCGGGAGGGGACGGCGCGCGGTGCTGCTCGGGGATGCGGCGGGGATCGCCCCGCTGATCGCGGGATCGCTCCAGCATCCGGAGGCATTCGGCGCCGGCGGGCCGCTGGAGACGCGACGCCTCATCCCGCTTCGCGGCGGCGGTCGGATCTCCCTCTCGCGCGCCAGGGAGCTCGCGGCGCGGAACCGTCTGTACGCCTCGCGCCGCGTGGCGGGATCCCGACGGTCCGCGGCGGTTCTCGATCTCGATCGCGAGGAGGCGCGGCTCGTCGCGGCGGCGCTCCCGGTCCAGGACGTCGATCGCTTCCTCGACCTCCTCGCGGCAAGCGGAAGCGACCCGCGCTCCGTCGTGATCGAGGATCGCCTCCGATCGGACGGCTTCCGGGTCGCGTTGCGCGTCGCGCCAGGACTGCCCGCCGGCGAGATCGCCGTCCTCGACGCGAGCATCCTCGAGACGCCGCCTGCCGGCGCTACGCGGTGCGCTTGCATCGTCCTTCTCCCTCCAGAAGACCGCATCCTTGCATCGCTCGGGAGCGAGCGCGGCTTGCTCTGCGCCATCGACGAGCTGACGTCGCGGGCGGGCGTCGCGCCGCCCTTGCGCGCCCGCCTCCTCGCGGCCGCCTCCACGCGCGCGCTGGTGGAGGGCGCGTGAGCCGGATCGATCCCTCCGCGCTGCTGCGCATCGATCTCGAGGCCGGCCTCGCACGGCTCGGCGAGGACCTCTACCAGGGGCCGTGGCAGATGCCCGCGGAGCTCGTGCGCCTTGCCACAGAGCGCGGCGCTACCCGCGTCGTGGTGAGCATGCACCGCCGGGGGTTCGACGTCGAGAGCGATCAGGAGCACCTGGGACCGGAGGTGCTCGCCGACCTCGCGCCGCTCCAGCCACCTCTTGCACGCCTCCGCCGGAGCGCTTCCGATCCCGGCGCGCTGGGGCGACTGGAGCGCGGTGGAGTCTCGGCGCTCGTCGCCCTCTTCTCCCAAGCCGCCACCGTCCACGTCGACCAGAGCCACGGAACCTGGATCGGCACGACGTTCCGCAGGGGCTGGGACGCGCGGCGCGCCCGCGAGCACCTCCTGGGGGCGTGCCGGTTCACGCCGGCAGAGATCGTCGTCGACGGCCGCCCGGCCCCGCGCCGGGGGTTCCGTGAGAGCATCGCGCTGACCCAGGTCGAGGATCCGCTTCCCGCGACGATCTCCATCCCGAGGACCGGCGCGACGCCTCGGCTCTGGCTCCTGCGGCACGGGGTCATCGCCGCGCGCGCCACGCTTCCGGGAGCTCCGTGCTTCCAGGCCGCCGTGGAGATGGCCGCCATCTCCACCGAGACGGATCACGAGGCCGACATGGTCACGCGCCTCGACCCACACGTGCCGGAGCTCATCGACCGGACGCTCGGGTTCCTGATCGAGCGCGCGGTGGCGCTCGCCGGCGCGCCGTCAGAAGCGGCGTCGCGGATCCGCACGCTCCTGATCGAGGCCGCGACCCTGGGGTTCCGCACCGCCGAGATCGAGCCGCTTTCCATCTTTCCCGGGTTCCGCGATGGGGCACCCGCGATCTGGAGCATCGAGGGCCTGCGCGCAGCGCTCGACGCGGGAGGCCCACGGCTCCTGCGCACCGGCAGCCTGCCCGCCGGGCGGGCGCCTCAGGTCGACGTCTCCGCCGAGGAGCGATCCAGGCTCGCCGCGCTGCTTCCCGCGGAGCTCGCCCCGACCGCCGCCGCGGCGCCGCCGCGTCTCCTGGACCGGCTTCGTGCCTACGGCATCGCGCGCGGGCTCGCGCGCCTGCGCCCCTTCGGCCGCATGCTGCGAGGCGAGGAGCTCGGCCTCGCGGAGCGAGCGCTCGTGGAGGCCGTCCGCGGCGCGGCCGACGTCGACCTGCTCCTCCACGCCGGCGCTGGCGAGCCGCGGCTCGGCCGCGGGACGATCCGCGCCGGGCGCGATCACGCGACGGTCCGCGCGGCGACGCGGGCGCTGTCTCGAGGCCCCGAGTGGATCTACCCGATCGCCCTCGCGCTCACCAACGGCAAGGTGGGTCTGGGAGCGGCCCACCGCGAGTCCTGGATGCGCGCGACGCAGCGGTAGCTACGCCTTAACATCGGGCCCGTGGCGACGCGATCCGCTGCCGCTTGCGTCCCGATCTTCCTCGCCGCCACCTGGCTCGCCGAGGCCGCGTTCGCCGCCCCCGACTTCGCGACACGCGGAGCGCCGTTCGTCCGTCTCTACAGCGATCGCGACGGTCTCCCGCAGAACGGGGTCCATGAGGTGACGGTCGATCCCCGCGGCTACCTCTGGGTCGCGACCGGCGACGGTGCGGCGTACTACGACGGCCGTGCCTGGACGACGGTCAACATGCCGGACAGGCTGAAGTCGAACGCCGTGACCACGATCCTCCACGCGCACGACGGCAGCACGTGGTTCGGCACCGAGGGCGGAGGCGCCCACCGGCTGAAGGACGGCGAATGGAAGACGTTCGGCGCCAGCGCCGGCGTGCCGCTCGGGATCGTCTGGTGCTTCGCCGAGGAGCCCGAGTCCGGCCGCATCTGGGCAGGAACGCCCGGCGGCGGGCTCGTGAGCTACTCCGGTGGCGATCGGTTCAGCAAGAGCGCGATCCCGCTTCCGAGCTCGGCGGTGCGCGCCCTCTGCGCGACGCGGGAGGAGGGGGCCACGGTCCTGTGGGTGGGCACGTTCGAGGGCCTCGTGCGGGTGGAGGGAGAGAGGACCCAGGTCTTCGACAAGGACCACGGTCTTCCCGGGAACGGCATCTCCTTCCTGAAGGAAGCACGCGAGGATGGCCGGTCGATCCTCTTCGTGGGCACGAACGGCGGCGTCTCGACGTACGACCATGGTGCCTTCGCTCCGCTCGGCGTCACGGGCCTCGTGAGCACCCGCATCACCGACGTCATGCCGGTGACCACGCCCGAAGGTCGCGCGCTCTTCATGACGACCGCGGACGCGGGGCTCTTCATCCAGATGGTGCGGCCCGACGGCGCCGATCTCAGAGTGCTCGACGCCCGGACGGGCCTCCCGGGCAACCTCACCCAGGGACTCGCAGCGACCGGATCCCCGGACGCCCCCGACGTCTGGGTCGGAACAGGCGCGGGGCTCGCGCGGCTCTCGTACGGGACCTTCGTGACCTTCGATCGCCGCTCGGGGCTTCCCGGAGACTCCGCCGGCGGCTTCGGACCGACGCGCGACGGTCAGGCGATATGGCTTGCGACCGACGTCGGGCTCTGCCGGATGTCCTCGGACGAGATCACGACGATCGGAAAGGCGGATGGGCTTCCGAGCGAGACGGTCAACACGATCCTCGAGACCGACGAGGCGCTCTGGGTCGGTACCGAGGCGGGTCTCGCGTGCCGGCGGGACGGGCGCTTCACTGTATACGGAGCGCCCGATCCGCTCCCGAGCCAGCGCGTCTTCTGTCTCCTGGAGACGCGCGGGCCCGAGGGGCGCGTTCTCTGGGTCGGGACGCACGGCGGGCTGGCGCGCCTCGCGGCGGGGACCTGGACGACCTTCCGGCAGGCTCAGGGGCTCAACACGAACGTCGTGACGACGCTCTCGGAGACGACCGGTCCGGACGGGAAGAAGACTCTCTGGGCCGGCACATACGGAGGAGGGATCGCCCGCTTCGATGGATCGAGGTTCGTGACCAGCAAGGGGACTCTCCCCAACGGCTCGGTCCTCTCGTTCCTCGAGACGAAGGACCCCCATCGCCTCTGGGTCGGCACGATGGGCGGGATCGCGCTCCTCGATCCCGAGACGCCGGACGCTCCGTTCCTGGCCGGCCCGTCTCTTGACGAGGCAGGGCAGGTGATCAACGGGATGCTCGACGACGGCAAGGGGAGGATCTACGTCGCAACCTCCCACGGGCTGGCACGCCTCACGAGTGACGGGAAGGGCGACGACGTGCGCGTCTTCACGATGGAGGACGGGCTCCCGAGCAACGAGTGCGGCGGTCCCTTCCAGGACGGCCGTGGGCGCGTCTGGGTTGGCACCGGTCACGGTGCGGCGATGCTCGATCCGGCGCTCGAGATCCCCGACCGGACACGGAAGCCGCTCTTCATCCAGGAAGCCCGCATCTCGGGGAGCGGCAAGAAGCTCGCCCTCGGCCAGGTCCTGGCGCACGGCGAGGCGAGCGTCTCCTTCCAGTACGCGTTGCTCTCGTTTCGCCGCGAAGCCGACACGCGCTACCAGACCCAGCTCTCGCCGCTCGAAGGCGCGCCATCGCCCTTCGTCAAGGACGGCAAGAAGGAGTACACGACGTTGCCCGCCGGGAGCTATCTCTTCTCCGTCTGGGGGAAGGACAGCGCGGGCAACGTCTCGGGGCCGGTCACGTTCCCCTTCGTGGTGAGGCCGTCGCCCTGGGCCACCCCGTGGGCTTTCGCCCTCTACGTGCTCGGCGCCTCGTCGCTCGTCGCGGCCACCATCCGCCTGCGCGTTCGAGCCGCCAACGCTCGGGCGAACGAGCTCGAGCGCAAGGTTGAAGATCGCACGCGCGAGCTTCGCGAGGCGGCGGAGCGGCTCCAGGAGTCGGAGCGCAAGGAGCGCGAGGCCAACAGGGCCAAGAGCACCTTCCTCGCGAGCATGAGCCACGAGCTCAGGACGCCGCTGAACGCCATCATCGGCTACAGCGAGCTGCTGCACGAGGAATCCTCGGAGCTGGGCCACACGGCGCTCCTTCCGGATCTCGAGAAGGTGCAGTCCGCCGCGCGCCACCTCTTGACCCTCATCAACGACATCCTCGATCTCTCGAAGATCGAGGCCGGCAGGATGGAGCTCCTGACGGAGGAGGTCGACATCGCGACGCTCCTGAAGGACGCGGCGACCACGATGGACCCGCTCGTCAAGGCGAACGACGACACGCTGGTGCTCGCTCTCGGCAACGAGCTCGGGACGATCCACGGCGATGGCACGCGGATCCGGCAGATCGTGCTCAATCTCCTCAGCAATGCCTGCAAGTTCACGGAGAAGGGGACGATCACCGTGTCGGCGCTGCGCCGGAGCGCGGACGACACGATCGAGCTACGCGTCACCGACACGGGGATAGGCATGAGCCCGGAGCAGCTCGCGAAGCTCTTCCAGGCGTTCAGCCAGGCGGAGACGACGACCTACCGCAAGTACGGCGGAACGGGGATCGGCCTCGCGATCAGCCGCCGCCTGTGCCGGATGATGGGCGGGGACATCACGGTCACCTCCCAGCCGGGGAAGGGAACGACCTTCACGGTGGTCTTGCCCGCCAGGCCGAAGGATCCATGAGAAGGGCGTTCCACGAGGAGCCGTTCAGCGAGATCCCGTCTTGGTCGCCGCTCAGTAGTTCAGATCGCCCACACCGATCGTCACGCCATGCAGCGACGTGCCGAACGGAACGAACCCGACCGGCATGCTCCGGAGGGTCGTCCCGTCGTAGTAGAACGGCGTGACCGTCGAGTCGACGGCCGGGTCCGGTCCGGAGCCGGTGACGACCGCGCCGAGGTCGGTGGCGCCTGGCCGCCCGCCATATTGCCCGATCGTGGTGGCGTCGTAGCCCGGGAGCGGCGACACGCTCGTGTCGTCGTAGTTGAACCCGAGGAACCTCGCCGGAAAGCTCGCGCTTGCTCCGGGGCCCGGAGACGCCACGATCTCGGCGAAGCCGTCCCCGTCGGCATCGCCCGGACCCACGTTGACTCCGAACTGGTTCGCAGCGAATGCGAAGAAGTTCACCTTCGACATCGCGGCGACGGCCGATGCGTCGTACTGCCATCCCCGCACCTGGGGCCCGAAGATGGCGCCGGGTCCTGGGCCCGTGACGATCTCGGCATACGCATCGGCGTCGAGACTGCCGGCCGCCACGTTGGCGCCGTACTTCAGCGTGCCGTAGGCGTAATAGCTCACCTTCTGGATGGCGCTCAGCGAGGCGTTGTCGTAGTTCCAGCCGCGGATGTGAGGGCCGAAGACGGGCCCTGGCCCTGGAGCCGTGAGGATCTCTTCGAAGGCCGCCTCGCCGTCGACGTCGCCCGCGGCGGTGTTGACCCCGTACTTCAGGGTGCCGTAGGCGTAGTAGTTCACCTTCGAGATCGGTGCGCCTGCGGTCGAGAACCCACGCACCTGCGGTCCGAAGAGTGGTCCGGGGCCGGGACCGGTGATGATGGCGTCGAGGTTCGGGTTCCTGATCCGTCCGGTGCTGACCGTGGTGCCCCACTGTCCCGCGGAGTAAGCGAAGAAGTCGACCGCCACGGCCGAACCGTCGCCACGGAAGCCCCGCACCTCGTTCGGATTGGGCTGGCCTAGACCCTGACCGACCACCACGTCGAAGTCGCTCGCGTGGCCGGACCAGGCCACGGCCACGGGGAGGTGGCTCACGGGGACGCCCGGCGCGGCGGGGGTGAGGTCCACCTCCCCGAACCCCCAGGTGCCGTACGGCAAGGCAGAGGCATCGACGTCGACGCGGATCTGCTGCTGGCCGCCGATGGTCGACGTGAACGACGACGGCGTCACCGTGAGCGCGACGCCGGTGCTTGCGGACGTGGTGACAGTCCACGTCGTGCCGACCGTGGCCTCCGCCGTACGCGTGAAGGAGCAGCGTACGCAGTTCCAGTCCTGCATGCTCGGGACATTGAGCGTCCGCGGATCGCCGCCGGTGAGTGGATCGGCGGCGAGGAAGTTGACGTAGGTCTCGTCGAAGAGAAGTCCCGCGCGGGAGGCCTGCGTGAGATCCGTGCGTCCGGCTCCGTCGTCCAAGGGATCCGCCGGAGTCACACCGTCCTCCTTGAAGAGACCTCGGTGCGACGTCGTCATCAGCGCTGACTTGATCTGCATGGGGGTCCAGCTCGGGTGGAGCGGCATCAGGAGGGCCGCCGCCCCGGCCACGTGCGGCGTGGACATCGACGTACCACCGAGCTGCTGATAGGAGGGGAACTGGTAGCCCGCCGGGGAACCCGCACGGTAGGCGGCGATGAGCCTGGTGCCGGGCGCTGACACGTCGGGCTTCAGGAGATCGAGGTAGCCCGGGCCGCGGCCGCTGCTGGTCGCCATGACGTCGGCGAGCGCCGGATCCAGGAGGAGGGTCGTCGCAGGGATCGTTGCAGCATGCCCGGAGCCTGTCGATAGCCAGGTCTTGACGGCGGAACCGTCGGCGCCGTCGAGCATCGTCGCGGGGAGCGGATAGTGCCTCTCGGCGGCGTTCACCGCCGCGGCAACGACGAGCGCCCCGGCTCCGCCGGCAAGGACGTTCTGGCCCTTCAACGACCACGCGCTGCCCCCGCCGTCGTCGCAGAGGACGATCTGGCCCGACCAAGTGCCCGCCGGGAAAGGCGCACTGCAGTGCTCGGGGTCCGGCGTCCCGTTCGAGTAGTTGGCCGCGTAGACGATGGGGGCCGGCCCGTACCCGTTCTTCGTGAGCGACGCGCCGATCACGTCGGCGGGAGGATTGACACCGCCCGACATGTTGATGAGGCCGTTCTGGTGGCCGATGGGAGTCTCGCGATCGTGGCTCGAGTTCGCCACGGTGATGAGCCACGGCCCGAGATGGTCGACCGTGCCCGGAGCGGGGCCGCTGTTGAAGCCACATGCCGACACCAGGATGCCTGCCGCCATCGCGTCGAGGAAGAACGGGTCGGGGCCCAGGGCCCACGGGCTGAACCGCCCGCCCGTACCCCCTATCGAGTAGCTGATGACGTCGACACCATCGATCACGGCCTGATCGATCGCCGCCGAGGTCGCGCTCAACGCGCAGCCCGCGCTCTGATCGCAGGCGTCGTAGGTGATGAGCGTCGCGTGCGGCGCGACGCCCGTGATCGCCGGATCCAGCAGCACGTTCCCGACCGCCGTGCTCGCCGTATGCGAACCGTGGCCATTGCTGTCCTCGGGGCCGTCGGCTTCCGGCGGCGTGCCCGTGCCGTCGGCGAAGTCCCAGGCGCCCACGAGCTTCTCGTTGCACGGGTACGGACCCCCGCACGCGCCGATGTGCACTCCCGGACCGAACGGGTTCGTGTAAACGTAGCCGTCGGCGGGCGTGTCGGAGAACGAAGGATGGGCCATGTTGACGCCGGTGTCGATCAGCCCGACGATGACGCCCTCGCCCTTGCTCGGACCCAGGCCCCCGGTGCCGGTGCCGGTCCAGATCGCCGGGGCGCCGATCCAGACGGGGCCCGCATCCGTGCCGGCGTGCTCCATCGCGTCGGGAACCACCTGGCGCACGCCAGGTACCCGCGCGACGACGGGGGCTTCGTCGTCCGCGATCCGGATGGCCATGCCGTTACCAGCGGCGTGGTACCGGAACCGCACCGGGACGGCGTGGCCGAGCGCTCGCTCGATGTCGCGCAGGTGCTGGTCCTGCCGCGCGTCGAGCCAGGCCAGGTATGCCCGCGCGTTGGCGCTCCTGGAATCGAGCTTCCGCGTCCCGAGGACCGCGGGCGTCGTCGCGCGAAGCCCCGGCACACTCCCGTCGTACACCGCGAGCGGTTGCTCCTCGAACATGACGAGGTGGGTCGGGATGACCGGCTGACCCGCCGTGCCGACTCCCGGGAGCCACGCGAAGACTCCCGTGACGACGATGCACCGTGCCTTCATTCCAACGCTCCTCTGATTCCCCGAAGGGACGTCTGGGTTTCCATCAGTGCCCAAGGGCACCTCCCGCGACATTCACTCCGTACGACCATCCGAAGGGCACGAAGCCGCTGCCAGGGAGCGACGTGAGACCGGTCCCGTCATACGTGAAGCCCACGACCGTCGCGTTGGCGACGGGATCCCGCCCCGCCCCGCCGAGCAGATCGTCCGCGCCCGCGCCGGCGATCTCCGAGAGCCCGACCCGTCCGCCGTAGACCGTGGTGAATGGTGTGACGTCGAATCCCGGGAGCGTCGTCACCGAGCCGAGGTCCCAGTCGAACCCTCGCAGCTCCGACGGGAAGGCCGCCGTGGGGCCTGGACCAGGCGCCGCTGCAATCTCCGCGTACAGGTCGCCGTCCACGTCGCCGCCGGCAACGTTGACGCCGTAGCCGCTCGCGCCGAAGGCGTTGAAGTTGATCTTGGCGATCGCCGTCGTGGACCCTCCGTCCACGTTCCAGCCCCGGACCTGGGGCCCGAATGTCGGGCCCGGGCCCGGACCGGTGAGGATCTCGCCAAGGCCGTCGGCGTCCACGTCGCCGCCCTCGATGTTGACGCCGTACTGGAGCGTACCGTAGGCGAAGTAGTTGATGCCGCCGATAGCCAACACCGAGACGCCGTCGTAGTTCCAGCCCCGGACGTGGGGGCCGAAGACGGCGCCAGGGCCGGCGCCCGAGAGGATCTCGGCGTACGCATCGGCGTCCGAGCGCGTCGCGCCTGCGTTCACCCCGTACCTGAGCGTCGCGTAGGCGAAGAAGTTGACCTTCGAGATCGGAAGCCCCGCACGGTCGAACGCTCGCAACTGTGGCCCCAGTGCCGGGCCTGGCCCGGCGCCTGTCAGGAGCTCGTCGCAGCCTCCGCCGTCCACGTCATCGGAGCCCACGTTGACTCCCCACGCTCCGGCGCCGTAGGCGAAGAAGTCGATCCCGGCGGCGGTTCCATCGCTCTTCCAGACGGCAACCTCGTTCGGGCTCGTGCTCCCGAGACCCGCGCCCAGGACGTAGTCGTCGAGCTTGCCGATGACGAGCACGTAGGTGCGACGGCCGGAGCAACCGACCGAGTCGAAGGCGGTGACCTCGAACGTGTAGGACCCGAGCTGCGCCGGCGTCCCCGCCACAACGCCGCCCGAGGAGAGGGTGAGGCCGGGTGGCATGGCGCCCGACGTCACGGAGAAGTAGTAAGGGGCCAAGCCGCCGCTTCCGGTGATCGTCTGGCCGTAGGGGACGCCTCCCGTCCCCGCGGGAAGCGACGCCGGCGACAGCGAGACTCCCGGACAGAACGGGGCTGCCAGGATCGCGATCGAGTATCGCTGGGCGCCGATGCAGCCGTTCGCGTCGCTCGCGGCAACCGTGAACGTGGAGACCCCGACCTGCGTGGGGACTCCGGACACGACGCCGGCACTCGACAGGCTCACGCCCGCGGGAAGCGAGCCGTCGCGGAGAGCGAATGTGTAGGGCGAGGAGCCACCGCTCGCGGTGATGGTCTGGCTGTAAGGAGCGTTGGGGTGTCCGGACGGCAGCGACGGGGTCATCGTGATGCCAGCACCCGCACAGCCTGCGGCCTGGATCGCGAGCCAGTAGGCGTAGTCTCCGGTACAGCCATTGGCGTCGGTGGCCGTGACGGTGAAGAGGCTGAACCCGGGCGTCGCCGGAGTGCCGGAGAGGACGCCTGCCGGGGACAGCGCGAGGCCAGCGGGGAGAGCGCCCGCCGTGACGGCGAAGGAATAGGCCGGCGTGCTGCCCGCGGCGCTCAACGTCTGGGCGTATGGGGTTCCCACGCCGCCATCGGGCAATGTCGCCGGAAGGACCCGGATCGGCCTGTAGGCGGTTCCCGATCCGAGCACCGGGTTAAGCGCGCAACAGGCGCCGAGATCGCCCCCCCAGACGATCATTCCGGACCCGGTCCATACCGCAGTGTGGGCTTCCCGGCCTAATGGGCACGCGCCTCCGCCGGACGTCGTGCGCCACGTGTCGGTGGCCGGCGTGTATCGTCCGCCCGTATCGGCCCAACCGCCGCCAGTGGCGTAGCCTCCCCATATGATCATCTCGCTGCCGGTCCACACGGCAGTGTGGTGAATGCGCGCGAGCGGGGCGCCAGTAAACGACGCCCCGGTCCACGAATCGGTGCTCGGGGAGTAGCGAACGGCCATGTCCGGGTACGACCAGTCACCCGAGACGATCATCTCGCTTCCCGTCCAGACGGCCGTGCGGTGGTAGACGACGAAGTACTCTCCACCGGGCGGGCAGGCGCCAGATGTGGACGTTGGCAGCCACGCGTCGGTCGACGGGTCGTAAAGGCCCCCCGTATTGACGCTCGCGAAGCCGTTGGAGTACTCGACGCCGCCCCATACGATCATCCGACTCCCAGACCAGATGGCAACGTGGAGGAACCGTGCTGTGGGAGCACCCGACGTCGACGTCATCATCCACGTGTTCGTGGCAGGGGAGTACCGGCCCCCCTGGGGCAGGTACGACGCGCCACCCCACACGATCATTTCCGTTCCCGTCCAGACGGCGGTGTGGTAGCTCGTGGGCAGCGGGCAGGCCGCTGTAACCGGCGTGGCCAGCCACGTGTCCGATGCGGGCTGGTAGCGACCGCCGGTGTTGTAGTTGCCCCCAGACCCCTGGCCTCCCCAGACGATCATCTCGCTTCCCGTCCATACGGCAGTGTGCTGCTGGCGTGGAGACGGGCAGGCTGGCCCCACCTGCGTCGGGCTCCAGCTATCGGTCGTGGGGTCGTATCGACCGCCCGTGTTGATCTCTGCCGCCTCGTCGACTCCGCCCCAGACGATCATCTCGGCGCCGGTCCATACCGCGGTGTGCCGTGAGCGAGCCGAGGGGCCTGTCCCGAGCGACGTCGCGGCCCAGCTATCCGTCACGGCGGAGTACCTTCCACCGGTGTTGAGAAACGTCCCCGCCGCAGAACCCCCTCCCCAGACAATCATCTCGGACCCCGTCCATACCGCGGTGTGTAGCAGCCGAGCCGCCGGGCAAGCGGCCGCGGTCGACGTGGGGGTCCAGGTGTCGGATGCGAGATCGTAACGAGCGCCGTCGTTGACGGCACCGTTGATGTCGTCGTTGCCTCCCCAGACGATCATCTCCGTCCCGCTCCATACCGCAGTGTGCTGCGTGCGCGACGTGGGGCACGACGCTCCGGTCGACGTCGGGCTCCACGTGTCGGTCGCAGGGACGTACCGTCCGCCGGTGCTCGTGCTGGTTCCAGAAGCGAGGAGGCCGCCCCACACGATCATCTCACCGCCCGTCCAGATGGCGGAGTGCAGGTCCCTCGCCGACGGGCACCCCAGGGCCGTGGACGTGGCAACCCACGTGTCCGTCGCCGGCGAGTAGCGGCCGCCGGTGTTCAACCACGTGTTTCCCGAGGCGATGCCGCCCCACACGATCAGCTCGTTGCCGTTCCAGATTCCGGAGTGGCGAGAACGTGCCGACGGGCACGCGGGGCCGGTCGACGTCGCGACCCACGTGTCCGTAGCGGGTGCGTAGCGCCCGCCGCTCTGAAGGTCCGTTCCGCCCGTCGCCTGTCCACCCCACACGATCATCTCGACGCCCGTCCAGACGGCAGTGGGGAGGCCGCGACCCACCGGGCAGGAGCCCGTCGTCGACGTCGGGATCCAGGTATCGGTCAGCGGCGAGTAGCGTCCGCCGGACTTCAACGCGACGCTGTACGGATTGACGCCGCCCCAGACGATCATCTCCGCGCCGGTCCACACCGCGCTGTGGTACGCCCGCCTCGACGGCGAGCCATCCTGCGACGTGGCTGTCCACGTATCGGTTGCCGGCGAGTAGCGTCCGCCAACCGTCGTGAACGGCGCGCCGCCCCAAACGATCATCTCAGCGCCGGTCCAGACAGCCGTGTGCCAGGCACGCTGCTCCGGCGGCCCCTGGAGGGCATCCGTGGGCTTCCATTCGTCGCAAGGCGCGGACCCCGCGCGCTGCGTATCAGGCAGCGCCACTCTTCCTGAAGCGCCTGGAGGATCCGGCGAGAGGCTCGCGCGGACCGACTCCCACCAGGCGGACTGGGACTGCTTGGCAAACGTCCTGCAGAGCACCTCGATACGCTCGTCGCTCGCCTCCGTCACGAGGGCGACCTCGATCCTGTCCTCGCGCTCGCGGAGGCGCGCGACACCGCCGGGAGCCCCGAGCTCCTCGCGCAGCCGTCTTAGCCCGTCTTCGCTCACGGCGATGCGCCGCGGCGCGTCCGACAGCGCGGCGTCCGGGGCCTCGTCCGTGCCCACCTCGTAGACGCGCCGCTCCGCCTGGCCCCGCGGGTACGACTCGAAATTCTCCCAGGTCAGCTCCCGTCGCGCGCGCTCCGCGCTCGACCAGGCCTCGACATGAAACCTCCGGTCGTAGGCGAAGCTCGTGTGGAGCAGCCGCTCCGCAAGGATCGGTCGGGCGAGGCATTCCGCCACCAGCACGGGATCCCGACCCAGCGCGTCAACGAGCTCCGCGAGCATGACCGGGTCCTTGCTGTCGCGAGCCATGCGATCGATCTCGGCCTGGAGGGCTCCCGAGGTGATGGGTCGATGCCAGTACGCATCGAGCGCGTCGCTCTTCCTCAGGTAGTCGTCGACCTTCGCCTCGAGGAGAGCCGGCGGCACGCGTGACTCGAAGGACGGCCTGGGCATCGGGTTCTCCGCGGGCCACGTCCTGTGCGCGTCGTAGACGCGCTCGATCGTCTCCTGGGCCCGGATCCGTTCCGCGCGGGTCAGCGGACGCAATGGCACATCGGATCCGAGGGCGTGGACCCCGAGCGACGCGATGACCAGTGTGATTGCTCTCCGGAACATGGACATCCTCCCGGTTGGAACGGCTAGTAGCCCATCAGCGACGGGGAGACCGTGGCGCCATAGGTGAGCCCGGGCCACACGTCGACGCTCATCGCGGGGATGGCTCCGACGACGTTGCCGTCGTAGTCGAAGCCTCGGAGGTCCGCTGATGCTGCCGGGTCCGGTCCTGGACCGGTCACGATCTCCGCGAACCGATCTCCGTCGACGTCTCCCGAGGCCGCGTTCACGCCGTACCGGTAGCTCGCATACGCGACGAAGTTGATCTTGCTGATGGCCGTGGCGACCCCGCCATCGACGTTGAACCCGCGCACCTGCGCGCCGAACACGGCCCCGGGCCCGGGCCCTGTGACGATCTCGTCGAACCCGTCCTTCTCGACGTCGCCGGCGCCCGGGTTCACGCCGTACTTGAGCGTGTTGTAGGCGAAGAAGCTCACCTTGGCGATGGCGCTCACGCCCGCGTTGTCGTACTGCCAGCCCCGGACGTGCGGCCCGAAGACGTCACCCGGTCCCGCGCCGGTGATGATCTCGTCGTAGCCGTCGGCGTCGAGGTTGCCACTCGCGACGTTGACACCGAACTTGAGGGTCCCATAGGCGTAGTAGTTGACCTTGGCGATGGCCGTGACGGCGCCTGAATTGTCGTAGTTCCAGGCGCGGACCTGGGGGCCGTACACGGGACCCTCGCCTGGGCCGGTCAGGACCTCGTCGTACCGGTCGCCGTCGATGTTTCCTGGGGCGACATTGAGGCCGAAGCCGGAGCCGCCGTAGGCGGACCAGCTCGCGTTGGCGAGGGGGAGGCCCGTGCTGTCGAAAGCCCGGCCGGTCGGGGGATTGGTCGCTCCGGGACCCTGGCCGGTGACGATCTCTGCCCAGCCGTCCCCGGTGAGGTCGGCGCCGGCGGTGTTGACGCCGCGGTCTCCGGCGGCGTAGGCAAGGAAGTCGATCTGGGTGATGGAGGTGCCGTCGGCACGGTAGGCGTTCACACGGGCGTCGTAGGAGGCACCCGACGCGGCACCCTTGCCGACGAGGACGTTGTACGGAACGAACGCGCTCTTCTGGAAGACACCGCGCCCGTATGTCGCCGCGCTGAGGGTGCCCGTGTTGACGTTGTGCTCGATGTCGCTCACGGCGACGCCCTGCGGGAACCCGTTCATGTCGGGGACGTACGGTCCCGAGTCGCTCATGGACACGAACACGCCAACGTCCGTCCCGACGTAGACGCGGTACGGATCGGTCGCGATCGTGACGCATGCGGCGGGGACCGCCGGAAGCCCGTTCGTGACGCTGGTCCAGGAGCCGCCGCCGTTGGTCGTGAAGTAGATCGTGGGAGCGATGTACGTGGGCTGCACGACCACAACGTGGTCGGCGTCCTCGGGGTCGACCGCGATGTCGATCGTGCCCTTGCCCATGTTGCTCGCGATGTCGGTCCAGTTCGCGCCCGCGTCCGTCGTGCGGAAGAAGGTCGCGCCCTGGGCGGCGTAGACGACGTTGCTGTTCGATGGCGCCACCGCGATCGCGCGCACGAATCCGGTGCCGAGCACGGGACTGACCGGTGCCCACGTGGTCCCGTGATCCGTCGACCGCCAGACCCTGTTGGTCCCGAGGTAGATGGTCGCCGTATCGTTCGGGTCGAGCACGTACGGCGTCACCCAGGCCGCGTTCTCCGTGATCGGGCCGGTGATCAGCGTGTAGGGCCCGCTGGCTCCTGTCGACGACCGGTAGACAAAGGGCGGACGCGCCCCCTGGTGCGCGCCGTAACAGTAGTTCGGGTTCACGGGGTCGATGATGCACACCATCGTGTCGAGATCGGGCCCCGTCCCGTTCTCGAGCAAGTCCCACGCGGGATTCCCCGAGTAGCCCAGGAACCCGTTGTCCTGCGAGCCCGCGAGCGCGATCGCGTCGTCGGTGGGGTGGATGCCGACGTCGTAGAGCTGGGTGATGCTCAGGTCTCCGTTCAGGTTGAAGTCGCCGCCGGGTCCCCGCTTGTACAGGCCGCCGTCGGTGCCCCAGTACTGGGTCGTCGGGTCGAGCGGGTTGTAGGTGATGTTCTGCTCGTCGAGGTGGAGGAAGTTCGCGTAGCCCGTCCATGTGACTCCTCCGTCGAGGCTCCGGCGGCCCGAGACGTCGCCTGCGTAGACGGTGCTGGCGTTCGCGGGGTCGACGGCGATACAGAGGGCGTAGTTGTTCGCGCCACCGCCGACCGCCGTCGCCGTGCGGGTCCAGGTCGCCGCCCCATCGGTCGACTTGTAGACGTCATGACTCCCGCCGTCCATGAAGTAGAAGGTCTGCGGGTCGGTGGGCGCGCGCGACAGCGCGTTGGCGCCGCCGGTGGTCGAGATGCCCAGCGCGGAGTCGATCCACGTGACTCCGCCGTCCGTCGACTTGATGACACCGATGTCGGTCGGATTCGCTGTGTCGCCGCGCCGCGCCGCGAAGAGCACGCTCGGGTTCGACCCGTCGCGAAGGATGCCCCAGGGGTTCTTGTCGTAGACCTTCGTCCAGGTCGCACCGGCGTCGGTGCTTCGCCAGATCCCTCCCTGGCTGGTCCCGTTGCCGTTCTGCACTGCAGACCCGCCCACGAGGAGCTCCCCACCGTTGGTCGGGTGCAAGGAGATCGCATTGATGTACCCGAGCGGCATCGCGGTGCCGCCGCTGCCGTTGCGCGCGGCCCACGTGATGCCGCCATCGGTCGAGTGGAAGATGCCCGCCCCGAAGTAGGGGTAGCTCGGGTTCGGGTTGGGCTCGCCGGTCCCGAGCCAGATTTCGCTGCCGTTCGTCGTCGAGATCGCCGCTGACCCCATGGACTGCGTCGGCAGGCCATCCGAGAGGCAGCTCCACGAAAGGCCTCCGTCGGTACTCTTCCAGAAGCCGCCGCTCGCGGCGCAGACGTAGAGTGTGTTCGGATCGACCGGATCGAACACCACGCCCTCGATCCGTCCCGCGTACGGGCGGTGAGGTGTGTTGGGGCCGTTGATCGGCGCGGGTCCGATGTTCCTCCAGGCTCCTCCGAACGGGATCCGGCCCATCGCCCGCGTGCGAGCGATCGTCTCCGTTGCGGCGCGCAGCCTTTGCGCCGCGAGCACCTCGAGGTTCACCCCGGGGCCCAGGAGTCCGCGGGTCCCGTAGAACCACTCGTTCCGCCTTTCCGCGACATCCTCGTCCTCGCGCTCGTCCTCCTCGGCCAGCGCCGGCAGTGCCAGCAGCGAGAGTACGAGACCGAGGCAGACAGTTGCGTGACAGCGACGTGTTCCAGTGGCTTCAGTATCCAAGCGCGCCTCCTGTGTCCCCATTCTTCGTCTCAAACAAGTGCGTGCCCGCCATGCCAGATGGGTGTAGGTCTGAAATTGACACTCACGCGGCTCGCCTCTTCGCTGTCGTAACGTCGTGGGCTACGACGTCGGCACAGTATGTCCCGTGTACAAGTCGCCATCCCCGGTCGAATCGGTCACTCTGGGCGAGCGACCTGAGGGTCAGGACTGCCTGGCCACCGTCCTCACCCCACTTCATCCCCGAACGGCGAAGCCGTTGGGTCGCGAGCGTCTTGCAGGCCGCTTCCGTAACCCCAGACCCGATCGGCAAGTTCTTGGACTTCAACTCGGCGTAGTGCATCCGATGCCGATGAGTGCGGAAGTACTTGAGCGCATTGGCGAGCTTGGTGCGTCGCGGATGCTTGTCGCGGAGGTGGATGAGCGCGCGGATGACCTTCTCGACGCCGTTCGCATCGTCTCGAAGAAGGTGGCGCAGTTTGCGGAACTGGGCCTCTCCCGCAGGGCTCTTCTCCCCGTAGGCAGCGACGAGCCCCTTCTGCATGTTCTCGACGGCATGGGGGAAGTCCACGGCCTCCTCGCCGGCCGGCAACTCCCTGCTGAGAAAGTTCCAGTTGTCCTCGACGCCATCGGCAACCTTCACGAGTTTGAGGTCTGGTCTCCCCACAGGCGCGGTCGTCACTTCGCCGATAAGGATGTCTCTCAACGTTGCTTTGTTCTTCTCCGGCATCGGCGCCCATCGAATGGTGCGCAAGCGTTCGCCCGCTTTGTCGAAGAACGTCACGGTCCCACATCCCGCCTCGCCGAAACCCGCGGGGCCAGAGGCCATCTTCCCCTCCGTCTTGGCGCGAGCCCTCTTCTCCCTCTTCCCACCGTCCTTCAACGGCACCATGACGCCGTCGAGGGACGCCATGACCGCCGTCGCTGTCGCCGGCACGTCCTCTCCCTCTCGGAGCAGCCGCTCGAACTCCATGCGGTTTCCCTCCCAGCGCTCGCTTATTTCCTTGGGGAGGCGATCGAGACTGCTCTTGGAGGGGGACATGCCACCCATCCTCCTGAACAACTCCTCCCCGCCGTAAGGCGTCATCTGCCCAACCACCCAGGCAGCCTGCTTGGCAGCCAGCGGCGTCCAACGTCCGCCCACCACTCCAGCTCGCAGATACATGGGGCATATCGTCCGCTCGCCCTTGGCCCTCGACGAATAAAGCGACCGCTCGATGCGCATCGGCCCCGACGCCGAAAGGTACTCCTCGCTGCTGCGGAGCACTCGTCGATGCACCACGCCGCGAACCATCACCGCGGGGGCATCGATGTCGAAGCGCGCGATCTCCGCTGCCATCAACTCGTGCTCAGCCGATCTGGCTGTGACCATCCGAAACCGCACCGTCGGCACCGCGGCTGGGGAGGAGGCCGCAACGGCTCGCTCATCCGCGGCATTCGCGACTCTGGTCCGAGCGGCTAGAGAAGAGCAGGCTCAGCGGCATCTTGCAGTTGGCTCACCCACGCAAACGACAGGAGGTCCTCAATATTACCCGACTCGTAACCAGTGCCCGCGGTTCAGTAACCGAGCCCTCCGCCGGCGACGTTGACTCCGTACGTCGATACACCAAAGGGCGACGAGATGGGACTCAGCGGCGCCAGGACCGCGGACGCGTAGTCGTACGCCCTCACCGTCGAATCTGCGACCGGATCACGTCCGGCGCCCGTCAGGAGTTGATCGCGTCCGACGTGGCTCACATCGCCGGCTCCCACGCGACCCCCGTAGGAGGTCGTAATGGGTGTTACGTCGAACCCCGGCATCGCCGCGACGTTGGCGCCGTCGTAGTTGTGCCCGAGGAAACGGGGTGGAAAGGAGGGCCCGCTGCCGGGGCCTGGCGTGGTTGCCATCTCGGCGTAGCCGTCTCCATCGAAGTCGCCGCCGGCCACGTTCACCCCGTACTGCAACGTGGTAAAGGGAAGATAGTTGATCTTGTTGATGCTTGTGATCGACGCCGCGTCGTAGTCCCAGCCCCGCACCTGCGGTCCGAATACGATGCCAGGGCCAGGGCCAGTCAGGATTTCCGCGTAGGTGTCGGCGTCCACGCTGCCGCTGGCAACGTTCACGCCGTACTTGAGAGTGCCGTACGAGAAGTAGCTGATCTTCGCTATCGCCGAGAGCCCACTCCCGTCGAAGTTCCAGCCGCGGACATGGGGTCCGAAGACATCCCCTGGGCCCGCACCGGAGAGGATCTCGCCAAAGGCATCGGCGTCGAGGCGGGCGGATGCGACGTTGACGCCGAAGCGCAGCGTGCCGTAGGCGAAGTAGTTGATCTTGCCGATGGGCAGGCCGTCGCGGAAGAAGCCTCGAACTTGAGGCCCGAACACGGGGCCTGGGCCCGGACCAGTGACGATCTCGTCGGCGCTCGTCGTGTCGACGTTGCCGGCTGCGACGTTGACGCCCCACTGCCCGGCGGCGTACGCCAGGAAGTCGACTGCCGTCGGCGCGCCGGACTCGTCGAAGACCTTTACTTCGTTCGGGTTCGGTTGGCCTAGCCCTTGGCCCAGCAGGAAGTCCACGCGTGTCACTTCCGGACAATAGATACCACCGGTGTTGGTGTCGTAGCTGACGGTGCCACCCCAGACGATCATCTGGCTCCCCGTCCACACGGCGCTGTGCCCGACGCGAGGCGACGGAGCATTCGCCGTGCTCGTGCCGCCCGGAAGCCAAGCCTCGGCTACAGGGTCGTAGATGCCGCCCGTGTCAGTCGACCCGATCCCATCTGCGCCTCCCCAGACGATCACGTCCGTGCCAGTCCAGAGGGCCGTGTGCCCCCCCCGAGCCGACGGTGCGTTCACGGTACTGGTCCCGCCCGCGATCCACGAGTCGGTCGTCGGAACGTAGCGCCCGCCGGTCTGGGTGTAGGGCGTACCATCGTCCCCACCCCAGACGATCATCTCCTGCCCGGTCCAGACAGCCGTATGCCTGGTACGTGCGCTGGGCGCTCCCACCGTGCTCGTGCCTGCCGGGTTCCACGAGTTGGCGGTCGGGTCATACAGCCCCCCCGTCCCTATCTGGGTCGACCCGTCGTCTCCACCCCACACGACCATCTGCGCCCCTGTCCAGACGGCGCTATGAGAAGCACGTGCGGAGGGGGCATTGGTCAGAGCCGTCGGCGTCCAGGTGTTGGTCTGTGGATTGTAGCGCGACCCGTCGCTGTGGGGTCCACTCAAGTTCTCACCACCCCAGACGATCATCTCGCTGCCCGTCCACACGGCACTGTGCCCGGCACGGCCGACGCGCGGAGCCATGACGGACCATGAATCCGTGGCGGGATCGTAGAGACCGCCGATGTCGGGGAGTCCGTACTGCGCGGCGGGCTGGCCTCCCCAGACGACCATATTGGTTCCGGTCCACACCGCCGAATGTCCGACATGGCCCGACGGAGCGCTCACGCTCGTCGTGGGGCTCCAGATCCCGACTGCAGGATCATACCTGGCACCATCGTCGAAAATGGTCGAGGGGACGCCAAGAAAACCGCCCCAGACGACCATCTCTGTACCGGTCCAAACCGCAGAGTGGCCGGAACGCGGAGACGGGACTCCTCCCATGGAAACGGGCGACCAGTTGTCGTTGACGGGGTCGTAACGGCCGCCGTCGTCGAGGCCGAAGAAGGCCCCCGCAGCTGTGGCGGTGCCCCCCCAGACGATCATTTCGGAACCGGTCCAGATTGCCGTATGGGCGTAGCGAGGCGTTTCGAGCGAGGACGGAGGGAGATCGTTCCATGAGTCGGTGGACGGTGAGTATCGGCCGCCAAAGTCTCCGGCGCAGATAGAGGCGCAAGGAGCGTCTCCGCCCCAGACAAGCATCTCGCTTCCGGTCCAGACCGCCGTGTGACTCCGCCTAGGACGCGGCGCGTTTGTCGTGCTCGTTCCACCAGGGAGCCAGGCGTCCGCCACGGGGTCATAGCGGGCTCCGGTGTCGAGGTAACTGCCGCCCCAGCCGCCCCAAACGATCATCTCCGAGCCTGTCCAGACCGCGGTGTGGAAGTAGCGCGGAGTGGGCGCGTTCGCCATCGCGGTGCCGCCGGCGTTCCAGACGTTGATCGTCGGATCGAAACGTCCGCCGGTGCCGAGCGGCACGGACGGGTCAGTCCCACCCCACACGATCATCTCGGTGCCCGTCCACACGGCCGAATGCCCCGCACGAGGGCTCGGGGCATTGCCCGAGGAGATGGCGAGCCAAGTGTCCGTCCCCGGGTCGTAGATCCCGCCAGTGTCGATGGTGGTCGTCCCATCGTACCCACCCCAGACGAGCATCCTGCTCCCGGTCCAGACTGCGGTCTGGCCCGCACGCGGGGACGGGGCGTTGGTGAGGCTCGTACCGCCCGCCGCCCAGGTATCCGTCACCGGATCATAACGGCCGCCGGTGTCCAGCGTCGTGGTGCCCATCGCTGGATCGTCGCTCCCGCCCCAGACGATCATCTCGGTCCCGGTCCAGACCGCCGAGTGGCCACAACGCGCGGCTGGCGCTCCGAGCAAGTTCGTGCCTGCGGGCGCCCACGTGTCCGTCGCCGGTTCGTAACGACCCCCACTCGCCAGCGCCGGCCCGACGCCCGTTTCCGTGCCGCCCCAAATGATCATCTCGCTGCCCGTCCAGATCGCCGTGTGGCGCATCGCCAGGGGCCGGTCGATCGCGGTCGGCGACCAGGTGTCCGGTGGGCACCGAGGAGCACGCGCCCCGACCGCGCCAATCGTGTAGGCGTACGGCATGATCGGGATGTCGGCGGCGGACGCCGTGGGTTCGGCGTGGAGCCATTCCTGGAAAGGACGTTTGCGCCATTCGATGGTCGCGGTACGGATGTGTGACTCGTCCAGCTCGACGATTGCCGTCGCGTAGAACCGGTAGGCGTCCTCCTGGAGTGAGCTCGGGCGGTTGAGGGGAGGCCGAGCCGCACCGAACAGCCTGCGGAGACTCCCTTCGAGAAGGCTCCATTCGCTTGCGGGAAGGGAGAGACCGGGCCAGGATCCGACGCTCCCACGGGAGTCTTCCTTAGTCCAGACAACTTCCTGGTAGGAGTCGACCGACCGCATGTCGACCGCGGTGGCACAGCGCTCCAGCGCCGCGGTCGCCCGTGCCTTCAGCTCTCCGTGCAACCGATCGTCGCATCGGTAATGGCTCTGCGCCAGTCGGCTCACGAGGGCAGGTCGTGCAAGACACTCGGCTATCAGGACAGGGTCGTCACCAAGGGAGCCAAAGAGCTCTCTCAGGAACGACGGATCCCGGGATTCCCTGAGCATGCGATCGATCTCGGCCTGCAATTGCGCGCCGGTCACGTTACGATGCCAGTAGCGCTCCAGGGCGACCGACTCCTTCACGTAGTCCTGGACCTTCACTTCGATGGAACTGTCAGGCATCAACTCGGCGAGCGCGGGCTTCGGCCCTGGGTTCTCACGCGGCCAGAGCCGATGCCGCCAGTAGACCTCCTCGATCGCCTTCTGACAAGCGATACGCCGCTCGATCGTCAGCGGCTGGCCGGCGGAGCGCGATGCGGAGACGGTCATGGCGACGAGAAAAGCCGTCGCGGTCGCCCGTTGAGCCTTGTGATGTACGGTGGTCATGGTCGTCTACCCTCTGCACCCAGCTGCTCGTCACGCCAAGCGTCGCGGCTGGGGGCCGATCCCTGGCATGATTGCTGGCATGTGGCCTTGCGTCGTAGGTTGCGGCGCTGTTCGTTCCGTTGTTCGGGTTGTATTCGAGATCGCTCACGGCAACCCGCTGGGGGAACCCGGTCATGTCGGGGACGTACGCTCCCGCGTCGCTTCTGGCCACGAACACGCCGACATCCGTCCCGATGTAGCTGCGGTAACGTTGTCGCCGTTGGTCGGATCGACCGCGATGTCGATCGTGCCCTTGCCCATGTTGCTGGCGATGTTGGTCCCCCGCGCCCGCGTCCGTCCTGCGGAAGAAGGTCGCGCCCTGGGCGGCGTAGACGATGTTGCTGTCGGAGGGCGCCACGGCGATCGCGCGCACGAATCCGGTTCCGAGCACGGGACTGGCCGGTGCCGACGTGGTCCCATCGTCCCGCGACGCTGACGCCGTAGGTTGCCGTGCCGAACGGCGTCGAGATCGGCTGCAACGAGACCAGCGCCCACGATCCCATGCTTCTATATGTGCGAACCAGGTCCGGACTCCCTCAATGCTCCTCCGCCGGATGGTACACTGCCGCCCCATGGCCGTGGAGGCCTCGAGCAGCGCTGGCAGCGTCACGCGCCTCCTGGCGGCGTGGAGGACCGGCAAGCAGGAGGCATTCGACGCCGTCGTCGACCGCATCTATCCGGATCTGCGGAGGATCGCCAGCCGGCAGCTTCGTCACGACCGAGGAGCGCGTTCCATGGACTCGACCGCGCTGGCGCACGAGGTCTACATGCAGCTCCTATCGGCCGGCGACGTCGACTGGAAGGACCGCGCCCACTTCCTCGCCATCGCCTCGAAGGTGGCGCGCCGGGTCCTCGTCTCTCATGCGCGTCGGCGGCGAGCGCGCAAGCGGCAATCCGTCGCGGTGACGTTGACCGACGCGAGCGCGATCGCCACGACCAGCTTCGACGCCATGGATCTCGACAACGCGCTCCAGGCGCTCGAGGCGGACTATCCCCTCGAGGCGCAGGTGGTCGAGCTGCGCTACTTCGGAGGCCTCACCATCGACGAGACGGCGGAGCAGCTCCACGTCGGCCACGCGACCGTGGAACGCGCCCACGCGTTCGCATGCGCGTGGCTCGCCCGGCAGCTCAAGGGTCGCGGCAAGTGACCGAGCGCCCCGACCCGAAGCTGGTCAGGGACGTCTTCGATCGCGCCATGGAGCTGGATCCGGATCGGCGGGACCTCTTCATCGACGAGACCTGCGACGGGCGGTTGAGGGAGGAGGTGCGGTCGCTGCTGCTGGCGGCGTCGGACCCGGCCTTCCTCTTGCTCCAGCATCCAGGGGAGCCCGAGGCGACCGTGAGCGAGGACGACCCGGCCCCGCTCGCGCCAGGGAACATCGTGGGCGGCTTCGAGATCATCGAGCTGCTCGGAGAAGGTGGCATGGGCATCGTCTATCGGGCGCGCGACCCCAGGACGAACCGGGGGGTAACGCTCAAGCTCCTGCGCGCGGCGCGGGAGCGAGACGCCAAGGCCCGCGAGCGCTTCCGGCGCGAGGCCCAGGCGGCAAGCCGCATCGACCACGCCAACGTGGGAACGGTGTACGCAGTGGGGGATCTGCAGGGCCGCGACGTCATCGTCGGGGCCTACTACGAAGGCGAGACGCTGGCGGCGCGTCTGCGTCGAGGCCCCGTGCCTCTCGACGAGATCGTGACGATCGTGAAGCAAGTGGGCGCGGGGCTCGCGGCCATCCACGACGCGGGAGTCGTCCACCGGGACCTGAAGCCCGGGAACGTCCTCATCACGCCGGCGGGGCAGGTGAAGATCCTCGACTTCGGGCTGGCGAGCCTCGCCGACCCCGCCGGCGAACGGCTCACGAGCTCCGGAGTCGTCATGGGCACCGTCGCCTACATGGCGCCCGAGCAAGCGCGCGGCGATGCCACGGAGGCGAGCGCGGACGTCTGGGCGCTCGGCGCCATGACCTACGAGATGCTCTCGGGCAAGTCGCCGTTCGACGCGGGTGGGCCCGCGGCCACGCTCGAGCGCATCCTGATGGGAGTGCCGGAACCCCTCGAGGGGCTTCGGCCCGATGCGCCGGTCTCGCTACGGCGGCTCGTGGAAAGACTGCTCGACAAGAGGGCGGAGCGCCGGCCGCGCGATGGACGCGCGGTGCTTCCGCTCCTCGATGCCGTCGAGGTGCCCGGGGCAAGGCTGCGCCCGGCGGAGCGGCCGGGACCCGTCGCGCCCTCCCCGCCCTTCCTGACGATGAGATCCCTCGCGACGGGGGATCGCATCGGGGCTTTCGAAGTAGTACGGCTCCTGGGGATGGGGGGCGCGGGAGCGGTGTACGAGGCCGTCGACACGCGGCTCGGACGAGCCGTCGCGCTGAAGCTCATCCGTCCCGGGCGCCCGCTGGATGACGCGGCCCGCGCCCGCCTCCTGCGCGAAGGCCAGGCCGTCGCGCGCCTGGACCACCCGAACCTCGGAACGCTCTACGAGGTGGGCGAGCACGACGGCTGGCCATTCCTGGTGATGGCGCTCCATCACGGCGAGACACTGGCAGACCGGCTGCGACGCGGACCGCTGTCGGTTCACGAGGTCGAGACCATCCTGGCGCAGATCACCTCGGGGCTCGCGGCCGCGCACCGCGCGGGTCTCGTCCACCGAGACCTGAAGCCGAGCAACGTCATGCTCACCGGGGACGGGCCGGTCAAGATCCTGGACTTCGGGCTGGCGAAGTCGTTCGAGGCGCCGAGCGCCGACAGCCTCACGGCCTCGGAGGCCGTGATGGGCACGATTGCCTACATGTCCCCCGAGCAAGCGCGATGCGACGAGCTGGACGCCCGCACCGACGTCTGGGCCCTCGGCGTCATCGCCTACGAGATGCTCGCGGGGCGCCCGCCCTTCGACGCGCCGAGCGGTCCCGCCATCCTCGCACGCGTGCTGATGGACGAGCCGCCCGCCCTGACGAGCCTCCGGAAGGACGCTCCCCGCTGGCTGTCGTCGCTCGTGGTACGGATGCTCTCGAAGAAGAGAGCGGCCCGGCCACGTGACGGCGCGGATGTGCTCGACGCTCTCATCCGCGGTGCGGGCAAGACGCGAACCGCCGGTCGTCTCGCCGCCATGGCGATCGCGGCGGCCGCGATCCTCGCCATCGGGCTCGCGGTGCGGCTCTCGAGCACGCCGCACGCCGCGCTACCTGCGTCGGGCGCGGGGCTCGCGGCGAGCGTGTCGGCGCCCGCGGACGCCCCGCCGGCCGACGAGGGCGCCCCTTCGAACCTGGTGGCCAACGGAAGCTTCGAGGAACCGGCGCAGCCGCTCGGAGGCTCCTGTCTCTGCGACCAGACGGAGGTTCCCGGCTGGAAGCTGTTCAAGGGCGGCCCGAGCATGGAGATCCAGAACCACTCCGCCGGAGATCCGTTCGCCGGCAACCAGCTCGCGGCGCTGGATGGGCGCGTGCCTTCGGGCCTTTTCCAGGACATCCCCACGGAGACTGGCTCTCGCTACGAGATCCGCTTCGCCTTCTCGCCCGAGCCCTTCGCGTCCATCGAGGACAACGCGCTCCGCGTCACCTGGGGCGGCCGCGAGGTCGCGACCGCCGCGGCGGGGGGCAACGTGCTCACCGACTGGATGGTCTTCCGGATCCCGGTCGTCGCGGACTCCGCGATCACGCGGCTCGCGTTCGAGGACGTCGGGCTCAACAACGGGATGGGCACGTACCTCGACGGTGTGTCGGTCACCGTCATCGGCCATCGCCCGGCGACCAGCGTGGCGCACGGATCGCCAGCAGGTCGATGGCGCTCGACCGCGCCGATGGCGACCCCTCGCGCGTTCCACACCGCCGCGATGCTGGAGGACGGCCGCGTGCTGGTCGCCGGAGGCAGTGACGGCTCGGCACACTTGGCCAGCGCGGAGATCTACGACCCTCCCTCGAACACGTGGCAGCCGACCGGCGCGATGACGCAGCCACGCAAGACAGCCGCAGCCGCGAGGCTCCACGACGGTAGGGTCCTCGTCGCCGGAGGCGCGAACGGGGAGGTCTATGGCATGTCCACGGCGGAGATCTACGATCCACGCACCGGGGCGTGGAGCCCGACGGGCAGCATGTCGACCGGCCGCGCGCAGCCTGTGCGTGATGCTTCCCTCGAAGAAGGTGCTCGTCGCGGGCGGCTGGACGGCGTCGGACGCGACAGCCACGAGCGAGCTCTACGATCCCTCCACCGGCGACTGGGCGCGGACCGGACCGCTTCACCGGCCGATCATGCCCGGCGAAGGAGTGCTGCTTCCGGATGGTCATGTCCTCGTCGCGGGGGGCTTCGGCTGCTGCGGGTACACGGCCGACGGGTTCTGGACTTCCGAGCTCTACGACGCGGGGGCAGGCTCCTGGAGCTTCTCGGGAAACCTCCAGGCGGCACGCTCGCCAGGCATCGCCGTGCTGCTGCCAGACGGGCACGCGCTCGCCGCCGGTGGTGTGGCGGGAGGCGTCCTCGGAACCACGGCTGCTACGGAGCTCTACGATCCAGCCACCGGAGCCTGGTCCCCGACCTGCGACATGACCATGGCGCGCGGTCGGTTCGCGGCCGTCGTGCTGCGCGACGGGCGCGTGCTCGCCGCCGGGGGCGGCAGCGGCTACTACCGGAACTGGATCCTGACGGCGAGCACCGAGATCTACGACCCACGCTACGAGCGATGGACCGCCTCGGCGAGCATGAGCGTTCCACGCGCGACGCCGTCGATGACGCTGCTCGCCGACGGGAGCGTGCTGGTCGCCGGAGGGCTCCCCGCGGATGGCAGCACGACCGCAACGGCCACGACCGAGGTCTTCACGCCGCCGGACGAGTCGAGCGCGCTCTGAGCGGGAGCCGCAGCGATCCTTCGCGCATCGATCGACGCGTCCCGGAAGCGCTCTCGGGAGGAGCGCCTGCGGGAGTGAATCCGGCTTCGCCGCGCCTCACGGCTCGACGGGGGCGCCATCCGCGTCCAGGAGCGCGAGCTCGCCGGGTCCGAGCGCCTGCGTCGCCGCCAGTTCCTTGAGCCCGGGGAGCACGCGCGCGCCGTCGCCAACGACCAGGAGGCGGAGGGCGCCTGGATCGAGATGGGCCCTCGCAGCCTTTCCGGCGTCGTCGCGCGTCGTCGCCTTCACCTTGCCGGCGAAAGTCGCGTAGTAATCGAGGGGCAGGCCGAAGAAGGCGAGGCCGCGGAAGGTGGCGATGATCTCGCTGCCGGTGGCGAAGCGACCGGGCAGCCCCAGGATCGCGGCGTCCTTCTCCCGGGTGACTTCCTCCTCCTTGACGTCGCCCGACGCGACTCCCTTCACTTCCTTCAGGAGCTCCAGCACGGCATCCCTGGTCGCGTCGGTCTTCACGGACGCGCTCGCCTGGAACGTACCCAGGGTCTTGCTGTAGGCGATTCCCGCGTAGGCTCCGTAAGCCCAGCCCTTGTCCTCGCGGAGGTTCATGTTGATGCGGCTCGTGAAGTCGCCGCCCAGCACGTTCATCGCGAGGCGCGTGGCGACGTGGTCGGAGGCCTGGCGCGGCGGGCCGGGCTCGCCCAGCACGATGACGGACTGGCTTGCGCCGGGGACGTCCACGAACACGATGCGCGGAGCCATCGGCTCGAAGGGCGCGAGCTTCGGGATCGCGGCGGCGGTCCCCTTGAAGCTCGCGAGCCGCTTTCCCGCGAGCTTCTCGATCTCGCCTCGCGTGACGTCGCCCATCACGAAGAGTCGCGCCCCGTGCGGCTTCCAGGAGGAGCTCACGAACGAGCGCACGTCGTCGAGCGTCACGGACTCGAGCGAGGCCTCCGTCCGGATACGCCCGAGCGCGTGGGTCGGCCCGTGCAACATCGCGGGCACGAGCCGCCGCGACAACGCCGCCGGCGACCCCTTGCTCTGGCGCAGAGCCGCGATGGCCTGCTTGACGTTCCGCTCGTGGTCCTCCGCGCGGAGACCCGGCGAAAGCACCGTGTCGGCGAAGAGGTCGAGGGTCGGTTCCAGGTTCTTCTTCAGGGTCGCGAGCCGCAGGCTCATCTCCTCGTCGTCCGCCGACGCGCCGATGGTCGACCCGAGATCGCCCTGCGCCTCCTCGAAAGCCACCTTCCCGAGCTTCTGCGTTCCGTCGTCGAGGAGGTTCGCCGCGAGATCGGCGAGCCCTTCCTTGCCCTTCGGCTCGGACACCCGACCGCCGTCGACGACGAGATCCATTGCCACCACCGGGAGCTGGTGGCGCTCGACCAGGTAGACCTCGATGCCGTCGCCCATCGTGAACCGCTCGACCTTCGGCGGCTCGAGCGCGCGGGCCGTGGCTGCGGCCGGCCGGGTCGCGCGGAACGGCTCCTCGGCGAACGTCAGTCCGGGTTCCGGCGGGTCGCTCTCCGGAGCCGGCGTCGACGCCGGCTGGGGCGCCAGCACCGAAGGATCTTGCTGTGCCCCGGTCGCCGGCATCGTCACGATCTCGCCACGCCGGTCGCTCGCCAGGTAGGAGGCGGCGGCGGCCTTGACGTCCGCGGGCGTCAGCTTCCGGTAACGCTCGAGGTCCCAGCCGATGCGCCCGGGATCGCCCAGGTAGTGGTTGTAGGCCTGGAGCACCTCGGCGCGCTCGTGCAGCCCCTCGAGCTGCCACACGTAGTCGCTCTCGCGGCGCGTCACCGCGCGCTTCAGCTCCGCGTCCGAGATCCCCTCTTTCAGGAGTCGCGCGATCTCCTCGTCGACGATCGCCTCCACGTCGGCGATCTTCGCGTCGTCGAGGAGGTCTCCGATCACGTGGAATGCCGACGTCCGCTGCTGCGACCCCTGGAACACCCGCACCGTCCGGCACAGACGCTTCTCGATGACCAGGCGCCGCGAAAGACGGCCCGTTCCCTCGGCCCGAGCGCGTCCGACGCCACGTCCAGCGCGGCGTCGCCCGGCGCGAAGTTCGCGGGCGAGTGCCAGACGAAGTGGACGCGCCGGAGCTTGGCCAGACCATCCCTGAGCTCGACGTGCGCCGTCTGGATCTTCTCCTTCGACGGATCGAGCTCGCGCTGCTCCGGCCTGTCGAGCTTCGGGAAGCTCCCGAACCACTTTTTCACGAGCGCCTTCGCCTGGTCCATCTCGAAATCGCCGGCGAGGCAGAGCGTCGCGTTGCTGGGCCGGTACCATTTCTTGAAGAAGGAGCGCACGTCGGCGAGCTTCGCGCCGTCGACGTCTTCGTGCCTTCCGATCGTGAGGTAACGCAGCGGGTGCCCTTCCGGGTAGAGCATCGCGGCCGTCGCGAAGCGGTCCTTTCCGAACGGCACGTTGTCGTAGTTCTGCCGGCGCTCGTTGCGGACCACTTCCTTCTGGTTGTCGAGGCTCTTGCCTGTGACGGCGCCGAGAAGGTAGCCCATGCGCTCGCTCTCGAGCCAGAGGGCGGTCTCGAGCTGGTGCGAGGGCACCGTCTCGAAGTAGTTCGTCCGGTCGGTGTTCGTGGTGCCGTTCTCGTCCTTTCCGCCGATCTCCCTCAGGATCGCGAAGTGGCGGTCCTCGCCCGTGTCCTTCGTCCCCTGGAACATCATGTGCTCGAACAGGTGCGCGAACCCGGTCTTGCCGGGATCCTCGTCGCCGCTTCCCACGTGGTACCAGACGTCGACGTGGACCAGCGGGACTGCCCGGTCCTGGTGGAGGATCACCTCGAGCCCGTTGTCGAGCGAGTACTTGACGAACGGGACGTCCGGGTCTTTGGTCGAAGCTGCAATCGCTGAAACCGGAGAGGCGACGGCGAGGACTGCGACGACGGCGAGGCGCGAGGTCATGGGCTTCCTTTCGCGAACCGCGAGGGACCGCGGAAGCGGAGGATACCGGCTTTCGCTCGACTGGGGTGATGCCACCTGGCGGTGATGGGATCGGAGCAAGGCGCCATGTCGTGCGCTTTCCCGGGGTGCCATTGCCGGTTCGATCGGGAGCCCCACGCCGGCCACGTCTGCTCCCCTGACGCTCAGCGCGTCGCCATCGCGATCATCCACGACGCGTCGCCGCGCGAGATGTGCTTCGGCACGGGGATGCCGAGGCGGCGCAGATGGGAGAGCTGCGCCGCGGTCGGCGGGCTCTGGCGCCAGCTCGCATCGCGATCGAGCACGCGTAGCGCCTCGCGACGCGTGATCGACACCCAGCGGTCGGCGGAGCGGAGCGCCTGGGCGAGCTCGGGTTTGCGCGAGAGCGTCTTGACCACGCCGCCCGCCCTGAGGGAGATGTCCCAGGTGCCGAGCTGGTTCTGCGCGATGACCACGCGCTCGTCGTCGGGGAGCACGAGGCGGTAGCCGTCCGTGCCGGCGCACCAGGCGAGGCGCGTCATGGACGAGATCTCCTCCGGCGGCTCGAAGCGGAACAGATCGACCCGCTCGGCGGCGAGCTTCACGTCGTCGGGCGATTCGAGCTCGTCGATCGCCACCCAGGGGAACCGCTCGCCGATGCGCCGGATCTCCCGGACCATGTCGAGCGCGTTCTTTCCCTTCAGGTCGAATCCCCGCGGCAGCGCAAAGAGGTCGCGTAACCCGGCCACGGCATGGCGCGTCGTGTTGTCGACGACGTCGATGACCACCAGGTCGCTCTTGCCGGGGCTGAGGCGCGTCCCGCGCCCGACGATCTGCGTGTAGAGAAGACGCGACTTGGTGGGCCGCGCCATGAGGATCGCATCGACCGTCGGCTCGTCGAAGCCCTCCGTCAGGACGTTGCAATTGGTGAGGATCCGCGTCGCTCCCGCCGCGAAGCGCGCGAGCGCCTGGCGTCGCCCCTCGCGCGCCATCTCGCCCCACACGACCTCGGCCGGATGTCCGCGGTCGGTGAACGCGGAGGCGACGTCGCGCGCGTGGGCAACGTCGACGCAGAAGATGAGGCACTTGCGGCCGCGCGCGAGCTCCTCGTAGGCGCGGATGAGGACCGCGTTTCGTCCGGCGACGTTGACAGTCGCGGCGAGCTGGCTCTCGACGAAGTCGCCTGCGCGCACCTTCACGCGGTCGATGTCGACGCCCGTGCCCACGCGCCAGCCGAGCACCGGGCAGAGGTAGCCGGCGAGGATCATCTCGTCGAGGTCTCGCTGGAACGCGACCTCCTCGAAGACCTCGCCGAGCCCCTTGTCGTCGCCACGATAGGGCGTCGCGGTGAAGCCGACGAGAAGACGCTTCCCCTCCTTCCTGAACAGGCCGAAGTGATCGAAGACGCGCCGGTAGCTCGGCGCGACCGCGTGGTGCGCCTCGTCGACGACGATGAGGTAGAAGTCCTCGGGGTCGAGGCGCGCGAGGCGCTTGCTGTGCTCGCGGCCGAGGGTCGGAACGGAGGCGACCACCACCCTCGCCGAGGCGGCGCGGCGGTCGGCCTGCTCGACCTCGACGGCAAGAGCCGGGTCGACCGCCTGGAACTTGTGCGCCGCCTGGTCGAGCAGCTCCTCGCGGTGGGCAAGGACGAGCAGCCGCCGCTTCATCCCGAAGTATCCTGGGAACTGCGCGAAGATGACCGTCTTGCCGGTCCCGGTCGGGAGCGCGACCAGGAGCCGCCGCTTGCCCGCGAGGTACCGGTTGCGGAGCGTCTCGAGGCACTCGCGCTGGTAGGGGCGCAGCGCGATAGCGCTCACGGGACGTCGAGGAGATCGCGGCCCGCGATCACGCGCCCGCCGTAGCCATGGCGAGCCTCGTCGATCCAGCCTTCCTCGGTAATGGCGCCCTCTCCGGGAACGAAGTGCGTCAGGCAGAGCGTCGCGACGCCCGCGCGCGCGGCGATGGCGCCAACCGCGTCGACGGGGGTGTGCGTCCGGACGAGGTGCTCGCGAAGGCGCCGCGCTCCCGGATCCTGGGCGAGCAGGCGGTCGAGTGACGGGACGTGCATCACCTCGTGGACCAGGACGTCCGCTCCGGTGGCGAGACGGACGAGAGCGTCGCACGGCGCGGTGTCGCCCGAGAGCGCGATGGACCGTCCGGCCGCGTCGAAGCGATAGGCGAGCGCCGGCGCCATCGGGCCGTGCTCGACGATCGCCGCGGTCACGCGCACGCGCCCATCCTCCAGGACCACGCCCGGAGCGTCGATCTCGTGGACGTCGACCGCGAGGCGCGGCCGGCCCTCGTCGTCCGCCCGCACCGCGACGTCCCGGGCGTGCGCGGCGAGGAGGCTCTCGACCATCGCGCCGATGGGAGGCGGGCCATGGAGAACGACGCGGCGATCGAGCCCCGAGGCCCAGGCCAGGAGCACGACGGTCAGGAGATCGGCGTTGTGGTCGGTGTGATGGTGGGTGACGAAGACGTGGGCGAGCGACGTGAGCGGCACGGAAGCCAGAGCGAGCTGGCGCGCAACGCCGTTTCCGCAGTCGACCAGGTAGCTGACGCCGTCCACGACGAGCACCTGTGCCGGGGCGGCGCGGGTGACCTTCGGCGTGGGCCCCCCGGCGGTGCCGAGAAGGATCAGCCGCACCGCTTCACCCGAGGGACTGGATCGCTCTCTCGGCGGCGCGCATGAGGGCCTCGGGAAAGAGGCCGAGGGGCAGGGTCCCGCCGAACGCGACGACGAGCGCCGCGGCGAGCGCCGGCGAGAGGTCGGTGTCGACGGGCGTCGCGTCCTCGGCGGGCGTCTTCATGAACATGGTCACGACGATGTAGAGGTAGTAGAAGACGCCGATCGCGCTCGCGAGCGCGCCGGCGATCGCGGCTCCGGTGAGCCCCGCGTCCACGGCGGAACGGAAGATGGCGAACTTCGCGAAGAAGCCGGCGGTCGGCGGGAATCCCGCGAGAGAGATCAGGAAGAGCGCGAGCAGCGACGAGAGGACGGGCGACTTGCGCGACAGGCCGGCGAGGTCGCGCACGTTGACCACCTCGTGCCCCTTGAGGCGCAGCGCCACGACGACGCCGAAGAACCCCACGATCGCGAAGGTGTAGGCGACCAGGTAGAACAGCACCGCGGTCGCCCCCATCTTGGTGCCGGTCGCGATGCCGAGGAAGACGACGCCGGCGTGGGCGATGCTCGAGTAGGCGACGAGCCGGCGCAGATGCCCCTGGGCGAGCGCGACGGTGTTGCCCCAGAACATCGCGGTCACCGCGAGAGCGACGGCGACGCCGTGCCAGACCTCGGGCGCGAGACCCAGGCCTGTCGTGCGCACCAGCCGCACGAGCGCCATCGCCATCGCGGCCTTCGTGCCGAACGCCATGTAGGCCGTCACGCTCGAGGGCGCGCCCTGGTAAGCGTCCGGCGCCCACATGTGGAACGGCGGGAGGCCCAGCTTGAACGCGACCGAGGCGAGCAGGAGCGCGCCGCCCGCCAGGAGCAAGGTCGAGGGCGGCGTGAGGAATGCGTCGTAGTGGGTCGTGCCGCTCGCGCCGAAGACGAACGCGGCGCCCATGAGGAAGAAGCCCGATGCGAACGCGCCCATCAGGAAGTACTTGATCGCCGCCTCGGTCGCCTCGTGCGTGCGCGGGAGCCCGCAGAGGGCGTAGAGGGCCAGCGACAGCACCTCGATGCCGATGAAGAGCGTCAGCAGATCGCTTGCCGCGGCCATCACGATCATGCCGCAGGCCGCGAAGAGGGTGAGCGCGTAGGTCTCGGGATGATCGGAGTGGACGATGTCCGCGTAGCGCCAGTGGAGGATCGTCACCAGCGCGGCGCCGCCAGCGAAGAGGAGGGTCGCGAAGATCGCGAACCGATCGTGATGGATGAAGCCGTGGTACGGCGCAAGCGGTCCGGCATCCACCGTGGCGAGGCCGCGCCACGCGACCACCCAGGTCGCGATCAGGATCCCGAACGCGGCCGGGGGCACCAGCTTTCGGCCTTCCCTGCCGGCGCCCGCGAAGAGCGCGAGCCCGGAGGCTCCGAGCGACAGCAGGAGCAGCGGGAGCACCGCTGGCAGGAAGACCTGGGCTTCCGCGGCGAGGTTGTTCACCGCGCCTCCTCGCCCGTACGCGCCACGAGGGCCGCCCGCTTGCCTTCGGGGATGTCGGTCCGATCGCGCAGGAGCTGGAAGTAGGCCTTGACCGTCGGCGCCATCGGCGCCAGGAGGACCGCCGGGCGCACCCCGATCAGGAGAACGAGGGCGAGCACCGGCGCGAGGACCAGCTTCTCCCGCAGCGAGAGGTCCGCGAGCTTCGCGTTCTCCTCGTTCGTGACGGGCCCGAAGAGCGTCTTCTCGACCATGTAGAGAAGGTATGCGGCGCTCCCGATCACGCCCGTCACCGCGAAGATGCAGGCGATGCGGTAGGCGCGGAAGGCGCCGAGGAGGATCAGGAACTCGCCCACGAACCCGTTGGTGCCCGGGAGCGCGGCCGACGAGAGGGCTGTGAGCATGAGCAGCGCGCCGTAGACGGGCATCACCTTGAAGAGCCCACCGAGCTTCGCGAGATCGCGCGTGTGCGTGCGCTCGTAGACCATGCCGACCATCAGGAACAGCGCGCCCGTCGAGAGCCCGTGGTTCACCATCTGGATCGTGGCGCCGGTCAGCCCTTCGGCGCCGAACGCGAAGATCCCGAGCACCACGAAGCCGAGGTGGCTCACGGACGAGTAGGCGACGAGCTTCTTCAGATCGGTCTGCGCGAGCGACAGGAGGGCGCCGTAGATGATGCCGATGACCGAGATGACGGCGATCGACGGCGCGAAGTACCGCGCCGCCTCGGGGTAGAGCGGGACCGCGAAGCGCACCAGCCCGTAGGTACCCATCTTCAGCAGGACGCCGGCCAGGAGCACCGATCCGGCGGTCGGTGCCTCCACGTGCGCATCGGGAAGCCAGGTGTGGAACGGGAAGAGCGGCACCTTGATGGCGAACGCGAGGAAGTAGGCGAGGAAGAGCCAGGTGCCGAGCGATCCCGCGTACGTGTACTTCAGGAGGTGCGCGTAGTCGAAGCTCTGCCCGCCCGCCTTCAGGTAGGTCACCAGGATAGCGACCAGCATGAGGAGGCTTCCGACCATCGTGTAGAGCACGAACTTGGTCGTCGCGTAGACGCGCCGCGGCCCGCCCCAGATCCCGATCAAGAAGTACATCGGGATGAGCATCGCCTCCCAGAACACGTAGAAGAGGAAGAGATCGAGCGCGATGAAGACGCCAAGGATCCCCGCCGACGTGAGCAGGATGCAGGCGTAGTAGAAGGGCTCGCGCTTGTCGATCGCCTTGAAGGAGCAGAGAACGGAGATGGGCATCAGGAACGTCGTGAGCAGCACCAGCGGCATGGAGATCCCGTCGACGCCCACGTGGTAGCCGATGCCCAGCGACGGGATCCATGGAAGCTCCTGGACGAACTGGAATCCCGATTCGGCCGGGCGGAAGTGGTAGGGAAGGTGGAGCGACAGCGCGAACGTCGCGAGCGCCACGAGAAGCGCGAGGTTCTTCGCCGGGACGACGCGGCCGAAGAGCACCACCGCAACGGCCCCGACGGTCGGGACCAGCACGAGCAGGCTCAGGATGCCGCCGTCGAGCCCCGTCATGTGAGGCAGAAGAGGAGCACCACCACGCCGATCACGAAGGAGAGGGCGTAGTTGCGCACGTAACCGGTGTGGAAGAACTTGAGGAGGTTGCCGAAGATCTCGACCGACACGGCGAGGCTGTCGATCAGGAAGTCGATGCCGCCGAGGTCGATCTCCTCGAGCAGGAACCGCGCGAGACGCTTCAGCGGGCCGACGATCGCCGCGTCGTAGGCCTCGTCCCAGGCGTACTTCCGCAGGAAGACCGTGTACAGCGTCTTGTACCGCGCCGCGCGCGCCTCGGCTGCGGCCCACGTCGGGAAGTAGCTCTGCCTCGCGAGGAGCCATCCCGCGACGGCGACCGCGAAGGAGAGCCCCATGACGACGGCCTCGCCCATCGCGCTCTCGGCATGCTCGCCGTGCTCGAACGACGCGAGAGACGGCTCGAGCCAGGCACCGAAGCGGTCGAGGCGGCCCGGGAGCCCCATCGCCCCGGCGACGGTGGAGAGCGCGGCGAGGATCCAGAGCACGTAGAGCATCGAGGGCGGGGACTCGTGAACGTGATGCTCCACCTCGTGATCCATGCGGCTCGCGCCGGAAAACGTCAGGAAGAAGAGGCGGAACATGTAGAAAGAGGTGCAGAACGCGGCGGCGTAGCCCGTGGCGGTCAACGCGAGCGCCACGCTTTGTGGAAGCACGGGCGAGTGGAGCACCCCCGCGAGGATCGCGTCTTTCGAGAAGAACCCCGCGAGCGGAGGGATGCCGGCGATGGCGGCCGTTGCGAGCATGAAGGTGAGCGCCGTCCCCTTGATGCGCGAGAACAGCCCGCCCATCTTGCGGATGTCCTGCTCGCCGTGGAGCGCGTGGATCACCGACCCGGCGCCGAGGAAGAGGCAGGCCTTGAAGAAGGCGTGCGTCACGAGGTGGAAGATCGACGCGCCGAAGGCTCCCGCGCCTAGGCCCAGGAACATGTAGCCGAGCTGGCTCACCGTGGAGTAGGCGAGGACCTTCTTGATGTCGGTCTGGACCAGCCCGATGGTCGCCGCCATGAGCGCGGTCGCTCCTCCGACGAGCGCCACCACCAGCATCGCCGTGGGGGCGAGCACGTAGAGCGCCGACATGCGCGCGATCATGTAGACGCCGGCGGTCACCATCGTCGCGGCGTGGATGAGGGCGGACACGGGCGTCGGGCCGGCCATCGCATCGGGCAGCCAGACGAAGAGCGGGATCTGCGCGGACTTGCCGGTGGCCCCGAGGAAGAGGAGCAGCGCCATGGCCGTGAGCACGCCGGGCGCCGCGGTCAGGTGCGGACCCTGGAGGATCGCCCGCACCTCCTGCATGTCGACGGTCTGGAAGGTCTCGAAGCAGAGGAACGTCGCGAGCAGGAACCCGGCGTCTCCGATCCGGTTCACGACGAACGCCTTCTTGCCGGCGTAGGCGGCCGACTCCTTCTGGTAGTCGAACCCGATGAGGAGGTAGCTACAGAGGCCCACCCCCTCCCAGCCGACGAACATCAGGGGGAGGTTCTTCCCGAGGACGAGCAAGAGCATCGCGAACGTGAAGAGGTTCAGCGCGAGGAAGTAGCGCGCGTAGTCCTTCTCCTCGTGCATGTAGCCCGTGGAGTAGACGTGGATCAGGAACCCGACGCCGGTGACCACGAGGATCATCGCGGCCGAGAGAGGGTCGAGGTAGAGGTCCAGGCTCGCGCTGAACTGGCCGACGGAGATCCAGGTCCCGAGGGACGCCGCGATGTGGCGCGCATCGGGACGGAGGGCGGCGAGCGCCAGCACGCAGCGGACCGCGGCGAGGAACGCGAGGAAGACCGAGCCGCATGCGACGGCGGAGATCGCCGGTTTCGGGAGCCTGCGCCCGAACGTGACGAGCACGAGGAAACCGAGGAGCGGGAGGCCGGGTATGAGCGGGAGAAGGAAGCTTGGCTCCATCACCACTTGAGCCTCGAGGGCTCGTCGATGTCGACCGACGCCTGGCTCCTGTAGAGCGCGACCACGAGCGCGAGGCCGACCGCCACCTCGGCGGCGGCGACGGCGATGACGAAGAACGCGACGACCTCGCCGTCGATCGTCCCGTGCATCTTCGAGAAGGCCACGAACGCGAGGTTCGCGGCGTTGAGCATCAGCTCGATCGACAGGAAGGCCGAGATGACGTTACGCCGCAGGAGGAAACCCATGGTCCCCACGAGGAAGAGCAGCAGCGACAGCGTCAGGAGGTAGGCGATAGGGATCACGAGAGCTTCCGCCTCGCAAGCACGAGCGACGAGACCAGCGCGACCAGGAGCAGCACCGACGCGAGCTCGAAGGGATAGAGGTAGGTGAAGAGGAACGCGTGGCCGATGTCCCTGGTGCGCCCCTCGGCGACGTCGCGCGCAAGCGACGCGGCGTACTGCGGCGGGCGCGCGGCGTAGAGCGCCATGTAGAGGCCGGCGAAGAGCATCACGAGGAGGATCGGCGTCACCAGCACCTGGACCTTGAGCTTCGCGGGCCGGCGCTCCTCGTGGCCGAGGGATAGCAGCATGATGACGAAGAGGAAGAGCACGACCACGGCGCCGGCGTAGACGAACACCTGGATGGCGGCCAGCATGTAGGCGTCGAGCATGAGATAGATGATCCCGACCGCGACCAGGCAAACCGCGAGGTCGAGCGCGGAGACGACGGGGTTGCGCTCGAGTACCACCATCAGCCCCGCGGCCAGGGCGACGATCGCCATCAGGTAGAAGGCGGCAAGAAGCACTAGAGCACCTTCGCCGTGATCAGGATGCCGACAAGCGCCATGTTCACGACCGACAGCGGCAGCAGGACCTTCCAGCCGAGCTTCATGAGCTGGTCGTAGCGGAACCGCGGCACCGTCCAGCGGACCCAGACGTAGAGCCAGAGGAAGAAGAGCGTCTTCAAGGTGAACGCGCCGGCCGACGCGAGGAACGCGGGGATCGGCGCGAGCCGCGTCACGTCGAGGTAGGGCACCTGCCAGCCGCCCAGGTAGAGGCTCGCCAGGAGGGCGGAGGCGGTGGCCATGTGGATGTACTCCGCCATGAAGAAGAGCGCGAACTTCATGCTGCCGTACTCGGTGTGGTAACCCGCCACCAGCTCGCTGTCGGCCTCGGCGATGTCGAAGGGCGTGCGGTTCGTCTCGGCGTAGGCGGCCGTGAGGAACACGAGGAAGCCGAGGAACTGCGGAAGCAGGTTCCAGCGCGGGATGGCGCCGAGGAACGTGCCCCCCTGCGCCCCCACGACGTCGTCGAGCCTGAAGCTCCCCGCGCTCATCACGATCGCCAGGACGGCCAGGCCCATCGAGAGCTCGTAGGAGAGCATCTGTGCGGAGCTCCGCAGGCCGCCCACGAGCGAGAACTTGTTGTTGCTCGCCCAGCCGCCGAGAACGACGCCGTAGACGGAGAGCGATCCGATCGCAAGCACCGCCAGGACGCCCAGGTTGATGTCGGCGATGGCGAAGGAGTGGCGCACGCCATCCACCGTCACCGGAGCAGCGAACGGGATGGCCGCGAACATCGTGATCGCGGGGACGAGCGCGAGGCCGGGCGCCATCACGTAGAGGGCGCGGTTGGCCGCGGCGGGGATCACGTCCTCCTTGAAGATGAACTTGATGGCGTCGGCGAGCGGCTGGACGAGGCCGAAGTTCTGGATGCCGAAGACGCGGATCCGGTTCGGTCCCAGGCGGTCCTGCATGAACGCCGAGCCACGGCGCTCGAGCCAGGTCATCACCGGCACCGTCGAGAGAAGCACCGGCAGCACCATGAGGAGCTTGAGCGCCGTGAAGTAGGGCTCCGTCAGGAGGACGGGAGGCACGCGCGTCAGGGGAGCTTCGCGACGATGTCGTCGAAGCGTTCCGGCGTGACGTTCAGATGGTAGGCGTCGTTGACCTGGAGGCACGGCGCTCCGTCGCAGGCGGCCAGGCACTCCGCGGTCTCGAGCGTGAACTTGCCGTCGGCGCTCGTGTCGGCCTCGCCGAGCGACAGGCGCTTCTTCGCGTGCTCGATCAGCTCCTCGGCGCCCAAGAGCGCGCAGGAGAGGTTGCGACAGATGCCGAGCACGTACTTTCCGACGGGGCGCTTGTAGAAGAGCGTGTAAAAGGACGCAACCCCGGCGACGTGCGCAGGCGGAAGGTCCAGTGCGTTGCCCACGGCCTCCATCACGTCGTCCGAGAGCCAGCGCGAGCGGTCCTGCGCCATGCGAAGCACGGGAAGGAGCGCCGCCTGACGGTCCGGGTAGCGGCCGACGATCTCCTGGATCGCCCGGAGCTCGTCGGGGTTGAAGGCGAAAGCGGTCATTCCTCCTGCTCCAGCGCCTTGCGCATCAGGAGGTAGGCGTAACCGAGGAGGAGGTAGCCCAAAAAGAGGCCGAGCGCGATCAGCGCGTAAGCGCCGCCCTCACCGGCGAGGTCGCGGAAGATGAGCGCCGCCGGATAGAAGAACGCCGCCTCCACGTCGAACAGAATGAAGAGGATGGCAACGGCGAAGAACTTCACCGGGAAGCGCTCGCGAGCGTTGCCGATGGGCGTCACGCCGCACTCGTAGGGCGCGAGCTTCTTCTTGTTCCAGCGCCTCGGCCCGAAGAGGTGGGAAAGAGATATGAGAACCGTCGCCAGCCCCGCCGCGATCAGGGCCATGACGGCGAGGGGGATGTAGTTGGACAGCACGGCGGACCGGCAATCTAACAAACGTACTCCCAAGCTTCAAGCACCGCCGCCGCGGTTTGCAGGGTCCGGAAGTCCGCCAAACCGGCCAGGACCAGCCGTCCCGAAGCTACGATCGAGATCGCATGGCCGATGATCCCGCGCCCCTCGGGGAGCTCAGGTACCTGTACGTCGGGACGAGCCGGTTCGACGACGACCTTCGCTACTACGGCGAGGTGCTCTGCGGGAAGAAGGTGTGGCAGTTCCATCGGTTCGGGGCGCGCGTCGCCGCGTTCCGGGTCGCCGCCGGCCCGCTTCTCCTGATCGCCGATCACCGCCCCTCGCCGAGCTGCATGCCCGTCTTCGCGGTGACCGATCTCGACCGCACGGTCGAATCTCTGAAGGCGCGCGGATGGCGGCCGGAGGAGGGCCCCTTCGAGATCCCGGACGGTCCTTGCTACACGTTCCGGGACGAAAGCGGAAACCAGCTCGCCGTGTTCGGCAATGTCCGCCCGGACGTTCTCGAGGCGTCCTACCGGGATCCGGGAAACGATGCAGCCATCCGGTAGGATCGCGGGCGTGGCCGAGGCTACACCGCTGCCGCAAGGCCTCCCTGAAGCGATGTCCCCGACCCGACCGGCCCGCCGGCCGCTGCCGCTTGCGCTCCTATCCTGCATGCGGCCGCACCAGTGGACGAAGAACGCCCTGCTCTTCGCCGCGTTGCTCTTCGCCAAGCGCCTGTTCGTGTGGTCGGACGACCTCAAGACCGTCGCGGGCTTCGGCATCTTCTGCCTGCTCTCGAGCGCGGTCTACATCGTCAACGACCTCATCGACCTCGAGAAGGACAGGCAGCACCCGACCAAGAAGACGCGACCGTTCGCGGCTGGCGACGTCAGCCGCGGCGCCGGGATCGCGTTCCTGGCGATGCTCCTTGCCGCCGCCATCCCCGCGAGCTTCGCGCTCGCGCGGCCGTTCGGGACGACGGCTTTGGCTTACCTCGCGCTCCAGGTCGCCTACTCGCTCTCGCTCAAGAACGTCGTGATCCTGGACGTGCTCCTGGTCGCGACGGGGTTCGTGCTGAGGGCCGTCGCGGGCGCTCAGGCGATCTCCGTGTTCATCTCGCCCTGGCTCATCGTCTGCACGATGCTTCTCGCGCTCTTCCTCGGCCTCTCGAAGCGGCGCGCCGAGATCGTGCTCCTCTCGGACAAGGCAGCGGATCACCGCGGCGCCCTCGCCCACTACTCGCCCTATCTCCTCGACCAGATGATCTCGGTGGTCACGGCATCGACCGTGATGGCCTACGGCCTCTACACGCTCTGGCCCGTGCCCGGCCACGCCTTCCGCCAGGAGCCGCTCTATCTGACCATCCCGTTCGTGATGTACGGGATCTTCCGGTACCTCTACCTCATCCACCATCGCGAGCAGGGCGGCAACCCCTCGCAGGTGCTCCTCTCGGACCGGCCTCTCCTGGCGGCGATCTTCCTCTGGGCGCTCGCGGTGGTCGCGATCCTCTACTTCTTCTGATCGTCGCCCGGCGGCGCGTAGATCTCCTCGAGCTTCTCGAGGAGCATCTTCGTGGCCGAGGGCCCGCGCAGCACCGACGACGCCTTCGTGATCTGGCCGCACGCCTCGATCACGACGTCGAGGCCGCCGCCCTTCAGGATCTCGCCGCGCGCCTTCGCGTGCTGCTTGGCGATCACGGGCTCTCCGATCTCGCCGAGGATGCTGGTGGCGACGTCGCGCATCCGGTCCACCATGTTGATGAGCCGCTCGCGCTCCGGAAGCGTCCCGGGGCTCTCCGCGGGCTTTTCCTTCTCCGGCGGAGCCTCCTTGGCGAGGGCGACCAGGTTGCTCGAGATGAGCCCGTAGAGGATCTTGCTCACGTCGAAGACCGAAAGGCTGCACGCGACCGAGATGTCGTCGATCGACCGGTGCTCGTCGATCTTGCTGACCACCTGCCACTCGCGGGTGTTGAGGCTTATCTGGCGGTTCGGCTGTTCCGGGATCACGAACTTCGGCACCATCTTCGTGTTCGGGACCTTGCGCTGGAGGATCTTCCACTCGTCCAGGCGCCGAGCCGACTCCATGAGCAAGTTGGTGTTGGACTTGGTGATGGTGCGCTCCGGCGCCGCCTCGTCGGGGAAGAAGTTGAACGCTCCGTCCGCCCAGATCGCAAGGGCGTAGAGCGCGTTCTCGCCGCGCAACTCTCGCAGCTCGGCGTGGACGATCTCTCCCTTCTGGAGCCAGATGCGCCCGGCCTCGCTCTCCCGCTTCAGATGAAACGCCCCCGTCTTGCCCGTGACGCTGACGAGCTGGATGATGTCGGGGAGGCGGAGCTCCTTGAGGGATCCTTGAAAGGACATCGCCGTCGCCGGAAACCACGGGATTCTAACCTCATACCGGCGAGGCACGCCCCGAGCGAGATGCCATATTCTTCCCGGCGCCATGGGAGACAGGCCGCAGTACGTGGGGATCGATCTCGGGACCACGAACTCCGCGTGCGCGGTCTTCGACGGCGAGGCCATCACGCTCGTCCGGAGCGCCTCGGGAACGCTGACGCCGAGCGTCGTGCGCATCGATGCTCGAGGCCGCGTCACGGTCGGCGCACGGGCGCGCAAGTTCCTCGAGACGGATCCAGGAAACACGCGCTCCGAGTTCAAGCGCCTGATGGGCACCAAGGAGTCGATCCCGTTCCCGGCGGCGGGCGTCGCGAAGAAGCCCGAGGAGCTCGCATCGGAGGTGCTGCGATCGCTCCGATCGGACGTCGAGGAACAGCTCGGCTTCTCGCCGACCCGCGCGGTGGTGGCGGTGCCCGCGCTCTTCGAGCTGCCGCAGAGCGCGGCGACGAGCGAGGCCGCGCGGCTCGCGGGGTTCGAACGCATCGAGCTCTTGCAGGAACCCGTGGCGAGCGCGCTGGCCGCGGGCTGGACGTCGCAGGATGCGCGCGGGAGCTGGCTCGTCTACGACCTCGGCGGCGGCACGTTCGACGCGTCGCTGCTCGAGACGCGCGAGGGGCTCCTGCGCGTGGTCGGACACGACGGCGACAACTTTCTCGGCGGGCGCGACTTCGATCAGGCGGTCGTCGACTGGACGCTCGGGGAGCTCTCGCGCGGCGGCATCGCCGTCGATCGCGCGGATCCCGTGCACGCCCTCGGCCTACGCCGCCTCCGGCTCGCCGCGGAAGAAGCGCGGATCGAGCTCTCGCGTCAGCGCGAGGTGAACCTCACGCTCGGCGACGCGTTCGACATCCGCGGGACGCCGGTCGATGTCGACCTGGTCCTGGACCGGAGCACGCTCGACGCGCTGGTCCTGCCGCTCGTGGAGCGTTCCATCGCGGTGTGCCAGCGGCTCCTCACGGCTCACGGCCTGATGCCGGGCACGCTCACGCGCGTCATCCTCGTGGGAGGGCCAACCGTAACGCCGATCGTCAAGCGCCGCGTCAGCGAGGCGCTGCAGGCGCCCGCTGGGGATCTGCTCGATCCCATGATCCTGGTCGCGCAGGGCGCCGCCATCTACGCCGCGACCGCCGGGCTCGATGCGCGCCCGCAGCAAGCGCCGAAGCCAGGCGGCGTGAAGGTGTGGCTCCAGTACCCGGCGATGACGAGCGACCTCACGCCCCACGTCGTCGGGCGGCTGGTGGACCCGGCGGCAGATGCGAAGAAGCGGCCCGCGTGCGTCGTATTCCGGCGCGAGGGCTTCCAGACCGCGGCGCCGCTCGACGAGGAGGGAGCGTTCGTCGGCACGATCGAGCTCCTGCTCCGGCGGCAGAGCATCTTCGCCATCGAGGGACGGGCGGCGGACGGGACGGTCATCGCCCTCGATCCGGCGAGCTTCTCCATCGTCCACGGCCTCACGATCTCCGATCCGCCTCTATCCCGCACCGTGGGCGTCGCTCGCGCGGACGACACGGTCGCCATCTACTTCGAGCGCGGAACGCCGCTTCCGGCCAAGCGCCGGTTCACGCTGCACACGGTCGAGACGGTGAGCCGCGGCGACGCCGACAGTCTCCTGTCGATCCCCATCGTTCAGGGCGAGGCGACGCGCGCGCACCTCTGCCGCCTCGTCGGATCGCTCTCGATCGGCGGCGCGGGCATCCAGGCCAGCATCCCCGCGGGATCGCCCGTGGAGCTCACCATCGAGATCGATCGAGGAGGCCGGCTCTCGGCGCAGGCGCTCGTACCCGCGGTATCGCAGGTCTTCGAGCAGGCGGCCCAGATGATCGTGCCGGACGTGCCGCTGGAGGCGCTCCAGTCCTCGTTCGACGCCATGCGCGAGCGTCTCGGCAAGGCCCGCGCGGGAGCCCTCCGTTACGGGCAGCGCGCGTCCCTCGAGCGGCTCGCCGCGCTCGAGCGTTCGCTCGGGGACATCGGGCGCGACCTCGAGGCCGCGAAGGGCGGCGACGCCGATGCGCTCCAGAAGTCGCGCCGGAACTTGATCGAGCTCGACGGCATCCTCGAGGAGGTCGAGCTCGAGCGGAAGTATCCGGAGATCGAGGACGAGGCCCGCCGATCCTACGCATGGGCGAGCGACTGGGTGTCGACGCACGGATCCCCTGCCGACGGCAAGCTCCTCGAGGACGCCTGGAAGTCCCTGGAGAGCGCGCTCGCGGATCGCCAGCTCCCCGAGGTCGAGCGCCAGCGCAGGCTCATCCTCCAGCTCGGAAACAGCGCCTTCTACCGCGACCCCCGCTCCTGGCGGTGGCTCTTCGAGAACGCCGCATCGCGCGTCGACGGCGCCACCGACCTCGCCCGCGCCAATGCCCTCGTGAAACAGGGTTACGCCGCCATCCAGCGCGGCGACGACGCGGCGCTCCGGCGCACGGTCAACGAGCTGGAGCCGCTCCTGCCCGCCGACGTCGAGGAGCGGCGCCTCGGGTTCAACTCGGGCGTGCGCTAGTGTCTCGAATCAGAAGTACGTGCCATGAGTCCGCGATCCTCGGGCGCCGATGGCGGGGCGCGCCGGCGACCACGTCATGCACGAAGACGACGCGCTCGCCCGCCCGCTACGCGCGAGCCGTGGCGTGGACGTTGGGCGCGTCGGTCTGGATCTTGCCGTCCAGGAGCCGGACGACGCGCTCCGTGTGCGCCGCGATGTCCTCTTCGTGCGTCACCAGCACGATCGTGTGGCCAGCGGCGTTGAGCGCGAGGAAAAGCTTCATGATGTCCTCGCCGGTCTTGCTGTCGAGGTTGCCCGTTGGCTCGTCCGCAAGCACCAGCGACGGGTTGTTGACCAGCGCGCGCGCGATGGCGACGCGCTGGCGCTGGCCGCCGGAGAGCTCGTTGGGCTTGTGCTTCGCGCGATCCGAGAGGCCGACCTTCGCGAGTGCTTCCTCGGCGAGGCGCTGCCGCTCGCGGACCGGCATGCCGGCGTAGATGAGCGGCAGCTCCACGTTCTTGAGCGCGCTCGTGCGGGCGAGGAGGTTGAACGTCTGGAAGACGAACCCGATCTCTTTGTTCCTGATGCGCGCTAGCTCGTTGTCGTCGAGCTTGCCCACCTCGCGCCCGGCGAGACGGTAGCTCCCCGAGGTGGGGGAGTCGAGGCACCCGATGAGGTTCATGAGCGTCGACTTTCCGGAGCCCGAGGGGCCCATGATGGCCATGTACTCGCCCTTCTTGACCTGGAGCGACACCCCGTCGAGCGCGCGCACCGTCTCGTCGCCCATCTGGTAGACCTTCACGAGCTCGTGGATGTCGATGACCACGCCTCGTCCGGTGTCTTCCGTCACGACGTCCGCCCCGCCCTCACTCCTCGAAAGCGAGGCCCTTCGCTTCGAGGTAGGTCCCCATCGCGCGCTCGAGGTTCATGATCGCCTTCTTGACGTCGATCTCCGCGCGCTCCTCGTCGGACTTCGCCTTGGCAAGCTCCTCGTCGAACGTGAGCACCTGGTAGGACGTGGACAGCCCGTTCTCGAACTTCTTCTGCTCGGCCTCGAGCTTCTTCTGCTGGGCCTCGCGGCTGACGCGCGCCGCCTTCACCTTGTCGCGCGACGTCTGCACCGCGCGGAAGGCCTGGCGCACGTCCACGTCGACGTCGGACTGCGCCTTCTTCAGGGTGATGTCCGCGCGCTCCTCCGCGATGCGCGCGCTCGCATAAGAGGCCTTGCCGGCGCGATTGCGGATCGGGTAGGAGAACGTGAGCCCCACGCTCCAGGCCGGG
>JAXLQT010000018.1:0-141835 GCA_046331505.1 Acidobacteriota bacterium
CTCGAGGATCTGGGTCGGGTCGAGCCCGTTGGTGGGCTCGTCCAGGATCAGGACGCTCGGTCTGTGGAGGATGGCCTGCGCGAGCCCGACGCGCTGCCGGTACCCCTTGGAGAGGCTCCCGATCGGGCGCGTCAGGTAGCTCTCGATGCCGGTGCTATGGATCGCATCCGAGAGAAGCGCCTTGCGGTCGGGCTGCGGGATCTCCCGCAGATCGGCCGCGAGCATGAGGTACTCCTGCACCGCCATGTCCAGATAGATGGGGGCGTTCTCCGGCAGGTAGCCGACCTGAGCCTGGACGCGCAGCGGATCGTCGAGAACGTCCGTCCCGCCGATGCGCGCGGTCCCATCCGTCGGCTGCAGATACCCGGTCAGGATCTTCATGGTCGTCGTCTTGCCCGCGCCGTTCGGCCCTAGCAACCCGACGATCTCCCCGCGCTTCACCGAGAAGGAGATCCCTCTCAGCGCCTCGACGGTGCCATAAGACTTCGATAGCCCTTCGACTTCGATCAACGAACGCCTCCTACCGGGCCGCGGCTTCGCGCCGAAATGACCGTGTTCGGGATGCGGCCTGGAGCCATCAACGCAAGCCCCTTGCCAGCCCGGCTGCCCGGCTCGCGGGTATCCCCGGAGCCGGCCACGGCGCGTCGTGCGTCAACTTGGGAAGCGCCGAGCCAAATTGACGGGCTCTACGCCCGTTCTCGATGCTCCCCGTAAACGGCCCGCAACGCGTCGGCGATCTCGCCGAGCGTGGCGTGCGCCTTCACCGCCTCCACCATCGGCGGGATGACGTTTCCGTCATCCACCGCCGCCCGCGAGACGGCGGCGACAGCGGCGGATGTCGTTGCGTCGTTGCGGCGCGCGCGCAGGGCGCGGAGCCGCGCCACCTGCTCCTCCTCGAGCCGTGGATCGACGCGCAGCGTCTCGATGGGAGCGTCGCGGCCTTCCTCGCGGAAACGGTTCACGGAAACGACGGTCAGCGCTCCCGCTTCCATCGCCTTCTGGGCGCGGTAGGCGGAGTCCTGGATCCGCTCCTGCGTGAACCCGGCGTCGAGCGCGGCGATGGCTCCTCCGAGCTTGTCGACCTGCGCGATGAGCTCCAGGGCGCGATGCTCGACGTCCGAGGTGAGCGCCTCGACGTAGTAGCTGCCTCCCAGCGGATCCGCCGTCGCGGCGACCCCCGACTCGTAGGCGATCACCTGCTGCGTCCTGAGCGCGAGGCGCGCGGCCGCCTCGGTCGGCAGCGCGAGCGCCTCGTCCCGGCTGTTGGTGTGAAGCGACTGCGTGCCTCCGAGCACCGCGGCGAGCGCCTGGAGCGCCACGCGCACCACGTTGACCTCCGGCTCGCGCGCGGTCAGGGTGGAGCCTGCGGTCTGCGTGTGGAACCGCAGCATCTGCGCCCGCGCATCGTCCACGCCGAACCGTTCCTTGACGATGCGCGCCCAGAGCCTCCGCGCGGCGCGGAACTTCGCGACCTCCTCGAGGAGGTCGTTGTGCGCGTTGAAGAAGAACGAGAGGCGGCGCAGGAACGCGGCGAGCGGGATGCGGCGAGCGCGCGCGGCCTCGGCGTAGGCGATGGCGTGCGCCAGGGTGAAGCCCACCTCTTCTGCGGCCGTAGAGCCCGCCTCGCGGATGTGGTAGCCAGAGACGCTGATCGTGTTCCACTTCGGGAGCTTCTCCGTGCCATAGTCGAAGATGTCGGTGGCAAGCTTCATCGACGCCTTCGGCGGGTAGATGTAGGTGCCCCGAGCCGCATACTCCTTGAGCACGTCGTTCTGGATCGTCCCGGAGAGCTTTCCGGGATCGATCCCACGCCGCTCCGCCACGCCGACGTAGAGCGCGAGCAAGATCGGAGCGGTCGCATTGATCGTCATCGACACGGAGACCTGCTCGAGGGGGATCTGGTCGAAGAGCGTCTCCATGTCCTCGATGCTGTCGATGGCGACACCGACGCGACCCACCTCGCCGTTCGCGAGCGGGTGATCCGAGTCGTAGCCGATCTGGGTCGGTAGATCGAACGCCACGGAGAGGCCGGTCGTGCCCTGGGAGAGGAGGTAGCGGTAGCGGGCGTTGCTCTCCTCCGCGGTGCCGAACCCAGCGTACTGCCGCATCGTCCAGAGACGGCCGCGGTACATGTCGGGCTGGATGCCGCGTGTGTAGGGGTAACTACCCGGAGCGCCCGGATCGCCAGAGACGTCTCCCGGGCCGTAGACCGGCTTGATCTCGGCCCCCGACGTCGTCTCTCGCGTCGTCTGCTGATCCTTGTCCGGCACACCGCCAGGATATGACGGCACGTAGGTCATCGGCCATTCGACGCATTCCGGCTGGGGCAGCGCCCACCTGACTTACGCGTGACCGCGGTCGCGGCTGGCGGAGCTCCGGATCCTCGTCCTTTGTATGCTTGCCCCGTGAAAGCCATGGCTTGTCGCGCAAGGGACCTCCGCGGGACCTGGAAAGAGATGGCCATCCTCGTGGTCGCGGCGGCAATCGCTGGCGCCGTGGCGAACACCACCGGCGCGGCCAGGAACAACCTTCCGTGGCTCAACAACCTCGCCGTCAAGGCTCCCCTGGCGCCTGCAACCGACGACGCCGCGACGACGGCCGGGAAGGAACCTCCGGGGGACGTCGAGATCGACACGGCCACAGCACATGCCGAGTGGGCGAACGGCGCCACCTTCATCGACGCGCGGCCATCGAGCGTGTACACCGACGAGGGGCACATCGCCCGGGCGACGAGCATCGGCGTCTGGGAGGGAGATGCCGACGTCAAGGTGGCCACTCTCACGGGAGAGCTTGCACCCGACACCCGCATCGTCGTCTACTGCACCGGGGGCGACTGCCACGACAGCCGGCTCCTGCGCGAGAAGCTCCTCCTGGTGGGATTCAAGGACGTTCTCGTCTACAGGGACGGATTCCCGGGCTGGACGGCCGCGGGCCACCCCGTGGAGAAGTAGATCGTGGCGCGACTGCTTGGCAACGTCTACCTCGCGATCTCCCTGCGGATCTTCCTCGGGCTCGTGTTCGTCGCCGCGGCGCTCGGCAAGATCCGCGAGCCAGCCCAGTTCGCGCACGCGATCGACAACTTCAAGGTGCTCGACACGAGCGTCGTCAACCTCGTGGCGATCTTCCTCCCCTGGATCGAGCTGGCCTCAGGACTGGCGCTCTGCGCCGGCGTCCTCACACGCGGCGCCGCGTTCCTCGTCGCGCAGATGCTCGCGACCTTCCTGGCAGCGCTTTCCCTCAACCTCGCGAGGGGCAACGACATCGAGTGCACCTGCTTCGGGGCCCTGAAGGCGCCTCCGATCCCCATCGTGGGGGAGCTCCTGAGCTTCTTCCTTCTCTCCCCGAAGATGACGGTCACCATCTGGCGCGACGCCGTGCTGCTGGGCATGACGTGCTTCGTCCTCTACTCGCCGGTGGTGTGGCGGCGCCCAGAAGCGCCCTGATCGCCAGGGACGTGCGATCCGGCGCGCGGCGCCGGCGCCGCACGCGTCACGTGTTACCTTCGACACCGCTGGCTCACCGCATGACCTCACGAAGGTTCCCGGAGTGACGGTGGCGTCCGGAAAGGCTCCCGCGCGGATCGCCACCTTCGAGCTGACGCACGAGCTCGGACGGGGCGGTATGGGCATCGTCTACCTGGCGCTCGACACCCTGACCGGGCAGCGGGCCGCGCTCAAGACCGTGCGCGCCCGGACGTCGTGGCACCTCGCGAGCCTGGAGCGAGAGATCGCGGCGCTGGCACGCCTCGCCCACCCGGGAATCGTCCGCTTCCTGGGCCACGGCCGGCACGAGGGAAGGCCCTGGTACGCGATGAAGCTCCTGCGCGGGAACACGCTGCGGCATCTGCTCCTCCGGGGCGGCTCCGGAGGCAGAACGATCGTGCAACGAGAGACGCAGCCTTCCTGGTTGGAGACGCTGGCTGCGGAGGCAGCCACGACCGATTGTGACGGGGCCGCGACGTCCCGCTCCGGGCCGCCGCCAGGTTCCGGCCCCGGCTTGCTCCTTGCCGAAGGGTCAGCGGCGATCCGAGGCCTCTGCGAGCCGCTCGCATACCTCCACGGCGAGGGCATCGTCCACAGGGACTTGAAGCCGGAGAACGTGCTGGTCCGGCCAGACGGGAAGCCCGTGCTCCTCGACTTCGGGCTCGCGGTTGCGATGCACGAGCGCGAGGACCTCGCCATCGAACGGGAGGGGCACGCTCCTTTACATGGCGCCGGAGCAGGCGCGGTTCGAGGTCGTCGACGCCCGCGCGGATCTCTACGCGCTCGGCTGCATGCTCTACGAGGTCGCGACGGGAAGGCCGCCGTTCTTCGGATCGACCGCCGAGGAGATCCTGGCCAAGCACCGCGACGCACCCGTGGTGCGCCCGTCGGAGCAGGTTCCCGGCATCTCCGAAGGGCTCGAGGATCTCATCCTCGCGCTCCTCGAGAAGGACCCTCGCAACCGCCCCGGCCATGCCGCCGTCGTCGGCGCTGCGCTCGACGCGCTCGGCGTCTGTCGAGGCCGGGGCGCCGCGGCGCCGGCGCCGCGAGCCTATCTCTACCGTCCCGCGCTGGCGGGACGCGACGACGTGCTCGCGGAGCTCGCGGCGAGGCTACGGTCGGCGGAGGGCTCGCTCGCGGCCGTGAGAGGCGAGAGCGGCGCGGGCAAGACACGCGTCGCCCAGGCGCTCGCGACGCTCGCGCGGCAGCGTGGTGCCCTCGTGCTTGCCGGCGCCTGCCAGCCGGGCGACGAGGGAGGCCCGTTGCACCCGCTCCGGCCGCTCCTGGATCTGCTCGCGGGACGACTCTCCGGCCGACCGCGAGAGGACGTCCACCGGGTGCTCGGCTTCCACGCGCGTGCGATCGGCCCGTTTCATCCACCGCTCGCAGAGATCTTCGACGCCCTCGCGATCGCGCCTCTGGAGGAGCTCCCCCCGGAAGCTGCGCTGCTGCGGCTGTTCGGAGTCCTGGCCGCGGCGTTCGGCGCCTTCGCGGGACGGCGCAATGCTCTCTACGTTCTCGACGACGTCCAGTGGGCCGACGATCTCACCCTCGGCTTCCTCCGCTACGTGCTGCGCACGGGCCGTCTCGCGCAGCTTCCGATCTTCGTGTGCGCAACCTATCGCCCCGAGGAGGTCTCCGCGGCGCTCGGCTCCCTCCTGGAGGAGCCGGCGTGCGCGTCGGTGGCGCTGCCGCTCCTGCGTCCAGGCGACGTCGCCTCCATCGCGGCGGACATGCTCGCGTTGCGGCCCGCGCCGCCGGATCTCATCGACGTCCTCTGGGGGAGAACGGAGGGCAACCCGTTCTTCGTCGCCGAGTACCTGCGGGCCTCGGTGGCGAGCGGCGTTCTGGCGCGCGACGCGCGGGGGACGTGGCGTCTGGCCCGGGACGGGAGCGCTCCGCTCGGCCAGCTTCCCGAGCCGGGTTCGCTCCGCGTCCTGGTCGAGGATCGCCTCGGCCGCCTCACCGCCGAGGCGCGCCGCCTCGTCTCCGTTGCGAGCGTGCTGTCCCGCGAGATCCAGCCCGAGGTGCTCGCTGCGGTGTCGGGTCAGGCCGCGGCCGACCCCGCGATGACGCGGGTGCTCCACGAGCTCGTCGCCCGTCAGGTGATGGAGGAGACCGACTCCGGCAACCTGCGCTTCGTTCACGACAAGATCCGCGAGATCGCACGGGACGCGATGACCCCGGAGTCGATCGGCTCCTTCCATCGCGCCGCGGCCGGTGCGATGGTCGATGCTGCGGGCTCCTCGGGCGAACGCGCGGCCGTACGGGCGCTGCGCTGGGAACGATGCGGCGAACGGGCGCGGGCGCTTCCCCTCTACCTCGAGGCGGCGGACGATGCGCGCCGCCAGTTCGACCTCTCCGAGGCGGAGCGCCACTACCGTTCCTACCTGAGGCTCGCCGGCGAGCCCACGGAGGAAACCGTCGGCGTGCGCATCGCGCTCGTCGACGGCGTCTACCTCTCCACCGCGCGGGCGAGCCGGGCGCTCGAAGAGCTCGGAACCGCTCTCGACGAAGCCCGGGCGATCGGGAGCCTCGGGCTCGTGGCAGTGGCCCTGAAGCACCTTGGCCACACCTACGGACTGCTCGGGCGCCTCGGAGAAGCCGAGGCGTCGCTCGCGGAAGCGGTCGCCATCCATCGCTCACGCGACGACACCCGCGGCGAGGCAAGCTGCCTGGTCGAGCTCGGAAGGATCGCCTACTGTCGCGGCCGCCTCCCCGAAGCGCGCGCCCGCTTCGAGGCGGCAGGACGCATCAGCTCGGCCGGAGGGGATCGCCGGCGGGAGGCATCCGCGCTGTCGGAGCTGTCCATGGTCCTCGACCGCCTCGGGCTCGGGGAGGCCGCCGACGAGGCGGGGAACAGGGCCCTTCGCATCATGGGCGAGTTCGGGAGCCGCGCCGACATCGCGGTGTCGCTCAACGCCATCGGCCTCGACCTGCACGGCCGGGGGCGCCCGGGCGAGGCGCGAAGCGCGTACGAGCATGCGCTCGAGATCGTCCGCACGGTCGGCGACCGAGTGATGGAGTCCGCGGTGCTGTCGAACCTCGCGATCCTGCTCTGGGAGGGCCCGGACCGCAGCCTCGCGAGGAGACCCTTCGAGGACGCCGTGCAGATCGCCCGCGAGACTGGCGATCCAGGCAGGCTCGGGATCGTGCTGCGAAACCTGGCCCAGTTCCGGGCCGACACCGGCGCGCCCCTCGAGGAGGTGAGGCCGTTCTTCGAGGAGGCCCTCGCCACGCAGCGTCGCGCCGGCCGGGACATCGACGTCGCCTCGACCCTCGCGGCGTACGCGTCCGTCATCCGCGGTTCCGGAGGCCCGATCGAGGAGGCGTCGCAATTGCTCGCCGAGGCCGAGGGCGCGATGGAGCGCATAGGGATGAACCCGCTCCGGGTGCAGGCCATGTGCGAACGAGGCCACCTGCTCCTCGCTCTGGGCAAGGACGCCCGGGAGATCCTCGAGGGCGCACGCGCTCGTGCGGCGGAGCTCGGGAGCATCCCTCGGGACGTCCATGACGCGCTTGCGCGTCTGTCCGACGCGGTCGCCGCACAGGAGCGCGGCGGCTCTCGAGCACGGCGTGCGCCGGGCCGGAACGCCCTGACCTCCGGGAGGGTCCAGAAGATCTTTCCCGGGTTCAGGATGCCGCCGGGGTCAAAGGCGGCCTTGACGCGCCGCATCAGCGCGACGGTCTCCTCGCCGAGGAGCTTGTCGAGGTGTCCGCGTCCCACGAGCCCCACGCCGTGCTCCCCGGAGATGGCGCCGCCGAGCGACGCGATGAATCCGTAGAGCGCCGTCGCCGCCTCGTCGATGCGCGCCTTCCAGAGATCGTCGGGCAGGTCGCGCTTCAGCACGTTGACGTGGATGTTCCCGTCGCCCGCGTGGCCATAAGCAGATGGCGTCGAGCTGGCGCGCGCGCGCAAACTCCCTGCGCCCGCAACGAGCTGCGCGATGCAGGGCAGCAGGACCACCGCGTCGATCTCCCGGTAGGGCGAGATCGACTTCACCGCCTCGCCGACGGCGCGGCGCAGACGCCAGAGCTCGCGCTGCCGTGGCGGGTCGTCCGCCACCAGCACGTCGAGAGCGCCGCCCTCGAGCGCGATCTCGCCCACCACCTCCGCGTCGCGCTTCACGTGCTCGACGCTCGGTCCGTCCACCTCGAAAAGGAGCAGCGCTCCCGCATCCGCCGCCGGCGGCTCCACGCCGAGATGCCGCGCGCTCGTCAGCATCGCGTCGCGCTCCAGGAACTCCGCGGCCGACGGCACGACGCCCCGCTGGAAGATGCGCGCGAGCGTCTCCAGCGCCGGCGCCATCTCCGCGAACGGGCATAGCAGCGTCGCACGGGCCGACGGAAGAGGGATCAGCTTCAGCGTGATCTGGGTGATCACCGCGAGCGTTCCCTCCGACGACACGAGGAGCTGGTGCAGCGGATAGCCCGCCGCGTACTTCTTCAGCTTGCCGCCCGAGCGGATGAGGGCGCCGCCCGGGAGAACGGCCTCTATCCCGAGCACATAGTCGCGTGTCGTGCCGTACTTCACGGCGCGCGGACCGCCCGCGCCGTGCGCGACATTGCCGCCGATGAAGCAGCTCCGCGGCTCGCCGGGTCCGGCGGATAGAACAAGCCGGCCTTCTCGACTTCCTCCTGGAGGATCTGGGTGATGACGCCGGGCTCCGTGACGACGACCAGGTTCTTCGCATCGACGTCCACGATGCGGTTCATCCGCTCGACCGACAGCACGATCCCCCCGTTCACAGGCAGGGCGCCGCCGGACAGCCCGGTCCCGCCCGCGCGTGGTCACGGGCGTCCGTGCCTCCGCCGCAAGCCGTAGCACCTCCTGGACTTGAGCCGTCGTCGCGGGCCGCACGACCACGTCGGGACGGAAGAGGTAGTCCTCCGTCTCGTCGTGACCGTAACGGTCGCGGGCTTCGGGATCGACCAAGACGTGCTCCGACCCGACCGCCCCCGCCAGGGCTGCGATCAGAGAAGCTCCGGAGGCCATGCCCCGAGAGTATCGCCATTCTCGGATCCCTCGAGATGCTCGGACGGAAGGGAGTTAGTATTCGCGCACTTCTCGCATGTGATCAACGGCGACGGTCGCCACGCCGGCCGTCCGGTGCCAGCGGCAGGAATCAAGGAGGACGTGATGACGCGGATGTTTCCAGCCGGCCCCTTACCCCGTCAGCGACCCTGCAATTCCGGTCGCCGATCCCGCCCTGAACCCCGCGTCCCTCCTACTGCAATTCCCATTGCCGCCCCACAGGTCCTTCCCCGGCAGGAACGCAGCGTTTACAGGCTGCGACCACTGTCGCCCTCCAGCTCTACTCATAGCTGAGCCAGAAAACAACCACGCGAGGGTCACTCAACAATCCGCACGGCCACCATCCACCCGAATAGATCGGGGCTCTAGACCGCACCAGAAGCCTCCTCGATGCACAAGTAGCTCCATCACAGCCCGCCGAACGGCAAAAAACGCAGCGCCGCGAGCTGCCCCACCAAAGTCCGTCCCTTCGACCTGGAGCCGCGGCTGCAGTCTCATCCCTCCCAGAGACACCAATTTGGCTTATAGGCCGTCAACACCTCAGGCCTCCAATCAATCCCTGCGTCTTTCGCGAGCGCCTTCAAGGCACCACCATGCACTGGATCGGGTTCGTCGCGTCCTGATGGGAGCCATCACAAACCCCTCAGCGTCCGCAGACTCAGACACGCCAAGAGACGACACTTCGACGAACCGCTGGTCGCTCTTGTATGTTCCGACGCGTTGGAACCATTGTGCCTCCTTCACCGTGCCATAGAGCTCATCGAGATCCATGCCCGAATTACCTGCGCAGGTCCGTCGTCGATCCAGGAGGCAACGCTTTCCGGATTCGCTGCACGGTCTCGCGAAGGACGCTCTCAGAGCTGTGCGGACCTGGGACGCCAAGCAAAGAACGAGTGGGCAGAGTGGCGTTCGTGGGCAACGTTATACCACTGGGCGCCGCGGCCTGCCGCACGGACGGCGCGCACCAAGCCGCTGGACGATCCCGCACAAGGTCCGGCGCGCAGCCCGCCAGCCGCCCGGGAGCCCGCCGGTCTCGCGGGGATGTGCGTATGCCTGTATCGTTGCTACGCATACAGGACGCCGCGTGAAGACCAAGCTGACCATCACGGTCGACGAGAAGGTCGTACCGGACGCGAAGCGCCATGCCCGAAGTCGCGGTCTCTCGCTGTCTCAGCTCATCGAGAACGCGCTCCGGGAAATGACCGCGGAGGAACCTGCTTCGTTCTCGAGCCGGTGGCGGGGTCGGTTCCAGAAGGCCCGGAAGAACGACGAGCTCCATCGAGCGCTCGCACGGAAACACCTGTGATCGTCCTCGTGGATACGGATGTGTTGCTGGACCTCGCGCTCGACAGGGCCCCGCATGCAACGTCGGCGGGGGCCCTCATCGACCTCTTGCAGAGACGCCCAGGCACGGCGCTCGTTGCGTGGCACACGATCTCCAACTTCTACTATCTCGTGGCCCCGAAGCGCGGACGGGCCGATACGCGCGCCTTCCTCTCGGACCTGACACGGTTCGCGGAGGTTGCCCCCACCACCACCGAGAGCCTGGCGCTCGCGTGCCGCCTCGAGATGAAGGACTTCGAGGATGCGATGCTGGTGGCGGCGGCGATGGCCGGTGGCGCTGACGTGATCGCCACTCGAAACGTGCGGGACCACGTGAATTCCCCCGTTCGAGCCGCGTCACCGGCATCGCTCCTGACGGGGCTCGGATAGCACGGGGCGGCGCGACGGATCACTCGCGCGGTGCGCCGCGGCCATCCTCCGGCGCTTCGCGTCGCGCTGCCAGTGCGGTGGGGCGATGCTCGCGAAGCCACGCGAGCTCCGGCGCCAGCAGCGTGCCTTCCGACTGTCCGACGGGGAAGCGCTCGCCGCGCTCGAAGGCGGCCGCATCGATGGCGATCGCGTCGATCGTCTCGACGAGGCGGGCCTTCCGCCTGCCGCCTTGCTCGAGCGCCGCGCGCGCCCGTTCGAGGTGCTCGCCCGGATGGAGCCCCGACGCCATCGCCGCGCGGGCGAGCTGGCACTCGGCCTCGCCGACTCCGACGGGATCGCCGAGCGCCCGGGATACGGTGAGAGCCTCCTCGGCGAGAGCACGCGCCCGCGCGACGTCTCCCGTGGCGACACGCTCCATCCGGCTCTCGTGGACGAGCGCGAGGACCAGGGTGGACTGGGCGCCCAGGTTGCGGAAGAGGTCGCTTGCCGCCCGGGTCGCCTCGAGGCCGCCCGCGAAGTCCCCCTGGTTCGCCCGCAGTGCCCCGAGGGATGCAAGCATGCCCGCCTCGCCCTGGACGGATCCGGTCTCGCGGTGAAGGGCAAGGGAACCGGCCAGATATCCGGCGGATTCGTCGAACCTCCCGAGCGCTGACAGGACCGCGGCGATGTTGCCGCGCACCTGGGCCTCGCGCTGCCGGAGACGGAGCGCTCGCGACGCTTCGAGGGACCTCTGCAGGTGAGCAAGCGCCTCGGCGGGCTCTCCGCCATCGAGCACCATCACGCCGAGGTTGTTGAGGAGCACCGCTTCCCGGCGTCGGTCACCCGCGGCCACCGCGCGCGCAAGCGCCTCGCGGATCCAGCCCAGGGCGTCGCTCTTCATGCCGCGCTTGCCCGCCACCACGGCCAGCTCGGCGATGGCCCCGATCTCCCCGGATTCGTCACCGATCTCACGGTACCGCGCGCGCGATCTCTCGTGGCGCGCCTGGGCTTGCTCCAGCATCCCGGCGTCGAGCGCGAGCGTCCCGAGCGCGGTCTCGGTCCGCGCTTCCATGGGACCGTTGCCGCTCCGCTTGAAGTGCGCGAGCGCGGGTTCGTAGAGCTGCCAGGCGTTCTCCCAGCTTCCGAGCGGCGTGATCGCCCGCGCCAGAGCGAACGACGCCATCGCGACGAGATCGGGAGAGTCCAGGCTCGTGGCTTGCTCGAGGGCCCGGCGGGCTTCCCGCTCCGCGTCGCGGAAGCGTCCGACGGCAAAGAGCGGTCCCTCCGCGATCGCGACCCGGGCTTGCGCGCTCTCCAGGCTGGGCGAAGGAACGAGCGCGAGGTACCTCTCGTAGAGCCTCGCCGCGTCGACGCTCGCATGGCGGTCGTAGGCGGCTCCGGCCGCGGCGAGCAGGTGGGGAAGCGCCCTGCCCGGCTCCCCGCAGAGCTCCCAGTGGCGCGCGATGGCCTCGGCGTTCGACGGCGATCCTTCGCCGGTGAGCACGCTCGCCGCGCGCCGGTGGAGGCGTCGCCTCCGGCCCGGCTCGACGACGTCGTAGGCGACTTCGCGGATCCGGTCATGCGTGAAGGCGATGGCGCCCTCGCGCGGCTCGAGGATCTGACGCCGGACCAGCTCCTGGACGCGCGCGGCGACCGCCGACACGCCCGGCGATGCAAGCAAGAGCCGGCCCTCGGTGAGCTCGTCTCCCAGCACCGCCGCGGCGTCGAGCACGCGGCGGGCATGCCTGGGCAGACCCTGGATCCGTCTTGACAGGATCGCCTCCACGGTCGGCGGGATCGCGTGATCGTAGGTCGCCGCGAGCGGGCCGAAGCCCCACATTCCCTCCTCGTCCCGCGCGAGCACACGCTGCTCGACGGCAAGGCGGAGGCACTCCGCCACGAACAGTGGGTTGCCTGACGACGTGCGCGCCACAGCCGCGGCAAAGCCCTCCGGGACTTCCGAGGCGAGCATGTCCCGCGACATCGCGGCCACGGCACTGGCGTCGAGCCTTCCGAGCGGCATGAGCTCGATCCCGCCGAGCGCGGCCAGGGATTCGAGCCACCCTGGCATCTCCTCCGCGCGGCACGTCGCGACGATCAGCAGAGGCGTGCGGGCGAGCATCCCCGTCGTGACGAGGAGCTGGAGGGCGTCGCGGGACAGCTCGTCCGCCCACTGCACGTCGTCGAGAAGGAAGAGGGTCGCATCGCGGGCCGCGGCCGCGCCGAGCGTCTCCGCAAGATCGTGAAGCAGGCGCTGCCGCGCTTCCTGGGCCGGTAGCTGGATCGCTCCATCCCCGGCAGCGACGAACGCCGAAATCGACGGCTCGTATGCGGCGAGGACCGCGGCGCGGGGACCCAGCACGCGCGCCACTTCCTTCCCGCCGAGCTCGCGGCAACCGTCGGCGATCCCCTGGAGCGCCCCACGGAACGCCTGGAGCGGCGCGCGTCCCTCCGCCGGGCACGCCGAGAGGAGAACGCGCGCTCCGTCCCCCGAGGCGAGGCGTCCAACCTCCATCGCGAACCTCGTCTTGCCGACGCCGCTCTCGCCCGTCAAGACCAGGAAGCCACCCGTCCCCCTCGCGAGAGCGCGGATCCGGGACGTTGCCCGGCCGATCTCGCCCGTCCGGCCCGCGAGGGTCGGGCGGTAGAGATAGGAGCGCCCACGGGGCGCGCCGGAGAACGTCCCATTCCTCGCGCCGATCCGGGCCAGCGCAGCCGCAACGTCCGTCGCGTAGCCGAACCGCCGGGCCGGGTCCTTCGCGAGCAACCGCAACACCAGGTCGTCGAGCTCGCGCGGGATCTCGTTGGAGCGGACCGTGAGGGACCTTGGCTCCTCGTGACAGTGCTTCTGCAGGATCGCCGATGGAGGTCCGACGAAGGGCGGCTCTCCCGAAAGGAGCTGGTAAAGGACGCATCCGAGGGAATAGAGATCGGTGCGCGCATCGACGAGCTCACCTTTCACTTGCTCGGGAGCCATGTAGGCGATCGTGCCGACCGTCGCTCCGGACGGCTCCAGCGCCTCCCGCCCCTCTCGGGGCTGGACGCTCGCGAGCCCGAAGTCGATCAGCACCGGGATGCCGCCGGGGCGAAGCAGCACGTTGTCGGGCTTCAGATCGCGGTGCACGAGCCCCTCGCCGTGGATGTAGGCCAGCGGATGGCAGAGCCGGCGGCAGATCGTGAGCGCCTCGATCATCTGCTCGCGCGGCGCCGGTTGTTTCTCGCGATCGACCAGCGCGGAGAGGAGCTTCCCGGGAAGGTACGCCATCGCATACCACGGCAATCCCTCGTGGGTGCCGTGCGCGAGGATCGGCACGATCCCCGGATGCGAGAGGCGCGACAGGGCGTCGATCTCGCGGCGGAGCGCGTCGATGAGACCGGCGTGCGTGAGCCTCACCGCCTTGAGCGCCACCAGCCGACCGTCCTGGTCGATGGCGCGGTAGACGACGCCGAACCCCCCGCTCGCGAGCACCGCGGTGATCCGGAAGCGTCCCCCAAGCACCGTCCCTTCCGGCAGCGTTCCGGGGAGATCAAGCGCGGCGCGGCTTGCGGGACGGGTTGCCGCCTCGACGACACTCGCGAGATAGCCCTCCACCTCGCGGCGTACGTCAGGGGCATCGCCGCAAAGGCGATCGAGTGCGGTGCCGCGCTCCCCGGGCGGGAGCAGCTCGAGCGCGCGCATGATCTCGCTCGCCCGCGGCGTCAGGGGCATGCGCGCAGTGTCCCACGCCCCGGACCCCGGCGGATCGCGCGTGACGCGATCGGCGCGGAGCTCAGGGAAGCGGCGGGTGTTGGCGCGCCGCTTCGACGATGCCCAGAAGGTGTGCGCCGAGCTCGGGAGGACAGCTCGTGAAGTGGAGCGTCGACGTGCTCCCCGCGCTCGCGACGACCTTGCCGTAGAGATCCCACGCAAGCTCCGCGCCGGTGGCATCCAGGAAGCGCACGCGCAGGTTGGTGAGCTCGGCCACGGGCTCGGGAAGCGCGAGATCCGCGCGCCGTGGCGACAGGCGGACGGCGTGGCCGGCGTGCACGGCGCCGGAGACCTCCTTCTCGCGGACCACGGCGTACCTCACGGGGAGCGGAGGCTCGAGCACCGTCATCGGATCGGCGCGCTCCGGAAGCACCGCACCGCCGATCGCGAGGACCTCGTGCGTCGTGATCGGCTCGCGGAAGCCCTTCGCGTGAACGAGCATCGTCTTCCCGGCCACCACGGCGTCACCCGCCGCGCGGAGCGTGGTCTCCGAGACGAGCACCTGCCCGCCCACGGTGCACGACTCGATGCGCGCCACGAGGTTGACGGAGCTTCCGACAACGCCGTACTTGGTCCGCGTCGTCGAACCTATGTTGCCGACGACGACCTCTCCGGTGTGCAGCGCGATCCCCATCTCGATCGCGGGCAATCCCTCGGTCTCGTTCCAGGCGTTGACGCCTTCCATCGCGTTCTGCATCTCGACGGCGCAGGCGATGGCGCGGGCCGCGTCGTCATCGGCCGAGATGGGAGCGCCGAAGATCGCGAGGATGGCATCGCCGATGAACTCGTCGATCGTCCCCTTGTGGCTCGTGATGATGTTTGCCATCGCGCCCAGGTAGTTGTTGAGGGCGCGCACCACCTGCTCCGCGCGAAGTCGCTCCGACGAGGCCGTGAACCCACGCAGGTCCGACATCAGGATGGTCACGACGCGGGTCTCGCCTCCCAGCTCGGGCCCCTCGGGCGACGCGAGGAGGCTCTCGACCACATCGTTGCTCAGGTACCGGCCGAAGATCTTCTTGATGAACTGGTTCCTCTTCTCGAGCTCGTCTGCCTGGGCGGCGAGCTGGTCCCGCTGGCGCCCGATCTCCACGTTGCGGCTGCGGAGCTGCCTCTGGCTCTCGAGCAGCGCCTCGTAGGCGAGCCGGATCTGGCACGCGTGGAGATAGGCAGCGGAGTGGTAGCGGATGCGCGCGACGAGCTCGAGCGCGCTGGGAAGCTTCACGAGGTAGTCGTTCGCGCCGAGACGGAACGCCTCCGCCTTCACCGACGGCTCTTCCTTCGTCGAGAGCACGACCAGCGGGATGTCGCGCGTTCGCGGCTCCTCGCGAAGCAGCTTGACGAGGCTCAGGCCGTCAAGCTCGGGCATGACGAGGTCCTGGAGGATGACCGTCGGCTCCACCTCGATCGCCATCGCGACCGCGCGGCGCGGATCCTGGCAGAAGTGGTAGGAGATGTCGGTCTCGGGAGCCAGGGTCGCGCGGATGCTCTCCCCGATGATGGCCTGGTCGTCGACGAGCAGCACGGTGACCGGGCGCATGGCCGGCGGCGCGGGCTCGCTCACGGCCTCTTGCCCGCTCTCGCTGCGAAGGCCGCGATGCTGGCCGCGATCGCCGGAAGCGTGAGCACCTCCGCCGCGGCGCCGAGCTCCACTCCCGCCCGCGGCATGCCCTCGACGACGGCCTCGCGGGGATCCTGGCAGATCGTTGCCCATCCCGCGCGCCGCAGCCGGAGGAGCCCGTCAGCGCCGTCCCGGCCCATTCCCGTGAGGAGGACCGCCAGGCCCGGCGTGTCGAGCGGCGCGAGGCTCCCGAAGAAGACGTCGACCGAGGGACGGTGGACGAGCGACGCTGGCTCCGCCGTGTAGGCGAGCGTCCGGTCCGAGGCCAGCACCATGTGGTGCTCGGTGTGGGCGAGGAGCGCCCGGGCCTTCTCCGGGCGATCGCCGTGGCGCGCGAGGGCGACCGGAAAGCTCGTGCGTTCGCAAAGCCAGCTCGCCAGGCCGTCCGCGAACGTCCGATCGATGTGCTGCACGACGACGACGGCCGCCTCCAGATCCCTGGGGAGCTTCGAGAGGATCGCCGCGAGGGCCTGTGGCCCTCCGGTCGACGCGCCGATGGCCACCAGCGGCGGGAGAGCAGCGACAGCTGGTCCGTGCGCGACGCTGGTCGAAGGTGAAGGTGCGATGAGCTTCTCCACCGTCGCGAGCCGGGCGCGGAACGTCACCTCGTTGCGGAGAGCCCCATCCGTGTCGAGGGTGGGGGCGGCAACGGCGTCGAGCGCCCCGAGGCCCATCGCCTCGAAGATCCGGCCCACGGCCGCGTCCTTGCCTGGCGTGAGGAGCAGGATCGCCGCCTGGCCAGCCTTGACGATCCGCCGCGTCAGCTCGACGGCGTCGATGCCTCCGACGTCGACATCGAGGAGCAAGAGGTCGACGCGTTCCTCGGAGCAGCGCGTCTCAGCCTCGATGCCGTCGCGCGCGACCCAAACCACCGAGTGGCGGGTTCCCTCGGTGACGGCGCGCCGCAGCGCCTCCACGCCAAGCCGCGTGCCTGCGGCGATGCCGATCTTCATCGGGTCATCGTACCGCCGCTCCTCACGCCACGGCGTCCCCGACGAGATCTGCGACCGCCTGGAGCAACGCCTCGTCCTGGAACTCGCTCTTGGCGATGTAGAAGTCCGCCTTCGCCTCGAGGCCGCGGGCGCGATCGCCGGGGCTGTCGCGGTAGGACACCATGATCACCGGCACGTCGCGGAGCCTCGGGTCCTGCTTGATCGATCGCGTGAGCGCGACGCCGTCCATGCGGGGCATGTCGACGTCGGTGATCACCAGGTCGAACGGCGTGTCCCGTACGAGCCCCCAGGCGCTCACGCCGTCCACCGCCACCTCGACGTCGAAGCCCCGGTTCGCGAGGAGCTGCCGCTCGAGCTCCCGCACGGTGATGGAGTCGTCAACGACGAGCACGCGCTTGCGCCTCGGCCCAGCCGCTCTGCCGGACACCTTCTCGATGCGCGCCACCGAACCGAGGCGCAGGATCGACCGGATCAGGTCGTCGACGTCGACGATGAGGACCGGCGCGCCGTCGGCGAGCGTCGCCGCAGCGCTGATGTCCGAGACCCGGCCCAGCCGCGGGTCCAGCCGGCGCACGACGAGGTCGTGCTCACCCATGAAGCCGTCCACGAGGAGGCCGAAGCGGTGCGAGCGATCGGAGACCACGATGAGGTGGAGCACGTCGCCGGCCTCGGCGCGGCCGCCTAGCTCGAGAACGTGGGCCGTCGGGACGAGAGCGACGCTCCGGTCGTCGACAAGGACGTACTGCCGGTCCTCGACGACCCGCGCCTCGTCGATGGGGACGCGTACCAGGCGATCGATGCGACCCAGCGGGAACGCGTACGGCTCGCCCCCGATCCGGACCACGACGGCGCGGATCACCTGCCGGCTGCTTGCGACCGCGAGGTGAAACGTCGTCCCGGCACCAGGCTCGGACGTGACGTGCGCGGAGCCGCCGAGGCCGGAAAGCGTCGAGAGGACGACGTCGAGCCCGACGCCGCGCCCCGACAGCTCGGTGACCGACTCCGCCGTCGAGAAGCCGGGTGCGAAGAGAAGCTCGTAGACGTCCTCGGTCGAGAGCCTGGCCGCGTCCTCCTCGCGCACGAGGCCGAGCTTCACGGCCCGCGCGCGGATGCTCCCGGCGTCGAGCCCCCGGCCGTCGTCGGCGATCGTGATCGCCACCATTCCCGTGCGGCTCTGGACGTCGACGGTGATCGTGCCTCGCTCGGGCTTCCCGCGGGCGCGGCGCTCCCCGGGAGCTTCGATGCCGTGGTCCACGGCGTTGCGGAGGAGGTGCGTGAGCGGCGCCTCCAGCGCCTCGGACACGTCCCGGTCCACGGCGAGCCCTTCTCCCGAGACGCGGAGGTCCACGCCCTTCCCGAGCTTCCGGGCGAGGTCGCGGATCATTCGCGGGAAGGGCTGGAGGCTGTCGGCAAACGGCCTCATGCGGCTCGCCGAGGCTTCCTGGTAGAGCCGCAGCGTCAGATCTTCGGAGAGGCTGGTGTGCTCCTCGAACTGCTCGACCCACGACGAGAGGAGCTCCCGGCACTCGAGGACGCGCGCCCGTAGCTCGGCGATCCGCACGCCGATGGGATCGTCGCCCGGCGGCGCACCGAGAGCCTGGTGGATGTCGTTCACGAGGTCCGAGAGGCTCGCCTGCCGCACCCGCAGCCGGTGCTGGACGCTGGCGAAGGGCTGGAGCCGGCGCGCCTCGACGAGCGACTCCCCGGCGAGCCCCACGAGCTTCGTGACGTGGCTCGCCTTCACGCGCAGAACGCGATCCTCTTCTCCCGCCGGGGCAGGCTCCCCTGCCGAGGGCTCCAGCGCGCGTGCTACCTCCATGGTCGGCGCCGCCTCGATCGCATCGACCTTCGCGGCGCCGAGCCGTCGCACGCGCTCCGCGAGGGCGAGGAGGCGCTCCGCGTCCGTTCCAGGCGCCTGGCCCGCGCGCGCGAGGGCATCGGTCCCCGCGAGCAAGGCGTCGATACCCCCGCCGTCGATCGGGACCTCCCCGCGCTGCGCGCGTACGAGGTAATCCTCCATCGCATGGGCGAGCTTCACCGGTGCGTCGAGGCCCACCACGCGCGCGGCTCCCTTCAAGGAGTGGGCCGCGCGCATGAGCCGCTCGATCACATCCATGCTCTGGGGCTGCCGCTCGAGGAGCAGGAGGCCGTCGCCGAGGGTCGCCGTGTGGATCTCGCACTCGAGGCGGAAGAGCTCGAGCGTCCCGTCGACCCGGCCCGCCGCCGGACCGGGATGCTGACCCTTCGCTTCTCGCAGCCCCGCGAGGGTGGCTGCGAGCTGCCGGATCTCCTTGCCACGCTCGCGGAGCGCGGTCCCCAGATCCTCCGCCGCGGCGAGCCGTTCGAGCGCCGCGATCACCCGGTGCAGCGCCTCGACCTCTGCGGCGTCGAGCACGGCGGCGCCCGACTCGGCCGGCGACAGGCAGCCTTCGAGGGCGCCGGTCGCCTCGTCGAGCGGACCGGGGCCGATCACGCTCGCGGCCGAGCGAAGCGAGCTCACGGCCGCGGAGAGGCTCCGATCGGGGCCCGCCGATCCCGGTCCGCCGCGCGGCGGCAGGCGAGGCGCGATCACGCCGAGCTGGCGACGGAGCTCGTCGCGGAGCATCCGGAGCAGCTCGGGCGTCACGCGACCACCTGCTTCATCGCCTTCACGAGGTCTGCGCCCGCGAGGAGGCCGACCCGGTGGTCCCTCCACGGGAAGATCCCGCGCGTCATCGCGAGGAGAGACGGCGGGAGCGTGGCGGGGGCGGGGCCGATCGTGCCCTCGACCACGCGCTCGACCCCGTGGACCTGGTTGACCACGATGACGTAGGCGTTGCCGCTCTCCCCGATCACCATGAAGCGATCGCCGGATCCGGCCGCGGGGGCCGGCATGCCGAGAAGCCCCGCGAGGGAGACCGACAGCTGGAGCTGCCCCCGGATGTTGACGATCCCCTGCAAGAGCGCGTGGGCGCGGTGGGGGATGCGATGGATGGGACGCACTGCCGCGATCTCCGCCACGAGCGCCGTGTCGATGGCGAGCCACTCGCGACCGACGCGGAACACGACGACCGAGATCGACGGGCGCGGGCTCACCGCTCCCTGGGCGACCGCCGCGCCCCACGCGGCCGCGTAACCCGGGGGCGTCTCCCTCTCGAAGAGACCGCGCGCGGCGTTCATCATCACCGGACAGTTGCGGCAATGGACGACGGCGGGAAGCTCAGGGCAGCTGCGGTCGCCCGCGACGCCGATCGACGCCCAGCAACCCGCCGGGGGCACGAAGCCCGGCGTCACGCGCGGCTCCGCAGGGTGGCTGCGCGCCGGCGGTACCCGCGGGCCCGCGCATGATCCCCGCGGGCATCGGCGAGAAGCGCGAGGTGGCGCAACGACGGCCCGTGATGGGGATCGAGCAAGAGCGCCTGCCGGAACGCGTCCTCGGCGCCCTCCTGGCGCGCGGCCTGGCGGAGCACGCCGCGGAGGAAGAGCGCCTGGGCGGTCGGCCCATGAAGGGCGACGTGGCGCTCGCACAGATCCATCGCGTCGGCGTAGAGGCCGCGATCGGCAAGCGTCACGGCCTTGGCAAGCGAGGACCCTGGCTCCGCGTCTCGCTCCGGCTCGACCCGCCGAGGCGGCCGTCGCGAAGCCGCGATCGGGATCGGCGCCGCGACGGCCGCCGGCCCCGGCGCGATCAGAAGCAGCGAGAACGCGAAAGCCTCGCCGGGCCCGAAGGGACGAAAGCGCCGATCGTGGACCGACAGCGCCTCGGCGTGGCCCGCGAACACGATCCCCTGCGGCGCCAGCAGCCGCGTGACGTGGCCGATCGCGCGGGCGCGCGCCGCCGTGTGGAGGTAGATCAGGAGGTTCCTGCAGAAGATCGCATCGTAGAGCGGGGCTCCCTGGAGGAAGCCGGGCGATGCCAGGTTGCCGGTCGCGAAGCGAACCGTGCTCCGCACATGAGCGGCGACGCCGATCTCTCCATCGCGGCGCGTCACGTGATGGGCTGGAAGCTCCGCGCCCCGCACCGAGCGGGGGCCGTACACCCCGCGGCGGGCGCGATCGACGAGCGCCTGGCTGACGTCGAACGCATCGACCTCGAAGGCTCCCACGCGAGCGTCGGCGAGGCACATCGCGATGGAGTAGGCCTCCTCGCCGCTGCCGCACGGGACGGAGAGGACGCGGTAGACCCCTTCGCGTGACCGCGCGTGCTCCGCGAGCAGGGCGAACGCCGAGGGATCGCGGAAGAACCACGTCTCGGGAACCACCACCTCGTCCACGAGCGCGTCCCATTCGCCCGGCAGCGGCAGGGCGCGCAGGTAGTCCTCGTCGCCGCGGAGCCTCAGGGCCGCGGCGCGCGCCGCGACGGCCGACGCGATGCTCCGGATCCCGAGGACATCGGGATCGAGGCCGATCTCGTCGGCGAGCCGCGCCGCGACCTCCTCGAGGACCGTCACGTCTCCTCCGGTACGAGGAGCGCCCAGAGCTCCTCCGAGATGAGGCCGCGCGGATCGACGAGCTCGACCATGCGTTCTCCTTGCACGACCACTCCCGACAGGAACGGCGCCGCAGGCACGCGCACGGGCACCTCGGGTCTCCCTTCGATGGCCTCGACGTCTGTGACGCCGGCGGCGAGAAGCCCGGCGCGGCGGCCTCCCGGCAGCGCGACGACCATGATCCGGCTGCCGAAGCGATCGGGACACGGCCCGTCGCCGAGGAGCACTCCCAGATCCACGCAGGGCGCGATGGTGCCGCGGTAGGCGAAGAGACCAGTGATGGCCGGAGGCGCGAGGGGGACGGGCCGCAGCGCGACGCGCGGGATCACCTCGAGCACGTCCCGCGCGGCCAGCGCGTACGCTACTCCCCGCGCCTGGAACGTGAGGACGAGCAAGCGGCTACTCCTTGACCTTGAAGTGGGAGATCTCCTGCTTCAGGCTCGCCACGGCGTCGCGCAGGTGGGCGGTGGCGTTGTTGAAGTCCTTCAGGGAGGTCGCGCTCTGGCGGGCTCCGTCGACGAGCTGGGTCATCGCCTCGCCGATCTGGCGCGCCCCCTGGGACTGGCTCCTCATACCGTGGTTGACGCTGTCGAAGCGCTCCGACAGCGTCTGCACCTGCGAGATGATCTGGCCGAGCTGGCCACCCACCTCTCCGACGCTTCCGGCGCCGCGCCGCACTTCCTCGGAGAAGCGGTCCATCTCCATGACGCCGGCCGACACGGCGGATTGCATGTGCCGCACCATCTGCTCGATGTCGAGCGTCGCCACCGCCGTCTGATCGGCGAGCCTCCGGATCTCGCGCGCCAGCACGAGGAACCCGAGCCCTTGCTCGCCCGCCCTCTCCGCCTCGATCGCGGCGTTGACCGAGAGCAGGTTCGTCTGATCGGCGACCTTCGTGATCGTGGTGACCACGCCGGAGATGTCGGCGGTCTTCTCCCGTATGGCGGCGAGGCGCGCGCCGATGGAGCTCGTCGCCCGCTCGAGCCCGCGCATCGTGGCATCCATGCCGTCGAGGCCCGCTCGGCCGTGCTCGGCGAGCTGCGCCGTCTGGGCGGCGACGGCGTTGACTCCTTCCATGGTGGCGAGGAGCTCGCTCGACGTCGCCGAGATCTCCTTGACCGCGGCGGCGATCTCGCTCGTGGACGATCCGAAGCCGTTGACCGTCGCCTCCTGCTGGCGGCTCGTTGCCGCGAGCTCCGTTGCGGTCGACATCAGCTCGATCGACGCCTGCTTGACGCGCGTGACGAGCGAGTTGAGGTTCGCGGTCATCGCGCGGATGGCGTCGAGGAGACGCCCCGATTCCTCGCCGTCGCCGGTGTGGGGAACGTCCACGGAGAGGTCGCCCCCCGCCACCTGACCGGCCGCGGCCGAGGCGATGCCGATGCGCGATGCGAGCGTGCCCGCGAGCCGCCCCGTCACGACGGCGATGACGACGACGACGGCGATGACGAACCCGCCGAGCCACAACAGGTGGCCCTCGCCCGCCCGCACCTCCTCTTCGGCGTCCTTCTCGAGCTCGCCGTTGCGCGTCGTGGCGAGCTTCACCACCTCGTCGATGGCGCGGCGATGGGTCTCGTACTTCTCGAGCAGCACCGCAAGGACCTGCCGCGCCTTCTCCCGGTCGCCGGCGCGGATCGCCGGCACGTACTCGCGATCGCGGATCTCGAAGAACTCCGCGGCCGGCCGGTACGCCGCGGAGTTCATCATGTCGGCGAGGCTGCCCGGCGCGAGGTCGCGCTTCCAGACCTCGTGGCGGTTCTCGAACTCGAGGCGGAGCTGGTTTCCGCGCTCCACGAGCGCTGCGATGGACGCGGCATCCGTCTCGTCTCGGAGCTCGAGCGTCAGGAGGTGGGCCTCGATGATGTATTCCGGCGGCGGCAGGACGTCGGCGATGAGGTCCTTGCCCTGCACGATCTCGCGGTAGACCGGGCCGTTCACCCGCACGCGGCCGAGCGTCCGGTAGGCGACTGTCGCGAACGCGGCGAAGGCCGCCACGAAGATCGCCACGAGCATGAGCAGCTTCGCCGAAAGGCTGAGGTTCTTGAAGAGGGTCATGGCTCCTCCGGCGCTTCCCGCTTGCCAACCGCTGCGGCGAAGTCGCGGGCTACTTTACCCCTCCCGCCCGCTCCTGCAGGAGGCGTACAATGTCCCGGAGGTACCGCTCCGTGCACCGTCTCGCGGCCCTCGCCGCTGCCGTCCTCCTCGTGGCCACGGCCGCGGCGGCGACGATCGACGTACCCGCGGACTACCCGACGGTCCAGCAGGCGCTGAACGTGGCGATGCCTGGCGACACGATCAACGTGACGGGCACCTACTACGAGAAGATCCGCTTCCCACGCAGCGGGAGCGCGGCAGGGGGCTACATCACGCTGCAGGCGGCTCCGGGCGCGACCGCCGTGCTTGCCGGAACGGGAGTCTCGGGGTGCGACATGGTGCGCATCACGAGCCAGAGCTACATCCGCATCATCGGCTTCGTGATCTGGGACCACACCGGAGTCAGCGACTGCTCGGGTGTGCGCATGACAGGCCATGGGTCTCACGTCGAGATCCGGAACAACGAGATCTACAAGATCCGCGGTACCGACGCCATGGGCATCACCATCTACGGAACGGATCCGCAACCGATCTCCGACCTGATCATCGACGGCAACTTCATCCACGATTGCGAGCCGTCGCCGAGCGAGGCGCTCACGCTGAACGGCAACGTCACCGGTTTCGAGGTCACGAACAACTTCGTGCGCGACGTGAACAACATCGGCATCGACTTCATCGGCGGCGAGACGAGCATCAACCCCGATCCGGCACTGGTCGCCCGCAACGGCCTTTGCCGTGGGAACACCGTGACGCGCGCCAACAGCAACTATGGCGGTGGGTTCGCAGGCAGCATCTACGTCGACGGCGGCAAGGACATCGTGATCGAGCGGAACGTCGTGTCTCTGGGCGACATCGGCATCGAGGTGGGGGCGGAGAACGCGGGGATCGTGACGTCGGGGGTCGTGGTCCGCGACAACTTCGTCTTCGGAAGCGGCAAGTGCGGCATCGCCTTCGGTGGCTACGACGCGACGGCCGGGCGCGCGGACGATAACTTCTTCCTCGGAAACACGCTCTACGGCAACGACACGACCGGACAGGGACTGGGCGAGCTCTTCATCCAGTACGGTCAGAACAACACCGTGCGCGGCAACGTCTTCTATTCCAACGCGCAGAACGTGCTCCTCTACTCCGAGCTGGGCAACGTCAACAACGCGCTTGACTGGAATGGCTGGTACTGTCCTGGCGGAGCCTCGGCGGCAACGTTCACGTGGCGGAGCACGCCCTACACGGGGTTCGCCGCCTACCAGGCGGGCTCAGGCCAGGACGGAAGCTCGCTCTTCGCGGATCCAGCGCTCGTGGCGCCGGCCGCGGGCAATCTGCACCTCCAGGCGGCGTCTCCGTGCCTTGACCGAGGCGATCCCGCGTTCGTGCCTGGATCCGGCGAGACGGACGTCGACGGTCAACCCCGCGTCGCCAACGGTCGCGTCGATCTCGGAGCAGATGAGGTCCTGCCCGGGGGACAGTCGCCGGAGGACATCCTCACTGGCCAGGGGCCAGCCCCTCCGAACCCGAACGAGGTGAAGGTCTTCGCCGCCGCCGGGCAGGTGGTCGATTTCTTCGCGTATGCGGCCGGTGGCTTTGGCACCAACGTCGCCGCGGGTAACGTCGACGTCGACGCGACTTCCGAGATCGTTGCAAGGGCCAGGCCCCGGGCCGGTGTTCGGCCCGCAAGCGAGAGGGGTTCGATCGCGACGGGACGCCCGTCGGCAAGATCAGCTTCTACGCCTATGGCACGTTGAAGTACGGCGTCAACGTCGCCACGGCGCGCCTCGACGCCAGATGCGCTTCTCCGAGATCTTGACCGGGGCGGGACCAGGCGCCGTCTTCGGTCCCCACGTCCGTGGCTGGAACTACGACGGCGCCGCGGTCACCGCGTCGCGAAGTTGAGCTACTTCGCCTACGGCACATCGGTACGGCGTCAACGCCCCACAGTGGCGACGTCGACGTCGATGCGTTCGACGAGATCTGACGGGACCGGGACCGGGCACGTCGTCTTCGGCCCACAGGTGCGCGGCTTCAACTACGACGGGATCGCCGTCCACGGCGATGACGAGGTCAACTTCAACGCCTTCGACGACGAGCTACGGGGCGTCCACGTCGCCGGGGACGTAGACACCGACGGCTTCGCCGAGATCGTCTGCGCTCCGGGCCCAGGTCCTTTGAACCCCGCGCAGTTCAAGGGCTACGACTACGATGCGACGTTGATCGCACCGGTGCCGGGTTACGACGTGACGCCGTTCACCACGCTCTTCGGCGGCCATGTGGGCCAGGGCGACGTCGCCGCGGTCGGCAGCGACGCACTGCTCGCGAGCGAGGGCAGCGACCTGACCGCCATCGGCAGCATCGTCACCTTCGCCTATGCCGGCGGCGTGCTCACCCAGGTTGGCCCGTCGTTCGCCCCGTTCGCGGGAACGTTCTTCGGCGTCACCGTGGCGGGTGCCGATCTGGGCTATTGACGCTCTTCTGGGTCATCCTGGCCCTGATCGGCGCCGCCATCGGAAACCATCTGTGGGCCATGCTCGCGCTCATCGCCTTCAAGCGCGACGTCCCGTGCCTGACCACGGAGCGGGACCTCGATCACTTCCGCGCCGCGGTGGCGCGGCAGATGTACGCCGCACTCCTGCAGATCGCGCTCCTGGGCGGCTGCCCCGTGCTGACGATCGCCGGCGTCGGCCTGCGGTGGATCGAGCCCATCCACGTCGTGCTGTTGCTCCCGGCATGGGGCGTCGTGCTGGTGATGGGGCTCGCCGGCCGGCGCATCGAGCAGACGGTGCGCGCCATCCCGGTGGCCGAGGAGCTTCGCGCCGAGCGGGACGCGGTCGTCCACACGTGGCGGCGCCGCCCGATCCCCGACTGGTAGGGCCCTGGGTTCAGCGCCGCAGCTTCGTCCAGTCCACGGCGTCGTAGATCGCGCCGGCGACGATCGCGTGTCCCTCGGCGTCGGGGTGGCAGTGATCGATGAATAGGTTGCCGCCCCAGCAGCCGTGGGTCATGTCCGCGAAGAAGACCTTCTCGAGATCGACGACCGTGCATCCTCCGCGGGCGCCGAGCTCGCGAACGGCATCGTTGAACGCCACGCCGCCCCGGCGCTGCGTCGACTCGAGATCGCGCGCCTTCACGTACTCGGCGAGGGCCTCGTCCAGCCGCCCCTGTTCGAGCAGCGCCGTCCCGAGGTAGTGATGGAAGTGCGCGTGGCGCGGGACCAGCGCGATGGCCTCGCGGCTCGCCTCTTCCATCCCGCCATAGTCCCCGAGACCCTGAAGTCGCGCGATCACGCTGCGAAACGCCTCCGCCTGGTTCCTCCGCTCGCGGGAGTCGTCGTCGCCGTAGACCGCGTAGATCGGCATCCACTGCACCTGGGAGATCACGGTGCAGAGGATCAGCGGGACCTTGGCCGCGCGTGCCGCGTCGATGGCGAGCTGCACGTTGTTGCGGAACCTCTCGGTGACGAGCCTCGTCTCGAGCTCCGTGCGCGGCTTGCTGAAACCCTCGAACTTCTCCATCTCCCGCGCGGCGTCCGAGACGTCGATGACTCCCGCGACCCTCCCGGTGACGGGCGCTAGCATCCTTCCGAGGAGCTGGTAGAGGCGAAGCTTCGAGAGACGCTGGCGCATCCGCACCGTGGGTCCCATGTGGCTCAGGCTCTCGAGCGCGAAGCGGCGGAGGTACTCGTTGTGGCCCGAGTACAAGACCACGGCGCTCGGCTCGTAGGTCAGAGCCTCCCGGAGTGCCTTCACGGTCCGGCGCACGTCGTATCCCGGAACGCCCAGGTTGATGACACGCACCTGGAGCTCCGGATGCGCCGCCCGCACGCGCTCTCCGAGCTGGTAGGGAAACGCGATCGGACCTCCTCTCGGATAGCCGAACACCGCGGAGTCGCCGACAGCGACGATCCGAAGCTCGCCGGCCGGCCGCTTCTTCGGAAAGGTGTCGTCGTTGATGAGCTTGCGGTGCGTCCCCTTGGGCGGAAGGACCCAGGGAGCCACCACCATCATCCCGGGATGCTCGGCGTCGTCGGTGAAGAGCGAGTCCGTCGCGCCGATGCCGAAGTCGAGCGCGCCATAGTCGTCCGAGCCAAACCCGACGGCGCGCAACCCGCCCTCGAGCACGAGGAAGAACGAGAGCGAGAGCGCGACGAGCCCGAGCCTCTCGAGGAGGCGCTTCAACGGTTCCGGAGACGCGGGTCGAGCGCGTCGCGGAGCCCGTCGCCGAGGAAGTTCAGCGAGAAGAGCGTCATCGCCAGCGCCGTTCCCGGGAACACCACGAGCCACCAGTAAACGCGGATCGGATTGATCGACGCAGCGCCGTCGGCGGCAAGCGACCCCCAGGACGCGTCGGGGGCCTGGATGCCGAGGCCCAGGAAGGAGAGGAAGGCTTCCTCGAGCATGACCGCGGGGACGGTCAGCGTTGTGTAGACGATGACCGGCCCGAGGAGGTTGGGCACGAGGTGGCTCGTCAAGATGCGGCGGTTCGTGGCGCCGAGCGCGCGCGCCGCCTCCACGAACTCCTTCTGCTTCAGGGAGAGGATCTGGCCGCGGGTGATGCGCGACATCGTGAGCCACTGGATGGCGCCGAGCGCCACGAAGATGAAGTAGATGCGCTTGAACTTGAACGCCTCGATCCAGGTGCCCGTCCCTGCCTTCACGGCGGCCTCGATGGCGTTGTTCATCGCGATGGTGAAGTCCTCGGCGAGGGTCATCAGGAGGATCACGAAGAACATGAACGGAAGGGCGTAGAGGATGTCGACGACGCGCATCATCACGTTGTCGGTGGCGCCTCCCGCGTAGCCCGACACCGAGCCGTAGGCGACGCCGATGCAGAGCGACACCAACGTCGCGAGAATGCCGACGGAAAGAGAGACCTTCCCGCCGTAGATGATCCGCACGAGGAGGTCGCGCCCCTTGTTGTCCGTGCCGCACAGGTGATCCCGCGACGGGCCTTCGTTCTGGCGCGAGAGCTCCTGCTGGTCGAAGCGGTAGCCGAGAAGCGGCGAGGCGATCCAGTCCGCCGTGAAGGCGATGAGCCCGACGACCACGATGAGGAGGCCCCCCATCACGGCCATGCGGTTCTTGAGGAGCCGCCTCCAGGCCTCGCCGGCGAGCGACTGCGCCATCAGCCGAGCTCCACCCGCGGGTCGACGAAGGTGTAGGCGACGTCCACCGCGAGGTTCAGGACGAGCAACAGCGACGCGTAGAGCAAGAGGATTCCCATCTCGACGAAGAGGTCGCGGTTGAGCGCGCTGTTGACGAAGAACGTGCCGATCCCCGGGACCTCGAAGAGCTTCTCCACGACGACCGATCCGGTCACGATGCCGGCGGTCGCCGGACCGAGGAAGGAGATCACCGGCAGCATCGCGTTCTTGAGGCCGTGCTTGACGATGACCGACGATGCGCGGAGCCCCTTGGCCTTCGCGGTGCGCATGTAGTCCTGGCGCACGACGTCGAGCATCCCGGCGCGCGAGAGGCGCGCGATGTATGCGGCATAGGGAAGCCCGAGCACGATCGCCGGCATCGGGATCTGCCCGACCGACCCCCATCCGCCGACTGGCAGCAGCCGGAGCCAGAAGACCAGGAGCAGGATCAGCACCGGTCCCATCACGAAGTTCGGGATGCTGATCCCCACCATGGCGAGCGTCATGGCCGCGTGATCCACCGGACTGTTGTGGCGCACCGCGGCGATCGTGCCCGCGCTGATGCCGATCGCCAGCGCGATCGCCAGCGCGACGAGCCCGAGCCCGAGGGATACGGGGAACGTCTGGGCGATGATCTCCGACACGGTCCGGTTCCGGTACTTGAGCGAGATCTGCATGTCGCCGCGCAGAAGGCCGCGCAGGTAGATGCCGTACTGGGTGATCACCGGATCGCCGAGGTGGAACTTCTTGTTGAGGTTCTCCAGGACCTGCGGCGGGTAGGCGCGCTCCTGATCGAAGGGTCCTCCCTTCGCCGAGAGGATCAGGAGGAAGGAGACGAGCGAGCCGACGAGGAGGACCGGCGGGATGAAGAGCACCCGCCGCAGCACGTAGGAGAACACGCCCTACCTCAGGTCCGCGACCACGACGCGGCCCGGCGACCCGTGCCCGCGCAGGTAGGCCTCGCGCTCGGCCCGGTCCACCTCCACGTACTTGAGATCGATCAGGTTCAAGATGTTCGGCGGGATGCCCTTGACGTGGCGCGGGTAAAGGTTGAGGCTCACGTAGTAGTAGATCGGCCAGATGGGTAGCTCGTCCTCGACGAGGAGCTTTTCCGCTCCCCGGAAGATCTCCATGCGCCGCGCCGGATCGGCTTCGTCGGCCGCGGCACGGATCGCGGCGTCGTATTCCGCGTTGCTCCACCCGGTGTTGTTGTTGCCGCCGCCGGTCACGAACATGTCGAGGAACGTGTTCGGGTCGGCGTAGTCGCCGATCCAGGCGGAACGGGAGAGCTGGTAGTCGAGCTTGCGCTGGGAGTTCAGATAGACCTTCCACTCCTGGTTCACGAGCTCGACCTTGACGCCCAGGTTCTTCTCCCACTGCGCCTGGAGCACCTCCGCGATGTCCTTGTGGTTCTGCGACGTGTTGTAGAGGTAGGAGACGTGCGGGAAGCCGCGGCCGCCGGGGAAGCCCGCCTCGGCGAGGAGCGCCCGCGCCGCCTCGACGTCGAACGCCAGGCCCTTCGGTCCTGCGTAGCCGGGAAGCCCCGGCGGGACGTAGGTGTGGGCGGGGAGCTCGCCTCCCTTGGTGATGTGCTCCACGATCGCCTGCCCGTCGATCGCCATCGCGAACGCCTTGCGGACGCGCACGTCGGTGAAGGGCGGCTTCGTCACGTTGCAGCGCACGAAGTACGTACCGAGGTAGGGAGCGCGGTGCATGTCGTCGCGCTTCAGCAGCACGTCGAGGAGCGGCCGCGGCACCGTCGACTCTTCCATGAACTCCACGCCGCGCGTCTCGTAGAGGTTGATCGCGGCGTTGGCCTGATCGACGGGGAGGATGCGGATGCGATCGAGGTGGACGTTCTCCTTGTCCCAGTAGTAGGGGTTCTTCTCGAGCGTGATGCGGTCCTGCATGCGCCACTCGGTCGGCACGAACGCCCCGTTGGTGACGATCTTGCCCGGCTTCACCCAGTCGTCGCCCCAGGTGTCGATGCACTTCCTGTTGACCGGGGACAGCGTCTGGAAGGCGCAGAGCTCGAGCCAGAAAGCGGTGCGCGCGCGCAGCGTCAGCACGATCGTGTAGGGATCGACGACCTTGACGCCTACCTGGGCCCAGTCCTTGAGCTTGCCCGCGTTGAAGTCCTCCGCGCCCGCGATGTAGAAGAGCTGGTAGGCGTACTGCGCGGCCGTCTCTGGGACGAGCGCGCGGCGGTAGGCGAAGTCGAAGTCCTCGGCGGTGACGGGATCGCCGTTGGACCACTTCGCGTCCTTCCGCAGGTGGAACGTGTAGGTGAGCCCATCCGGGGAGACCTCCCAGCTCTCGGCGACGCCAGGCTTGATGGCGAGCGTCGCGGGATCCTGGGTGGTGAGGCCCTCGTAGAGCGCGCGGATGAGCCGGCTCTCCGGGACGCCCGTGATAATTGCCGGGTCGAGGGTCTCCGGCTCGGTGCCGTTTGCGAAGACGAGGTCAGGGGCCTTGCCCTTTCCCCCTCCGCAGGCGGCGGCCGCGAGCATCAGCGCGAGCGATGCGAGGCGTCTCAAGACCCGGAGATCTTACGACTAACCTAGGGGCCTTGCCCGACGCGCGCGACTCCCTCGCACCGCAGCTCCTCGCCTTCTTCCTACTGATCCAGGCGGCCTCCCTGGGCCGCGGCTTCTACGACGACGGCGCATCGCTGTGCGCGCTCGCGGCGATCCCCCTCTTCGTCGCGCCGGTCCGGCGCTTCCTCGCGCGCGTCCCCCACGGCCCGTTGCTCGCGGCACTCTGCGGGTACGCCGGGTGGCTCGGCTACACGCACGTGCCCGCGCTGATCCTCGAGCCGGACGCGCGGGCGCAGATCAGGGCGTGCCAGATCGCGGCGGTCGCCGTGCTGGCGGCGGGAGCGGCGCTCGCCGGCCGCGTGCGGGCGGAGGTCTTCGCCGTCCCACTCGTGGCGCTCGCGCTGCTCCTGCGCGTCGCGGCGGTGCTCTCGGAGCCGCGGCCCGAGCTCGACTCCTACGTCATCCAGAACGAGGCGGCACACCGGCTCTTGCTCGGGGAGAGCCCCTACGGTGCGATCTACACGCTCCCCTTCGCGCACGAGAGCCGCGGGGGAACGCGGATCGGCGGGCAGACCTACGCGTTCCCAAAGTACACCTACCTGCCCGGCACGGTCCTCGCCTATGTCCCGGCCGCGGTCCTCGGCATCGACTACCGGTGGACGCTCGTGGCGCTCGACGCGGGGACTCTCGCTTGCCTCTTCGCCCTCGGGCGAGGCGGGCCGCCGCGCAGGAGGCTCTCGATCCTCTACCTGGCGGCGATGCACCCGGTCGCGCCGTCGGTCTTCCGGCGCGGCTGGAACGAGCCACTCGCTCTGTTCTCGCTCGCGGTACTGGTCCTCGCGCTCCGCCGGCGCCCCGCGCTGGCGGCGATCCCGGCGGGGCTCGCCTTTACCTTGAAGCAGTACCTCCCCCCGATGGCGATCCTCGTCCTGCCAGCCCTCGGGCGGCGCCGCGCTGCGTGGGCGCTGCTGCTCGCGGCCGCGATCAGCGTCCCGATGATCGCGATGGACCCGGGAGGGTTCTGGAGCGACACGGTGCTCGATCTCGTGCGGATCCCTCCGAGGACCGACAGTGTCTCGCTCTACGCCCTCGCGTTTCACGAGCTCGGCATCCGGCTCCCGGCCATCGTCCTCACGAGCCTGACGCTGGCCGCGATCGGAACGCTCGGCTGGCCGATCCGCACGGCCCAGGAAGCACCGAGGCGCCTCGGACTCTACCTGACGAGCTTCTTCTTCGTGAACAAGCAGGCGTTCGGGAACTACTATTGGCTCTGCGCTTGTCTGACACTCCTGGACGCTAGCTCCGACGATGCGCTTCACGAACCGGCGGGGGACAAGCCCCCGCCCTACGAGCCGAAGCCCGCGATTCCGTCCAGCCGCCTGCCTGGACGCTAGCTCCGGCGATGCGCTTCACGAACCGGCGGGGGACAAGCCCCCGCCCTACGAGCCGAAGCCCGCGATTCCGTCCAGCCGCCTGCCTGGACGCTAGCTCCGACGATGCGCTTCACGAACCGGCGGGGGACAATCCCCGCCCTACGAGCCGAAGCCCGCGATTCCCTCCAGCCGCCTGCCTGGACGCTAGCTCCGGCGATGCGCTTCACGAACCGGCGGGGGACAAGCCCCCGCCCTACGAGCCGAAGCCCGCGATTCCCTCCAGCCGCCTGCCTGGACGCTCGCTCCGGCGATGAACCCTGCGGGGGACAAGCCTCCGCCCTGCATCCTTACCCGAGCGTCGCCCCCACGGCGAGCGCATGATCCCAGTTGTCCCCGCGGGCGGGAACCCGCGACGTTCCGCCTCCGTAGCGAGAGTGGGGATGCGCTACGATAGGCCTTCCCATGAGGATCGAGAAGGAGCTTTCCGGGCAGGTCACCGTCGTGAAGGTGTCGCAGGTGGCGATCAACTACAACGACCTCGAGAAGCTCCAGGCGGAGTTGTTCAAGATCATCGACGGCGGGGTCACGAAGATGGTCCTGGACCTGTCCGAGGTGAACACGATGGACAGCTTCGGCGTGGGCGTCCTTATGAGCGCCTACCGGCGCATGACCAAGCAGGGTGGGACGATGAAGCTTTGCTCCATCGCACCGCGCGTCCAGAGCGCGCTGTCCATCACGAAGGTCGACACGGTCGTGGAGATCCACGAGACGGTGAAGGGCGCCTGCGCGTCCTTCGGTGCGGGCGCCTAGCATGGCGGCCAGGACCGTGAAGCTCGTCGGCGGGCGCGAGATCGAAGCGGACGGGGACGTCATTCCCGTCCTCGAGGCGCTCTACCAGGGCGTCGCCGCCGCGTCGGGGTTCGAGCACACGTTCCTCGACATGCGTCGCGAGATCGAGGCCCTCGTCTCCCAGCTCTCGCCGAAGGAGCTTCGAACGTACTTCATGAACTCGCTTTTCCTCAACGTCGTCACCTACGAAAACCAGATGGCGGAGAGGATCCTGCGGAACATCACGCGCACGAAGGCCGCCCAGCAGGCGCTCCGCCCACGGCCGGCGGGCCGCCGCCGCGTCCGCAGCTCGAGCTAGTCGCTACATCTCGTCGTCGAGGTCGGTGCGGTCGTCCGTGTCGAACGGCATGTCGTAGAGATCGCCGAGGTCGTCGTTTCCGACCTCTGGCTCGTCTTGGTCCGCGTCGTCCACGAACGTGCGCGCCGCGGGTGCTGCCGGGCCGGAGCTTCCCGACGCGAGACGCTCGGCGAGCTTGGAGTACCGCTTCTTGATCTCGTCGTTGGCGACCGCGCGAGCGAGCGAGGACCGGCTCGCCACGAGCACGGTCAGCGCCTTGCCCCGCGTCACGGCGGTATAGAGGAGGTTTCGCTGGCACATGACGTAGTGCTCGCGCGCCAGCACGAAGATGACCGCGGGGTACTCGGAGCCTTGCGCCTTGTGGACGCTCGCGGCATAGGCGAGCTGGAGGTCGTCGAGCTCGTCGCCTTCGTAGTGGACGGTCCTCTCGTCGAACGAGACGGCGATCGCGCGCTCGCGCCCGTCCACGTACTTGATGCGGCCGATGTCGCCGTTGTAGACGCCCTTGTCGTAGTCGTTACGCAGCTGCATCACCTTGTCGTCGCGCCGGAAGACCTGCTCGCCCTTCTTGAGCTCGGGGCCCTCTGGATTCAGGAGCGCCTGGAGCTCCTTGTTCAGGTTGCTGACGCCCACCAGGCCGCGGTACATCGGCGACAGCACCTGCACGTCCTGCATCGGGTCGAGCTTGAAGCGCTCGGGGATGCGCTCCTTCACGAGCGTCTTGACCATGCGCAGCATCCGCTCCGGGAATTCCTCCTCCACGATGAAGAAGTCCTGACCCATGTCGTCGCCGCCCTTCGGCGCGCGCGGGATCTCTCCCGCGAGGATGCGGTGGGCGTTCTCGACGATGAGGCTCCCCTGGGCCTGGCGGTAGATGTGGGCGAGCCGTACGACCGGGATCCGGCCGCACGTGATGAGGTCCCGGAAGACGGTCCCGGCGCCGACGCTCGCGAGCTGATCGGCGTCTCCGACGAGGATCAGGCTCGCCTTCTCCGGCAGCGCCGCGAGAAGGTGACCCATCAGCATGATGTCGATCATCGACGACTCGTCGACGATCACGAGGTCGGCGTCGAGCGGGTCGTGGCCGTTACGCTCGAATGTTCCCGACTCGGGGGAGAACTCGAGCAGCCGGTGCAGCGTCTGCGCGCCCTCGCCGGTTGCCTCCGCGAGACGCTTGGCCGCTCTCCCCGTCGGCGAGGCGAGCGCGAACTTCAGGGCCAGGCTCTTGGCGCATAGCGTGATCGCCCGGACGAGCGTCGTCTTGCCCGTCCCTGGACCGCCGGTGATCGCGGTGATGCGGTTCTCGAGCGCCTGGCGCACCGCGCCGCCCTGGTCCTCGGAGAGATCGAAGCCGAGCTCTTGTTTCGCCGCACGCAGGTGCATGTCAAAGCGATTCCCCCTCTCGGGAGAGGTCCTTGCCGCGAGGGTCGCCAGCGACCCGGCGACCCGGCGCTCAATCTCGTACATGGAGGAGAGGTAGATCGCGTCTCCGTCTCGCGTGATCCGCCGCCGCGTGTCGAGCCGGAGCATCGCGCTCGCGACGGCCTCGGACGTGGTCCTCAGGTCCTTCTCGGTGGTCTTCACGAGCATCTCGAAGGGGAGATAGAGATGGCCGTCCTCGTAGGCCTCGTTGAGCTTGTGGACGATGCCGGCCTCGGCGCGGTCCACCGAGAGAGGATCCATCCCGAGCGCCATGGCCAGGCGATCGGCGGTCAGAAACCCGATGCCGCGGACCTCCATGGCGAGCCTGTAGGGGTTCTCGCGGATCTTCTCGATCGCCTGGTCCTGGTAGACCTCGTGGATGCGCCGCGCGAGCGCCGATCCGACGCCGTAGCTGTGGAGGAACACGTAGAGGTCGCGCAGGCCGCGGTGCGCGCGGTAGCTGTCGCAGATCATCGCCGCGCGCTTCTTGCCGATGCCCGGCACCTTCGCGAGCCGCATCTCTCCGTGATCGAGCACCTCGAGCACCTTGTCGCCGAACTCGTGGAGGAGCTTCTCCGCCGTGCTCTCGCCCACGCCGCGCAGGAGCCCCGACGACAGGAACTTCTTGATCCCGCCGCGCGTCTCCGGCGCGATGGGGTGGAACGACGTCGCGCGGAACTGGGCGCCGTACTTCGCGTCGTTGGCCCAGGCGCCGGTGAACTCCGCCTCCTCGCCGTCGTGAAGCGAGAGGCCGACGCCCACGACGGCCACGAGACCCCCCGCGTGCTCGACCCGCAGCACCGTGAACCCCGTTCCTTCGCTCGCGAAGACGGTCTTCTGCACGACGCCCCGGAGCGTCTGGACTCCGGTGGGAAGCGTCTGGACGCTAAGGAGCGATGGCGTGCGAGGCTGCCTGGAGCCTTGCCACTGCCTTCTCAAGACGCGCCTTCTCCATCAGGAACTGGTCCTCGGAGTCGTAGCTCTTCATGCCCGCCTCGGCCTGGGCCTTCTTGGCGAGCGCTCGGTCCTTGTCGATCTCGCTCGCCTTCTCGGCGGTGTCGGCCAGCACGATGACCTTGCCCTCGGTGACCTCGACGAAGCCGCCGCTCACGGCGACGTGATGCGTCTTGCCGGAGGCTCGGTAGGTGAGCTCGCCGATCTCGAGGGACGTGAGCATGGGGACGTGCCCCGGGAGGATCCCGACGTAGCCCTCGCGCGCCCGGTAACTCACCTCGTCGACCGGCTCCGAGAGCAGGAGGCGCTCGGGGGTCACGACCTCGAGCTGGAGCTTTCCTGGCGTCATGCCTGCTTCATCTTCTCGGCCTTCTCGAGGGCCTGCTGGATCGTCCCCACCATGTAGAAGGCTTGCTCCGGAACCTCGTCGTGCTTGCCGTCGACGATCTCCTTGAAGCCCTTGATCGTGTCCTCGAGCTTGACGTAGCAGCCCTTGAAGCCGGTGAACTGCTCGGCAACGTGGAACGGCTGCGACAGGAACTTCTCCAGCTTGCGGGCACGCGAAACGGTGAGCTTGTCCTCCTCCGACAGCTCGTCGATCCCGAGGATGGCGATGATGTCCTGGAGGTCCTTGTAGCGCTGGAGCACCTCCTTCACCGCCTTGGCGACGATGAAATGGTCGTCTCCGACCTTGCGCGGGTCGAGGATGCGCGACGTGGAGGCGAGGGGATCGACCGCCGGGTAGATGCCGCGCTCCGAGATCGCGCGCGAGAGCTCGGTCGTCGCGTCGAGGTGGGCGAACGCCGTGGCCGGCGCCGGATCCGTGTAGTCGTCGGCGGGCACGTAGATCGCCGGCACCGAGGTGATCGATCCCTTGAGCGTGGAGGTGATGCGCTCCTGCAGCTCGCCCATCTCCGTCGCGAGGTTCGGCTGGTAGCCGACGGCGGACGGCATGCGGCCGAGCAGTGCCGACACCTCCGAGCCCGCCTGCGTGAACCGGAAGATGTTGTCGATGAACAGCAGCACGTCCTGTCCCTCGACGTCTCGGAAGTACTCCGCCACGGTGAGCGCCGTGAGGCCGACGCGCAGGCGCGCTCCGGGAGGCTCGGTCATCTGGCCGTAGACCAGAGCGGTCTTGCTGAGGACGGGGGAGCCGTCCTGGAGCTTGCTCTCCTGCATCTCGAGCCAGAGGTCGTTGCCCTCGCGCGTGCGCTCGCCCACGCCGCCGAAGACCGAGACGCCGCCGTGCTGCTTGGCGATGTTGTTGATGAGCTCCATGATGACGACGGTCTTGCCGACGCCCGCGCCGCCGAAGAGCCCGGTCTTGCCGCCCTTGGTGTAGGGCGCGATGAGGTCGATGACCTTGATGCCCGTCTCGAGCATCTGGGTCTTCGTGTTCTGCTCGTCGAAGGCCGGCGGGTCGCGGTGGATCGGGTACTGGTGGGACGCCGCGATCGGGCCCTTCTGATCGACGGGTTTGCCGATCACGTTCATGACGCGGCCGAGGCACGGTGGCCCCACGGGCACGGTGATGGGCGCGCCCAGATCGATGGCGACCATGCCGCGCACCGTGCCGTCGGTCGGCTCCATGGCGATGCACTTGACGCGGTTCTCCCCGAGGTGCTGCTGCACCTCGGCGATGACGTCGATCTTCACCGCGTGCTCGGGGCCGGACATCACCCGCAGCGCGTTCAGGATCTTCGGGAGATGGTCGTCGCCGAACTCGACGTCGAGCACCGGCCCGATGGCCTGGACCACGCGTCCCACGAACTTCCCCTCGTAGGTCTTGCCGTCGATGGTGACTGGGGCAGAGGCTTGCATGTCTTCTCCTAGCGTCCCGATCTAGCTTCGCGCCGTGAGCGCTTCCGCTCCGCTCACGCACTCGATGATCTCGCGGGTGATCGCAGCCTGGCGGATACGGTTTCTCTGGAGGGTCAGGCGATCGATCATGTCAGAGGCATTGTTGGTGGCGGCGTCCATCGCGGTCATGCGCGCCGCCTGTTCCGCGGCGGCCGACTCGAGGAGGACCCGCCAGATCTGCATCTCGACGCTCTTCGGCAGCAGCGTCTCGAGGATCTCCTTGGGCGCCGGCTCGTAGATGTAGTCGGCGGACGGGGTTGCCGGAGCTCCGGCCGCCGCATCGGCCAGGGGCAACAGCCGCTCCACGACGACGTTCTGGCTCATCACCGACTTGAACTCGTTGTAGACGACGTAGATCGCGTCGAGGTGCCCCTCGGTGTAGGCCTGCATCAACCCACCCGCGAGTGCCCGGGCGTGCTCGTAGCCGAGGCGATTGAAGATGCCGACGTAGGAGTTGCGGACCGTGTAGCTGCGCCGCTTGTAGTACTCGAACCCCTTGCGCCCCACCAGGTGCAGCGTGAGCGCGTGGCCGTGCTTCATCTGGTCGAGGAACTGGTTCGCGCGCTTCACGATGTTCGTGTTGAAGCTCCCGCAGAGTCCCCGATCGGCGGTGACGACGACCAGCTCGACCTTCTCGTCGCCACGCACCTCGAGCAAGGGATGGGTCGAGACGTCGACCTTCGACGCGACGCTCCGGAGCACCTCCTGCATCTTCTTCGCGAAGGGGCGCGCCTCCTCGATGCGCTCCTGGGAGCGCTTCAGCTTCGCCGCGGCCACCATCTTCATGGCCTTGGTGATCTGTTGCGTGTTCTTGACGCTCTTGATGCGCCGCCGGAGATCGATGAGGCTCGGCACGACGCGTCCCTAGGCGGCGGCCTTGCCGGAGGCGGCCTTCCACTGCGCCTTCGCCTCGCCGATGATGGCCTTGAGCTTCGCGTCGAGATCCGGGGTGATCTCCTTCTTCTCCCCGAGCTCGGTCGCGAACGCAGCGTGCGCGACGTCGATGAACTTCAGCAAGTGCGCCTCGAACTTCCGGATCTCCTCCACGGGGATGTCGTCGAGGAGGCCGTTGACGCCCGCGTAGATCATCGCGACCTGGCTCTGGAACGGCAGCGGCTCGTACTGGTCCTGCTTGAGGAGCTCCACCATGCGCTGGCCGCGCGAGAGCTGCGCCTGGGTCGCCTTGTCGAGATCGGAGCCGAACTGCGCGAAGGCGGCGAGCTCGCGGTACTGGGAGAGATCGAGGCGCAGCGAGCCGGCGACCTTCTTCATCGCCTTGGTCTGGGCGTTGCCGCCCACGCGGCTCACCGAGAGGCCGACGTTGACCGCCGGCTTGACCCCGGAGTTGAAGAGGTCCTTCTCGAGGTAGATCTGGCCGTCGGTGATCGAGATGACGTTCGTCGGGATGTAGGCCGACACGTCGCCCGCCTGGGTCTCGATGACCGGAAGGGCGGTCAGCGATCCGCCGCCGAGCTGATCGGAGAGCTTGGAGGCGCGCTCGAGCAGCCGGCTGTGGAGATAGAACACGTCCCCCGGGAACGCCTCGCGGCCGGGCGGCCGCCGGAGCAGAAGGGAGATCTCGCGGTACGCCGCGGCGTGCTTGCTGAGGTCGTCGTAGAAGCAGACGACGTGGCCGCTCTTGTCGCGGAAGTACTCGCCCATCGCGCATCCCGCATAGGGAGCGATGTACTGGAGCGGCGCGGGCTCGGACGCCGATGCGCTCACCACGATGGTGTTCTTCATCGCCCCGTTTTCCTCGAGCACCTTGACGACCTGGGCGACGGTCGACTTCTTCTGTCCCACGGCGACGTAGATGCAGATGACGCCGGTCGTCCGCTGGTTCAGGATCGTGTCGAGGATGATCGCGGTCTTGCCGGTCTGGCGATCTCCGATGATGAGCTCGCGCTGGCCGCGGCCGATCGGGATCATGGCGTCGATCGGCTTGATGCCCGTCTGGAGCGGCTCCTTCACGGGCTTCCTGTCGACGACGCCGGGAGCGATGCGCTCGATCGGGTTGTAGGCCTTGGCGTTGATCGCTCCCTTGCCGTCGATCGGGACGCCCAGCGCGTTGACCACGCGCCCGACGAGCTCCTCGCCCACGGGGACGGACATGATGCGGCCGGTACGGCGCGCCTGGTCGCCTTCCTTGATCGCCGACGCCTCGCCCATCAGCACCGAGCCGACGGAGTCCTCCTCGAGGTTGAGCGCCATGCCCACGACGTCGTGCGGGAACTCGAGCAGCTCCCCGAGCATCACCTTCTCGAGCCCAGTGAGGCGCGCGATGCCGTCACCCACGGTGACGACCGTCCCGACCTCGCTCACGTCGATGGTCTGCTGGTATCCCTCGATCTGCTGACGGATGAGCTTTGAGATCTCGTCGGCGGTGATGCCTTTCATGTCCTCTCCTCGGGCCGGGACGGGCGCCCCTACGCGGGGGCCGCCCCTCCGGCCATGAGCTGCTTCATCTTGCGAAGCTTGGTGCGAACGGAGCCGTCGTAGATGGTGCTGCCGATGCGCGTCACGAGGCCGCCCAGGAGCTCGGGCTCGACTTGGACCTCGAGGCGGACGGCCTTCTGTGTCGCCGCCTCGATGGCGGTCACGAGGGCTGCCTCGCTCTTCGGATCGAGGGGCGTGGCCGAGGCGACGAGCGCCTTGACGGCCCCCTGCTCCAGGTCGACGGCATCGGGAAGCTCGGCGGCGATGGCACGGAAGTCGGAGACGCGGCGATGGAGCGCGAGCGTCTCGAAGAAGTTTCGCGTCAAGGGATCGATGCCCGCGGGATGGAGCCGGGACAAGATCGTCTTCGCAACGTCGGCCTTGTGGGACTCGGAGACGGCCGGCGAGTCGAGGAACGCGCCGAGCTCCGGCTGCTCCACGGAAAGCGTGGCGAGCGACCCCACTTCCTCGACGACGCGCGGGAGCGCGCCCTTCTTGGCCGCGACCGCCGTCAGCGCGCGGGCATACTTGCGTGCGATGGCGCTCCGGATCACGAGGGCAGCGTCCCGCCGATGTGACGGATGTAGTCGTCCGCGAGGCGCTTGCGGTCGGCGTCCTGCATCTCGCGAGCGAGGATCTCGATCGCGCGGTTCGTCGCGATCTCCGCGACGAAGGTCCTGAGCTCCGCGCGCGCCGCCGTCACGGCGCGGCGAATCTCCTCGTCGGCGAAGGCCTTGATCCGCTCGGCCTCGACGTCGGCGGCCTTGGTCATCTGTTCCCGATCGGCGGCGGCATCGCTGGTCGCGTTCTGGAGGATCTCGGCCACCTCCGCGTCCGCGCGGGCGAGCCTCGCCTCGGCCTCGCACAGCTTCGCGAGCGCCTCGTCGCGCGCCCGCTCCGCTTCGGCGAGGCGATCCTCGATGCCCTTCCGGCGGTCGAGGAATGCCTTCGCCACCGGGGCCTTGAGCACGTAAGCGATGGCGCCGATCAGGATCGCGAAGTTGAGGCCCTTCCAGAAGAGCTCGTGCGTGTTGATCCCGCCACCGTGATCTTCCTCGGCGAGCGCGGCGGGCGCGAGCGGTCCGACGAAGAGGAGGAGGGCGAGCGCCGCGACGGCTGCGGTGCGGAACGGCCTCATGCCGCTCTCCCGAGGATCGACGCGACGACCATGCTCGCGAGCTTCTCCGCCTCGCCCATGAGGGGTCCCGTGGCCTCGACGGACGCCTGCTTGACCGCCGCCTTTCCCTGGGCGACGAGCTTGTCGGCCTCGTTGCGAGCGGACGAGAGCAGCGCGCCGCGCGCATCCGCGGCCTGGCGTCGCGCCTCCTCGCGCTGACGGTACGCCGCACCCCGCGCGTTCTGGAGCCGCGTCTCGTACTCGGCGACCCTCGCCGCGGAATCTTGCACGGCTTGCGCCTTCTTCTGGGCGTCGTCCTTCACCTTCTTCTCGCGATCGTCGAGCACCTTCGAGATGGGGCCGAAGAGCGCGCTCCGCAAGAACAGAGCGGACAAGAGCACGACGACGAAGGAGTAGACGAAGGTGATGTCGAGGCTCATCGTTAGGTGTTGCGGGGCAGGAGGAAGGCCCTCGGGAGGGACGCGAAGTTAGCACAGCAACTCGGCGCCGTTCAAGGCATGACCCGTGCCGAACACGTGCGCGATCGACCTTCAGGGTGTGAGCTTCTTGGAGACCTGCGCCATGTCGAGCGGCGCCTTGGCGGCAGGCGGCGCGCTCCTCGGGATCGTCTCGCAGTGACCGTGAAAGAGCGCGCCGTCCTCGATGCGGATCGACGGCGTGACGACGTCGCAGTCGAGCCTCCCGGCGTTGAAGACCTCGACCTTCTCGCGCGCCCGGACCCTGCCGGCGAGCCGTCCGGCGACGCTCACGCTCGCCGCCCGGACGTCGGCCTTCACGAGGGCCTGCTCGCCCACGATCAGGTGTCCATCTCCCTCGATCGTTCCCGCGAAACGCCCATCGATCCGGAGCGTGTCCGAGAAGCGGAGCGTCCCTTCGAGCTCGCACGTGTGGTCCAGATGGCCGCCCATGGGTGACTCCTTTCCGGGTCAGAGGTTCATGCCTTCATCAGGCGATCGAACAGCCGGGTGAGCTCCTCGGCCGAATGGTACTGGATGCAGATCCGCCCGCCCGGCCCGCTCGACTCTATCGAGACCTTCGTCTGGAGCTTCTGCTGCAGCCGCTCCGCCGCGCTCTTCACGAAGACGTCCTCCGCCGCGGGGCCGAGGGGACGGGTCTTGACGCGATGCGTCATCTGCCGCTTGACCAGTGCCTCCACCTGGCGCACGTTGAGGCCGCTCGCGATCACTCGCGCCGCGGCATCGGCCACGGCCCGCGTATCTGGCAGGGCGAGCAGCGCCCGCGCCTGCCCCGCCGAGAGCTTCCCGTCGGCCACCAATTGACGCACTGCGTCAGGAAGCTTCAGGAGCCTCAGGGTGTTCGCGATCGTCGAGCGATCCTTGCCGACCCTGGTCGCGATCTCCTCCTGGGTGACATGGAAGTCCTCGGAGAGCACACGGTAGGCCTCCGCCTCCTCGATGGCGTTGAGCTCCTGGCGCTGGATGTTCTCGACGAGCGCCACCTCGAGGGACTTCGCGTCGGCGAGATCGCGCACGAGCGCGGGCACCCTCCGCAGGCCTGCCATCTGCGCCGCTCGCCAGCGACGCTCGCCCGCGACGAGCTCGTAGCGGTCACCGGAAGGGCGGACCACGATCGGGGTGATGACTCCCTGCTCCGCCACGGAACGCGCGAGCGACTGTAAATCATTGGAATCGAATGATTTGCGAGGCTGCCGTGGATTGGGCGCGATGAGATCGATGTCGATCTCTCGGTAGCCGGGAGCCACCGCCTCCTGCGGCCGATCCTCCGGTTCCTCAGGGATGAGCGCCTTGAGCCCTCTGCCGAGCGCGTTCCTTTTCACGTCTCAGGATCTCCTTTGCGAGGTCGCCGTAGGCAAGTGCGCCCCGGGATCTCGGATCGTAGAGCATGATCGGCTTGCCGAATGACGGGGCCTCGGCGAGCCGTACGTTTCGGGGGATGAATGTCTCGAGCACGGAGCCCTTGAAGTGCTCGCGGATGTCGCCCATCACCTGACCGGCCAGGTTGGTGCGCTCGTCGTACATGGTCATCACGAGCCCTTCGACCTCGAGGCTCGGGTTGAACGCCTTGCGCACCTTCTGAACGGTGTCGAGCAGCGCGGACACCCCTTCCAGCGCGTAGTACTCGCACTGGATCGGGACGAGGACGGCATCGGCTGCTGTGAGGGCGTTCAGGGTCAGGAGCCCGAGGCTCGGCGGGCAATCAATAATAATGATGTCGAAGTGATCGCGGACCGGGTCGAGCAGCTCCTTGAGCCTCCGCTCTCGATTCGGAAGATTGACCAGCTCGACCTCGGCGCCATAGAGGTCATGGCTCGACGTCACGATCTTCAGGTTCGGGATCTCGGTGGAGAGGAAGACCTCCACCAGCGGCGTCTCGTAGATCAGGGCATGATAGACGTTTGTACGACCCGATTGCGCAAGGCCGAAGCCACTGGTGGTGTTGGCCTGCGGATCGAGATCGATGAGAAGTGCCTTTCGCCCGGCGAGCGCGAGCCCGGCGGAGAGATTGATGGCGGTGGTCGTTTTTCCGACGCCGCCCTTCTGGTTGGCGATGGCGATCGCGCGGCCCATGGCCTCCCCGTGGAATGTTCCACGGGAAACACTCCTACTTCTCGGCGGGAATCTCGCCAGGCATCACGATATCGGGGCTTGTGAAGATGGTCTCCGGAAGAATTGGTGGAGCGGATAGGTCCGGAAACAGGATCCGCTGGCTGACCTCTTCGACGGCCTTTTCATCCGAGAGCCAGACCCCTAGGTGCTGTCTCCAGCCCTTCCACTCTGCCATGGTGGGCGTCTTCTTCTCGCCTCCGAGGACGAACGACCAGCGCTCCATCCTCCCGTTGTCGGGATTGATGTACGCCCAGTAAACATCCCGCGGCGTCAGCCCGACGCCGTCGAACGAGACCTGGATCTTGTCGTACTTGATCCCGCCCACCTCCTCGCTTCCCGCGTCCTTCAAGATGACGCCGGGGTCTTTGACCTTGAAGGGCATCGCAAGCCAGTAGGAGTCATTGATCCAGAGGTTGTAGGCGGAAAGCAGGTAGTCTCTCGCCGCGTCCCCCTCGACCTTGGTGCCGGCAAGATAGGCGGTCCCCTTCTGGGTACGCAGATCGGTGAGGACGACGTAGCGTTTGCCCTCCTTCGTGCCGCCCTCCAGCCGGTGGCGACCGTTGCGCTTGTCCCAGTAGTGCTTGCGAGAAGCGACGACGGCACCGTCCTTCTCGACCGTGAACGTGAACACGAGGTAGGGGATCTTGTCGAACTTCTCCAGCCCTCCCAGGGCCTCGATCATCCGATCCGCAAGCTTGACCGCTCGATCATCGGACTTCTTGGGATCGAACGCACGATCCGATGGCTGCGTTGCCGGAGCCGGAGCTGCTTGCTGAGCGCCCGCATGGGCTCCGACCAAGACCAGGGTGATCCAGACGGGAATCGTGTTCTTCATTCTCCAGCTCCGACATCCGCCACCAGGAACCCGCGGCTTCGCATTCCGGGGACGAGATGAAAGTCGTGTTTCACGTGAAACGTCTCGAGGGAGGGTCGCATGGCCGCTGCGCTCTCGGAACCGACATACAGGATCAAACGACCGGATGCGGCAACGATGCGCGTCGCCCACTCCAGGAACCGCCCGGGAACGGGAACGGCTCTCGCGCTCACGGTCCCCCAACCAGTCGCGAGCGTCCGCGCCTCCGCGGCCTCGACCGCCACCCTCCGAAGACCGAGCTCCGCCAGCAGGTACTGGAGGTAGGCGGCGCGACGCGTTCGCCGCTCGCAAAGACAGATGTCGAGGTCAGGCCGTAGGATCGCGACGCTCACGATGGGGTATCCGCCACCGCTCCCCACATCGAGGACCCGCCCGCGAAAGTACGGCGCGGAAAGCGCTGCCTCCCGGACGTTGAGAGCCGCCGACTCGGGCGATAGCTCCGTGCTGAGCGACATCCTCGAAGCGTGATCCCGGAAGATCGCGTACTGCCGACAGAGCGCGTCGCGCGAACCCTCGGGCACATCCACCAGGGCGTCCCGGAAGGCCCCGACGATCGCGCTCTCCCGACGACCCGGGCCCGCGTTTGAATTTCGTTCAAGTATCGTTTGCCCGGCCGATCGCATCACGTCGCGATCGATCGAGGCTATCAGAAAGCCTCGCCCAGCGACAAGAACACGCGGCTCTCCCTGGGCTCAGCTCCGATCTGCACGGCGTACTCCACGCGGATGGGCCCGGCGGCGGACTGATAGCGAAGGCCCACACCGACGTCCTGGACCGCCGTTCCGCCGAGGTCGGAGAGGTTCTCGAACACGTTGCCCCGCTCGAAGAAGAGCACGGATCCGAGCTTGCCCCAGACCGGCACTCTGAGCTCCGCCGTCGCGAAGTGGAACGCCTCGCCCCCGATCGGCTCTCCGGAGATGCGATCGCGCGGTCCCACGCCGTCGCGATCGAACGCGCGCATCGACTGGTAGCCACCCAGGAAGAACCGCTCGGTGATCGGGATCTCGTCCCGCCCCCATGGTGCTCCGAGCCCCATCCTCTGTCCGAGCGCAAGCACCGGTCCCTCCCGCAAACGCGGCCGCAGCGGCAGGTAGACGAACGCCTCCTCCTCGCCCTTCTGGTAACCCGCCTCCGCGCCGAGATCGGGCCGCGCCACAGACACGCTCGCGCGAGCGCGCCATCCGCGGTGCGGGCTGATCGGATCGTCGCGACGGTCGAGCATGAAGGTGAGCGAGCTCTCGAGGATCGACGTGGCGCGCTGCCCTCGAGGTATCTGCTCGGGCGAGATGTCGACGTCGTAGAGCCGTACCTCCTTGCGCAGGAAACGCAGCAAGAGCTCGGTCCGCCGGTGACCGCTCTCTCGCGTGAAGAGCTCGACGTCGAGAAGGGCGCCCTTCTTCGCGAACGAGAACCCCGACCTCCGCTCGCGGCCCGCGAAGAGCGTGAATGCCAGGCCCCGATCCCCGCCGAGGCCGATCGGATCGCGGTAGGACACCTCCGCCCGATGATCGAGTCGCCCGCCGCGGGCGAGGAAAGACAGCGAGCGAGCGCTCGAGAAGAGGGACACGTCGGAGAACCCGACCGTCCCCCGGAGCCCCTCGTCCGTATTGAATCCCACGGCGTAGCGGAAGCGGAAGCGCGGCGATTCCCGCACGTCGACCCACAGGGGATCGCGCTGCGCGGGGGGCGCCGCGCCATGGACCGCCAGACCGGCGATCGCATTCACCCGGCGCAGCCGGTTTTCCACCGACTCCTCGGTGAGCCGCCCGAGGCGCTCTCCCGATCGAGCTCCGGAGAGCCTCCGAATCAAGCTCGGCGGCAGGTGGCGCGCTCCGCGGACGATCACGAGGCCGATCGTCGAGAGCGTTCCCGCATCGACCGCGAGCGTGACGCGCCGCCCGTCGGAGCCATCCAGGGCAACGTCGGCCCGGACCGACGCGCGCAGGTATCCGCGCGTGGTGTACTGTTCGCGGATCGCCTCGCGCGCGTCGATGAGGCGCCCGGCGCTCCACGGGCCTCCCGCCTCGATGGCGATGTCCTGGCGCGCCCACGCGGCAACCGCATCGAGGTCGAGCTTCGTGACGACCGTCCGCGACCCGGCCTTTACCGGGAACCGCACGAAGGCACGCTTGCCGCGGCGCGTCACCACGGCGCTCCCCACCGTCGCGTCGAGGTATCCGTCGTAGCGCAAGCGACGCTCCAGCCAGTCCCGGTCGGCCGCGAGATCGTCTCGCGAGAGCCGGCCCAGGGTGTACCCCGAGGACATGTGGTAGCCCGACCTCTGCGTCTTGAGCTCGGCGGCGAGGGACTCCGATCCAGGCGGGAGCTCGGCGTCCACTCCGGCGATGTGGAGGCGCTCGCCCTTCTCGGTCACGACCTCGATGCGCCCCGCGCCGGCCGTGGCGCGTACTTTCGCGTCGAAGTAGCCGCGCGTCTCGAGATCCCTCGCGACCGCCATGCCCACGTGGCTGGCCGCTCCCTCCACGTTGCCGGGCGCGTCGACGAGCACCGCCTGGCGCTTCTTCTCGTTCAGGAGGACTCCGTCCACGGAAACGACCAGGCGCGGGCCGCTCGCGAGGTCGAAGAGGGCGCGCGTCCCGCCTCCGTCTTCTTCCTCCGAGAACGACGCGCGCACGCCGATGCCGCCGTCGCGGATCCGGCCGTCGCGCCAGTCCCGCGCGACCTCCCGGCAACGCGAGCGATCGAGGCGCGCGCCCACGCGCACGCCCCGCCGGTCGAGCGCGGCGACGATGGCGTCCCGCTGTTCTGGAATCTCGCCGCGCACGTCGATCCCACTCACCACCGTGGGGGTGCCCGGGTCGATCCCGACCTCGACGTCCTCCCGTCCGTTCCCCGCGGGGCGGCACACGATGTCGACTCGCGGGTCGTCGAATCCCGCCTCCGCGAGGCGATCCGTGACGTACCCGACAAGTCCGGTCATCGCACGCTCCGTGGCGTGGTCGCCGACCTTCACCGGAAGGGTCCGGGCCCCGACTCCGAGCTCGCCCGCGTCAAACGGCGCCGCCGTGACACGGATCCGCGCCACGATCGGCGACTCCTTGACCGCCACGCGCACGGTCGGGCCGGAGACGTCGACCGTCGCCGACGTGTAGCGCTCGGTCGCGATCAGGAGACGGAGCACCCTCGGGGCCGAGGTGGGATCGTCCCGGAGAGGCGCGGCGATCGCAGCCACGTCCTCGGGGTCGGACGCGCCCTCGATGGAAAGCTCGCTCGCCCCCGCTGCGGCGGCGAGCGCCACGACGAGCGCCACCGGCGCAAGAGAGCTAGCGCCCCGGACCAGAACCCTGTCCCCGCGCAGCGCTATGGGCCACCGAACGTGATCTCGCGGCCGAGCTCGATGGTGTAAGTCCCGTCGAGCTCGCGCGTCGCGGCGAGCTTGCGGCCGCCGGGTAGGCCCCGGTACTCGATGACGACCACGTCTTCGCGGCTCGGTCCCGCGCTGCCCGAGTACATCATCGAGAGATTCTTCCCGAGGTCCTTCTCGAGCGTGACCCGCGCGGTGGTCGATCCGTCGACCTCGGAGACGTAGGGCTCGATGCGGACGCGATCGACGCCAAGGAGCTTCTGGCCGCGGCTCTCCACCTCCTTCAAGAGGGGCGACAGCACCAGAGCGCCCGACATCGCCTGGAGCATCCCCGGCGGCAGCTTGTCGGCGGTCGTCCCGAAGAGGAGGAGCGCCTGGATGTCTTCCGCGGGAAGAGCGGGCTCCGACGCGAATGCCACGTCGATGGGTTTTCGCCCGCCACCGTGGAGATCCAGCGTCACGTCGTAGCCCTTGATGGTCGTGTGGGCGCGTACCTGCGTCGTCCAGTCGCCTCCCAGCAGGTCGCGGGCCGTGAGCTCCCCTCTCTCGAGCTCGTACCGCTGGCCGCGCAGGACGAGCTTCGATTCCGCCACCGTCGTGAGATCCGCAGCGACGGCGGGAGCCAGGAGGTCGCCCTCGAGCCGCAGCATCCCCGTGATCCCACACGACATGAGGTTGTTCTTTACCACGACGGGATCCTCGAGCCCCACCTCCACGTCGATCGTGTGGGCGCTGCCCGACGGCACCTTCCCCTCCCGCCGCCCGAGGAACGCCGCGGGATCGATGTCCCTTTCGTAGGACGCACCCGACAGGCGAAGCTCTCCCGCGAGCTCCAGCCGGGACGATCTCCGGCGGTGGAGCTCCAGCCTCCCGCCGAGGGCTCCGTGCAGCCCCGGCACCCATGTCTGCCGTGATGGGATGGTCACGGGGAAGAGCCTCATGATCAGATCCCCACCATCCGGGGACATGGTCCCCTCGAGAAGGAACGGGCCGTCTCCCAGCTCACCTCGGAGGTCGGGAACGCTCAGCGACCCGTCCCGGTAGGTGAGCGGTCCACGCACCTGGTGGAGCGAGGTGGGCCAGTCCGGACGCGCGAGCTCCACGTCCTCGAGCCGGGCCTCCACCTGGCGCGCGCCCGGGGCATAGTCGACGTGGGCCTTGCCGGAGGCATCCGTTCCGGGCAGGAACACCGAAAGGAGACCCGCGCCGAGAACCCCGGAGAGATGGGTTCCGTCGCTCCGGACATCCGTCCGGAGATCCACCTCCGGTCCCTGGAGGATGACGTCGTCCAGCACGACTCCGCCCCCCTCGAGACCAGCCCGCCCGGACGCGCGCGAGATGATCTCCCGCCCCGCGTAGCGGAGCTTCCCGCCGGAAAGACGTCCCGAGAGCGACGCGGCGCTGCGGGTGCCGGTGGCCCGGACCTCGCCCGAGATCCGCGCCTCGATCGCCCCCGGGAGGTCAACGGTCTCGGACACCTCTCCTGGTATGACGCGGCGCACCAGAAGCTCCGGGATCGGGAATTCGGAGGCCCGCACGTGGAGATCGAACGGAACGTCGGGCGATAGCTCGACGAGTCCCTCGAGATCGAGCGCTCCGGAGCCATCCCTCCCGCGAATGCGCACCTGCCGATCCCGCGTCTCGACCTCGCCGTGGATCGCGGCGAGATCGGCGCTCTGGAGGTCGAACGTTCCTCCCACGGTCGGGCCATCAGGCGAGAGCGCGACCGGAAACGTTGCAGAGAGGACGCCGCTTCCGTAGGGGAGCGTCACCTGCGTGAGGACGACGTCTCCGGACGCGATCGTGGTGCTCCCCGACAGGTGGAAGCTACCGCTCCCGCCACCGGCCAGGCGTGCGCGGGCCTGCACGGCGAGCGCTCCGCTGGCGAGATCGACGCTGCCGTCCCAAGTTCCACCGACGGGGCTCGCGGCAGGAAGGGGCGTGCTCGCGAAGCGAATCGCTGCGGCCGCGATGTGCCCCTGGACGATGCCGAGATCCCCGGCGACGCCGCAGGACGACGCGAAGCGCGAGACGTCGATCCTGCCCGGCGCGACCTGGAGGTGAGACGACGCCTCTGCGCAGGCGATCCCGTAGGCTGCCACCGAGCGGGCGCGCACGTCTCCATCGAAAGCGAACGGCTTCGCGGGAGGCACCTCGAGCACGCCTTCGGCGTCGACCGGACCCGCCTGGAACGGAAGCTCCGGCATGGCCGGGCCGGAGAAGGTGCCCGAGATGGCGCCGATTGCCTTCAAGAGAGCGGCCGCCGAAGCCGCGCGAACGGTGAGCTCGCGGCCACCTTGAAGCGTCGCGTCGACGTCGGAGCCAACGTGCAGATCGGCCGCAACGGGCGCGAGATCCTGGAGCACGAGGCTGCCCGAGATCGGCATCTCGCCCGGGGCCGCGGCGAGTGTCATGGAGACGTCGCTTCCTTGCGTGTCCCCGAGCGCCACGGTCGCCGTGCCGCGAACCGATGCCGACAGGGATCCGCGCCGGAGACCCACCATGGGCAGGAGATCGGCAAGCGCGCCCTCGAAGCGCTCGAGGTGAACCACCGCCCGGTGCTTCCCGGTCTCGGTCGTGACGAGGCCGGTCGCGCTCGGCCGGCCTCCCCCGGGGACGTCGAAGCGGACCGTCAGTCCATCGGATCCGTAGGCGAGGTCGCCCGTCGCCGCACCGACGTCGATCCCGCGCACGGCGAGGCGGCGCGTGTCGAGGCGCGCGCGCGCGCCCCACGCTCCCGCCCGCCCCGAGACGTTGCCGTCCGCACGGATCTCTCCCGCGAGCGGCAGGGTGAGCCCATGGATCCGGTTGATGTCCTCGCAGAGCAGAGATGCCGCTCCGTCGACGGAGAAGCCGCCCCCGCTCCTCTGGTAGAGCACGCGGCCGCTGGCCTTGCTTCCCGTGGGATCGACGCCCGTCGCCGTCACGGACAGCCCCAGAAGACCGATCGCGACGCGCGCGGTCGCGTCGCGAAGCGGCCAGCCGAACACCGTCGCGCTGGGCAGGTGCGCCTCGAACAGCGCGGTCATCTCCCCGCGCGTCGTACCGGCGACCACCCCCTGGACCGGGCCGCGCCCGGACAGCTCCTCCTTGATGCGCGATGCGGGAAGCACGTCGTGGAGCTCGGCCTCTCCATCCACGCGCCAGACGAAGGCCCCGCTGCGATCCCACCTCCCCGTGGCCGCGAGCCGCGACGTGCCGCCCTCGACCGTGGCGCGCTCGACCGTGACGCCTTCCGGGTCGAGGAGGACACGGCCTTCCACGCTGTCCGCGGCGTACCGCGCCGCATCGCCGATCGCGAGCGTCGCCCGTCCGGCAGCGACCTCGCCGACGACGCGGCCGTCGCGCGACGCGATCGCGACCCGAGCTCCTCCTGCCTCCAGCGACACCGCGGTGCCGCTCCGCGTCGCGTAGCGCTGTCCGAAGCGCGCACCACTCACTACCAGGTGGTCGATCTGGATCGGAACGAAGGGCGCGCCGCCTCCCGAGGCACTTGCGCCAGGCTTCATGTCCACCTCGAGGTCGGGATCGGTGATCCGCGCCTCGCGGATGCGAACCTCACGCCGGAGGAGCGCGGACGCGTCGAGCGCGATGGCCGCCTCGGGGATGGTGAGCTCCACCGCGCCGCGCCCACCGGGCGCGGCGTACCGCACCTTGAGATCGCGCAGCGCGACGCTCGCCACCCCGGCACGGGCGGAGCGGTAGGTCACCTCGACGCCCCTGGCACGGAGGCGCGAGGAGAAGACGGAGAGGAGGATCCCCGGAAGCCTGACCCAGATGGCGACCGCACCGGCGGCGAACGCGAGCGCGGCGGCGAGCTTCACTTTGCGGGGGATCCTTCGAATCGCTACACTCCTTCGCCCGGGCCTTAAAGGATAGCCGGTGCGCGACGACCGCCTCATCGCATCGCTTGTCATAGCCGTCGCGTCGGCGTCCCTGCACGCCGAGCCGCATGCGGGGTTCGATCGATCGACTTGCGAGCACAAGGTCGACGAGATCGCGCGGCGCCACGGGCTCTCCGACGGCCAGCTCGGTTTCGCACTGCTCGCGCCCGATGGATCGCTGCTCGCCGGGCGCGAGCCCGACGCGCCCATGGTGCCCGCATCCAACAACAAGATCCTGACCACGGCCGCAGCCCTCGACACCCTCGGCCCCGGGTTCACGTGGACGACCACCCTCTACCGCCGCGGCGTCAAGGACGGCAGCACGCTCGCCGGCGATCTCTGGGTGAAGGGAACGGGGGATCCGAACATCTCCGGCCGCGACCACGACGCGAGCACCACGTTCCTCTTCGAGCGCTGGGCGACCGCGCTCAAGGCCGCCGGGATCACGCGCGTCGCGGGAGACCTCCTGCTCGACGACTTCGCGTTCGACCGGACGTGGGTCCACCCGTCGTGGCCCGAGAAGTTCTGGAGCGCTTGGTTCGGGGCAGAAACCTCGGCGCTTTCTCTCTCCGACAACTGCGTCGCCGTGCAGATCCACGCCCCCGCGCGACCGCAGCGGGTCGACGTCTCGATCTACCCGGAGACATCGTACGTGAGCGTGCTCAACAACTGCATGGCCACACGCGGGCGGCCTCGCGGGGAGTTCGGCATCAAGCGGCATCCCGAGAGCAACGTCATCTACGTGACCGGCAACGTACGGGCCGGGGCGTCCCCGGAGGCCGTCTGGATCCCCGTGCACCAGCCCACGCTCTTCTTCGGCACGGTGCTGAGAGAATCCCTCGAACGCGCCGGCATCGCGCTCGACGGCGAGATCCGCGAGGCGCCGCTCCCGGACGCGTCCCAGCTCGTGGAGGTCGATCGCTTCACCTCGCGGCTCGACGCGAGCGTCCGCATCACTAACAAGCGGAGCCAGAACTTCTATGCCGAGCAGATCCTGAAGACGATGGGCGCAGAGCTCCACGGTCTCGGTTCGTTCGAGAACGGGCTCGACGCGGTGGAGCGATACCTCTCGCGCTGCGCCGGAGTCGCCGCCGGGAGCTACCACCACGCCGATGGATCCGGGCTCTCGCGCGACAACCGGTTCTCGCCCCACGCCATCGCGAGCGTGCTGCGCGCGATCGGAGGAGCGTCGGAAGGGCCGGCGTTCCTCGACTCGCTGCCGATCTCCGGCGTCGACGGCACCCTCGAGAAACGCATGGTGTCGGGCGCGCTCGCCGGGCGCGTGCGAGCGAAGACCGGCTACCTGGCCGAGGTGTCGAGCCTCTCGGGCTACCTCGAGCGCGGCGAGGATCGGCTGCCGTTCTCGATCCTGATCAACGCGCCGAAGCCGAAGCCGGAGATGGAGGACGTCGAGGAGCGGATCCTCGAGGTCGTCCTAGACTCCTTCCGCTGATCCCCCGCCGGCGCTGTCGTACGGGAGGACGACGATGCGCCGCTTCGCCCCGAACCCGGTCGACTCCGTCCCGAGCTCCGAGCTTTCGCGGATGGCGACGTGGATCATGCGCCGCTCGTACGGGTTCATGGGCGGCAGCGCGACTGGCCTGCCGTAGCGCCGGCACCGCTCCACCGCCAGGCGGGCGAGGTGGGCCAGGACCTCGTCGCGAGTCTCCTGGCGGGAGACGATCGACACGTCGAGTTGCCGCCCCGGATCCAGCTTCTCCGCGGCACGCTTGAGGAGGTGCGCGAGTGCTCCTGGAACGTCGGGGTGCTTCTTGCCCAGTGCCACGAGATCCTCGGACACGATGCTGAGCGTCGACTGATCCCGCCGGCCCTCATCGAGCGCCACGCTGCCCGAGGCTCCCATGGCGACCAGGATGTCCTTGGAGAAGGCGACGAGCGGGCTTTCGCCGGGTCGGATCCGCGCGCGGATGAGCACGTGCCCCTCCGCATCGCTTCCGAGGAGGACCTCGTACTCGCACGCGTCGGGGCTCACGGACAGGGCGGCCGCGGCGCGCGAGAGCGCCTCTGCGAGGCTCTGGCCCGAGTAGGTTCCGCTGCGTCCATCCATGGTCATGCCTTTGCTCCCGCCGCCGGAGACGGCTCCAGCCGGTTCAAGATGAGCTGCTGTCCTATCTGGAACAGGTTCGAAGTGAGCCAGTAAATCACGAGCCCCGAAGGCATCTTCACGAAGAAGAAGAGGAACATCAGGGGCATGTAGGTCATCATGCGCTGCTGCACGGGATCGGGCGACGTGACCGGGGTCAGCCGCTGCGAAACGAACTGCGCGGCCGTCATCAAGATCGGCGTGACGTAGTAGGGATCCCTCGCCGAGAGGTCGTGAAGCCAGAGCGCGAACGGTGCCTGCCGGAGCTCGATGGCGACCGAGAGGAGCCGGTAGAAGGCGAAGAGGAAGGGCATCTGGACCGCCAGCGGCAAGCACCCGCCCACGGGATTGACGCCTTCCTTCTTGTAGAGCGCCATCGTCTCCTCGTTCATACGCATCTTCTGCGATTGACGCTCGTCGGGGTCGGTGGCGAGGCGCTTGTATTTCTCGCGGATCGCGTTGATCTTCGGCTGGAGCTTGCTCATCTTCTTCATCGAGCGATAGCTCTTGAGGGTGAGCGGGAAGAGCCCGAGCTTGATGACGAGCGTCAGGATGATGATGGCGACTCCGTAGTTTCCCGTCGCCCGCTCGATGGCCTTGAGCGCGAACAGCATGCCCTTGCTGAGCGGTCCGAGCCACGAGCCGAACTCGATCACGCCAGGAAGCGCCGGGTGGGTCGCCAGGAGAACGTCGTAGGCTTTCGGGCCGACGAAGAGGCTGAAAGGTCCGCTGCCCGTCGCTTCGAGAACGAGCTCCTGCGTCTCCTTACCGTCGATGGTGAAGCTCTTCGCCCGGTACTGGATCTTCGAGAACGGCGCGGCGCCGGGCAGGAAGACCATCGCGAAGTAGCGCTCCTCGAGCCCCGCCCAGCTCGCATCCGGGGGCACCGCGATGAGCTCCTTGACGCGCCCCTTGGCCTGTCTCGTCGTCCGGCCGTTCGCGTGGAACACGGCCCGCCCGTAGTAGTCGAGGCTCCCGTAGCTTCCCTCGCTCTTCGCATTCATGGGCGCGTTCGAGAACCCCGGACCCCACGACACCGCAAGCGGAAGGCGGTCCGTCCCGGGACGCTTGAGAGCCGCGTCCACGCCGATGAGATACGAGCCGTTCTTGAACGTCACGACCTTCTCGAGCTCGATCCCGGTCTTGCCCCGGTAGGTGAGCCTGATCGAGCCCGACTCCCCGGCACGCAGCTCCAGACGCTGCGGCTCGACGCGGAAGAGCGCGCCATCGAGCTCGCTCGTGGCCGCGTCGTCGCCGGGCACCTCGACCGATAGCGGCAGCAGCCCCTGATCGATCATCTCGCGAGGGATCGCCTCGAGGGACCGACCGGGCTCGCCCTTCGGGGGGATGTCCTCGGTGTAGTTCAGAAGCCTCAGGCTCCGGAGCTTCCCGCCCTTGTTGGTGAACGTCGCCTCGAAGAGATCGGTGTGGACGACGGCCGTCTTCGCCTCGGTCTCCTCGATGGGCTCGAACGTCGCGGCCTCGGGAGCCACGGGAGCGTCCGTCGCCGGTTCGCCCGCCGGCGACACGGCGCCCGGCGTCGGCGTGGCCGACCTCGGCGCACCGCCGTTCTGCTTCGGCTTGGGCTTCGGCGGATAGAGCTTCGCGAGCACCGAGTTCCACGAGAACAGGATGACGAACGCGAGCATCGTGACGACGAGGATGCGCCGCTCCATGCCAGGGTCGCGATCGTCTCCGAAGGACGACGGATCGGGATCTAGGGGCAAGGGTCGTAGCCTCCGCGCGCGAAGGGATGGCACGAGAGGAGCCGGACGAGCGCGAGCCGCGATCCTCGCATGGTACCGTGCGCCGCGATCGCCTGCGCCGCGTAGGCCGAGCACGTCGGGTAATAGCGGCAGGCCCTCGGCAAGAGAGGCGAGAGAAAACGCTTATAGATCGCGATGCAGCCTGCGGCGAAGCCGCTCGAGAAGACCGAGGTAGCGTGGCTCGACGTCGGCGAAGCGGAGTTCGCTTGTAGCGTCCACGCGCACGAGGACGTCGAGCGCGCGACCGTCGATCCGGTGGCGGTCCTTGTGCCGCCGGAAGCACTCTCGCAGGAGCCGCCGGATACGATTCCGATCATGTGCCTTGCCCGCCCTGCGCCCGACCGAGAGCCCGAAGCGGCTGCACGCGGATGGAGATGGGGCCCCGAACATCGTGAGGATCCCGTCGCGGACCCGCGGGCCACGCAGGAGCTTCTCGAAGGTCGCACCATCCGCGAGCCGATGGGGCCGACCGAATCCTGCGCTCCCGGCCGGCCCTACCGCGCCCAAAGGCGGCTGGCGCGCGGCGGGTTCTGGTGCGGGTAGCGATTCTCGTGAAACGTCCGTTCCGGCCTTCCGCCACGGCCCGTCAGAGAGCGAGCCGCTTGCGACCCTTCGCTCTCCGGCGGCGGAGCACGGCGCGCCCGCCGCGCGTCTTCATGCGCACCAGGAACCCGTGGGTCTTTCGCCGGCGTCGGTTGTTTGGCTGGAACGTTCGCTTCATCTCGAATCACCCTTCGATCTCTTCGGAGCGCGGTCGCGAGAGAACGATCCTCTCTCGCGTCACGAAACTCACGCTCGAAGCGCCGCTATCGGCAGTGCCAGACCTCGCGAAACCCTGATGTGGCACGGCTTCTAGGGCCTCGTTGAATAAACATCAATGATAGTGGGCGCTTCCTGATTGTCAAGAGGATTCTACCGTCGTGGATCCGCTCGATTTGGGAGGGCGCGCGAAAGTCGCGTGCTAGTATCCCGCCTCGCGTGAACCGAAGAATTCTCTTCTCCCCTCTGGCGTCGGGGAGAAGGGAAACGAGGTGATGGTCCCGTGAGCGCGCAGGTCGGCGCCACGGGAAAGCCGGTGCGAGCGTCGTCATTTCCTTGGGCGAACGGGGAAGCGTGGCTCGGAGGCTCCTAGGGCGACTCATCTGGAGTTTTCCACAGCTTGTGAAAAACCTGTGGACGGCGTGACCGGCGTCTGGTCTTCGCCCGTGCTTTGTATAAACATTTACAAACAAAAGAGATAAGCATCTATGGCTGACTTGTGGGGCCAGATTCTCGAGCGGCTCAAGCTGCGGATCAACGCGCAGAACTTCGCGACCTGGTTCAGGCCAACCAGCTTCCACTCGCAGGACGGGGACACGCTCAACGTCTCGGTCCCAAACCGCCACTTCAAGGAGTGGATCCTCGAGGGATTCGGAACCGAGCTCGCGGAGGTCATCGAGGAGATGGCGAGCTCCGGAAACGACGAGATGCGGTCGCTCTCGCTCAACTTCGTCCCACCGAGCGAGGCACCGTCCGCCTCGAAGGAGGCCGTGACGCTTCCGTCCTTCGGCAGGGACCGGTTGAATCTGAATCCTCGATACACGTTCGAGAGCTTCGTCGTCGGCTCCTCGAACCAGTTCGCCAACGCCGCCGCGAGGGCGGTGTCGGAGAGCCCGAGCAAGGCCTATAACCCCCTCTTCCTCTACGGCGGCGTGGGGCTTGGCAAGACGCACCTGATGCACGCGATCGGCCACCGCATCCTGAAGTCGGGGACCAGCCTCCGGCTCACCTACATCTCGGCCGAGCGCTTCATGAACGAGCTGATCCATGCGATCCGGAGCCAGCGTTTGATGGACTTCAGGAGCCACTACCGCCAGTCGGACGTGCTCCTGATGGACGACATCCAGTTCCTTCAAGGGAAGGAGCGCACGCAGGAAGAGTTCTTCCACACGTTCAACGAGATCCACGAGAGCGGCCGGCAGATCGTCGTCTCGAGCGATCGCCCGCCGGCGGAGATCCCGACCATCGAGGAGCGGCTCCGATCACGTTTCGAGTGGGGCCTGATCGCCGACATCCAGCCTCCGGAGCTCGAGACCAAGATCGCCATCCTCGAGAAGAAGGCGGAGGTCGAGGCGGTCCATCTTCCCCAGGACGTCGCCCTCTTCATCGCGTCGCGCGTGAAGTCGAACATCCGCGAGCTCGAAGGATCGCTCATCCGCGTCATGGCCTACGCGTCGCTCACGTCACGCTCGATCACGCTCGAGCTGGCGAGCGAGTGCCTCACCGACCTTCTCGCCGAAGACGACCGGCCCATCACGATCGGCCGGATCCAGAAGCTCGTCGCCGAGTACTACGACCTCAAGATCCCGGAGATCCGCTCCCGGTCGAACCACAAGTCCGTCGCGTTCCCGCGACAGGTGGCGATGTGGCTCTCGAAGAAGATGACCAAGGCGTCGTTCCCCGAGATCGGCCGGGAGTTCGGCGGCAAGCACCACACGACCGTCATCCACTCGGTCAACAAGATCGAGAAGCTGCGCCAGTCCGATCCCGAGCTCAACAGGCTCCTCAACAGCCTTTCTGCATCGCTCTCGACTACTTAGACCGTTTTCCCACAGGCGGCGCTCGTGGAAAGCCTGTGAGTGGATCGGCGCTCCCTTGAAGTTCGGCTCGATTCACAGAACGGGCGCTCTTTTCCACAGATTCTCCGCATGCCCGGAATCCCTGGAAACGCGCGCCCGGCGAGCATCCCGGAGCCTTCGTCCGAGATCTTCTACGCCCCTTCTTCTTTGTTGTTCCCATGAGAGAATCCATCACCCCTTTGGGTCGGCGGCGACACGAAGCGGGATGCATGCGTCGATCGAATCGAGGTAATCGCCGATGGAGTTGATCGTCGACAGGACCGTCCTCGCTTCGGAGCTCGGGCTCCTGCAGGGCATCGTCGAGAAGCGGAACACGCTTCCCGTTCTCGCTCACCTGCTTCTGCGCGGCGAGAAGGCCGAGAGCGGACCCCTGGGCCGCGCCGTGCTCTCGGCAACCGATCTCGAGATCGGGCTCGTGACGGAGTTCGAGGCGCAGTGCGTGCGTCCGGGTGGTCTCACCGTGTCGGCGAAGAAGCTCTTCGAGATCGTCCGCTCCCTCCCAGATGCCGACGTGCACCTGCAGAGCCGCGACGGCCGGACGCTCTCGATCTCGTGCGGCCGGTCGCAGTACAGCCTCGTGGGGTTGCCGGAGACGGAGTTCCCGGCAATCCCCGTGTGCCCGCAGAAGCACGAGGTGGAGCTCCCGAGAGACCTCCTGGTGCGCCTCGTGTCGCAGACGGGTTTCGCGATCACGACCGACGAGAGCCGCTTCGCGGTGTCCGGTGGCCTCGTCGTCTTCGGCAAGGGGCAGCTCGCGATCGTGGCGACCGACGGGCACCGCCTGGCCTACGCGGTGGGGGCGCTCCCTGGCGCCGAGCCGTCACCCCAGATCCTGCTTCCGCGCAAGACCCTGATGGAGCTCAAGCGCCTCCTCGAAGGCGACGAGGAGTCGCTCGTATTCTCGAGGGACGATAAGCACGTGTTCTTCCGCTCGAAGAGCCGCACGATGATCTCCCGGACGCTCGAGGGCAGCTTCCCGCAGTACGAGAAGGTGATCCCCCTCGGCCATCCGCGGGTCTTCACCCTCGATCGGGAGGAACTCGCCGCCTCCGTCAAGCGCGTTGCGATCCTCTCGTCGGATCGCACGCACGCGATCAAGGTGGGTTTCACGGCCGAGCGCATCGAGCTGTCGGCGGAAAGCCCCGACATGGGCGAGGCCAAGGAGCACATCCCCTACGAGTCGTCGGGGCCCGAGCTCCTGGTCTCCTTCAACGCCCACTACCTGCTCGATTTCCTCTCCGCCGTCGGGACCGAGAAGATCGAGATCCGCCTGAAGGACTCCGAGACGCAGGCTCTCTTCCTCCCCGCGGGCGAGCCCGGGCAGAAGGTCGAGGACACGCCCTACCGCTACGTCATCATGCCGATGAGGGTCTGATCCGGGAGCTCGAAAACGTCGTCCGGAGGCGGGATCCGAGCCTCTCCGGACGGTATAATTGAGAGCTTTGGATTGGGCACGCGGCAGGATTCCCAGGCGATGAGCGAGACGGATCTGAGCGGCGCCCCCGAGCGCTACGACGCAACGGCGATCGTGGTCCTCGAGGGCCTCGAAGCGGTGCGCAAGCGCCCCGCCATGTACATCGGCAACACCGATGTCGGCGGGCTCCACCATCTCGTTTACGAGGTCGTGGACAACTCCGTCGACGAGGCGCTCGGGGGGTATTGCACCGAGATCAAGGTGTCGCTCCACCCGGACGGAAGCTGCAGCGTCGAGGACAACGGCCGGGGGATCCCGGTCGACATGCACCCTATCGAGGGTATTTCCGCCGCGGAAGTCGTGATGACCAAGCTCCACGCCGGAGGCAAATTCGAGGGCAAGGCCTACAAGCGATCCGGCGGTCTGCACGGCGTCGGCGTCAGCGTCGTGAACGCGCTGTCCGAGAAGCTCGATCTGGAGATCAAGAGCGGCGGTTTCGTCTACAGGCAAGAGTACGAGCGGGGCGTGCCAAAGACGCCCCTCGGCGTGAAGGGTCATACCCACCAGACGGGCACCCGCGTCACGTTCAAGCCGGACGCCATCATCTTTCCGGTCACCGAGCTCTCGTTCGACACTCTGAGCCAGCGCTTGCGCGAGCTGACCTTCCTCAACAAGGGTCTGCGCATCACGATCGAGGACGAGCGCGACGGCAAGGCGCACGCCTTCCACTACGAGGGCGGGATCCAGAGCTTCGTCGAGCACCTGAACAAGAACAAGGAGGTGCTCCATCCCGAGCCCGTCTACTTCCGCGGTGATACCGGCCAGGTCTCCGTCGAGGTTGCCCTCCAGTACAACGACACCTACGCCGAGACGATGTTCTCGTTCGCGAACTCGATCAATACCCACGAGGGCGGCACCCACCTCGCCGGGTTCAAAGCGGCCCTCACGCGCTCGATCAACAACTACGCGGCCCGCTACGACCTTCTGAAGGAAGTGAAAGGGGCGACGCTCTCGGGCGAGGACGTCCGTGAAGGGCTGACCGCCGTGCTCTCGGTGCTGTTGCCCGAGCCGCAGTTCGAGGGGCAGACCAAGACGAAGCTCGGCAACTCCGAGATCAAGGGCGTCGTCGAGACGCTCGCGGGCGAGAAGCTCGCGACCTACCTCGAGGAGCACCCTCCCGTCGCGAAGCGCATCGTCGGGAAGTGCGTGGAGGCGATGCGCGCCCGTGATGCCGCGCGCAAGGCGAAGGAGCTGGTCCGCAGGAAGGGCGCCCTCGATGGGTTCTCGCTCCCCGGGAAGCTCGCCGATTGCCAGGAGCGCGATCCAGAGAAGTGCGAGCTCTACATCGTCGAGGGAGAGAGCGCCGGCGGCAGCGCCAAGGGCGGCCGCGATCGCCGCTACCAGGCGATCCTCCCGCTGAAGGGCAAGCCGCTCAACGTGGAGAAGGCGCGCTTCGACAAGATGCTCGGGAGCCAGGAGATCCGCACCCTCATCTCGGCCCTCGGCACGGGCATCGGCGAGGAGGACTTCGACATCGCGAAGCTCCGCTACGGAAAGTGCATCATTCTCGCGGACGCCGACGTCGACGGGAGCCACATCCGTACGCTCCTCCTCACGTTCTTCTACCGCCAGATGCCGGAGCTCGTGGCGCGCGGCCACCTCTACATCGCGCAGCCGCCGCTCTACAAGGTCGCCCGCGGCAAGCAGGTGCAGTACCTCAAGGACGACAAGGAGCTCCAGCTCTTCCTCACCGAGCGCGCCCTCAAGGAGCGTACGGTCCGCATCAAGAAGACCGGCGAGGAGCTTTCCGGCGAGAGCTTGAAGAGCGGGCTCGCCGACCTGCGGCTCCTCGGGACGAGGCTCGCGCTCCTCGAGAAGAAGGGGTACCCCGGGGCGCTCCTCGAAGACCTCTCCCGCGAGCCGAGGCTCGTGGAGAAGGAGGCGTTCGAGGATCGCGCCTTCCTCGACTCCCTCGCGTCGCGGCTGCTCGTGCGCCACCGGAGCGCCGTCGTCGAGGTGCAGCCCGACGAGGGCGAGGCGGGATTTGCCCTCGCTCTGTCCGCTTCGAGGAAGGCGGGCGCCGCGCGCCGCCCCTTCTCCTACGCCTTCGCCGGGAGCATGACGTTCCGCAAGCTCGTCGAGCTGTCGCGGCAGGTCGAGCCCTTCCGGGACACGAGCTTCACGATCACGGGAGGCGCGGATCTCCCGCAAGTCGTCGAGACCAAAGAGGAGCTCCTGTCGATCCTCACCTCGCTCGGGCAGAAGGGCCTCGAGATCAGCCGCTACAAGGGGCTCGGCGAGATGGATGCCGACGAGCTTCGCGAGACCACGATGGATCCCGAGAAGCGGACGCTGCTCGTCGTGCAGGTCGAGGACGCCGTCGAGGCCGACGAGATCTTCACGATCCTGATGGGCGATGCCGTCGAGCCGCGGCGGAAGTTCATCGAGGAGAACGCCCTCGACGTCACGAACCTGGACATCTAGGAGCCTGTGGTGAAAGTAGCTAAGGGGTTCAAGGCTGGCCGTAGGCTCCGCGAGGAGGGTCTGGAAGCCGCGCCAAGAGCGGCCCTCCGGGCTTGGGGGCAAGTAGCAGCGCCCCGAGCTGCTGGCGCGCAATAGAGATGGCAGAGCTCGAGGGGAGGATCCCCGTCAACATCGAGGAGGAGATGCGCAAGTCCTACATGGACTATGCGATGAGCGTCATCGTGGGACGCGCTCTGCCCGACGTGCGCGACGGGCTCAAGCCCGTCCACCGCCGCATCCTCTACGCGATGCTGCGCGAGGGGCTTGTGCCGGGACGCAAGCACAGCAAGTGCGCGGGCGTCGTCGGCGAGGTGCTGAAGAAGTACCACCCCCACGGCGACGCGAGCGTCTACGACGCGCTGGTGCGCATGGCGCAGGACTTCAACATGCGCTACCCGCTCATCGACGGGAAGGGCAACTTCGGCTCGATGGACGGCGACCCGCCGGCGGCGTACCGCTACACCGAGGCGCGCCTCCAGCGCCTCGCCCAGGAGCTCCTCGTCGACATCGACAAGGAGACGGTCGACTTCCTCCCGAACTTCGACGGCACCACGGAGGAGCCCACGGTGCTGCCGTCGCGCGTGCCGAACCTCCTGGTCAACGGCGCGGCGGGGATCGCAGTTGGGATGGCGACGAACATCCCGCCCCACAACCTCGGGGAGGTCTGCGACGCGCTGCTATTGCTCGTGAACAAGCCCGATGCGACGTTCGCCGAGATCCTCGAGCTCATCCCCGGCCCCGACTTCCCGACCGCCGGGATCATCCATGGCGACACCGGGATCCTGGATGCGTACCGCACAGGACGCGGGATCATCAAGCTACGCGGACGCTACGAGATCGAGAAGAAGAAGGGGGACCGCGAGCAGATCGTCTTCACCGAGATCCCCTACCAGCTCAACAAGGCCAAGTGCGTGGAGAAGATCGCCGAGCTCGTGCGCGAGCGGCGCCTGGAGGGGATCTCGGACCTGCGCGACGAGTCGGACCGCGACGGCATCCGCATCGTGATCGAGCTGAAGCGCGGCGAGAACCCCGAGGTGGTGGCCAATCAGCTCTTCGCCTTGACCCCGCTCCAGTCCACCTTCGGCATCATCCTTCTCGCCATCCACGGAGGGCAGCCGCGGGTCTTCGATCTGCTCGGGCTCCTGCACGCGTTCCTGGACCACCGCCGAGACGTGGTGCGCCGGCGCGCGCTCTTCGAGCTCCGCGAGGCCGAGGCGCGCGCCCACATCCTCGAAGGCCTCAAGATAGCGCTGGACGCCCTCGACGAGGTGATCTCCCTCATCCGCCGTTCCCAGACGGGCGACGAGGCTCGCCAGGCGCTCCTCGATCGGTTCGGGCTCTCGGACCTCCAGGCGCGCGCGATCCTCGACATGCGCCTTCAACGCCTCACGGGCCTCGAGCGGGAGAAGGTGGAAAGCGAGCTCGCCGAGACCGTCGCGCGGATCGGAGAGCTGAAGGCGATCCTCGCCGACGAGGAGCGGATCCTGGCCATCGTTGCCGAGGAGACCCGGGCCGTCAAGGAACAGTACGCCGATCCCCGCCTGACGCAGATCGTCAAGGACGCGCGCGATCTCTCGCGCGAGGACCTCATCGCCCCCGAGGACATGGTGGTGACCTGCTCCCATGGCGGGTACGTGAAGCGCACGCCGGCGGCCGCCTACCGGAGCCAGCGGCGCGGAGGCAAGGGGCGCATCGGCATGCGCACCGCCGAGGAAGACTGGGTCGAGCACCTCTTCGTCGCCGGGACGCTCGAGTACGTCATGGTGTTCACGAACCTGGGGAAGGTGCGCTACCTGAAGGTGCACGAGATCCCCGCCGTGGCGACGACCGGCAAGGGACAGGCCGTGGTGAACCTCCTGAACCTCGCGTCGGAGGAGAAGGTCGCGGCGTTCTTCTCGGTGCCGGCGTTCGTGGACGACCGCTTCATCGTGCTCGTGACGAAGAACGGCATCGTGAAGAAGACGGAGCTCTCGGCCTTCAAGACCGCGCGCGCCGCCGGCATCATCGCCCTGACCATCGACGAGGGCGACGAGCTTCTCGACGTCAAGCTCACCGACGGCAACAAGGACCTCTTCCTGGCCACCGCGCAGGGGATGGCGATCCGCTTCCACGAGAAGGACGTGCGCGAGATGGGAAGGCTCGCGCGCGGCGTCAAGGGGATCGAGCTGCGCGAGGGCGACCGGCTGGTCGGCATGGCCGTGGTGGAGAGCGACGAGGGGTTCATCCTCACGCTCACCGGCAAGGGCTACGGCAAGCGCACGTCGGCATCCGAGTACCGGCCCCAGGGCCGCGGCGGGCTCGGGCTCGTCAACATCAAGCTCGTCGATCGCAAGGGCGGCGTCATCGGTATCCGCTACGTCACGGCCGAGGAAGAGGTGCTGCTCGTCTCCGCGTCGGGCATGATCCTGCGCACGGGCGTGAAGGACATCTCGGAGCAGGGGCGCGGAGCGCAAGGCGTCAAGATCATCGACATCGCCGAGGGCGACGAGGTCGTCGCGCTCGCCAAGATCGAGGAGGGGGTGGAAGGGTCGCCCGGGAGCCCGGAGGCCGAGCCGCCGGACGCGGCGGGCACTACTGATCAAGGAGAAGGGGGAGAGTCATGAAGATCTTCATCGACACCGCCAACGTGAACGAGATCCGCGAGGCGAACGCCCTCGGGGTGCTCGACGGCGTCACCACCAACCCGTCACTCATCGCGAAGGCCGGGAGGAAGCGCGAGGACGTCCTGCGCGAGATCTGCGACATCGTGAAGGGCAGCGTCTCCGCCGAGGTGGTCGAGACGGAAGCCGAGGCGATGATCAAGGAGGGCCTGACCCTCGCCAAGATCGCGCCCAACATCACCGTCAAGATCCCGATGATCCGGGACGGGCTGAAGGCCATCAAGAGGCTCTCGGGCGAAGGGATCAAGGTCAACACGACGCTGATCTTCCAGCCGGTCCAGGCGCTCCTGGCCGCCAAGGCGGGGGCGTCGATGGTGAGCCCGTTCGTCGGCAGGCTCGACGACGTCAGCTCGCCGGGCATGGAGATGGTGCTGGACATCGTGCAGATCTTCGACAACTACGGGTTCGACACCGAGGTGCTGGTGGCGAGCGTGCGGAGCCCCATCCACGTCCTCGAGGCGGCGCGCATGGGCGCCCACATCTGCACCGTCCCGTTCTCGGTGATCGACGGGCTCCTGAAGCACCCGCTCACCGACATCGGCCTCGAGAAGTTCCTCGCCGATTACAGGAAGACGCTCGGGACGTAGCGGATGGCGGACGACGTGTCCGGGACCGAGGGCGCGCCGGGAGGCGTTGCTGCCTCCCTGTCCGCCCTCGAGGCCCACGAGCGCGAGGCGCTCGCCGGGGGCGGCGCCGATCGCATCGAGCGGCAGCATCGCGAGGGGAAGCTCACGGCCCGGGAGAGGGTCGAGCTCCTCGTCGACGAGGGCACGTTCGAGGAGACCGACCGCCTCGTCACGCACCGCTGCCTCGACTTCGGCATGGAGAAGGAGAAGGTGCCCGGCGATGGCGTGGTCGCCGGGCGAGGCCGCATCGAAGGGCGCACGGTCTTCGTCTTCGCGCAGGACTTCACGGTCTTCGGAGGGTCCCTCTCGGAGACCAACGCCCGGAAGATCTGCAAGGTGATGGATCTCGCGATGAAGATGGGCGCCCCGATCGTCGGGCTCAACGACTCGGGGGGCGCGCGCATTCAGGAGGGTGTGATGAGCCTCGGCGGCTACGCCGACATCTTCCTGCGCAACACGCTCGCGTCCGGCGTGGTGCCCCAGATCTCGGCCATCATGGGACCGTGCGCCGGCGGCGCGGTCTACTCCCCTGCGATCACCGACTTCGTGATCATGGTGGAGGGTACCTCCTACATGTTCCTGACCGGCCCCGACGTCATCCGCACGGTGACGCACGAGGAGGTGACCAAGGAGAAGCTCGGCGGCGCCGAGACGCACGCCTCGGTGTCCGGGGTGGCGCACTTCGCGACTCCCGATGACCGGGCGTGCCTGGCGCTGATCCGCGAGCTTCTCTCGTACCTGCCCGCGAACAACCTGGAGGAGCCGCCGCGCCGCGCCACGAGGGACGATCCTGAGCGCGTGGACCCGGAGCTCGACGAGATCGTGCCCGAGAGCCCGCACCAGCCCTACGACATGAAGGAGGTCATCTCCCGCGTCGTCGACGACGGGCGGTTCCTCGAGGTGCACGCGAGCTTCGCGCAGAACATCGTGGTCGGGCTCGGGCACCTCGCCGGGCAGGTGGTCGGCGTGGTCGCGAACCAGCCCTCGATCCTCGCCGGTTGCCTCGACATCAATGCCTCGATCAAGGGCGCGAGGTTCGTGAGGTTCTGCGACGCCTTCAACATCCCGCTGGTCACGTTCGAGGACGTCCCTGGGTTCCTCCCCGGCACCGCACAGGAGTTCGGCGGTATCATCCGAAACGGCGCGAAGCTCCTTTACGCCTTCGCCGAAGCCACGGTCCCGAAGCTCACCGTGATCACGCGCAAGGCCTATGGAGGCGCCTACTGCGTGATGGCGAGCAAGCACATCAGGACGGACGTGAACTTCGCCTACCCGGGCGCCGAGATCGCCGTGATGGGACCGGAGGGGGCCGTCGGGATTATCTACCGCCGCGAGCTCTCGGGCATCGAGGATCGCGCCGCGCGCGAGGCGTTTCGCGCGGAGCGCATCCGGGAGCTCCGGGAAAAGTTCTCCACGCCCTACGTTGCGGCCGAGCGCGGGTTCATCGACGAAGTGATCCGCCCCCGGGACACGCGGCGCAAGCTTTGCGCGGCGCTCGGATCGCTCGGCACGAAGCGCGACGGCAATCCGCCTCGAAAGCACGGGAACATCCCGCTGTGACCGGGGTCTAGCTAGAGATGGCCGCCACCAAGAACCTCGGTCGCTACGAGATCGTCCGCGAGCTCGGCAAGGGAGCGATGGGCGTGGTGTACGAGGCGGTCGATCCCGCGATCGGGCGCAAGGTCGCCCTCAAGACCATCCTCCCGCAGCAGGGGATCTCCACCGAGGAGCAGGAGATGCGCAAGGAGAGGTTCCAGCGCGAGGCGCGCGCCGCCGGCGTCCTCTCCCATCCGAACATCGTGACGGTCTACGACGTCGGCGAGGACCGCTTCTCCGACACCACGTTCTTCGCCATGGAGTTCATCACCGGCGACGATCTCTCTAAGGTCCTGAGGGCGCGCGGCCCGCTGCCTCCCGAGGAGGTGATCAGCGTGCTCGCGCAGGTGGGTGACGCGCTCGACTATGCCCACAGGAACGGCATCGTCCACCGGGACATCAAGCCGGCGAACATCGTGCTGATGCCCAACGGGCGCGTGAAGGTGACCGACTTCGGCATCGCCAAGCTCGACTCGTCGACCTTGACCCAGACCGGGGCCTACCTCGGCACGCCCACGTTCATGGCTCCCGAGATGATCTCCGGGCGCCAGGTGGACGGCCGCGCCGATCTGTTCAGCCTCGGGGTGGTGGCCTACCAGCTGCTCACCAACGCGAAGCCGTTCGCGGGCGAGAACCTGGCCACCCTCAGCTACCAGATCGTGAACCGCGATCCGACGCCCGTGCGGCAGCACCGGCCCGACCTCCCCGCGGAGGTCGAGGACGTGATGCTGCACGTGCTCGCGAAGCAGCCCGAGGACCGCTACGCGAACTGCATGGAGTTCGTGCGCGACATGAAGGCGGTGCTGGTCCCCGACGCCGACAACACGGTCGACTACGCCGAGCAGACGCGCGCGGTGGGTGGGCCGCCGTCGGCGCGCTCCCGGACGGTGGCCAGGCCGAGCGAGGCGGACGTCACGCGCTCGGATCGATCGATGGCCTCCACGGCATCGGCGACACGCGTGGAGCAGTCGCAAGCGACGCTCGCGTCGGTCGGCAAGACGGGCGGGCTCCTGATCGGCGTGGCGGGCGGGCTCGCGCTCCTGTTCTTCGCGACGGTTGCGATCGTCGTCTACCTCGTGTTCCTGCGTAAGCCGGTCGTCCCCATCCCGACCCCCACGCCGCCGCCCACGATCGTCACGCCCACCCAGACCGTCGCACCGCCGTCCCCGACCATACCGTCCCCGCCGCCCACGACGGCCGCCCCGCCATCACCGACCTTGCCGACCCCGGACCCGGCGGAGCTTGCGAAGAAGCAGCGTCTCGAAGGGCTCTACAACGACGCCACTCAGGCCTACGTCGCCGGGGACTACAACAAGACGATCGACATCTGCAACGCGATCCTCAAGGAGGATGGTGGCAACCAGAGAGCGTTCGATCTTCTCGACCGCGCGCGCAAGAGCAAGCGCGACGAGGAGCTCGCGAAGAGGACGCCGACGCCGATGCCCATGCCGAGCCCGTCGGCGTCTCCGACGCCATCGCCCTCGCCGACGATGGCCGGCATGGGCGAGCACCCCACGGCGAAGCCGACGGAGGTCGCGAAGGGACCCGACAGCACTCCTGCTCCTGCAGGGCACGCCGGCCATGGCGGAGAGCCCGCGGCCACGCACGGCGCACCTCCCCCGGGAGACGGAGGCGTCGAGAGTGCCGGAGAGGGATCGACGCTCGCGATCAACTTCGAGCACCGGCTCGAGAGCGGGACCATCACGGTCTGGGTTGACGGGAAGCTCGTCATGGACGAGGGGTTCGAGGGCAAGGGCAAGGCCCTGATCAAGATCAAGCGGTTCCAGATCGGGGAGGAGTCGAAGCTCTCGAAGTCCATCTCCGTGTCTCCGGGAGAGCACGAGGTGCGCGTGCGCGTCAACGGCTCGGGCGTCGACACCATGGATAGGGTCTCGACGTCTTTCAAGGCCGGAAAGACCAGGCAGCTCAACGTCGGCATCGGCAACGTCGACCGGAAGATCGAGCTCGAGTGGGAGTAGGCTTCGACAAGGTCCTCGTCGCGAACCGCGGCGAGATCGCCGTACGTGTCATCCGCGCGTGCCGTGATCTCGGCATCCGCTCGATCGCGGTCTATTCCGAGCCCGATCGCGCGTCGCTGCACGTGGTCTCGGCCGACGAGGCGCACCTCATCGGGCCCGCCGCCGCCTCCGAGAGCTACCTCTCGATCGAGAAGGTGATCGACGCCGCGAGGAGGAGCGGCGCGCAGGCGATCCATCCGGGGTACGGTTTCCTGTCGGAGAATGCGGACTTCGCGGAGGCCTGTGAGCGGGCTCGGATCGTCTTCATCGGTCCGCCCGCCGCGGCGATCCGCGCCATGGGAGACAAGGTGGCGGCCCGGCGGCGGATGAAGGACGCCGGCGTCGATCCGGTGCCCGGATCGGACGGTCCAGTGAGGAGCCTGGACGAGCTTCAGTCCGAGTCCGCGCGCATCGGCTTTCCGATTCTCGTCAAGGCGTCGGCGGGAGGCGGGGGCAAGGGGATGAGGCTCGTGCGCGATCCCGCCGAGCTCGCATCGGCCTACGAGCAGGCACGGTCCGAGGCCCTCCGCGCCTTCGGAAACGACGCGGTCTACCTCGAGCGCTACCTCGAGCGCCCGCGCCACGTCGAGATCCAGGTGCTCGCGGACGCCCACGGCCACACGCTCCACCTCGGCGAGCGCGATTGCTCGCTGCAGCGGCGCCACCAGAAGGTGATCGAGGAGTGCCCGTCCCCGGCCGTCGGAGAGGCGCTGCGCGAGCGCATGGCGGAGCTTGCCGTGAAGGCGGCCGCGGCGGTCGGGTACGTGGGCGCCGGCACCGTCGAGCTCCTGCTCGATGCCTCGGGCCGCTTCTACTTCCTCGAGATGAACACGCGGCTCCAGGTGGAGCATCCCGTCACCGAGCTCGTGACCGGGCTCGACCTCGTGACGCTCCAGATCCGCATTGCCGCGGGGGAGGCGCTCCCGTTCGAGCAGAAGGACGTGAAACTCTCGGGCGCAGCGATCGAGTGCCGCCTCTACGCCGAGGATCCGGAGACGTTCCTGCCCTCTCCGGGCCGCATCGCGAAGCTCGCCCTCCCCTCGGGACCGTCCGTGCGCGTCGACAGCGGTATCTACGAGGGGTGGGAGGTCTCGATTCACTACGACCCCCTGCTCGCGAAGATCTGCGCGCACGGCCCGGACCGGCCGACCGCGCTCGCGCGCATGCGGCGGGCGCTGCGCGAGGTGCGGGTGCTCGGGATCCAGACGAACCAGCCGCTGCACGAGGCGCTGCTCGCCGATCCCGACGTCGCCGCCGGCCGCTATCACACCCATCTCCTCGAGGAGCGCAAGACGCCGGCCCGAGGAAACGGCCACGCGAAAGTGGCCGCCCTCGTGGCGGCGCTCCATCATCATCGCCACCAAGGTGGCGCCGCGCCGGAGAAAGACGGGACGTCTCCGTGGAAGCGGTCTGCCTTGCCGCGCGGGGCGAGCCAGTACCTCCTGCCATGAAGCTCCACGTCGAGGTCGACGGCCGCCGTCACGATCTGGAGCTCGTGAAGGACCGGACCGGCGCGGTCCGCGTCCTCATGGACGGCACACCCGTCGGCGCGGACGTCGTGGAGCTCGGACAGGACGCCTACTCCGTGATCCTCGACGGGCGCTCCTTCGACGTGTCGATTGCCCTGCAAGCGGGTAGCGAGCCAGGCCTGCACATGTCCCGCGTGGTCGTGTCGGGCGTCGCGCACGACGTCCTGCTCACGCACGCGAGCCGCCACGGCGACGTCGGCGGAAAGGCCCGGACGGGGCACCAGAGGATCACGGCGCCGATGCCCGGAAAGGTCGTGCGCGTGCTCGTCTCCGCCGGCCAGGTGGTGGCGAAGGGGCAAGGCCTCATCGTCGTGGAGGCGATGAAGATGCAGAACGAGCTCAAAGCGTCGCGCGACGGGAAGGTCGGGCAGGTGAAGGTCGCGCCCGGGGACTCGGTGGAAGCCGGGGCGTTGCTCGCCACGATCGAGCCCGTCTGAACGCCGCCGCCCGCGGGCCCCTGCGGGCCACGTGCGGGCCCGTGCGGGCTATGATGCCCGCGTGCGGACGCTGAAGCGCGCGGTCGCCGTCACGACGTTGCTCTCGGCTGTGGCGCGCGCGGAGGAGGTCGAGATCGCGCCGAGCGTCCGCGCGGAGCGCGCCGCCACGGCCGTCTCCATCGACGGGGTGCTCGACGATGCGGCCTGGACGACGGCGGGCGCGATCGGAGATCTCGCCCAGCAATCGCCGCATCCTGGCGAGCCGACGCCGTATCGAACCGAGGTGAGGCTGCTCGTCGACGAGACGAACCTTTACGTCGGCGTCACCTGCATGGATCCCGAGCCGGATCGCATCGCCGTCCACACTCTGCGCCGCGACGGGGAGATGGAAGGAGACGATCTCGTCACTCTCGTCCTGGACACCTTCGGCGATCGCAACACCGGATATGTCTTCCGCGTGAACGCGGCCGGGGCCAGGGCCGACGGCCTGATCTCGAGCAACGGCGAGTCACTCGACTGGGACGCGATCTGGACGGCGCGCGTGACGCGCGGGCCCGACCGGTGGACCGCGGAGATCCGGATCCCCGCGCGGTCGCTGCGCTTCCGCGGCGACTCGTGGGGTTTCAACGTCGAGCGCGTGGTGGCCAGGGATCGCGTGGCGCTTCGGTGGGCCGGAGCCACCCTCGATGCCTCTCTCCTGGACCTGAGACGGGCGGGAAGCCTGGAGGGCGTGGGGTCCCTCCATCAAGGCGTCGGGCTCTCGGTCGTTCCGTACGGGGTCGTTCGCTTCGAGCGGGATCAGGTCGAGGATCGGCGCAACCTCCTCGGGCAGCTCGGACTCGACGTCAGCTACAACCTCGGACCCGATCTCGCCGCCGTGCTCACCGTCAACACCGACTTCGCGGAGACCGAGGTGGACACGCGGCAGGTCAACCTGACGCGCTTCCCCCTGTTCTTCCCCGAGAAGCGCGCCTTCTTCACGGAGGGCGCGAACCAGTTCGACTTCGGGCTCGGCATCGAGTTCGACTTCATCCCGTTCTTCACCAGGCGCATAGGGCTCTACGACGAGAAGCCCGTGGGCCTCCTCGGGGGGCTCAAGCTCATCGGGCACGCCGGGAGCTTCGGGATCGGCGTCCTCGGCGTCGCCACGAAGGACGAGCCGGGGTTGCCAGGAAGCGACCTCTACGCGGGCCGCTTCACCTACGACTTCGCCGACGGCTTTCGCGCCGGCGTGATCGGCACGTCGGGCGATCCGGACGGTGTCAGCAGAAACCAGCTCGTGGGAGCCGATCTCCAGTGGAAGACGTCGACGTTTCGCGGCGACAAGAACATGGAAGCCGGAGCGTGGATCGCGCGCACCGATGGCGACGTCCCCGACGGGAGCCGCAGCGGGTTCGGAGCGCAGGTCGGGTACCCGAACGATCTGTGGAACTGGTTCGTGACGGCGCGCCAGTTCGGCGAGGGGCTCGATCCGGCGCTCGGGTTCCTGCCCCGTCCGGGGAGCCGATGGTACGCGGCCGGATGCTCGTTCCAGCCACGTCCCGAGATCGGGTTCTTCTCCACGTGGATCCGCCAGTTCTTCTTCGAGCTCTACCCGACCTACATCGAGGACCTCCACGGACAGGTCCAGAGCTGGGATGCCTTCGTTTCCCCTTGGAACGTCGAGACGCAATCGGGAGAGCACTTCGAGGTCGACGTCGACCCCTCGTTCGAGCATCTGGACGAGCCCTTCGAGATCGCCGAGGGAGTCGTCATCCCGGCGGGCGACTATCGGTTCTCCCGCTACCGGGCAGAGGCCGAGTCCTCCGAGAGCCGTCCGTGGCGGATCGGCGCGTCGATCTGGTTCGGCACGTTCTACACCGGGAGGCTCGTGCAGCTCGAGCCCTACGCCCGTTACACGACGCCGGGGGGCCGCGTGGAGCTTGCGATCTCCAACGAGACGGACGACGCTCGGCTGAGCGAAGGCGACTTCGTCGTCAGGCTCTGGCAGGGAACGACGGTGGTGGCCTTCTCGCCGGATCTCACCGTCACCGCGGATGTCCAGTACGACTCCGAGTCCAGGAACCTCGGCCTCAACACACGGCTCCGGTGGCAGCCCCGGTCCGGCATGGACGTCTTCCTCGTCTACAACCGCGGGTGGGAGCGCAGGCTCGGAGAGCGCGGGTGGCACGGCTTCGACACGACAGAGGACGAGGTGGCGCTGAAGGTCCGCTACACGTGGCGCCGTTGACAGCGCTGTGATAACGTGTCCCTGGCTCGGGCCCAGGGCCCGACGAAGGGAGACCTCCATGAAGGTCAAGACCGATGTGAAGGCCGGCTGCAGCCGGAATCACAACGTCAAGAAGTAAGTAGGTTCCTGAGCCCCGGCCCCGACGTGGGGCCGGGTCTTTCCCCGGCGCGCGCGTGATCGCCTTCTCTCGAACCTGGCGCGCCATCGAAGCGGACCGGGCGGACCGTCTGCGCAACCTCGCGGCCATCCTGGCCGTGGCCATCCTGTCTGCCTGGACGCTGTGGTCGCTCCTCGCGCGGGTTCCGGTCTATGCCGTCACCGACCGCGCGCGGCTCGAGGCGGACCAGGCACCGCGCAGGATCGAGGCGCCGGACCAGAGCGGCGAGCTGTCGGAGCTCTCGATGTCTCTCGGTCGCCGCGTCCGCGCCGGAGACGTGCTGGCGAGGCTCGACACCGACCTGCTGCGAAAGCAAGAGGAGGCGCAGGTCGCCCGGCGAGACGGGCTCGTGCGCGAGATGGAAGCCCTGAAGCAGCAGATCGCGGCGGTCGAGCAGGGGCTGTCCGATGCGAAGCGCGCCGGCGAGGCATCGCTTCAGGAGGGGCGCGCTCTCTCGATGGAGGCGATGACCCAGGCGTTTTTCGCCGAAGAAAAAGCGAAGCGCGCGATCGAGCTCGCCAAGGACGGCCACATCTCGCAAGAGGAGCTCGAGCGCGCGAAGGCGGACGCCCAGGGCAAGCGCGGCACCGCCGAGGCCGCGCGGCTTCGCATCGAGCGTCTGGAGAGCGAGGCGCTCGCGGCGCAGAGCGACCGGCGGACCGAGCTCGAACGGCTTCGCGGGCGGCTCGAGAGGCTCGTGAGTGATGCCACGGTGGCGCAGAGGACGGTCGAGGGGCTCTCCCATGTCATCGAGCACAACGAGATCGTCGCACCGATCGACGGGCGCATCGGGGAGATGAAGAGCGACCTTTCCGTCGGCGCGTTCGTTTCCCCCGGGGAGTCGCTCGGCACGATCATCCCCGACGGCGACCTCCGCGTCGTCGCGCTCTTCCCTCCCTCCGCCGTGCTGGGCCGGGTGGAGCCGGGTCAGCCCGGAGCCATGCACCTCTCGGCCTACCCGTGGCTCGAGTACGGGAGCTTGCCGTGCAGGGTGACCCTCGTGGCGTCCGAGCCGCGAGACGGACTGGTGCGGGTCGAGCTTGCGCTCGCGTCGAAGCGACCCGATGTCCCGCTCAAGCACGGGCTGCCGGGGAGCCTCCAGATCCGCGTCGAGGATGTCGCACCGGCGACCCTCCTCCTTCGTTCGCTCGGGAGGCAGCGAGAGGAACGCGGGGTTCCCGTGCGGCAGGAGCGTTCCCAGGTTGTCGCGCAATCAGGCGGCGTTGCCACTTCGCCTTCCCCTGAGCCGGCAAGCGAGGGCGACCCTGGCCACGTCCACGAAGACGAGGATGCGGACCGGTAGCACGCGGGGGACGAGGCGGAGCCTCCTTGCGCCGGAGGTCGTGCAGACGTCGGCCATCGACTGCGGACCGGCGACGCTCAAGTGCCTCCTCGAAGGTTTCGGGATCCACGCGAGCTACGGGAGGCTCCGCGAGGCGTGTCAGACCGACGTGGACGGGACGTCCGTCAGCACGCTCGAGAGGATCGCGATCTCGCTCGGGCTTCAGGCCGAGCAGCGCATGTATCCGAAGGAGGACGTGCTCGTGCCCGAGGCAGGCGTCCTGCCGGCACTGACCGTCGTGCGCCTCCCGGACGGCGCGACGCACTTCGTCGTCCTCTGGCGGATGCACGGTCCGCTGGTGCAGGTGATGGACCCGGCGGTCGGGCGCACATACACGACGCGCCGCGCGCTGCTCGCGAGCCTCTTCACCCACGAGCATCGCGTCCCGGCAGCGGACTGGCGTGCGTTCACCGCCGAGCCCGAATTTCGCAAGCCGCTCGGCGCGCGCCTAGCGCGCATCGGGCTTCCCGACGGCGGTGCGGCCATGGTCGCGCGCGCGGAGTCCGACGGGACGCACAAGGGTTTCGCGCTCCTCGACGCCGCGGCACGCATGGTCGAGGCACTCGTCGGCGCCGGGGGGCTCGCGCGGGGTCGCGAGGCCGAACGAGCTCTCGAGGCCCTGGTCGGCAAGGGCTACGAGAAGGCGATCGCGGCGATCCCGAGAGACTACTGGTCCGTCACCCCTGCCGATCGGGACACGCTGCTCCTGCGCGGGGCGATCGTCGTACGGATCCTCGGCCGTTCCGAGACGCCCTGCGAGGATCTGTCGCCGGAGCTGAAGGCCGCGATCGAGGAGCCGCCGCAGAGGCCATGGCGCGAGCTCCTGAGGCTCGTGCGCCAGGACGGGCTCTCGAGCCTCGTCCTCACCGCGGGAGCGCTCTCGGCCGCGGCGGTCCTGACCGTGATCGAGGCGATCGCCCTTCGCGGGCTCATCGAAGCTGTCTCGCGCCTGCCGCTGCCGCTGGCCCGGATCGGTGCTCTTGGATGGGTGATGGCGCTCGCGGGCGGCCTCGCGTTCATCGAGCTGCCGGTCGCGCTCGAGATGCGCCGGCTCGGTCGTCACCTGGAAAGCCGCCTCAGGATCGCCTTCCTCGCGAAGCTCCCGCGGCTTCCCGATCGCTACTTCAGGAGCCGCCCCGTCTCGGACATGGCGGCCCGCAGCCACACCATCCACGTGGTGCGCCAGCTTCCGGACGCCGCCGCGCGCGTGCTGCGCCTCGGAGCGGAGATGGCGGCCATCGTCGCGGGCATCGCCTGGCTCTCGCCGGGGACCACTCCCGTCGCGCTCGCCTGCGCCGCCGTGTCCATCGTCCTGCCCCTCCTTGCCCAGGCGCCACTGCGCGACCGCGACCTGCGGGTGCGCACGCATGCCGCCGCGCTGTCGCGGATCATGCTCGATGCGCTGCAGGGACTGGTCGCCCTGCGCACGCACGCCGGCGAGCGATCGATCCGGCGAGAGCACGAGAAGCTCCTGACGACGTGGGCCGACGCCGGGCGCTCCCACCTGCGCGCGCTCCTCTTCTTCGAAGGGACGACCGCGCTCTTCGGGCTGATGCTCGCGTGCGCCATCCTGGCTGACTTCGCGATGCGATCCGAGGGTGGTGGCGGCAGCGCGCTCCTCTTGCTCTACTGGGCGCTCGCGCTCCCGTCACTCGGCCAGGAGGTCGCCTTCGTTGCCCGCCAGTATCCGGGCTACCGCAACGTGACCTTCCGCCTCCTCGAGCCGCTCGGGGCACCCGAGGCCTTCACCGGCGAAGCCGCCGCGATCCCGTCCGGGAGCGGCGTCGCCATCGACCTGCGCTCCGTCAAGGTGATCGCCGGCGGCCACGTGATCCTCACGGACGTGACGCTCTCCGTGCCTGCGGGAGCCCACGTCGCGATCGTGGGAAGCTCGGGAGCCGGAAAGTCCTCTCTCGTCGGCCTGCTGCTCGGCTGGCATCGCGCCGCGGAGGGATCGATCGAGGTCGAGGGGCTGCCGCTGTCGGGGTCGCTCCTCGGCGCTCTTCGCTCCGTGACGGCATGGGTCGACCCGGAGCTCCATCTCTGGAACAGGACGCTGCTCGAGAACCTCCTCTACGGTGCGCCGCCCGATGCGGCGTCTTCGATCCCCGACACGCTACGGACCGCCGATCTCGAGGGGGTGCTGAAGGTCCTGCCGGAGGGTCTGCAGACACCGCTCGGCGAGGGAGGCGGCCTCGTCTCCGGGGGCGAGGGGCAGCGGGTTCGCCTCGGGCGCGCGCTCGGACGCGCGGGGGCGCGGCTGGCCATCCTCGACGAGCCTTTCCGCGGCCTCGGGTCGCACGATCGCCGGGAGCTCCTGTCCCGCGCGCGCCGGGCCTTTGCGCGCGCGACGCTCCTTTGCGTCACGCACGACGTGGCGGACACGACCGGCTTTCCGCGCGTGATCGTGGTCGATGAGGGGCGGATCGTCGAGGACGGCGATCCGGCGGTCCTGGCGGCGCGAGAGGGTCGCGCTACGCGGCGCTGCTCTCCGCGGAGCGCGGTGTGTGGGAGAGCTTCGCCTGGAAGAGGTGGCTCGTCGAGGATGGACGTGTGCTCGAAGAGGAGAGGGTGCGATGAAGGGTGAGCTCGATCGGGTCGCGTGGCCGTTCGCACGCCTCGGCGAAGGCATGCGGGCCTTGGCCGAGAGGGCGGGGCTCGGGACGTCCGGCCGCGATCCCGGCAGTCCGTGCGACGACGCGCTCCAGGGCGGTGAGGTCCTGCGCCGGTACGTTCACGGCGCGGCGCGCGCCCTCGGTCTGGAGGCCGAGCCGACGGCGGTCTCCGTGTCCGAGGTCGCCGCGATGCTGCGGTCGGCCGCGCCCGCGCTCCTCTTCCTCGAGAACGGTCGCGTGGTCCTGCTCGTCGCCGCCCGGGGATCCCATGTGCGCTGCCTGGCGCCCGACCAGTCGATCCAGGACGTCGACGTCGGCCTTCTCGAGACGGCGTTCGCGGCATCCGCCGTCGAGCCCGTGCGTCGCGAGATCGAGGAGCTCCTGTCCGATGTGGGCGTCGCGCGGAGCCGTGCGGAGCGCGCGATCGCGAAGATCGTCGCGGACCGGCTGCGCGGAGAACCTCTTGCGGGCTGCTGGCTCCTGCGCTACCCGCCGGGCGGGAGCATCGCGCGCCAGGCCCGGAGGGCGGGCCTTCCGTGGCGCGCCGCGACGCTTCTCGTCGCCACGGTGCTCGAGTACGGCCTCGGAGTCCTCGCCTTCGCCGTCCTCGGTGAGGGTGCGCTCGAGGGGCGCATCGAACCGGGGTGGCTCTGGGCGTTCGCGCTGCTCCTCGGCGCGTTGATCCCGTGCCGTCTCGCCGCGACGTGGGCGTCTCGCACGTTCGCGCTGCGAGCTGGAGCGCTCCTGAAGAGCCGGCTCCTTGCGGGAGCCCTTCGCCTCTCTCCCGACGACCTGCGCGGCCAGGGCGTCGGCCAGCTCCTCGGCAAGGTGATCGAGTCGGAGGCGGTGGAGACCCTCGGCCTGGCGGGGATGCTCGACCTTGCGATCGGCCTCGTCGAGATCGCCATCTGCGGCGGCGTCCTCGCGATGGGAGCGGCGCCGATCCAGGTGGTCGTGCTCGGCATGGGGATCGCGGCCACGGTCCTGCTCTCGGCGCGGAGCCTTCGCGCGCGGCGCTCGTGGGCGGCGGCGCGCCTCCGGCTCACGCACGATCTCGTGGAGCGCATGATCGGCCACCGGACCAGGCTCGCGCAGGAGAGGGACTGGCATGGGGACGAGGATGCGCCACAGTCCGCCTACCTGGGCGCGGCGCGGGAGATGGATCGTGCTGAGGCGTTCCTGGCCACGGTGCCTTCGGCTTGGATCGTCGCGGGTTTCGCCGCGCTCGCCATGGCGATCGCAACAGGCCGAGCATCGGCCGGCCTGCTCGCGGCGAGCATCGGTGGCGTGCTGCTCGGGGCGAGGGGCTTCTCGCGCCTCGCGGCAGCCTCGGGCAGTCTCTCCGATGCGTGGATCGCGTGGGACCAGATCGCCCCCATCGCCCGCGCGGCCGCCGAGCCGGAGGTCGTGCCCGCGCCGGCGCTCCTGTCGCCGACCGCCCCCGCGGACCGTCAGACGATCCTGATCGCTCGCGACGTCGGCTACCGCTATCGCGACCGCGGCGAGCCGGTCCTCCGCGGCGCGACGCTCTCGGTCGAGCGCGGGGACAAGGTGCTCCTCGAGGGAGTCTCGGGATCGGGGAAGTCCACCCTGGCGGCCCTCATCTCGGGGCTTCGCCGCCCGTCGACGGGCCTGCTCACGGTGCGCGGCCTCGACGGACCGACGCTCGGCCTCGACGGGTGGCGCCGCCACGTCGCCTGTGCGCCGCAGTTCCACGAGAACCACGTCTTCTCGCAGAGCCTGGCGTTCAACCTGCTGCTCGGACGCAACTGGCCGCCGATCTCCGCCGACTACGCCCTCGCCGAGGAGATCTGTACCGAGCTCGGCCTCGCCGAGCTCCTCGCGCGGATGCCTTCGGGGTTCGACGAGCAGCTCGGCGAGTCGGGATGGCAGCTCTCGCACGGAGAGAAGGGGAGACTCTTCGTCGCGCGGGCGCTCCTACAAGGGACGGAGCTCGTCGTCCTCGACGAGTCCTTCGCCTCTCTCGATCCCGAGACCCTGGGCCGCGCGCTCGCGTGCGTCGTCGCGCGCGCGCCGGCCCTCGTGCTCATCGCGCACCCGTAGGGGCGGCTCGCCGGGGCTCACGTCTTCCGCGGAAACGACGCGACCCCTCTGGCCCGGCGTCCGGGCGTCGCGCGCCGTCTCTCGAGGGTGCGTTCAGCGCGCGAGCAGTCGATCGATCGCCGTTCCGGCGAACAGCACGACGGAGAGCCAGCTATTGAGCGTGAAGAACGCGACGTTCAGCCGGGAAAGGTCCTCGCCGCGGACGAGCCGGTGCTCGCCGAAGAGGAGGGCCGCGCAGGCGAAGACCGAGACGACGTAGGCGATGCCGAGGCCGGCGGCCAGGCCCACTCCGAGAAGCGTCGCCGCCATTGCCCCGTGCAGGAGCCGCGCCACGATCCGCGCCCGGCGTCTCCCCAGAGCCACCGGCACCGAGTGGAGCCCGTGCGCCCGATCGAACGCCTCGTCCTGGAGCGCATAGAGGATGTCGAAGCCCGAGACCCAGAGGAGAACGGCCGCTCCCAGCAGCAGGGGCACGGCGTCGACCGAGCCTCTCACCGCGATCCACGCCCCCACCGGCGCCGCCGCGAGCGTCGTGCCGAGGACGAAGTGGCAGAGGGCCGTGAACCTCTTCGTGTACGGGTAAAGCACGAAGAACGCGAGCGCGATCGGGGCGAGCGCGAGCGTGAGACCGTTGCAGAGCGCCGCGCCGGCGAGGAACAGGACGACGTTGATGCCCACGAAGGCCGCCATCGCGCGCGACGACAGCGCACCGGCCGGGATGGGGCGCGAGGCGGTCCGCGGGTTCTTCGCATCGATCGCCGCATCGATCAGGCGATTGAACCCCATGGCGGCGGATCGGCCCGTCGCCATGCAGAGGAGGATGAGGGTCAGGACGCGCGCGCTCGGGAGGTGCCCGCCCGTGGCGAGGAGCATTCCGGTGAGCGCCATCGGCAATGCGAAGAGCGTGTGGGCGATCTTGATGTCGGACAGGATCCTCGAGAGCACGGTCGCTTCATCGTACCGCCTCGCCCCGCTCTCTCTGGGAGTAGAATCCGGCCCCTCGTCCGGGAAGCCAGGGGGAGAGAACCATGAGCCGTACGCACGCAATCCTCGCCTTCACGGTCCTCCTGTGCGCCTCCTGCGTGGCGCAGGCCTCGGACTTCGACGCCTCCTTCGACTGGGTGGCCGTCGGGAACTTCGGGCCCCTCTACGACAGCAAGACGCAGGACGGCTTCACGCTGAGCCCAGGAGACTACACGGTCACGGCGAGCCTGGAACGGACCTTCAAGATCCTGACGTTCCGGACGCAGGTTGGCGAGTTCCTGTACCAGGACGAGATCCCGTCGATCCACCGCGAGAACGACTTCTACGCCCTGCTCACGGCCATGGATCGGTTCGGAGAGGATCGCTGGGCCCTGGTCGTGCTCGGTGGCGTCGGCTACTACAACGTGACCCAGCAGGTCGACTTCCACGTCGGGCTCGGCTTCGACTACCGCGTTCACGGCCCCTGGATGGTGCGCGGCGAAGCGGTCTATCACCACGAGGTCGAGAGCGTCGCCGTCACCATCGGCGGCGGGTACATGTTCTAGAAGCCCCGAGCGTCGGCGCCCGGGGCGGCTATCGGACGTCAACGCACCCATCGCTCGACGATGTAGGCCAGCGCGAAGCCGACCTGGCCCACCATCATCATCCGGTACATGTGCGTCCAGGAGGGGTGGTTCTCCGTCGCCGCCAGGTCGTCGGGGTTGCGGACGATCAGGTAGCTCACGTAGATGCCGTAGGCCGCGAGGAAGAGTCCCATCACGTGCAGGAGGACGCGGTTCCCGCTGAGCACGTGGAGCTCGGCTCCGACGGGGATCATGAGGAACGGGATGACGAAGAACGGCGCGATCATGAACGCCGCCTTGCGGACGCCGAACCGGATGGGAAGCGTGACGCAGCCTTGCGCCGCGTCGCCCTTCATGTCGGCGAAGTCCTTCGTGGTGGCCGCGCCGAGGAGGAACGTCCCGAAGATGGCGCCGATGTACCAGGGCTCGAGCTTCATGATCGTCCCGATGGAGGACCAGCCGGCGACCTTCAAGAGGAGCCCCCGCGGGATGGCGATCGTGACGTTGGCGGTCAACCAGTGGCGCTTGGTCCTCAGCGGCGGCCCCGAGTAGACGTAGGTCAGGATGGCCGCGATCACGACGATGACGAAGCACTCGCGCCGCGGCACGTCGGGCGGCTTCGCGAGCCAGGCGAACACGAGCGCGATCGCATAGGTGATGACCGTGAACACCCAGGCTTCGGCGATGGTGAGGCGGCCCGAGGGCAGCGGCCGCTTGGGTTTGTTGACGCGGTCGATCTCGAGGTCGTAGATCTGGTTGATCGCGTTGCTCGCGGCGTTCAACGTGGCGGCCATGAGCGACCCGAGCACGAGCGGGATGAGGACGGCCGCGCTCGGGCGAAGGGTCGGGTGGGCCCCGAAGGACGTCAGGCCCGCGGTCGCGAAGCCGAGGAGCGGCGGCAGAAGGGTGAAGGGCCTCGCCAGATCGACGTAGGCCCTTGCCTTCGATACCGGAGCTCCCTGGGTGAGGGTCGACTCCAGAGCGGCCGTGCTAGTAGAGGACGACCTGACCCGTGCCGGCGTCGATCTTGATCTTCGCCTCCTGGCCGGTCGCCGTGAGGATCTCGACCTCCCACGTGGCGAGGTTCTTCGAGTGGGAGAGCTTCGCCTCGGTGGCCGTGCCGGGAGCGCTCCTGAGCGCGGCGGCGATCGCCTGATCGATGGTGATCTTCGTGACGGTTGCGGCGGCGGCGATCTTGGGATCGGTCTTCGCCTTGCCTCCGGGAATCACCCGACCATCCGGGCCGAACTCGATCTCCATCACCGTGCCGTTCGCGGCGAGGACCTCCACCTCGAATCCCGTCGCGACGCCCTTCTTGTCCTTCTTCTTGACCGAGACTGCCGTGCCAGGCGTCATCGCGAGCGCCGACTTCACCGCGCCCCCGAGGTCCATCGGCGCAGCGGGCATGGCCGGGGCGCCGGGAGCTCCGGCAGGCATCGCGGGAGCCCCGGGAGCTCCAGCAGGCATCGCCGGAGGAGCCCCGGGAGCACCGGCAGGCATCGGCTGCGCGGGCATGATGGGGGGGGCGGTTGCGGGCGGCGCGGCAGGCGGGTACGCGGGGATGGTGGTCCGTCCCCCTGGCGGCGCGGCCGGAGGAGCACCGGGAGCGCCCGTGTCCGTGGGAAGAGGGTAGGCAGGGGCGGTCGTGGCGGGCGAAGGCATGGGCTCGACCGGTGTCGGCGCCTCCGCGATCACCGGCGGCGTGGCGGGCTGCGGCACCTCTTCCGGTGGCGGGGCCTGCGGAGTCTGGTCGCCTTGACCGCCTCCGCCGACACCGAGCTTGCACCCTCCTACCAAGAGGGTCAGTCCCAGTACGCTCAAACCGAGTGCCTTGTCTAGCCGGGTCATCCTGCGTGCCTCCCTGTGGGGGCGGTATTCTCCCGCCGATTTTGCGATCTCGCGAATCTATCCCACCGCCATCGCGCTGTCGAGCGCCGCGCCATGAACGGTGGCTCGATCGCGGAAGATCGCCACCTTCAGAAGGCCCAGAACCACGGCACGGTCAACGTGATGATCCCGAGCAGCACGACGGTCAACGGCAATCCCATCCGGAGGAAGTCGAAGAAGCGGTACTTGCCGGTGTCCCAGATGAGGATGCACGAGGGCTCGAACGGGGTGATGAAGGAGCACGACGCAGCGAAGGTGATGCCCAGGACGAGGGGACGGGGGTGGCAGTGCGCGAGCTCCGCGGCGTGGACGGCGACCGGAAGGACCAGGAGCGCCGCGGCGGCGTTGTTCATCGGCTGGGTCAGGACGATGGTGATCACGCACAGCACGAAGAGGATCATGGTCGGGCTCGACGACCCGACGTGGGCCACCGCGAAGCCCGCCATCTGCGCGGCGGCGCCGCTCTTCTCCATCGCCTCGCCGAGGGCGAACATCGACGCGACCAGGACCACGAGCCGCAGGTTGACGTACTCGTAGGCGCTCTTCACGGTCAGCGTGCGGAAGAGGATCATCGAGGCCGCCCCGAGCAGCACCGAGATCGCTCCGGGTACGAGCTCCGTCGCCGTCAAGAGGATGGAGACGACGAAGATGATCGACGCGACGATCTCCTTCCTGAAGTCGTAGGCCGGCAGCGCGATGTCTTCCAGGAGGAGGGACGAAGGCTCCGCCGCCAGGCGACGGAACGCGTCGTCGCTTCCCTGGAGGAGGAGCACGTCGCCGGCCTTCAGCCGCGCGGCGGCGATCTTCTCGACCAGCACCTCGCCGCGCCGCCTCAGCGCCACCACGTTGAGCCCGTAGCGCTGCCGGAACCCCACACCCTTGAGGCTCCAGCCGATGAGCGGCGAGTTGTAGGTGATGGTGGCCTCGACGAGCTTCACCTTCTCGCTCGTGAGGTCCTTGGCGGAGAGCTCCCGCTTGCCGGCGACCTCGATGCCGGGCGATCCCTTGAGCGTCACGAGGCTCCTGAGATCGCCCTCGACGAGGAGAAGGTCCTCCGGCTGCACGACGTCGTGCCGGCCCGGCGACAGGACGCGCGTGGCTCCGCGGTCGATGCCGAGGACCGTCAGCTCATGGGCCCGCAGGAAGTCGCATCGCTCGAGCCCGAGGCCCACGTATGACGAGCCTGGAAGGATGCGGATCTCGAAGAGGTACTTCTGGATGCCGTACACCTCGGCGCGGTTCAGCGCCGGGGCGCGGGCCGGAGTCTTGAGGAGCACGAGGTATGCGAGGCCCACCGCCGCGACCAGGAGCCCGACCGGCGTCATCTCGAACATCGAGATCGGCTCGAGGCCGAAGTGCTTCAGGGCACCCGAGACCGCGATATTCGTGGAGGTTCCGATGAGCGTGACGCAGCCTCCGAGCATCGATGAGAAGGCGAGTGGCATGAGGTAACGCGAGACGCTCGTCTTGGTGCGTTTGCTGATTCCCTCGGCGACAGGGATGAACATGGCGGTGGCGGCGGTGTTGTTGATCCAGGCGCTCACGAACGCGACGGAGCCGAGGAGCAGCGGGATGACCCGCGACTCGCGGCCCGCGGCGATGCGGCCGATGGCGCGGCTGATGCGATCGGCGGCGCCGTTGTGGATGAGGCCGCCGGTGATGATCATGAGCCCCACGATCATCATGAGCGCGGGGTTCCCGAAGCCGGCGAGCGCCGCGTCGACGCCGAGCGTGCCGGAGATGACCAGCGCACCGATGATGGTGCAGGCCACCACCTCGGTTGCGATCGACTCGCTCGAGAGTGCAATGACTGCGAAGAGCGTCAAGCCGAGGACGATGAGGCGCTGGGAGATCAAAATATTTCGAGCACGGGGAAGGGGCGGTACACCAGCGCTCCCATCCCCATGGCGAGCAGGGCTCCCATGACGGTGTTCAGGAAGTTGACGAAGTCATTGTCGACGCCCTTGAGCGCGTCGAGGAGGGCGCCGAGGAGGCTCTCGAGAAGCATGCCCGCAAAGCCGGCTCCCGTGACGATCCCGATCGCCGTGACGTCCCAGCGGAGCAGCGGGCCGCCGGTGACGGCCACGATCGCCGCGCCGCCGAGGCCGGCCAGCGTCCCCTCGAGGGAGATGGCGCCCTCGGTGCCCGGCGGGACCGGCCGCAGCGTGGTGATGAGGAACGTGCGTCTCCCCCACAGCTTGCCGATCTCGCTCGCGGCCGTGTCGGACAGCGCGGTCGCGAGCGAGGCGACGAATCCGAGGACGAGGAGGTCCGATCCGGGCGCCATTGCGGCGAGCATCGCGAGGACGAACGGCGCGCCCACGTTCGCGAGTGCGTTGCGCGCGCCGCGGCGGCCCCCGCGCTCCTGCGCGATGCCGCGCGCCGCCTTGACCTTGTAGCCCATCTTCGTCGCGGCCGTGCCGCACACGAAGAAGACGAGGAGGAGGGCGAAGCCAGGGGGACCGAGCGCGCCGTAGATGCCGGTGCCGAGCACGATCCCGACGATCGCTCCGGAGAGGCCCACGCCTCCCGCGGCCGCGGCCAGGCCGGCGAAGGCGACGTTGACGGCGAGACCCATGCCGAACTGCCGGGCGTGAGGAAGCACCAGGGAGGGGAGCTACGGAGAAGCGCGAACATGAGCATGCTCCCGAGGACGGGGCAGGTCAGGTTGTCGTCTAGCCCGTTGTCGAGCGATTCGAGGAAAGCGCACAGGGCCGCGGTGAGCGCGGGCACCGCGAGGCACGGCCAGAGAGCGTCCGCCAGGTGCACCCGGAGCGTGTGACGCATGAGGACCGCGGCGCCGAGCGTCCCGAAGACGGCGTAGGCGATCGTGCCCGCCCAGGTCTTCTTCGCGTTCCACGGGAGCTTCGCCGTGCCGACGGCCTTGCCGACGATGCCCGCCATGCCGTCGCCGAGCGCCAGGATCGCCCACATCGAGGCGACGACCTCCAGGTGATGGCGGTAAACCAGCGTGAGGCCGAGGATGACGGCGGGGTAGAGGACGATGCCGAGCGCGTAGCCGCGCTTCTCGTCGTCCTCGCGCTCGAGCGCGCGCTTCGAGTAGCGCGGCAGGATGAAGACGTTGTGGACCAGGGCGGTGAGGGCGAGCAACGACGCCTGCCACCAGTGTAGGTAGCGCAGCGTGAAGGCCCATCCCACCATGCTGATGTGGACCGACTTCCGGAGGACCTCCCGCGTCGCGCGCGAGGCGCTCAAGGGGCGAGCTTCTCCCGCCTGAGCCAGGCGACCGTCCTCCCGAGGCCCTCCTCGAGCGGCGTCACGCGATAGCCGAGCTCGGCCTTCGCCTTGCTGGAGTCGAGCGCCCAGTCGTGCTTGAAGATCTCGATCGCCGCCGGCGTGAGCGAGGGATTCCTTCCGAAGAGCTCGGCGAGCACGACCTCGGCGGCTCCCATCATCTTGGCGAGGCCATACGGGATCGAGCGCTTCAAGCGCGGCTTGCCGAGCGCGTCGGCGAGGACGTCGAAGAACTCCTTGCCGGTCCGGTTGTCGCCGCCGAGGAGATAACGCTCGCCCGGCTTGCCGCGCTCGACCGCGGCGGCAATGCCGGCGACCACGTCGTCGACGAACGCGTAGGACCAGCGGCTCGTGCCGCCGCCGAGGATCCCGGGCACCTTGCCGCGCGCGAAGTCGCGCGCGACGTTCACCATGATGTTGCCCTCGGTCAGCTCCCCCGGACCGTAGATGACGCCCGGGTTGACGACGGTCAGCGGCATGCCCGACGCCTGGGCGCGCCTCGCGACGGCGTCGGCGATCGTCTTGGTGCGCTCGTAGTCGTTGCGCGTGGAGGGGTCGCGGCGCGTGTCGCTCTCGGTGAACGCCGTACCGTCCGTGGGGCCGAGGGCGATGAACGACGACACGTACCACACCGGGAGGCTTCGCGCGCGGGCGAGCTCCAGGATCGTCTCGAACGCGCGCACGTTGATGCGATCGAACTGGGTGCGGTCCTTCACCCAGCTCTTCACCAGCGCCGCCATGTGGAGGATCCCGTCGAGGCCATCGAGATGAGGGCCGAGCTCCGAGGCGAAAGCGTCGCTTGCGAGGTCCGCCTTGACGACGGAGGCCCCCTCGGGGATGGGCGCATCGGCCCGGCGGGAGAGGAGGGAGAGGCGCGCGCCGTGGGCCATCAGCGCGGCGGCGACGTTCCGGCCGAGAAACCCGGTCGCGCCCGTGACGAGCAGGCGGGCGCCGCCAGCGCCGCTCACGAGAGGCGCCGCCTCCAGTCGTCGAACAGATCGCGGAGCGTGTCCTCGAGCGTGTGCTCCGGGACGTACGAGAGCTCGGCCCTGGCGCGGCTTGGGTCGCCCACGAACTCGGGGCTGTCCAGTGGCCGGAACTTCGCGGGGTCCACCTCCACCGAGACGGTCCGCCCCGCCATCGGAAGGAGCGTGTCGAGCACGTGCTGGATCGTCACGCCGCGGCCCGTGCAGAGGTTGTAGGCCCTCCCCGGAACGCCGCGCTCGAGGACGAGGTCGTAGCCCATCACGATGTCGCGCACGTCGGAGAAGTCGCGGCGCGCCCCGAGGTTCCCGACCACGAGACGCGGCTCCCGGATCCCGAGGGAGATCTCGGCCATCGCCTTGCTGAACTCCGAGCAGACGAACGTCGGCGACTGGCGAGGGCCCGTGTGGTTGAAGGGTCGGGCGAGATAGAGCGGCAGGTCGTCCCATCGCGCGTAGGCGAGGGCGATCGACTCGGCCATCACCTTGGAAAGCGAGTAGGGCGTGTCGGGATGGGTGCCGTCCTCCTCGCGGAACGGCGATCCCGTGCGGCCGTAGATCTCTCCCGTGCTGACGAAGAGCACCTTCGGGTGGGGCTTGCGCGCCGAGGCCGCCTGCATCACGGCGAGGGTCCCCATGACGTTGGCCTCGAACGTCCCCTCGCGGCGCTGCCACGACTGGGCGACGTGAGCCTGGCCGGCCAGGTGGAAGACGCGATCCGGCGCGATGCGCTCGAAGAGCGCGGTGAGGGTGTCGGCCCTGAGCGGCGCGGTCTCGAGCGCCACCTTCCCCGACACGGCCGCGAGGTTCTGGCGCGACGAGCCCTCGCGGACGACGCCGGTCACCTCGTCGCCGCGAGCCACGAGCCTCTCGGCGAGGTGGCTTCCCGCGAAGCCGGAGATGCCGGTGATGAGCGAGCGCACGGCCGGCGATTCGCCTTACACGCGCGCGCGCCAGTAGTCGAGGCAGTCCCGGAGCGTCTGCGGGAACGTGTAGCGCGGCTCCCACCCCGTGGCGGCGCGGAACTTCGCGTTGTCGCCCTTCAGGAGCGGCACGTCGGACGGCCGCAGGCGCGTCTTGTCCACCTGGATCTCGAAGGGCTTCTGCGCCATGCCGCGCAGCATGTCGAGAACCTCGGCGATGGAGTAGTCGATCCCGGTGCAGATGTTGTAGACCTCGCCCGGCTCGCACTTCTCGACGGAGAGGCGGTAGGCCCGCACCATGTCGCGCACGTCGGTGAAGTCGCGCCGCGCCTCGACGTTGCCCACGCTGATCACCGGGTCGCGCTTCCCCTTCTCGATCTCCGCGAGCTGCTTGGCGAAGTCGGAGCACACGAACACCGGACCGCGCCGCGGCCCCTCGTGGTTGAAGCCACGCGTGCGGATCACCTTCAGGCCGTAGCTCATGAAGTACTGGTAGCCGAGGTAGTCCTGGCCCACCTTCGACACGGCATAGGGCGAGAGCGGCCGCAGCGGGTTCGTCTCCTTGATCGGGGTCTCCTCAGGCTTGACGAGGCCGTACTCCTCGGAGCTGCAGGCGAGCTGGACGACGGGATCGAGCTTGAGCTCGCGGATCGCCTCGAAGAGGTAGAGCTGGCCGAGGATGTTCGTCGAGATGCTCTCGCCGGGGGCGTTCCAGGACGTGGGAACGAAGCTCTGCGCGGCGAGGTGGAAGATCCGATCCGGGGAGCTCTTCTTGAGGCAGTCCTTCACGGAGCTCTGATCCCTCAGATCGCACTCGAGGAGGGTCACCTTGTCCTTCACGTCCTCGATGTTCTCGGTGCGGGACCTCCAGCGCATGATGCCGAAGACCTCGGTCCCCGGCTCCTCGCGGAGGATGAGCTCGGCAAGATGCGACCCGGCGAATCCGGTGATGCCTGTGATGAGTACGCGCACGGAGGGTTCTCCTTTTCCTAGGAACGGGCCGCCACGGCGGGCCGGGAGAGCGTCGCGAGGAACGTCGCGAGGCCGGTCGAGAATGGTGGGGGGTGACAACCCGTCACCCGCTCGTACTTGTCGGTGGCAAGCACGGAGTATGCGGGGCGCCGGGCCTTGCGCGAGAGCTCCGAGGACGGGATGGGCTCGAGGGACCGGGGCGTGATCCCGGCGGTCGCGACGATCGCCTGCGAGAGCTCGAACCACGTGACCGCGCCGCCGTCGGCATAGTGGAAGAGGCCGCGCGCCCCCGCCCGCAATAGCACCAGGATCGCACCGGCGAGGTTGTGCGAGAAGGTCGGCCGGCCGCGCTGATCCGAGACGACGCGCAGCGGTGCGCCCTCGAGCGCCTTCTGGTGGATGGTCCTCGGGAAGCAGGCGCCGCCGTCCCCGTAATGCCAGGAGGTGCGCACGCAGATCCAGTCGCCGCCTTCGCGTTCGACCTCCCGCTCGCCGAGGAGCTTGCTCGCGCCGTAGACCGACAGCGGGCGCGGCGGGTCTTCCTCGGTGTACGGGCGGCTCGAGGACCCGTCGAAGACGAAGTCCGTGCTCACGTGTACGAGCACGATCCCGGCGTCCCGGCACCGGCGGGCGAGGAGCCCGGGGGCGACGCCGTTGACCAGGAACGCCAGCTCTCGCTCGTCCTCGCAGTCGTCGACCTTGGTATAGGCGGCGGCATTGATCACGACGTCGGGCCGGTGCTGCGAGAGGGCGCGGTCGAACGCCGCGGCGTCGCGGACGTCGCACGCGTCGCGCGCGAGCAGGACCGCCTCGTCGATGGAGGGGCCGGGCAGCGCCCTGGAGAGCGCGGTGCCCAGGATGCCTCCGCTTCCGAGCACGAGGACCTTCGTCACGTCAGCCTCTCGCGGTACTGCTCACGATAGTAGCGCTGGAAGTCCGCCTTCCGCTCCTTGATCGCCCGCCACCACGCGGGGTTTCCGACGTACCAGCGGATCGTGCTCTCGAGGCCGTCCTCGAAGCCCCGCGAGGGGGTGAAGCCCAGGGCGCGGATCTTCGTCGTGTCGAGGGAGTACCGGCGGTCGTGCCCCGGCCTGTCGGTCACGCGCCGGATCAGGCTCTCGGGCTTGCCGAGCTCCCGCAGGATGATCCGGGTGATGTCGACGTTGGCGCGCTCGTTGCCCCCGCCGATGTTGTAGGTCTGTCCCGCCACCCCGCGATCGACGAGGAACGACAAGGCGCCGCAGTGATCCTCGACGTGCAGCCAGTCGCGGATCTGCATGCCGTCGCCGTAGAGCGGCAGGGGTTGATCTTCGACGGCGTTGGTGATGAAAAGCGGGATCAGCTTCTCCGGGTACTGGTAGGGACCGTAGTTGTTGGAGGCGCGCGTCACGATGACGTCCATGCCGTAGGTGGCGTGGTAGGAGTAGGCGAGGCGGTCGGCGCCCGCCTTCGAAGCGCTGTAGGGGTTCCGTGGGTCGAGGGGGTCGGTCTCCTTGCTCGAGCCCTGGGCCACGCTGCCATAGACCTCGTCCGTCGAGATCTGCACGAAGCGCCGCGATCCGCCGGCGCGGCGCATGGCCTCGAGGAGCACGTAGGTGCCGAAGACATCCGTCTGGATGAAGTCGCCGGGGTCGAGGATGGAGCGATCGACGTGCGTCTCCGCCGCGAAGTTGAGGACCACGTCGGCCTCCGCGACGAGCCCCTCCACGACGGCGCGATCGCAGATGTCCCCCTTGACGAAGCGGTAGCGCGGCGAGCCCTCGACGTCCTTCAGGTTCTCGAGGTTGCCCGCGTAGGTGAGCTTGTCGAGGTTGACGACGCTCGCGTCCGGCTCCGACACGAGCAGGTGGCGCACGAAGTTCGACCCGATGAAGCCTGCGCCACCAGTCACGAGGTAGCGCCGGGTTGACGTTGACGCCATCGATCTAGAACGGGCTCCCGCGGCTCCCGCCGAAGCGGTTGCCCTGGAAGATGCCCGACGAGCCGTGGTTCAGATCGAGGAACGTGCCGACGTTGGGCAGCGTCAGCGCGACGCGGTAGACGTCGTCGGAGAAGGAGAGGAACTCCTGGCGGCTGTACTCCACGATGATGCCGATGCACTGGGCGTTGTAGTTGACGAGGTAGCTCTGCTGCTTGAGCCCGGTGTCGCCGACGCTGTTCTTCAGGTCGTAGTACTGGTGCGCCTCGAACCTCCAGCGCTCGTCCTTGACGCTCCACCCGACCGACAGCCGGAGCTGCCGCTGGAGGAAGTCCTCGTTGTCGGTGAAGGCGAGCTCGATCCAGCGGTTGCGCTTGTCCTTCAAGCTCACCGTGGCGAAGCCGCGGATGAAGCGTGCCTTGTTCTCGTCTGCCGAGCTGGAGCCCGAGGTGCCGTTGGTCGTGCCGGTGTTGCTGGTGCCCGCCGTGGCGCTCTGCCCGAGGTCGTAGTCGGCCCCCACCTGGATCTGCGAGAGCCGCGTCGGGTTGTAGTTGAACTGGAAGATGAGAGGCGAGTACCGCTTCAGCGCCTGGCCGGGAATGTACTGGCTCCCCCGGTAGTTGAACCGGATGCCGTAGTCGGTCCCGAGATCGGGGTCGAGCGAGAAGCTCTGGAAGAGGGAGAAGCTCACCAGCTCGTGGACCTGCTCCTCGGTGTCGGGAGGCGCCTCGAACACCTGCTCCCCGAGCGAAGAGAGCTCTCCGGAGGGGTTGCTCGCGGAGTCGGCGGCGCGCTTCTGGTAGCAGTTGCAGGTGGTGTCGTAGATGTAGTGGTACTCGGTCGGAGGCAGCAGCGGATCCGGCTCGTCGTCGTAGCGGCGCTTGACGAAGAAGCGGTTCACGATGCCGTACTTGACCAGGTTCAGCGGTCGCACCACGTCGGAGTTGTCGAACAGCGGCACGGCGTCCGATGTGTCCGAGTCGATGGACGAGATGTACTTGTAGTAGATCTGCGGCTCGATGACGTGCTTGCGCTTCTTGACCTTGGGCTTGCCGGTGTCCTCGTCGATGACCTCCTTCTCCCAGATCTTCGAGAAACGCGGCCCGATGATCTCGAGGTCCGCTTCCCCGTAGGTCCTGGAAAGGGGCTCGTCCACCAGGACGGTGGTCGTGCCCTTGGTCGGGTCGGTCGGGTCGTTGGGCACCTGCGTCGTCTGCTTGCCCCAGTGCGTGTAGCGCACGCCGACGGTCGGCGTGATGCTGAGCCACGGGAGACCACCGCTGATGAGGGAGAACTTGGGGAAGGCGTCGGTCCGGGAGTAGGAGGCATCGTAGTCCGTGGAGGTCACGCGCCGCTCGAGGAGGGCGGCATCGACGTCGAACGAGAAGTAGAGCCACCCGAAGAGCTTCGACTCGCGGCGGGACGCGTGCAGCTCGGGGATCTGGCTCGTCTCGATGGTGTCGTCGTCGGTCAAGATGTCTCCCGTCGCGGGATCGGTGCGCGCGAACGAGTAGAACCGCTGGTCGTCGCGGGCCGTGACGTCGACCGAGTAATCGCCGAAGTTGCCCGAGAGGAATGCCGACCAGAAGCTGTTCCTGTTGGCGAAGTTCGAGAGGTTTCGCTCGAAGTTCTGGTAGTAGGTCTGATCGTTGACAATGCTCGCGTTGACCACGAAGCGGAAGTAGCGCCCGAGCCTCTGCTGGTGATTGATGGTCGAGCGCCAGCTCTTCGTGCCGTCGCGCTTGTCCCTCAGATAGAACCCCTCGATCTCGCCCTCGAGGCCCTCGGCCGGCCGGTACCGGATCTGGAGCCCAGGCGCCGCGCCGGCCTTGGAGTAATAGTCGCCGTAGAGCGTCGCGTCGGCGCTCCGGCCCAGGACGAGGTAGAACGCCTCGGAGATCAACGTCCCGCGGAGCTTCGAGGAACCGAGGTGCGGGATCAGGAGCCCCGTCGCGCGGTCCCGCTTCACCGGCCACAGGAGGTAGGGCGTGTAGAGGAACGGCAGCTTCTTCGCACGGATCCGGGCGTTCGAGAGGCGGGCGTAGCCCTCGAGCTTCACCTTCGCCTTGCTGGAGCGGATGCTCCACTGCGGGACCGACTGGTCGCACGCGGTGATCTCCCCGTCGAAGACCACGAACCGGTCGTCGGCCACCTTGTCGATGCGTTCTCCGCTGACGATGAAGCTCGGCTCGAGGAGCGCATACCCGTCGTAGATGGTGCCGGTCTGGCTGTCGAGGTCGAGCTCGGCGCGGTCACCGGAGAGCCGGAGCTTCCCCGACACCACCAGGACGCTCCCCTCCGCGGTCATCGAGCGGCGCACCTTGTCGACCTCGACGCGATCGGCCTGCACTTCGAGATCGCGGTAGAGGATGCGCACGTTGCCGTCGAAGACGTAGACGCCCTCGGCGGTCTGCTCCTGGTGATCGGCCTGCACGGACAGCGACCCGCTCGACACCTCCGAGCCATCCGGCGTAGCGGCGCTGGATCCGCTCTTCTCCTTGTCCTTGGACGTGCCAGAGCCACCGTCGGGCGTGGACTGGGCGAAGATCGGGAGCGCGACCAGGAGGGCGAGGAGGGCGGTCTTCTTCGGCAAGGCGGAAACGACCCCACGCAGCGGTCCGACGGCAGCGCCGGGCCGGCGCGACAACGGGACTGGCGAGGGTATCACGCCGGTGCGGGGCCGCGTTATGCTGTCTCCAGGTCCTTCACCCCTCGTCCGCGGCGCCCGCGCCGGAGGTCTCCATGCCTGGAATCCGCTTCGCTTGCCTGGCCTTCCTGGTCTCCCTTCCGTGGAGCGCTCGCGGCGCCGAGCTCACGCCGCAACGGGTTTCTCCCTTCGGGCTCGCGAGGTACGGGGACCGGACGATCTCGGTGGCGCTTCAGGTCGATCGGGAGCGCGCCGAGCTGGTCGCCTACACCGTCAAGGACCGGCCGTTCGAGCAGGCGCTCCAGGTCGCGGCGCCGAGGCCAAGCGGCGATCGGGGCGTGCAGGTCGAAGTGGCGCTCGTCGGTCCCGGAGGCGTCCGCCTCACTGAGCGGCGCGACGTGGCCGGCCTCTGCTTCGAGCACGGCGCCGGCGAGCCCGCGCACGTGGAGGGGGATCGCGTGCGCGTTCACAGGGAGAGCCTGGTCGTCGAGGTCCCCGAGGTCGCCGGCTTCGACCACGTCGAGATCGCCTACCACGTCACGGGGAGCTCGGGCCTCGTGCGCATCTCGATCGGCGTCCTGCCGCTCGACGCGGCGCACTTCACCGCGGCCGGCGGAAGCTCCCGGTACGAGGAGCTCGCGTTCGCCGGAGGCCTGCGCGGGGACGGAGCGAGCGCGCGGACGCCGGGGACGGTCCACTGGCCCGAGGAGTACGGCGATCCCGACCTGACGACGATCTACGGCAACGGATCCGAGGTCCCCAAGCGGGTCAACATCGTCATCGTGCCCGACGGTTACACCTATGCCGAGAAGGCGACGATGCAGTCCCACGCGCAGGCGATGGTCAACTGGTTCCGGGGAAAGACTCCGTACGCGGAGCACGATCCGTTCCTCAACTACATCCTGGTGTACGCCTACTCTACGGAGAGCGGAACGGATCAGTGCGACTGTGCGATCGTCAAGGACACGGCGATGGCGACCCGGTTCCCCGACCTCGGCTACCCCTGCGGCGACAGCAACCAGCGCTGCCTCTACTACGGGACCGGCAACGGCGGCACCAACTGCGACCCCAACACGAGTACGGCGAACATCGCCGCCGCTGAGCTTCGCGCGCCCGCCGACGACTTCACCATCATCATGGTCAACACCTCGCGCTATGGCGGGTGCGGCGGGGCGCGCGCCGTCTACTCGGCAGGCAACGGATCGGCCGTCGAGGTCGCGGTCCACGAGCTCGGCCACACCTTCCCGAACCTCGCCGACGAGTACGCCTACACGTCCGGGTGCGGCACCTACGCGGGCGAGATCAACACGTCCCTCGACGGGACCAATGGCGCCTGGCCCGAGTGGATCGCCGACGTCGGCGCGCCGCGGCAGGGAGCCGAGTACTACCAGTCCTGCATCTACCGTCCCGAGCCCACCTGCGACATGCAGCAGCTCAACGTCCCCTTCTGCCGGATATGCGATCAGCGCTGGGCGCTCGAGTACTTCGGGCACTACCGGGTCAACCCGACGGCTCCGATCGAGTCGCAGACACCGGCGTCTCCGGTGAACGTGCCAATCAACGTGCCGACCCCGTTCTCGGTGACGACGCGCTTGCCGACCGGAGCGGGCGTCACCAATGCCATCACCTGGAAGATCCAGGGTCCTGGCTATCCCGTGCCGACCGTGGTGGCGACGGACGTCACGAGCTACACCCACACGTTCAACCCCGCAGGGCAGTACACGCTGACCTGCGAAGTCATCGCCGACACGAACTTCGTCAAGCCGGCCAAGAACGGCGCCAATGTCGATACGGCGACCTGGATCGTCAATGCCGGCACGAGCTGCGGCACCATCGTGCTCTCCCCGGCGACACTGCCCAATGGCACGTTCGGCGTGGCCTACAGCCAGACGATCACCGCCTCCGGTGGAACCGCGCCCTACACGTTCGCCGTCACCGCCGGGGCGCTGCCTCCGGGCCTCGCGCTCGCGAGCGGCGGAGTGCTCTCGGGCGTTCCGTCGGCGGCCGGGACGTACCTGTTCACGGTGACGGCAACGGACGCGGCGGCCTGCGCGGGAAGCCTCGGCTACACGCTCGTGATCACCGCGTCCTGCAACCTCACGATCGCTCCTCCGTCGCTGCCGGGAGGAACCGTGGGCGTGCCCTACAGCCAGACGATCACCGTGAGCGGCGGCGCAGCCCCCTACACGCTCAATGTCACCGGCACGATCCCGCCCGGCCTGTCGTTCTCGGGAACGAACCCCTTCGTCTTGTCCGGGACACCCACGACGACCGGTACGTACGCCTTCACGCTGGACGCGTCGGATGCCGCCGGATGCACGGTGAGCCAGCCGTACAGCATCACGGTCAATCCCGCCGGATGCGGGTCGATCCTCCTGACGCCCGCCACGCTTGCCGCGGCCGTCGTCGGCGTGGCTTACTCGCAGACCATCAGCGCGAGCGGCGGAGCGCCACCTTATGCGTTCGCCGTGTCCGCGGGGTCGCCGCCTTCGGGGCTCACACTGTCTTCCGCGGGAGTGCTTTCGGGAACTCCGTCCCTGTCCGGAGGCTACACGTTCACGGTCACCGCGACCGATTCAGCCGGCTGCATGGGGAACCGCGCCTACACGCTGGCTCTCGGGCAGGACTTCCTCGCCGGCCTGGGGTTGGGCCAGCCGAACCCCAATCGCGTGCGCGTGTTCACCGCTGCCGGTGCGCCGGCGGCAACCGACTTCCTGGCGTATGCGGCAGGGCAATATGGCGTCAATGTCGCGGCGGCGGACGTCGACGGTGGCGTGCTCATGGAGATCCTCGCCGGCCCGGGACCTGGGCCGCAGTACGGTCCCCAGGTCCGCGGGTTCAGGAATACCGGGATGCCGATCGGGAAGATCAACTTCTATGCGTACGGCACGTTACGTTACGGCGTGAACGTGGCGAGCGGTGACGTGGACGGCGACGCCTATGCCGAGATCGCGAGCGGAGCGGGCCCGGGTCCGGTCTTCGGCCCGCACGTCCGTGGCTGGAATTTCGACGGCGTCGCGATCGCGCCGCTGCCCAACTTCAGCTTCTTCGCGTACGCCACCCTTCGCTACGGAGCCAACGTGGCGCTCGGCGACATCGATGGAGATGCCTACGCCGAGGTCCTGACGGGAGCGGGGCCCGGGCAGATCTTCGGGACGCAGGTGCGGGCGTTCGACTACGACGGTCTCCGGATCTCCGCGACCAAGGTGAACTTCAACGCCTACACGCTGGCGGGATACGGGGTCAACGTCGCCTCGGACGACGTGGATTTCGACGCCTTCGCCGAGATCGCGACGGCGCCGGGACCGGGTCCGACCCACCCAGCGCGCTTCCTCGGGTTCGACTACGACGCAGCGAGCATTGCGCCGCTCGCGGGATTCGACGTCACCGCGTTCCCGACTTCATATGGCGGACGCGTCGGGCTCGGCGACAGCGGCAGCGACGGCCCGGCCGATCTCGTGGCGGGTGCTGGCCGCGACGCCTCGGCGAACGCCACGGTCAAGGCCTACACCTACACGGGGTCCTCGCTCGTGCTTCAGCCCGGCAGCTTCGATCCATTCCCCGGCGCGACCTACGGCGTCAATGCGACGGGAGGTGACCTGGGATTCTGAGCGCGCCACGAGATCCAGGGTCGGCGGCGGCTCGTGCGCCGGCAGTGGCCTACCGCTCCACGAGCCGCTGGAGCAGCAGATCTTCCACGTTCCGCCTCCCGTCGACCAATCCCAGGACGAGGATGCGCGTCGGAAGAACGCGATAGACGATCCGCCACGGAGCCAGGACGATCTCCCGGTGAACAGTGATGCCGTGATCCAGAAGTTCGGGTACCACGCGGCCGCGCATGGGGAAGGAGCTCAACCTCGACACCGCCTCGTCGATCCGGTCCGTGGTGAGGAGCGCGAGATCGAGGTCCGCCTGGGCAATGCGGGCAGAGATCGCCTGTAGGTCGAGATCGGCGGCCTCCGACCACACGATCTCCCGATCAGCGCGCGTCGCGACGCCCCCGTGCCACCCTTCTCGCCTCCGTAGCTCGACCCCCCTGTAACTTCGCTCGAAGCTTCCTGAAGACCTCGTCGTGCGACGTGAGGCGACCCTGCCGGGCGTCCTCTTCCCCCTGGGACAGGAGCTTGAGCAACCCGATCGCCATTCGCATTCTCTCGAACGTCTCGGGATCCTGGAGCACGGCCCGGGCCTGCCCGTTCTGGGTGATGATCACGGGACGGTGGGTCTCGTTCACCTGGACGAGCAAGTCGGCTGCTTTGGCCTTCAGGTACGTGACCGAGCGGATGTCTTCCTTGATCGCCACTCCGGTCCGAATATAACACGATGATCGGACCGGTGCCCTCGCGCGAGGCTCACGCCAAGTTCGGCCTGAGCTCTGGTGCGCGAGCGGAAGGCGCAGGCAGTCGATCTGGCCGTATGCACGAACCGGGGGGGGACAAGCCCCCGCCCTACACCTCTTCCTTGACCTGGAGCTTCGCGTAGGTCGGGTGGCGGAACCAGGGCTCGGGCTCCGCCGGGAGCGTCAGCACCCGGCAGTCGCCGCGCACGAAGGTCTGGCAGGCGAGGCGCCACGAGTCGTCGCGGCCGGGGATCGCGCCTTCTTCCTTGGCGGTCTTCTGGGTCACGGCGTCCGCCGGCGCGACGCGCACGCGGCAGGTGCCGCACATGCCGAAGCCGCGGCAGTTCGCGAAGCGAGCGAGGTACGGGTAGAGCTCGATCTTGTGCTGGCGCGCGAGGGTGCGGAGGTTCGTGCCCTCGGGGACCTCGAGCTCGACCTCCTCGTTCTTGAAGAGCACTTTCGGCATGTTCACTCCTCGGGCGCGGCCCGATCCAGGATGACGACGCGGCGACCCTCCATTCTAAGGCGACCCTGGGCGTAGAGCGAGATCGCGCTCGGATAGATGCGGTGCTCCTTCTCGAGGATGCGCGCGGTGAGCGTCTCGACGGTGTCGTCCTCCCAGATCGTGACGGGGAGCTGCGTCACGATCGGCCCGGCGTCGAGCTCCTCGGTCACGAAGTGGACGGTCGCGCCGGTGACCTTGACGCCGTGCTCGAACGCCTGGCGCTGGGCGTCGAGGCCCGGGAAGGCCGGCAGGAGCGAAGGGTGGATGTTGAGGATGCGACCCTTGTAGGCCTCGATGAAGTCCTTCGAGAGCAGGCGCATGTAGCCGGCGAGGCAGACGAGGTCGACCTCCCTGGCGCGGAGCACCGCGAGGATCCGCGCGTCGTGCTGGGCGCGCTTCTCTCCCGCCGCGCGCGCGACCACCACCGTCTCGAGGCCGAGCGCTCGCGCCTTCTCGATTCCCGCCGCGGACGGCTGATCGGACACGACGCAGGCGATCGTCGTGCCGGGGATGCGGCCGCCGCGCAGGGCGTTTCCTATGGCGACCATGTTCGAGCCCCTCCCGGAGATGAGGATGCCGATACGGAGCTCAGGCATACACGACGCGGCCGGTCCCGGGCACGATCTCCCCGATGCGGTACACGGTCTCGCCGGAGGCACGGAAGGCATCCGTGAGAGCCGCTTCGTCCGCCGCCGCGGCGATCACCACCATGCCGATGCCCATGTTGAAGACGCGGTACATCTCCTCCCCGGGGACGTCGCCCTTGTCTTGCATGAACGCGAAGAGCGGTGGCACCGGCCAGGAGCCGCGATGGATGCGGGCGTCGAGGCCGGGGCGGAGCGCGCGCGGCGTGTTGTCGGTGAGCCCGCCGCCGGTGATGTGTGCGAGGGCGTGGATCTTGCCCGCGGCGAGCGGCTCGCGTAGCGGCGCGAGGTAGGTGCGGTGGTTCTGGAGCAGCGCCTGGGCCACGGTCATCCCGACCGAGGGGATCGGTGCGTTCACGTCGAGCGAGAGCTTGTCGAAGAAGATGCGCCGCGCGAGCGAGTAGCCGTTGGTATGGAGCCCGGTCGATCCGAGGCCGATGAGGACGTCGCCCTCGGCGACCCGGGTCCCGTCGAGGTAGCGCGCCTTCTCGACCACGCCGACGATGAAGCCGGCGATGTCGTACTCGCCGGGCTTGTAGCAGTCGCCCATCTCGGCGAGCTCGCCGCCGATCAACGCGCACCCCGTCTCCGCGCACGCCTTGGCCATGCCGCGGATGATCGCCTCGATGACGTCCGGCACGAGCTTGTTGCAGGCGATGTAGTCGAGGAAGAAGAGCGGCTCCGCCCCCTGGGTCAGGATGTCGTTGACGCAGTGGCTCACCAGGTCGTAGCCGACGGTGTCGTGGATGCCCGTCCGGTAGGCGATCTTGAGCTTGGTGCCGACTCCATCGGTCGACGACACGAGCAGCGGCTCGGCGTACTTGCCAGGCGGAAGCTGGAAGAGGCCGCCGAACCTCCCGATGTCGCTCTTCACGCCGGCGGTGAACGTCGGCCGCACGAGCTTCTTGATGCGCCCGATCGCCTCGTCCTGGGCGTCGATCGAGACGCCGGCCTTCTCGTACTCCGTGGCCATCCTAGAGCCTCACCGCGAGACGAGGCTCTTCTTGGCGACGGCGGGAATGGCCTTGGCGGGGGTGACGTCGCTCTGATCCCACGCGCGGTTCCACGCCTCCTCGCGATCGAACAGCTTCATCTGGCGGATCTCCTCGTCGGTGACCTGGACCGGGTAGCGGTGCGTGAAGCATGCGGTGCAGAAGGCCTGGTCGCGATCCATGACGGACGCGCGCAACCCGTCGAGGGTGAGGTAGGCGAGGCTGTCGGCGAGGATGAACCTGCGGATCTCGTCGACGTTCTGCTGGGACGCGATGAGCTCGCGCTCGACCGGGGTGTCGATGCCGTAGTAGCAGGGGCCGATCGTCGGCGGCGAGCTGATCCGCACGTGGACCTCCTTCGCTCCCGCCTGTCGCACCATCGCGACGATCTTCTTGCTCGTCGTCCCGCGAACGATCGAGTCGTCGACGAGCACGACGCGCTTGCCCTCGATGAGGCTCCTGACCGGGTTCAGCTTCACCTTGACGCCGAAGTTCCGGATCGACTGGGAGGGCTCGATGAAGGTGCGGCCCACGTAGTGGTTCCGGATGAGGCCCATCACGAAGGGGACCCCGCTCTCCTGGCTGTAGCCGAGAGCCGCCACGACGCCGCCGTCCGGCACGGGGACGACGAGGTCCGCGTTCGCCGGAGCTTCGCGCGCGAGCGTCCGCCCCATGAGGTTTCGCGAGTAGTTCACGCTGCGCCCGAACACGACGCTGTCCGGGCGCGCGAAGTAGACGTGCTCGAAGATGCAATGCGCGGGAGGCGCCGTCGCCGCCATCTGGAACGACGTGAGGCCGGATGCGTCGATGCGCAGGAGCTCGCCGGGAGCGATCTCGCGCACGTACTCCGCTTCGATCAGGTCGAAGGCGCAGGTCTCCGAGGCGACGACGAAGCGACCGCCGAGGCGCCCGAGGACGAGGGGCCGGAAGCCGTGGGGATCGCGCACCGCGTAGAGCGCCTCCGGGGTGAGAAAGACGAGGGAGTAGGCGCCGCGCACCTGCCCCAGCGCGTCGAGGATGGCGTCGGGGAGCTCCTTCTGGCGGCTCCGTGCGATGAGGTGGAGCACGACCTCCGTGTCCGACGTCGTGCGGAAGATCGCGCCCTCCCGTTCGAGCGACTCCCGCAGCTCCATCGCGTTGACGAGGTTGCCGTTGTGGGCGATGGCGATCTGACCGCGGTGGCCCGTGACATGGAGGGGCTGAGCGCTCTCGACCTCGGAGCAGCCGGCGGTCGAGTAGCGGACGTGGCCGATGGCGCGGCTGCCGCCGAGCCGGGCGAGACGTCCCTCGTCGAAGACGTCCGCGACGAGGCCCATGCCGCGCTCGAGCTGGATCTTCGAGCCCGCCGCCGCCGCGATCCCCGCGCTCTCCTGTCCGCGGTGCTGGAGCGCGTAGAGGCCGAGGTACACGAAGCGCGCCGCTTCGGGCACGTCGAAGACGCCCACCACGCCACAAGCGTCCTTGAACCCGTCGGATCTCATGAGGCGATCCACTCCTCGAAGCCTTTACGATAGCGCGAGACGACCTCGGAAAGCTCCCGATCGAGCAGGGTGGCGCCGGCGCGGCGGATCCGCAAGGCCGAACCGCCCGTGACGCCGAGCCGGAAGGCCGGCACGCCGCGGCGCTCCGCCAGGTCGGCCATGGCGTCGTCGTCGGCGACCGCGACGATCGCGCGCCCCTGGCTCTCGCTCAGGAGCGCGAGATCGGATCGCGCTTCATCGGAGATCGCCGCGACGTCGACGTCTGCGCCGAAGAGCTCGGCCCCCGCGCACGCGCGAAGGAGGCCGAAGAGCAGGCCTCCGATCGAGAGGTCGTGCGCGGCACGGAGCAAGCCGAGGTCGGCGCCCTCGACGAGGAGGTCGCAGAGCGCGCGCTCATCGTCGAGGCGGGCGCGTGGCGGCGGGCCCGCGTGCGTCTTGGCGAGGAGCCGCTCGTAGGCGCTTCCGCCGAGCTCGATCCGCGTCGTGCCGAGGAGCCAGATCGAGAGCCCGGACGCCGTGAAGAACGACCCCACGGCCTTCCGGACGTCGGGCAAGAGGCCGACCATCCCGATGATGGGCGTGGGGTGGATCCCCTGGCCCTCCGTCTCGTTGTAGAAGCTGCAGTTTCCTCCGGTCACAGGGACCGAGAGGGCGAGGGCCGCGTCGCGGATGCCGTCGATCGCCGCCGAGAACTGTCCCATGACCTCCGGCTTCTCGGGGTTGCCGAAGTTCATCCCGTCGGTGAGGCCGATCGGCCGCGCGCCGGTCGCGGCGACGTTTCGCGCCGCCTCGCACACCGCGATCGCCGCGCCCTCGTAGGGATCGAGTATCCCGTAGTGCGAGTTGCCGTCCACCGAGACGGCGAGCCCCACCGGCGTTCCCTTGACCCGCAGGACCGCCGCGTCGCCGCCCGGGCGGATCACCGTGTCGGAGCCCACCATGTGGTCGTACTGCGTCCAGATCCAGCTCTTGCTCGCAAGCTCCGGATGCGAGGCCAGGGCGAGCAGCGCGGCGCCGAGGTCGGCAATGGCGGGAAGCGCCTCGAGCGCGACCGGGAGGCGCCGCGATCGCGGCGGGCTCATCGGCCGCTCGTAGATCGGCGGCTTGTCCGCGAGCTCCGATCCGGGGACGTCGGCGACGACGCGACCCTGGTAGGTGATGCGCACGCGGCGCCCCTCCACGATCGTCCCGACGACCGCGGCGTCGACGTCCCACTTCCGGAACACCGAGAGGATCTCCTCCTCGCGCCCCTTCTCGGCCACGAGCAGCATCCGCTCCTGCGACTCGGAGAGCATCAGCTCGTAGGACGACATCCCCGTCTCGCGCTTCGGCACGAGGTCGAGGTCGAGCTCCATGCCGACGTCGCCCTTCGCCGACATCTCGGTGGCCGAGCAGGTGAGGCCCGCGGCGCCCATGTCCTGGATCGCCACGATGGCACCGGTCCGCATCGCCTCGAGGCAGGCCTCGAGGAGGAGCTTCTCCATGAACGGATCTCCCACCTGGACCGTGGGGCGCATCTCCTCGCTTCGCTCGTCGAACTCGGCGCTCGCGAGCAGGCTTGCGCCGTGGATCCCGTCCTTGCCGGTCTTGCTTCCGACGTAGATGACGGGGTTGCCGACGCCGCTCGCCTTGGCGCGGAAGATCCGCGCACTCTCGGCGATGCCGATGTTGAAGACGTTCACCAGGATGTTGCCGTTGTAGCACGCGTCGAAGGAGACCTCGCCGCCGACCGTGGGAATACCCATGCAGTTGCCGTAGCCCGCGATCCCGGCCACCACTCCCTTCAGGAGGCGCCTCGTCTTCGGGTGATCGAGCGCGCCGAACCGGAGCGAGTTGCAGCTCGCGATCGGGCGCGCGCCCATCGTGAAGATGTCGCGCAGGATCCCGCCCACGCCGGTGGCCGCGCCCTGATAGGGCTCGACGAACGACGGGTGATTGTGGCTCTCGATCTTGAAGACCGCGGCGAGCCCGTGCCCGATGTCGACCGCTCCCGCATTCTCGCCAGGCCCCTGGAGCAGGCGCGGCGACGCCGTGGGCAGCCGTCGCAGGTGGACCTTGCTGCTCTTGTAGCTACAGTGCTCGCTCCACATCACCGAGAAGATCCCGAGCTCGGTGAAGGTTGGCGTCCTGCCGAGGATGGCGAGGATGCGGCCGTACTCCTCGTCGGATAGCCCGTGATCCCTCGCGAGCGCGGGCGTCACCTCGGGCTCCCGGAGCGACGCGGTCATGATCGGCTCCCTGCCGTCGCTTGCGCGAGGTGCCGGTCGATCGCCTGGAAGAGCGCGAGCCCGTCTGCGTTTCCGAGGATGGGATCGGCGCAGCGATCCGGGTGCGGCATCATCCCGCAGACGTTGCCGGCGGCGTTCACGATGCCGGCGATGTTCCCGAGCGCGCCGTTCGGGCTCGCCTCGGGCACGACGTTTCCCGCCGCGTCGACGTAGCGATACAGGATCTGGCGTCGATCCTCGAGCTGCCGCAGTCCCTCGGGGTCGATGAAGTAGTTCCCCTCGCCGTGGCCCACCGGGATGCGGAGCACCTGGCCCTTGACCAGACCGCGCGTGAAAGGGGTGTCGTCGCGCTCGACCTTCAGGTAGGTGTCCTTGCAGACGTAGGAGAGGCTCTTGTTCCGCAGGAGCGCGCCCGGGAGCAGCCCGCACTCGGTGAGCACCTGGAAGCCGTTGCAGATGCCCCAGACCAGCCCTCCCTCGGCGGCGAATCGCTTCACGGCTCCCATGATGGGCGAGAACTGGGCGATGGCGCCGCAGCGCAGGTAGTCGCCGTGCGCGAAGCCCCCCGGCAGGATGACCAGCTCCACGCCCGGCGGGAGGCGGTCCTCCTTGTGGAAGAGGAGCGATGCCGCTCCATGGAGCCCGTCCTCGATCGCGAACTGGCAGTCCTTCTCGCAGTTCGATCCCGGGAAGACGACGATGCAGGCCTTCATCGGGCGGCGTCTCCGATCTCGATCCGGTACTCCTCGATCACCGTGTTGGCGAGGAGGCGCTCGCACATCGCCTTGGCCGTCTCCATCGCCGCCGGGGCGTCGGGAGCGTCGAGCGCGATCTCGAGGTACTTGCCGACACGCACCTCGCCCACCGAGCCGTAGCCCATGGCGTGCAGGCCCGCGGCGACGGCCTTTCCCTGGGGATCGAGCACGGACTTCTTGGGGGTCACGTAGATCTTGACGAGCATGGGAGGAAGCCTCAGGTTGCGGACAGGGCGGCGCCCTGCCGGAGACGCACCTCGGTGACCGGGCACGCGAGCTCTACCTCCGAGCTCCGGAGCTTCACGAGGATGCGGGAATGGATGTCGTCGAGCGCGTCTCCCTGGGATCGCACGTCCTTGATCCAGGCGAGGAGGAGGATGTTGAGCGAGCTCTGCCCGATCTCGAGCAAGAGCGCGCGGGGCACCGGATCGGGGAGGACCAGGGACGATTCCTGGGCGGCGGCGACCAGGAGAGATTTCGCGAGCGCGGGATCGGACCGGTAGGTCACGCCCAGCTTGACCTTCACGATCGGAGGATCGGACGCCCTCGCGAGCACCAGGATCCGGCTCCGCAAGAGGTCGCTGTTCGGGGCCACCAGGGTCGTCCCGTCGAGGAGGCGGATGCGCGTCGCGCGAAGGCCGATCTGCGCCACCTCCCCCTGCTGGCCCGGCGCGAGCTCGAGCCGGTCACCGAGGTGGAAGGGCTTGTCGATGAGGATCAGGAACCCCGCGATCATGTTGGCCAGCGTGTCCTGAGCAGCGAGCCCGATGGCGAGGGATCCGACGCCCAGGCTCACGACGAGCGAGCTGACCGACTGGCCGAAGTGCCCCATGGCGATCGAGAGCGCGATCAGGAACAGGGCGAGGATGCCGACGCTGCGGGCGAGGGGTAGGAAGTCGCGCGCGATCGTCTCCGACCCGCCCTCGGCCGTGGCCCGGCGCGCATACCAGGCGAGGAAGGTCTGGTAGCTCTGGATCGCCGAGACGAGCACGAGCGCCACGGCCGAGAGGAAGAGGATCGTGTCGACCACGCCGGGAACGTGGCCGGTGGCGCCCAGGGCGAGCGTCGCCTCGCGCGCGCCGAGGAGCAGGACGAGGAGCCCCAGCGGGTTCTTGGCGCTCCTGACCAGCGTCTCGTCGAGCGGGGTCTCCGTGCTCTTCGCGAGCCGCGCCGCGAGGAGCGTCAAGAGCCGCCTCGCGACGACGACACCCGCGACGGTCGCGCCGAGGATCGCGAGCGCGACAAGCGGCCCGCGCATCTCCGGAGCCGTCCACAGCGTACGCACCGTCTCGTTCACGGGCGAGGTGGCACGCGGGCTCTGCGCATCGCGATCACGTTCGTAGGGCGGGGGCTTGTCCCCCGCCGGTTCCGCCGGGTCCGAACACCCTCGCGAAGATCGCGTCCACGTGTCTGAGCTGCGCGTCGAGCGAGAAGACCTCCTCGAGCTCGGCGGGCGAGAGCAGCCGCGCGATCTTCGGATCTCGCTTCACGAGGTCCGGAAACGATGCGTCGCCGTCCCAGACGCGCATCGCGTTTTCCTGGACCAGCAGATACGCTTCTTCCCGGGTGATCCCCTTCTCGGCCAGCGCGAGCAGGAGCTGTCCCGAGAAGACGAGCCCGCGCATCTTGTCGAGGTTCTTCTTCATGGCCTCCGGGTAGACCGAGAGCCCCTTCACGATGCGCGCGAGTCGGTAAGACATGTAGTCGGCGAGGATCGCCGAGTCCGGAAGGATGACGCGCTCCACCGACGAGTGGGTGATGTCGCGCTCGTGCCAGAGCGTCACGTTCTCGAGCGCCGGCACGACGTAGCTGCGCAGGAGCCGCGCGAGTCCCGCCACGTTCTCGCTCGCGATGGGGTTGCGCTTGTGCGGCATGGCGGAGCTCCCCTTCTGCCCGCGGCCGAACGGCTCTTCCACCTCTCGGATGTCGGTCCGCTGGAGGTTCCGGATCTCCGTCGCGACCTTCTCGTAGGTGGCGCCGAGGAGGCCGAGCGCGCAGATCCAGGCGGCGTGGCGATCGCGTTGCACGACCTGGGTCGCGATGGGATCCGGAGAAAGACCGAGGCGCCGGAGCGTCCGCTCCTCGATGTCCGGCGAGAGGTGCGCGAAGGTGCCGACCGCGCCGGAGAGCTTGCCCACCGCCATCTCGGCGGCGGCGGACACGAGACGCGCGCGCGCGCGGCCGAGCTCCTCGTAGAAGAGCGCCATCTTGAGCCCGAAGGTCATGGGCTCGGCGTGGATCCCGTGGGTCCTCCCGACGCACGGCGTCATCTTGTGTCGGAGCGCCTGCTCCGCGAGCGCCTCGCGCACCGCGTCGACGCCCGAGAGCACGCGCGACGCGGCGTCCTTGATCTGAAGCGCGGTCGCGGTGTCGAGGATGTCCGACGACGTGAGGCCGAAGTGGATGTGGCGCGAGGCCGGCCCCACCTTCTCCGCCACGGCGGTCAGGAAGGCGATGACGTCGTGCTGGACGGTCGCCTCGAGCTCGGCGACGCGCGCGACGTCGAAGGAGGCGCGTTCCTTGATGATCGCGAGATCGTCCCTGGGCACCTTGCCGTCCTCGGCGAGCACCTCGAGGAAGGCGATCTCCACGTCGAGCCAGCGCTGGTAGCGCGCTCGCTCGGAGAAGATCTCTCCCATCTCGGGACGCGTGTAGCGTTCGATCATCGTGGATCTCTTTCCTGGCGACAGCCGGTACGGTCGATCGGGTGGGCCGGAATTATAGCTTTCCGGCGGTCGTGCTTCCGGCGGCGATGGCGGCGCCCAGGAGCGACAGGAAGAGCCCGAGGCGGTAGCTCGAGGGGACGTACCGGAACCGGACGGCGTGCTCTCCCGGGAGGATCGAGACCGCGCGGAACACGTCGGGGATGCCGCGCGCAGCGGCGCCTTCGAGGCGCGCCGTCCGCCCGTCGACCTCCACCGTCCAGCCCGGGTAGAACGCATCGGCAAGGACGACCCGCGTCGTACCTGCGGCGCGCGCCACGAGATCGACGCGCGTGCTCTCGTCGGCGCGGTAGGTCACGCGCGCGGGATCCTGCGGCGCTTCCTCTAGGCGAGCCCGCGGGAGCGCGGCGGGATCGAGGACGGCGACGACGCCCTGCCCGCGGGCGATCTCGTGATGCGCGACGTCGAGGTCCCACGAGAGCTTCATCGCGAGGACGAGCTCCGTGGCCTTCCCGCCCGCGAGGAGCCGCGGTCCGGACGACCGCGGGGCGGCGGAGAGCACCACGCTGCCGGCCGCGCGCTCGACCGTGACGCGAACGCGATCGCCGATCCGCGTCCGCGGAAAGGCGGGGATCGGGATCTCGGTCCACCCTGCGGTCGCCGCCCGGAGCTCGGCGCGCCAGGCGGGGGAAGGGTCGCCCTCGCGCGTCACCGAGACGGCGACGGGCGCAGTCCCCTCGGTACGGGCGTGCAGGGCGACGGCGATGAGCCGTCCCTCGCGCGCCGGGGCGTCCTGATCGAGGCGCGCCGCGTCCGGCGCCGCCCGCGGTGCTCCTTCCTCGTCGATCCAGGGTCCCTCCGGGAGGATGAGGACTCGAGACGCGGCTTCCCGGCCGGCCGCGCTCGGGACGACGGGGCGTGTTCCAGGCCGTCCCGCCATCGGCCCGTGCCAGAGCGTCGCAGCCCCGGACGGCGACCGCGTCGTAGAGACGAACGTCGCGAAGGGCGATCGCGGTCGCCAGATCCGGGAAGAGCACCTTTCCGGGCGCGCACACGCGTTCGTGCGAGACACGATCGCGCGCGGTCTCGAGCACGGGGCTCGTCGCGGTCCATGCGCCCGCCGGTCCCCAGGGATTGACGTCGCGAAGGGCCAGCGCGCGATCGACGAGGAGTGTGACGGCCAGCAGCGGGATCGTGGCGGAGGTACGTGGAGCGATCGCGAGGCCGAAGGGAACGAGAGCACCCGCGACGGTCCACGCGACGGCGTGGGCCGGCAGCGGCGAGAGACCGCGAAACGAGAGAACCTCCGTCGCGATGCAGAGGAACGTCGCGCCGAGACCGGCGAGCGCGGCGTGCCTGGACGCGACGCCATCGGCGATGGCCTCGGCGCCGCGCCCCGCGAGGATCGCGATGAAGAGCGCAGGGAACACGAAGAGCTTGCCGCTCCCCATGAGACGAAGGACCGGAAGAGACCAGAGCGCCGCGCTCAGGGGATGCTTGACCAGGAGCGCCGCGGCCACGATGGTCCAGAGCGCGAGACCGCGGCCGTCCCGGCGCGCCGCGCCAAGGAAGGCGAGCGAGACGACAAGCGATCCGAGCGCGAGGCCCGCCACGAGGCTCGGGTTGTAACCCGCGGATGCCAGATCGTGGGTCCGGGGGTCCAGCAGAAGGGTCGGGTCGACGATCGCGGGAAGCAACCTTCGGTCCTCGAACAGCCGGACGAGGCCGCGCTCGCGGTGCCCGAGCCGGGGGCTCTGGGCGAGGTATTCGAGGCCCGGCAAGATCATGACCATCCCGAGCAGGGCGCCGAGAACGAACGGCCCCGCGATGCGCCGGGCCGCACCCACGCGACCCCAGAGGCCCGCGCCGAGGGCGACGGTCCAGATCACGGGCAGGAGCTCGAAATGGCCGGCCATCACCGAGGACGCAAGGCCAAGGGAGAGGAGGCTCGGGTTGCGCCCGCGCGCGGCATTCCGCGCCAGGAGGATCAGGAGCGGAGCGTGGGCGAACACGCTTCCGAGCGGGTAGCAGATCCACGCCGCGATCGAACCCGACAAGGCGAACGCCGCGCCGGCGAAGGCGGACGATGACGTCCTGAGCCCGAGGTGCGCCGCGAGCAACCATGCCCCACCCAGGGCCATCGCGAACCGGAGCGCGGCGAGCACGGTGAGCCCGGCGGTCGCGCCGGCGGCGCACGCGACGAGAGTGAACGGGTGAAGCACCGCCGATTGCTGGTTGGCGAGCATCGGCGCGCCGGTCCCCGCGTATGGATTCCATAGCGGTACCCGTCCCGCCCCGAGCTCGCGGCGTGCGTGCGAGAGCAGCGGGACCATGACCGCTTCTATGTCCCCCTGGCTCTCGAGGTGCGCCGCTCGGGTCGGGCCGAAGGGCGGCGCGGGAATGACGTGAGCGCCGAGGGCATCGCCGCGGAGGATCGGGATGAACGCCGCGAGGCCCGCGCCGAGCGCGACGACGGCGCTAGTGAGTCGCGGTCTTGTGGGCGTCCTCGTCCTCGTAACCGTGAGCCGTGACGAAGTGGTAGAGGGCGTACTGATCGCCCTCGGGGCCGCCCATGAGCTGGAACTCGAAGTGCCCTTGCGTGTCGAGCGACGGCCCGACGTCCACGTAGAGCACCTCGGCCTTCACGATCGACATCTCCGCCACGACCTGCTTCCCGCGGCAGACCTCCACGCCGAGCTTGCCGCCGGGATCCTCGGTGAGGTGCCAGTGAAGGTCGTCGGCGTCGTAGATCCACACGTCGGGGGTGCCGGCGCTCACGATGCAGTTGTGGTGCTCGTGAAGCCACGTCCAGAACCTCTCGACGGGAAGCGCGGTCCCGAGGTTCGTCACGCGCATCGGAGCGAGGCTACAGGGAGGCGCGGTGCGGTGCAAGCACGGTATATTGAACCGCATGAGCGTCGCGGGAGAGTTCGAGGTGCTGGTCCTCGGCGGCGGCGTCGTGGGCCTCTCGCTCGCGCGCGCGCTGCGTCGCAGGGGCATCCACGTCGCCGTCCTCGAGCGAGGAGCGGTCGGCCGCGAGGCGAGCTGGGCCGCCGCCGGGATCTTGAGGCACGCCGACCCGGTCCTCCTCTCCGGTCCCATGAGACCGCTCGCGGATCTCGCGATGCGCCGCTATCCGTCCTGGGCGGCGGAGCTCTCGGAGGAGACCGGGATCGACGTCGAGCTCGATCACCGGGGCGTTCTCTCGGTGGCCCTGCACGACGAGGACGACGCCCGCATCCGGGCGCTCCGGGACGTCGCCGCGGCGGCCGGGCTGGCGGCGGAGATCGTCGCGCCGGACGAGGCGCGGAGGATCGAGCCCGGTCCTCCGGGGACCTGGTGTCGGCCTGCTACGCCCCGGGAGACGCGCAGGTCCATCCGCGGAAGCTTCGTCCATGCGCTCGCCGAGAGCCGCCGCCGCGGTGGCGTCGAGATCTGCGAAGGCGTGCGCGCGGAGCGGATCGAGACCCATGGCCGCAGGCGCGCCGTCCTCTCGAGCGGCGGGCGATTCGTGGCGGAGCGGATCGCGGTGGCGCTCGGCGCCTGGTCCGCGACGCTCGGGATCCGCGATCTCGGCGCGGGCGAGGTCGTCCCCGTTCGCGGGCAGATCCTCGCCTTCCGGCCAGAGATCCCGCCCCGCGGCCCCGTCGTCGTCCGCGACGGTCACGGTTACCTCGTGGCCCGGCGCGACGGGAAGGTGCTTGCGGGCAGCACGCTGGAGCCCGGGGAGTGGGACAAGCACGTCACCCTTGACGGCGCGCGGCGCCTGACGGCGATGGCGGCATCCCTCGTGCCGTCGCTCTCCTCCGCGCCTCTGGTCGAGTCCTGGGCCGGCCTGCGCCCTCGCCACAGGCGCGAGCTCGCGCTGGTGGGCGAGCTGGACGGCGATGGGATCTACGCCTGCACGGGGCACTACACCGACGGCGTGTTCCTCGGTCCCACCTCCGCCGAGCTCCTGGCGGATCTCGTGACCACGGGGAAGACCGCGTCCGAGATCGCGCCGCTCGCTCCGGCGGAGCGCGGCATCTCGGCATGACGGGTCCGGAACCAGCCGATCCGGCACGCGGAGCGGCCTTCCTCGTCCGCTGGCCCTGGGAGAAGCTCGTCATGTGGGGCTTCTTCCTCGGCGCGGTCTACGCGCTGCGCCACCTCTTCTTCATCATCTTCATGACGTTCGTCCTGAGCTACATCATGAGGACGGTCGTCGTGAAGCTGCACGCGATCGTGTCGCCTGGAACGCCGCGGCGCTGGCTCGACAGGGCGATCACGCTCCTCTGCTTCACCCTCCTCCTGACCGGGTGCTACGCGATCGGGAGCTTCCTCGGCCCGCAGCTCGTGGATCAGGGGCAAGCGCTCTTCGCCCGCGTCTCCGCCATCCAGCCCGAGAAGGAGCTCGGCAACATCCTGACCAAGACGATCGGGGCCTACCTCTTCCGCCGCGAGTACGGGACGGCGGGGGACAAGCGCTACGACCGCGCGCTTCGCGAGTGGCAGGAGCAGGGCGTGCGGGTGCGTGCCTACCAGGACTTCCCGGCGCTCCAGGCCACGATCGAAGGCCCCTTCGACGCCGCCGTGCAAGAAGAAGAAGCGCAGAAGGCGGGCGACGAGCTCGGCCAGGGCGGCGCCATCGATCAGGAGCTCCGGAGCTGGTTTCTGATGGAGCGCGCTCCCGCGATCTTCGCAAAGTCCCGCAAGAAGCTCATCGCCGACTGGGAGAATCGCTACCGGGACTTCGCCAAGATGCTCGAGGGGACGCCGACGCTCGAGGCGCTCCGGCAGGATCCCGAGTTCGAGAAGAAGCGCGACGAGCAGATCCTCACGGGCATCTTCGACGACATGTGGGCGAACGCCGAGCCGCGCGGCTCCACCCAGAAGGACTGGCTCGCCGTCCGGAGCCGGACGCTCGCAGCGACCCTCAAGAACAAGGCGGGATCTCCCTACGCCGACCGCTTCGTGGAGTACTACGAGAAGCGGCGCGCGACCGATCCGGCGAGCGTGCCCTACGCCTACGAAGCCTACGTCGAGCTCGAGAACGCCTTCGCTGCCGGCGAGCGCGCCTTCACCGACGTGATGAAGAAGCTCGAGCCTGGAAGCCCCGCCGAGCGCCTCGCGCAGGATCGCGAGGACTTCGAGGCCGCGACGGCGCGGTCGCTGGCGCGCACGTGGACCACGGGCCCCGCGGCGACGCAGATCCGCGGGATCCTGGCGCGCCAGGCGGAGACGTCGTTCAAGGGCGTCGGGGACTGGCTGGCGAAGAGCGGTCGGCTCGTGCTGACGATCCCGACCCAGCTCCTCCTGTCCGTCCTCCTGAGCCTCTTCATCTGCCTGGATCTCCCGAGGCTCGCGGCGCTCATCGGCCGGCTCGAGAGGAGCCGCGCCCAGCGCTTCTACCGCGAGATCGCGCCCGGAGTGATGAACCTGGGAAGGCTCATCGGCAAGTCGTTCGAGGCGCAGGCGGTGTTCGCGGTCGTGACCACGCTCCTGACGTGGCTCGCGCTGCACTTCCTCGGCGTCCACAACCAGGCGCTCCTGGCCGCCATCGTCTTCATCGGCAGCTTCATCCCCGTGGCCGGAGCCGTGCTCTCCTCGATCCCGATCGCGGTCATGGCCCTGGTCCAGCCGGGAGGATCGCTCCTGCTCGCGTTCCAGTGCATCGCGGCGATCCTCGTGATCCACTTCATCGGCACCAGCGCCATCTTCCCGAAGATCCTCGGCGACATGCTCGACTTGCACCCGGTGATCGTGCTCGCCGTGCTCGCCGTGGGCGAGCACTTCTTCGGCGTCTGGGGCCTGCTCCTGGCCGTGCCGGTGACCGTGTACATCATCCAGTACGTGATCCTCGACGAGAGGGGCGAGAGCCGCGCCTCCAAGATCGCCGCCCCGTCCACGAGCAGCGCTCCCGCAAGCGGAGACGGAAAGGCCGTGGCCGCCCCCTTACCGAAGGCGAAGGCTCTCGATGCGGCGCCAGACCGGCCGTAGCGCGTCGCAAGCCTCCACGTAGGCGGAATAGCTCGCATCGTGCTTCCGGTGGAGCCGGGGCTGGGGCCTGATCGCACGCGCCCGGGTGGAGCGTGGGAGCCGTCGTCCCAGCACCCTGGATGCCAGGACGAATCCGCCGCGGGACGATGCCTCGAGGTCCTCGGGCAGCTGCAGCGTCCGGCCGAGCACGTCGGCGAGCGTGTTGCAGAGCAGGCGTGATCGGAACGCGCCGCCCGAGAGCACGATGCGCCGCACCGATCCCGCACGATCCTCGAGCCGCTCGAGGATGCGCCGGAGGTTGAAGCAGATCCCGCGCACGAGGGCCAGGTAGAGCTCGCGCGGATCCAGCTCCTGGCGGAACCCGACGATCGCGCCCGAGAGAGAGGCGTCCCAGTCGGGCGCGCGCTCCCCATCGAGGAACGGGAGAAACAGGGTCGCGGACGGTGCGGCGCGCGGGCCGAGGTCGTCCTCGCCGATGCCGTCGAGGAACCGCGCTCGGCACCAGGAGAGCGCGGCGCCTCCGTTGTTGGACGCCCCGCCGGCGACGTAGCGCTTGCCGTCGAGCACGTAGCAGAAGAGTCGATGCGCGGGATCGAGGACGGGACGTTGCGCGACGAGCCGCAGCGCGGCCGACGTGCCGATGGTGACGCAGAGATCTCCAGGCGCCACCGCGCCCGCGCCGAGGTTCGCGAGCATTCCGTCGCCGGACCCGGCGAGCACCAGCGTTCCCTGCGGCAGGGCGGTCTCGTGCACGGCCTCCGCGCGCACCGTCCCGGCCCGTGCCTCGACCGGCACCACCTCCGGCAGCTTCGCCCGATCGATGCCCGCGATCGCGAGGGCGGGCGCGGAGAACCGCCGGCGCACGATGTCGTAGAGCCCGGTCGCCGACGCGGTCGCTTCGTCCTCGACAGCGCGCCCGGTCAGGCGGCCGAGGAGGAACGCCTTGGGCGAGATCCAGCGGGCGGCGCGCCGGTGGATCGCTGGACGGGTCTCCGCAAACCACCGGATCTTGGCGATCGGGAACGACGCATGAGGCGGGCAGCCCGTGCGCGGAAGGGCGCGCATCCGGCGCGCCTGGCCGGCGGCGCGCCGATCGCCCCAGAGCAGGAACGGGTGGAGGCTCCGCGACCGGGAGTCGACGGGCATGACGGCGTGCAGGTACGTGCCCACCGACACCGCGGCGATGTCGGGGGAGCCCGCCCCAAGCACGCAGGCGCGCACGGCGCGGGAGAACGCCCGCCACAGCGCCTCGGGATCGTGGACCATGCAGCCCGGCGCCTCCGTCAGGGGCGGGTAGGCCTGCTGCGACGCCGAGAGCACTCGGCCCGCGCGATCGAAGAGCATCGCGCGCAGGCTCGACGTACCGGCGTCCACCGTCAGGATCGGTGCGTCAGCTGTCACGGCGGTCAGGGCATCTTGTAGAACGTCCGGATCACCTGCCACGCCTCCTCCGCGGTCTCGACGAACGTCATGAGCCGCGCGTGAGGTGGATCGATCACGCCCTCCTCCACCAGGACGTCGAAGTCGACGACGCGATCCCAGAACGTCCGACCGAAGAGGATGATGGGCATGCGCGGGACCTTCAACGTCTGCACGAGCGTGAGCACCTCGAAGAGCTCGTCGAACGTCCCGAAGCCTCCGGGGAAGGCGACGATCGCCTTGGCCCGCAGCAGGAAGTGCATCTTGCGGATGGCGAAGTAGTGGAAATGGAAGTTGAGCTCCGGCGTGATGTAGGGGTTCGGATACTGCTCGAGCGGCAGCGAGATCCCGAGGCCGATCGTCTTCTTCCCCGCCTCGTACGCGCCGCGGTTGGCCGCCTCCATGATGCCGGGGCCGCCGCCGGTGCTGATGACGAAGCGCTTCTCGCCGCCCTTCTGGCACGCGATCGAGACGCGGCGCGCGAAGTCCCGCGCCTCATCGTAGAAGCGCGACTTCTCGAGGAGCTTCGCCGCCGATCGGACACGCCGCGCGAGCGCGGCGCTCCCCGGCTTCTTCGCGAGCGCGCGCCGCGCCGCCGCGAGCAAGCGCTCCGCCTCGTGCTTCGGATGGATGCGCGTGGAGCCGAACACGACGATGGTCGATGCCACGCCTTGCTCCCGCATCTGCAGCTCGGGCTTCATCAGCTCGAGCTGGAGACGCACCGGGCGGAGCTCCTCGCGGTGGAGGAACTCCAGGTCCTCGTAGGCCTTCCGGAAGAGGTTGCTCGACATCAGGCGCTTCACGCGCCGGAGCTGTCTCTCGTTCATGGCGGGGGAAGTTAGCATGGCTCCATGGCGGACGTCGGCGTCACGGTCGTGGGGGGCGGGGTCGTAGGCCTCGCGGTCGCCGAGAGGCTCGCCGAGGACCACGAGAGCGTCGTCCTGCTCGAGAGGCACCCGAAGCTCGGGGCGGAGCAGTCGAGCCGCAACAGCGAGGTGATCCACGCCGGCATTCCCTATCCGGGCGGGTCCCTGAAGGCACGCCTATGCGTCGAGGGGCGCGACCTTCTCTACGCGCGGTGCGCGGGCCACGGGATCCCGCATCGCCGCATCGGCAAGCTCTTCGTCGCGACGGATGGCGCCGAGGCCGAGATCCTGGCCGGGCTGTTGGCGCGAGGGCGCGACAACGGCGTCGAGCTCTCCTGGCTCGACGCCGCCGCCGTCGCGCGTCTCGAACCCCACGTCCGCGCGCACGCAGCGATCCTCTCGCCCTTCACCGGCATCGTCAGCGCGCACGGCCTCGTGTCGCACCTCGCCGCCGCGCTCGCGCGCAAGGGCGGCGTCATCCGGACGTCGTCCGAGCTCGTCTCCATCGAGAAGAAGGACGGCTACGCGCTGGGCTGCCTCACGCCCTCGGGCCTGGAGTCCTTCACGACCGAGGTCCTGGTGAACGCGGCGGGCCTGGGAGCCGGCGCCGTCGCGACGCTGGCCGGGATCGACGTCGCGCCCGCGGGTTACCGCGTGCACCCGTGCAAAGGCAGCTACTTCGGCCTGCGGCGCGGCGGCGCGGATCTCGTGAGCCGGCTCGTCTACCCGCTCCCCGATGCCCATAGCCTCGGGATCCATGCGGTCCTCGGTCTCGACGGACGGCTGCGATTCGGCCCCGACGTCGAGTATCTCGGTGGCGGTCCCGTGGCCTTCGACGTCGACGAGCGACGGGCAGCGTCCTTCGGTGCCGCGATCCGCCGCTACCTTCCCGCGGTCCGGGACGAGGATCTCGTGCCCGAGAGCGCTGGAGTCCGGGCGAAGCTCCAGGGGCCGGGCGAGCCGTTCCGCGATTTCGTCATACGGGAGGAGAGCGATCGAGGGCTTCCGGGTCTGATCGACCTGGTGGGTATCGAGTCGCCCGGCCTCACCGCGTCCCTGGCGATCGCGAGGATGGTGGCGGCGCTCCTCTGACGCCGCGCGCGATCCGACCTCAGTTCGCCTCCTCGACTCCCTCGGCGCCCTTCTTCTGGGGAGCAGGCGGCGGTGCCGAGGGGCTGGGCGTCGCCGTGCCCGCGGGAGCCCCCCTGACCACGGCGATCGTCGGCTTGACCCAGGCGCCTCCGGTGCGGATCGGGATCGAGATCCAGACCTTGACCCTCACGCCCTGATACGTCGCCGGCTCGAAGGTCCACTGCTTGACGGTGTTCGCCGCGATCGGCCCGCTCCGGAACTCGTCGTCCTTTTCGACCTGGGCATCGATGACCATGCCGTCCGCGTCGATCAGCGCGTTGATCAGAACCTCGCGATACTCCTCGGGCTTCTTCCTGGGAAAGGGCGGAGCCATGTGCTTCTCGAGCACCGGGGCCTGGTCCACCGACACGAGCGAGACCTCCTGTCCTTCCTCGGGCATCTTCGGAAGCGCGATGGCAAGCGAGAGGACCTGGGTCTCGAGCTCGTAGAAGCGCGCGTCGTTGGGGGCGACCTTGTCGAGGTCCTCCATCGCCCGGCGGGCAGCCTCGGCGTTCTTGTTGGCGACGTGCATCTTCACCTGGTCGACGAGGAGGTCGAGGAGCTTGTCCTTCTCCTCCTTGGTGAGCTTCTTGAGATCGATGCCCTCGAGTGCGCTCGGCGGGGGCGGCGTCGCCGGCGTCTCTGGCGTCTCGGGGGGTGGCGTCTCGGCCGATGGCATCACTGTCGGCGGCTCCGTGGGCGGCTCGGTGGGTGCCGGCGACAGGCCGGCCTCCGGCGTCGTCTCCGCCTTCGGCGTGGGTGTCCTCTTGTGCGGAGGCTGCGGCGTCCGCTGAACGCTCTCGGGGACCGGCGGCGGGACGTAGACTTCCTCGCTCTTCCGGTTGATGTAGCCGACAAGGAAGTAGCCGACGACGATCGCGAGCACCGCCGCGACCCCGAGGATCACGAGCGGCGACGGCCCTTGCTCTTTGACGCTCACCAGGGGCTCCTCGAGGTCCATCCCCTTGGGCGGGAGCTTGGTCAACCTGGGGGCCGGGGCGGTGTCGGCAGGCGCCTCTCGCTTCGTCTCCTTCGGCGGTGCCGCGGCGCTCGGCGCCCGCTGCCACGGTGCGACAGCCGCGTGAGAGGAAGAGGGCGGCGCAACCGGCGCCGGAGGCGGCGCGGCGAGGGCAGGCTCGCTCCTCGGCATCGCGATGGGCGCGATCTCGACGCGCGGAGGCTCGGCGACGGGAGCCGCGGTGATCGCCCGGGGGACCGGCGCGCGGCCGAGGTGTTTCCAGGGATCCTTGGGCGCGGCGTCCGCGGGTGGCGCGGCCCGTGGCGGGGCGGGCGCCTCCGGAACGATCGACAGCTCGGGCAACGGGATGGTGGGCGGAGGTGCAAGCGGCGCGGGCGGTACCTCGCGCTCGGTGCGTGCGATGGCGATCACGGGAGGAGGAGCGGGCGCGGCCGTTGGCGGGGCGGCCGGAGACGGCGGCGGGGTGGCCGGGGCGAGCGGGGCCACGACCCGGTCCTTGGGTGGGAGCTTCGTGATGATGGTCGCGGTCGTCGCTGCCTGGCGCAGCGCGGCACGCACGTACGACAGCTCGAGCGCCATCTCGTCCGCGTTCGGGTGGCGCGATCCCGGCTCCTTGGCCATCGCGACCTCGAGGAAGCGGCGCAGCCTCTCGGGAAGCCGCTGCGCCACGTCGGATGGGATCGCCACGGGCTTCTCGAGGATCGCCTTTCGGAGCTCCGCGTCGCCGCCGCTGTAGGGAGGCATCCCCACGTAGAGCTCGTAGGCGATCGCGCCAGCGGCATAGAGATCGGACGCCGCGGAGAGCTCGTCGCCGCGTACGACCTCCGGAGAGCTGTAGGCGTGAACGAGCGAGAAGCCCTCGCGGGTGCCGCGGAGCGTGTGGAACAGCTTCACGAGCGCGAAGTCGGCGATCTTCAGGCTCCCGTCGGATCGCACGTGGACGCGCGCCGGCGTGAGGTCGCGATGGGGATGACCGTGGCGGTGGGCCTCGGAGAGCCCCGCGAGGATCTGGAGCATGAAGTGCGTGGCGCCCTCCGCCGTGGGTCGGGCGCTGGAGAGGATCCGGGCGAGGCTCGTGTCGTTGCCCATGTGCTCGGTCACGAGGTAGAGCAGGCCCCGCTCCTCGCCCGCGGAGAGGACCGCCTCGAGGTTCGCGTGCGCCACCTCGGCGATCTGCCGCGCCTCGTTCACGAACCGGCGGCGGATCATCGGAAGCGACGCGGCGGGAAGGAACTTCGCGAGATCGAAGGTGCGGACGAAGACCTGCGCGCCGCCGTCCAGACGCGTTCCCAGGTAGGTCGTGGCGAACTCGGTGTCGGCGACCAGGCGGTCGATCCTGTAGTCGCCACCGACGACCTGACCTTCTGCGAGACCCTTGTCCGTCAACATGTCAACCCGCGTGGAGGGCGGGCGCGACCCCCGCTGGTTCCGTCATGCCGCGCACATCCCGCGGAAAAGTGGGTCATGATAGCAGCGGTCGCCGCACAGCGACCCGCGTAGACACATCTCGATGGAATCCGACGCGACCCCCCGCCCTGCGGAGTGCCTCTTCTGCCGCATCGCCGCCGGATCGCTGCCGGCCAGGGTGGTGCAGGACGACGAGCACACGATCGCGTTCGACGACATCAACCCGGTGGCACCGCACCACGTCGTGGTGATCCCGCGTCGTCACGTGGGCCGGGCGAGCGACCTCGGCGCGGCGGACGTCGACCTGATGGGTCGCCTGGCCGCGACGGCGCAGGCGGTGGCGAGAAGCCGCGGCCTCGCCGACTACAGATTGGTGGTCAACTGCGGGCCGGGGGCCGGCCAGACGGTGTTCCATCTCCATCTGCACCTTCTCGCCGGCCGTCCGATGACCTGGCCCCCGGGATGAGGATCGTCTTCTACGCTTCGTCCTCGGCAGACCCCTCGCCCTTGCCGGCGTAGGCGTCCTTCGCGGCGTTCTTGCCGGCGCTGAGCGCGGCGCTGATGCGGTCCTTCTGGTCGCCGATCCGCTCGGCTCCCTTCTCGTACATCTCGCGGCCGCGGGAGGTCACGTTTCCGACGAGCTCCCGTCCCCTCGCCGACACGGCCTGCCAGTTCTCGCCAACCGACGTCTTCAGCCGGCCCGCACGCTCCTTGATGTCCCCCCGCATCTCGCGCCCGCTCTTCGGCGCGAACAGGAGCGCGACGGTCGCTCCCACGAGCGTTCCGAGGAAGAACACCTTGACGTGGCCGAAAGTGATCGTTTCACGGTCTTCCATGACGTAGAGCTCCTTGACCTTCGCGTGGTTATTGCTCGCCGAGGTCGTTGACCTTGCGAAGCGGGTTCCTGGGCGCCTTCTTCCTCTCGCGGTAGCTCCGGAAAGCCTGTGCGCCCTGCTTGAGGCCCATCACCGTGGAGACGAGGCCGAGGATGGGCCGCTCGATCTGCTCCTTCACGAGCGACGCGAGGTCCCGAGCGTAGCCGGTCGTCTCCGAGACGTCCTCCACGATGCGCGAGACCACCTTCATGTCGGTGTCGACCCGGCGCGCGAGGGACGAGACGTCCCGCACCAGGGTCTGGGCCTCGTGGAGCGTGGGATCGATCTGTCCCTTGATCTTGACCGCGACCTCCTCGAGCGCCGCCGCCGTGCGGCGGAGCTGCACGAGGGTCGGCACGAGCGCCCACACGATCATCGCGCCGAAGATGACCACGGCGGTGACGATGATCCCGAAGATCATGGCGGTGACGGGGTCTTGCAAAGGGTCGTCCCTGGCGGGGGACAGGCCCCGCCCGCTACGGACCTATACTAACCTCGTGGCCGCCAGGACATTCCGGAAGACTCTCGGGACCCGGATCCAGAGCGTCCTGTGCGCGGTCCTGATGGTCGGTCTCCTGCTCGACCTCGCCCTCGCCCCCGATCGCAGCCCGTGGCCGTCGCTTCTGGTGGTCGGCATGCTGGCCCTGCTCTCTCTGGTCTACGTGGCCTCGGCCTTCGGCGATCGCTACGTGCTCGAGGCGACCGGGATCTCTTACGAGAGCCGGGTCCTCGCCTTCTTCCGCGTGGCGGCGCGGCGCGACCTCGCCTTCGACGACATCGCGAGCATCTCCGAGCACCGCGGGCGCACGCTCTTCCTCCGCGACGCGCGGGGCCGCCGGTTCGTGATCGACGCGGTGGACGGATACGTCGAGATCCGGGACGTGCTCCTCTACGCTCACGCCGATCGCAAGCGTCGCACGGATGCCGTGCCCGGACCGCTGCCGGAGCTTACCTAGCGATCGTCTCCCATTCCTCCCGGCGCGCAGCGAGCTTCTCGCGCAGCGCGTCGAGAGCGCGACGCCGATGGCTCAGGGCGTCCTTCTCGGAAGGCGTCATCTCCCCGAACGTCTTCCCGAGCGACGGGACCAGGAACACCGGGTCGTAGCCAAAGCCTTCCGTGCCGCGAGGCTCGGCAGCGATCTCCCCTTCCACCTCGCCCCGCGCAACGAGGGCGATGCCTGCCGCCGGAAGCCACAGCGCGAAGACCGAGACGTAGCGCGCCCGCCGGTCGCGCCCGGAGACCTCGCGGGCAAGCCAGAGGTTCTTCTCGGGATAGGCGAGCTCCGGAAGGAAGCGCGCCGACAGGACGCCCGGGCCGCCCCCGAGCGCATCCACGCAGAGGCCGGAGTCCTCGGCGAGCGTCGGCTTGCGCAGCACCCCGCCGTAGTGGCTCGCCTTCATGCGGGCGTTCTCCTCGAAGGTGCTCCCACTCTCCGGGGCTTCCTCCGAGACGCCCGCGTCCGCGAGCGTGATCGCCCGCGACGCGAGGTCCGGCGCGAGCCGCGCCATCTCGCGGAGCTTGCCCGGGTTGTGGGTCGCAAGGACCAGCACGCCGCTAAGGTCGGAAGACTCCGCCGAGGGTCGTCTTCTGGATCTCCACGATGCGGCCGATCCCCGTGGCCGCGAGCTCCAGCATGCGGTCGAGCTCGGCGCGCTCGAAGGTCGATTCCTCGCCGGTCCCCTGCACCTCGATGAAGCGTCCCTTGCCGCTCATCACGACGTTCATGTCGACGCGGGCCTTGAGATCTTCGTCGTAGCAGAGGTCGAGGAGCGCCTCGCTCGCGAGGAGACCGACGCTCACCGCCGCGACGTGATCGCTGACGGGGATCTTCTCGAAGAGGTTGCGCTTCCGGAGGTGCTCCATTGCGAGGACGAGCGCCACGAACGCCCCCGTGATGCTCGCGGTGCGCGTGCCGCCGTCGGCACCGAGCACGTCGCAATCGATCCAGAGCGTCCGCTCGCCGAGGGCCTGGAGGTTCGTGACGGCGCGCAGCGATCGGCCGATGAGGCGCTGGATCTCGTGGGTGCGTCCCGAGGGCCCGCGGGTTCCCTCGCGCGACGTGCGCGTCGACGTGGACCGCGGCAGCATCCCGTACTCCGCGGTGATCCAGCCCTGACCCTTGCCCTTCAGGAACGGAGGCACCTTGTCCTCCACGGACACCGCGCACGCGACGCGGGTCTTTCCGAAGGAGACCAGCGCGGAGCCCTCGGCGCTCGGGAAGAACCCGGGCTCGATGCGGATCGTGCGCAGCTCGTTTGCTCCTCGACCGTCAGCTCTCGCCATGCCGGGATGCTCCCCCGCCGGCGGCTGCCTGTCAACCCGCGGCGCCGGCGAGGGCGCGGCGCAGGTCCCGACCTCGGGCGCGCAGCCAGACGTAGCCCCGGCCCGCCGCCCCTGGGAGCCGGTCGAGAGCCCTCGCCGACGGGACGTAGTACATGTCGATGCGCGGCAGGTCGAACCGATCGTCGGTGGATCGCGCGAAGCCGAGACGCACGCCGGCCGCTGCGCGGTAACGCGCGCGGCAGAGCTCCTTCACCCGCGGCGTTGCCTCGCCGTACGGGTAGGCGAAGTGCGTCACGGGGTGACCGGTCGCGTCCTCGAGCCGCGCCTTCGATCCGGAGATCTCGCGATCGAGCGCGGCGCCGGAGAGCGCCGGCAGGTGGGAGTGAAGGTCCCCGTGGCTGCCTATCTCCCATCCCGCGGACTGCAAGGTCCGCAAGCCCGCGACGTCCAGGAGCGGCAGCCGCGGGATCTCCGGAGGCTCGCCCGGCCAGTCGTTGGACCCGCCGAGCTTGCCCGCGAGCGCGTAGACGGTCGCGCGCATGCCGTGCTTGCGCAGGACGGGCAGCGCGTGGTCGAGGAGGTTTCCGTAGCCGTCGTCGAACGTGATCGCGAGGGCGTCCTCCAAGACATCGTGGCGATCCCATGCGTCGAGGAGCTCGCTTGCCGTCAATGTCCGCGTCCCGCGCGCGGCGAGCGCCTCGATCTGGGCGGCAAAGACGTCCGGGTGGGTCGAGATGAGCGAGCCGCTCGGATCGAGCGAGTGATAGGTGAGGATCGGAAAGCCCGCCACGGCTCCAGGTTACACGGCCCGCGGGGCGTTGCGCTCGGCGTTCCCTGTCGAGGAGCGCGGGGCGGATGGGGTATAAGACCGGCATGCTGAAGGTCGCGCTGGCGGGGCTCGGCGCCGCGGGCCGGACGATCCACTTGCCCGCCATCGCCAAGGTGCCGGAGCTCGACGTCTGCGGCGCGAGCGATCCGGCGGTGCGGGAGGCGCCGCGCGGCATCCCGGTTTTCGCGAGCGCCCAGGAGATGATCGGCGCGGTCAAGCCCGACGTGCTCGCGATCGCCTCGCCGCCCGCCACGCACGCGGCGCTGTGCCGCCTCGGCCTCGAGGCGGGATGCCACGTCGTGTGCGAGAAACCCTTCGTCGACACGCTCGAGGAGGCGGCCGCGCTCGCCGCGCTCTCGCGGGAGCGCGGCCGGTGGCTCGTCGTCAACAACCAGTACCGCTTCATGAACATCCACCGGGAGGCGCGAAGCCGCGTCGGCAAGGAGGGATTCGGCGACCTCCTGTTCGTCCTCGCGCTCCAGGCGTTCGTCACCAGCGACGCGACCGAGACGGGCTGGCGCGGCAAGGAGACGCGGCGCACCTGCAAGGAGTTCGGGACCCACGTCCTCGACCTCTGCCGCTTCTTCTTCGACGAGGAACCGTCGCGGATCCGCGCTCGCATGCCGCGCGCGGGACGATCCGGCTCTCCCGATCTCCTGAACGTCATCGAGCTCGAGTTCTCGCGCGACCGCATGGCTTGCATCGTCCTCGACCGGCTGAGCCGCGGTCCGCACCGCTACCTCGACATCCGGCTCGACGGGAGCGACGGCTGCATCGAGACGAGCATCGGAGGCGTTGCGGAGCTCGCGCTCGGAGTGAAAGGCGGCACGCGGCGCCCCTTCGCGACCCTCGAGCTTGCGGGAGGCGGGCGCGCCTACCATCACCGCGACGGGCGGCGAGCGACCATCGCGCGCGACCCGGTCGATCTGTTCGCCACGGCGACGTCACGCGTCTACGCCGAGCTCTGCAAGGCGATCCAGACCGGTGGAACGCCGCCCTGCCACGCCGGCGACAACGGTAGGACCCTCGCGCTGATGCTCGCGGCCTACGAATCGGCCGAGCGCGGGGGCGTGCCGATCGAGCTTGCGCCATGAGCCTCGAGGTCGTGATCGCCGGCGCGGGATTGATGGGGCGGTGGCACGCGCCCTTCGCGGCCCAGGCCGGCGCGACGATCGCGGCGATCGTCGATCCGTCCGAGCGCGCGCGATCGGCTCTCGCGCGGCGCCACCGCGGCGCCCGCGCGTTCGAGCGCCTCGGCGACGCCCTCGCCAAGGGCCGCGCCGTCCACGTGTGCGCGCCCACCTCGTCGCACGCGGCGCTCGTGAACGGGGCCCTCGAGGCAGGCTGCCACGTCCTTGTCGAGAAGCCCCTCGCGCCGGGCGTGGCGGAGACGCGGGAGCTTCTGGAAGAGGCCCGCGCGCGCGGGCTCCAGCTCGTGCCCGTGCACCAGTTCCCGTTCCAGGCGGGGATCGGCAAGCTCCGGGCGCGGCGCGAGCGCCTCGGGGACCTCGTGCGGATCGAGCTCTCGATGTCCTCGGCGGGAGGGGAGGGGCGGTCGCCTTCGGAGCGGCGCTCCATCATGCGGGAGATGCTGCCCCACGCGGTCTCGCTCGCGCGCACGTTCCTCGGTACCGCCGGTCCAGCGAGCTCCTGGACGGTCCTGCGCGCGACCGCCGACGAGCTCGAGCTCCATCGCGACACGGGAGAGGCGCCCATGCTCGTGCTCATCAGCCTGCGCGGCCGTCCGACGCAGAACGCCCTCACGATCGTCGGAACGCGGGCGACGGCGCAGGCCGATCTCTTCCACGGCTTCGCCGTCCTGGACGCCGCGACCGTCTCGAGGACGACCAAGGCGCTCGCGCCGTTCCGCCAGGGAAGCCGCCTTCTGGCCACGGCGGGGGGAAACCTCGTCGGGCGCGCGGTCCGCAACGCCCCCGCCTACCCAGGCCTCGCCGAGCTGATCGCGGCGTTCCAAGCGGCGATCGCCTCCGGCGGCCGGCCACCGGTGAGCCCCGACGAGGCGCTCGAAGCCGCAGCGCTCATGGAACGGGTTCCCGCAAGATGACGTCCCACTCGCGACCGAGCCGCCCGGCGCAGACGCCGCGACGGCGCTGAACAGACACCCGATCTGTCTCCTCCGACGAGAGCGCGGGGAGGGAGAGGACGGCCGCCCGCCCGGCGAGCGACTCCGAGACCCCGCGCATGAGCGGTGCCTCCTGGCACCCCGTGAGGATCCACTGTCCGGTGCGCCTGGGGGCGGCGTCGATGCGGCTCCGGACATGGGGGAGCTCTCGTCGATGCCCTCTCCCGGCCTGCGACTTCACGATCTCCCGCGACGAAGCCCTCGAAGAGGGCGCCGACGGTTGCGCCGTCCGTGCGCGCGGGCTCGGCCGGGCAGCTCCTGGACCTCCTCGCCCATCGCTCTCCGCCGCCGCGCCGCGCGGTCCAGGCGCGACGACGCCGTTGACGAGACGGAAGCTCGAGCGCCCCGCACGAACACCGATAGACTTCGCGTCGTGATGTTCGAGCCGATCCTCGCGGCCCTTGATCGCGGGGACGTACGCTACATCCTCGTCGGCGGAGTCGCCGTCGTGCTGCACGGACACGCTCGCCTCACCGCAGACGTCGACATGGTGATCGATCTTGACCCGGCAGAAGCGCGGAAGGCGATCGCCGCGCTGGTCGACTTGGGCATGCGCGCTCGGGCTCCGGTCGATCCTTTCCGGTTCGCCGATCCGGCGGAGCGAGCCCGCTGGATCACCGAGAAGGGAATGAAGGTGTTCTCCTTCTGGGATCCTGCCCGGCCCATCACGGAGGTGGACATCTTCGCGGAGTCGCCGATCCCGTTCGACGAGCTGTGGGCGCGATCGATCAGGCTACCTGTCGGGCCGTTGACCGTACGCGTCGCGGCGATCGAGGATCTCCTGACGATGAAGCGGCAAGCGGGCCGCCCGAAAGACCAGAGCGACGTCGCCGCGCTCGAGGCGATCCTCCGGGCGAGAGGCGCGGGATCGTGAACGATACCCCTCCTGACGACTGGTGCGTGGACTGGCAAGAGCACGAGCATCGTCAGATCCTGCGCAGCGCGGCGCTCACTGTCCAAGAGCGGCTCGCGTGGCTCGAGGACGCGATCCTGTTCGCCCACCGCGCCGGAGCGTTGCCGATCCCGCGCGATCCGTGGACCGGCTGCCGGCTCTCGCCGACCGGGGCGCGCAGGGTCGCTTTCACGGGCTGGCGACCAGGTCTCCGGAAGGTGCCTTTCGGCAACCTCCTGCGGCGGCATCTCGGGCTGTCTCTCGCGGAGGCCAAGGGTGTTGTGGATTCCGTCCTCCATGGAGAACGGGTGCTCGTCGCGACATCGAGCCTCGACGGTGCTCGTGAATTGCTCGATCAGGCCCGACAGCTCGGCGTGATCGGCGACGTGGATCCCTGACGACAACGCGGCGCGAGCTCTGGTTGGCGTCGACGCCGGTCATCGTCGACCGCGTCCGGAGGGACCGGTGCTGAAGCGCTCATGGAGCGGGTTTCCGCAGGATGACGTCCCACTCCGGACCGAGCCACCGCAGGAACGCGTCGCCCGGCGCCGACGCGGCGACGGCGCGGTAGATCCCGACGAGCCGCCTCTTGCCGGAGGGCAGGCCCGCGAGCGTCTGCTCGTCGACGTCGGCCGGGTCGATCTGGACGTTTCCGAAGCGCACCCGTGCGAGCCGCGAAAGCTCCCGGAAGGAACGGAGATGGACGTGGAAGAACGCATCGCGGCGCAGGCGCACATAGCGCGCCTGGAGGGATCGCGGGAGGAACCCCACGCCCCAGAGGTTCACGTGGGGCGACGGGGCGAGCGAGAGGCGGTTGCTGACGTTGACGAGCGCCGCGCCGTCCGGGCGCAGCACGCGGGCGATCTCGGCGAGCATCGCCGCCGCGTCGGGCACGAACTCGAGGGTGGAGAGGCACACGACCCGGTCGAACGTCGCGGCCGGGAACGGCAAGCGCTCGGCTCCGGCGCACACGAGCTCGGGCGGCGGGACGCCCGCATCCATGAAGCGCCGGCGGCTCACGTGGAGCCACCGCATCGCGATGTCCAGTCCCACGACGCGAGAGAACCGGCGCGCCGCGGCGACCAGGAAGCCTCCCGTCCCCGATCCGATCTCGAGCACCGACGCGGAGGGTGGCGAAGGCGCGCGGCGATCGAGGAGCGCCAGGATGCGCGCGGCCTTGTCCTTCGACCGGAGCGCGGCCCGGATGAACTGGCGGCGCAGCGGAGGCGGCGTGACGTGGCTGTGGCTCCAGTAGAGATCGAGGAGCGGCTCGAGCGGCAGGCGCGGCAATGCTTCCAGCACGATCCCCGTGCGCGTCGCGTCGTCGGGAAACGAGGTAGGGATCCTCCGGAGAGCCGGAAGTCCGGGATCCCGTCGACGACCGGAAAGTCGCGCGCGCAGCTCGCGCACCGGCAGGCTGCTCGCCCGACCTCGACGGGGCCGCGGCAGGTGGGACAACGGAGGCCCGCGGCGTCGAGGGCGGGTGCTGGCGGGAACCGGTCCTGGCTCGCTCACGGGGTCGCAGCGTGGATGGGTCCGACCCGGTTCCACGAGGCCCAGGTAGCGCGCGACGTGGGCTTCCGGCGTGTACTGCCTGGCGACAGCCCGTCCGCCGCGCAGAGCGAGCTCCGCGCGCAACGCGGGATCGTCGAGAAGCCTTCCATGGCGGCGCGGCACTTCCGCAAGGGTCGCGAACAGGAGCCCGCCGCCGGACTCCTCGACGATCTCCGTGAGGGCCCCGATCCGGCGCGCGATCGCCGGCGTCCCGTGGGCGAGCGACTCCGCGACCGTCAACCCGAACGTCTCGTAGCAGAGCGACGGCACCAGAGTCGCGACGGCACCCCGGTAGAGGGGCGATAGCTCCTGCGGGTGGAGCTTGCCGAGGAAGCGGACGTGCGGGAGAGACCGCGCCCGATCCCGGAGCTCGGCGCGAAGCCGCGACCCGGCCCCGGCGATCACGAGGTCCGCGTCGCGGAACGCTTCGAAGAGCGCGATCAGATCGCGCACGCCCTTCAGGTGCTCGAGACGACCCGCGTAGAGGAAGTACGGGCGCGAGGCCGGCGGGCTCGGGTCGTCGCCGGGCGCGGGTGGCTCCACGAAGTTCGGAAGGTGCGCCATGGGCGCGTCGAAGCCCTCGGCCCGGTGACGTTCGAGGGCGAAGCGGCTCGGCATGAGGAAGAGGTCCACGGCGCGGGCGGATCGCCGCAGGCGGTTGCCCGCGCGCCAGAGCTGGTGGCCGGCGCGCGTGCAGCACGCAGCGCGCAGGCAGCGCCGCTTCGTGCAGGCCTCGCGGTCGAAGGCGAAGAGGACGTGTGTCGGGCAGACGAGCCAGTACTCGTGCGCGGTGTAGAGCTTCCGGCGCGCCTTTCCGAGGGCGAGCACTCCCGGTCCGCCGACGAGCGAGACGTTGTGGTAGTGGATCACGTCATAGCGTCCAGCCGCGAGGATCTCGGCGATGCGCCGGCCGTAGGGTCCCGGGCTCCCGAGCTGGTGCGCCGCCATCGCCGCGAGCGCAGGCGACGGCGAGGAGAGCGGCCGGACGGTCACGTTCGGGTGGTGCGCGAAGGGGGTCTCCGGCGCCGTGGGGTGGGACAGCCGGTAGGCGTCCACGGAGTGGATGACGTCGACCTGATGGCCGCGCGCCGCGAGCGCCTCCGAGAGACGGTACACGTGGACCGCGTCCCCGCCGAAGTGGTGGGGCGGGTAGAACGTGGTGACCATGCAGAAGCGGAGGGGCTCAGGCAGAGGCGATCTCCTCGAGGAGCCGGACCACGGCGTGCGCCGACGGTTCCCACGAGTATTGCGCGGCGCGCGCGAGGCCCGCCCGGCGCAGGCGCGCGCGCAGCTCCGCGTCGGCGAGGAGACGCGCGATCGCATCCGCGATCGATCCCTCGTCGCGTGGATCGAAGAGAAGGCCCGCGTCCTTCACCACCTCGGGAAGCGACCCCGCGCGGCTCGCCGCGACGGGAAGGCCCGAGGCCATCGCCTCGACGGCCGGCAGTCCGAACCCCTCGGAGAACGACGGGAACACGAGCGCCGTCGCGCCCGCGTAGAGCAGCGCCAGGTCGCCGTCGGGGACGAATCCCGGGAAGGTGATGCGGGACGCGAGCCCGAGGTCCTGCGCGAGCTTCGCGATGGCGGGATAGCACGAGAGGAAGGTGTCGCTGTCCTTGTCGCCGACGATGGCCAGGTGGAAGGTCGCGTCCTGCAATCGCGCGAGCGCGCGCAGGAGGCCGTCGATGTTCTTGTGCGGGCTGATGCCGCCGACGTAGAGGAAGAGCGGCCGGTCGCGAGGCAGCCCGTACTTTCCGAGCGCGCGCGCCACGTCCAGGGGATCGTGGCGCCGACCGAAGATCTCGGCCGCTCCCTCGGTCGCCACGGCGATGGCACTCTCCGGGATCCCGAAGAGCCGGGAGATCTGGAGGCGCGCGCTGTCGCTCACCGTGAGGATGCGCGTTGCCGTCGCGAGCGCGAGCCGGGTCTTCATCCGCCAGAAGAGGCGCGCGCGGCGCTCGGGGAAGACCAGATCGGGATGCTCCTCGGCGATCGCATCGTGGAACGTCACGACGCTCGGCACCGGCCGGAACAGGGGGAAGTAGGAGTAGACGGCCGGGAAGAAGAAGACGTTGGCCGAGAGCGCGGTCGCGGCCCAGCCCATGCGCAGCAGATCGGGCAAGGACTGGATCCGTCCGCGGATGCCGCCTGGCTCGGAGCGACGCGCGTCGGCACCACCTCCACCCGCGCGCCCTGTGGAAAGTCCCATGCGCGCGCCGTGGCGGGGTCGGCGAGGAGCGTGTAGCGGTGCTCGGGATGGAGCCGCACCATGTGGGTCAGAAGCTCCCGCGTGTAGCGGCCGAAGCCGCGGCGGTTGGACCACGAGCCCGCGTCGATCCCGACGTGCATCACGCCCGTCGCGCCGGCAACGCGTAACCCCATGCCTCCCCGAGGGCCCACGCGGTGTAGAAGCAGAGGACGATCGGCAGGCAGCGCAGGAAGCGCCCGCGAAGCTCCGGGCGCGCGCCGGCGCGACCGAGCGCGCGGCGCGCCATGAGAAGCGGGATCGCGGGGAATGCGGCGGCGCGCAGGAGACGGCGGAGCACGTCCATCGAAGCGGCCCGTTCCGATCCGTGGAGGCGGCCGTGCGCGAGGCGCTGCCGGACGAACGAGAGGAAGCCGGACGACGAGCGCAGCGTGACCTGGATCGCGGGGACGAACGTGAGCGCCTCTCCGCGCACGACGAGCGCGCGGTGGACCTCGTGCTCCCAGAATCCCGCGGGCCCGGCGTGCTCGACGGCGACGCGGCGCTTGTACGAGGCGTTGTCGCCTGCAAGGTCGGGGAGGCTCTGCTCGTCGCCGATCCCGAGGTAGGCGCCGTAACGCACGAAGAAGGTCGCGTCGTCGACGAGCGCCGGACGCTCTGGCGGAAGGATGGGCCCGCCGATCGCCGCGGATGTCAGGCGCGCGTGGGCGCGGCGCATCTCGGCGATCCACCCCGCTCCGGGCGTGAACTGGGACGTCGTGATCGCGACGACGTCGCTTGCCGCCCGCCGCATGCCGATCCCCCACAGCTCCGGCACCAGCGCGCCCGGCCGCGCGTCGGCGGCGCGGACCGGGAGGACCTCGATCTCCGACGGCGCGGCGGCGCGCTCGCGCTCGATCGACGCGAGAGACGCCGCGAGGTCGCCTCCGGGTGCGTCCGCAACCACCACCGAGATCGTCGGGAGATCGGTCAACTCCGGAAGGGGACTACCGGCCCGTCGCCTTCGCGTCCTCGCGAGCGACGACGCTCTTCCAGGCATGGTGCAGGAGCACCGTGGCGAACGCCGCGCCGCTGTAGAGGTAGTAGGCCACGTGCACCGGGATCGCCATGAGGGCGAACAGGGCGCTGCGCTCGCGGGCGAAGAAGAGGTAGAAGCGGGCGTTCAGTGCGACGATCGCCGCGACGAGGAGCGCCGCCGCCGCGAGCGTCGCAGCGGCGATCGAGCGCCGCCCGGCGGCGAGGAGCACGGGCGAGGCGAGCGTGGAGGCGAGCGCGAGGTAGGAGAGCACCGCGCAGATGCGGTGGCGCAGCTTGAGGTTCAGATCGTTGGGCACCTGGCCCTCGCGCAGGATGAGCTGCGTCCACGGGATGGCCCGGTCGCGCACGTCGGCGACCACCATGCTCCAGAGGGTCCAGCGCTTGAGGTGCGTCACCTGGAGGTCGGCGACGAGCCGCACGCGGTAGCCTGCCTTGTGCAGGCGCGTGCCGAGCTCGTTGTCCTCGATGGACGGGCGCCCGTAGCTCTCGTCGAAGCCGGATGCCGCGACGAAGACGTCGCGCTTGATGGCGCCGCAGCCGGCCCAGAAGGTCGAGGCCTCTGGATTGCCGTCCTGGTGGACGAAGTGGTGGTGGAGGTTCCGGTACTGGCTCAGGAAGTTCTTCGCCGGCGGCTCGGGATCGTAGGAGCCGAAGAAGGCGTCCACGCGCGCGTCCTCCCGGAAGGTGGCGAGCACGCGCCGTAGCGTGTGCGGGTGGACGCAGACGTCGGCATCGACGAAGAAGAGGTAGGGCGCGCGCGCGTGCGCCGCACCCAGGTTACGCGCCGCGCCGGGCCCGCTCTGCTTCTTCGTCCGGAGCACCGTCGCGCCCATCTGCCGCGCCACGTCGCCCGTGTCGTCGGTCGACGCGTCGTCCACGACGATGATCTCGTAGCCGTCGATGTCGGACGCCCGCAAGCTCGTCAGGCAGGACTCCAGGAACGACGGGCAGTTGCGGGCCGGCACGATCACCGACAGCGCGACCTCGCGCGTGCCCGGATCTTCCAGCGTTGCGTTCGTCAAGCGGCAAGAGATCCTATCCGTACGGGCGCGCGCAAGGGAACCCGCGCCGCGGCCTTTGGGGGAGAATCGGATCGTGGCGGATGTCGACGCGGCGCGCGCGACCGAGGGAGGGAGTGCTGCCCGCTGGCGGAAGACGCGCCCGCCCGGCGGGGCGCTCCGCCGTCTCGCGCGGTCGCGGACGGCCTGGCTCGTCGCGGGGGCACTCGTCGTCTACAACACAAACCTCCGCTCGGTGACGAGCTTCGACACCTACCCGACGCGCTACCTGCCGATCAGCATCCTCAGCGAGGGGAACCTCGACCTCGACGAGTTCGCCTTCCTGCGGAAGATCCCCGACTCGTACAAGGACCCGACCAACTACCACGAGATCGTGACGTCGGGGGGAACGGTCGAGCGCATCCCCTACTACCTGATGTACGGGCGCGGCCACTACCTCTCGGCCTATCCCGTGATGACGGGCATCCTGGCCGCTCCCATCTACGCCATCCCGGTCGCGCTCGGCTTGACGTCGGGGGCGACGGGCGCCGACGGCCACTCGCGGACCGAGATCGTGGGCACGCTTCTCGCGAAGCTCGCCGCGTCGATCGCCGTCGCGCTGTCGGTGGGGTGGGTCCACCTCGCGGTGCTCGCGCGGCGTCCGCGCGCGGCGCTCCCGATCGCGCTCCTCTACGCGTTCGCGACCAGCTCGTGGTCGGTGTCGAGCCAGGGCCTCTGGCAGTCGTCGATGAGCCAGCCGCTCATCGCGCTCGGGATCTACCTGCTCGTCCGGGCCGAGAGCGTACCGCGCGCCGCCGTCTTCTCGGGGCTGCCTCTCGCTCTCGCCGTGGCGTGCCGGCCGCCGGCGCTCGTCTTCGCGGTCGTCTTCGCCGCGCTCGTCTTCCTCCGCCACCGGCGGCACTTCGCCGCGTTCGCCGTCGCGCCCGCGATCGTCGCGGCCGCCGTCGTGGGTTACAACGTCCGCTACTTCGGCGCGATCGCGGGCGGCTACGCGACGGTGACGAAGGGAGGCTCGGAGCTCCTGGAGAGCAGCGCGTCCGAGGCGATCCTGGGCCTCCTCGTGAGCCCGAGCCGCGGCATCTTCATCTACTCGCCGTTCCTGCTCTTCGCGTTCTACGGCCTGTTCGCGACGCTCCGGCGCCGCGACGATCCGTTGCTGGTCGCGACGTCCCTCGCGACGCTCCTGACCTTCGCCGTCTACGCCAAGTACAAGTGGTGGTTCGGCTCGTTCTCCTACAGCTACCGGTATCTCGTCGACCTCCTCCCCGGCCTCGCCCTCCTCATGACGGTGCCGTGGTCTGGGATCGTGGCGCGTCCCTTCGCGCGCCGCCTCTTCCTGGTGCTGGCCCTGTGGTCCCTCGGAACGCAGATCGTCGGCGCGTTCTTCTACCCGTGCGGATGGTACGACCACCCTCGCAGCGTGCGGCAGGACCGGAGCCGGCTCTGGGACTGGAAGGACCCGGAGATCGTGCGCTGCCTGTGCGCCGGGCCCGTGGAGCCCGATGGCCTGCGGCTCTTGCGGAGCATGACGCATCGCGGTGCCGAGGCCCCGGCGCGATGACGCCGCCCCCGGTCTCTGCGGGCCGCCGGCGCCTCCAGTTGGCGGCCGTGTTCGTCCTCTTCCAGGCCGTGCTCCTCATGACTTGGATGGGATGGCAGACCGTCTACGACACCGAATCGATGCTCGCCGTGACGCGCGCGATCCTCTTCGAGCACGGAGTAACCATCGGGCTCCCGGGCAAGGGCTACCGCGGGCCGAGCCTCTACAGGCTCGGCCAGTCGGTGCTCTTCGCCCCCGCGGTCCTGATCGCGCGCTTCGTTCCGCCGCCGTCCGGTATCTCGTCGATGGACTTCGAGTACCTGCTCGCGTCGCTCACCAACCCGATCGTGGTCGCCGCCCTCGGATCGGTGCTGTTCGCCGCGGGCCGCGCCTTCCCTCTCGCTCCCGCGGGCGCTCTTCCTCGCGGCGCTCGGCTCCTTCGGGACGCCGCTCTGGAACCTGACCCAGTATCAGATGAGCGAGCCCGCCACGGCGATCGCCCTTCTCGGCGCCGCGCTCGCGCTCTCGCCGCGCGCGTCGTCACGGCGTCACGTCGTCGCCGGCCTCCTGTTCGGATTCGCCGTGCTGTGCCGGCCCGTGGAGCTCGTGCTGTTGCCGGCGCTCGCGATCGGCTGGCTCTTCGATCTCCGCTCCGCGCGCGGGGCCGTCGATCGGCCTGCGCTCGCCGCGCGCATCGCGGCGGCCGGCGCCGGGCTCGCTCCGATGATCGCGATCCATCTGGCCTACAACCAGGCGCGCTTCGGCCGGATGCTCGTCACCGGCTATCCCGGGGGCGCCAACGTCGCGTTCAAGACGACGCGCTCGGTCGGCGAGGGTTGTGGGTCTTCCTCTGGTCGCCCAGCGCCGGCCTCCTGGTTCGCGCCGGTCGTGGTGCTGGGTCCCTCGCGGCTCCGCTCTCGCTGCGATCGCGTCCCGTCATCGCCATCGCCGCCGTGCTCGGGTTCATGGCGGCGCCTCTTCATCCACGTGCGCTCGGGGGTCTGGCTCGGAGGTCCTTCTGGGGTCCCCGCTACCTGGTGCCCGTCATGCCGCTCGCGGTGCTCTGCGTGGCGCCGCTCCTGGCGCGTGGCGGCGTGCCGGCACTCGCCGCGGTGCTGGTCGGCGCGGCCTCCATCGGGATCAACCTCCTCGGAGCCCTGCACGACACCGTGAATACCCACCGTCACATGATGCCCATGGACGATCTCCTCGGAAACCAGCTCGCGCGCCTGACGCCGGTCGACCTCGTCTTCCATTCGCTCGCGCCCACGTCCGGCACGTTCTGGCCTACGTTCACCACGTTCGGCACCGCGCTCCTGGTCGTCGTCGGCCTCGCGCTCACCGCCATCGTCTGGTCGAGCGGCCGGCTGCGTGTCGCCCACCTCGCGCTCTGGATCGCCCTTCCGGCGTGCTTCGTGCTGGCACGCGAGCGGTTTATCCCCTACCGGGCCCTCGCTCCCTCGATCTCCTGGACGGCGACCGGATCGATCCCGATCGATCTATCGACGGCCGTGGTGATGCGCGGGCGCGTCAACAAGACGGCGGACGGGCTCTGGCTCTCGCGCGGGCGGGCGCTCCTGACGGCGCGCCTCCACCGGGGGGCGCACCGCTTCCGGATCGCGCTCACCTCGGAAGCCGGAGCGGCCTACCAGATCTGGTTCTCGGCGGACCTCGTCGCGTCGGGCGAGCTTCCGCCCGGCGTCGCGACGACCGTCGTCACGAGCCCCGTGCAGATCCGGAGGCTCCGGAGCTACCCGCTCATCGTCGGCATCGTCCCGTCCGAAGCGAACGGCCGGCCGTCGGCGCTCTGCCGATCGGTCGAGGCCGAGTCGCTCGCGGCGGCGCCGTGACGGCTTTCGCGGGCCGCATCCCGCTCCGGGGAGGTGCGCTCCCGGCGTTTGGCGAGCGGCGCGGCTGTGCCGGGGCCGAGCTCTCGGTCGCCATCGCCGGGACGCTCGACAACGCGCGGGACCTCCGCCGCGATCTCGAAGCCGCCGGCCACGAGTGCGCCGCGGGCGACGCGGATGTCGTCGCCCACGCATACGAGTGCTGGGGAGTGGCGTGCGTCGAGCGCATCGAGGGGCCCGTCGCGATCGCGATTCATGATCCGAGGAACAGCCTGTGCCTGCTGTCGCGGGATCGCGCCGGCTTCGCATCGGTCGCTTATCACGTCTCGCCGGAAGCGATCGCCTTCGGCTCCTCCGTGGGGGGCGTCGCGGCGCTCGCGGGGATCGCCCGTGAGGTTGATCCCCAGGCCATCGATGCGTACCTCTCGATCGGCGCGGTGCCGGCGCCGGCAAGCATCTACCGCGGGGTCCGCAAGCTCCAGCCCGCCCACGTCCTCGTCGCGACCCGGGAGGGGACGCACGAGGTCCGCCGCTACTTCTCGTTCGTTCCCGGCACAGGCTGGCCGGGCACCGAGGTGGCGACGGGGCGGATGGCCGCGCTCCTCGAGGACGCGGTCGCGCGAGCGATGGAGCGGGGGGACGCCGGGCTCTTGCTGTCCGCGGGGCCCGACTCCGCGATCGTGCTCGCGTCGGCGGCGAGCCGCGGGAGGCCGCTCCCGAGCTTCACGTTCGGCTTCACCGGTGGGTACGCGGAGATCGACCAGGCGCACCGCACCGCGGATCACTTCGGCGTTCCTCACGAGGCGTTCCGGCTCGAGCCGCGCATCGCGGAGATCCTGCCCGCCGTGGTGAGAGGGCACGACGAGCCGCACGGAAACCCGTCGGCACTGCTCTGGCACCACATCAAGGCCGAGACGGGAAAGCGCGTCGGCACGATCCTCTCGGGGGATGGCGCCGACGAGCTCTTCAGCGGGCGCGACGTTCACATGGTGGCCGGGCCGGCCGAAACGGTGCACCGGACCGTTCCCGCACCGCTCCTCGCCGCGGGCGCCCGCGCCGCGGGAAAGCGCCCCATGGCCGAGAAGTTCTTCCGCGGCGCCGCGCTCCCCGTCCAAGGAGCGCGGCAGCTGGATGAGCGCCTTCCCGCCGCGCCTGCGCTCGGAGCTCTACACGCCGGACCTCGCATCCGCTGTCGAGATGGATCGTCACTTCGAGGCCCTGCCGCCGCTGCCGTCGCACGCCCATCCTCGAGCGCACCTTCGTTGCTCGGGGTCGGGCTCTGGATCCAGTGCTCCTCGCCACCGTGCGCACGCCCGGGCCTACGGTGCGCATGCCTTTCCTCGACCACCGCGTGGTGGCGCTCGCGAGCGGTCCCCGCCCCGCGAGCGGGCCGGATGGGGATCTTCGAAGCGCTTCCTGCGACGCGTCTACGCGGCACGCCTGCCGGAGTGGCTCCGGGAGAAGCGGCGCAGGGGCGGCACGAAGATCCCGGTGGGCCGCCCGCTCAGGGGCGATCTGCGGCCCCTGTTCGAGGAAACGGTGCTCTCGAGGCCGGCGATCGCACGCGGCTGGTTCGATCCGGCCGTCGTCCGCCGTCTCCTCGATGAGCACGCCCGCGGCGAGCGCGATCACGCGTCGCGCCTCTGGTTCCTGCTCGCTCTCGAGCTCTGGGTCCGGGCGGCGGAGAAGGGCGCGTCATGACCGCGGCGCCCGCGTCACGCCACCTGCGCGGGTTCGTCCTCCTGGCAGGGAGCCAGGTGCTGGCGCGCGTCATGACGGTGCTCACGCTCTCGGCCGTCGCGCGGGCTCTCGGCGTGGAGACCTTCGGGGCGATCGGCTTCGCGTCCGCGGTCGTCACCTACTTCATGCTCGCCGTCGATGCCGGGATCGATCTCGTGGGAATGCAGCACGTGGCGCGCGGCGATCGCGTCGAGGGGGACGTGGCGAGCCTCTTCCTGTCGCGGCTCGTGCTCGCGGCGATGTCGATGGGACTCCTCTGCGCTGCCGCGCCGATCCTCGTTCCCGACCGGACCTGGCTGCCGATCGTGCTGGCCCAGGGCCTGTCGATGTTCTCCTTCGCCGGGAACGTCAAGTGGGCGATGCAGGCGCTCGAGCGCAACGGCCCCGTCGCCGCGTCGTTTCTCGTCACCCAGGGGCTCTATCTCCTCGGGGTGCTGGCCCTCGTCCACGGGCCGGGCGACGCGGAGCGGGTGCCGCTCCTCTTCTTCGCGTCCGATCTCGCCGGCGCGGCCGTCGTCGGGATCTGTTACCTCCGCACGGGCCGGCGGCTGCTTGCGCCACGGTCGATCGCCATCTCTCGATCCCTGCTCCGGGAGGCGCTGCCTCTCGCAGGGACGCGGGCGCTGCGCGCCGTCACGATCAACGCGGACCTGTTGCTGCTCGGCCTCTTTGGAACGCCGCTTGCGATCGGGCTCTACACCGCCGTGACGCGCGTCATCCTCGCGCTGCGCGAGCTTGGCGACCTCTACTACGTCCCGCTCTTCCCCGAGCTCTCCCGCGCCGCGCGGGAGTCCGGAGAGCGCTTCGCGGCGGTCGCGGCGTCGGGCCTCAGGACGGCGGCCCTCTTCGTCTTCCCGGTCGCGGTGATCGGGTGGCTGCGCGGGGGCGACGTGCTCGCCCTCCTGTTCGGGGAGACCTACCGCCCTGCCGCGCTCGCCTTCGCGCTCTCGCTGTCGTCCATCGTGCTGGTCCTTCTCACCGGCGCGTATCGTCTCGGCCTCGTGGCGTTCGAGCGCCACCGGACGCTTCTCTTCATCACGCTCGCCGGGGCGGTGGTCAACGTCGCCTCGAATGCGGCGCTGATCCCGCGCTACTCCATCGTCGGCGGCGCCGTCTCGGCGCTCGTCGCGGAGCTCCTCACCGTCGTGCTCTGCGCGGTCGCGCTCCGCGCTTCGGTCGTCGTGCTCCCCTTCGCACCCATCGCCCGCGCGGGGATCTCGGCTGCCGGCATGGGGGTCTTGATCTGGCTCCTGCCGCGGCTTCCGTTCCCGGTAACGGCGGCGATCGGCGTGCTCTGCTACGGCCTCCTGGCTCTTGCGACGGGGGCGCTCCAGCCTGCGGAGCTCGCGCGGATCGCGCGCGACACGGCGGGAGCGGAGGCGCGATGACCTCCCCCGCGCACGACGCGAGCGCGCCATCGAGGGAGGGAACGGCGCGCGCGGCAGTCTTCGCGATGTTCCTCGCGGCGCTCCTGCTGACGTGGCCGGGATGGCGATCGCTCTTCGACCCGGAGGCCATGCTCGGGGTGACACACGCGCTCCTGTTCGAGCGCACGGTGATGGTCCCGCTCCCCGGCGGAACGGAACGTGGGCCGAGCGTCTACGGGCTCGGCCAGTCGCTCGTGTTCGTGCCCGCGGTTGTGGCGGCGCACGTCGTACCGCTGCCTCGCGGGACTTCTCCCGAGGAGCGGGAGCTCCTGTTTGCGTCCCTCACCAACTCGGTCGTGGTCGCCGCCATCGCCGCCGTGCTGTTCGCCGCCGGGCGGCGCTTCGGCCTCTCTCCGGCGCGCGCCCTCGCGCTCTCCGCCTGCGGCGTCCTCGGCACGCCGCTCTGGCTCTACACCCAGTTCCAGATGAGCGAGCCCATCACCGCACTCTGCCTCCTCTCCGCCGCGCTCGGTCTCTCGGCGGCGGCCGGGCCGCGCCGGCAGCTCCTCGTGGGAGCGCTCTTCGGCGTCGCCGTCCTCGCGCGTCCGGTCGAGCTCGTGCTGCTGCCCGCGCTGGCGGCGGGCTTCATCCTCGACGCGCGCTGGTCAGGCGCGCCGATCGCGAGGCGTGACGGCGCGCGACGCGCGCTCGTGCTCGCGCTGGGCATTCTCCCCTTCGGCGTGCTCCACCTGATCTACAACGCCGCACGCTTCGGAAGCGTCCTGGTGACGGGATACGCGGCCGGAGCGAACATCGCCTACCGGGCGCGGGACGGGATCGCGCGCGGGCTCGAGCTCCTGGTGCTGTCGCGTCGCATCGGCCTCGTCTGGTTCGCGCCCGTCGCCGCGCTCGGCCTCTTGCTGCTGCCCCTCCTCTGGCGGCGGCGCGAGCCGATCGGCGTCGTCGCGGCGATCGCCTTCGCGCTCCAGGCGCTGATCCACGCGCGCTCGGGCGTCGTGTGGGGCGGGCCCTTCTGGGGCCCGCGTTACCTCGTGCCGGTGATGCCGCTCGTGCTCCTGGGCATCGTGCCGCTGCTCGCGCGTGGCGGGCTCGCCCTCGCCGTTGTCCTTCTCGTGGGCGCCCTGTCCGTTGCGATGAACCTGCTCGGTGTGGCGCACAACACCGTCAACACCCACCACAACCTGGGGGCGCGGGACGATCTCATCTCGTGGCAGCTCGCGCGCGTGTCGCCGCCGGACCTCGCGCGCGCGTCGATGCATCCCGCGTCCGGCACGCTCTGGCCCGACTTCACGCCGTTCGGCGTCGCCCTCCTCGTGGCGATCGCGCTCGCGGCCCTCCTGTTCCTGCGAGCGACGGGGACCCTGCGCGGCGCGCATGCCGCGGTGCTCGCGGGGATCCCGATCGTCTTCATCGCGGCGCGCGAACGGTCGCTCCCCTACCGCGTGCTCTCGACGCGCTCGGTGCCGAGCGTGACCGAGACCCCCCTGCCCCTCGGCGAGGCGGTGATCCAGAAGGGTCGCCCGCACGAGAGCGACAAGGGTCTCGCGCTCTACGGGCGCGCGCGCGCCGATCTGACCACGCGCCTCACGCGCGGGCTTCACTGTTTCCGGCTGGAAGTCGTCTCCGTCGGGACGGGGCCTGCCATCGTGACGCTCGCGCTCGGCGACGACGAGCTGGCGCGGGCCACGCTCACGCCTGGCGAGTCGCGAACGATCGTGAGCGTGCCGCTCTCGGTGCGCCATTCTCGGCGCTACACGCTCTCGCTGGCGGTGTGGCCGGAGCGCGAGGGCGAGGGCCGCGCGGCGGTGGTCTGCACCGCGCTCGCGCTCCAGAGCCCGGCGGATCGAGATCGACGGTGAGCCGCCCGCACCTGAGCCAGGCCCGGAAGCGGCTCTTCGACGCGATCCTCGCCACCCTCACGCTCCTGGCCATCGAAGGCATCTCCTGCGTCATGGATCTGTCCATGGCGTCGCGCTTCGGCCTGATGTACCGGGAGCAGGACGACCTGGCTGGGTACCGGGAGTACCTTCGATACCGCGACCCCGTCCTAGGCTGGCCCTCGTCGCGGCAGACGGAGGATCGCGACGCCACCGGGTCGCGCATCGATCCCGCTTACCCCGATCCCGCGACGAGCCCGACGCGCGTCTCGCTCTACGGCGACTCCTACACCTTCGGCGTCGACGTCGACAACGAGCATGCCTGGTCCAACGTTCTCTCGAAGCTCATCCGCGGGAGGGTGGCGAACTACGCCGTTCCCGGCTACGGAACCGATCAGGCCTATCTGCGCTTCGCGGGAAACGAGCGCGACGCCGCGCCGGTCGTGATCCTCGGGATCTTCTCCGAGAACGTGATGCGCAACGTGAACCAGTACCGGAACCTGTTCTATCCGGCGCGCTTCGGCTTCAAGCCCCGCTTCGTGCTCGACGAGGCGGGCGCGCTGTCGCTCGTGCCGCTGCCGAGCATCCCGCCCGAGGAGTACCTCGCGTTCGTGCGCGACCCCGATCGCCGCCTCCCCGACGAGCAGTTCCGGCTCGACGGTCCCTGGGGCATGGCGCGGTTCCGGTTCCCTTACACGCTCTCCCTCGTGCGCGCGCTCGGTCACTTCCGCGTCCGCGCATGGGTCACGGGCAAGCCCCACTGGGCCGCGTTCTACGAGGACGATCATCCCTCCTCCGCGCTCGCCATCACGGAGCGGATCGCCGTCGCGTTTTGCGACCTCGCCAAGGCCAGGCGCAAGCGCCCGATGGTCGTCATGATCCCCCACCCGATGGACGTCGCCGTCTTCAGGAAGACCGGCGCCTGGACCTACGAGAACCTCGCCGCTCGCCTCGCGGCCGATGGCGTGGACTGCGTCAACCTCGGCACGGCGATCGAGGGGTCTCTTCACGGGCGCAAGCCCCAGGCGATCGCGCGGGGCCAGCACTACGACGAGGAGGGCTACAGGACGATCGGCAACGCCGTGTTCGAGGCCTTGAAGGCCCGCGGGATCCTGGATCCGCCGGGGTCAGTCGGGACAGAATCGGGGAAGTGATCCCGGTCACCGCCAAGCATCTGCCCGAGCGGCAAGGCTAGCGGCTTTCTCGCTCGCCCATTCATCGACCTTCCGAGCCCTTGACAGCGCCTGAGTGGGCGTTGGCGGAGCGCTCGTCTCACGACCCATGACGTCCTTCAGTCATCAAGACCGCTGCCGTGACGCGCTCGCCGTCATCGTTTTCCTCGCCGCGACGTCGGCTCCCACGACGGCTCAGTGCTGGTCGAAAGGCCCCACCGCGCCGGTCGGTCTCACCGCAAGGAAGGGCTACGCCATGACGTACGACTCGGTGCGAAGCCGGGTCGTCCTCTTCGGCGGCGTCGACGCAGGCAACGTCTCCTACGACGACACGTGGGAGTACGACGGCGTCTCGTGGGCGCAAGGCCCGGGCGCACCGGTGAACCTGACCGCGCGATCGGGGCACAAGATGGTCTACGACACGTCGCTGCAGCGCATCGTGCTGTTCGGCG
>JAXLQT010000019.1:0-137020 GCA_046331505.1 Acidobacteriota bacterium
GCGAAAGGTAAGCGAGACCGAGGTCCGGGAAAGCCGGAGGCTCCCGCAAGAGCGACGGGAGCGGCACCATCAAGAGGATCTTCATGAAGCGGGTCCCCGGGCGCTTCCAGAACCTGGTCGCGAGGACCCTAAATCTCGCTTTTGCTTTGCTTTAGGCGGCGCCGCGACGCGGCTGACAGCCGAGGGATTATAGGAATCGGCCGGAATCCTTGTCAAATGCCGCGCCTCGGGATCCGGGTCAGCGGCGCGCGCGACGAAGGATGCCGGATGATGGCGGTGCTCCCGGCGGCATCCGCCGGCGCCGCGTGACCGAGCGACGCGAGCCGCTCCTGAAGATCGCGGATCTTCTCGCGAAGGTGGACGATGATCTCGACTCCCGCCACGTTGACGTGAAGCTCGTTGGTCAGCGTGAGCACGAACTCGAGGGTCTCGACGTCCTTCTGGGAGTAGAGGCGGGTGTTGCCTTCGGTGCGCGCCGGCGACAGGAGCCCTCGCTTCTCGTAAAGACGCAGCGTCTGCGGGTGGATGTCGTACATCTTCGACACCACGCCGATGGTGTAGTAGCCCTCCCGCTTTCGCCTGGACGTGGGCACGGCCCGTCGGCTCCGGTAGGGCTATTCGCCCTCCGCGAGGTCGTCGTCCCGATCCTCGTCGCGTGGGACCTCCTCCTCCTGCGGCGGGGCGGGCTCGAAGATCGCTTCCATCGTGGGCTTCCAGACGTCGGCGTCCTCCTCGCGCGAGAAGGCGCCCGCCGCGATCTCCCGCAGCGCGTGCGCCTCGGCCTTGTCTCCCTGACGGGGGATGAACGGCGCAGACCCCTCGATGAGCTGGTGCGATCGCTTCCAGCCGAGCGACACGAGCTCGAAGCGGTTGGGGACACGGGAGAGGCACTGGGCGAGCGTCTTCTGTTCCATCAAGGCGGATCCTTCCGGGGCTCCCTGCATGGGACCCTCTCGATCTTTCTAGGCTACCATGAACGGTGTGCAGGAGGCCAGAGCCATGCGTTCCACCATCCGACCTCTGATCGTAGTAGTCGCCGTGCTCTCCGCCCTCCCGTGCACGGCAACCGCCGAGGAGAAGCTCGACGTCACCGGGAAGTGGAAGCTCCGCTGGGGGACGGGCGACAAGCCGATCGAGGAGATCCTCGATCTGAAGCAGGACGGCACCTCCATCACCGGAAAGAAGTGGTCGAGCGAGACGAACCGGCTCCCGGTGGAGGGCAGGATCGAGGGCAACGCCATCACGCTCACCGCTCCCACCGACCGGCCCGGGACGATGGCGGTCTTCCACGGCACCGTCGACGGCAACTCGATGAAGGGCGACGTCGAGATCGGCCCGGACCGGCTCCACTGGGAAGCGCGGCGGGGCTGACGGGTCCAGTCAGCAGCCCCAGGAGAGATCCACCGGCATCTGCGCTGCCACGCCGACAAGGCCGCCGTCTCCGGCGTGCGAGGAGAGGTAGAGCCTCATGACGTCGTGACCGTCCTCGTCGCTTCCGGCGAGGAGGAGATCGATCTTCCCGTCATCGTCCATGTCGCCGGCCCAGAGGACGAGGGGCAGCGATCCCGCCATCGCCATCGGCTCGGCGATGACGCGCATCGCGCAGCCCGCGTAGCTCTCGAGCACCTGCCTGCCGGAGCGTGTGGACAGCACCAGGTTGCAACCGGCCTCGCTCTCGTCGCCGCTCGCGGGGGCCTCGTCCGAGACGATCGTCAGGCGCGCGTCGTCGAGGGGTAGCGTCAAGGCTCCACGCCTTGGAAGCGACATCTGACCCACGAAGACGGTGGTGATCGGGCCCTCGTGCAGCGCCGGCACGTCGAAGATCAGCTCGGGAACAGCGTCGCCGCTCACGGCCACCCTGGTCCCCTCCGCGAGATCGCCGAGATCCATGCCCCAGCTCCTGTCCGACGAGATGTCGAGGACCACCGGCCGGAGCTCGTAGCCGTCCCCGCTCGCGAACATCCCCATCCATCGCTCGCCCGGCTCGACCGTCACCGTGCGCGGATCGAACGTACCGATCGAGAGCATCGTCGCGCGGACCGGCGGCTCGTCGCCTTCGTCGCACGGCCGGGCCGGCCCCGCGCCCGCGATCAGCATTGCCGAGAGGATCAGGATTGTCCTGGGGTTCATGAGCGTGTCCTCGCTTTCGCGCGTGGATGAGAGCAGGCCGCGTGCCATCCCAGGGATCGCTGGAACGGAAACGACTTGCGGGCGTCACCGGACGCGCAATGTGGCGTAGGGAACACGTGAAGGTCCACGGATAGCCACGCCGCAGCATCGCGAGCATCGTCCGGGGCGAAGGAGAAGCACACCTACGGCGGCCGTCGCCGCCGAGGTTTATGCTATCCGGCGTCACGGAGAAACCATGAGCCAGGATCGATGGCAGATGTCGGTGGACGGGGTCGCGGACGGCGCGGCCTTCACGACGGATGAGGTGCGCGCCCGCATGCAGACGCTCGAGGGGCGCGAGGTTTACGTCTGGAAGGACGGGATGGCCGAATGGGTGCTCGCGACGAGCGTGCCCGCGTTCCAGCAGGTCCCGGCCGTCCCCTCGAAGCCGCCGGCGAGCGCCGCGGCGAAGGTTTCGCAGAGGGCGGCGCCGCCCGCGGCAGGCCACTCGCGCATCGCCTGCGAATGGTGTCAGGGGCAGAACAGCGCCGATGCGGTCTCGTGCCGCTCTTGCGGGGCGCCACTCGAGGTGAAGAACCTGGTGAGCGATTCGGGCTGGAGGGAGGCGCCGCGGCTCAAGGACATGACCGAGATCCAGTTCGGGCAGAGCACCTGCCAGGTGGAGGGCGAGGTGGTGCCGGTGGCGGAGATGAGCCTCGCGGAGGGCGACTCCGTCTACTTCGAGCACCACGTCCTTCTCTGGAAGGACGACCGCGTACCGATGTCGGTGATGTCGCTCCAGGGAGCCATGAAGCGGGCGCTCGCAGGGATGCCCTTCGTCATCAGCGTCGCCACGGGACCTGGCCGCATCGCCTTCTCGCGCGACGCCACGGGAGAGCTGGTCGTCCTGCCGCTTCACACTGGCGTGGAGCTGGACGTGCGGGAGCACTCCTTCCTCCTCGCCTCCCACCACGTCGATTACTCGTACATCCGCATCAAGGGGCTGCGCAACATCCTCTTCGGCGGCCAGGGGATGTTCATGGACCGCTTCGTCGCCAAGACCGAGCCCGGGCTCCTGCTTCTCCATGGATACGGCGACGTCTTCGAGCGAAGGCTCGGCGACGGAGAGTGCATCCTCATCGAGCCCGGCGCGTTCCTCTACAAGGACGCCGCGGTCAAGATGGAGGTCGAGTTCCAGCAGCTCACGACGGGGTTCTTCGGCGGCACCGGGATGTCGCTGGCGCGCATGACGGGGCCCGGCCGAGTCGGGATCCAGTCGATGTACGTCCACCACTCCACCGACTAGCCATGGCGCAGGGGACCTACGTCTGCGCATGGTGCGAGACCTCGTCGGTGGGCGAGGCGATCTTCTCCTGCCCGTCCTGCGGAGCGCCGGTGGACATCAAGCGCGTGGTCGACGGGTCGGGCTGGAGCGAGCTCCCCGCCATCAACGACATGGCGCACCTCGAGCTCGGAAAATCTTCGTGCCAGATCGAGGGCAACTACGTCCCCGTCGCCGATCTCAATCTGGCTGCTGGCGACGGCGTCTACTTCACCCACCACGTGCTCCTGTGGCGCGACCCGTCGGTGAAGGTCACGACGATGTCCCTGAAGGGCGGCTGGAAGCGTCTCTTCGCAGGCCTTCCGCTCATCATGACGCAGGCGCACGGCCCCGGCCACATCGCCTTCTCCCACGATCACCCCGGAGAGATGGTGGCGCTCCCGCTCCAGGCGGGCCACACCATCGACGTGCGCGAGCACGTCCTCATCCTCGCCACGAGCAACGTCGCTTACGACTGGTTCCAGACCAACGTCTGGTTCACCACGCGCAGCGGGAACGAGCGTGAGACCCACTATCCCATCGGGATGTTCATGGACAGGTTCAAGGCCGGCAAGGATCCTGGCCTGGTGCTGATTCACGGGGCGGGCAACGTGTTCATCAGGAAGCTCGACAAGGGGGAGAGCATCCTCGTGAAGCCGACGGCGCTCCTCTACAAGGACACGACCGTGCAGATGCAGCTCCACTTCGAGCACCCGGCCTCCAAGAGCGGCGGCGGGTCGTGGCTCTGGCGGAGCTGGGGGAATCGCTACCTCTGGCTCCGCCTCAAGGGGCCGGGGCGCGTCGCCGTGCAGTCCGCCTACAAGCACATGCACGATCCCGGCTACACCATGGTCCAGAGCTCTCCATCGACCGCTCACCAGTGGTAGGCGAAGCGCGGTCGCCACCGGACGACCCATCCACGCTCATCGCCCCAGGATCAGGCGGAGCTTCTCGACGCCCGAGAGGGACGGATTGGTCGGCGCCAGTGCGAGATCCGATGCCAGCTTCTCGATGACGGCGAGCTCCGACCTTGCGAGGTCTTCGTCCCGGTGCGCGACGAGCCTCGCGGTGAGGACCCGCGACTCGATCTCGGAGAGGCGATCGCCCACATCGACGAGCAGGCGCACCGCCTCGCGGGCCTCGCGCTCCGCGTCGTCGAGCCGGCCCTGCTTCTCGCGCACGACCGCGAGGCGGTGGACCACCTTCCCGAGCCACCGGGTGTCGCCGATGTCGCGGCAAGCGGCGATGGCGTCGAGGGAGAGGCGCTCCGCCCGATCGAGGTCGCCCTCGACGACGCAGAGGTCGGCGAGGTTGTTCTGCACCTGGGCCGTGAGCGGGACGCTGTCGACTCCCTGCTGCGCGGCGAGCGCCTTCTCGTAGATGGCGCGCGCTTCCCCGAGGCGTCCCAGCGCCTGGAGGGCGGAGCCGAGCATGTTGAGCGTGAATCCTTCGAGGCGCACGTTGCCCACCTCGTGCTGGATCGCGAGCGCCGACTGCGCGAGCTCGCGCGCCTTCTCCGGCTCGCCGGCCGAGAGCGCCATGCTCGCGAGGTTGGCCAGCGTGAGCCCCTCGTTGGGGCGGTCGCCGATGGCGCGGAACTGCTCGAGCGCCCGCGTCGCGAGAGAGCGCGCCTCCACCGAGTCGCCGAGACTCTCGGCGATCGTCGAGAGATTCGCGATCGCGAGCGCCTCGCCGCGGCGGTAGCCGATCTCCGCCGCCACCTCGCCCGAACGGATGCTGGCCTCGCGCGCGAGCGCGAACTCCCCCTGGTGCTGGAGGAGGGCCGTGAGGTTGACGAGCGTGCCGAGCACCATCATCCGCTCCCCGCCTGCTCGAGGAGCGGCAGCGCCTCCTCGAAGCGCGCGCCCGGCCGCGAGGCGCCCTGCCTGGTAGTCGAGGAGGCCCAGGTGACAGATGAGCGTCCCTTGCCTGCCCGTATCTCCCATCTCGTGGGCGATGGCGAGCGCCTCTGCAGCCGCCTCGGCCGATCGCGGCACGTCCCCGAGGTTGTTGTAGGCGCCGGCCAGGAGCGAAAGCGCGAGCGTCTCCTCCTTGCGCACCCCGAGAGAGCGCGCGTCGGCGAGCGCCTCCAGCACGACGTCGCGCTCCTCGCGATGACGCCCGCGCAGCCGCAGGACCTTCTCCGCCAGCTCGCGCAGCGCCGCGAGGCGCTCGAGAGATGCCTCCGGGGCGAGCGCCAGGTAGGCCCGGTAGTGCCGCTCGGCCTCGGCGTGCGCGAAGCTCTCCACCGCGCGGCGCGCCGCGGCGAGGTAGAGCGGGCGCGCCTCTCCCGGGTTGCCGGCACGCTCCCAGTGCGCGGCGCGGGCGGCGAGCCGCGCCCTCCTGTCGTCTTCCGGCATCGTCTCCATCGCGCGGGCGATCCGCTCGTGAAGAGCGACGCCCCCGTCACGGTCGCCGTCCCGCGCCGCGGCGGCGTACAGACGCTCGTGGACGAACCGGAACCTTCCCGCGCTCGCCTCCTCGAGGTGGCTCCGGCGCAGGAGCTCGTGGAGCGCCTCGAGGTGCAGGTCGTCGCGCAGCGGCGAGACGAAGCCGAGGAGGTCCCACGACTCCTCGCGGCCGAGGACGGCCGCGACGCCGAGGAGAGCACGACTCTCCGGCGAGAGGAGCGCGATCTGCCGTGCTACCAGCTCCTCGAAGCTCGCCGGGATGGGGAGAGCTCGAAAGGGATCGCCTGGCGACGGATCGGTGACGATCCATCGCCCGCGGCGATCGCGCCCGAGGCGCCCCTCGCCGAGCAGGAGGCCGAGGGCCGTCGCAACGAAGAAGGGGTTGCCGGACGCGGGGTCGCGGAGGATCTCGGCGAGCCGCGGAGCCGCCGACGCCAGCATGTCCGCGACGATCAGCTCGACGTCGCCGTCCGAGAGCCCGCCGAGCGCGAGCCTGGTGAGGCCGCCCGCGGCGAGGGTCTCCTCGAGGAGCGGCGACGACTCCTCGGGCCGGTAGGTCGCGAGAACGAGCAGCTGCGAGGTCGGGAGGATCGCTCCGCGCGCCAGGTGGCGGAGCCACGCGAGCGCGAGCTCGCCGGCGCGCGAGGCCTCGTCGAGCAGGAGGAGGTGCGGCGCGGCCTGGCAGAGCGCCCCCACGCTCTGGGTGAGCGCCGCGAAGAGGCGCTCGCGCGCGGCGTCGGCCGGTAGATCCGCGGGCGCCGGCGCTCTTGCGACGATGGGCAGCTCTCCGATCGCCGGATCGATCGCAGCCAGGACCTTGCCTCTCTCTCCGCGCTCGCCCAGGATGGCGGCAGATCGATCGGGACCCATCTCGCGGCACGCATCGCCGAGAGCCTGCACGAGACGCGGGAGCGCCATCGGTCCGGGCAGCGTGAGCACCGTCCACCCTGCGCGCACCGCGCCGGACGCCGCCTCCAGCGCGAGGCGGGTCTTCCCTGCTCCCGCCGCCCCGCCGATCGCGACGAGGGTTCCGCGCCCCTCACGGGCCTCGTCGAGGGCGCGGCGGATCGCGCCGAGCTCCGCGGCGCGGCCCGCGAAGCGCGCCCGGTAGAGATAGGGACGGGGTCGCGGCGCCTCGTCAGCGGGCGCGTCCGCCCCGGCGAGGTCGAGCACACGCGCCGCCCCCTCCGCGTATCCGATCCGATCGCGCGGATCCTTGGCGAGGAGCGCGAGGATCAGCTCGTCGACGGCGGGCGGGATCTCCGGGACGAGGGACGAAGGCGGTGCCACGGGCTCCCGCTCGTGCTGGCGCAGGATCGCGACGAGGCTCTCTCCCACGAACGGGGGACGCCCCGTGAGGAGCTCGTAGACGATGCACCCGAGCGCGTAGAGATCCGATCGCGCGTCGACGGCGTCGCCGCGCGCCTGCTCCGGCGACATGTACCAGGCGGTGCCGGCGACCTCGCCCGTGACGTCGAGCGTCTCCCGCGCCGTGATCGCCACCTCGGCCAGGAGGCCGAAGTCCACGAGCACCGGGAGCCCGCACGCGACCATCACGTTCTCCGGCTTCAGATCGCGGTGCACGATCCCCTCGCCGTGGAGGTAGCCGAGAGGATCGCAGAGGCGGCGCGCGAGCCCGAGCGCCTCGTGAAGGGGGATCCTCGCGCCGGAGGGATCCCCCGCGGAGACCATTGGCGCGTCGGGCACCTTCATTGTCCCCGCGTTGCCGATCATCGCCGTCGGCATCTGATCGAGCATCGCGATGGTCGAGGTCCAGGTACCGTCCGAGACGCGGCTGTCGCCGAGGAGCCGCTGCCGGAGGGTGAGGCCCCGCAGGAGCTCCATGGCGTACCACGGGACGCCGCGATGCACGCCCTCGGCCACGACGCGCACGACTCCCGGGTGACGGAGCTTCGCCAGCACGTGGATCTCGCGGCGGATGCTCGACAGCAGGGCGGCCTTCGGAACGCGCAGCGTCTTGAGCGCCACCCGTTCGCCGGACTCGGTGTGCTCCGCGAGGTAGACGACCCCCATCCCGCCCTCGCCGAGCTGCTCCACGATCCGGTAAGGACCGAACCCACCGCCGTCCACGACGGCATTCCATCACGCCACGGGCGTCGAGAGCCGCGCGTCGCCACGACGGCGACGGCGCAAGCCCATCGCTCGCCGCGGCGCCCTGGCGCTTCCCCACGCGATGGTATGCTGCGAGCCGCGGCAGAGCAGCGAAGAGCCATCGCGTGAGAGACGGAACGACCGCGAGCGACCCCGCCACCGCCGCAATCGCTGGCGCCCTCGGGCCGCTGCCCGGCAGAGCCGACCCGCGGCACGCGGCGATCGACCTCTTCGTCGTGTCGTTCGCGAGCCTCTACCTCGAGATCCTCCTGATCCGCTGGCTCGCGGCGAACGTGCGCCTCCTCTCCTACTTCACCAACATCACGCTCATCGCCTCGTTCTTCGGGATCTCCCTCGGCTGCCTCGTCGCCAAGCGCCGCACGGACCTCCTGCGATGGTGGCCGGCGGCGTTCGCGGTGCTCCTCGGAGCCGCCTCCGTATTCGGGACCACGGAGATCGTCGCGGACATGAAAGGGCAGGAGCTGTTCCACGTCATCGGCGCGCGCGAGGGCTGGCCCGTGAGCGCGGTGATCGTCCTCTTCTACGTTCTCGTCGTCGGCGCTCTCCTTCCGCTTGGCCAGAGGCTGGGCCAGGACCTCTCCGCGATCGAGCCCATCAAGGCCTACGGCGTCAACGTCGCGGGGAGCATCGCCGGCGTCGTCACCTTCGCGGCGTTCTCCTACACGGGAGCGCCGTCGCTCGTCTGGTTCGCGCTCCTGTTCGCCGCGCTGCTCGCGCTCCGTCCGCCCGGGCGCGCGTTCCGCCCCACCCTCGTCGCCGTCGCCGTCCTTTCGGGCGTCGTCGTCCACCGCCTCGATCCACCGGGGATCCACTGGTCGCCGTACCACAAGATCCGGCTCGTCCCGGTCTCGGCGTTCACCCCGGAGGGCGAGGTGGTGGTCGGCCACCAGCTCTTCATCAACCGCGATCTCTACCAGTTCATGATCGACTTCTCCCCCACGTCCAGGGTGCCGCGCGATGCCTTCACGGTGATGTGGCACTCGATCTACGAGATCCCCTACCAGCTCGGAAACTCGAAGGAGGTGCTCGTGATCGGCGCGGGATCGGGCAACGACGTCGCCGCCGCGCTGCGCGCCGGCGCGACGCACGTGGATGCCGTGGACATCGATCCGGTCATCATCGCCTCCGGCCGCCAGCTCCACCCGGAGCACCCCTACGCAGACCCGCGCGTCACGAGCTACTGCCAGGACGGCCGCCTGTTCCTGCGCGAGTCGCGCAAGAGCTACGACCTGGTGACCATGGGATACGTCGACTCGCAGACGCTCTTCTCGAAGATGACGAACGTCCGCCTCGACAGCTTCATCTACACGCTCGAGGCGATACGCCAGGTGCGCGAGCGGCTCGCTCCCGACGGCATCTTCGTCCTCTCCTTCGCCGCCACTCAGCCATGGATCGAGTGGCGCCTGGCCGCCCTGATGGAGACGGCGTTCGGAACCCATCCCACGGTCTATCGCGGCGTCACCGACACGCTCTGTGTGGTGGCCATCCGCCGCGACGGCAAGCCGCTCCCCGTCCTGCGCCTCCCCGGAGTCCAGCTCGTGGACACCACCGTGGAGAAGCACGAGACCGTGCCGATGACGACGGACGACTGGCCTTTCCTCTACGTCAAGGACCGCACCATCCCCCGCGACTACGTCAAGGTGCTCGGGATCCTCCTCCTGCTCTCCGTCCTTTTCGGTATCGCGATCGCGCGGGGGGCCAAGGTCCTCGAGCCTTCGATGTTCTTCCTCGGAGCCGCGTTCCTGCTCCTCGAGACGCTGGGCATCACCAAGCTATCGCTCCTCTACGGCGCGACCTGGATCGTCTCCGCCGTCGTCATCGTCGGCTTCCTGCTCGCCATCCAGGCCGCCAACCTCGTGGTCCTGCGGTGGCGCCCGTCCTCGCTGGCGATTCCGTACACCGTCCTCTTCGTTTCGGTCGCCGCCAACGGTGCGATCCCCGTCGACCTCTTTCTCGCGCTCCCACCCCTCGTCCGCATCGCGGCGTCGTCGTTCCTCTTCTGCCTCCCGGTCTTCTGCGCGGGCATCGTCTTCGCGGCGCGCCTGGCACGAGCCGGGGACGTCACGGTCGCCTTCGGCGCCAACACCATGGGCGCGATGGTGGGCGGCGTCCTCGAGTACCTCACGATGGCGTTCGGCTTCCGCAGCCTCTACGCCGTCGTGCTCGCGGCCTACGCACTGTCGCTCTTCTCAGGCAAGCGCTCGCGCTAGGTCTCTCCTCGTGCGGGGTCGAGCCGCTCGGCGAGCGCGCGCAGCAGCGACGCTCCGTCGCCTTCCCAGGCGGCCCCGTGCATGCACGCGAGCACGCGCGGGCTCGTCGACGCGAGCCGCTCGATCATCTGGCGGGCGTTCTTCGTGTGGGAGTAGTAGTCCATGGCCTGGCGGAAGGCCTCGCTGGGCTCGAGCACGTCCCTCTGCGTCAGCGGCGGGTGGTCGCTTCCGGGCTGGGTGAAGAGATCGCCGCAGAACAGCGTCGACGTCGAGGATTCGGCGAGGAAGCCGCACTCCCACGCATGGGGAAGGTGCGGCGTGTCGAACCACGTCACCTCGTGCGTTCCCAGCGAGAGCCTCTCGCCGTCGGCGAGGCGGCGGGCCTGGCGGTCCGCGACGTCGTCGATGGTGACCATGGCGGCAACGTGGCCGCAGAGCGGCTCCGCCTGCGGGGCGAGGGCGAGGAAGTCGTTCAGGGATCCGCACTCGTCGGCCTCGTAGTGGGAGAAAGCGACGTAGCGGAGCTTCTCCACCGCCATGACGCGGGCGATGGCTTCCTTCACCAGGGGCAGCATCTTGCGCGGCCCGGTATGGAAGAGGAGCGGAGCTTCGTCCACCAGGAGGTACTGGTTGAACGTGAAGCCGCCCGGGACCACGGTCGGCGGGACCGGTGTGCTGATGCGGTAGATGGCGCGCGCCACCTCGTCGATGCTGGTGCCGGATTGAGCGTTGGAGATCATGGGCCCCCTCTCGCGTACGACGTGGGCGGCATGGCCGCCGTGCGCCAGCCTACCGCAGCACGGCGCCGGATCGGTCCGTCCGTGAATCCACCATCACGGAACGGCGTCGCGGCCGCGCGCTACAATGACACGCGCGCGATCCGAGGGCGCGCGGTGATGCCCATCGACAGCGGCAGTGCGCGGTCCCGCGGCAGAGCGGTGCTTGCTCTTGCCGGGGTCATGTTCCCGGCCTTCGCGCGATCGGCGGATCGGGCCATCTCCCTCGTCACCCTTCTGGACGGCGCGCAGATCGAGTCGGCCGCCGGAGCCGGGATCTCGCCATCTCAGATCGGACCGGACGACGCGCCCGCGCCGGGGATCCTCGCGAACGCTCCGTCATCGATCCGGTTCACGGACCTGCCGATCCCGCGGCACGCGCTCCTCGAGCTCTCGGTGGGGATGCCCGGGCCGCGCACGTCTCCCTTCACTCCACCGATCCCCCAGCTCGCGCCACGACAGGCGCCGGTCCGCTTCACGGTGTCCGCCGTCGTGGGCGGGCAACGGCAGGTCCTGTGGGACCAACGCTTCGAGTGGAGCCATGAGTGGCACCCCGCGACGATCGACCTCTCGTCGCTCGGAGGAAGCACGATCGATCTCGTCTTCGAGACCCGGGCCGATCAGGGCGTCGCCGCCGCTGGCTGGGCGGGCGTGCGGCTCCGCGCTCCCGAGATCGCGCCGCTGCCCCGCTGGGTCCGGCGCACGATCGCGGACCTCCTCACGTCGCCCGATCGCCGTGACGCGGGTTCCGTGCCCGGCGTTCCTCGCCCGCAAGGACCGATCCAGCGGACCGTCGACGTTCCCGAGGCCGCCGTCCTCGTCCTGGAGGCGGGCGCGACCCCGGACCCTCGCCGCACCGGCGACCAGCGCACGACCTTCCAGGCGTGGATCGGCGGCCAGCTCGTCCTGGATCAGGACACACTCGCCTCCGGGTTCGCCGGCCTCCATCGCGAGATCCCGGTGCCCGCGGGGCGGGGCGTCGAGATCTGCCTGCTCACCATGTCGGAGTCCTATCCCCCGGGAGCATGGCGCACCGCACGCGTCGAGACGCGCCGCCCCGCTCCTTCCGCGGGGAGTGGACCGAGCGTCCTCCTCCTGATCTGCGACACGCTGCGCGCCGATCGTCTGGGCGCCTACGGTAACCCCCTTCCGACGAGCCCGCACTTCGATCGCCTCTCGCGCCGGAGCGAGCTCTTCGAGCGGGCGATGTCCCAGGCCCCCTGGACGCTCCCGTCGATGACGTCCCTCTTCACGGGACGCTACCCGGCCGTGGCGGCCGACCCAACCGAGTTCGCGGCGATGGCCGGCATCGCGCACTCCGACGTCACTCTCGCGGAGCGCTGCCAGGACGCGGGCGTCGAGACGGCCGCGTTCGTCGCCAACCCGCTCCTCGACGACCGCACCGGGTTCCCCAGAGGCTTCGAGACCTATGTGGCCTTCTCCTACGCCTCGGCGCACGCCGTCCGCACGCTGTTCTCCGACTGGCTCGACGGCGCGCGGCAACACCGCTGGCTCGCCTACCTCCACGACATGGAGCCCCACGAGCCCTACGAGCCGACCCGGCCGGCATGGACCCTCATCGGAACGGGCCAGCCGATGGAGGACGTCTCGGCATGGTCGCGGTCCCTCAAGACCCGCGGCGCTCCCGAGCCTCCCGGACCGATCGTGACGCAGCTCCGGCGCTCGTACGAAGCGGAGCTGCCGACTTGGGATGCGGAGATCGGCCAGCTCCGGGCCGATCTCGCGTCGCGACGCCTCGATCGCGACCTCGTCATGATCGTGGCCGGCGATCACGGCGAGGAGATCCTCGACCACGGGCTCCTCGGCCACGGCATGCAGCTCTACGAGGAGTCGCTGCACGTACCGCTGCTGGTCCACGGCCGCGCAGCCGCCGCCCTTCGGTCCACGCTGGTCGAGCTCCGTTCCGTGCGCGCCCTCCTCCTCTCGGCGTGCGGCGCGCGGGTCGAGGCGGCGTCGCCGGAGCCGGGCGCCGGAATCGCGCTCCTGGGCGGCGGCCTCGCCCCCGCGCCGGGAAGCGGCAGGATCTACGGCTCCGCGACCTACGAGGACGAGCGCTGGAAATACATCGAGAACGGCCGCACCGGATCGCACGAGCTCTTCGACCTTGCCGCGGATCCCGGCGAGGCGCACAACCTCGCCGGGATCGAGACCGGGGAGGCGTCGGAGTGCCAGACCCGGCTCCAGAAGGCGATCGCCGGTCCGGCGCCGCCGCCCGCGCCGCCGGCCGAGGACGAGATCGAGAAGCTGCGGGCGCTGGGCTACGTTCAATAGACGGCCGGGTGCTATCCTGCAATCGTGCGCCCGCTGAGCCTCTTCCGGCACTTTCGCGCGCTGCGGTCGACCCCGGCGCGGGCAGTCGCCCACCGCGCCGCCACGCTCCTGCCCGACTACCTCTGGGGCGACGGGAGCTCGCGTGCGCTGGTCAACGTCACGCTCGAGGTGACCTACCGCTGCAACATCGAGTGCGAGTTCTGCTTCCTGAAGGACAGCGTGCTGAACGAGCGGCGCGACGAGATGACGGTCGCCGAGATCGCGCGACTCGCCGATCAGGCGCGCGAGTATGGAGCGTCCTTCTTCATCACGGGCGGAGAGCCCTTCCTGCGCAGGGACCTCCACGAGATCGTCGCGGCGATCCACGCGCGCGGCCTGAAGGTCGGCGTGAACACCAACGGCCTCCTGGTGGACAAGGCCGCCACGGCGCGCATCCTCGACGCCGGCCTCGACTACGCCATCTTCTCTCTCCACGGACCGCCCGACGTCCACGATTGTCTCGAGCGGCGCCCGGGCGCGTTCGCCATCGTGCTCGAGAACCTCCGCCGCTTCGCGGCGCGCAAAGGGAGGACCCGCGTGCTCGCCAACTGCGTCATCGCAAGGGAGAGCTCGGCGCGCATCTCGGAGCTCCCTGCGCTCCTCGAGGGCATCGCGATCGACGGGCTCACCTTCCAGCACGAGACGTTCCTCACGGCGGAGGAGGTGGCGAGCCACCGCGTCGTCTGGGAGACGCTCTTCCCTGGCCGCTCTCTCCCGATGGTGTACCAGTCGTCCGGCTACGAGCGGCGCGACATGGCGGCGCTCGAGGATCAGGTCTCGCGTATCGAGTCGCAGCCGCCCGGTGCCTTCCCGATCCTCTGGAAGCCGGAGCTGCCGCCGGATCGGCTCTCCGATTGGTACGGCGGCGACATGAAGGTGAAGGGGCGGTGCCTCTACATCTGGACCGACACGCGCGTCGAGCCGGACGGCCGCGTCAACGCGTGCCAGGTGATGCCCGCCATCATGGGCAACGTGCGCGACACGCCTCTCCGGGAGATCCTGAACAACCAGGCCTACCGTGACTTCCGCGCGCAGAACCGCGCCGCGGGCGGGGTCTTCCCCGCGTGCGCTCGCTGCTGCAAGCTCTACAGGAACCCGGTAAACTTCACCGCCCGCGAGCCCGCCTGGCAGACTTGGCAAAGCCCCGTCCCGTCGCCCTCGTCCTGACAGCCGCCGCGTGCTTCGCGGCGTGCAGCTTCGGGATCGCGCGACGAGGGCTCTTCGAGACCTCCGAGGGGCGCTACGCCTCGCTGGCGGCGGCGATGGTGCGATCGGGTGACTGGATCGTGCCGCGGCTCAACGGCGTCAAGCGCTTCGAGAAGCCGCCGCTCTCGATGTGGTGCATGGCGTCGTCCATCCGGATCCTCGGCGAGTCCGAAGGAGCGCTGAGGCTCCCGGGCGCGATCGCGGCGCTCTGCGCCGCGGGCGCCGCCTACCAGCTCGCCGGGGGAGAAGGGGCCGGGCTCCTCGCGATGATGCTCGTGAGCGCGGCTCCGCTCTTCTTCGGGCTCAGCAAGTCGCTCACGACCGACATCTACCTGACCTCTTTCACCGCCCTCGCGTTGATGTGCGGAGCCGCAGCCATCGAACGGCCGGAGCGTCGATCGAAGCTCCATCTGCTCGCCGCCGTCATGGGAGGCCTCGGGTTCTTGACCAAGGGCCCCGTGATCTTCGTCGTCGCGCTCGCGCCCATGCTCCTCGAGATCGTCGTCGGGCGCCACCTCTCCGACCTCCGGAGCCTGTTCCACTGGAAGTGCTTCCTCGTCTTCCTGGCGATCGCCGCGCCGTGGTTCGTCGTCGTGAGCATGAAGGAGCAGGGCCTCCTCTCGTGGTTCGTGCGAGAGCGCACGGTCCGGGTCCTCGTCACGGCGAAGGACATGCACCCGGGTCCTCCCTACTACTACGTGCCGGTCTTCCTCCTCGGGTTCCTTCCCGCGAGCCTCTTCCTCTGCGCGGCCCCGCGCCGCGTTGCCCGGGCGCTCGGACGCGAGGGCCCGCGCGTGGAGCGGCTCCTCGCCTACGCCGTCCTCGTCACGCTCGGGACGTTCACCCTGTCCGCGAGCAAGCTCGCGACGTACGTGCTCCCCGCCGTCGTGCCCGCCGTGGCGCTCGCGATCCGGTTCCTGCCCGACCTCGGTCGTGCCAGCTTCGCCGCGGCGGCCGCCGTCTTCGCCGCCCTCCCGCTCCTCGCTCGCGCGGCAGCGCCGATCGTCAATGCCCGCAAGTACGACGGGAACCTGCCGGCATCGGTCATCGCCTACCTCGGCGCGGCCGCAGCGCTGGCGGTCGCCGGTGGAACCATCGCCGTCCTCCTGCGGTTCCGGGATCGCCGCGCGCCCGCCCTCGTCACGCTCGCCATCACCCAGGGGCTCACGCTCGCGATCGTGATGGCGTCGCTCACCAGCGCCGAGGGCGCCTTCGGCAGCGGCCGCGAGATCGCGCTCGAGACCGGCGCCCTCTCACGCGGAGGCCGCGTCGTCCTCTGCTACCGGGCGTTCGTACGCTCGATCCCCTACTACACGGGGCAGAACGCCCACATCGTCGACTGGTACAAGAGCGACCGCATCAGCCCCGAGGAATGGGACGAGGTGAGCGTCGGCACCGCCGAGGACATGCGCCGCATCCTCGCGCGCGAGAAGGCCGTGCTCCTGTGCGAGAGCAAGGACGAGGACCGCCTCGCGGCCGAGGTCGCGCCGGTCGGACCGATGCGCAAGGTCAAGGTCGTCGGGCGTTACGCGTTGTTCCTGCACGACCCGCGCCCAACGACACCGTAGGAGCGCCGCAGCTTCGCGTCGGTCCAGCGTTCGAACGCGGCTCGTCGAGAAGCTCGGCCTGAGCACCCTGCACCGTCGCCACGAGCCTCCGCGCATCCCCCGTCCCGCGACGTCCTCGCGGACCGTCGCGCGAATGACGCCCGGAGACTACTTCTCGAGGCGGTACTCGCGGCCGTGGAAGGCGGCGGCGGCGAGGGCGCAGAAGAGCGCGGTGATCGCGAGCAGGGCGGCGACGGCGACCAGCGGGTGCTCCTTGGTGACGATGCTCGCCAGGAGAGTGTCGTCGGAGCTGAGCGCGTGCGGGGTGAGCGACTGGAGGTAGTGCAGGATGGTGAAGCGCTGGATGTTGCCAGGGATCAGTGAGGCCATCTGCTCCCACACGAACGTGAACACGAGCCCCGGGATGGCGGGCCGGCGCATCGTGGCGCCGAGATAGGTGAAGAACGCACCGTAGGCGAAGATGCCGAGCGCCGTGGCCGTGCCGTCCTTGGCGAGGAGGTGAAGGTGGGTGACGATCCCGCTTGGACCCGGAGCGGTCGCCATGACGAGCCAGCAGAAGAAGAGCGTCGTCTCGAGCAAGAACACGGTCACGGCGACGAAGGCGAGGAACTTCCCGAGCAGGATGACGCGCTTGTCGATGGGCCGCGTCGTGAGGTAGGTGAGGGTGCGTCCCTCGATCTCGTCGGTGACGACGGCGGCGCCGTAGAAGAGCGACAGCACGGGCAGGAAGAAGCGGACGAAGGCCTCCGTGACGACCGCCCCGAAGATCACGCCGGCCTGGGAGGTGGGGATCCACCCGAACGTCATCATGATGCGTGCACCGAGGAAGAGCACGACGAGGGCAGCGCCGAGGAGCATGACGACGAGCGTCTTCTTCGAGATCGCGAGCTCGCGCGCGCCCAGGCGGAACAGCACCCAGAGGGCCGACGGGACGGCAGGCATGCGCGTGGGCGCGGGCCGCGCGGCGAAGGCGGTCTGCGCGTCGGTCCCGCTCACGACTTCACCAGGTAGTCGAAGACCGCGGCGAGGTTGTCGTCAGGCGAGGAGATCTCCGAGATGGGGATCGCGAGCTTCGCCGCGACCTCGGGCAGCTCGCTGTAGAAGAGGTCCGCCTTGAGGGTCTTCGCGACGAGGGGTCCGCCGTCCTCGGGCAGCTCCACGGAGACGACGTCGGGGCGCGTCACGAGAGCCTGCGCGAGGCGCCGGCCGTCCTCGCAGCGGATGGCGACGAGCCTCGGGTGGTCGTCGAGCAGCTCGCGGATCTCGTGGATGTTCCCGTGAGCCTTGACGCGGCCGTTGTGCACCAGGAGCACGCTCTTGGTCATCGCCTCCACCTCGTGGAGGATGTGGCTCGAGATCAGCACCGTCTTGCCGGCGCGGCCGAGCGCCTTCACGAGCTCGACGGTCTCGCGCCGCCCGAGGGGATCCATGCCGTTGAGCGGCTCGTCGAGCACGAGCACGTCCGGATGGTGCGCGAGCGCCTGCGCGAGCTTGACGCGCTGGCGCATCCCCTTGCTCATCGCCCCGAGCTTCTTGCGGCCGTGCTCCTTCATGCCGGCGATCTCGAGGGCCTCGAGCGCCTGGCGCTCCGCGTCCGCCTCCGCGTAGCCGTGAAGGCACAGGAGCACCGTCAGGAAGCCGACCCCGGTCATCCACTCGTAGAACGCATCCTGCTCGGGACAGAGCCCGAGGCGCAGCATCAGGCGCGGGTTGTTCCAGGCGTTCTCGCCGAAGACGAAGGCTTCGCCCTGCGAAGGCTGGAGCTGCCCCGTGAGGAGCGCCATCAGCGTCGACTTCCCCGCGCCGTTCGGGCCCAGGAGGCCGATGACGCCCGCCTCGAGCTCGAAGTCGGCCTCGAGCAGCCCGACGACCTGGCCGTACCACTTCGACAGGCGCCGCGCGGCGATGACGGCCGGCATCAGGAGGTCACGACCTCGACGGCACGGACGCGCGCCGCGAGGATCGCCGCCGACACGAGCATCACGCCGAGGAGGAGCACGAACGACACGATCCAGTGAGGGCCCGGATCGGCTGGCTGGCCCAGGATCGCCGTGGACACGCGCCGGATGTTGTGTCCGAGCGAGAGCACGATGGGACCGTGGCTCCGCAGCATCAACCGCAGCAGGTTCGCGAACGCCGCGCTGAAGAAGAAGACGATGACGAACGCGAGGCCCGGGATCCACGCCGAGCGCGAGAGCGACGAGAGCGCGAGGATCAGCATGCCCATGACCGACATGATCAAGAGCGACACGAGGAACACCTGGACCGGAAGCCACGGATAGCTCCCGAGCAGGTCCGCGCGTCCCGTGGTGAGCGCGCGGAGGAACACGAGGAGCTCCGAAGGAAGCAACGTCACGAGGCCAAGGAAGAACTCGATCACGAGGAACTTCCCGAGTGCGTAGTCGAAGCGGCTCACCGGCCGGCTCAGGTAGAGCGGCAGCGCGCGCGTGCGGAGGTCGCCCGAGATCAAGCCTGCTCCGGCGAACACGGTCACCAGCACCGCGAAGAGCGTCTGGATGATGAAGAAGATCCGGAACGTCGCCGGCCCGAGCTTCACCGGCTCGGGCCAGTTCGCGACGAATTCCGGGAAGCGGGACAGGACGAAGAGAAGCGCGAGCCCGAGGAGGAACGGGATGCCCGCAGCAATCAACAGGAGGTCGAGCCAGCGCCGCCGGAGGTGCTCGACGATCCCCATCCGCGCGATGACGAGGAACCGCAGGGCCGGCGCTTCGAGAGGTTTCTCGAGATGGCGGTAGGAGTGATCGAAGACGGGCACGGCCGGAAGAGTCTACGTCGTCTCCGCGCGCCCGGTTCCGCGTCGCGCCTGGGACGCGGTCCCGCGCTGCTACGATCGACTCGTGAGGCAGCTCCCACTCGCGAGGTCCCGATCGTCTACCCGGAATCCGATGGCGAGACTATGGGAGAGACCGAGTGGCACGTGTTCCAGCTGCGGCGCGCTGCTCCTACTGAGACCTGGTTTCGCGTTCGAGACGACGTGCACGTGGGTGGGAACCTGCTCTTCTACTTCCAGGAGGCAACCCCGCCGAGGTCGTGTGCCCCGACATCTTCGTCGCGTTCGGCGCCTCCCCAGCCCCGCGCCGGACCTGGAAGACATGGGAGGAGGGCGGGCTCTTCCCGCAGGTCGTCATCGAGCTGGTGTCGGAGGAGTCGAAACTACGGGACCTCTTCACCAAGCGCGGCTTCTACGCCGGGATGGGAGTCCGGGACTACTTCGTGTTCGACCCCGAGCGCGGCGTGGTCGATCCGCCGGCCCTTCGTGGATGGACACGCCGCGACGACGAGCTCGTCGCAATCACGCCCGACGTTGACGGCCGCCTGATGAGCGCCACGCTCGGATTTCTGCTCGCGCCGGAGCCAGGGAGGATCCGCTTCTTCGACGCCGCCAACGCCGCGCCGCTGCCCTACCCCGAGGAGGAAGGGCCGCGCGCCGGCATGCCGAAGCGGAGCTCGAGCGCTTCGAGCACGCGCGATGGCGGCGAGACCAAGGCCTCGCCGCCACCATGCATCAGAACTTGTGCCCTCCGTGCGCGCCGTACAGGTACTCGAACTGGAGGAAGACGCTCGTCTCGTCCTCGAGGAGATGGTCGGCGCGGTCCCTGTTGACCTGGAACCGGAGCTTCGAGAACTCGCTCGGATAGAACGTGACGTCCGACGAGAGCCGCCGCCGCGCGTCGCGCAGGGGATCGAGCGCGCTGTCGCCGTTTCCGCCCGCCCAGTCGAACCGGAGTCCCGCGACCCAGCGTCGCTTGAATCCCCAGAGCGCCTGGGCGTAGCCGCCGTCGTCCTTCAATGTCTCGGCCGGTAGCACCGTGCCGAGCTCGTCGATCTGCTCCGCGGCGTCGTAGCTCCGGTGCATCACCTCGCTCTGGAACGCGAAGAAGGGCCAGCCGTGATCGTTACTGAGCGGCTTCCACTTCGCATAGAAGTCCACTCCGCCGATGTCCGTGCGGGCGTGGGCACCGGTCGCGTTGGGGCCGGTGACGTACGAGACGCCGGGCACGATCGTGAACGTGTCGCTCAGATCGAAGGACGTGCCGAAGCGGCCCAGGTAGAGGAGGTCCCCCGCGGAATCCACGCGCGTGTCGAGGAGCGTGCGGCCGCCGAAGTCCTCGCCGGGCACCGATCGGAACGAGAACGCCGTCTCGCCGTTCGCGTTCTGCACGCCGAGCGTCGCCTCGGCGAAGAAGGGCGTCGGGAGCAGCCAGGAGAGCTGGGCGCCCGGGCCGCGGAGCCCGTCGCCGCCGAACATGCGCGAGCTGATCACCGGCTGATCGGCGAAGTCCCACGTGTGCGGGTGGCTCGGGTTGAGCCGGCCGAAGGAGGCGAAGAACTGCCCCGCCTTGAGCTGGAGGCTCCCGGGGAGCGCGAGCGTGGTGAGGTAGGCCTCCTCCACCTCCAGCGAGCTCTCGCCTTCGGGCGTGATCTGCATGACGATGTTGGCGTCGCCGCGCATGTAGGGATCGACCGCGCCCGCGAGCGTCAGCTCGAGGTTCTGGAGCGTCACGCCCCGGTTCTTGGGATCGTGGCCGCCGGCGTTCAGCGTGCGCATCTCGTCCTCGGGAGCCGTCGACGCGGCCGCCGCGAAGAGGCCGTCGAGGGAGATGTCGATGAGCCGGAGCCCTCCCCCTCCCCCCGCCGCCGCGGGGGGCGGGAGGGCAGGCGCCGGGACCGGAACGGGTGTCTGGGCGAGCTTCTCGAGCTCGGCCTCGATCGTGGCGATGCGCGCGTTCGACGATTCGACCTGGCTCTTCAGCGTCGCGATCTCCGCGCGCAGCTCGTCGATCGTCGCGGTCGCCGGGGTCTTCGAGGCCTCCACGGCCCCGGCAGGGCGGGCCATCAGGAGGATCGTCGCCGCGACGGTCGCTCCCGCCGCGGCCTTCGCGCGCCCGCGCACCAGCGCCCCGAGCAGCGCGACGATCGCCGCGAAGAGCGCGAACGCCCCGAGCATCGTCACGATCGAAGCGCCCGCCGGGAAGTCGTATGCGAAGGAGAGGTGAAGCCCCAGGAAGCTCGCCGCCAGAGCGATGCCAAGAGCCATCAGCACCACCACGACGCGGTGCCTGCTCATCAGGATGCCGGCCACGGCCGGCACGATGAGGTAGGAGAACACGGGGATGACCCCGCCCGCGCGGATGGCGAAGACGATGGCGAACGCGAGCGACACGTAGAACAGGAAGTTCATGAAGTGATCGGCCGAGGAGAGCGTCTCGTGCTTGCCCTTCTTGTAGGTCAGCTCGAAGAAGCGCTTCCCGAGCACGGCGTGAAAGACGGCGACCAGCCCGAAGACGAGCAGCATCTTCTTGATCTGCGAGACGTCGAGAGCGAGGACGTTCCCGAAGAGCACGTCCTGGATGTCCGCGTCGCCGTGGGGCGTCTTTGCGATGAGGAGCACGGTCACGGCGCTCGCCACCGCGTAGAAGATCCCGATGACCGCCTCGAGCCGCAGCCGCGGGTCGTGGACGCGAAGCCTCGAGAAGATCGCCGCGCCGAGCAGCGTGAAGATCATCGAGCAGGTCACGGGATCCCGCCCGGAATACATCGCATAGGCGACTCCCATCGACGAGATCTGGCCGAGTCCGAGATCGACGAAGACGATCCCGCGACCCACGACGTGGATGCCGAGATAGGCGAGGAGGACCCCCATGGCCGCGCAGGCGACGAGCGCCTGCACCATGAACGGAAGCTGGAACCACTCGGGCATGGCCGCCTCCTAGGACCGGCCGGGGACGACCCCCGGCCTCACGGCGACGGCGTCGACCAGGAGCTTCATGTCCACGTCGAAGAGCTTGATGAAGTCCTCCGTTCCGGCAATGCCGTCGACCGACGGCGCGAGCGTCACGACCGAGGCGCCCGTCTCCTTCGCCACGAGGTCCGCCGTCTTCGCGTCGTAGAACGGCGACATCAGGATCAGGTGGATCCCCTGCGATTTCATCGTCGCCATGAGGTCCGCGAGGTACTTCCCCGACGGCGGGATCCCCGGCTTGGGCTCGACGAAGCCGGCGATCTTGAAGCCGAAGCGCTGCTCGAAGTACGGCCAGGAGTTGTGGTAAGCGATGACCGGAACGTCCTTGAGCGGCGCGGCCGCCGCCGCCCAGCGCTTCAGGCCCTCGTCGAGCTTGGCGCCGAACGCGGCGAGGTTCGCGTCGTAGTCGGCGGCGTGCGCCCCGTCCACGCGCTTCAGACCCTCGGCGATGTTCTTCGCGATGATCTTCCCGTTGCCGGGATCGAGCCAGTAGTGCGGATTGCCGTAGGGATGGATGTCGCCCATCGTGCGATCCGCCGCCGTCGGCACCTGGAGCTTGGCGATGCCCTCGGAGGCGTCGACGTAGCCCGGGTTGCCCGGCTGGATCTTGGCGTTGCGCGCATTGGTCAGAAGACCGGGCGCCCAGCCGGTTTCGAGCTCCATCCCGACGGCGACGAAGAGATCGGCCTTCCCGAGCTTGACCAGGAACGACGGCTTCGCGTCGACGAAATGGGGGTCCTGGTTCCCTGCGGCGATCGACGTGACGTCGACGTTCGCGCCCCCGACGGCCTGGGCGATGGCGCGCAGATCGGTCGTCGTCGTCACGACGGAGACCTTCGCGAGCGCGCCGGATGCGGGCACGAGAATGAGAGCTGGGATGGCAAGCGCGCGGAGCGCGCGGAGGTTCGGAATCATGTCGAGCTCCTTCGATCAGGCGAGTCACGCTCGCCTGGCAACGCTGTGGCGGACGCTGGAGCGGGGCCGAGCCCCGCGCTACGCGTTGCCGGGCGTCGGAGGAGCGCGACCGTCGGCGTGAAGCCGATCCGCGGACGACGCGTCGCCTTTGCCGGAGGAGACGGTTGGCGTGGCGGCCGTGAGGCGGCCGAGCTCCGGGAGGTCATCGTCGACGGCGGCCGCGTTGACGGCGATCGCGAGGCACGCCGGGCAGGCCTGGTGCCCGTCGGCGCGCACGGGGTGGAGGTGATGCGCCGTCCCGCAACTCTCGTCGCTGTGGACGATCTGGGCCCCCGCGATCGTGTCGTGCGGGGCGAGGTCGATCTCCCACAGCTCGTGGGTGTGGCGCGGCCACAGACCCCCGAGCCCGAGGAGGGCTACGATCAGCCAAGCGCTCGTTCGACGCCGCGTCATCGCCATCAACATACCACTTCGGACCGCCGGTCGCTCCGCCCGTGTGCTCCGGGCCGCAGGGAGCCGAAGCGCTATGATCGACGTTCGGAGTCATGTTCCAGCTCGTGACCAAGCCCATCGACGTCGAGGCTGTGCTGCGCGCGGTGGGCGATCCGACGTGCGGCGGCCTCGCGTTCTTCCTCGGCACCGTGCGCAACCACGACCAGGGCAAGCGCGTGCTCCGGCTCCACTACGAGGCCTATGAGAGCATGGCCCTGCGCGAGATGGAGAAGATCGGCGAGCTGTGCCGCGTCGAGCTCGGCGCCGTGAAGGTGGCGATCGTCCACCGGCTCGGGACGATGGAGGTCGGCGAGGCGAGCGTCGTCACGGCAGCGTCCGCTCCGCACAGGAGCGAGGCGTTCCGCGCCTGCCAGTTCCTCATCGACAGGTTGAAGCAGGACGTCCCCATCTGGAAGAAGGAGATCACGGACGAATCCGCGGCCTGGGTGTGACGCGGACGGGAGGCAAGCGATGGCCTACAGCGAGTTCGAGGACGAGTACGACGCCTGGATGCGGGGGGAGGAGCACCACATCGGCGGCACGATCCTGAAGGATCCCATCGGCAAGCTCGAGCCGCGCTTGCCCGTGGCCGTCGGGCCGAAGGCAACCGTCGCGGAGTGCATCGCGCTCCTGTGCCAGCACGGGATCGGCTGCGTCCTGGTGACCGACGACGGAAAGGCGAACGGCCGGCCCGTCGGCATCTTCACGGAGCGCGACGTCGTGAAGAAGGTGGCCCGCCTCGGGCTCGACGCCGCGTCGACCGAGGTCTCGAAGGTGATGACCCCGAACCCCGAGACGCTTCCGGCGGACGAGCGGGTGGTGGTGGCCCTCAACCGCATGATGGTGGGCGGCTACCGGCACATCCCGGTGGTGGACGGGGCCGGGCGCGCCGTGGGTATCCTTTCTGTGAGAAACTTCGTCCGGTTCATCGTCTCCCTCTTCCCGGAGGCCGTCTTGAACCAACCCCCCTCCCGCAGGCTGAAGCACCCCAACCGCATGGACGGGGGCTAGCCCGGAGGGAAGCTTCTCGAGCACACACCCCAAGGTCAAGGAGCAAGTGATGTCAGACAGCGCGGTGCAAGCGCCGGCGCAACAGAAGCGCCGCGAGGAGATCAGTCGTACCGTCATCCGCTTCGCCGGGGACTCCGGCGACGGCATGCAGCTCACGGGATCGCAGTTCGCCACGGAGACGGCCTGGGCAGGGACCGACCTCGCGACGCTGCCGAACTTCCCGGCCGAGATCCGCGCGCCTGCCGGCACGCTCTTCGGCGTGTCGAGCTTCCAGATCCAGTTCGGGAGCGAGGAGATCCACACGCCGGGCGACGAGCCCGACGTGCTCGTGGCGATGAACCCGGCGGCGCTCAAGGTGCATCTCGACGATCTGAAGCCGGGTGGCATCCTCATCGCGAACAGCAACGCGTTCGAGCCGCGGAACCTCGCCAAGGCCGGCTACGAGGGCAACCCCCTCGACGACGAGAAGCTCAAGAGCCGCTATCGCCTGTACTCGATCGAGATCACGAAGCTCACCCGAGAGGCGGTCGCCGGCGCCGGCGTCACGTCGCGCGAGGCGGAGCGCGCCAAGAACTTCTTCGCGCTGGGGCTGATGAGCTGGCTCTTCGATCGGCCGCTCGAGCCCACCATCCGATGGGCCGAGGGCAAGTTCAAGAAGATCCCGAAGGTCCTGGACGGAAACCTCCGTGCCCTGAAGGCCGGCCACGCCTACGGCGAGACGACCGAGATGTTCGGCGTCGCCTACCAGGTCGGCAAGGCGCCGATGTCGCCGGGGCTCTACCGCCAGATCACCGGGAACTCGGCGCTCGCGATCGGCTTCGCCGCCGCCGCGTCGCGCACGGGGCTTCCCGTCGTCTACGGCGCGTACCCGATCACCCCTGCGTCCGACATCCTTCACGAGCTCTCGATGTACAAGAGCTTCGGCGTGCGCACGTTCCAGGCGGAGGACGAGATCGCCGCGATGACCGCCGCCATCGGAGCGTCGTTCGCCGGCGCCATCGGCGTGACCGGCACGTCGGGCCCGGGGCTCGCTCTCAAGGGCGAGGCGATCGGGCTCGCCGTGATGACCGAGCTACCCGTCGTGATCGTCGACGTCCAGCGCGGCGGACCCTCGACCGGCCTTCCGACCAAGACCGAGCAGGCGGACCTGCTCCAGGCGATGTGGGGCAGGAACGGCGAGTGCCCGGTCTGCGTGCTGGCGCCGTCCACACCGGGCGATTGCTTCTACATGGCCTACGAGGCGGTGCGCATCGCCTACAAGTACATGTGCCCGGTGATCCTGCTGTCGGACGGGTATCTGGCCAACGGCGCCGAGCCGTGGCTGGTCCCGGACGTAGAGAAGCTGCCACCGATCAAGATCCAGTTCGAGCCGTCGCCCATCGAGCCGATGCACTTCCTTCCCTACATGCGCGACGAGAAGACGCTCGCGCGCCGGTTCGCTATCCCGGGTACGCCCGGGCTCGAGCACCGCGTGGGCGGAATCGAGAAGGAGGACATCACCGGCAACGTGAACTACGAGCCGGAGAACCACGAGCACATGGTGAAGGTGCGCGCGGAGAAGATCCAGCGCATCGTCGCCGAGATCCCGCCCCTCGAGGTGCACGGACCCGCGGAAGGAGACCTGCTGGTCGTGGGCTGGGGCAGCACCTGCGGGAGCATCACCGCGGCCTGCGAGTCCGCGAGAGAGATGGGGCTCTCCGTCGCGAACACGCACCTGCGTCACATGAACCCGCTCCCATCCGACCTCGAGGGCGTCCTGAAACGCTACCGGCGCGTGCTCGTGCCCGAGATCAACAACGGCCAGCTCTCGGCAATCCTCCGGGCGCGCTTCTGCATCCCGGCCATCGGCTACAACCGCATCCGCGGGCTGCCTCTCACGCGCGCCGGGATCCTCGAGGCCATCGAATCGCTCTTCCCAGGCGTGCGCGCCTGATCGACGAACCACACCAGGAGAAACGCACCGTGTCCGAAGCCACCACGACCCCCCCGCCGCAAGCCAAGCTCACGAAGAAGGACTTCGAGTCCGATCAGGACGTCCGCTGGTGCCCAGGCTGCGGCGACTACGCGATCCTGGCCCAGGTCCAGAAGTTCATGCCGGAGCTCGGCATCCCGCGCCACCAGATGGTGTTCGTGTCGGGGATCGGCTGCAGCAGCCGCTTCCCCTACTACATGAACACCTACGGGTTCCACGGGATCCACGGGCGCGCCCCCGCGCTCGCCACCGGGATCAAGCTCGCCAACCCCGAGCTCAACGTGTGGCTCGTGACGGGCGATGGCGACGGCCTGTCGATCGGCGGCAATCACCTGCTGCACATCATCCGGCGCAACGTCGACGTGAAGATCCTGCTCTTCAACAACCGCATCTACGGGTTGACGAAGGGGCAGTACTCGCCCACGAGCGAGATGGGCAAGGTGACGAAGTCCACGCCGTTCGGCGCGGTCGACTGGCCGGTCAAGCCGCTGTGCGTGGCGCTCGGCGCGGAGGTGACCTTCGCCGCGCGCACGGTCGATCGCAACCTCCCGCACATGGAGGGCATCCTGCGGAAGGCCGCGGCGCACAAGGGCACGGCGTTCGTCGAGATCTACCAGAACTGCAACATCTTCAACGACGGCGCCTTCAGCTACATCACCGAGAAGGACACCAAGGTCGAGACGGAGCTCGTCCTCGAGCACGGAAAGCCGCTCGTGTTCGGCCCGGTCACCAACCGCCGGGGGATCGTCATGAAGAACCTGCGGCCTCAGGTGGTCAAGATCGGCGACGTTCCCGAGTCGGAGCTCCACGTACACGACGAGACGAATCCCGCCGGGGCGTTCCTCCTCGCGAACCTCGAGCACCCGGAGTTCCCCGTGCCGGTCGGCGTCTTCCTCAACACCCAGCGGGCGGTCTACGAGGACGCGCTGGTGGCGCAGGAGAGGGACATCATCGGCAAGCGCGGTGCGGGAGATCTGCAGAAGCTCCTGCGCGGTCAAGAGACCTGGAGCGTCGCGTAGGATCCCTTCCGCTCCTCCTGGCGACACCGCCAGCCTGGGCGAAGGGCGTCGCCGCCGACCTCCCCACGTTCCTGTCGGACCACGCCTTCTGCGAGCAGCAGGCGGCACAGATGGCGCTCTCGCTCGCCGGGCAGTACGCGATGGACTTCGAGCTGGTCGAGAAGGTGACCACCCTCGCGAGCGAGGAGATCCTCCATTTCCGGCGCGTGCTCTCGATCCTCCGCCGCCGCGGGATCCGTCCCGTCCGCCGCCGCGTCAATCCCTGGATGGCGGCGATGCGCGCCGCCATCGCCCCGCGCCCCGCGGAGCTCGCGAAGGTCGACCGCCTGCTCTGCGCGGCGCTCGTCGAGGCGCGGAGCTGCGAGCGCTTCGGCTGCGCCGCAAAGGCGATCGACGACGCCGAGATCGAGGCTCTGCTCGCCGAGCTCGGTCCCGCCGAGGACCGCCACTGGCGGCTGTTTCACGACCTCGCGGCGCGCGAGCTCCCGGCCCCGGACTTCGAGGTGCGCTGGCTCACGTGGCTCGAGCACGAAGCGAAGGTGTCGTCGAGGTTCGGGCGCGGCGCGACGGTCCACGGCTGAGACTCGCGATGCCCGCCGAGGATCGCATTGGCCCGTACCGCATCATCGCCCCGCTCGGTCGGGGCGGCGTCGGCATCGTCTACAAGGCCTGGCACGAGGCGACGGGCGACGTCGTGGCGCTCAAGACCGTGCGCGCCGCAGACGTGCGATCGCTGCAGATGCTGCGGCGCGAGATCCACGCGCTGATGCGCCTCGACCACCCGGGGATCGTGCGCGTCCTCGACACCGGGGAGGCGGAGGGCATCCCGTGGTACGCGATGGCGCTCTGCGAGGGGCTCACGCTGCGCCGCCTCCAGTCGTCCCGAGCGCCGGCGCCGGCGTCGCGAGAGTGGTGGACCGAGGCCCTCGACGACCGCGCGAGCGACGACACGACCGCGGCGGGTACCGTCTCCTGGGTCGACGACCCGACCGGTGCGCCCACGGGCACGGACAGCCCGCGGCAGCACGCGCGGCGCGAGCCCGACGACCGTCCGGCGCCGAGGCTCCCCCTCCTCCAGTCGCTCGGGATCGTGCGCCGCGTCTGTCACGCGCTCGCCTACATGCACGGCGAGGGCGTGATCCACCGCGATCTCAAGCCGGAGAACGTCCTGGTCCAGGGCGACGGGATGCCGGTCATCGTCGACTTCGGCCTCGCGGCGTCGCTGCCGACCGAGCTCGCGCGCGAAGACCTCTCCGAGGCGACGGAGGTCGCGGGGACGGTCACCTACATGGCGCCAGAGCAGGCAAGCGCGGACCTGGTCGACGCCCGTTCCGACATCTACTCGCTCGGCTGCATCCTCTACGAGCTCGTCACCGGACGCCCTCCGTTCTTCGGCGAGTCTCCGATGGAGGTGCTCGCCAAGCACATGGGCGCGACGGCGGCAACGCCGTCGTCGATCAGCCATGGCATCCCCGGTGAGCTGGACGAGCTCACGATGTGCCTCCTCGCGAAGCGCCCCTCCGATCGCATCGGCTACGCGGACGTCGTCGCCTCGCGGCTCCTGGCGATCGAGCGCGCGCTCGGAGAGACCACGGCGGAGGACGGGAGCGCCTCCTCGCCGTTACCTCTACCGGCCCGCGTTCTCCGGCCGGGGAGCGATCGTGGAAGGGCTCCAGGACGTCCTCGCCGAGGCGCGGACCGGGAAGGGTCGCCTCGTCCTCCTCTCCGGAGAGAGCGGGGCGGGAAAGACGCGGCTCCTTCTCGCGCTCCTCTCCGAGGCGCGCAACCAGCGGATCCCGGTTCTCACCGGCGACTGCGTTCCCGGCGTGGCCGAGGCGACGGCGGAGCCGCTGCTACAAGCGCTGAGGCCGACGCTCCAGCACATCCGCGATCGCTGCCTCGAGCGCGGGCGCGAGGAGACCGAGCGTCTCCTCGGCCGGCGAGGCGCCTCGCTGGCCGCCTTCGATCCCGCGATCGCCGAGCTTCCGGGGCAGGCGGAGCACGCGCGCGGCGCCGACTTGCCGCCCGACGAGTCGCGCCTGCGCCTCTTCGTGGACCTCGAAGAGACGCTCCGCGCCCTCGCCGGCGATCGCCCCCTGCTGCTCCTGCTCGACGACCTCCAGTGGGCCGACGAGCTGACCCTGGGTCTCCTGCACCATGCGGGAACGACCGGCGCCCTCGATCGCGGGCGCATCGTGGTCGTGGGGACGTTCCGGACCGAGGAGGCATCGACCGCGATCGAGCAGATCCGGCGAGCGCACGGCGTCCTCACCCTCGACGTGCCGCGCCTCGAGGGATCGGCCGTCGCCGCCATCGCCGCCGGCATGCTCGCGACGACGCCCGAGGCGCTGCCGGAGGGATTCGCCGCGTTCCTCGAGGGCGCCTCGGAGGGAAATCCGTTCTTCGTCGCGGAGTACCTGCGGTCCGCGGTCGAGGAGGAGCTGCTCGTGCGCGACGGCCTCGGCCGGTGGACGCTCGCGAGGGGTCGCGACGGCCAGCGGATCGAGCTCCCGCGTTCCCTGCGATCGCTCGTGGGTCGCCGCCTCCTGTCCCTTCCCCCCGACTCGCTCGAGCTCCTCCAGATCGCGAGCGTGTTCGGGCGCGAGGTCGACGCCGGGATCCTGATGGACGCGACCGGGCTCCGCCAGCGCGCCTTCTTCGAGGCGCTCGTGCCGCCGCTGTCCCGCCACGTCCTCGAGGACGGCGGCCGCGGTGCGCTCCGCTTCGTCCATGACAAGCTCCGCGAGGCGGCCTACGCCGCCATCCCGGGAGCGTCGCGACCGGGACTTCACCGGGCCGCCGCGCAGGTGATCGAGCGGCGCGCCGCGCTCGCCCACGACGACGACGACCTTGCCCGCCTCGGCAACCACTGGGAGATCGCCGGGGAAGTCGCCCGCGCGCGCGCCTACTACCTGCGCGCGGCACGCCATGCGCTGAAGTCGCACGCCTACGACGAGGCGGAGCGCCTTTACCGCGCGGTCATCGCCCTGTCGGAGGTGTGGAGCCCGGAGACGCTCGACGCGCGCTCGGAGCTCGCGGGACGCGTGCTCCAGATGCGCGGGCGCGATCGAGAGGCGTTCCAGGAGTACACACGCGCGCTGGTCCTCGCGCGCGCGGTCGCCGATCGCGCCCGCGAGGCTCACTGCCTGCGGCATCTCGGCGATATCGAGAGCGACACCGGCCGCCTCGACGACGGGCAGCGCCACTACGAGGAGGCGCTCGCGGTCGCACGGGCCGCGGGCCTGCGCAGCATCGAGGGCAGCGTCTACAACAGCATGGGAACCCGCATGACGCGCCAGGCGCGCGAGGAGGAGGCGCTCGCGCTCTACGAGAAGGCGCGCGCCATCGCGGCCGAGGAGGGCGACCGCCGCGACGAGGCGGGCATCACCGGGAACATGGCCAACATCCACTGGCAGCGCGGCCGCACGGGGCTCGCGCGCCCGCTCTTCGAGCGCGTGATCGCCATCCAGCGCGAGCTCGGCGAGGAGCGGGGCGTCGCGATCACTCTCGGCAACCTCGCGGGGCTCCTCGAATCCGAGGACCGCAAGAAGGCGCGAGAGCTCGGCCACCAATCGCTCCAGATCCTGCGGAGCCTGGGCGACCGCCACATGGAAGTCCTGACCATGGCCAACGTCGCCATGCTGGAGGACGTGCCCAGGGATGCGATCGCCATGCTCTCCGAGGCCCTCGTGCTCACCCGTTCGATGGGGGAGCGCTCGATGGAGGGTCACGTCCTGGGCAACCTCGGCGAGATCCACCGCCGCCTCGGCGATCTCGACGCCGCGACGGCGTGCCACGAGCAGGCCTTCGCGATCGCCATCGAGGTGAACGAGCCGCGGCAGCAGGCGTTCCAGCTCGCGCTCCTCGCGGGCGTCGCCCGAGATCGCGGCGACGTTCTCCGGGCCCGGGCTCTCTACACCGAGTCCCTCGCCGTCAGCCGATCCGTCGGCCACGACCGCGAGGTGGCCTCGACGCTGGACAAGCTCGCTGCCCTTCCCCCGGCGTAGCACGCGGCGGATCCCTCCTGCCACCCGCCGCTCCCGGGCGGCCGTCTCGCGGCTTCCCGGCCCATCGTCACCTCGAGTGACGATACGGTATCGTCGCGCGGCATGGACCCCTCGAGCTCCGGCGCGACGGGAGCGACCCCTCCGGCGAGAGTCGGACCCTACCTTCTGAGATCGGAGGTCGGGAGCGGAGATGGGAAGCGTCTACGGGCCGACCACTCCGGACTCCGGCCAGAGGAAGTCGCTCTCAAGGTCGTGCGCGTCGCGAGCCGCGCGACTCGGTTCCAGGATCGGCGCGAGATCCACGCGCTACGCCGCGTCCATCATCCGGCGTGGTCCGGGATCCTCGACGAGGGTCTGCACGAGGGTCTTCGGTACGCGTGGAGCTCTGCGAGGAGGCGAAGGCCTCCGCCGCTACTTCGGCATCACGGCCGGCGCCCAGGCGCACGCTCCGCCTGGGAGCCACGAGGAGACGCGCAGGCGACCCCCTGGCCGGCTCCCCCGCCCCGACGCCGCACGGACCCGAGCTCCACCTGCGGCTGACCGTGATCCGCAGGCTCTGTGCGCCCCTCTCGTTCCTTCACGGCCTCGGGATGGTCCACCGCGACCTCAAGCCCGACAACGTGCTGGTGCGGCCCGACGGGGTCCCGGTGCTCGTCGATTTCGGAGAAGCTCTCGACGAGCTTCGCCGGAGAGGTGAGCCGCGAGCACCTCGAGGTGGCGGGGACCGTCGCCGGAACGGCCAGGTACATGGCCCCCGGCTGAGCGCGGGGCGGAGTTGCCGATGCGCGCGCCGTCTCTACGCGCTGCATCCTCTACGAGGTCGTGTCCGGCGCCCCTCCCTTCGTCGGCGATCCGGTGAAGGTGATGTTCCAGCACATGAACGAGAAGCCGGCGCCGCCATCGTGGCACGCGCCCGGGCTCTCGGTCGATCTCGAGGCTCTCATCCTGCGCCTGCTCCAGAAGGAACCGCGGGATCGCCTGGGACACGCCGACGACGTCGCGGCCGAGCTGTTGCGGCTCGGCGCCTTCCGGATCCCAGGGAGCAGGAACGGCCTCCCCGCCCGCGCCCCTACCTCTACCGCGCGGCGCTCGCGGGGCGCGGCGACGAGCTACGGGATCTCGAGACGCGCCTCGTGCGCCTCCAGCGCGGCGGCGGCGGGATGACGCTGATCGGCGGCGAGAGCGGCGCGGGAAGACGCGGCTGGCGGCCGAGCTCGCCGCCAAGGCGGTCGCCGCGGCGATCGAGGTCCTCACGGGGCAGTGTGAAGCTCCGCGATCCGCGGAAGCCCACGGCGGCGTCGCTCCTCGCGCTGCGCAGGCCGCTCCAGACGATCGCCGATCGCTGCGCAGGCCAGGAGAGCGCAGTGCGAGCACGTCCTCGGTCCGCGTGGACGTCCTCGCGCCCTACGAGCCGGCGCTTGCGGCCCTGCCCGGACAGTCCGCCGCACCGCGGATCCCGCCCGGCTCCCGCCCGAAGCCGCACGGCTGCGGGTATTCCGCTCCCTCGCCCAGACGCTCGTGGCGCTCACGACGTGGGAGCCCTGCCTCCTCTTGCTCGACGATCTGCAGTGGGCGGACGAGCTCACGCTCGGGTTCCTGTTCCACCTGCTGCGGGCCGGCACCTTGTCCGAGTCGAAGCTCCTCGTGGTCGCGACGTTCCGCTCCGACGAGATGGGACCGGCTCTGCGCGAGCTGCTCGCGGCCGAGAGCGTCACCCACGTCCACCTCGGACGCCTCCCCGAGCGCGCCATCGCGGACATGGTGTGCGACATGCTCGCCGTCGACGCGGCGCCACCTTTCGTCCCCTCCATCGTTCGCCTTTCCGAGGGAAACCCGTTCTACGTCGCGGAGTACCTGCGTACCACCATCGCGCTGGGGTTCCTCCGACGGGACGTCGCCGGCCGGTGGCAGTCCAGCGCCGACAGTCGCTTCGACCCCGCCTACGCCTCGCTCCCGCTCCCGGGCTCCGTGAAGGAGCTCGTCTCCGAGCACCTGCTCGGGCTCGACCCGAGGACCCGCCGCGTGCTCGACATGGCGGCGGTGCTCGGTCGCGAGATACCGGGCGAGCTGCTCGAGGCGGCGTGGGGAGGCGACGGGTCGGAGGTGCTCGAAGCCGTGCAGGAGCTGCTCTCGCGCCAGGTGATCGAGGAGCAGGGATCGCTCCTGCGCTTCGCGCACGACCGGACGCGCGAGGTCGCCTACCAGGCCCTCGGCGCACAGGAGAGGCGCGCGCTGCACCGGAAGGCTGCCGAAGTCATCGCGCGGTCGTTCCCGGCGCAGGCCACCACCGAGCCCGGAACGCTGGCGCACCACTGGGAAGAGGCGGGCGAGCCGCTCCTCGCAAGGCCCCACTACCTCGCCGGCGCTCGTCTCGCCCTCACGCGGCACGATCTCGTGGAGGCGGAGAAGCTCTACGTTCGCCACCTCGCTCTGTTCGCGGAGCCGACGGCGGGCGCCGTCAGTGCGCGGAACGAGCTCGGCGAGCGCGTCCTGCAGATGTCGGGAAGGGAGCGCCAGGCCCTGGACGAGCACCGGCGCGCGCTCGATGAGGCGAGGAGCCTCGGCGACGCGTCTCTCGAGGCGCGCAGCCGTTCGGGCCTCGCGCGCGCGAGCGCGGCTACGGGAAACCCCCAGGAGGCCATCGAGCTCTACGAGGAGGCGCTGCGCCTGTCCGGCGGCGGCGTCGATCCGGCGGAGGAGGCGCGGGCCGCGCTGGGGCTTGCCGACGTCCGCCGCGATCGCGGCGACCGGGAGATCGCGGACGGCCTCTACCGCACGGTCCTGGAGAGGCACGAGGCCGCCAACGATCACGCAGGCATCGGCCGCCTCCTCGGCAAGCTCGCGGGGCTCGATCTCATGGCGGGCCGCGTCACCGACGCGGAGGCTCTCTTCCGTCGAGCGCTCGAGCTCCATCGCACGTGTGGCGAGAGCCGCGAGGAGGCAATCACCCTCTCCAACCTCGCCGGCGTGCTCCTGGGACGCGGCCGCCTGGACGAGGCGATCGAGCTGAACCGCCGCGCCCTGGCCATCTACGGCATCGTGGGCGATCGGCGCCTCGAGGGCCTGACGGTCATGAACCTCGCGGTCGTCCACTACAACCGGGGCGAGTACGAAGAGGCCGGGCGCCTCCATGCGCAGGCCCTCGAGGTGGCGCGGGAGACGGGCGATCTCCGATGGGAAGGCATCGCCCTCAGCTACGTCGCGGGCGTCCACGAAGTGACGGCCCGCCCCAACGACGCCATCGAGTGCTACGAGCGCGCCTTGCAGATCCTGGAGCGCGTCGGCGATCGCCGGTTCCAGTCGCTCGCGTCGATCAACCTCGCCGGGGTGCTCCTCGGCCTTGGGCGCAACGACGAGGCGCGCCGGAGGACGGAGGAGGGCCTCGCCCTCATGGACGCCCTCGGCGACGAGCGGTCGAAGCCCTTCGCGCTGCGCCAGCTTGCCGTCGTCGAGCTCCACGCCGGCCTCGCGGACCGCGCTCTCGATCTCCTCGACGCCGCCTGCGAGCGCTTCCGCGAGATCGCGGAGCTCCTGCCGCTCTCTGACACCCTCATCTACCAGGCGAAGGTGGCGCGCATCGCCCGCGGCGACATCGCCCGCGCGCGGCTCCTCGTGGCGCGCGCGCGGGCCGCGCTCGACGAGCTCGGGGACCCAACCCACGCCTCCCAGCGCGCCTCGTGCGACGCCGAGGAGGCCTTCGTCGACCTCGCCGGAGGCGGCACCGCCGATGCCGCCCTCGCACGCCTGCGCGCCGCGGGCGACAGCGGTCGCGCCAGGGATCTCGCGGCGCTGATCGAGGAGTGCCTCGCCGCCCGAAAAGCGGGGCAGCCGCTCGTCCACGGGCAGCTCCCCCACCAGCTCGAGCCCTCGCTCCGCCGGTTCCTCGCCGGCTCTTGACGCGCCACGCTCCAGGCGCGCTCGAAAAGAGATCGGTTCGGCTCGAGCGACGTGGACCTCACGGAGCTCTTCCGCCGCCCGAAGTCAGGGACGACCGGGAAGGCCGATCGGGACCTTCGCGAGACGACGGTCGACGGATCTCCAGGTCGATGCGCGGCATCCTCCGGCCGACAGCTCCACGGCCTGGAGCTCGAGCCAGTCTGGACTGAACTCGAGGCTCGTCAGCTTGCCGCAATCGAAATGGAGGAGCTCGAGCCCCGAGCCGAGATCCCACACGCGAACCGCGCGGTCGGCGCCCGACGTCGCGAGGGTCCTGCCGTCTTGCCGGAACGCGACGAGCTGGACAGCACCCCCATGTCCCGGGAGCCGCGTCGAGACCTCGAGGGTCGCGCTGTCGCGGATCTCGATGCGGGCGCCCGCCACCGCGATGCGGCGCCCGTCGGGCGAGAGCGCCAGCCGGCCGATCGCGCCGACCGTCGCCGCGATCTCGCGAGTGGTCTTCTCGAGCGCGCCATCGAAGACGAGGAGGTCGCCCTCCGCGGCGATCACGAGCTCCCCGCTCGAGAGGAACACGAGGTCCCTCGCGCGCCTCCCGGGGACGGAGAGCGCGCGGGAGCTGCCGACGCCACGTCACGGACGTGGACGCGATGCCGGTCGAGCGCCGCACGGCGAGATCCATCGAGAGAGCGCGACGCCGGCCGCCTTGCATCTCCGTCTCGAGGGCGGGAAAGCAGCCGGCTGGCCAATTCAAGCAGCGATCGCACGGCTCCAGCCCTTTGTGGGCTGCGCGGCTGTCCGTGAGGAGGGCACAGTCGCTGCACCAAACCGGCCGTCGAGCGAGATGCTGGCGCGTGCTGCCGCGGCTTCCGGCTGCGCTCCGGTCGGCTGGCCGGCGAGAGCACTTCGAGCATGAGCCCCAGCGTTCCACCTCGAGGCCGTCACGCGCCGGTCGAAGCACGAACGCGTCTCCACCGGGGAGGTAGCGCACGGTGACGGCCTGCGTGCGCTCCGGCCGCGCCGCGGGCAGGTAGTGGCGAACCGTTCCGTCGCGGCCGCCGGAGTAGAGGCCACCGCAACCCTCGACGACGGCGGTCACCCCGCCGAAATGGCCGAGCCGGCGCTCGACGATCTTCCCCGGCGCCGGCGCCACGCGCACGACCTGACCTCGGCCGCCGCCGATCGCCGCCAGCACGTCGCCTTCCGCGGTCCACGCGACGTCCGATGCCGGACCCCACGGTAACGGAACGACGGTATCGCCCCGATCCCCGGCGATCGCCATGATGCGGAGCTCGCCCTCGGAGTAGCCGGTCGGATCTCCCGAACCGAGCGCGAGGCTCGACCCGTCCGGAGAGAAGGCCAGCGTCCGCGCCGGGACCTCGCGAGGCGCCGGGTGCCGCTGGAGCACCACGCTTCCGTCCCGGAGGCTCCACACGGAGAGCTCCCCGGACTCCGACCCGATTCCCGCCAGAGTGGATCCGTCCGGCGAGAACTGAAGCGCATCGGCGGCTCCGTTCGCGGCCATCGACACGATCGGGCGGCCGGTGACGACGTCGCGAACGTCCACGCCAAGATAGCGTCCGATCGCGAGCGCCGACCCATCGCTTCCGAGCGCGACGGACGAGCTCGTCTCGAGCTGGAGCCCGAGGTGGACCTCCCCCGAGCGTGCGTTCCACACGAGCACGAGCCCCGAGCCCGACGCCGCCGCGACCCACCGCCCGTCGCGAGAGATCGCCGCATCGACAAGCTCCTCGTGGATCGGAAGCTCGAAGCGCCCTCGCGACTCGCCGCCGGGACCGTGAAGCTCGATGACGCTCGGATAGGCAGCCATCAACGTCCCGTCGCCGTCGACGCCGATCGCCACGACGCGTGCCACGGGCCCCGTTGCGGGCGGCGACGGGAGGGCGCTCTGCACCACCTCCTGGCGATCCTGGCCTTTGTTCCACAGGTAGCCCCACGCCCACTCGCGCCAGTCGTCGGCTCCCGCCACGCGGGGTGTGCAGGCTTCGAGTAGCTCGTAGGCCCGCGTCAGGTCGCCCTCCTCGAGCGCCGCCTGGGCGAGATTCACGCGCTCCGCGTGGAGGTGCATCTCGGCCCGCCTCCTGTCGGACTCCTCCCGGGCCCGCGCCGACTCCTTGGCTGCGAGCGAGCGCATCGAGACGTAGGTCGTGATGCCGAGGAGCGCGACGACGGCCACCAGGAGAAGTCCGACGGCGCCGAACAGCGCCGCGGTCGCCGGCCTGCGGCGGCACCACCTCAGCAGACGCTCCGCGACGCCGGCGGGCCTCGCGAGGATCGGCTCGTCGCGCAGGAACCGCTCGAGGTCCTCCGCAAGGGCCGCGGCGGACGCGTAGCGCGCGCGGGGATCCTTGCGAAGAGACTTCACGACGATCGTCTCGAGATCCCTCGGCACGGCGGGGTTGAGCGTGCGCGGTGCGGCGGGCTCGACGTGCGGCTCGAGCACCTGACGCAGAGTCCCGAGCGTCGTCTCCGCCTGGAACGGCGGCCGCCCGGTGACGAGCGCGTAGAGGATCGCCCCCAGCGAGTAGACGTCGGATCGGACCGACACGTCCTTGCTGCCGGCGGCCTGCTCGGGCGGCATGTAGCAAGGAGTGCCGAGCACCTCGCCGGTCGTCGTGAGGTCGCGATCCACGTCGACGCGCTTGGCGAGTCCGAAGTCGGTCACGTGGACCTTTCCCTGCACATCCACGATCACGTTCGACGGCTTGAGGTCCCGGTGAAGCACGCCGCGACCGTGCGCGTGGTGGATCGCCGCCGCGACGTCCGCCACGTGGCGCGCCGCTTCCTTCGGCGGAAGGGGGTGATCGCGCATCCTCCGCGCGAGGTCGACGCCCTCGATGTAGCGCATCGCGAGGTACTGCCGGCCGTCGTGCTCCCCGACCTCGTAGATGGGGACGATGGCCGGGTGATCGAGGCGTGCCGCCGCCTCGGCCTCGGCGCGGAAGCGCTTGGTCTCGTCGGCGGACGCATGCGGTCCGGCGAGGAGCATCTTCACGGCCACGACGCGGTCGAGCGTGATCTGGCGCGCCTGGTAGATGACCCCCATGCCTCCGCGCGCGATCTCCGTCCGGAGCTCGTAGTCGCCGAAGTAGCGGATGCGATCGCCTGCCTCCGGCGGGTGCGCGAGCGGCAGCGTGAGCGGCTCCGCCATGTGCTGCATCCGCGCGTGGTCGTCGAGGAAGGCCTCGATCTCCCTTGCCAGGCTCGGGTGTGCCGCGAGGAGCGCCTGCCGGTCGGGTGGCTTGCCCGCCTCGACGGCCTGGAGGTAGCGCGCGATGATCGCGTCGAGGGATGGATCGCTCGCGCTGTCCGCCATCACGGTGCCTCCCGGGCGAGCTCGAGGCGGAGGGTCTTGAGGCCGCGATGGAGGAGCCCCGCTGCCGCCGATGGCGAGCGGCCCAGACGCTCCGAGATCTCGGCGAGAGTGAGGCCGCCCCAGTAGTGGAGGACGACCGCGGCGCGCTGCAAGGCGGGCAGCGCCTCGACCGCCGCCGCGAGCCGGAGAAGCCGCTCGATACGGATCACCTTCTGGCTCGGCGACGTGTCGGGAGCCGCGAGCATCCGCTCGAAGCGAGCGGCCGAGCGGTCGATCGCGGTCTCGAGGGACTCCTCGCGGTGCACGTCGCGCTTGAGCCGCCGCTCGTCCCGGGCGAGGTGAGCGAGGTTGCGAGCGAGGATCTGGCGGAGCCACGCTGCGAGCTCCGCGTCGCTCCCGCCCCGGAACTGGCCGCGCGCCTGGTGGGCCTGGAGCAGTGTGAGCTGGACGATGTCGGAGGGATCGCTCCTGCGGCGGAGGTCGGCCCTCATGCTGGTCCGCGCCAGGACGCAGAGGTAGCTCCGGAAAGCCTCCAGCTCGCGGGTCGTCGTGTTCTCGGTCGTCATGGGGCTCGGCGCCTCCTGACCTTCATGGAGCCCGTTCGACGCCGGATCCTTCGCGGCTCGTCCCGCGGCACGGTGTCTCCCCAGCGACAATCCGAGGCGGCGCGAGAACCTCCGGGTCCTTTCGCCTACTTCTTCTTGCGAATTCGGGCGAGCTCTCGCTCCAGCTCCTCGACGCGGAGCTCGACCTGCCGCCGGCGTCCGGCTTCCTTTTCGGCGCGGGCCGCCTCCTTCTCGGCGCGAGCCGCCTCCTTCTCGGCGCGGGACGCCTCCTTCTCGGCGCGGACCGCCTCCTTCTCGGCACGGCGGAGCCCGTCGAATCCTTCCTCCGGCGTCGCGAGCATCCGTCCCGTCCGGCGATCGATGAAGCACAGGTGTCCGTTCCTGGGCGCAAGGCGCAACCCGAGCGTCTTGCTCTCCAGCACGCCGCCGGGGCCAGGCTTCATGTGGAGGTAATCACCCCGCTGCAGGCGGTATCCCTGAAGCGGCGGCCAGAGGTACTCGGAGAGGGGATCGAAGAGGAAGTATTCCGACACTCCCAGCATCGCGTAGAGACCCTTCTTGTTCCCGAAGTCCACGAGGTGCGTCGACTTCGACGTCAGCTCGATCACGCATCTCGGCGCCCTGCCCTCCGCCCAGACCTTGTAGGTGCGGCGACGGTGCTTCGGAACGCCGAACGCGACGAAGACGTCCGGCGCGACCTGCGCCTGCGGGTTGCCCTCCTCGTAGTAGAGCAAGAGGTTGCTCGCCACGTAGACGTCCGCCCGGTGGCGGAAGTGGTCCTTGAGCGCGAGACGCGCGCTCAGGAGCTCGTCGATGTGATCGTCGCTCTCGCCCAAGGGGCTCCCATCCGAATCCGGGTAATCCACGACCGCCGGGACGAGCGCCGCACGATCGCCTGTGTTCGAGATCGCGGTCATCGTCGTTCAGAGTATCCCTCGTCGCATCATGATTCCAGCGGGTCGCGCCACGGGTTCAGCGCGGCAATCCATCGCAGGCGACGTACCCGAGCGCGCAGAGCTGGTCCTTCACCGACCCGTCGACTGGCGCGACGATCGGCACCGGGTCCTTCGGCGGAGGCGCAGTCTCGTACGTCGCGACGGGTTCGAGCGCCGGGACCGTCAACGCCTCGGAGAGCACGCGCCCGTCCATGTCCCTGGCCGCCGGGAGGCCCAGCAGCGTGAGGAACGTCGGGCACGCGTCCATGACGTTCGGTTCGCGGGGAGCGATGCCTGGCTTGATCGATGGCCCGGCCATGATGAGGATGCCGGGCGGGTGCGTGAACTGGTGCTCGAAGACTCCACGCTCATCGTACGAGAATCCGTGGTCGGACAGCACGACGACGTTGGCGCGGTCGGCCTCGGGGCCAAGCGACGCGAGGAGGTTGCCGAGCGCAGCGTCCGCGCGCTCGTAGGCCTCGGCGATGACACCCCGGGTCAGGTCCTTCTCGAGGTCGTACCAGTCGTGGCTCACGACGTCGATCTCCCCGAGGTAGAGGATCGTCAGGTTCGGCTTCTTCTCGGGCCAGAGGTGGGCCGTGGCGAGCGCGTAGAAGTCGTCGGACGACGCGATCCAGAGGAGCTGCTCGGCGCGCATCCCGGGCGGGAGCGGCTCGACCTTCTCGTTCCCTGGCGTGACGAGCTGGACCGTCGGCTTCAGCTCCGTCGCGGGGATAGGCGTCAGCTCGACGCCGAATCGCTCCGCGACCTTCTGCGCGCGCGTCTTGGCGGAGTCGATCGCCCGCTCCATGATCGGTGCGAGCGACCCGGCGAGCTCCTCCGGGTAGGTCTGGTGCGGAAAGTCCTTGAGGAAGCTCCCCTTCTTGGAGCGGCCCCAGCGGGCCGACGTGTACGAGGAGATCAGAGTGCCATTGACCTTCTCCGCCGGCCAGGTCACCCAGTAGCCGGAGATCAGGCACGATCGCCCTCGCTCGCTCGCGATGTTCCAGATCGCCTTGCAGAGCCGCATGTTCGAGCTCGTGGTGACGATGTCGCGCGCGCGGCCGAGCTCGAGGTAGGCGGTGCTCCCCGCCGCTACCGGCACCTTGTACACGCCGGCGATGCCGTCGGCGGGCGACAGCTCCACCGGCGGAGCGCCATCGATCGCCGCCGTGACGTTCAGGAGCGCCGTCTGGTACATCGGGCTCGGCCCTTTCCTCACCGACGACTGGAACGCGAGCACGACCTCGGAGGCGGGTGCGGCGGGCGCGGGCTTGTCCCCCGCGGGTTCGTCGAGCGTCACGTCGATGCTCTGGGTGCGCGGCTCCCTCACGAGCTCGATCTCGCCCCGGACCTTGCCGGCCACCGAGACCGTCGCCTTCTGGTGAGAGAGGCCCTCCGGTGCAACTCCCGTGAACGAGAGCCGCATCGACGATCTCGCCTCGGGCACCTTGAAGCGCGACTCCAGCTCCGTTCCCGGAACCGGCGCCGTGAAGTTGTGGACGCCGTGCTTGGCCTCGAGCTTCCCCGTGGCGATGGAGGTCCAGATGATGGGGCTGATGGTCGGGTTCTGCGTCCCGAGCGCCGTGTAGAGCCCGCGCTCGGCGAGCCTCTTCATGTTCGGAAGCCGCCCCTGCTCCATCAGCGGGTCCATGATCGTGCGCGTCGCACCGTCGATGCCCAGCACCAGTAGCGGCGGCGGGTCCGGCCACGCCACGTCGCGGCGCACGTAGATGTCCACCGATCCGTCGCCGAAGTCGGCGCGCACCGGACGGTACTCGGCGTTGAACTGCTTCTCGATCTCCGGGAATCGCGGGAATCTTCGCGGGACGTCGATCGCCGTCGCCACCGGATCGTGGCGCGCCGCCGCGTCGTGCCAGCCGCCCTCGAGGATCGTGCGCAGGTAGAAGAAGGTCGGCCGCTTCGACAGCGCGTAGCCGATGTCCATCTTGTCGTGGCCCGCCATCACGCCCGCGTGCTTCATCGCCGCATGGGCGACCGCGAGGCTCCGTCAGGCCCATGACGTCGCGGACCGGCAGCCGCGAGTAGTAGCCCACCTTGCCGATCGTCCCGGTCGCGAGGGTCGCGCCCGGAGGCGCGGTGCGGGCGAGGAAGAGGCCGACGCGCGCGTCGGGCTCGTCCGGGCCGAACGGTCCCAGGTAGACGTCGGGTTTCCGCAGCTCCTCCCACGTATGCCACGCGGGCCACAGGAGGAGAAGAAGGTAGAACACCGCAGGCAGGGAGCGCGGCACGGGAAAGCGCGTGCGCGCCCACCCCACGAACGACACCATGCCGTCGGCGACGACCACCGCGAAGAGCGGCAGCACCGGGACCATGAACCGGTCGTAGGGCATGTAGTCGCCGCCGACGAGCGCGACGTAGACGGAGAAGGCGCCAACGATCGCGAGCATCACGCGGTCGGACCTGCGGAGGAACCCGCCGAAGGCGGGCTTGACGGTGAAGAGGAGCAGCGCCGGTCCGAGGGCGCCGAAGAACCCGAGGACGTACCGGATGCCGCGAAGGACGATGTCCCATCGCGCTCCCGTCTTCGCGTAGAAGGTGTTGGGCAGGAGGTAGCCGTAGTACCCGACCCGCCACACGAAGTAGGGCGCATAGATCGCGACGAGGGGAAGAGCGAAGAGCGCTCCGGCCTTGACGCGATCCTCCGGCGGGCGCGTCACGACGAGCGCGACGCCGAGGATCCCGTAGACCATCAGCCCCTCGGGACGCGTGAGCGACAGGAGGGTGAGGCAGAGCGGAGCGCCGAGCATCTCGCGCGGGGCCGCGGCGCGGTCGACGTCACCCAGGAAGAGGCGGACGGAGAGCAGGAGGAGGAGCATGAAGAGCGGCGTCTCCATGCCCTGCACCGCCCAGAACGAAAGCCATGGACCGACGGAGCAGAGGAACAGCGCCACGGGCGCGGATCGCGGGAACGTCCAGGGGAAGAAGCGCAGGAGCTTCGGGATCTCCACGAGCGTGAGGACCGTGAAGAGAACCCCGAGGACCTTCGAGAGGATCACCGGATCGAGCCCCAGCTTGATCCCCGCGGAGAGGACGACCATCCAGAGGAAGCACGTGTAGCCCTCGACGCGCTCCCCCACGTTCCACACCGGGCCGTGCCCCTCGGCGAGGTTGCGCGCGTAGCGGAACGTGATGAACGAGTCGTCCGCCGTCAGCGTCTTGAACCAGAACGAGAAGGCGAGGACCAGGACGATCGAGGGCAGGAGGAGGAGGGTGACGACGAGCCCTCCAGCCCCGGGCGCGACCACCTCCGGCGGCCCCATCGCGACGCGGTGGGGCGGCGTTCTCTCCGGACCGCGATCCGTCAGCCGAGCTTCGTCCCGCACTCGCCGCAGAACTTGGCGCCCGCGGCGAGCTTCGCTCCGCACTGCGTGCAGTGGGCGACGGCCGGCGCCTTCTGACCGCAGCCGGGGCAGAACTTCGAGCCGGGCGGGATCGCCGTCTGGCAGGACGGGCACGTCGTCCCGGCAGGAGCGACCGCCGGGGTCGCGGCAGCCGGCGCCGCGGCTCCCGCCATCGCCTGCTGGATCATGCCGGGCATCATCATCCCCATGCCCGCGCCCATGCCGAGCCCCATGCCCGCGCCCGCGTTACCGCCGGGCTGCCTGGCGGCATCCCCCATCGCCTGCGCCGCCTTGAACGCCATGTACTGCTGCATGTTCCCGACCGCGGCCATGCCGGCCCGGTCGTCGATCAGCTTCTGCACTTCCTCGGGCGGCGTGATGGAGTTGATGAAGAAGTCGGTCACCTCGAGGCCGTACTTCAGGAAGTCCTCGGCGACGCGCGCCTTCATGGCGCTGCCGAGCTCGTCGTAGTAGCGCGGCAGGTCGAGGATCGTCTTCATCGTCTCGCCGAGCACGTCGTTGAGGCGCGAGACGATCACATCGCGGAGGTAGCTCTCGACCTCGGACGTCTGGTACTTGCCCTGGGTGCCGACGAGGGTGTTGACGAAGACCGACGGCTCGACCACCCGGACCGCGAAGATCCCGAAGGCGCGGAGCCGCACCATCGCGAGCTCCGAGTCGCGGAACATCACCGGCTCCCGCGTCCCCCACTTGAGGTTCGTGAACGTCTTCCGGTTGACGTAGTAGACGTCGGCCCGGAAGGGCGACTTCCCGCCGAAAGGAAGCGACAGGAGCGACGTCAGGAGGGGGATGTTGTTCGTCGTGAGCGTGTGACGCCCGGCGCCGAACACGTCGAGCGCCTTGCCGTCGCGGAAGAAGACCGCCGACTGGCTCTCGGCCACGACGAGCTGCGCGCCCATCTTGATCTCGCCGCCCGCGGTGAACCGCCACACCATGTCCTCGCCGCTCGCGTTCTTCCACTCGATGACTTCAATCAACTGGCCCATCTGTCTCTCCTTCGCGTCGTGTTCCGGGTGGTCTCGCCGGCGGACCGTTCTCCGCCGTCCCCGCCCGCTACACGCCGCCCTCGGGCTTGTCGAAGAGCGTCTTGCGATCCTGGAAGGCGCGATCGAGCGCCTCGACTGCTGCCTCTAGCCCGTCGAGCGCCACGGCCGGCTCCGCGCCCCGGACGGCCGTCGCACGCGCCTCGAGCTCCGCGCAGAGCGCCACCATCGACGTGTCGTGCGCGTAGAGCCTGTCGAGCTCGTTCTCGCCGATCTTGAGCTGGTCGAAGAAGCCGCTGTAGCCGTAGGACGCGTGGCGCACCGCATCCGCGATGCGCTGCATCTTGCGCTCCGAGCGGTCGACGCGATCGAGGAGATCGAGCTTCCCCGCCTTGGTCAGATCGAGCTTCGCGTCGGTGAGCCCGCGGCGCGACGTGTCGATGGCTCCCGCGAGGTAGTCGCGGAGCCGCTTGTCGGTATCGCGCCGCTCCTCTCGCGCCCGGTAGCCCTTGATGCCGGGGATGCTGTCCGCGACCCGCTCCAGGAAGTTCTTCTCGCTCTTCTCGATGGCCATTTGCCGTCTCCTCGCCCCGGGCCGGTGCGCCCGGAGACACGCCGGGCCTCCGCACGAATGCGGAAGACAATCATAACGAGCTTTGCTCCGCCTTGGTTCAACCAAACGGGCCGGGGAGCGGTCAAACCAGGTGATCGAGATCGTCAGGAGCCTTGCATGCGAGCGCACGACAGAAGATTCAAGAACGCCCTCCGGATCTGTGCCGTCCTCTTGGTCCCCGCAATGGCGGATCGCGCGGGCGGCAGTCCAGCGCCGGTCGCCACGGCCTCGGGATCGGCGAGCACGGAGACCACCCGCGCGGCCCTCATCCTCTCGCGCGCGACTTTCGGGCCGCGTCCCGGAGACCTGGACCGTGTGCTCCAGATGGGCGTCGAGCGATGGCTCGACCGGCAGCTCCACCCGGAGCAGATCGACGACGCGGCGCTCGAAGCGAAGCTCGCGCGCTTCGATGACATCAAGCTCGGCCCCCGGGAGCTCCTCGACAAGTACCCGAAACCTGACCGCGCCGAGCGCGAGGCGAGGAAGAAGGCGCAGGAGGCGCGGGAGAGCGGCGAGCCCATGGACGAAGCCACGAGGGAGACGCTCAAGTCCGCGCGCGGCGACGGCATGGACGGCCCGCGCGAGATCGCCGTCGAGCTTTCCGAGGCCAAGGTCCTGCGCGCCGTGGAGTCCGAGCGCCAGCTCGCCGAGGTGCTGACCGACTTCTGGTTCAACCACTTCAACGTCTACGCGCGCAAGAGCCTTCCCACGCTGATGTGCCTGCCTTCCTACGAACGCGATGCCATCCGGCCGAACGTGCTGGGTAGCTTCCAGGACTTGCTCTTCGCGACGGCGCAGCACCCGGCGATGCTGCTCTACCTCGACAACTGGACGAACACGCGCGAGGGATTCAACCCGCGCGAGGCTGCCGCGAACCTGATGCGCGACGAGATGGGAATGGGGCGGCGAGGCCGTGGCGGTCGGGGAGGGTTCGGACGCGGCGACGGCTTCGGTGGCGACGGCTTCGGCCGCCGCGGAGCCTTCGGGCAGGCGGACCAGCGGCCGGACAAGCAGAAGCGCAAGTCCGGCATCAACGAGAACTACGCCCGCGAGCTGATGGAGCTCCATACCCTGGGAGTCGACGGCGGCTACTCGCAGCAGGACGTCATCGAGGTCGCCAAGTGCCTCACGGGCTGGACGATCGTCAGTCCCGAGCTCGTCACGGAGCGGCTGCGCAATCGCGATCGCGGAGAGGGCGGCGGCGGACCCGAGAGCATGATCGACGGATCCTTTCACTTCGTCGCGGACGCCCACGTCACGGGACCGAAGATGGTGCTCGGCCACACGATCGACGCCGGCGGCGTCGACGACGGGCGAGACGTGATCCGCCTCCTGTGCCAGGAGCCGGCCACCGCCCACTTCGTCTGCAAGAAGCTCGCGACGAAGTTCGTCTCCGACCACCCGAGCGAGGAGCTCGTGAGCGAGATGGCGGCGGCTTTCCAGAAGACGGGCGGGGACATCCGCGCCGTGGTGAAGACGATGTTCCTGTCCGAGCGCTTCGTACCCGAGGCGCTGTCGGGATCCAAGGTGAAGACGCCGTTCGAGCTCGCCGTGAGCACGGTGCGTGCGACGGGCTCGAAGCTCATGGGAGGGCCCGGGCTTGCGAAGAGCCTGCAGCAGCTCGGCATGCCGCTCTACCTCTGCCAGCCGCCGACGGGGTACGACGAGGAGGCCGAGACCTGGCTGTCCGCGGGCAACATGCTGACGAGGATCCGGTTCACGGGCGAGCTGCTCTCGGGCTCGATCCCCGGAGTCCGCGTCCCGACGCCCCCGGAAGATCTGAAGACGTGGGCGGCCGAGGTGCTTCCCGAGAGCGGGCGCGAGCTTTCCGAGGAGAGCGCCGCGACGATCCGGGAAGCGATGGGCGAGTTCCCCGGACTCTCCACCGGCAGCAAGCTTCAAGAGATGGCGCTCCTGCTCGCGAGCCCATCGTTTCAGCGTCAATGACGCGCCAGGCGGAGCCTGTCCGCCACACCGTCCGCGGAGCCAACGCCATGGAAACCTGCGAAACCTGCTCGAGCCGCCGCAACTTCCTCAAGCTATCCGGAACCTCCCTCTTCCTCCTGGGCCTCGGCCGCGGGGCTGGGCTCGCGAGCGCGCTCGCGCCGTCGACACAGAGCGCACGGCGTTCCGTGCTGGTGGTGTTCTTCCAGCGCGGCGCAGCGGACGGGCTCCACATGGTCGCGCCCTACCGCGAGTCGCGGTACCGCGGCCTGCGCGGAGGGCTCGCGCTCCCCGAGCCCGGCAAGGGTGAGAACGACACACGCGACGCGGGCGACGGATTCGCGTTCCACCCAGCCCTGGCCAGGCTCCATGCGCTCTACTCGGATCGCAAGCTCGCGGTCGTGCACGCCGTCGGATCTCCCGACACCACGCGGTCGCACTTCGACGCCCAGGACTACATGGAGTCCGGCACGCCGGGCAACAAGGGAACGCGGGACGGCTGGCTCAACCGTGCGCTCGGCCTGATGGACGCGTCGGCGCCGTCGTCGCCGTTCCGCGCGGTCGCGCTGACGAGCACGATGCCGCGTTCCCTCGCGGGCAAGGCCGACGCCATCGCCATGCAGGACTTCGGAAGCATGCGCGCGCGCGACGGCAACGCGAGCCTCGCCGAGCGCATCGAGACGCTCTACAAGGCCGACCCCGCGCCCGACTTCCAGAAGGCGGGCGAGGAAGCCTTCAACGCGATCGAGATGTTCCGGAAGGCCGATCCGCTGGGAATCCCCGCCCGCGCGGGAGTGAAGTACGGCCGCGGCCGCGACTCCGAGGGATTCCGGCAGCTCGCGTGCCTCATCAAGGCCGATCTCGGGGTCCGTGTCGCGTTCCTCGACGGGGGCGGCTGGGACACCCACTTCAACCAGGGTGCGGCCACCGGACAGATGAGCAACAACCTCCGGCAGCTCTCCGACAACATCTCCGCCCTGGTCGAGGACGTGGGCGACGTACCCGTCACGGTCATGACGATGACGGAGTTCGGACGGACCGCGGCGATCAATGGTGCTGGCGGCACCGACCACGGTCACGGAACGGCAATGTTCGTGGCGGGCGCCGGCGTCAACGGCGGGCGCGTGCTCGGGCAGTGGCCCGGTCTCGGGAGCGACCTCTACGAAGGCCGCGACCTCGCGGTGACGACCGATTTCCGCGATCTCTTCTCGGAGGTCGCGGTCGCTGCGCTCGGGTTACCGAAGGACGCCGCCCTCTTCCCCGGCTACACGGTCAAAGGACGCACGGGCGTCATGAAGGCGGCGTAGAAGCACGGCCCGCCGGACTCCGCGCGCCGTAGAATCCGGCGCAGGAGCCATGGCAGCGTCGGACTCTCCAGGCGGCGAGCGTCCCCGGCTGGTGTTCGGGGAGCCGGAGAGCATCGCGTTCAAGGAGGCGCAGGAAGCCGAGCTCGAGCGTCTCGATCGCGAGAAGGCCGAGCAGGCGCGGCGCGACCGGATCTCGGCGGCCGCGCGTCGCCGCCGGATGAAGCAAGAGGAGGGCTATCCAGAGCCGGGCGCGATTGTCGCCGCGCTCAAGAAGGAGCTCCGCTCCAGGGACTGGGGCATCCCGCCGCGCCGGTACCGCATCGAGGCGCGCGTCCTCGAGGAGCTCAGGAAGAGCTACGACGACGCCACGCGCCCGCTCGTCAGCCTCGTCTTCGACGACGCACGGGAGTCGGGCCTCCTCGGCCGCAGCCGGCGCGTGTGGCGATGGACCGGGGGCGCTCGCGTGCGCACGACAACGTCGGAGGCCGCCGCGCACATCGCCGGCTACACGGTGATCCTCCGGCCCGAGGGCGAGGTCGTTCCCGCGGGGGCCGGCACGCTCGTCACCGTCAAGGGCGAGCCCGCGGTCCTCGCGACGAAGACCGCGTGGGACACGCTGCGCGAGCTCGGCCGCCGCATCGAGATCCATCTCGGCCGCGAGAGCCGCCTCGACGTCGATCTCCGCCTCGTGGATCCCCTCGTGCTCGGCGACACGCTGCCCGGCACGCAGGGCGAGTGGGGCCCCGACCTCGCTCTCCTGCGGCTCCCCGGGATGCTGCGTCACGAGATCGCCGGGGCCGGCAAGACCCTCTACGAGATGGACGCCGAGCCGGATGCGCTCCTGACCGACGAGCACCTCTGGATCGTCGCCGGGAGCCCGCTCGCCGCGCGGCCGCGCGTCCAGCGCTCCACCCTCGCCGCGCGGCGCTCGGAATGGTTCGGCAGCGTCCCGATCGACTACATCGAGGTGACGCCAAGTGTCCGACCTGGAGCGAGGCCCGCACCCTTTCTCGGAGGGCTCGGCCTGTGGTCGACGACGTTCTCGGCGGACGGCGACTGGTCCGGCACGGCAACTCTGGAAGGCGTGGCCTACGTCAAGCTCGCCGACGGCGGCGTCCGCTGCCACGGCCGCGCGGCCATGCGCGCGATCCTCGGCCACCCGCCGCGCTGACGGCGGTTGTCGGCAGGTGGTATGATAGTACCATCATACGTCGAACCCGTCAGTGGCCGACGCGTCTGCAGGAGGCCCATGGCAAGAGAAAAGGTCACGCTCACGCTCGACTCGGACGCCCTTGCAAAGCTGCGTTCCCTTGTCGGGACGCGAAGCCTCTCGGCATCTGTCAACAAGGCGATCGTTGCGTACAGCGCGACTGCGCCACTTCAGGCGGTCGATGAGTGGATGGCCGAGCTCGATCGCGAGCATGGACCCGTGCCGCCTCAATCGCTCGAATGGGCCGCACGCATCGTCGACCGGTGGCAGGCGGGACGCAGGGCGGCGGGCAAGCTGATGCTCTTGCTGGACAGCGAAGCCCTATCGGCGCTCGCTCGCGGACCCACGGCGCGTCGCGACAAGGTTCGGGCCCTGGTGATTCAGATCCGGCGTCGGGAGGAGACGATCGCGTCGGTGGCCGCGGTTCTCGCGGAGGTGGTGCGTGGACGGAGCGCGGATGCGGCGATCTTCGCCGGCCTCCGTCGCGAGGGCGTGCACGTCCTGCCGGTTGATGCGCGGGTTGGCGCTCGTGCCGGTCAGCTGCTGGGAAGAGCCGGCGTCGGCTCCGAGCTCGCGGTGGACGCGTTCACAGTCGCGGTCGCCGATCTCGAAGGCGGCGCGGTCATCGCCACGGCCGACTTGGACGACATGACCCGCCTCGCATCACACGCATCGAACGTCGAAGTCGCCGACATTCGATGAACCCGGCCGCCGGAGACTATTCCTGGGCCTTCGGATGCCGCCTCGGGTCGCTCATCCAGGCGGACATCTTGGCGACGGTGCGGCGCGACGAGACGCGCGCGCCGGAAACCATGAGCCAGTTCACCTTGCCGTGCACCGTGGAGGGGTGGCGGCCGATCGCCTTGAGCGCGTGGGCCACGACGTCGTCGGGTTTGGCCGCCGGACCGACGCCGGTCGACTTCGCGACGTCCTGGAACTCCGTCACCGTGTAGCCGGGCGAGAGCGCCAGCACCTCGATGCCGTGCGGGCGGAGCTCGGCCCAGAGCGCCTCGCCGAGCATCAGGTTGAACGCCTTGGTCGCGCCGTAGCCGTAGACCGCCCAGTAGGGACAGGGCTGATAGGCGGCGATGCTCGCGAACAAGATGACGCCGCCGCGCTTCCGCTGCACCATCGGCGGGATGAACGTGTGGCAGTGCTCCACCACGACGCGGCAGTTGAGATCCACCATGCGCGCCTCGACCGCCGGGTCGAGCTCCAGGAAGGCGCCGTTGGTACCGTACCCGGCGCTGCACACGAGAAGGCCGACGTCGAGGCCCGTGCCGGCGACCTTCTCGGCAAGCGCCTTCGTCGCGCCCGCGGCGGCGAGGTCCTGCGCGAGGACCTCGACGCGCACGCCGTGCTCCTTCGCGAGATCCGCCGCGAGCCTCTGGAGGCGCTCCTTGCGGCGCGCGACGAGGACGAGGTCCATCTTTCGAGCGGCGAGCGCCTTCGCGAAGGACTCGCCGAGCCCCGCCGACGCGCCCGTCACGAGCGCCGCGCCGCCGAATCGCTCGCGGAACGTCCGCGTCATCGCGAGCGCCACCTTCCGACTCCGAGGTAGCTTCCGATGCTGGCGTCGACGTCGAGCTTGGCGCGCAGCGCGGAGGCCGGGCCCGTGAGGAGCGTCATGACGCCCGGACCGTGACCGCTCTTTCCGCTGTCGCCGTGGACCACGACTCCGATCATGACGCGCCCTGGCTTGTAGGACCAGCCCCACGAGCTGTCGTAGTCCGCGATCGCGACGATGTCGCCGAGGCGCAACGTCGCGAGGTCGTGGGTCGCGAGCAACGCGGGGTCGCTCGTCTGGATGTCGTAGTCGCCGCGCCATGGCTCGGTGCTGCCGAGCCCCGAGCCCATCAGAAGAGGCGGAACGAGGCGCGCGGCCGGCGCGACGAGCGCGCCGTCCTCCTCGTGGAGAGGCCAGACTTCGAGAAGCTCGGGCGAGACGTTGTAGGCGCGAACGTCCGGGTGCCGCGCGAGCTCGAGACCCTGACCGCAGGCGCGGATGCGGATCCGGTCCTGGTAGCTCAGGCTCGCGAGGGTCGCGTCGTCGAAGTCGACCATCACGTGCTCCACGCCGCCGTGCTTCCCGGTCACGACGCCCGTCGCGCCCTTCGCGTCGCCGGAGATCACGGTCGCGACGTTTCCCACGCACACGTACTGGTTGAGCGCGCGGTTGTCGTCGGCGTGCGTCCCCTCGCCCGACACCTGGATCGTCACCGCCGGCTCGACGTGATCGGCCACCCACCCGAAGCAAGAGTCGCCGACCTTGACCGAGTAGGTGATCCCGCCGGTGCGCGGGAGCATGAAGGGACGCCCGTCGTGGCCCACCTGCCACGGGCCCGAGCGCGGGTAGCGCGGCTTCGCTTCCACGGCGAAGGCGACGAGGCGATCGCCGTTACTCGCCCGCACCATCACTTCGACCCAGGTGCTTGCCCGTGGCAAGCTCGTAGAGGTGCTCCTTGCCGTCGGCCGTGAAGACGTGCAGCCGGCCCTCGGCATCGGTCTCGGCCGAGCTCCCGTACTCCGCGCCGCCGTCCTTCAACCAGAGCTGGTGGCTCGCCGTCTTCGTGAGCTTCGCGTGATCGAAGGGCACCTCGCTGCCCTTCACGGTCTTCACGAGCTTGCCCTCGTGGTAGAAGTCGATGCCCGCCGCGTCCTCGTGGTACCACACGTCGATCACGACGAAGCTCTGGCCGTCGCGCGAGAGGAGCCCGCCCGGATATCCCGAGTAGCGAAACGGGCAGCTCCAGATCTGCTTCTGCTGCTTGCCGTCGGGTGCCTGCTCGAAGACGGTCAGCACCCAGCCGAACCTGGGATCGGTCGGCGCACCCGCCGGGTCCTTCGCGACCTTGGCGACGTGCCGAGCGTCCGGCGACTGGACCTCGAACGGACCGAACGACGGCGGCTCGTCGGCGAGCGCGAGCGAAGCGATCGCGACGGGGAGAGTGACGAGCAGCCCGACCTTCGGCACGGCGAGAAGGTACCACGCGCGCGACGCTAGCAGCCGGACCTTCGTCGCGATCTCCCACGACGACGCGCTGCTCAGGTGGAGCTCCGTATCCTCGGCCACGATCGCGGCCCGCGCCCGCCGCGATAACTGCCGGTCATCGCCAACCATCCAGAGGAATGCGCACGTGTCGCGCAGGAGCCTCACCGCTCGAAGTCCGCGAGGACCTCGTCCGGGAGCGGTGCGTTGAAGTCGCGGGAGATCCAGATCTTCCCGCGATGCTCGCCCAGGTGCCGCACGCTCGCCGCTCTCGCGGATCGGTCCTAGCTCCGCCACGGGGTGGCCGTTCTTCGCGATGATGACCCGCTCGCCCCTGGATGGAAACCATGGCCGAGGTCGGCCCGGGCGACCCGAACGGAAGGCGATCCCACGCACCCGTCGATCGGCGGAAGCGCGGACAGCCGTGTCGTCGCGCGATGAGAATCCCGACGAACCGGCGGGGGACAAGCCCCCGCCCTACGAAGGCAGCGCGCCTTCCATGAACTTGGCGAGACAAACTGGTCAGACGCCTAAGTCAATGCTGCCGGCGTCCACGCGTCTGCCGGCGGACCCAGATCGACGCCGTCGCGTCCGCCATCGGGGGTCGCTCCGGCCCTTCACTCGTGGCGCAGCGCCTCGATGGGGTCGAGCCGTGCGGCCTTGTAGGCGGGGTAGACGCCGAACACGACGCCGACGCCCGAGCTGAAGAGGAATGCGACGGCGACCGCCCACACCGGGACGTGCGCCGGCGGGAAGTTCGGGATGAGCGACGCGGCGAGGAGGCCGGCTCCGTAGCCGAGCACGATGCCGATGCTCCCTCCGAGCAGGCAGAGGACGATGGCCTCGATGAGGAACTGTCGCAGGATGACCGGGCGTGCGGCGCCGACGGCCTTGCGGACGCCGATCTCGCGCGTGCGCTCGGTGACCGAGACGAGCATGATGTTCATGATGCCGATGCCGCCCACCAGGAGCGCGATGCCCGCGATGCCGGAGACGACCATCGTGGCGACGCCGAAGATCTTGTCGCTCATCTTCAGGATCTCCTGCTGGCTCAGGATCATGAAGTCGTCGGGCTGGCCGGGCTTCAGCGCGTGGCGGCGGCGCAGGGCGTCGGTCATCTGGTCCTTCGCCTCGTCCATGCGCGTGGTGTCCTTCACCTTCACGCGGAGCTGGATGAACTCGGCGCGGGCCTTGCCGTAGACGGCCTCGGCGGTGGGGAACGGCATGAAGACGAAGTCGTCCTGGCTCTGCCCGAAGAACATCCCCTTCTCTTCCATCACACCCACGATCGTGAACGCCTCGCCGTGAATCTGCAGGTCGAGCCCGATGGGATCGCCCTTGACCTCGAGCTTCTTCAGGACCTCGATGCCGGGCACGCAGACGCGTCGGCGGTGGCTCCCGTCGAGGCCCGAGAAGAACCGGCCCCGGTCGACGTAGTGGCTCACGATGTCCTGGTAGCTCGCGGTGGTCCCGAGGACCGTCGTCGTGGTGGTGTGGGTCCCGCGCTTGACCGCCTCCTGGCCGAAGAGCACCGGCGTCATCGCGGTGACGAGCGGGCAGCTCTCGAGGAGCGAGAGCCCGTCGCCGTTGGTGAGCTTGACGCGGCCGATCTTGTCGGCCTCCTCGCCCGGAGGGATGTTCGGCATGATCATCACGGTGCCCGCCCCCAGGTCCGCGAACTGCTGGGAGATGAACGACTGGAGGCCCTGCACGACCGAGACGACCGTGATGACGCCGGCGACGCCGATGACGATGCCGAGCGTCGTCAGCACCGAGCGCAGCTTGTTGGCGAGCAGCGCGCCGAACGCGCTGCGGAGTGTTTCCGACATCTCGAGCTCGCGGAGCGGACAGAAGCGGCCGGCGTCTAGTCGACCTGGACCTTGACGGCGCCCTTGTCTTTGTCCTTGTCCTTGGCCTTCTGCTCCTTCTCGACCTTGACGGCGTCGCCGTCCTTCAGGTCCTTCAGGCTGCGGTAGGGACCGGTCACGACCTGCTCGTCGGCGGCAAGGCCGCTGACGACCTCCACGGCCCGCTCGTTCGAGAGCCCGGTCTTCACGTCGCGTTTCTTCGCCTTGCCTCCCTCGACGACGAAGACCCACTCCGCCTTCTTCCCAGGCTCCGCGGCCGCGTCCTTCTTCTCGGCCTTCTCGGCCCCGTCGCCCGAGTCGTCGTCCTTCTCGCCCTCGTTGGTCAGGATGGCCTGGATGGGGACTGTGACGGCGTCGGGGCGCTGCTCGGTCTCGATCGTCGCGCGCGCGCTCATGCCGGGACGGAGCTTCGGGTGCGCCGTGTCGAGCTTGACCTTGACGGTGAACGTGGGCACGTCCTGCGACTGGAGCTGCTTCACGGCGCTCGGACGGATCTCGGTCACCTTGCCCGAGAGCGGATCGTTGGGCAGCGCCTCGACGGCGACCTTCACGCTCTGTCCGGGCACGATGGCGGGAACGTCGTTCTCGTCGACCGAGAACTCCCCGATCACGGAGCTCATGTCCGCGATCACCATGATGACGGTGCCGGGGTTGTTCATCAGCCCCGTCACGACGTTCTCGCCGCGCTCCGCCTTGAGCTCCGTGACCATGCCGGCGATGGGGCTGCTGAGATCGGTCTTGCCGAGCTCGTCGCGCGCCTTGTCGAGCGCCGAGCGCGCCTGCTCCACCTGCTCCTTCTGCTGCGCGAGACGCACCTCGGCGCTCTCGGCGGCGATGAGCGCCCGGTCGTAGTCCTCGGGGGCGATGAGCCCTTTCTCGTGCAGCGACTTGCGTCGGGCCGCGATCGACTTCGCCTCGCGCAGCGCCATGTCCTGCTCCTTGACGCCGATCTCCGCCATGCGCAGCATCGCCTCGAGCCGCCCCACCTCGGTCCTGTAGGGCGCGGCATCGATGTTCACGAGCTTCGCCCCGGGCAGCACGGCGTCGCCCTCGCGGACGTAGAGCTCCTCGATCCGCCCGGAGACGTTGGCCGACACGTTGACCTTCACCGCGGGCGCGATCTCGCCGCTCGCCTTCACCGTGGCGACCAGCGTCTCCTTCTTCGCCTTCGCGGCGTAGATCTTGGTCCCCGCATCCTGGCGCGGGCGCATCGACAGGAGGACGATCGCGGCCAGCACGACGACGATCGGAACCGCGATGAGGGCCTTCTTCAAGCGCCGCCCATCCCGAGCCCCGGAAGGACGAGCCCGACGATCATCGACTTCGCCAGGACGTAGACGAGCCACGTCCCGAGCACGACGCCCGCCGACGACCCCTTGCTCACCTTCGCCGTGCGGGCGAACCCGAGCACCAGGAGCGCGAGCATCCAGAACGAGAAGACGTCGAGGGACGAGAGGAGGGCGAATGCAAAGGGGCCGACCGCGTCCTTGGAGACGAACGCCCCGGCGTGCGACTTCAGCGGCACGTCCTGGTGCGCCAGAGCGTCCGTGAAGAGCTGGCCGCCGTTGGGGCTTGCGAAGACCAGGAGCACCATCAGCGCGGAGGCCACGAGCCCGGGGGAGAAGCCGTGGATCGTCGCCGAGAACGCCGTCTTCCAGCGCCACTCGCTGCCCGAGATCACGCGGAGCAGGATCCAGAAGAGGGTCCCGCAGATCAGGTAGACGATCGCCGGCGCGAGCACCGCCGCCGCCATCATCTGGATCGGGATCACCTTGGCGACGATGTCGACGATCTGCTCCTGCGAAGGCCCGCCCTCCCTCGCGGGCGGCGCGGGCCGGCTCTTCATGATCGTCTCGGCCATCGGGTGGAAATCGCCGACGCGCAGCAGGAGCGCGCCCCAGCTTCCGATCGACAGCAGCGTCACCATCGCGAGCGGGACGAGCGCCCGCGGGCGCTCGGCGATGCGCGCGAAGATGGATCCAGGTGCAAAGAGGACCTGGATGACCGAGAGCGCGCCGGGCGCGGGCAGCGGCTGCGTCGCGCCGGCAGCGGTCTCGGCCGTGGGAGAAGCGGTCCCCGTTTCCATGTCAGGGTTCCTTTCTATCGCACACGGCGTGGAAACAGATCATACGGAACCCCGCGTTGCCGTGTTCCCCGTCACGCCAGGGCGGCTTGCTATCATTTTGCGCCATGCGCCGGGCACCCATCGTCGTCGCGGTCCTCGCCTGCTCGACGCTCGCGCGGGCCCACGTCCGCCTGGAGAAGAGCGCGCCCGCTGCCGGCGAGACGCTGGCGGCCCCTCCCGCGTTCGTCCAGCTCTGGTTCGAGGGGACGGTAGAGGTGAGGTACTGCAAGATCGCCGTCTCGGGCCCCGACAAGAAGGCGGTGCGCACCGGGAAGCTCGAGGCGCTCGACGAGGGCGCGTCGCTTCGCACCACGCTCGAGCCCGGCCTGCCGCCCGGCGCCTACCACGTCGCCTACGACGTGCTCTCGGCCGACGGCCACAAGCTCCAGGGCGGCTTCGACTTCGCGATCGGCAGCACCGCCAGGTAGTCGAACGGCCGTTGCTCGGCATCGTCACCTTCCAGATCGTCGCGTTCGTGGCGCTAGCCGTCATCTGGGGCGCGGTCGCGTGGTCGTGGCTACTCCCCTCCGACCACGGGACGGGGCCAGCGTCCCCGCTCGCATCCCCAGCGACCCTCGGGGCGGCCTTCCTGCTCGGGCCGGCGATCCTGGTGCGCGCGTGGAACCACTCCTGGACGATCCTCGGCGAGTACGAGGGACCGCTCTGGCCGGCGATCACGAGCTACGTCAAGTACACGCCGCAGGGAACGGCCGCCGCGGTCATGCTCGCCGTCTCCGCGCTCCTCTGCGTCTACCTCGCGCTCCTCCTGCGTGCGCTGCCCCTCCGCCTGCAAGCCCTCGGGGTGCTCCCGTTCTGCGTGGTCCTCGCCATCGCCCAGAGCGCGCAGGGCCACGCGCAGATCCTGCGGGCGGCCGTTCTCGCCTCGGCCGTCGACGCGCTGCACTTCGTCGCGGCACTCTGTTGGGTCGGCGGCCTCGCCCATCTCGCGATGTGGAGCTCCTGGGGGATCGCGGTACCGCAGGCGAGCCTACGCGCCTTCTCGCGCCTCGCGACCGCGTGCGTCTCGATCCTGCTCTTGACGGGGCCGGCGACCTACGCGCTCCACTTCCGCGCCAGGCTCGCTCCGCTCGCTAGCCCCTGGGGCTACGCGCTGATCGGGAAGGTCACGATCGCCACCCTGATGATCGCGCTGGCCGCCGGGAACCGCCGCGACGTGCGGGCCGGCGCCCCTCCGGCGCGGCGGCGCGTCCTGGTGGAGCTGGCCCTCGGAGCGCTGGCCCTCGGCGTGTCGTCCGCGCTCACGCAGCTCGACCCGCACCAGGTCCCGTGAGCCGCCCGGGACGGTTTATACTCCCACCTCGATCCACGCCCACGAAGGCCCTCCCGCAAAGGGCCGCGACCCGAGAGAAACGAGCTCTCCGATGCCGAAGATCCTTCTTGTCGAAGACAACGAGATGAACCGCGACATGCTCTCGCGGCGCCTCCAGCGCCAGGGCATGGAGGTCATCATCGCGGTGGACGGCCAGCAAGGAGTGAACCTGGCGCGGTCCGAGAGTCCCGACCTCATCCTCATGGACATGAGCCTCCCGGTGCTCGATGGGTACGAGGCGACGCGCCAGCTCAAGGCCGCGCCCGAGACGAGGAAGATCCCCATCATCGCGCTGACGGCGCACGCCATGACCGGGGACCGCGAGCGAAGCATGGAAGCGGGGTGCGACGACTACGACACGAAGCCCGTCGAGCTCCCGCGCCTCCTGACCAAGATCAAGGGGCTGCTCGAACCTCCCCCGGCATGAGCGGCGACGGCGCGCCGCGCCACTCGCTGTCCCACGTCCGTCACGAGCTGCGCACTCCTCTCAACCAGATCATCGGCTACAGCCAGATGCTCCAGGAGGACGCCTCGGATCGGGGCCAGGAAGACCTGATCCCGGACATCAAGAAGGTGGAGGCAGCCGCCCGCCGCATGGTGGAGCTGATCGACGAGTTCTTCCGCCCGTCGGACGCAATCCCCGAGGCGCCGAAGACGATGACCGCCGCCTCCGTGCCCGCGGAGGCGAGCGCGCGATCCGCGACGCTGTCCGATCCGGCCGTGCGCAGCGGGGCGCTGCTCGTGGTGGACGACGACGAGATGAACCGCGACATGCTCGCGCGGCGGCTCCAGCGCAAGGGCTACGACGTGAAGGTCGCCGTCGACGGCTACGAGGCCCTCAAGATGGTGGGAGCGTCGCCGTTCGACCTCATCCTGCTCGACGTCATGATGCCCGGGATCAGCGGCCTCGACGTCCTGCGCGACATCCGCACGAAGCGCTCCGTCGCCGACCTCCCGATCATCATGGCGACCGCGATGGGAGCCAGCGAGGACGTCGTCGCCGCGCTCAAGGACGGCGCCAACGACTACGTCACCAAGCCCCTCGACTTCTCGGTGGTGCTCGCGCGGGTCGAGACGCAGCTCTCCCTCAAGCGCGCGAAGGACGAGATCAACCGTCTCGTCGTCGAGCTCGAGATCAAGAACCGCTTCATCCAGAAGACGTTCGGCCGCTACCTCTCGGACGAGGTGGTCAAGAGCCTGCTCGAGTCCCCGGAGGGCCTGGCGCTGGGCGGCGAGAAGCGCCACGTGACGATCCTGATGAGCGACCTGCGCGGCTTCACGTCGCTCGCCGAGCGCGTGACGCCCGAGCAGGTGGTGACGATCCTCAACAACTACCTCGGAGCGATGGCGGACGTCATCCTGAAGTGCGGCGGGACGATCGACGAGTTCATCGGCGACTCCGTGCTGGCCGTGTTCGGCGCGCCGGTGTCGCGCCCCGACGACGCCGAGCGCGCCGTCGCCTGCGCCGCCGCCATGCAGCTCGCGATGACCGACGTCAACGCCGAGAACGCGCGCCTCGGGCTCCCCGCGATCGAGATGGGGATCGCGCTCCACACCGGCGATCTCGTCGTGGGCAACATCGGCTCGCACAAGCGCGCGAAGTACGGCGTCGTCGGGAGCCCCGTCAACCTCACCGCCCGCATCGAGTCCTACACGGTCGGCGGGCAGGTGCTGATCTCCGAGGCGACGCGCCGCGAGGCCGGCGACCACGTCTCCGTGGGCGGCGAGATGGCCATCCGCGCCAAGGGCATCGAGAGCCCGGTGACGGTCTACGACCTGTCGTCGATCGGCGGCAAGTACGGCCTGACGTTGCCGAAGCGCGGCACCGATCTCAAGGAGCTCGCGACGCCGATCGCCGCCCGCTTCGCTCTCATCGAGGAGAAGCACATCGAGGGCACCTATCACCCGGCCGAGATCCTGAAGCTGTCGCCCAAGGGCGCCGTCGTTCACGCAGCCGAGGTCCCGCTCATCTCGGCCAACGTCAGCATCCGCGTGACCGGCGGCGGAGGCGCCGAGGTACCCGGTGACCTATACGCCAAGGTCACCGACCGGGCCCCGGGCGCCGAGTGGTTCTCCGTCTGGTTCACGTCGGTGCCGCCCGACGTGGAAGCGTTCTTCCGCGACGTGACCGCGAAGCCATAGCCCGCGGCCCGCGCTACGAGCTCCAGCACGCCGCCGCGATGAATCCGGTCTCGGCGATCTCGATCGCCGCGCCGTAGACGTCGCCCGTGAGGCCGCCGAGCTTGCGAGCCATCCTCACGCCGAGCCCGAGCGCGAGCAGCGCGGCGCAGGCAGCCGGAACGTACGCCGGCCGGCCGGCCCAGGCGACGGCCGCGGCCGCCATCGCGAGGGCGGCGGCGAGCTGCGCGGCGCTCCACGCCCCGCGAAACGGCAGGGCGATCCCCTCGGTTCGCGCGTAGGGGAACGCGACCATCAGGAGCACGACCAGCGACCGGGCCACGACGGGAACGATCGCGAGCGTCGCGAGCTCCCGCCCGTCGACGACGGCGGCGGTGGCGAGCACCTTCACGATCAAGAGCAGCGTCACGGCGGAGGCGCCGTGCGGGCCGGTGCGGCTGTCGCGCATGATGGCGAGCGTGCGCTCGCGATCCCCGCGTCCGCCCCCGAGACCGTCGAAGACGTCCGCCAGGCCGTCGAGGTGAAGCCCGCCGGTCAGGAGGGCGAGGAGGGCGACGCAGAGCGCCCCGACGAGATCCGGGCGGAGGTGGCCGGCGAGCCCGTGCGCCGTCCCCGCCACCGCGCCGCCGAGGAAGAGCCCGACGATCGGGAACCAGACCATCGACCGCGCGAGGTCCTCCTCGCGCACCCTTCTCGCCGGCAGGAACGGGAGCCTCGTGAGGAACGTGAACGCGGCCAAGAGCGACCGCACGGTCAGACGCCCGCGATCCGCCGGATGCGCGGCACGTCGAGGTGCCGGCGCACCAGCGCGGCGAGAGCATCGTAGGCATCGCCGGGCGCGCGGCGCGTCCGCTCAGCCGGCGGAGGGAGCCCCTTCCGGCGGCGGAGCCACGCGAGCATCGCGTCGCGGATCGGATCGTTCTCCAAGATGCCGTGGATCATCGTCCCGACCACGCTCCCGTCGCCGGAGACGGCGCCGTCGGCCACGCGTATGGGCTCGCCGTTGCGCGTCAGGATGTCGAATCCGGGCGGATCTTCCCGGAGCGGCTCGAGCGCTCCCATGTGGATCTCGTAGCCGAAGAGATCGTCGTCGATCACCGCGCCACCGGTCAGGAACGACGCCGATCGGACGCGCGCCCTCACCTGGGCGGTCACCTTCACGCGCTCGAACACGGTGCGCACGGGCAGGAGGTCCAGCGCGGGAAGCGAGTCGCACGCCGACTCGACGTGGTGCGGATCGTCGATCGATCTCCCGAGGATCTGGCACCCGCCGCAGATCCCGAGCACCGGCTCCCCGCGGCGCGCGCGATCCACCACCGCCCGATCGAGCCCGCGCTGCCGCATCCAGAGCAGGTCCTCCGCCGTCCCCTTGCTACCCGGGAGCACGACCAGGTCCGCGCCGTCGATCTCGTGAGGCGCGTCGACGAAGCGGACGGCGACGCCTGGCTCGTGTGCGAGCGCCTGCACGTCGTCGAAGTTCGAGATCCGGGGCGTGTGGATCACGGCGACGTCGATCGTGTCTGGTGAAGGACGCGCGCGCCGCGGGCCCTCGAGCGCGACCGCGTCCTCGTCGGCGATCCCGATGTCGTGCACGAACGGGAGCACGCCGAGCACCGGCACGCGGGCGCGCCGCTCCAGCTCCGCGAGGCCGGGCGCGAGACCGCGGACGTCCCCGCGCAGCTTGTTGACGACCAGGCCCGCGACGCGCGCCCGGTCCGTCGCGTCGAGAAGCTCCAGCGTACCGAGGAGCGCTGCAAACACGCCGCCGCGGTCGATGTCTCCGACGAGGATGACGGGGGCATCCGCAAGCCGCGCGACGTGCATGTTGGCGAGGTCGCGATCCCGCAAGTTGATCTCGGCCGGGCTCCCGGCGCCTTCGATGACGACGAGCTCGCAGGTCGCGCGTAGCCGCGCCAGGCCCTCCGCGATGGCCGATCGCATCGCGGCATCCATCGCGCCGTCCCATCCGGCCACCGTGCCCGCCGCCTTCCCCCGCAGCACGACCTGGCATCCCGACGGTCCCTGGGGCTTGAGGAGGACAGGATTCATGTCCGCGCTCGCATCGAGCCCACACGCCTCCGCCTGGACGATCTGCGCGCGGCCGATCTCGGCGCCGCTTCCTGTCACGCCGGCCTCGAGCGACATGTTCACGCCCTTGAACGGCGCGACGCGGATCCCCTCGGTGGCGAAGAGCCGGCAGAGCGCCGTCGCCACGACGCTCTTCCCGGCGCCGGAGGCCGTGCCCTGCACCATCAACGCACGCGCTCTCGGCTCCGCCACGGCTCCAAGTATCCTCGCAACGTGGTCCCTGAGGTCGGCCCCTATAGGATCGACGCCGTTCTCGGCAAGGGCGGCATGGGAGTCGTCTACCGTGCGGTGCACCGCGCGTCGGGTGAGATCGTCGCCCTGAAGACGGTGATCGGCGCCGCGCCCGGAACGATCGGAGGCTTGCGCCGCGAGATCCGCGCCCTCGCACGCATGCGACATCCGGGGATCGTCCGCATCATCGACGAAGGCATCGCCGATGACGTTCCCTGGTACGCGATGGAGCTCGTGAGGGGTCGAAGCTTGCGCGCCTGGCTCGGCGCGCACGCCCCGCCGCCCCGCTCGGACGAGGCGGCAAGCGACGCCATGGGTCTCACCCGGACGCTCACGGGAGACCGCGACTGGTGGACGCTGTCGCCGGGACAGCCGTTGCAGAGCACCCAGCCGATCTCCATCGCGCGCGCACCGGCGGCGGTCGAGACGCTTCGAGAGATCCTGACCCTCGCCCACGGGATCTGCTCTCCGATCGCCTACCTCCACGGAGAGGGCATCGTCCACAAGGACCTCAAGCCGGAGAACGTCCTCGTCAGGGAATCCGGGATCCCGGTCATCGTCGACTTCGGCCTCACCGCGCGCTCCGGAGCAGGGAGCCGGGACGTCCTCGAAGCGGCGGGAGAGATCGCCGGCACGCTCCCGTACATGGCGCCCGAGCAGGCGCGTGGAGAGATCGTGGACGCCCGAGCCGACCTCTACGCATTCGGCTGCATCCTGTACGAGCTCTGCTCGGGATGCCCCCCATTCGTCGCGAAGACGCCCGGCGACCTCCTGCGCATGCACGCCGAGGAGCATCCCGTGCCCCTGTCACGCCGCATCGACGGCATCCCGCCGCAGCTCGACGATCTGATCTCGCGCCTGCTCGCGAAGAACCCTCGGGATCGCATCGGCTACGCCGACGTCGCGGCAGCCGCGCTCGAAGACCTCGGAGCGCGCCCCTGCGCGCCGGCGCAAGGCGCGCCGCCGCGACCCTACCTCTACCGCGCTCCGTTCGCCGGCAGGCGCGCGACCCTCACGAGGTTCGACGGCTGGATCAGGGATGCCGCGTCAGGCACGGGAGGCCCCGCGGTGATGCTCCTTCGCGGCGAGAGCGGCTCGGGCAAGACGCGCCTCCTGACCGAGCTCTCGATGCGCGCGGCCTGGCGGGGCTTCACCGTGGTAGCGGCCGACTGCTCCCCGAGCGACCGTCCTCTCGCCGCGTTCCGGAGCGGGCTGGAGGAGATCGCCGACAGATGCCGCGAGACCGATGGCACCGAGCCGGGACGCGCGCTCCGGATCGCGGCGCAGCCCCTGTCCCGCTACGAGCCGGCCATCGCCGCCGGCGGCGCGCCCCGTTCCGAGGGCCTCGGATTGCTTCCCGATGTCGCCCGGGCACGCGTCTTCCGCGCCCTCGCGCGGACCTTCGCGCTCTACGCCGCACCGCGCCGGCCGCTCGTGATGATCGACGATCTGCAGTGGGCGGACGAGCTCACGATCGGCTTCCTGGCGCACGTCACCCGGGAGCCGTCCGGGCTGCTCGCGGTCGGGAGCTTCCGATCGGAGGACGTGCCCTCGGCGCTTGCCGCGCTGCGTGGGGATCCTCGCGTGAGCGAGACCTCGCTTCCGCGTCTCGGCGGAGCCGACGTCGCCGCCATCGCCCGCGACATGCTCGCCGCGGATCGCGTCCCCGCGGCCTTCGTCCGCTTCCTCGCAACGAAGTCGGAGGGGAACCCGTTCTTCGCGTGCGAGTACCTTCGCGCGGGGGTCGCGGCGGGCATCTTCCGGCGCGATCGGCGGGGAGCGTGGCAGCTCCCCGACGCGGACGAGACCTACGGGAGGCTCCCCTTCCCCGCGGGGATCCGCGAGCTCTTGACGGAGCGGCTCGCCGTCCTCGACGGGGATTCGCGGTCCCTGCTCGAGCAGGCGAGCGTCATCGGGCGCGACCTCTCACCTGCCCTGCTGATGGACGTCAGCGGTCTCGACGACGCGTCGATCCGGGACCCCGTATCCCAGCTCGTAGCGCGCCAGCTCCTCCAGGAAGCACCCGCCGGATTCGCGTTCTGCCACGACCGGATCCGCGAGCTGACCTACGACCAGATCCCGATCGAGCGGCGGCGCGGACTGCACGGCCTCGCAGCGCGCGCGATCGACACGCTTCCGGACCACGAGCGGTCGCGTCACCTGGCCGCGCTGGGCGTTCACTGGGAGAGCGCGGGGCATCCCGATCGGGCCCTCGCACCCTACCTTGCCGCCGCTCGGGAGGCGGCGGCCGATTACGCGTTCGACGTCGCGGAGCAGCTCTACCGGAGCTACCTGCGCCTCGCAACGATCGCCACTCCCGAGAGCGTGCGGGCGCGCAACGAGCTGGGAGATCGCATCCTGCGCCTGCGCGGAAAGCCGGCGCCCGCCGAGGACCAGCATCGCACGGCGCTCACCGAGGCGCGCGCTTGCGGCGCGCGTGTCGAGGAAGCGCAGAGCCTGGGACGGCTCGCCGCGGTTCATTTCGACACCGGGAAGCTGGACTCCGCCCGGCAAGAGTGCGAGGAAAGCCTCGCGATCCTGGACGAAGAGGCGGACGGGGCCGAGCGCGCGCGGGTCGTCTCGCTCCTCGGCGGCATCCACATGAAGCAGGGACGCATGACCGAGGCCCGCGAATCCTACGAAGCCGCGCTTCGGATACTCGAGAGGCTCGGAGATCGCTGGGCCGAAGGCGGGGTCCGCGGGAACCTCGGGCTCGTTCACTGCTTCCAGGGCCGGCTCGCGGAAGCCGAGGGAGCGCTCCGGGACGCGCTCTCGATCGACGGCGAGCTCGGCAACCGGCGGGACGAGGGCGTCGCCAGCGGCAACCTCGGGCTGGTCCTGCGCGTTCAGGGTCGTCTCGCGGAAGCACGGGAGGCGTACGGCAACGCCCGCGCGATCCATCGCGAGATGGGAGATCGCGGCGCCGAGGCGGACGTGCTCGTCAATCATGCGGACGTGCTCGAAGGGATCGGCGAGCCGGAAGCCGCCCAGGCGATGCTCGAGGCGGCCCTCGAGCTCGCGCGCGCGGTCGGACGCCGCCCGACCGAGGCCGCCATCCTCGGGAACCTCGGGAACCTCGCGCTGAAGCAGGCGCGCATGGACGAGGGAAGCGTCCTCTACCAGACGGCGATCGCCGCCCATCGCGAGCTCGGCGCGTCTCACGACGAGGCGTCCGTCCTCGCAAACTACGCGCGGTTCGAGCTCGTTCGCACCGGGTCCGCGCCGGCGGCGCGTGAGCTGCTCGATCGATCCGAACAGCTCCTGTCCGAGGGCGATGTCGCGTTGCGGGCGCGCGTCGCCTGCCTGCGAGGTCACGTCGCCCTCGCCGAGGGGAAGCCCGCGCACGCGGAGATCCAGCGGACGCGCTCCCTCCTCGCCGCGGCTCCCACGTTGCGCCAAGGCGACGCCGGAAGCATCCTCACGCTGCTCGAGAGCGCGCAGGCAGCCGCCGAGGCGGGGCGCAGCGTGCTACGGGGCTACGCCGCCGTCGACCTCCCTCCGCCGCTCCTCGCGTGGCTCATTGCTCCGCCGGCCGCAGCTCCAGGAGCGTCATCTCGGTCGGGCAGTTGAACCGGATGCAGGGAAGGCCAAAGGCGTGCTCGGCTCCGGCCCCTGCCGAGACGTTGAGGTACGGCCTCCCGATCGACCGGAACCCGCGGCTCCACGCGCGCGGCACGCCGGAGGCGATGTGCGGCGGCCCGAGGAACGGGATCCGCACCTGCCCGCCGTGCGTGTGACCGGCCAGAAGCAAGTCGACAGGCTCATCGACCAGGGCCATCGCGTAGTCGGGAGCGTGACCGAGCACGATACCGACGTCGCAACGACCCAGCGTCGACAGCCACGCTCGCACGAGGGCACGCACGTCGGCGCGCGACTCTCGCAGCGTCAGGCCCAGCAGCGCGATGCGACCGCCGCCGGGAAGCGGAACGTAGCAGGCGCCTTCCAGGAGCTCGAGCCCACCGCGTTCCCGCAACGACGTGCCGCGCAGTGCGCGATCCGTGTCGCCGAACACGGCGATCTTCCCCAGCGGCGGCTCGACGCTGGCGAGGAGAGGAGCCATCCGCGAGAGCTCATCCGGAAACTCCGCCCTCGTCCGCGTCTGCACGAGATCGCCCGTGTAGAGGAGGAGATCGGGATGGAGATCGCGCACCTTTCCAAACACCCGGGCCTCGTGGCCGCCCACGTGCATCGCCTGGACGTCGCTCAGGTGGAGGATCCGGACCGTCCTGCCGACCTTGGGCGTTTCGATCGCGGCACGCCGCACGGCGAGCCACTCGAGCTCGACGTGTGACGACCAGACGCGAAGCAACCCGAGCGCCGTTGCCAGCGCGAAGTTCCCGCCGGCAAGCCCGCGGCGCCTCGAGAGCAGCGCGCGCAGGGCAATCAGCCCGAGACCGCCCGGAAGGATCAAGGTCACGATGTCGTAGATCCCCCGGATCCAGATCCACCCGCGCCGCCACCCGAGCGCGCCGATCACGGCCACGACGAGGACGAGCAGCAGGCTCGCGTGCCGCCACGAATCCCCGCGCAGTCGGGCCAGGCGCGTCAACACGCCGCGATGGTGCCCGTTTCCCGTGCCGGGATCGTGAAGACGTCGTGCAATCCCCGTGCAATCGGCTCTGCCCGGAGATCGGGGGATTGCCCGGCACCTTGGGCAGCCGTGCAGGCGAGCGTCCTGCGAGCCGTTGCGAGCACACCTGCGTCGCGTGAACCGAGGTATGCTAGCGTCCTCTCCAAAGGAACAGCCAACCGCCATGCGTCTCCGAAACGCCGCCGTTCTGGGTGCGATCCTCTTTGTGGGCGCCCCGCTCCTCTCCGCGTATACCCTCGTCCGCCGCGACGGTCGCAGGATCGAGATTCGCGAGGTGCCCGACTACCACGACGGCACGGCCTACTTCACGATGCGCAACGGCCTCTTCGGGTTCATGGCGGAGACCGACGTGGATCGAGCCGCGACCGACCGGGCGAACGGCGGGTCCATAGCGCGCACGCACAGCCGCGGGCAGAAGCCCGGCGACGCGAGGCCGGCGCCCGCGGCGCGCGTCTACACCAACGTGGATCTTTCCACGGCCACAGGCCTGTCCGTGGTCGAGGGCAACGTGACCGCGGAAGGTAAGGACGCCCCCGTGGCAGACCCCGCCGCCAAGAAGAGCGTCCCCGCGGCTCCGTCGAAGGAGCAGGACGTCGCCGCTCTGACGCCGCCCGCGAGCTCGCGCTAGTTCAGCGTCCCAGCTCCGCGACGGCGCGCGCCAGGAATCCCCGTTCGCCGATCCCGAGCCGCCGCACCATCTCGGCAGCGACCGCAACATGCTCGTCGAACGGACGTCCAAGGGCGCGCGCGACGTGCGCCTTGCGGATCGCGAGCAGGATCCGTGTCTGGGCGTCGGAGCTCATCGCGACGAACTTCTCCGCCTCGCGCACGTTCTCCAGGGCGAGCTCCGGTCGCCCCTCCGCGAGCCTGAGCTGCGTCTCCTGCAGGTTCAGGAGAGCGACGAGCCTCAGGTCCCCCGTTCTCCGCGCGAGGGCGAAGGCGCGGTCCATCTCGCGGCGTGCCTCCGCCATGTCTCCTCCCTCGAGAGCCGTGATGGCGAGGCCGCCGCGCGCCGCCGCTTCGAAGCGAGGGTTCTTGATCTCGATCATGATTGCGATCGCCTCGTCGAAGAGGGACCGGGCCCGGGCGAGATCGCCCGCCTCGAGGAAGTGGTGGGCATGGTTCAGGAGGTTGACGCCGAGGGTGGGCTTCTGGCCCGAGGTCCGTAACGTCGCGGCCGCCCCGCGGAAGAGCTCGTCCGCGCGCTCGAGCTCCCCCGACCTCTCCAGCGCGAGGGCGAGGTTGCCGGACTCGATGGCCTCGCCGAGCCGATCGCCGATCTCGCGCGACGTCGCGATGGACTCCTCGTAGTGCCTGAGCGCCTTCGCCGTGTCGCCCATCTCGTCGTAGAGAATCGCCAGGCTTCCGAGATGCTTCGCGACGGCCCTGCGATCGCTCCCGGAGCGATCCATCGCGAGCGCCGCCTGGAGGTGCTTCTCGGCCTTCGCGAGGCGCCCGGCCTGGATGTCGAGCAGCGCGACGTTGGAGAGCGTGATCGCCTCCCCGCGGACGTCGCCGGCCTCTCGCGAGATGGCAATGGCCTCCTCCAGAAACGCCGCCGCTCCTGTGTCGTTGCCGAGAAGGTGCTCGATGCCGGCCAGGCTCCGCATCGCCGCCGCCGTCGCCGCCTTGTCCGCGAGTTGCCTGTTCAGGTCGATGGCCGCGCGCGCCGCCGATCGCGCCTCCTCCGAGCGGCCGACCTCCGCCGCGAAGGCGGAGACGAGGGTCAGCGCCCGGGCCTCGAGACGCGCGTCGCCGCGACGGCGCGAGCCCTCGAGCGCACGCGACAGCTCGTCGAGCCCGTCGAGGGGTCGGCTGCACATGTCCAGCGTCGTCGCAAGCTCGCAGCGCGCGGCATCGTCCTCCTCGCACGGCCCTCCCGAGAGCTCGAGGAACCGCGCGAAGTGGCTCGCTGCCTCCTCGTAGGCGTGCGCCCCGAGGGCCTGGCGGGCAGCAGCCAGGTACCAGGGGCGCGCACGCTCCGCGGCCCCCGCGGCGTCCCAGTGCCGCGCCAGCCGCGCGACGTGCGGCTGGCGCTCGTCCGGCGGGAGCGCCTCGATGCACGCCGCCGCCGCTCCGTGCAGGTCCGAGAGCTCCGTCTCGGGGATCGTCGCGAGCAGGATCTCCCGCAGCTTGTCGTGCACGAACCTCACGCGCCCGCCAGCATCCAGGATCTGCCGCCCGACGAGCTCCGACAGCCCGTCCGCCGCACCGTCTTCCGAGAGGCGGGCGACGCGCGCCGCGAGATCGACGTCCATCCCCGCCCCGACCACTCCGGCGGCGCGCGCGAAACGGCCGGCGTCCGCCGTCAGACCGCCGAGCCTGCGGAGCAGGAGGTCTCGCAGCGTCGGCGGGATCGGGATCCCTTCCCAGCCGCCACCCGCGGCGACCCAGCGACCCGCGGCATCGCGCGCGAGCAGACCCTCCTCGATGCCACCTTTAAGGTACTGCGCGACGAACAGGGGGTTCCCGCCAGCGTGGCGCGCCAGGGCATCGACGAGCGGCTCGGGAGGCGCTTCCATCGCGAGCATGTCGGCCACCATGCGGCGGACGCCCGCCGTGTCGATCTTGCCGAGCGGGAGCTCGCGAACGTTGCGGGAGGTCCTGAGCGACGCGAGGATCGCAGACGACTCCTCCGCGCGATGGGCGAGGAGCACGAGGATCGGCGACGACCGGAACGCGTCCGCCGCGACCACGTGAGCGAGGAAGCCGGTCAGGAGCTCGTCCGCCCACTGCACGTCGTCGAGCGCGAGCACGAGCGGCTTCTCGTTCGCGAGCGCCGCGAACGTCTCGGCGAGATCGGAGAAGAGCCGGAAGCGCGCGACTCCGGGCCCGACCTCGGGCGGCGCCGGGGCCTCGCCGAGGAGCGCGGCGAGCGAGGGTTCGTAGGCCGCCAGCACCGAGTGGCGCCGGCCGAGCAGGCGCGGCGCGCGCGGCTGGGATCGTCGCGGCACATGTCGGCGACGGCCTGGAGCGGACGCCGCAGCGCGGCCAGTGGCGCCGAGGCGTCCGCCGTGCACTCGCCCGACAGGAACCTCATCTGGCGGCGCCGTGCGAGGGCCGACGCCTCGTAGAGCAGGCGCGTCTTGCCAGCTCCGCTCTCGCCCAGCAGGAGCACGACCTCGCCGCGCGCCGGGACCGCGGCGAGCCGCTCGCGAAGCTCGTGGATCGTCTCCTCGCGCCCCGCGCAGCCGGGGCGATAGAGCATAGGGCTTCGCGCGTGGGCCCGGCGCGGCGACGCTCCGCGCCCCGGCGCGATCGAGCACCCGCGCCACGTCCTCCGCGAAGCCGATCCTCGAAGCCGGGTCCTTGGAGAGCAGCCCCAGCACGAGAGATTCGACGTCGCGGGGGAGGCCACTCACGAGGCGCGATGGGGGCACCGGCGTGGCGGTCGCGTGCTGGAACACGATGTGGAGGAACCCGTCCCCGAGGAACGGCGGGCGTCCCGTGAGGAGCTCGTAGAGGATGCAGCCGAGGGCGTAGAGATCCGCCCGCGCATCCACGACGTCCGCGGATGCCTGCTCCGGCGCCATGTACCACGCCGTCCCGGTGCCCGGCTCCGCCGCGAGCGAGAGGTCCTCGCGGTCCTCCGGGCCGGCGAATCCACCGATGAGGCCGAAATCGACGATGACCGGCGCTCCGTCGGGCCGCAGGATGACGTTGTCCGGTTTGAGATCGCGGTGGACGATGCCCTCGCCGTGCAGGTAGGCGAGCGCGTCGCAGAGCCCCCTCGCGATGCCGAGCGCTTCCAGGAGCTTCCCTCCCGCCGCCGGACGCGGTCCGGAGGCCAGAACGGGGAGCGCCCGCCGCGCCTCGGCGGCGTCGAACGCGTGGGTGCTGATCGTCGCCGAGAGGCCCGACGCATAGGACCGCAGGCTCGTCCCGGGGACCAGCTCCATTGCGATCCACGGCACGCCGCCTTCGAGGCCCTCCGCGGCGATGCGCACCACTCCCGGATGAGACGTCCGCGAGAGCGCGCGGATCTCGCGACGGATCGAGGAGACGAGCCCGGTGCGGATCATCGCGACCGTCTTGAGCGCGACCAACGCGCCTGTCTCGCGATGGCGCGCGCGATGGACGGCGCCCATCGCGCCCCGGCCCAGGAGCTCGAGAAGCTCGTAACCGCCGATGCAGTCGCCGATCGCTCGCTCTAAGCGCATCCCACGCGCACGCCGCCGCGGGGATCATCGCAGACGCCGGGGCCGGGCCGCGAACTTTCGCCGCACGCGATCGACGAGAATGGGCCTGGAGCTCCCCAGGTCCAGCATCACGAGCGCGCGCTCCGGTCCCAGAGGGACGCCATGAGCCTCTTCGTTCCCGATTTCTTCCTCTACCAGGACGCCCTCGGCCGCACCGAGGGGACCTTGCCGGGAGCGGCGCTCTTCGTCGGCATCGCGGCCGTCGTCAACGCGTCGATGGCCCTCGGCAAGATCTACGCCGACCTCGGCCAGCGCATGCACGCCGGGGAGCACTTCGCCGCGGCCCTCAGCACCGCGAGGAAGCGCAGCCCGCAAACAGGGGAAGCAGCGAGAGGCAACCGAAGAGCCGCCGCGTGGTTCGCATGCAGGGTCGGGAGCGTACCCCGTCGCGCTACCCGGTGATAGAGTCCGCGCACCGCGTGAACCTGCGGCCCCTTCCCTTCCGCGCCCCGCTCTCCGACTACCAGCGCCAGGCAGAGGAGCTCCACGATGGCCATCGCGCCAAGGCCCCGGACGTCCTGGCGCTCATCCATCGCTGCCACCCGCGCTTCCTCGACGAGCGCATCCCCTGGCTCCCGAAGGACGTTCTGGACTCGGAGATCGCCGCGGCGAGGTTCGACCTTGCCGACGCGCGCACGACCGTCGCGCGCCATCACTCGTTCACGGACTGGCCGGCGCTCGAGGAGTGGGTGGCCGCGCTACAGCTCGGCGGTGGCGTCACGCGCTTCGAGTCCGCCGTCGAGGCCGCGATCGACGGCGACCTTCCCGCCCTCGAATCCGCCCTGCGCCACGATCCCGATCTCGTCTCGGCGCGCTCGACGCGCCGCACGTGCCTCGATCCGCCGGTCCACCAAGCGACGATCCTTCACTACGTCGCAGCGAACGGGGTCGAGTCGCACCGGCAGCGCACGCCCCGGAACGCTGTGGCGGTCGCCCGCACCCTGCTCGAGCGGGGAGCGATCGCCGACGCGCTCGCGGGATTCTACGGATGCGAGTGCGCCACCCTCTCGCTGCTCGTGTCGAGCAGCCCGCCCGCCGAGGCGGGCCTCCAGGTCGAGCTCGCCGAGCTCCTGCTCGACCACGGCGCGGCGATCGAGGGCCACGGAGAGAGCTGGGGCACCCCCCTCCTCTCGGCACTCCTCTTCGGCTTCCCGCGAGCGGCGGACGCGCTCGTGCGGCGCGGCGCTCACGTCGGAGTGGCGGCGGCCGCCGGCCTGGGTCTCGCCGAAGACCTCGGCCGCATGATCCCGGGATCCGACTCACGCGAACGTCACCTCGGGCTCGCCCTCGCCGCGCAGCTCGGCCACGCAGAGACCGTCCGCATCCTGCTCGACTCCGGTGAAGACCCTGATCGCTTCAACCCCGAGGGCAGCCATGCGCACGCGACGCCGCTGCACCACGCAGCCCTCCACGGCCACCTCGACGTGGTGAAGCTCCTCGTGGAGCGCGGCGCGCGCCTCGACATCGCCGATCGGATCTACAAGGGAACGCCCCTTGGCTGGGCCCGGCACGAGGGCCAGCACGAGGTCGAAGCGTTCCTCCGCTCCCGTGGAGCTCCGTGAGCCGCGCCGCCAGGGAGGGCGACGGGACCCTGCGTCAGCCCTTCCGTGACGGCGCGCGCTCTCGTCGCGACCTGGTGCCTCTGCTCTGGGATCGCGATCGCCGGGGTGCGCGGCGTCGTCGTCGACGAGCGCGGGATTCCGATCGCCGGCGCGAACGTCATCATGACCTTTCCGAGCCTGGTCCTCACCGCCACCAGCGCGCCCGACGGCACGTTCTCGACCGAAGACTCGAGCGTCGCCGGTCTCGCCTGGAACGAGATCCGCGCTACCGCGACCGGGTACTCCGCGCTCGTCGCCCACGGCGCCCCCGCCGACCGAGGTCGCTACGTCCTCGTGAGCACGGCCTCGATCCGCGGGACGCTCGTCGATGCCGCGACCGGCAAGGGCGTCGAACGCGGAGAGATCCGCGTGTTCGCCGAGGACCCGTGCGGTGGGTTGCTTGCGGGAGAATCGACGGATCCCGAGATCTCGGTGGAAGCCGACGGCACCTTCGAGGTGCGCAATCTCGAGAGAGGACTGGCGTTCACGGTCCGTGGGATGGCCCCGGGCTACGTGCCCACGTTGCTGGCCGCAATCGAGCCAGGAACAGGTACCGAGCTCCCGATCGCCCTGAGCCGTGGTGCCTCCATCCGAGGCCTGGTGACGACCCCCGATGGAGCCCCGGCGCGGGGCGCGAGAGTCTCCGACGCCACGCGCGTGACCATGTGGGACACGGAACGCGGGAGCGCCGTGACGTCGGCCGACGGATCGTTCCGGCTCGACGGGCTGCCGTCGGGACGGACCGACCTCCTGATCGAGCAGGAGGGTTTCGAGTCCCTGGAAGCGTCCATCGACCTCGGCGGCAACGAGGTCGCGACGCGATCGTTCCGGCTTGCGCGAGGGACGCTCCGGCGCACGACAGTCCAGGTGAGCCCGACCGTCACCCTGCGAGGTGTCGTGATCCGCGCCGGAGCGCGCGTGACGGGAGGGAGAGTCCGCGAGCAGGTCATGAGCGACGCGCTCCCGGAAGGTTCGCCCATCGGACCTGATGGAACGTTCGAGCTGCCTGGCCTCCTGCCCGGGATCCGCGAGATCGTCATCGAGCCCGCCGACGGTCCATACGAGCTCGAGACGGTCATCCTCCCCGATCGGGACACGACCCTGACGTTCGAGCTGCCGTCGGGGATCGTCCGCGGCCACGTGCTGGAATCGGGCAATCCCATCGGCGGCATCGACGTGAAGGTCTCGCCAGGTGGGCACGGCGCGCAGAGTCGCGACGATGGCTCGTTCGAGATCGTCGGCGTGCCGCCCGGCGCCTATGCGCTCCTGGCCGAGCGGCACGGCGATTGCGGCCCGTCCGGACAGCCGCGCGCCTGCCAGCAGATCACGGTCGCCGAGGATGCGGTCGTGGACGTCCGTGTGGATATGCCGCCGATCGTGGCGGCGCTCGCGCGGCTCACCGGCAGAGTCGAGCTCGCCGGTGGCGGCACGGCATTCCCGGTCATCGTCGCGATCCGCGACGTCCACGGCGAGGACGTGGCCGAAGCGAGCACCGACGGTGCCGGTCGCTACTGCATCACACGTTTCGCGGAAGGGATCTACGACGTCGTGTTGAACGAGGGCGTCAACTTCTACGCCCTGCGCGTACGAGGCTATGCAACGGTGGTCCGCCGCGGCGTTGCCATCGGCGACGCCTCCAGGCTCGATCTCACCCTGGCCCCAGGCGCCCGCCTGAAGGTCACCGTGTGCGACGGTGCATCCCCGCTCGAAGGCGCATGGGTCGAGACGTTGCCACCGATCGGACTTCCCGAGAAGACCGGCGCTGACGGATGCGCCACGCTGCGCGACCTTCCCGCGGGCGGGATCGTCGTGCGGGTGCGCGTGGGCGACGCGACGCGCGAGATCCCCGTAGACCTCGCCGGCGCCACCACGGAGATCGTGACTTCCCGTCCCTGATGGCGCCTTCGTGAAACCGCGAACGGTCGCCGGCATTCACCGCAGCGACCGAGTTCTTCCTGTCTAGAACCCGAGCGACGCGCCCGCGGGATTCGCCCCGTAATTGGTGCCGAAGGCCGTGAACGTGTCGAACGACACCAGCGCCGTTCCCGTGTAGTCGAGCTTCTGGATCGTGGCCGCGGCCGCCGGATCGGGCCCAGGCGCGGCCAGGAGATCTTCGCGCGAATCGGCGCTCAGCGCGCCGGCGCCCGGCCGGCCGCCGTAGAACGTCGTGAAGGGTGTCGCATCGAAGGCCAGCATCGCGGCGACCGCGCTCCCGTCGTAGTTGAACCCGACGAACTGGGACGGGAAGCTCGACGTCGAGCCGGGGCCCGGCGAGCAAGCAAGCTCCTCGTAGCCGTCGAGATCGTAGTCGGCCATGGAGATGTTGACGCCGTACTGGAGGACGGTGAACGCGTTGAAGTTGATCTTCGAGATCGCCGAGATCGCGGTCCCGTCGTAGTTCCAGCCGCGCACCTGAGGACCGAAGATGAACCCGGGACCGGGACCGGTGGCGATCTCCTCGTAGTCGTCGACATCGAGGCGCCCGCCGCCGTCCTTCACTCCGTACTTGAGCGTGCCATAGGCGAAGTAGTTGATCTTGCCGATCGCCGTGATCGCCGTCCCGTCGTAGTTCCAGCCCCGCACCTGGGGGCCGAACACGCCCCCAGGTCCGGGGCCCGTGAGGATCTCCGACATCCCGTCCGCGTCGACGTCGCCGGAGGCGACGTTCACCCCGAACTTGAGCGTGCCGTAGGCGAAGTAGTTGACCTTGGCGAGCGGATTGCCGGTCGAGGCGAACGCGCGGACCTGCGGTCCGAGGACGGGGCCCGGCCCTGGCCCGCTGACCATCTCGTCGCGGAAATCGGTCGTGAGGAACGCGGGATCGATCGCTGCCGCGGCCACGTTGGTGCCGAAGGCCCCCGCGCCGTACGGGAAGAACTCGTTCACCTGGGTGTTGACGGCGTCGAAGATGCGGACGGAGTTCGGATTCGTGGGACCAGGCCCGCCGCCCACGACCGAGTCCGGCGTCTGGCTTACGACGTACTCCACCTCGATGGCGCCGATGCAGCCGTTCGCATCCTGGACGACGATGCCCACCGGGTAGTCTCCGGCCTGACCTGGAACGCCGGAGATCGATCCGGTCGAGGATCCCAGCGTGACGCCGGGCGGGAGAGCGCCCGTGGCGACCTGGAACGTGTAGGGCGGGAGGCCGCCGCCGGCAAAGAAGTTTCCGCTCGCCGTCTTTCCCGTCCAGAGATAGAAGACGTTCGTCGCCGATCCGGAGAACATGGGCAGCACGCACGTGTCCTTCCAGACGTCGTTGAGCGGAACGGTCCCGTCGTCGCCGCCAAGCAGGAGCACCCCGATCTGGACGGTCCCGGGGGCGGTCACGGCGGCTCCTGCTCGCGCCGTCAGCGCGGGCGGCGGGCCAGGCCTCTGGGTCCACGTCCCCTGGAAGAACGTCCACGTCTCGTTCAGCCGGTTGGGTACCCCGTCGAAGCCTCCGAAGAGAACGATCGCGGACGACCCGCCGGCGACCGTGGCCGCCGATGCCATGGAACAGCTGTACCGCGGGGTCAGCGCCGGGGGAGCTGCGGGTCCCGCCGACCAGGCGGCGCCGTCCCAGAGCCAGGTATCGCCCAGCGCCGCGTTCCCGCTCGTGTATCCCCCGAAGAGCACCGTCTGCCCTCCGAGGCCGTCGAACGCCATCCCGTACGAGCCGCGCGCGGTCATCGCCGGCGGCGCCGCGGGGCCCTGCGTCCACGCGGAGTCCAGGAGCCAGGTGTCGGACGTGGCGCTGGCGGCGCCGAATCCGCCGAAGAGCACGCACTGTGCGCGGACCGGATCGAACGTCAGCCCGATCGCGCGCCGCGGCGTGAGCGCGGCGGGGGCGCTCGGACCCTGCGTCCAGGCGTTACCGTCGTAGAACCAGGTCTCGTTGTTGAGCGTCCCGTTGTTCACACCGCCGAAGATCACGACGACGCCGCGCGCCGCGTCAAAGCACATGCCGAGCTGCGATCGCCCCGTGAGCGCAGGAGGTGCGGTGGGGCCGGCGGTCCACATCCCGCCGCTCGTCTCCCAGGTGTCGTTGAGCCACGCGGTGCCCGTCTCGCCGCCGAACAGCACGACACGGTTGCGGTTGGCGTCGTAGGCCATGCCGGCATACGTGCGCCCCACCAGACCGGCAGGTGCGGTCGGACCGGGTTGCCAGTCCTGCGCGAGGAGAAGCGAGCCGGGAAGGATGACAACGGACAGGATCGAGTAAGCATTGCGCATCGCAGGTCGACCTCATCCGTAATCGTCTCACATCGCGCGCGCGGTCATCGCCCCGTGTCGGTCACTCCCGCCGAGTCGAACGTCGCCATCTCGTGCATCACCTTGATGGCGGCATCGACCAGCATCATCGCGAGGGCGGCTCCCGTGCCCTCTCCGAGGCGCATGTCGAGCGACATGAGGGGACGGAGGCCGAGCGCCGCGAGCACGATGCGGTGGCCGACCTCGACGGAGGCGTGCGACGGGATGAGATAGCCCTCGGCCTTGGGTTCGATCCGCGCGGCAACCAGAGCGGCGGCGGAGGAGATGAAGCCGTCGATGACGACGGGCACGGCGTTCGCCGCGGCGCCGAGCACCACGCCGGCCAGGCCCGCGATCTCGAATCCGCCGAGCTTCGCGAGGACCTCGATCGCGTCCTTCGCGTTCGGCCGGTTGCTCGAGATGGCGCGCTCGACGACGTCGATCTTCCTGCGATAGGCGGCGTCGTCGATGCCGGTGCCGCGCCCCGTGGTCTCCGCGGGGCTCGCGCCAGCGAGCACCGCGGTGAGCGCGCTCGCGGACGTCGTGTTGCCGATGCCCATCTCCCCGATGCCGATGAGATCCACGCCGGCGCCGATCGCCTCCCGCGCCACCGCGATGCCCTCCTCGAGCGCCCGTACCGCTTCCTCGCGGCTCATCGCCGGGCCCTCCGCCAGGTTGCGGGTCCCGGGACCGACGCGCGCGGATCGAACTCCCGGGAGATCCGGCACCGGCGCCTTGACCCCCATGTCGACGACGCGTACCTCCGCGCCCGCGTGGCGCGCGAGCACGTTGATCGCCGCGCCGCCGTGGGCGAAGTTGAGGACCATCTGGGCCGTCACCTCCTGCGGGTAGGCGCTCACCCCTTCCGCCGTGACGCCGTGATCGCCCGCCATCACGACGATGGCCTTCTTGGGGATCGGCGGGACGTCCATCACGCGGATCGACGCGACCTTGACCGCGAGGTCCTCGAGCACGCCGAGGCTGCGCCGGGGCTTCGTCTTTCCGTCGAGCAGCTTCTGCGCTCGCAGGGCGACCTCGGTGCTGGGAACGGTGATGCGCGACAGGGTTTCGGCAAGCAGGGTCATGGAGGACCTCCGGGCGAGATGGCAGTGACGGGGCCCGGCTTCAGACGGAGCACGGTCCCGAGAACGGCGACGTAGATCTCCGTGGCGTGCGCGGCGATGGACTGGTGCGCGCGCCCGACGACGTCGCGGAAGAGGATCCCGAGCTCGCTCTCCGGGTGGACGCCCATGCCCACCTCGTTCGACACGACGATCGCGGGAATGGAGCACCGGCCCAGGGCGCGCACGAGATCGCCCACCCGCGCCTCGACCTCCGCTTCCGTCTTCCCGGCGCAGAGCAGGTTCGAGATCCAGAGCGTGAGGCAGTCCAGGACGATCGCGTCCGGGCCAGGCGTCGCGGCGATCCTCTCGACCGCCTCGGGGACGTCGAGCGGCTCCTCCACCGTCAGGAGGGCGCCGCCGCGATCGCGCACGTGGCGCGCGATGCGCTCCGCCATTGCCGCGTCCTTCCCCTCCGCCGTCGCGAGAAAGACCGGCGCGCGCGCGAGCTCCCGCGCGCGTGCGAGCGCGAACGCGCTCTTCCCGGACCGGACGCCGCCGCCCACCAGGACGATCACGACGTCGCCATCGGGATCAAGAAGCGGGCGCCGGTGATCTCGTTGACGCCGACGTAGACGTCGACACCGTAAGCCTCGCGGACGATGCGGTAGCTCAGCACCTCCTCGACGCCTCCCTGCGCGAGCGCGCGGCCGGACTTCAGGAGCACGAGCGCGTCGCAGTAGCAGGCGGCGAGGTTCAGGTCGTGGACGACCACGACGACCGTGCGTCCCGCGCGCGCCTCGCGCCGCAGGAGCTCGAAGATGGCGACCTGGTGGTGGATGTCGAGGCCGCCGGTCGGCTCGTCGAGCAGGAGCACAGGCGTCTCCTGCGCGAGGGCGCGCGCGATGAGTACGCGGCGCAGCTCGCCTCCCGAGAGCTCGTGGACCGACCGCGATGCGAAGGAGCGGACGCCGCAGGCGTCCATCGCCTTCTCCGCGGCCGTGACGTCGCGCGGGCTCTCGAGGCCGAGCACCGGGAGGTGCGGCGTCCTTCCGAGGAGCACGAGCTCGGTGACGGTGAACGGGAAGTCCACGGTAGAGTCCTGCGGCACGAGCGCCACCTGCCGGGCGAGCTCCCGACGCGGGATCCCGTCGATCGCGCGCCCGCCCAGCGTCACGGACCCTCGAGTTGGACGCAGGATGCCGATCATCAACCGCAAGAGCGTGGTCTTGCCGGAGCCGTTCGGCCCGAGGATCCCGAGGAGCTGGCCGGGCCGAGCCTCGACGCTCACGCCGTCGACGACGGGGGTCGCCCCGTACCCGAAGGCCACGTCCTTCACGATCACGGCTTCGCCTTCTCCTTCGGATAGAGCGCGTCGAACACGATGCGCGCGGTCTCGACGGCGCGAGGGCCGGGACGGAACAGGAGGTCGCCGTCGAGCGGGATGACGCGGCCATCCCGCACCGCCGGGATCTCGCGGTAGCGCGTCCAGAACGTCACGCGGTCCTCCACCTGTCCGCCGTCCTTGTGGGATCCGACGACGATGACCTGGGGCGCGGCCCGCAGCACGCGCTCCAGCGCATACTGAGGGTAGCCCGGGCTCCCGTCCGACGCGACGTTCTCGCCGCCCGCCGCCTCCAGGATCTCGGTCGTGTAGCTCCCGGGGCCCACGACCATGAGCGGCTCGTTCCAGACGACGATGAGCGTCTTGACGCGCGGCAGCTTCTCGCGTTCGGCCCGGATCTTCGCGAGCCCTTCGTCGATCGACGCCACGAGCTTCGCGGCTTCCGGCGTCTTGCCCACGATCGCGCCCACGTGAACGATCGTGCCCCGGAGGTCGGCGAGGGACATGGTCTTCGTCACGAACACGGGCACGCCGTAGCGCTCGAGGTCCTCCGCCGTCTCCTGGCGGTTTGCCGTGGTCGCCGTGAAGACGACGTCGGGCTTCAGGCCGAGGATGCGCTCGTGCGACGGCTCGAGATCGGATCCGACGATGGGCACGGCAAGCGCCGCCTCGGGTGCGTCGCTGAACTTGTCGCGCCCCACCAGCATGTCGCCCGCGCCCAGCGCGAACAGGATCTCGGTCACGCTCGGCGCGAGGCAGACGACGCGGCGCACGGGCACCGCGCCGAGGGCGACGCTGCGCCCGAGCTCGTCGGTCACGGTGGTCCCAGCACGCGCACTCAGCACAACCACGAGCGGGAGCAGCATCACGAACCGGCGGGGGACAAGCCCCCGCCCTACGGACGCTCGGCTCCGAGCGATCCGCGTCACAAGCGTCCCTCGCCGGTTCGTGGCGTGCGGCAACGCATCAAAAATAACGCGTCCCGCGCCGCCGCCAGAGAAGCACGAGGAAGAACGGTCCTCCCAGGAGCGCCGTCAGCACGCCGACGGCGAGCTCGGACCCGAACGGCAGGAACGCGAGCCGGGCGGCGGTGTCGCAGAGCACCAGGAAGAGCGCGCCCCGATCGCGCTCGCCGGGACCAGCAGGCGATGGTCGGCGCCGTAGATGAGACGCAGCGAGTGCGGCACCACGATCCCGACGAAGCCGATCGGTCCCGTCACGGCGACCGCCGCCCCGGTGAGGAGCGATCCGAGCACGAAGAGATGGCGCCGTGTCCGCGCGACGTCGATGCCCACCGAGTGGGCCCCCTCGTCGCCGAGGGCAAGCGCGTTCATGCGGGGCGCGAGAAGCGTCAAGAGGACCAGCCCCAGCCAGGTCCAGACCGCGACCCACGCGATCTTGCCCCATGCGGGAGACGAGAGCGATCCGAGGATCCAGACCAGCACTTCCTGGGCCTGTTCCGGCCGCGCCAGCGATCTGAGCGCCACGATCACCGCGCCCGCGCTCGCGTTGATGACGACTCCGGAGAGAAGCGCGAGGTGCGGCACGAGATCCGCGCACCTGCCCAGCCGCAGACGACGACGATCGTCGCGAACGCGCCGCCGAACGCGAGCAATGGAAGCAGCCACCCCCATCCGAGGAGGATGGCGACGGTGGCGCCCACCGCAGCGCCCCCGAGACGCGCGCCGAGCACATAGGGGTCGGCGAGCGGGTTTCTGAGCAGCGCCTGGAACGTCCCGCCCGACGCCGAGGAAGGCGGCGCCGACGATCGCTCCGAGCACGACCCGCGACAGGCGCGCCTTCACCAGGATCGCCCGATCGATCGAGCCGGGTTCGAGCGCACGGCCAAGATCCACGCGCTCCACTCCGAGCGCGATCGCCGCGACGAGGCCGAGCCCGAGGAGGATCGCGAGGAGGCCGAGAGATCGGAAGAGCCGCGAGGCCGTCATGCGCGGGAGCGAAGTCGTCTCGATCACACGCCCACCTCGTCGGCGACGCCGAACATGCGGCACAGATCCGCGCGACCGGCCGCGCGATCGGCGTGGTAGAGGCGCTGGAGAGGCGGATACATCTGATCTTGCGCCACGACGCAGGCCTCGCGCGCCGCGCACGACCTGCGGCACGGTGACGACGCCGCCTCGCGGAACGCCGCGCAGCGCTCCCAGGGGAACGCCCGGTTGCCGACGACCTCGCCCGGACAGGCCGCACGGCACGGCGCCGGGCATCGATCGCAGAGCCGGCGCGCGACGGGGGTCTCCGGCAGAGCGTGCGGCGTGAAGATGGCGGCGCGAAAGCCCAGCCACGGCCCGTGGCGGTCGTTCACCACGAGGCCGATCTCCGACGACCGGCCGATCCCGGCGAGCTCGCCGAGCGGGATGAACGACAGGAACACCGGAGCGTCGTGATGAGGGTGGATCACGCGACACCCTTCGAGCAACGTGCCGAGCCGCGCGAACACCGCCTTGCCGAAGTCGTCGAGCGGGTGGCGGGTGCGCGCGAGCCGCGCGACGGGATCCCCTGCGATGTGGACGAGCATCCGGTCCCAGTGCGCGCGGCCTCCCGACGCGACGGCGATCACCGAGCGTGCGCCGGGCAGGATCGCATCGCAGCGCGCACGCGGCGGGGCGGCGGCGTCGTACCGCGCCCTTCCCACGACCCCCAGCGTGTTGAGGCCCTCGGCGTCGAGCTCCGCAGTCAGGCGCTCGAGGAAGGCCCTCATGCGGCGTCGCGGTCCAGCGGCGTCGCGGTCGCAACGAGGGCCGCGTCGACCGGCGCGCCGGCGGCGCGCGCGATCAGGGCGTGGAGCTGGCGGACGCCCTCGGTCAGGGACGCGGGACCAGGCTGGAGGATGATCGTCGACTTGACCTCGTAGAGATGGCCGGCGCGGACCGCGGGGACGTCGTCCCATCCGTCGCGGGCGCGGACCCTCGCCTTCTGCATCTTCTTGCCGCACCAGGATCCGATCACGACGTCGGGCCTCGCGGCGCGCACCGTTGCCGGTGCGAGGACGCGATCCTTCGCGGCCTGGTGCCGTCTCAGATCCGGGAAGCACGGATCGCCTCCGGCGATCTCGATGAGCTCGTCGACCCACCGGATGCCCGAGATGAGAGGGTCGTCCCACTCCTCGAAGAAGACGCGCGGCCGACGCGGGAAGCTCGCGGCCGATGCCCGGATCGCTTCGAGGCCCGCCGAGAAAGACGCCGCGAGGGCCTCGGCCTCCGCGCCGCGACCCACGATGGCACCGACGAGGCGCACCATCTGGAGGATCTCCGCGACGCCGCGCTGGTTGAAGGTGAAGACCGGCACCCCGCGGCGGATCAGCTCCGCCGCGAGGTCCGCCTGGAGGTCCGAGAAGGCGAGCACGAGGTCCGGATCGAGCGCGAGGATCTTGTCGAACTTCGCGCTGATGAACGCCGAGACCTTGGGCTTCTCGCGCGCCTCCTTCGGCCGCACCGTGTAACCCGATACGCCGACGACGCGGTGCCCCTCGCCGAGGAGATAGAGCGTCTCCGTCGTCTCCTCGGTGAGGCACACGATCCGCGTCGGAAGGTCCGGGGCGCTCATCGCACCGTGAGCTTGACGCCTCCAACGAACGTGCGGCCCGGCGCCGGGAAGCCCGCCGCCTCCGCGTAGTCCGAGTCGAAGGCGTTCTCGACCCGCACGAAGGGCGCGAGCCAGTCGAGGGCGCGGTAGGACGCGGCGAGATCGAAGCGCGTGTAGCCGTCGGTGGTGATGTCGGTGAAGAGGTCGGGGTCGATGTCGGGGCGATCGTCGACCCAGAGGAGCTTGCCGTTGACGTCGAGCTTCTCGTCCCACGCGTAGTTGAGGGTGAGCGACGCGCGGTTGTCGGGGCGGCGCTTCAGGGCCAGGCCGGTCGTCTCGTCCTTCGCATCGAGGTGCGTGTAGGAGAGCGCGACGTCGAAGCCCTTCGGTAGGTCGCCCGTGAACGACACCTCGACGCCCTTCATCGACGCCTCGCCGATGTTCTGGAACGTGTAGGTGGTGAACTCGAAGTCGATCAGGTCCTTCACCTTCGTGTCGAAGTAGGTCGCGTCGGCGCGGAGACGACCGTCCCAGAAGTGGCCGCCGAACCCCACCTCCCACGATCGCGATTCCTCCGGGTCGAGGAGCAGGTTGCCGGAGCCGGGGAAGTAGAGCTCGCCGGCGCTCGGAGCGCGGAATGCCTTCCCGTACCCCGCCTTGATCTTGACGCCCGCGTCGGCGTCGCCCCAGCCGTAGGAGAGGTTCGCCCGCGGGGAGACGGACGAGCCGTAGGAGTCGTGATCGTCGTAGCGCACGCCGATCGCGACGTCGAACCCGTGCCACGCGATGCTGTCCTGCGCGAAGGCGCCCCAGGAGTCGTTCGACACGGAGTCGAGGTTGACCGCGGAGTTGTCCTCGTTGTCGGCGGTGAGGTCCTCGAGGCTCGCCCCGAACGACACCCGGTTCGGCCCGATCGTCAGGCTTCCCTGGGCGCTCGCGCGGTCGGCATCGGTCACCGTGTGCGAGGAGTAGGCAAACGATGGGTTGCCGAGATCGTCGTAGTCGTAGGTGGCGTCGATGTGCGAGAGCGTGAGCGCGTAGTCGAAGCGATCGCTCACGCGGTGAGTGAACGGGACGCTGTAGACGCGCTCCTCCGTCGACGACGAGCGCCACGGCGACGGAGATGTCCCGTTGAACGGGATGCCGATGTCGAGATCGGTCACCCGTCCGGAGAACCCGATGCGCATGTCCTTGGCGAGCTCGAAGCCGACGTCGGCGAGCCCCGTTCCCTCGCGGAAGTCGTCGTTCGCGAAGGTGCCGTCGCCGTCCCGCCAGGATCCCGAAACGAAGTAGTCGAGCCGATCGCTCCCTCCGCCGAGCCCCACCTGCGCCCGCCCGTACGCATCGCTCCCACCCTCGAGGGCGGCGTCGAGGTGGAACCCCTCGTTGCCGCGGCGCGTGATGATGTTGACGACGCCGCCGATGGCGTCGCTGCCGTAGATGGCCGAGAAGGGCCCGCGGACGATCTCGATCCGCTCGACGGCTTCGGTCGAGAGCGAGGCGAAGTCGTAGCCGCCGAAGTAGGGATCGGTGAGCGGCACGCCGTCCAGGAGCACCAGCATCTGGTTGATGTCGGTGCCGCGGACGAACACCGAGGTCGTGTGGCCCGGAGAGCCCGACTGCACGACGTCGATCCCGGGAACGGTCCGCAGCACCTCGCCGAGGAGACGCGCCTCCTGGCGATCGATGTCCTCCTTCGTGATGACGGTGACCGACGTGGGCGAGTCGGCGACGGACTTGTCCTCGAGCGTCGTCGTGACGACGATGTCGTAGGCACTCTCATCCTTCGGCTTGGTATCGTCGTCGCCGGCGAGAGCGGAGACGACGCCGAGAAGGAACGGAATGGCGGCGAGCGCGGCGCTGGCCGCGCGGATGACTCGGATACTCATTCTCAGGGACCTCGAGCCCGGCCCCGCGGCCGGGCGATGTGCCCCGACGGCGGACCGTCAGGGGATCAACGCTGCCTGAGCTCCCCGGAGCGACGGTCCACGGAGCACGACACACGGCGACGTCCCGGCGTCCACGCATCCCGCAGTCCTGACCCTCGTCCCACGAAGAGCCATTTCACCTCGACTGTCGGGGCGGGCAGGTTTCCTGACTTGCAGCCTCCCTACTCCCCGCGCCTTCCCGGGCCGGTTGCCCAGTGGCGAACGTGCGGGTTTCGCTGCTGCTCACAGTTGCGGGGCAGTGGCGGTCTCTCACCGCCTTCCCTACGGCCTCCGACGCGGAGGCTCACCCGTCCCCAGAAGAACCGCGCGAATGCTAGGGCTCGCCCGCGGGTCGTGTCAAGCAGCCCGGCCGCCGTGGCGCCGGACGACGAGACGCGCCTACGTGGTGCCGACGTGCTCCGCCGGCTTGTTCACGCCCGAGGCGCGGACACGCACCTTGAGCGTGCGCCCCGCCTCGGCCTCGATCTTCGGACACTCGACCCGCACGGCGACCATCGGAGAGCCGTCGTTCCTGAACCCGACCCGCTTGGCGACGCCCTGGGACGCCTCCTTGAAGTCGCCGGTGAGCGGCTGGGCGTATCCCGCGCAGCCACCGCTGCCGGCCTTGTCGCCGGCCTCCCAGTCCGCCGTGACCGTGAGCGCGTTCGGCGCGACGACCGCCCTGCCGGAGGCATTCAGCAGAGCGACGAACACGACGAGATCGCTCCCGTCGCGGAAGACACCGAGGATCTTCACCTGATCGGCGACCGGACCCGCGACCTCGAGGGTCGCGTCGTTGTCGGCGAGCTCCGTCTTGAGCTGATCCCTCCACGCCGCGAACCGGGCCGTGCTCTCCTCCGGGATACCCCGGATCCCGAGATCCGTCACGTAGTTCACCGGCACGACGTAGTTCATGCTCTCCGCCCCGTAGATCTTCGCGGCCACGACGCCGACGACCCGGCCCGCGCGATCGAACAGCGGGCCGCCGGAATTGCCCGGGTTGATGGACGCATCGATCTGGACGAGCACGAGCGGGACGCCGGGAAGCACGATCGGGACCGCGGACACGATCCCGCGCGTCACGACGGTCTTCCTGAGCCCGAGCGGAAACCCGATCGCCGTCACCTCGTCGGCCGCGGCGAGGCCGGTCGCATCGCCGAGGTCCAGGGGCGTCAACCCGGCGCCGCTGGAGAGCTGGAGCAGGGCGAGGTCCCCGCCAATCGTCTCGGACACCTTGCGAGCATCCAGCTCGCGCCCGTCCGAGAAGAGAGCCGCGATCCGCGTCGCTCCCTCGACGACGTGCCTCGACGTGATCACCTTGCCATCCGCCGAGACGACGAACCCGGAGCCGAAGCCGGCGTCGAACGCCTCGATGCGCACGACCGCACGGGAGAGCTCGGCGACGCGGTCCGGGCCCAGCACCGCGCGCGGGGCCCCCAGCGGGGTCGGGTCGACGGACAGGTCCGGCCTCGCGCCGCCGACGGACGACGGCCACACCCACTTCTCGAGCGACTCCAGCTCCCGCGGATCGGTGGGACGGAAGAGGACGACCGCCAACCCCGCCGCGGCGACGGCGAGGAGGATCAGCAATCGCACGGCCGTCCTTCGCCCGCCGATCTCTCGACCGCAGAAGCGACACACGCTCGCGCCCCTGAGGATGAGCTCCGCACAGCTCGGGCAGCGGAAGCGATCGCGGTCCGGGAGCGGCGCCGAGGACTCCAGGACGTTCGCCGCTTCCGAAGCCTCGTGCTCGTCGTCGATCAGGTTAGGGTCGAATCCATCCAATGCCAGACGTCCTACGTCTTCCTCGGACCTCCCGCCTCGAGGATCTGGCGTACCCTCGCAACCAGGACCTTCCCCTCGAACGGCTTGCTGAGGAGGCCCCAGGGTCTCACGAGCTCCCTCTCGTGCCGTTCGAGGATCGCCTCGTACGCGGAGATGAAGAGGATCGGCACCTCGGAGAGATCCGGATCCGCGCGCATCCGCGCCGCGACGTCGAGCCCGGACATTCCGGGCATCATGACGTCGAGGACCACGAGGTCCGGCCGGCGCTCCCGCATCGCGGGGATCGCCTCGCGAGAGTCGGTGCGCGTCACCACGTCGTGCTCGCGATCGAGCCACATCGCGACGAGCTCGACGACCGCCGGATCGTCGTCCACGACGAGCACCCTGGCGCGCGGCGTGGCCACGCCTAAGCCGCCTTGCCGAACGCGGCCGTCAAGATCGCGAGATCGTTTCCGTCCACCACGCCGCTCCCATCGATGTCGGCGCGCGGGTTGAAAAGCGGATCGCCCGCCGTGCGGCCGAAGGAGAAGCCGAGGAGGATGAGGTCATAGCCGTCCACGAGGCCGCTCCCGTCCACGTCCGCATCGTAGCTCTGGAGGTTCGGGCGGACGATGAACACGCCCGACTCGATGCTCGCGACGGCGACGTTGCCGCTCGGAAAGTACGGGTAGTTGGCCCAGGTGCCCGCGTAGCCGACCGCGTCGCTTCCCGGAACGACGTCGAAGTAGGCAGCCTCGGAGAGACGCCCCGCTCCCACCTCTGCGAGGCTCAGGATGCGCAGGCCCGCCCGGTAGTTCGACTCGTAGACGTAGGCGCCCTTGACGTACAGGTTGTGATCTGTGGCGGTCGTCGGCCCGTCGTAGATGCCGATGAGCTGAGGCGCGGCGAGGTTCGCCATATCGAAGATGCGGGTGCGCGTGTTGTGGCCGTACTGGCTCTCGTCGAGCTCGTCGTCGAGCAGGAAGTAGTGGTGGTCCTCGGTGAGCCAGCCCTGGTGCGTGTAACCGACGCCGGGGTAGGTCGTCCTCGAGATGATCGAAGGCGATGCGTGGTCGGTGACGTCGACGAGGGTCACCGTGTCCTCGTTGCTGCAGAAGCACACCTCGTGGCCCGCGTAGGCGGCATCGGGGCCGTGATAGACCGCGCAGTGGGCGTCGTGCGTGTAGCCGTCGTCGTCGAACTGCCGGACGAAGACGGGAGACGTCGGCGTCCGGATGTCGATGATCTGGGGCCCGCCGTGGGTCTTGCCGAGGGCGAACCCGCCGCAGGCGTAGGCGTAGCCCGTGGCCACGTCGATCGCGATCGTGTGGGCGCTGCGCAGGAGATCCCCGCCGTCGTACCAGGCCGTCTCGCCGAAGGTGACGCCTCCGCTGACGCCGCGGAGCTGGCGTAGATCGAACACCTGCATCCCGTGCGGCCCGGCGCTATCCGACACGACGAACACGTGATCCTGGTAGACCTCGAGGTCGCGCCAGCTCGAGGCGTGCGCCCCGCTGTGCAGCGGGAGCTTGCCCACGTACACGGGGTTGTCGGGGTTGGTGATGCGGATGAAGGCCGTGCCGTTGTCGCATCCGAGCAGCACGTACTCGTCGCCGTTGCCCGGATCGACCCAGCCCCAGACGTCGTTGGTCGCCGCCGCCCCGTAGGTCGCGAGCGGCACGAACGACCGGAGGTCCACGGAGCGGCACGGGTAGCCCCCGGCCTGGCCGCCCACGCACGGCTCCAGCGAGAGCGCCGCGCGAGCGGCGGCCGCGAGCAGGACCGTGACGGGAAGGACGCGCATGCCGGTTATCGCGAGAAGGCTAGTCTACGGGAGCGCCTCCCGGCAAGAGTGGCGCGCGTCCGACGATCAGGCGCAGGACCTCACGTGCCGCGCGGCACGGAGAGCGCGAAGAGCGCGCCGCCGCCCAGGGCGTCGCCCACGGTCAGCGTCCCGCCGTGGCGCAGTGCGATGCGCCGCGCGATCGCAAGGCCGAGGCCGGCACCGCCGCTCTCGCGGGAGCGCGAGGGGTCGAGGCGGTAGAAGGGCTCGAAGATGCGCTCGCGCTCCGCGGGCGGGACCCCGGGACCGTGATCTCGGACCAGGACCTCCACGCGATCGGCGTGGCCGCGTACCGTCACCGTGACGGGGCCTGCGATGCCTCCCGCCTGCTGGGCCTTGAGCCCGTTCTCGACGAGGTTGGAGATGACGCGGCCAAGGAGCTTGCCGTCGGCGCGAAGACGAGCGTCGCCTTCGACGGCGATCTCGACGCCGGGATACCGGCCCGAGACCTGCCGTGCCAGCTCCGCGAGATCGATCGGCTCGGGGCTCATCGGGAACTCCGCGAGCTCGAGCCGCGACGCGAGGAGCAGGTCGTTGACCAGCACCTCGAGCTCCTCGAGGTCTGCCTGGATCTCCGCGACGTGGCGCGCCTGCGCCGCCGCCCCTCCCGAACCCTCCGCCGCCATCTCGAGCGACACCTTCAGGCGCGCGAGCGGCGATCGCAGCTCGTGGCTGACGGCGGCGACGAGCTCCTTCTGTCCTCTCATGAGGGCCGCCAGCTTCTCCGCCATCTCGTTCATCGCGCGGCCGAGCACGGCGATCTCGTCGCCGCCTCCCGCGGCGACGCGCGTGTCGAGCTGGCCCGCGGCGATCCGGCGCGCTCCGGCCGTCAGGTGCTCGAGCCTTCGCGACATGCCGCGGGCCACCGGATAGGTGAGGAGCGCCATGATGCCGAAGAAGCCCATGAGGAACATGAAGAGGCGCGCCAGGTGACCGGGAGGCGGCCGCAGCGAAGGGGAGATGCCGACGATCCCGAGCACACGACCGTCCCGTGAGAGCGGTGCGTAGGTCCAGCGCAGGCCTGGACGCTGGACGACCGTCTCCCCGCGCACGACGCGATCGCGCGTCGTCTGCGGCAGCGCCCCCGCGAGCCCCGGGCCGCTACCGTAGCTCTGGCCCTTCAGATCCCACGCGACGAGCCGCACCTGCAGATCGAGCGACGCGTCCCGCAGGATCCGCTCGACGGCCGCCCGGTCGCCGGCGTCGAGCGCTCGCCCGAGATCCTCCGACGCCTCCTGCGAGAAGCGGCGCGCGATCTGGTGCGCGATCCCCCGGAGGCGCGGCTCCATCACGTCGCCGCCCGCGCCGAGCACGAAGACCACGAAGGTGAGCCCGCCGGCGCCGAACGCCGCGAGGAACAGGCCCCCAACGAATGTCAGGTAGATCCGCGCGAAGAGGCTCAGGCGTCGTCCTCGCCCGGGTCCTTGACGAAGACGTAGCCCGCGCTCCTGAGCGTCTTCACGTAGCGCGGACGCTTCGGATCGTCCTCGATGAGGGCGCGGATGCGCGAGACGTGGACGTCGATGCTGCGATCGTTGACGCCGAGCTGCGACCCCTTGGTCAGCTCCGAGAGCTCGTCGCGCGTGTAGACGCGCCCGGGGCGCGACGCCAGCGTGTGCAGCAGATCGAACTGGTAGGCGGTGAGCTGGACCTCGCGGCCGTCCTTCTGGACGCGCCGCCCGCCCGGATCGATCACGATCTTGCCGAACGCCAGCGGCCCCTCGTCGTCGGCGGGCTGGAGACGCCGCAGCACCGCACGGATGCGGGCGACGAGCTCGCGCGGGCTGAAGGGCTTGGGCAGGTAGTCGTCGGCGCCGATCTCGAGGCCCACGATGCGATCCGCCTCCTCGCCGCGCGCCGTCAGCATGAGGATCGGCACGCGCGAGCTCCTCCTGATCTGCTTGCAGATCTCGAAGCCGTCCATGCCGGGCAACATCACGTCGAGGAGGACGACGTCCGGCGGGTGGGAACTCACCTCGCGCAACCCCGCGGCACCGTCGGGCGCCCATGCGACCTTCATGTCGTGCGTCGCGAGGTACTCCTTGAGCCGGGAAGCGAGCTTCCCGTCGTCTTCGATCAAGAGGACCTGCGTCGGCACGGAGAGAAGAACCGCGGGCGCCGGGCTCGCGCTCGGCGCCCGCACTGGGTCGAGCATACTACTCGGCGATGCCGCGCTCGAAGTGCTCCTTCACGAGGTCCACGAGCTCCGCCCGCTGCTCGGGAGTGAGGAGGTCGTGGATGTCGACGATGGCCTGCTTGACCTTGTCCTCCATCACGGCGTGCTTCGCCTTGCGCTCGTTCGCGAGCCCGTCGAGCGTCGCGCGGTCGAGGGTGTCCTTCTGGAACTCGGCGGCGAACTTCCCGTGGAGGTCCCTGCAGCTCTCCCGGTTCTCCTTGAAGCTCTGGATCAGGTCGTCCTTGATCGCGGTGACCCTGTCCTTCTGCTCCGCCGAGAGGTTGAGCTTCTCCGCCACGATGTCGAGCTTCGCATCCATCACCGCGCGGAAGATCCGCTCGTGCTCCGGACCGCCGAACCCGCGCCCCAGCACCCTGTTCGCCGCGTAGCTCTTCGCGGGGCCGAGGGCCAGGATGAGACCGATGATGGCAACGAGGCTTCCACCGACCAGTAGCGTCTTCTTCATGTTCGTGCTCCCTTTCGCGCGAGGTCTCTGCCTCGCTTCTCAACCGTAAAGTACGGGGGCGTCTTTGCGGCGGGGCGCGCGGTTCCGTGAAGTTTTGTGAAGCGCCGGCGACTCGCAGATGCGGCAGAAGCCGGCGCGAATGGCGATGTGCGACCCGCCGAAGTCCCGGCCTTCCCGCCCGAGGAAGCGGAAGAGCGTCGACACGTTCGCGCCGCGAGGGGCGCTCCTCGAGGGCCGCGGCGGGATCGTCCAGGGCGGGAAAAGCGTAGCATGCCCCATCGCGCCGCCGCCGCGGCCGAACCGTGCATGGACGCGACCAACTACCTCGACCGGATGCGCTACCGCGGCTCCCTCGATCCGTCGCTCGAGACCCTCCGCGCGCTTCACCGCCATCACATGTACGCGGTGCCCTTCGAGAACCTCGACATCCCGGCACGCCCGATCGTGCTGTCGCTTCCCTCGCTCTACGCAAAGATCGTCGAGGGCCGCCGCGGCGGCTTCTGCTACGAGTGCAACGCGCTGTTCGCGTGGCTCCTCCGCAGCCTCGACTTCGAGGTGACGATGGTGTCCGCGCGCGTCGCGAGCCAGAGCGGCGGGTTCGGCCCGGACTTCGATCACATGGCCCTCGTCGTGAGCGCGCGCGATCGCGGCGGGCGATGGCTCGCCGACGTCGGCTTCGGCGACAGCTTCGTCGAGCCCCTCGACCTCGACCACCCGGGCCGGCAGGACCAGCTCTCGGGGACCTACGCCGTGGCGCCGGCCCCGGGGGGCAGGGAGACCATGCGCTGCCGGCGCGACGACGGGACATGGGAGGACGCCTATCTCTTCGACCGCACTCCGCGCCGGATCGAGGACTTCGAGGCCATGTGCCGACATCACCAGACGTCGCCCGAATCGCCCTTCACGAGGAAGCGCGTCTGCTCGCTGGCGGTCCCCGGAGGGCGCGTCACGCTCTCGGACGACCGGCTCATCGTGACGCGCGGCAGCGAGCGCGAGGAGACGGTCCTCGCGGACGGCGAGATCGCCTCCTGTCTCGCGGAGCGTTTCGGCGTCGTGCTTCCTCCGTGATCCCGCGCGCGGCGAGCCTTCTGCCCCTATTGATGCTCGGCGCCTGCAGGCAGCCCGCACCGGGCGCCTTCGCGACCTATTCCGACGAAGGCCAGCGCGTCGCGATCGATCGCGAGGAGATCGACGCATGGCGGGCGTTCAAGCACGCCGGCGGCGACGCGTCGTCGGATCGCGAGGTGGTCGAGCAGCTCGCCCTCGTGAAGTCGCTCGCGAGCGCCGCGATCCGCGCGGGGCAGGATCGGGACCCGGCGGTCCGGTTCCGTCTCGAGGACGACGAACGCACCGCGCTCGAGAGCGCGCTCCGGACCCGGACCGGCAGCGAGATCGAGATCCCCGAGAGCGCGATCCGCGTGCGCTACGCGGCGCGCGGGACCCAGTTCCACTCGCCCGCGCGATGCGACTCATGAACATCTACAAGCGGCTCCCCCCGGGTCCTCGGAGGACGCGCGGGCCTCGGCCAGCGCCGAGCTCGGGGAGCTGCGCGAGGAAATCGCGGCGGGCGGGAGCTTCGCGGAGCTCGCGAAGCGACACTCCGATTCCCAGACCCGCTTCCGGGGTGGGGTCATCGGATACGTCACACCCGGCCAGCTTCCCGCCGCCGTGGAGCGCGCCGTCAAGGATCTCGCCCCCGGCGAGTGCAGCGAGGTGGTGGAGCTCGACGACGGCCTCGCCATCTTCAGGTGCGACGCGGTGCGCGAAGCGAAGGACGTCTCCTACGACGAGGCGCGGCCGGCGCTGGAGAGGACGCTCCGGGCCGCCGAGCTGGATCGCGTCTGGTCGTCGCTCACGGGCGCGTGGCTCGCCGCCGCCCAGGCCGAGATCGATTGGCACGCCATCGAGCACGCCGGAAGCGCCGGCGTCGTCGTCATGCGCGCCAACGGCGTCGAGCTCGAGCGCCGCGACCTCGTCGTGATGCTGGGCTGGGACCCCGCGGACGAGGACGATGTCGCCGATCCGAGGCCCCGCGTGCAGCGCGTGCTCGATCGCGTGCTCGCCCGCCAGGCGGCCGCGACGCGCGCTCGCGAGCTCGGCCTCGATCGGGACCCTCGAACACGGAGCGCGCTCGCTTTCCGTAGGCTCGCGATCCTCGCGAGCGAGCGGATGAGGGTCCTGGTGGAGAAGCGGCTGGTCGCGCCGTCTCCGGCCGAGGTGCAGGCCTACTTCGACGCCCACCGTGCGTCCTTCCGGACGCGGCCGCGGTTCGATCTCTCCGTCATCAGGATGCACCGCGACCCCGGCGCGGACCTCCGCGCCAGCTACGCCCGGGCCGAGGACCTCCGCGATCGAATCGCCGCGGGGAAGGTCGCTTTCGAGGATGCTGCGCGGGCCGAATCCGACCACCCGTCCGCCACCTCGGGCGGGAGGGTCGGGTTCATGACGGCCCGCCAGCTTTCGGCGTTCCCGAACGTCCTGGCCACCGCCAGGACGCTGCGTGCCGGCGAGGTGGGCAAGCTCGTCGAGCAGGATGGCGCGTTCTGGATCGTGCGCCTCGAGAGTGGCGATCCGGAGCGCGAGATGACGTTCGAGGAGGCGCGAGGCAACGCCGAGAACAAGCTCGGCAACGAACGCGTCCGCGCCCTGCAGGAGTCGATCGAGGCGGAGTCGATCGCGTCGCTGGACCTCCAGATGTGACGCGCCCGGGCCCTCCCGCGCCGAGTTGCGGGGGCGAGTGGATGCCCGCCCCCGGCGTCGAACCTAGTCGGTGACCTCGAACTGCATCAGCTCGACGGGAACGGACGTTCCGTACACGCGGAAGACGCCGTTCGTATTGGGCAGAGGCGCGTAGTTGACGGGCGAGAGGGTCGAGTGGATCAGCATGCCGTGGAAACCCTGGCCCTGGGTCGTCCCACCCTGGTCGACGGCAACAGCGTTGCCCGTCGGGTTCGCGGACGACGCGAAGTTGAGCCCGCCGGCGAGGAAGTCCGAGCCAGGAGCGACGGCCACGGCCTTGGTGTTCATGCCGAGCACCAGACCGGAGAAGTTGATGGCGGTGATGACCGGCGCGGTTGTCCCGACCGGCGGTCCATAGAAGGAGACCCAGCCGCCGGTGCCGCTCAGAACACCGAGGTACCACTGCACCTGCGTGATCTGCGCGCTCGCCGGGATGGGCGCGCCGCTGTTGCTGTTGAAGCGGTTCCCGTACACGAAGGCGAACTGGTTCCCCACGGCGTTCGCGTTACCGGAGTCGTACTGGATGAAGTTGATCCCATGGATCTTCTTCATCCCGTTCCTGACGTGCCGGACGTTCGCGAGCTTCTTGACAGGGGTGGAACCCGTCTTGTGAACCACGCCCTGACGAGGCGCCTTCTGCCACTTGTGCTGTCCGGCGTGGATCTTGCGTTGTCCCGCAACCGCCAGCGCGCCGACGGCAAGGACGACAACTCCAAGTGCGATCACCTTCTTCATGGGAACCCCATGGTCGCATGCTACCACGGCCCAGCCTCCAGACCGCAGGCGCTTCCCCGCGGCAGCCTCTAAGATCCGTCCGCTTGAAGCGGTCATCGGCGCTCGCTCTGCTCCTCACGCTCGCCGCATGCGGGCGGGCCGGCGCCCCGGTCGCGCAACGGCCGAACGTCCTCATCGTCACCTTCGACACCACCCGGGCGGACCACATCGGCTGCTACGGAAACACGAGCATCGAGACCCCGACGATCGACCGGCTCGCCGCGGAAGGGTGCCGCTTCGAGAACGCGGTCACCGCAGCCCCCATCACGTGCCCGAGCCACTCGACCATCATGACCGGCAAGTACCCGATCGCCCACGGCGTGCGCGACAACGGGCTGTTCGTGCTCGCGCCCGAGCGGGAGACCCTCGCCGAGATCCTGAAGCGGAACGGCTACGCGACCGCGGCGGCCGTGGGCGCGTTCCCGCTGGCGCGCCGCTTCGGGCTCGACCAGGGCTTCGACCTCTACGACGACCGCTTCAACGTCGCGCGCGAGGATCACGAGGGGCGCGCGACGCGCGCGAAGACGGGCATCTACTTCGACGAACGGCGCGCGGCCCTGGTCAACGAGGCGGTGCTCCCGTGGGTCGAGACCCACGCCGGCGCGCCGTTCTTCCTCTGGGTCCACTACTTCGACGCCCACCAGCCGCACGATCCCCCTCCGCCCTACGCCGAGCTCTACGCCGACGACCTCTACGACGGCGAGATCGCCTACGCGGACGAGACGCTGGGCCAGCTGCTCTCGACCCTCGACCGCAAGAAGGTGCTCGATCGAACGCTCGTCGTCTTCACCGCCGACCACGGCGAAGGGCTCGGCGAGCACGACGAGAGCACGCACTCGATGCTGCTCTACCAGGGAACGCTCCACGTCCCGCTCGTGGTCCGCGCTCCCGGAGCACCGCCCGCGGTCGTGGTCGCGGAGCGCGTGGGGACCGTCGACATCGTGCCCACGATCCTCGATCTTCTCGGCGTGACGGCGCCGGCGGGCCTCCAGGGCCGGAGCCTCGCGCCCATGGTGCGGGGCGAGAAGCCCCCGCCCGACGATGGCCGCGTGCTCTATGCGGAGACGCTCTCGCCGCGCCTGACCAACGGCTGGGGCGAGCTTCGGGCAATCTTCCAGGGCAGCCGCAAGTACGTCCACGGGCCGCGCGCGGAGCTCTTCGATCTCGTGGCCGATCCCGCGGAGAAGCAGGATCTGTCGGGCACGTCGCCCGCGGACGCGAAGGCGATGCGGGACCGCCTGGCCGCGTTCCTCGCGGCGAACGCCTCCGCGTCCAACGCTCCAGCAACTCCCGTCGACGAGGAGACCCGCCAGCGCCTGATGGCGCTCGGCTATCTCGCCTCGGAGGCCCCGGTGAAGAACGTCGTCGACGTGCTCAAAGAAGAAGGGACGCCGCCCCAGGATCGCGTCAAGGACGTGAGCGACATCTCCATGGCCAAGCAGTTCCTGTACCAGGGGCGCGCGCTCGAGGGGCGCGAGATCCTGACGAGCCTCACGGCCCGCGACCCCGGCAACGCGAGCTACCACGAGATGCTCGCGATGGCCGACGTGATGCTCGGGCTCGTCGACGAGGCCCTCGCGGAGGTGACGAAGATCCGAACGGGGGCCGAGGGCCGCGCGGTCAGCGAGCCGCTCGTCCTCCAGCTCGTGAAGGCGATGTTCGCCACCGGCCGGCGCGACGAGGCGTCAGGGCTCCTGCGCGAAGTCCAGGCCGGCCGCCCGACGGCCGATGGCCAGTACCTCCTCTCGCTGCTCTCGAAGGAGATGGGAGACGACGCGGGCCGGCGCGCCGCGCTCGAGAAGGCGCTCGCCCTGGATCCGAAGCACGGTCCGGCGCGCATCGATCGCGCCGTCGACCTGGCGCTCGCGGGCAAGCGGGGCGACGCGGAGCGCGAGCTCACCCAGGCCACGCGCGACGACCCCTATGACGCCCGCGCGTTCTACAACCTGGGGACCTTCCGGGTCGAGGAGGAGGATCTCGACGCCGCGGCGCGCCACTTCGAGCGCGCGATCCTCCTCGATCCCCGATACCTTCGGGCGCGGCTCGCGCTGGCGGTGGTCGACCTCGACCAGGGCGATCGCGCCGCCGCCGAGAAGCAGATCGCCGAGATCCGCGCGCTCGCCCCGGGAAGCGACGAGGACAAGAAGGGGGCGGAGCTCCTGAAGGAGCCCGAGCGCCCATGACGCGGGCGAGCGAGATCCTCGCCGTCGCGCTGCTCGCCGCGCTGGCCGCCGCGACGCCGGGCTGCCGCCACCGCGACGCGGGGATCGTGGTCGCCACGACGTCGCTCGGAGACATCACGATGGACGACGTCGACGACTACGTCATCTCGCTGCCCCCGGCGAGGAGGCGCGACGTCGGGAACGCTCTCGAGGACTGGGAGCGGCTGGTGCGCGACATGGTGGTCGAGGACGAGCTCCTGAAGGCCGCGCGCGCCGACGGCACGGCGGCGTCGAAGGAGGTCGCCGAGTCCGCGCTCGAGATGGAGCGCGGCGCGCTCGCCGATCTCTGCTTCGAGCGAAGCCGGCCGGCGGATCTCGCGCCCGTCGACGACGCCGCCGTCCGTGCCTTCTACGACGAGCATCGCGATCAGTACCGGCGTCCCGCGCGGCGCCTGGTCTACGGCATCTTCCTTCGCCAGGCGGACGGGGTTTCCCGCGAGGAGCTCCGGGGACGCGCCGCCGCGCTCAGGCAGCGGATCCTGGCCGGCGAGCGATTCGAGGACGTGGCGCGGACCAGCTCGGATTCCGAATCGCGCGTCCAGGGTGGGCTCATCGGCTGGCTCGAGGAGGCCACCGCGCCGCCGATCTCGCGCGAGTGGTCTTCGCGCTGTCGCCGGGAACACCGAGCGATCCGGTGGGCACGAGCGACGGGTACCACATCTTCCTCGTCGAGCAGGTGATGGAGGAGAAGACCTTCTCTCTCGACGAGATGACGCAGACCGTGAGGCAGCACCTCCTGGCCCAGCGCAAGGAGGAGGCCATCGGCCGCATCACGGGGAACGCGCCGCTCCCCGACGGCTCCTTCGTCCCGACCGAGGAGGAGCTGCGCGACATCGCGGCCGCAGGCGATCCCGAAGCCATCGCCCTCCACGTGGGGGACTATGCCCTGCCGCTGCGAAGGCTGCTCGTCCTCTCGACCGAGGCGGCCCGGAGGCCCGGCGCGGCCGCGGGAGGATGGATTCCCTACCAGATGGTCCGCGCGCTCGCGGACCGCGAGCGCCTGTGCCTTCACTGCGTCGAGGCGAAGGTCGCCACGCACGCCGAGGCGGCCGAGCGCGTGGCGGCACGTCGCGACGACCTGGCGATCGACGCGGAGCGGCGCAAGCGACTCGAGAGCTTCGTGGACCGCCACCCCGAGCGGCTCCAGGACTTCTTCGAGCGGAGCAAGAAGCGCTTCATGACGCCGCTCCGGCTCCACGTCGTCGAGATCTCGGTCCCACCGGGGCCCGATCCCGTCGCGACGATGGCGAGCCTCGAGCGCGCGTGTGCCGCGATCGACGGCGGCGAGTCGGTGGACGACGCCGCGTCCGCGCTCGGCGGCCGCGCCGAGGACCTCGGCTTCCAGACGCTCGCCGATCTCCGCCGGCGAGATCCTCGCGCCGCCCTGGCCGCCGCGAAGCTCGAGACCGGCAAGGTGTCGGCGCCGTGGACCCGCAAGGGGAGCCTCGTCGCGATGAGGATCGTGGAGCGCAAGGAGCCGGAAGAGCGCGAGCTCGCGGCGGTGCGCGACCAGGCGATCGCGAGCTACCTCGAAGCGCACCAGCAGGACGTCTATCGCGAGGTCTCCGACGAGATCCTGGCGGGTGTCTCGTTCGCCCTCGACCGGAAGAAGCTCGAGGCGGCGATCCCCGCCCGCCCTCCCGCGGGCGCACCGGCGGGAGAGCTGGAAGACGGAGGCTGAACGACCGGCTCCCCGCGCGGTCAGGAAGCGAACGCGAGCCGGACGAACGCGGGCGCGAGTCGCTTCACGGGACGGGCCCGGTCAGGGGATCTCGATCGTCTTCGGGTCGATCGAGAGCGGTGGGTACTCGAGCCGGAGGCTCTCGAGGGCCTCGACGATCGTCTCCGCGATGACGACGTTCCTGTACCACTTCCTGTCGGCGGGGACGACGTACCACGGCGCGACGTCGGTGGAGCAACGCGAGAGGGCCTCCTCGTAGGCCTTCTGGTAGTCGTCCCAGCGCAGGCGCTCCTTGAGATCGTCGGGGTTGAACTTCCAGTTCTTCCGGGGGTCGACGAGCCGGTCCTTGAGCCTCTCGCGCTGCTCGTCCTTGCTGATGTGAAGGCAGAACTTCAGGACGACGGTCCCATCCCGCGCGAGGATCCGCTCGAACGCGTTGATCTGGTCGTAGCGCGCCTTCCAGACCTCCCTGGGGACGAGCCCCTTCACGCGCACGATGAGGACGTCCTCGTAGTGCGAGCGGTTCCAGATCGCGATGTCCCCGCGCCGCGGCGCGGCAGCGTGGATGCGCCAGAGGAAGTCGTGGTCGAGCTCCTCGGCCGACGGCGCCTTGAAGGACACGACCTGGACGCCGATGGGATTGAAGCCCCCGCAGATCTTCCGGATCGTCCCGTCCTTGCCGCTCGCGTCCATGCCCTGGAGCACGACGAGAAGGCCGTGGCGGTTGTCCGCGTAGAGCCTGTCCTGGAGCTCGGCGAGCTTCTCCTGCGCCGCCGCGAGGCGCGCCGCCGCCTCGTCCTTGTCCTTGACGCCGGCGGTCGATCCCGGATCCCGGCGCGCGAGCCTCGCCGGGCGTCCGGGCTTGACGCGTAGACGATCCCAGGTTGTTCGATTGCGCATGCGTCCTCCTCGGCCGACCGGGCGATGATAGCCGCGCCGGTATACTCGCGCGCTTGAAGAAGCTCTCGATCGTCATCCCCGTCTACAACGAGGTCGCGACGGTGGCGGCGATCGTCGGGAAGCTCGAGGCTCTCGAACTCGGTCCGATCGAGAAGGAGATCATCCTGGTCGACGACGGGTCGACGGACGGCACGCGACCGCTCCTCGAGGGCATGCGAGGCCGCCACAACGTCATCCTCCACGAGAAGAACCATGGGAAGGGCGGCGCCATCGCCACCGGCATCACCGCGGCGACGGGCGACTACTTGCTCGTGCAGGACGCCGACCTCGAGTACGAGCCTGGCGAGATCCCGAAGCTCCTGAAGCCCGTCCTCGAAGGGCGCGCGGTGGTCGTCTACGGATCGCGCTTCACGGGCGAGCGCAAGAACATGTTCTTCCACCACTACGTCGGCAACAAGTTCCTGACCTTCCTCACCGACTTTCTCTACAACACGTCGCTCTCCGACATGGAGACCTGCTACAAGCTCGTGCCGATAGACCTCGTGCGAAGCCTCGAGCTGCGCGCCAAGCGCTTCAACTTCGAGCCGGAGATCACCGCGAAGATCCTGAAGCGGCGCGTCCGGATCTACGAGGTGCCGATCTCCTACACGGGACGCGAGTTCGAGGAGGGCAAGAAGATCACCTGGCGCGACGGGTTCGCCGCCCTCTGGACGCTTCTGAAGTACCGGTTCACCGACTGATGGGGCGCGCCGTCAACGGCGCCGCGGGCTTCACCGGATCGCACCTCGCCGCGAAGCTCAAGGCCGAGGGCCACGAGGTCGCAAGGAGCGCGGGATCGACGCCGGGCGAGATCGATGTCGTGGAAGGTGAAGGCCGGGCCGTGCCCCCGCACGGTGGCGAGGTCCGCCTCCTTCACGGCCCGCGCGGCTCTCCCCAGGGGCTAGAGCTTCAGACCGTACTCGTGGATCCGGTTGTAGAGCGTCTTCAGGGAGACGCCGAGGAGGCGCGCGGCCTTGGTCTTGTTGCCGCCCGACTCCTTGAGGGCGCGGAGGATCTGCTCCTCCTCCATCGTCTGGCGGCCGAGCTTCTTCGCGTCCTTGAGGGAGAGCGGCGCGGGCTCGGCGTCGGGGGGAGATGCGATGGCGGCGGTGGCGGCGAGCTTGTCGGGCGGCCGCAGCGGGCGATCGACGCCCATGTTGCTCGGTAGCACGTCGCGTCCGATCTCGCCGTCGGAGAGGATCACCGCGCGCTCGACGATGTTCCGGAGCTCGCGCACGTTGCCGGGCCAGTGGTAGTCGTAGAAGGCCTTCATCGCGTCGCGCGTCAGCACCAGTCCGGACTTGCCGTGGCGTTTCTGGAAGACGTCGAGGAAGTGGTTCGTGAGGATCGGGATGTCGTCGCGCCGCTCGCGCAGCGGCGGGAGCTTCACCGTGATGACATTGAGGCGGTAGAAGAGGTCCTCGCGGAACGTCCCCTCGCGCACGCCCTTCTCGATGTCCGCGTTGGTGGCGGAGATGATGCGCACGTCGGTCCTCACGGGCGCCGTACCGCCGAGCCGCGTCACCTCTCCCGTCTCGAGCGCGCGCAGGAGCCGCGACTGCAGCCCCGTCGAGATGTTGCCGATCTCGTCGAAGAAGAGCGTCCCGCCGTGGGCGAGCTCGAACTTCCCGGGCTTGCGGCGCTCGGCGCCGGTGAAGGCGCCGCGCTCGTAGCCGAAGAGCTCGCTCTCGATCAGGTTCTCGGGCAGCGTGCCGCAATCGACCGGGATGAACGGACCGTCGCGCCGCTGGCTCCGGTGGTGGAGCGCCTGCGCGATCAGCTCCTTGCCCGTGCCGCTCTCGCCGAGGATCAGCACCGTGACGTCGCGGCCGGCGATGCGCTCGAGCAGGCCGTAGATCTTCTGCATCGATTCGGAGCGGCCGATGATGTTCTCGAAGGCGACGCGCTCGTGGAGCTGCTCCTCGAGCGCGCTCACGCGCTCCTCGAGGTGGTGCGTGCGCAGCGCGTTCTGGACGACGATCTTGAGCTCGTCGACGTTGATGGGCTTGCTGACGTAGTCGAACGCCCCGAGCCGCAGCGCGTAGATGGCGGTCTTCACGCTCTCCACGTCGCTCATCATCACCACGCTGATGCGCCGCTCCTCGGCGTCCATCCGCAGGCGCCTCAGCACCTCGAGCCCGTCCATCCCCGGCATATGGACGTCGAGGAGGATCAGGTCGGGCGTGCTCGCCGACACGGCCGCGAGCGCCTCCGCTCCGGTCTGCGCGGTCGCGATCTCGTGCCCCTCGCCCTCGAAGATCTCGGAGAGCACCCAGAGCACGGCCGGGTCGTCGTCGGCGATCAGGACTTGCGCCATCGCTACGACCCGGGCGCCTCGATGGCGGCGACGAGGACCGTGTCGCCGATCTTGATCCGGCTCCCGTTCTTGACTTCGGCCACGCTGACCTTCGCATCGTCGACGTAGGTGCCGTTGGTGCTCCCGAGGTCCTTCAGGATGAGCCGCTCGCCGTGGAGCTCGATGACGGCGTGCTGGCGGCTCGCCTCCTGGTCGGCCAGGATCACGTCCGCGTTGCGCCGGCCGATGAAGATGAGGGGCTTCTGCTCGCGCCAGCTCTTGCCGTCGTCGGGTCCCTCGACGGCGCGCAGCGTGAGGACGGGCGCGTTGCCGGCGGCGGCGTCCGCGGCGACGGCCGGGACGCCGGACGAGATCGCCGTGCGCGGCTCGTCGGGATGGGGCGAAGCAGCGGCGCCACCCTCGTCGCGGATGATCCGCGCCGCCTTCTCGACGGTCACGAAGACGAAGTCGCACTGCCGGCACTTCACGATGCGGTCCTTGCCCTCGGCCGCGTAGTCCTTCGTGTCGTGGGCGGTGCCGCAGTGCGGGCACTTGATGACGGCCATGGTTCGTGAAGACCGGGCGGGGCCGCGATTATAGCGTTCGCCCCCCGGCCCATCCCGCCGCGGTAGACTGCCACGATCGGCGGCAAGCCGCGGATCGCACGCCGCGCATCCATGGCGAAGACGAGTCCGGAGACAACCATCGATCTCGCGCGCGCCCGCGCTCACTGGCACGCCCGGCAGGGCCTCGCCACACCCGCGAAGCGCACCCTCGAGGCGACCATCGCCCAGACCGGCTGGATCCGCACCCTCGGGGGCATCGACGCCTACCTCGCGGCCCGCGTGCGGATCCCGGGGCTGACGCGCGCCGCCGTGGACGAAGCGCTCGCCGCATCGCGGGTCCAGGTGCTGCCGGCCGCGCGCGGCTGCATCTACCTCGTGCCACGCGCCCACGCCTCGCTGGCCCTCGGGATCGCCGGGGAGCTCGCGCTGCCCCGCATGGAGAAGGAGCTCGCGAAGGCGGGCGTGCCGATGAAGGAAGTCGAGGACCTTGCGAAGGCCGTCGCCCGCGCGCTCGGGAAGGGCCCGATCGGGACCGACGGGATCCGCAAGGCGCTGCCGGACGGGGCGGTGCGGAGCCTCGGCGAGCGGGGAAAGAAGCTCGGGATCTCGTCGCCGCTTCCGTCGGCGCTGCGTGTGCTGGAGCTCGACGGGAAGATCGAGCGCTTCCCGGAGAGCGGACGCCTCGACACGGAGCGCTACACGTGGCGGCTCTGCGCGAAGCCGTCGCCGAGGGGGCCTGTTGCCCGGAGCCGCCATGCCGAGCTCGCGCGGATCTTCTTCGGCTGCGCGGGCCCCGCGTCGGCCGGCCACTTCGCCTGGTGGGCCGGGCTCGGGCAGAAGGCGGCGCGCGCGGCCATCGAGAAGGCTGAGCTCGCACGCGTCGCCGTCGAAGGCCACGCCGGCGAGGCCTTCGTCGTCGAGAAGGACCTGCGCGTGCTCTCGACGCCCGCGCCCGCGAGCTCGGAGGTCGCGCTGCTACCGTTCGAGGACAACTTCGTCGTGCTCCACGGCGGGCCGGGCGTGCTCGTCGACGCGAGGCACCACGCACGATCCGTACCGATCTGGGGATCCGAGAAGCCAGCGACCCTCGGCGCGGCGGCGCACATGTCAATGCGCGCCCTCCTCGTCGGAGATCGCATCGCCGGCTACTGGGAGTACGACCCGGACGCGGCCAAGGTCGTGTGGGCGGCGTTCGATCCGCTCTCGCCAGCGTCGAAGAAGCGCGTGGCCGCTGCCGCGAAGGACGCGGCGGCGTTCATCGGAGGAGAGCTCGGTCACGCGAAGAGCTTCTCGCTCGACACGACCGAGACCATCCGCCAGCGCGCGGCGATCATCGCCAAGATGTGAGCGCTCGCCGTCCCCGAAGCCCCTCCCCAACGGGAGGACGAGCTAGGCGCCGAACGCGGCCCGCGCGCGGGCGAGGTCCTCGGGCGTTCCGACGTCGAACCACGATCCGAGGACCGGCATCGCGCGTACGACCGCGCCCGATGCGACGTAGGCCTCTATCGCGCTCGCGAGCTCGTACTCGCCGCGCGGCGAGGGGACCACCGCGTCGACGAAGGGCCAGGCGCCCGGTCCCAGGACGCAGAGACCAGCGTTGTTCCATCGCGTGTCCGAGGTTCCGCGCGCCGGCTTCTCCACGATGCGCGTGACGCGTCCGTCATCGCTCGCGTAGACGGCGGCTCCGGCATGCGGATCGTCGACTTCGTTGACGGCGAGGACCTCCGATCCGTCCCGCGCCGCCGCAGCGAGGGCTCGATAGGTGCGCGGCTCCACGAGGATGTCGCCCCACCCGAGGATGAAGGGCTCCTCTCGCGCGAACCCCCTGGCCAGGAGGAGCGCGTGCGCCGTGCCGTCGAGCGGGTCCTGGCGAAGGAACGTGATCCCGACGCCGGACGGAGCGAGCTCGGCGCGCCGCGCCTCGATCGTCTCGGCCCGATGCCCACGACGACGGCGACCTCGACGACGCCGGCGGCGGCGAGGCCGTCGAGGATGCGGCCGAGCAGCGGGCGCCCTCCGACCTCGAGCAGCGGCTTCGGGACGCCGGCGGCGAGCCCTCGCAACCGCGTACCGCGGCCGGCGGCGAGGACGACGGCGCGCCTCACCGCGAGAGCCCGTCCGCTGCGCGCACCTCGAACGCCGGACCGCCCGTCGCGCGGACGGCTGCATCGACGACGGCAGCCACGTTCGCGCGCGGCGCCGCCGCGATCGCGAAGCCGCCGAACCCCGCACCCGTCAGACGCGCGCCGAACGCCCCCGCGGCGCGCATCGCGGCCACGAGCCTGTCGAGCTCGCCCGTGCTCGCGCCGAAGCGCTGCAAGCTCGCGTGGGAGGCATCGAGGAGCGATCCGAAAGCCGCGAGGTCCTCTCGCACGAGAGCAAGGACCGCATCTCCGACGCGTGTTGCCTCGTCGATCACGTGACGTGCCGGCTCGCGGATCGCCACGGGAACGTCCTCCGGGAAGGTCCCCCGAGAGAGCCTGGCGAGGGGCCATGCGGCGACGCCCAGGTGGAGCGCCGACTCCAGCACCGTCAGCTCGTCGGGCAGCCGGCCGATCGCCGCGCCGATGCCCGCCGCGCACGCAACGTGGCCCAGGACCGGCGGATCGGCCGCTTCCCTGCCGAGGTCCGCGGAGATCATTGCCGCCGCGATGCGACAGCCGATGACGCGCGCGTCATAGAGGTCGCCGGCGGCGCCGGACTTCCGCGCGGCCACGCCAGAGTGGGCCGCGACGATGCCGAGCTCTGCCGGGAGCGGGACGTGCCGGAGCTCGGCGGGCAGGAACGAGACATGGACCGCCATCCCGGCGCGCCCGTGGACGATCACCGTCTGGTCCATGCCGCCGCACTCGATGCCCACCGAACGCTCCGCCGCGATCGCGCGGCGCACCAGCTCGTCGCGATCGAGCCCGAGCGCCCAGAGCAGATCCAGCGCCGCGAGGACCCCGACCGTCAGCGCGGACGAGGAGCTGAGCCCGCCCATCGAGGGCAGATCTCCGCCGACCATGAGCTTCGCGCCTGCCCCGCGTGGGCGCTCGGGCAAGAGGTCGAGCGCGCCGCGCACGTACCGCTGCCACGCGTCTCCGGGCTCCGCAAGCGAGACCGCTTCGACGCGACCCTCGTCCGACGGGAGAGCCGCCACGCGGATCGAAGGCCCGATCGCGATCGGCAACACGGGGAGCAGCGAGTAGTCGGTGTGCTCGCCGATCAGGTTCACGCGCCCCGGAGCCCGCGCCACGACCGCCGGCGGGTGGCCGAACCGCAGCAGGAATGCGTCCTCGATCGGTTGCGCCATGCCGCAACGATAAGCGAGCGCGGTGGGGGTGCGCTCCCGGCAGGAATGCGGCGGGCTGGGCGAGTTGACTATCTCCTGTGACCGTTGTTACGTTGCGGAGATGAAGACGATGGCGATTTCCAAGTTCAAGGCGGCGCGCCTACGCGCTCGAATACATCGGTGACCCACGCGCCGCGGATACGCTCGTGGCGCTTCTTGCCGACAGTGACGCATATGCGCGCGAGCGCGCCGCCATGGCACTGGCCGCCCTGGGCGATCGGCGCGCCGCCGAAACCCTCGCGGCTCTCCTAGCGACGCGGCAAGCGCTCTCGCCGGACGAATGCTTGCGGGCTCTCGGGGAGCTGGAAGACCGGCGCGCGATCACGCTCCTCCTCGACCTCATCTCGGACGAGACGATCGCGTGGGGATCGATCGCGCCCGACCGGAACAGGGAGGACACGTCCGCCGACGCCCTTCTCGCCGCCTTCTTGAACCCCACGGTGCCGCGAGCCATTCGCGATCTCCTGACGCGAGCCTTCGACGGCGGCGATCCGATCGCTCGCCGGACGGTCGTCGAGAAGATCGGACGCCTCGACGTCCGGCACGGCGCGCCATACCGCCGCACTCGAGCGATCGTGATGCGCGCCTTCCTGGATCGAGATCGGCCCGTGCACGACGCCGCGGTCGACGTGCTGAAGCGCGGGGCCTTCACCCTCTCCCTGGACGAGATCGCCACTGCGCTGTCCGATCCGGATCCGGCGACGCGCCACCGCATGCTCGTCGCCATAGGCGAGATCGCCGACCCGCGGGCGCTCGCGCCGATCGACGGCCTTGCCGCATCGGATCCCGATGCCTCCGTGCGCGCGACGGCGGCCACTGTCGCGGCGTGGATGCGGCTCGTCGAGAGCCAGAGGCGAAGCTCGTGACCGCCCGAGCCCTCGAGCGCCGTGGCCTCTCGCACTTCCTCGCCATCGTGACGGTCGGGTGGTCGGCCGCGCTTGCCGCACGCGCGGCCGATGGCGGGGGCCCGTCCATTCCGGCACGCGGTCCGACAGTCGACGCGTTCGTTCCCGAGGGCTATGCGATCCTGGCGCGCGAGGAGGGCGACCTCGATCGCGACGGGCGCAAGGACGTCGTGGTCGCGATCGCTTCGAGCGACGAGTCGGCGCCGCGCCCACTGCTCGTCCTCCTCCAGAGCGAGGCGGGCTACGTGCTCTCGGTGAGGGCGGACCACGCGGTGCCGGCGCGCGAGAGCGGGGGCATCCATGCGAACGATGGATTCGCTGGCCTCGAGATCCGCCGCGGGACGATCATCATCAAGCACTTCGGGGGAGCGACGGTGACCAACACGAGCAGCGTCCAGTTCCGTTACCAGGAGGGCGACTGGTATCGCATCGGCCAGATGGAGGCGATCCAGGGACCTGCCGCGAGCGACAACGGGAGCCTCGGCCGTGCCCTGGGAGAGCTCACGCTGGAGCCTCCCGAGCTCTTCGTTGGCCATTCGGTCGACACGAACTACCTGACCGGCGCCGTGATCGAGAGCTGGGAGGTCTACAACGAGAACACGGGTGCCGACCGCACCGTGACGAAGAAGAGACGCATCCGCCGGGCGCCGCTGACCAGGCTCGCCGACTTCTCGGGAGATTGACCCGCTGCCGCCGCCGCGCCGGGATCACGGCGAGGCGACTCCCGCGACGTTGACGCCAAACCCCGGAGGGAACGGTGCGAACGTTGCGGCGATCGGATGGAGCGCCCCTCCGACGTAGTCGAAAGCGTGGACCGTCGAAGTGGCGGCTGGATCTCGTCCGGCGCCCGCGAGGAGCTCGTCCCTCATCGACAGCCCCGGGCTCACGTCTCCCAGGCCGACACGCCCGCCGTAGAGCGTCGCGAAGGGAACCACGTCGTAGCCTTGCAGGGCCGCCACGACGACGCCGTCATAGCCGAAGCCGAGGAAGCGCGACACGTGGGCGGAGGTCGGACCTGGCCCCGGCGTCGCGACCATTTCGTCGTAGCCGTCGGAGTCCACGTCGTTGCCGGCGAGGTTCGCGCCGTACCGGATCGACGTGAAAGCGAAGAAGTTGACGTTCGCGAGGTCGACGACGGAGGTGCCGTCGAAGTCGAAGGCGCGGACGTGGGCTCCGAAGACGACGCCCGGACCGGCGCCCGTCAAGATCTCGTCGAAGCCGTCGGCGTCCACGTCGCCCCTCGCCGCGTTGACCCCGTAGCGAAGAGTGCCGTACGCAAAGAAGCTGAGCTTCGAGATCGGGGAGAGCGCGCTTCCGTCGTAGTTCCATCCGCGCACGTGCGGTCCGAAGACCGTCCCTGGCCCGGGCCCCGTGAGGATCTCCTCGGAGAGGTCGCCATCCAGCGCCCCGGTCACGGCGTTGGCGCCATACCGGAGAGAGCCGTACGCGAAGAAGTTGACGGCGGCGATGGGTGACCCGTCCACGAAGAAGGCCCGCACCTGCGGGCCGAGGCCTGGGCCTGGGCCCGGCGTCGCGACGATTTCCTCGGGCGCGACGGGGTCGATCCCACCACCCGCCACGCCCACGCCCCACTGGCCCGCTCCGAACGCCAGGAAGCTGACCCCCGTGGGAGATCCGTCCTGCTCGAACGTCGCGACACGGTTCTCGTTGGGCTGGCCCAGGCCGCGCCCCACGAGGTACCGCGTCTTCGACCGAAGGGGTGAGACCTGCAAGAACGTCTCGTTGGTACCGGAGATCTCGCCTCCGCCGAAGAGCACGAGCTGTCCCGCGGCGGCGTGGTCTGCCATCGCGGAACGGATCCGCGGTGTCAGCGACCCCGGGGGCGGGGCGCCGGGCGACCAGCCCGCGCTCGAGAGCCGCCAGGTGTCGTTTCGAAGCGCGCCGTCGTTGCCGCCGAAGAGGACCGTCACCGCGAGAATGTCGTCGTAGGCCATCGCGACCCCCTTGCGCGGCGTGAGCAGCGGCGGAGCCTGCGGCCCGACGGTCCATTGCCCGTCGTAGAACCAGGTGTCGTCGAGACGGGCTCCCTGCGGAGCCGAGGCGCCCCCGAAGACGACGATGTGCCCTGCCGCGCGGTCGTAGACCATGCCGTGCTGGTGGCGGACGACGGGACCGTCCGGTCCCTGCGTCCACTGGGATCCGTCGAGCTCCCAGGTGTCTCCGACGATCCCGCCGGCGCCCCGTCCCCCGTGAAGCACCACGCGCCCGCGACGCGCGTCGTACGCCATCGCGTGATCCCACCGTGCGCCGAGCCCCGACGGCGCCGCGGGCCCGAGCGTCCACGAAGCCCCGTCGTACTCCCAGGTCTCGTTGGTCGCCGCACTGCCCCCGAAGAGCACGACGCGCTGGATGCCGCCGTGATAGGCCATCGCATGCCCCTTGAGCCCTCCCATCGGACCGTCCGGTCCGCGCCGCCACCGGGCGCCGTCGTACTCCCACGTGTCTGCGTAGAGAACCGAGCCTCCGTCCGATCCCCCGTAGAGCACGACGCGACGACGCGCCGCGTCATAGGCCAGCGCCTGCTCCATGCGCGGCGCAAGCCCGAGGTCCGCATTTACCCGGACCCATGCGGCACCGTCGTACTCCCACGTGTCGTTCATGGGAGCTCCCGACGTGTAGCCCTGGGCCCCGCCGAATAGCACCATGACGCCGCGGCGCGCGTCGAACGCGAGCCCGTGGCAGGCGCGCTGCACGCCATTCGGGCCGCGCGTCCAGCCCGTGCCGTCGTATTCCCACGTGTCGGACTTCGTCCAGAACCCCTCGCCGCCCTCGAGGACCACCCGGCCCCTGGCGGAATCGTAAGCCATGGCCAGCGCGTAGCGCCTCTCCATCGCGGGAGGCGCCGCGGGGCCCTGGGTCCACGTCGTCCCGTCGTATTCCCACGTGTCATCCTTTCCCTGGTAGTCGCGCCCTCCGAAGATGACCGACACTCCCCTGCCGTCGTCGAAGCACATTCCGTGCTCGATTCGCCCGCCGAGCGCGGGCGGCGCGGCCGCGCCGGGAGTCCATGACGTCCCGTCGTAGTGCCACGCGTCGTTCCGGAACATCCTCCCGTCCCAGCCGCCGAAGAGGACCATCACGCCCCGCGCACTGTCGAAGGCCATGGCGTGGCCTTCCCGCGGGGCCAGCGCCGGTGGACCTCTCGGACCCGGAGCCCAGCCGTTGCCATCGAGCTCCCAGGTATCGGCTTGCAGCTGTCCAGCAAGGTACCCGCCGTGGACCACGGTCTTCCCCCGCGCCGTGTCGAAGGCCATCGCGTGCCCCCATCGCGGGCCGAGCGCAGGTGGTGCGACCGGTCCCGGTGTCCACGCCGCGCCGTTGTACTCCCAGACGTCGTCGAAGATCATCGAGGCCCCCTGTCCGCCGAAGACCACGGTTCTCTGCCGCAACGTGTCGTAGACGACGCCATACTTGCAGCGCGCGTCGAGGTACGGAGCCACCGGGCCAGGTGTCCACGATGGCGGCGCCGCCTCCGCGGGGCGCCACGCAAGCGCCACCGCGAGGAACAGAAGGGACTGACGGCTCATGAGCATCCTCCGTTGCGGCCAGGCCGCGGGTATCAGTAGGCCAAAGGTCCGCTCGACACGTTGACCCCGTAGGTGGTCAGGAATGGGGTGAAGGACCCGACAAGCGCGAGCCCCCCCGGGATGCGGCGGTAGGCGCACACTTCCGAGGATGCAGCCGGATCGCGACCCGCTCCGGTGATGAGCTCATCCGTCGGGACAGTCTCGGGCGCGAGGTTTCCGGACCCCACGTTCCCTCCGTACCCGGTGGGATAGGGTGTGACGTCGAAGCCCGGAATCTGCGCCACCGCCTGGCCGTCGTAGGTGAACCCGAGGAAACGCGATGGATGAGAGGGGCGCGGACCGGGGCTGCACAGGATCTCGTCGTAGGGATCGAGGTCGACCTGCCCGGCCGCGACGTGCACGCCGAAGCCGGCCAGGACGAACGCCGGGAAGTTCACCTTCGCGATCGCGCCGAGGGAAACGCCGTCGAAGTTCCAGCCGCGGACCGTGGGAGCGAAGGTCGGACCGGGGCCTGTCCCGGTGACGACTTCGGCGTAGCCGTCCGCATCGAGGTCGCCGGCGTTGACGTTGACGCCGAACTTGGCGGTTCCATAGGCAAGGAAGCTGCACTTGGAGATGGCCCGCACGGCCCCCCCGTCGACGTCGAAGGCGCGGACGTGCGCCCCGAACACCGCGCCGGGCCCAGCCCCGGTCAGGATCTCGTCGAAGGCGTCGCCGTCGACGCTCGCCGACGCCACGTTGGCCCCGAACTTCAGCGTCGCGTAGGCGTAGAAGTTGACCTTCGCGATCGGGGACCCATCGCGCCGGAACGCGCGCACCTGAGGGCCGTATGCCGGCCCCGGTCCAGGTGCGGCGAGGATCTCCGCAAGCCCGCCGAGGTCCAGGTCTCCGCTCGCAACGTTCGCTCCGTACCCGCCGGCGGCGAAGGCGAAGAAGTCTACCGGCGCTGCCGTCCCGCCTGCGTCGTACACCTTCACTTCGTTCGGGTTCGGCGGTCCGAGGCCAGCGCCCACCACGTAGTCGACCGGCGATCGCACGTTGATGACGTAGGCCTTTGATCCGGTGCAGCCCGTCGCATCGGTCGCCGTCACCGAGAACGGGAATGCCCCGGTGTCGGTTGGCGTCCCGCCGAGGGCGCCCGTCGCCGAGAGGCCGATGCCTCCGGGCAACGCTCCCGACGTGACCGCGAAGACATACGGGCCCACACCCCCACTGGCCGCGAGCGTCTGTCCGTAGACCGACGCCGGGCTCGCGGGCGGGAGGCTCGGCGGCGTGACGAAGACGCCCGGACATCCTCCCGAGAGCTCCCACGTGTCGTTCGCGTTCCCGCCGTTGCTCTGCCCTCCGAACAGCACCACCGCCTGACGCGTCGCGTCGTACGCCATCCCGTGGAACGAAGCGGGCCAGAGCCCGGCGGGTGCGGCCGGTCCCGGGAGCCAGCCTCCGGCATCGAGCTCCCACGTATCGTCCTGCGCCCAGCCACTGCTCGCGCAATCCCCGCCCCCATAGAGGATCACCCGGCCCCTCGCCGCATCATAGGCCATCGCCGCAAACACCAGCGCCGGGAGGCCTGGCGCCGGTGCGGGACCGGGGAACCAGGCCGCCCCATCGTAGAGCCAGGTGTCGCGATAGCAGGCTCCGTAGAGCGGCATGTCGCTCCCTCCGAACATCACCACGAGATTCCTGGCCGAGTCGAAGGCGAGCACGTGGAAGTAGCGAGGCCCAAGCGCTGGAGGCGCCGTGGCGCCGGGAAGCCACGAGGCGCCGTCGTACTCCCACGTGTCCTTCATGGTCAGACCCGTGGCGTCGAGCCCCCCGAAGAGCACCGTGCGGGCGCGGCGCGAGTCGAACGCCATCGCGTGGGCGCATCGCGCGGACAGACCCGGGGAAGGCGCCGGTCCGGGGGTCCAGGACGCGCCGTCGTACTCCCACGTATCGGCCAGGTAGGCCGCCGCGTCGGCGCCGCCGAAGAGCACCGTCCGGCGACGCAGGGCATCGTAGGTCATCGCCGTCGAGCGAGGGGTGAGCGCCGGCGGCGCGGGGGGGCCGAGCCGCCAGGACGCCCCGTCGTACTCCCAGGTGTCCGAAAAGGACTGGAAGCCGTCGTTCCCGCCGAAGAGAACGACCTGGGATCGCGCGGAGTCGAAGGTCATCGCGTGGAAGAGCCGCGGCATCAGGCCCGGAGTGGAGGTCGTGTTGACGAGGGCCCATCGAACGCCGTCGTACTCCCAGAGGTCGTCTCGCGGCGAGGAGACGAACCTCCCCCCGTGCAGCAGGACCTTCCCGCGAGTCGGGTCGTAGGAAAGAGCGTGTCTCTCGCGGACGGGCCCCGCCGGTCCCTGCGTCCACGCGGCGCCGTCGTACTCCCACGTGTCCGACAGATGCGTCCCGTCCCACCCGCCGTGGATCACGGTCCGCGCGCGGCCCGCATCGTAGGCCATCCCGAGGAAGCCACGCGGCACGAGCGACGGAGGCGCGGCAGGACCAGCGGTCCAGGCGAGCCCGTCGTACTCCCACGTATCGTCGAGCAACATGCCACTTGGCTGACTCCCGCCAAAGAGGACGCACACGCCTCTCGCCGAGTCGAAGACCAGACCGTGACCATAGCGCGCGACGAGGCCCGGCGGCGACGAGGGCCCGGGAACCCACGCCGTCCCGTCGTACTCCCACGTGTCGTTCACGGCCGTGTAGAGCGTCACCGCCCCGCCGAACAGCACGGTGACGCCTCGCGCGGAGTCGTAGGCCATCCCCATCATCTCGCGGCCCAGGAGCCCTGGAGGCGGAGGAGGACCCATCGTGTACGAGACGCCGTCGTACTCCCAGGTGTCGTTCGCAAAGCTCCCACCGAATATGACCATCGTCGCCCGAGCGTCGTCGTAGGCCATCCCGCTCCCCATCCGCCCGCGAAGCGCTGCGGGCACCATCGCGCCCGCCGACCAAGCGCTTCCCGCGAGCTCCCAGAGCTCGATGGGATTGCTCCCCACCGGCATCCCGCCAAACGTGACGGTCACCCCACGCGTGGGATCGAACGCAAGTGCGTTGCTCTCCTGCGGCAAGAACTCCCGGGGTGCGGCCACCCCTGGCAGCCACTGCTGTCCCCGCGCCATCAACACGAACAGAGACGGCGCGACGATCGCGCACACGGCGCGGGTACTCACGGCTCTGGACTGATCCACCATCGAAACCTCCCCGGCGTCTTCACGGCGCCTCCCTCCGCCGTCAATGATAGCACCCCACGGGTTCGGAGGGATTGTGGAGGCGCTACTCGCGCGGCATCACCGCCCAGAGGCGCAGCTCGCGGTGCTCCAGCGCGGCGATCGGGGCTTCGAGACGGAGCGCTCGAGGGCCCGCGAGGGGCGCGCCCCCGTGCTGGAGAGGCGCGCGAGGGAGCGTCAAGGTCACGCGGAGATCGCCCGCGACGACGGTCCCGAGGGCGTCGTGCTCGACCTGGAGCAGCGTGCGCGTCTCGTCGAGGTCCTCGAGGAAGACGCGGACGCCCTTGAAAGCCGGGAGGTCCGGGAGGCGGCGGACGTCCGCGACGCGGGCGTTCAGGCGGACGCGCGTGGCGCTTGCTCCGGCGGACTCGCTGCACGACGTGATGCGGACGTGAGGCGACTCGAGGAGCCGCTCGTAGACGTCGAGGCGCGCGTGCTCGTCCTCGACCTCGATCGAGAGCGACGCGGCGCCGTCGTCGTCGACGATCACCTCCACGTCGTAGACGATGCACGAGGTCGTCAGGACCGCGGGCGCGAGGAGGATGACGCGTGACGCACGGGTCATGGACGGGCCGCGGGAAGGAACGTGCGGGCGACGTGATGGGCGTGATGCGGCGGACGCCCTGGTTCGTACGAGACGGCCTCCTCGACCGTCTTCTCGGGCTGTCCGAAGATGATCGTGTCGCGCGCCTCGAGGCCCCAGGCACGGGAGCACGCGGACTCGATCGTCGAGAGCCGGAGAGGCGACGGCGCGATCACGGCGCCCTCCGGAAGGGACGCCCGCATCATCGCGCCGCGCTCCGCGAGGACGAGCACCCTTCCTCGCGGAGGGGCCTCGAGCGCCGCCGAGAGCGTCACGATGCGATGGAACGGAAGGAGCGCGGGGAGATCGACGGTGAGGAGGCGCCGCTCCGCGTCGGCCCAAGGCGCCGAGCCCTCGCCGTGGCAGAGGTCGTCCACGACGAACGTGACGTCCGGGATGAGGCCCGCGTTCGTGCCCTCGGGCCTGGCGAGGAGCGCACGGAGCGCCTCTGCGCGGCGCGCGCCCTCGGGGTGAAGGGGCAAGAGGTCCGCGCCTTCGAGCATCTCGTTCAGCCCGTAGTGGAAGAGCAGCGGCGGCCGGCGGGCGTCCAGGAGCGCCCGCACCTCGATCGCCATGCGCGGGTCGTCCCGCACGATGCGCGTCACGCCGTCGCGCATCGCCGCGCCGCGGCTGTCGAACCAGAGCGACGTCGTCACGCTCCCCGGTCCGTGGATGCCGCCGGAGAGGAACGTGAAGGGACGGATCCAGTCGCTCTCGTGGATCAGCGCGGCAACGAAGCCCGGCGCATCGGAGCGCGTCCAGTAGACGATGGGATCCGCTCCGAGCTGCTTGCGGAAGCCCGCGCGCAGCGCGGCGAAGAAGCCGTCCCAGGGCGCGCCGTTCGAGGAGGGGAACCCGTACGAGAAGACGAAGAGGATCGGCCGGCCGCTCTCGTCGAGCCGGAGATCGCGAGGGACGTAGCCCACCGCGGCGTCGAGGATGTCGAGGAGCCCCGCCGCCGAGCGCTCGTCGGGCGTGAGGTAGGCGCCGGCGAGATCGGCGACGCGGGTGTGGCCGATCTCCCAGTCGAGCAGGGGCGCGACCTTCAGGCCGTGGCGCCGGAGCGCGGCGAGCGCGGCGGCGTTCGGCCGCACGCGGGGATCGTGGTTGGGCATCGTCTCCCACGCCAGCGCGTCGAATCCGATCCTCCGCGCCGCGCCGAACGCGAGGTCGTACCAGCGTTCGGTGCTACACACGTCCTCGAGGGAGAGCCCCGCCGCCCGCAGCTCCTGCGGGTGGACCCAGAGCTTCTGCGCGACCTCGTTGGAAGGGGCGCCGAAGCGCACCGCCTTCATCTCCGGATAGCGATCCCAGTCGAAGTAGGCGACGACGCGGTGTTGTTCCGGCTCGAGAGGCGCGTCCCCCGCCAGCGCCGCGATCGCGCCGAGGGCCGCACCGAGGGCCGGAAGGGCGAGACGCCTCGGCAACGACACGGCGGATTGTACCGTCACGCCTAAGATCGACGGGTGCCCGACTGGTTCTACCGGACGATCTCGCGGCCGATCCTGTTCGCGCTCCCCCCCGAGACGTCGCGCGACGTGGCGCTGGGATTCATGGGCGCGCTCGCGCGGCTTCCGCTCGGCACGGCGATCGTCGACTTCATGGGGCAGATGCGCCCCGACCCGTCCCTCGCCCGCACGTTGCTCGGGATCCGGTTCCCGTCGAGCGTGGGGCTCGGACCGTGGCTCGACGGGAACGCCGCGGCGCTCCCGGCGCTCGCGCAGTTCGGTTTCGGATTCGTCGAGGTGGGGCCGATCGCGCCCAGACGCCGCCGCGCGCCGGCCGCATCGAGCGGCGTCGCGGACGAGTCCTCGGCTTCGCCGGGGAGCCGCTGCCCCCGCTCGATCCCACCCGCGCGCAGGCGTGCGTCGCCGAGCTCGCGGCGACGGGGATCCCGATCCTCGCGCGTATCGCACTCTCCGGCGACCCCGCCGCCGCGGCGGACCGGGCCTCGTCGATCGTGGCGGTGCTCGGTCCGACCGCGAGCGCCTTCACGATCTCGCTCCCGCGCGGCGAACCTCCCGAGAGGTGGACGGCGTGCGTGGCCCGCGTCGTGGACGCGGCGCGCGCCGCCTCGCGCCCCGTGCTCCTGTGCGCCGACCCGGTGGATCCCGCCGGCTGGATCGACGCGGGGGTCTCGGGGTTCGTGGTGGAAGGAAGCGCGCGCCGCGAGGACGGCCGATGCGTCATCGGATCGCCGGCGCGCGAGGGGACGCTGGCCGGTGTCCGCCGCCTGCGCGAGGCGTGCGGCGACGCCGTCGTCATCATCGGATCGGGCGGCGTGCACCAGCCCTCCGACGCGCGGTCCCTCCGTGACGCGGGCGCCGACCTGGTGGCGATCGACAGCGGGCTCGTCTTCACGGGACCGAGCCTGCCCAAGCGGATCAACGACGCGCTGCTTCACGACGCGCAGCGCGGACGCCCACCGGGCACGCCCGGGCGCGAGGCCGAGATGAGCTGGTTCTGGACGGGGCTCATGGGGCTCGGCATGCTGTTCGGAAGCGTCCTCGCCCTCGCGATCGCCGCGACCCGCGTCGTGCTCCCCTACGACGAGTCGTTCGTGGGGATGACGCGCGCCGAGCTCCGCGCCGTCAACCCTCGGCTACTGCCGTTCATGACGCACGACCGCGTCACGCTCGCAGGCACGATGGTGGGCATCGGCGCGATGTACGCCGGCCTCTCCTACTGGGGCGCGCGACGCGGGCGCGCCTGGGCGCGCAAGGCGATCCTCCTGTCCGCGGGGACGGGATTCGCGAGCTTCTTCCTCTTCCTGGGGTTCGGCTACCTCGATCCGCTGCACTCCTTCGTGACGGCCGCGCTCCTCCAGCTCATGCTGCTGGGCATCGCCGGGAAGCTCGCCGACCACGTCCCGGGCCGCCCGCCGGAGCTCTCGGGCGACGCCGCGTGGCGCCGCGCCCTCTGGGGCCAGCTCCTGCTCATCGTCCACGGCGTCGCGCTGCTCGGCGCCGGGGTCGTCATCTGCTCGGTCGGGGTCAGCCGCGTCTTCGTCGTCGAGGACCTCGCGTTCATGGGGACCACCGCCGGCGCGCTGGCCGACGCGAACGCGAGGCTCGTGCCGCTCGTGGCACACGACCGGGCGACGTTCGGCGGCATGCTGCTCTCCGCCGGATGGGTCTTCATGCTGCCGGCGATGTGGGGCTTCGAGCGCGGCGCGCGCTGGCTCTTCTGGACGCTCGCGCTCGCCGGCCTCCCGGCCTACGCCGCCGCCATCGGCGTCCACTACGCCGTCGGGTACACCGATCCCTGGCACCTCGTGCCGGCGTTCGGGGGGCTAGCGCTCTTCGCGTGCGGGCTCCTCCTCAGCCGCTCCCACCTCTGCTCCTCCTGATGGGGCGCCGGCCGCGCAGGCCGACCTGACGCAAGTACGGCGGCTGGTAGTAGACTCGGTCTCTCGTCGCGGATAACCGAAAGGGTGGGGCCTCATGAACAGGCGCGCATCGTCGTTTGCGGCATGCTGGGTCATCGGCGTTCTTCCGTTGCTCTGCGCCTCCGCGCTCGCCGCGGATGCTCCAGGAGTACAAGCGGGGCTTCCGTTCCCCGACGCTGCGCTCGATCGGACCTTCGACTGCTCCCGCATCAAGGAGCTCGGGTACGACAAGCAGAACAACATGCACGCGACGCTGCTGCGGATCCAGTGCGGCCTCGAGCCCCGGCCCGAGATCCCGCCCGTCGATCAGGGCGAGCCGTTCATCCAGCGCATGTCTCCCTCCGCCTACGGCGGGACGGATGTCAACACGATCACCGGAACGGAGACCTACCCGGCCGTGACGCAGTCCGAGAGCTTCGTCTGGGCGCAGGGCCAGACGGTGGTCGTGACCTACAACGACTCCCGCACCGCGCCAGGCAACTACTCGGGCGGCTCCTACTCCGTCAACGGAGGGACGACCTTCACGCGCCTGACGCCGTCGCCCTTCGCCAGCGGCCACGGCACCAATTACGGCGACCCCACCGTCGTGTTCGACGTTCCCCTGAACACCTGGTATGCGAGCTTCCTCGCGACCGGGTGCGGCGGCCAGGGCATCGGCATCTGGACGTCGCCGGACGGCATCACGTGGTCGGCCGGTGCTTGCGCGCACAATGGCGGTGCCGACGATCGCCAGTCGATGTGGGTCGACAACAACGCGGCGAGCCCCTACTACGGCCGCATGTACATCTCGTGGAACGATTTCGCCGCGGGCCAGGGGATCTACTGCGTCCACTCCGACAACGGCACGGTCTGGACCAACTCGACGGTCGTGTCGTCGTTCATCCGTAACGTCCAGCTCACCGGCGGCGCCGACGGGACGGTCTTCGTCGCCGGCATGAACGAGAACGGCGGAGGGTTCAACGCACGGACGAACCTGATCTATCGCTCCACGAACGGGGGCACGAACTGGACCGCCATCACGATGGGCGCGCCGTTCGCCGCGGCGGGATCGGTCAACTGCGGCTACTTCGTGGCGATCACGCCGATCTGGCGCCACATGGGTTGGGGGCAGCCCGGCGTCGGTCCGAGCCAGGTCGTCCACTACCCGTTCTGCGGGCGCGGCGTCAACGCCGGCGACGTCGGCGACATTTATTACACACGCTCGATCGACAACGGCACGACCTGGTCCACGCCGATCGTCCTCAACAGCGACCAGTCGACCGGTGGGACGCGCGAACAGTGGATGCCGTCGGTCTCGGTCACTGCGGCAGGGACAGTCTTCGCGAGCTGGTACGACCGGCGCGGAACGAGCGGGACCAGCTACGAGTTCTGGGGTCGCCTGTCGACGGATAACGGCGTGACGTGGCAGCCCGACATGGTGATCAGCGACGTCATCAGCCCGCAGCCGCTCCAGCCCGATCCGAACGTCCAGTCCTGCTACGTGGGCGACTACAACTACCACTCGGCGCTCGGGAGCACGCACTACATGACGTGGTGCGACGGCCGCGTCCAGGTGAGCGGCAACAACCAGCAGGACGTGTGGTTCGACAAGGTGACCGTCGTGAGCTGCCCCACCATCACGCTCTCGCCGGCCTCCCTTCCCAACGGCACGATCGGCGTCCCGTACAGCCAGACGATCACCGCGAGCGGCGGCACCGCGCCCTACACCTTCGCCGTGACCGCCGGGGCATTGCCACCCGGACTGGCGCTGAACGGCGCCACGGGCGTCATCTCCGGAATACCGACGACCGCCGGCTCCTACAACTTCACCATCACGGCGACCGATGCCAATAGCTGCACCGGCAGCCAGGCGTACACGATCGACGTCTCGTGCCCGCTCATCACGGTCCTTCCCGCGACGCTTCCCAACGGAACGGTGGGGGTCCCCTATAGCCAGACCTTCACCGCGTCGGGCGGGACGGCGCCCTACACGTTCGCGGTCACCGGCGGGGCCCTTCCCGCGGGCCTCGCACTCAACGGCGCCACCGGCGTGCTCTCCGGCACTCCGACGGCGGCAGGGGCCTCGGCCTTCACGATCACCGCGACGGACGCGGTCGGCTGTGCCGGAGTCCAGCAATACGCGCTGACCATCGACTGCCCGATCATCACGCTCTCTCCGGGGAGCCCGCTGCCCAACGGCACGGTGGGCGTTCCCTACAGCGTGACGATCAGCGCGAGCGGAGGCACCGCCCCCTACACGTTCGCGGTGACGGGAGGCGCGCTGCCCGCAGGCCTCGCCCTGAACGGCGCCACCGGCGTCATCTCGGGAACTCCCACCACCGCGGGAACCTCCAACTTCACCGTCACCGCAACCGACGCGTTCGGCTGCACCGGGGCGCAGGCCTACGACCTCACGGTCGACTGCCCGGCCATCACGCTCGCGCCCGGATCGCTGCCCAACGGCGTCGTCGGCGTCCCGTACAGCCAGACGATCGCCGCCAGCGGCGGGACCGCGCCCTACACGTTCGCGGTGACCGGAGGCGCGCTCCCGACCGGCCTCGCGCTCAACGGAGCGACCGGGGTCCTCTCCGGCACACCGACGACCGCCGGGACGTACAACTTCACCATCACCGCCACGGACGCCAACGGCTGCAGCGGAAGCCAGGCCTACACCATCGTGATCAGCGCCTGCGCCATCACGCTCTCCCCGCCGTCGCTTCCCATCGGCGCCGTGGGATTCCCCTACAGCCAGACGATCACGGCATCCGGTGGGACGGCCCCGTACACGTTCGCCGTCACGGCGGGCGCGCTGCCTCCGGGCCTTGCCCTCTCGGCCGGCGGCATCCTGTCGGGAACTCCCACGACCGCAGGCTCCTTCAACTTCACGGTCACCGCGACCGACTCCGCGTCCTGCAGCGGGAGCCAGCCCTACACGATCGTGATCGGCAACTGTGGGCTCACTCTTTCGCCCACGACGCTGCCGAACGGGACCATCGGCGTACCGTACAGCCAGACCATCACGGCGAGCGGCGGGACAGCCCCGTACACGTTCGCCGTGACGGCGGGCGCCCTGCCTGGAGGCCTCGCCCTCTCCGCGGGCGGCATCCTCTCGGGGACGCCGAACACGCTCGGGACGTTCAACTTCATCGTGACGGCGACCGACAGCACGGGCTGCCAGGGCGGCCAGGCCTACACGATCGTGATCTCGGTGATCTCCGACTACGTGGTCGGGCAGGGGCACGGTCAGACCAATCCGAACGAGGTCCGCGTCTACGACCCGACGGGCAACCCGACCTCTGTCGACTTCTTCGCCTATGCCGCCGGGACGTGGGGGACCAACGTCGGCGCCGGCGACGTCAACGGCGCCGTGTACGATGAGATCCTCACGGGACCCGGTCCCGGTCCGCAGCACGGCCCGCAGGTGCGCGCCTTCGACAGGACGGGGGCGGGCCTCGCGAAGATCAACTACTACGCGTACGGCACTCTCCGCTACGGCGTGCTCGTCGCCTCCGGGGACGTGGAGGGGGACGGCTTCGACGAGATCATCACCGGAGCGGGACCCGGAGCTGTCTTCGGGCCGCACGTTCGCGGATGGAACTTCGACAACGTGATCCTCTCGCCGATCGCCAGGATCAGCTTCTTCGCCTACGGCACCCTCCGGTACGGCGTCAACGTCACGACGGGCGACGTGGAGGCGGACGGTCTCGACGAGATGGGGACCGGTCCAGGTCCGGGTCCATCGTTCGCCGCGCAGGTGCGAGGCTGGAACTACGACCCCGCGACCGTCGGGGTCTCGCCGATCAACAAGATCAACTTCATCGCGTTCGCGGGCCTGTTCTACGGCGCGCACGTGGCATGGGGCGACGTCGATGCCGATGGCTACGCCGAGCTCGTTGCCACGCCGGGCGAGGACACCGCGAACGCCTCCCGGTTCCTCGGGTTCGATTACGACGCAGCGACGGTCGGCGCTCTGCCCGGGTACGACGTCACGCCGTTCACCACGGGCTACGGCGGGCGCGTGGGTCTCGGCGATCTCCTCACCAACGGGTCGAAGGGCCTCATCACCGGCGCCGGGCCGAACCCGGTCGCGACGTCCGAGGCAAAGGCCTACGACTACGTCGGAGCGGCGCTCGTTCCGGTCACGCCCACGATCCTGCCGTTCACGGGAGGCTACGGCGTTAACGTAGCCGGAGGCGTGCTCGGATACTGATAGGGAGCGGGGGCGCCGGCCACACGCTGGCGCCCCCGCCCGCACGGCATTGAGCGCGCCGCGTCATCGTGAGATCGCTCGCAGCAGGAGCGAGCGAAGGTAGCCGAGCTCGGCGCACGAGAGGCCGCGGCCAAACCGGACACTCGCTCCGTCGGTGCTCGCGACCAGCTCGGTCGAGGTCAGGTCGAGCTGCTCGAGCGCGAGGAGCGGCAGCACAGTCGTCCCTCGCCGGCGAAGGAGCGCGCCCCCCTCGATCTTCTAAGGCCGCGAGCACGATCCCTGCCCCCGAGAGAACGAGGACTCCCACGATCAGGGACAGACCAGCCGCCTCGCCAGCGCTCAGCTCGAGCGTCGCCCCCTGGCGTCGCACCCGGCAACCGCCACCGCTCCAGTTCAGCCGCGTGGGATCCGATCGGTGCCGGAACATTGATCGAGTACGTTCCGGAGACCTTCGAGGTTCGGAGTGCGCTGCGCTAGTGCTAGTCCAGCTCCCTCATCTCGCGGATGCGCCATGCGACCTCGGCGGGCGCTTCGACGAGCGTCATGCGGAAGCGCCTCGGGACGCGCTTGCCGTCCACGAGCACGCTGGGCTCGTACTCGAAGACGAATCGCCCGGGCTGCGAGACCACGGCGGGACCGGCATAGCCGATGCTCCAGTCGGACCGCCCCCGGGCGAACTCGCGCTCCAGGAAGGCCTGGATCTGCGCGGCGCCGCGGAGGACCGTGCCGTCCTTGAGCACGACCGTGCCCTCGGGCTCGAAGTCGGCGGCGGCGAGGCCCGCGTCCTTGCGGGCGAAGTGCGGGCCGATGCGCGTCAGGATCGCCTCGGGCGTCCCACCGGCGTCCTCGTGGGCGCCCGAGTCGGTCTCGCGCACGCTCGCGATGCGCCACCCGGACGGACCCTTGCGGAACGTGACGCGATACGAAGCACGCTCGAACCGCCCCTCGCTTCCGGTGAACTGATCGACGCGGGCGCTGGCCGTCAGGTCGTCGACGAGCGTGACGCTGGAGACGTTCGCCTGCAGTCGCGTGCCGGGCGCGGGCGGCAGCCCGAACGCCGGGGCGCCCGCCTTCGACGCGATCCGGTAGTAGCTCGCGACGTCGGTGCTCTGGCCGCCCGCGGCGGTGATCGCGGCGTCCTCGGTGAACAGATCGGTGGCGCGTGACGGATCCGGGCCGGCGCCGGCCTCCGCGAGCTTCTCGAGCAGGAGGTCGAGCTCGCGCTCCGCGCGCGACACGGCATCGTTCGGCTCGATGCGCTTCACGCGCCAGACGCCGCTCCCGGAGCGCCTCAAGCGGATGAGCCGCTCCGGCGGTCCGGAGTCAGCGGGCATCACGACCTCGACGGTCGCCACGTCGTCCTCCACGGTGAGCGTGTCCCGCGCGACGGAGAACTGGCGCAGCGGAGCTGCCGGATCGGCGAGGAGCGCCTTCAATCTCCCGCGGATGTCCGGCACGCCATAGTAGTGATCGGGCAGCTCGACGTGCGCCTCCGGGTCGAAGAGCGCCATCGCGCCGTCGAGGTCGCCCTTCTCGAACGCGGTCGCGAGCTTCGCCACCGTCTGCGCGGCACGGTCGGCGTCGGTCGGAAGCGCCGGCGGGGCGGGGAGCGAGGGCGAGGGGGCCGCCTGCCTGGTCGCCAGCGCGGAGATCGCGTCGTCGTACTTCTTCTGCGAGCCCTCGAGCTTCGCGATCTTCTCGTAGAGCTCGCGCCGCTCGGGATCGTCCGCGGGCGCCGGCGCGGGCCGAGAGGCGAGCCAGAGCGCGGCCACGGCGGCTCCGCCCGCAAGCAGCCCTCCCAGGGCGAGGGGCGACGCGCGGGACCGCGGCCGAACCGGCCCCGCGATGGCGACGGACGGCGCAGGTGTCGCCGCGGGAAGCGCGACCGTGGGCAGCTCGCCCCGATGCGCCCGTGCGAGCGCGGAGCGCAGGTCCTCGCAGGACGCCCAGCGCTCCTCGGGAGCGCGCGCGAGCGCGCGCATCAGGCAGAGGCTCACGGCCTCGGGAACGGACGCCACGATCCTGTGCGGCGGCTCGGGCGACTCGTGGAGGATCTTGTACATGAGAGCCGGGATCGAGTCGGCGACGAACGCCCGGCGGCCCGTGAGCACTTCGTAGATCAGCGCGGCCGCGGAGTACTGATCGGCGCGGCCGTCGATCTCATGGCCGCGGATCTGCTCGGGCGGCATGTAGGAAGGCGTGCCGACCATCGTGCCTGCCTCGGTGAGGGTGGGCGTGCCGGTGCCGAGGGCCTTCGCGACGCCGAAGTCCGCCACCTTGACCGACCCGTCCTCCCGCAGGATCACGTTCTCGGGCTTCACATCGCGATGGACGACACCCTCGCCGTGGGCGTAGGCAAGCGCCGCAAGCAGCTCGCCTCCGATGCGCATCGCCTCGTCGAGCGGCAGGCGCCCCAGCTCGTCTAGCCGCGATCGCAGCGTCCGGCCGACCACGAGCTCCATCACCAGGTAGGCGGTGCCGCCGCTTTGCCCCGCGTCGTGGAGCGTCACGATGCCGGGATGGGAGAGGCGGGCGACGTTGCGCGCCTCGCGGAGGAACCGCTTCTCGAAGGCGTCGCGCCCCTCGGCAGACGTGAAGCTGTCCTCGCGGAACGTCTTGATGGCGACGCGCCGATCGAGCAGCGTGTCCCTCGCCTCGTAGACCGTACCGAACCCACCGCGCCCCAGCTCGCGCAGGATCTCGAACTTCTCGCCGATGCGCGCCGGCGCGGACGCCGCCGGCTCCCGGTGGAGGGGGAGCGTCTCCTCTGTGCCGTCCGCGACGGCGCCGCAGTGCGGGCAGAATCGACCGCCCGGCGTGCGCTCCCGCCCGCAGCGGCTGCACAGCACGGGCTGGGTCGGGGCGTCGCTCATGACCCCGAGGCGGCGATCTCGGCGAGGTGCTTCTGCGTCTTCTCCGGGTCGATGGCGGACGCGCGGGCGTAGGCTTCCTGTGCCTCGCTCGCACGCCCGAGCTTCTGGAGCGCGTCTCCCAAGGCAAGCTGCACGACGAGGGCCTTGGGCTGCGCGGCGGCGATGGGCTCGAAGTCGGCGAGCGCATCCGCCGCATTGCCCTCTAATAGGAGCGCCTGGCCGCGCACGAGTCGCGCCGGCGCGAGGTCGGGCTTCTGGGCGAGCACCGGCGCGATCGTCTCCAGCGCCTTGGCGCCGTCCTTCTTCGCGAGATAGAGGTTCGCGACGGCGAAGATGATCGACGCCTCCTGGGGATGAGCCGCGCGCGTCTCCGAGAACGCGAGCAGCGCGCCGTCGAGGTCGCCCTTCCCCCAGAGCGCGTTGCCGCGATTGAACTGCGCCTCGTAGTAGGCGGGCTTCAGCATCGTCGCGTGGTCGTACGCCTCGATGGCCTTCGGGTAGTCCTTGAGCGCGAGATAGGCGTTGCCGAGGGCGAGGTAGGCCTCGGCATCGGTCGGAGTTGCCTTGATGGCCGCCTCGAGGTCCTCGATGGCGTCCCTGGGGCGGCCGATGCTCATGAGGGCGAGGCCGCGGTTGTAGAGCAGCGCTGGATCGTCGGCGTGCTCGGCCTTCAGCTTGTCGAGCCAGGGCATCGCCGCGTCGAAGCGTTGCGTGCGCATGTAGGCCTCGGAGAGGTGAAACGCGAGGTAGGGATAGCTCGGGTTGATCCGGGCCAGCTCCTCGAGCTTCGGAAGGGCCTCGGGGTACTTGCTCTGATCGATGAGCTCGCGCGTCATGATCGAGATGACCTGGGACAGCACCATCGTCCCCTGGTGCTCGCGCGCGTTCATGGAGAGCGACTCGCGCGCGAGCCGCTCGGAGCGCAGGAGGTCCGCCGGCTGGCGCGCCTCCTCCATCGCGTCCTCGGCCTCGAGGGCGCGGCGCTTGGCGCGGAAGACGTCGGGGAGGCGATCGACCACGGCCTTGACCTCGGCGTCCGAGCCCGAGAGCTTGATCGGTAGCTCGGACGCGCCGACGATCGAGAGCGCCTCCGACGCCTTGAGCACGTTCTCCTGCGCGTAGAGCGCCCGCGGCGCGTGGAACTCGAGCCAACCGTTGTTGTCGGTGTTGACGCGCGTGCCCTCCGCCGTGACGCGCTCGACGTCCTTCGGCGTCAGGCAGAGGTGGCTCAGCAGATCGATCGGCTCCTCCACGAGGAGCGCGTCCATGTCGTCCTTCATCTCGGGCGTGCCGATGGCCTTCCGGGCGGCGTCGAGGTCGAGCTTCAGGTCGGACGCAGAGCCCACGAGGAGCAGGTCGCCCGGTGCCGCGGTCCAGACCACCATGTTCGGGTATGCGGCGTGGAAGCTCCGCAGCACCGTGAAGAGCCCCTGTCGCGACATGCGGTAGGTCTGCACCCATGCGGCCATCACGCCCCCGTCGGCCAGGCGGCGCCTCGTCTCGCGGAAGTAGTCGACGGTGAAGAGGCTCCCGATCCCCGCGATCCACGGGTTCGACGGCTCCGAGACGATGACGTCGTACGTCTTCCGGGTCAGGCGCAAGTGGACCCTTCCATCGCCCTCGATGAACGTCACCTTCTTGCTCTCGAGCACGTCGTGGTTGACGTGGCGGAAGAACCTCCCCGCGTCGATGACCGACCGCGCGATCTCGATGAGATCGACGCTCTCCACCGTCGGGTAGACGCTGACGCATCCGCCCGACACGCCGCTGCCCATGCCGATGACGCAGACGTTCTTCGGATGGCCGTGCAGGAACATCGGGAGGTACGCGACGAGGCGCTGGGTCGCCATGTCCTGGAACGTCGACGCGTCGGCCTTTCCGTTCAGCTTCAGCGAGAGCCCGTCGCCCACCTTCAGCACCGCGACGTTCACGTTCGGATCGTCCTTGAAGTAGACGATCTGGTCCTTCTCCTGCGGCCCGGCGCCCCCTCGATCTGCTTCATGATCTTCTGGAACTGAGGGTCGAGGAGGTAGGGGCCGCTGGTCATCAGGAGCTTGTCCCACGGCGGGAGCATCTGGTGCGCCGGGTAGAGGAGGACGAGGAGCACCGCGATGGCCGTGCCGCGCACGAGCGTCGGAGGCCAGGGCCAGGCGAGGGCGAGGCAGCCGAAGGCCACGTTGCACGCGGAAGCGAGAAGCAAGCTCTTCTCGACACCCAGGTACGGGATCAAGAAGAAGCCCATCGTGAACGCGCCGAGGATCGTGCCGATGGTGTTCACGGCGTACGTGACGCCGACGGCGCGCGAGCCCGAGCCGGAGCCGCGGAGGATGCTCGTCGAGAGCGGGAAGAGCGCGCCCATGAGTAGCGTCGGGACCGCGACGAGGCCGAAGAGCATCAGGAGCTCCATCAGCACCAGCTTCCCGAACGACCCCTGGTACTTGAAGATGACGTCGTAGGCGTAGATGGGCAGCTTGCCGAAGATCGGCAGCACGAGCGTCGCGGAGACACCGACGCCGATCTCCAGGATGGCGAATGTCTGGAGCGGATGGCGCAGGCGATCGACGAAGCGGGCGAGCGCCATCGCGCCGATCGCCAGGCCGAAGATGAAGGCGGACACGATGATGGAGAACGTGTAGGTCGACGACCCGAGCGACAGCGCGGTTGCGCGCGTCCATCCCACCTGGTAAAGCATCGCCGCGAAGCCGTTGGCGGCATAGGCCGCCGCAACGATCGTCCGCGCCGCGGGGGCCACGTCGGTGAAGCCCGAGGGCTCGTCGGACCGCGGTGGCGCGGCCGCGATGGGCTGGCCCGCAACGGGCGCGGGATAGCGGCGCGTGATGAGGCCGAAGAGCGAGAGGTTGATGAGCACACCGACGACGAGGGTCGCGATCTGGCCGAGGTTCGGGATGAGCACGAATCCGGCGAGGAGCGCGCCGGCGAAGGCCCCGAGCGTGTTGACCGCGTAGAGCTTCCCCGCGGACCGGCCCACGAGCGCGCCGCGTCGCGTCAGGCCTTCGGTGAGGATGGGAAGGGTCGCCCCCATGAGGATCGTGGGCGGCAGGAGCACGAGGGCGCAGAGGACGAACGTGACCATGCTCCAGGCCAGGAAGGTCGAGTAGATCGCGCCGTACAGGAGCCGGAAGATCGGCGTCAGCATCCAGAGGAGGAGCGGCACGGCGAGCGCGAAGCCACCGATGAGGAGCTCGCAGTAGGCGTAGGCGCGGACCGGGTGGGCGATCTCGCTCGCGCGCTTCCCCGCGAAGAATGCGCCGAGGGCGAGACCTCCCATGAATGCGGTCAAGACCGTGGTGATCGCGTAGACGGTGCTGCCCATCTGCAGGTGCAGCACGCGCGAGAACAGCACCTCGTAGATGAGTCCGCTCGCTCCCGACATGAAGAACAACGTCAGGACGAAGGCATCGCCTCCCGACCTCGGGGACGGGCCGCGCGAGCGGGCTTCCGGCGCCGGGGCAGGCTTCTTGGAATCCGCGCGCCGCGACATCCAAAGCGATTATAGGTCGGCGGCTATAATCGACCCGGGAGCCCGTGCGGGCGCGGTTTCCCGGCGTTCCCGGCGGCACTCGGTCCGCCGAGTTCCGGGGACGGGTTACATGGCATCACGGTCGCAGTCGTCCCAGCAGGTCCTGGCCGAAGAGATCCAGGCGTTCGTGCACGCGCTCGAGGAGCGCGGCACCAGCCAGCTCGCATCGCAGCTTCGCGAATACGTCCTGGTACGAACCGCCGCGGAGGGCTCCGCGTCGAACGGATTGCCCGAGGGCGTCACGAAGGACGGGCTGCTGGCGCAGGCGGCGGGTACCGAGTCGTTCCTCAACAGGCTCAACTACCTGGTGACGCGCGACGCGGCGCCCTGGGAGTCGCGCGAGCCGATCGTGAGGATCCTGCTCGAGGCGGACGCCGCCGGGAAGCTCCTCGACGTCTACCACGGCCGCAAGGGAAGCAGCGAGCTCCCGGCCATCGACGCGCTCGAGCGATCGCTCAAGAAGTACGCCGCGGTCCATCTCGACGCCATCTTCCAGCGCTATCGCGGTGGCGATCCCTCCGCCACCGGCGAGCTCCTGAAGCTCTTCACCGACTCGAGCTTCGAGATCGTGAAGTTCCTGTTCGAGGAAAGCGAGCGGCGCTTCCTCACCAAGCCCGACCAGGGAGGCGACCTCCTGCCCGAGATCGTGGTCCGCCTCGAGGAGCGGATGTTCCAGGGCCAGGGCAACGAGCCGCAGGCTCAGGCGATCCTCGATCGCCTGAGCTATTTGCTCGCGCGGCTCCCCGTCGAGACGCTGCGGCGCATCGACGAGCAGGCGCGCATCATCAAGGACCAGAAGGGCATCGGCGTGAAGCTCCGCCCGTTCCAGCGCGAGCGCATCACCGAGTACCTCACCTTCCTCCAGACCTCGCTCCCCGAGGTCCAGCGGGCACCCACCATCGCCGTGATGCTCGGCCGCATCAACGAGAAGAAGGCCGCCATCAACGGCTGGGACAAGATGCTGATGCTGCACATCGACGTGCGCCTCGGCCTCAAGCAGTACCACAACGCCCTCACGCAGGACCTGCTCCGCCGGTCGCGCGAGGTCGATGTCGACGTCGCCGAGCTCCTCCGCAAGAGCCCCACCGCCGACGGCGCGCGCCTCGTCGCCGAGCTCCACCACGCGCTGGACGTCGGCATGCCGATCACCGCTGTCGTGGAGAAGGCCGTGCTCGCCGAGGAGTTCCTCAAGTCGATGCGCCGCCAGGACGCCCCGGCCGAGCGCCTGCACGCCGAGGCCACCGATCGCGTGAAGAAGCTCGAGGGCCGCTTCCTCGAGGCCTTCGGCGCGTTCGATCGCATCATCGCGAGCCTCCGATCCCTCGCCGAGGAGTGCAACGAGATGGAGCGCTCCTACAAGCCCCTCCTGGTCGAGGACGAAGAGCTCGTCAACGCCTTCGGCAACCTGCACGGCGAGGTCCATGACCGTCTCCAGGCCGGGCTCGACCGCCTGAAGCTCCCCTCCCCCAACGACACCAACCGCGTCCTGGTGCGCGCCGCCGCCGAGGCCGCCGCGGCAGCCGAAGCCGCCCAGTCCGCCGCCCTCGCCCCGACCGACTCCGCCGGCACCGCGCCGCCACCGCCCGACAAGCCCGCGAGCTGACGCGCTCGGCGTTGGGAGTCGTCCGGTCGGTTTGATTGGGGCGGAGTTCCAGCCGAGCCCCACCGAACGAGCGTCGGCAGCGATGTCCCCTCGTCCAGAAACGATTTGACTTTGCGTCATGAAAATGATAGCCTAATCATATGAAGTCAACCGAAGCCCATCAGCCCTCCCTCTTCCCGAAGCGGGGCGGGAAGCGTCCCGGCGCCGGACGACCGCGCACGTCGGATGGTGGGGTGCCGCACCGAGCCAGGGGCCAGGTCTCGCGCCACCACCCGATCCATCTGACCCTTCGCATGGTCAAGGACGTCGGAATGCTCCGCAACATGAACGTCGCGCGCGTGCTCAAGAAGGCGTTCCGCGGGGGGCGCGAGCGGTTCGGGTTCCGGCTCGTGCACTTCTCCGTGCAGGACACGCACCTCCACCTCATCGTCGAGGCCGAGGGGAAGGGGTCGCTATGGCGCGGCGCCACCGGTCTTGCGGTGCGCATCGCGCGCGGGATCAACCGGCTCCGCGGCCGCCGCGGCCAGGTGATCGCCGAGCGCTACCACGTCCACGTCCTGCGCACTCCGCGCGAGGTCCGGAACTGCCTCGCCTACATCCTCAACAACGCCGCAAAGCACGCGTGGGGGCCGCGCTCGGTGCGCGAGCCGTTCGGCGGCGTCGACCTCTTCACGTCGGGCATTTACTTCGATGGCTGGCGCGAGCAGAACATGGTGACGTTCGTGCCCAAGGGCCCACCGCCTCGCGTTCCGGCGCGCACCTGGCTCCTTCGCGAGGGCTGGCTACGCCGCGGCCGCATCGACTTCTTCGAGATCGGCGGCCAGATCGTCTAGCGCCTCCGTAGACTGTCGCCGCGTTGGTCGTGGGATCGGGGGGTATCATCCCTTCATGGCGCTGCCGAGCTACGTACAGCTCATCGGCCCGCTGCTTGGCGTACTCTCCGAGAGCGCATCCGAGATCGCGGTGGCAGATGCGCACGAGCTCGTCGCCAGTCGCGTCAAGCTGACGCCCGCGGACCGTACCGTCATGCTACCGAGCGGGGGCATCATGTGCCCAGCCACAAGCGGCTGTCGGCGAAGGGCGACAACGACACGAAGGGAACGGTGCCGGAAGCGGAGTCGGGCACGAGTCCCTTCGACGCTCCAAAACGAGCGCTGGTAGTAGGCAATCGGTCGCCCTACGCTTGGAAGTGAAGGGCCGGCGGATCTTCCAAGATGACTGGCTGTCTCCCCTGATCCGCCGGTCCGGTCTGCTCCCGCGGCGGTGCTCGGCCAGGAACGCGAGCCCCAAGCGGTCTCGAGCTCAGCGCCGCCGCGGCTCTCGCTAGCTCTTCTCGATGCCCCACGGCGCCTGGAGGAACCAGCCGTCGGAGAGGACGATGTCGGCGTCGGGGGACTTGGCGACGCCGCTCGACGACTCGGAGACCGGGCCGTCGCAGGTCCCGTCTCGACCCACCGACGTCACCGTGTAGCCGAGGGCGTGCCCAGCTTCGTCCCGCCGCGCCTCGTAGATGACCGGGTGGCCCCAGCCGTCAAGCACCGGAGTCCGAAGCCCGGCGGCGGTCACGACCCGATCAAACTCCGCTCGGTCCTTCGGGTACTCGTCCTGGTCGTCGGGATAGTCGTCGTGGTCGTCGTGGTAGAGCGCGAGCGCGTGAGCCACGCGGTGCATCTTCCTCATGGAGCCGGCTTGCCTCGCGACGTCGCACCTGTGATGGAGACGGGAGGGGACGTCGTAGGCGATCGCGAGGAGGATCGTGCCGGCGATCATCTGCGTCGACGTGACGATGACGAGAAAGCGATTGGAGACTATGGGGCTCACGGGGATCTGCCTGGCTCCATGGGGGTGAGCCAGACACCCGTCGACGGGAGGGAGGCGATGCGGACGAAGATGGCGTCGATGCTCGCAACGCTGATGTTGCCTTCGAACGTGATGCCGTACTCGACGTAGGCGCCGGGGAGGACGGAGGAGGGGTAGCGGAAGCGGGCGCGGTCGTCGGGGGGCATGGAGGCGAGAGCGGTCATGAGATCGGCGCGCTGCCAGATGTCGGTGCGCTTGATCTCGGTGCCGTCGGTCGTGCGAAGGAGGAACTCGTCGTGCTCACGGTCGAGGGAGAGCTCGTTGGGCTCGGCGTTGGCGACCTGGACGACGATCGGGAAGACGGACAGCGTGCCGTGGACGCGGTTGGCGAAGCCCTCGCCCGCGACCGCGATGACGGCGATCTTGCCGAAGGTGCCGCGCCATGCCTTCTGGGCGCCCGGCGCTGCGGGCCGGGGTACGGCCGCGGGCACGCCCGTGGGTCGCGGGTCGGGAACGCCGCCCTGCTCCTTGGCGCTCTCGCCACAGCCGAGGATCGACGCGGCGAGGATGGGGAGCATGAGGATCGAGCGCCGCCGCATGCCAGGTACCGTAGCGTCGTCGAGCCGCGGTCGTCAACGATGTCGGGTAGGCTCGCGGCGTGGGCGCGAACCGGCGGGGGACAAGCCCCCGCCCTACGGACCTTCATCGCACGCGGAACCGGCCGGGGACATGCCACCGACCTGCGTTCCGTCATGGAGCGCCGAACGGCGGATGAGCACGCTGCACGCGCTGATCTGCGCCTTCAACGAGGCGAAGACCGTGGGCGAGGTCGTGACGCGGACGCGACCCCACGTGGCGAGGGTGACCGTCGTCGACGATGGATCGGCCGACGGGACCTCCGCGCTGGCCGAGGCCGCCGGGGCGGCGGTGCTGCGCCACGAGACGAACCGCGGAAAGGGCGCTGCCGTGAGGACGGGGCTCGACGCCATCCTGGCGACCGACGCGACGCACGTGCTCTTCATAGACGCGGATCGCCAGCACGATCCGGCCGAGATCCCGAGGCTCGCGGCGGCCGCGGCGGGCGGCGCGGGGGTGGTGATCGGCTCGCGCTTCGCGGAGAAGGAGGCGATCCCGCGGCACCGGTACCTGGCCAACGCCATCGGAGGACGCGTGCTGTCGCTGTTCGCCGGCGTCAGGCTCGAGGACACGCAGTCGGGCTACCGCCTCATCGACGCGGACCTCCTGCGCCGCATCACGATCGAGCGGGAGGACTTCGCCATCGAGACGGAGATCCTGCTGAAGGCAGTGGGCCTCGGTGCGCGCGTTGCCTACGTGCCGATCCGCGCGATCTACTTCGCGGACCGCCGTTCGCGCTTTCGCCCCATCCGCGACACGGTGCGGATCAGCATGGCTGCGCTAAGATTCCGCTTCTTCGGAACGAAGCGAGCGCGCTGACACCTTGGTCCCCTTCCCGAACGCGCTGACCGTCGACGTGGAGGAGTGGTTCCACATCTGCGGGGTCCCGGACCTCCTCCCGCGCGCGCTGGGACAGCTTCGAGAGCCGCGTCGAGGCCGACGTGCGCCGCGTGATGGATCTCCTTTCCCGCCTCGACCTGCGCGCGACGTTCTTCGTGCTGGGCTGGGTCGCCGAGCGCCATCCCGCGATGGTGAAGGAGATCGCGGCGGCGGGGCACGAGGTGGCATCGCACGGGATGGAGCACGTGCGTCTCTACGAGGAGACTCCCGAGGCGTTCCGCACCGAGCTCGAGCAGAGCCTCGCGATCCTGGGCAACGTCCTGGGAGAGCGCCCGGCCGGGTTCCGTGCGGCGGAGTGGTCGATCCGCACCGACACCCTCGTGGGCGCTGCCGATCCTCCAGCGCGCCGGCATCGCGTACGACTCCAGCATGACGCCCGTGAAGGTGGTGGGCGACCCGCGGTTCGCCGACGATCTGCACCTCGAGGAGACCCCGCTCGGGTTGCTTCCCGAGCTCCCACCGCTCTCGCGCCGCTACTGGCGCTACCTCCATCACGCCGTGCCGCTCGGCTGCGGCTGGGGTCTCCGGTTCATCCGCAACGCGAAGATCCGGCGCACCATCCAGGCGAAGAACCGCCGCGGGATCCCGGCCTGCCTCGTGATCCATCCGTGGGAGCTCGACCCGGAGCCGCCGCGCGTCGAGCTCCCCTTCTGGCACGGGTTCTGCCACTACGCGAGGCTGGGCCGCCTGCGCCGCAAGCTGCCGAAGCTCCTCGCGGCGCTGCCATGGGCGCCCGCCGCCGAGGTCATCGCCTCGGCGCGGCGGCGCGGCTACTTCGAGAGCTGCGAGCGGCGCTCCTACGCGATGGCGCCGCCCACGGAAGCATCCGCGGCGCCGGCCCTGTGGGAGTCCCCATGACCGCGTGCGCTATCATCGTTCGGTAACCCATGCCGACCAGCGTCCGGACCCGCAAGATCCTCCTCTCCGACGCCGCACGCTCGTACCTCGACATCGAGGCGGCGTTCCTGCGCCGCTCGGGGTTCGAGGTGATGTCGGCGATCGACGGTCCGGCGCTCCTGCGGATGATCGAGACCGAGTCGCCGGAGCTCTGCATCCTCGATCTCTCCATGCCCGGCCTTCCCGGCGACGAGGTCGTGAAGCGCGTGCGCGCCGCGACCGGCCGCGACGGCGGCCCCGCCTTCATCCTCGTGAGCGCCGGCGGCAACGATAGCTTCGAGCGATGTCTCGCCTCCGGCGCGGACGAGGTGGTGACGGAGCCCTTCAGCAAGGAGGAGTTCCTGAAGAAGGCCGCCGCGTTGCTGCGTATCCCGCGCCGCGCCCACGCACGCATGCTGCTGCGCTTCGAGGTCGAGGGCGAGCGCGCCGCGCGCATCCCCTTCTTCGGGAGCTCCATCAACCTCTCGAAGGGCGGCGTGCTGCTCGAGTCGCTCGAGAAGGTCGCGGACGCCACCGAGATCCGCATGGGGTTCTTCCTTCCCGGTTACCCGACGCGCATCTCCTGCCGCGGAGCGGTCGTTCGCCAGGAGGCCGCCGAGGGGGGCTTCATGCGCTACGGCGTCCGCTTCACCGAGATCACCGACGCAGACTCGCAGGCCATCGACGAGTTCGTGAAGCGGCGCGAGTAGCGTGACGCTCGCCCAGATCGCGGCGCGCCTCGCGGAGGCGCAGGGGCACGCCGTTCCCGAGGCGGGCGGCGCGCGGCCGGCCGCCGTGCTGGTGCCGATCTACGAGCGCGACGGCGACGTCCATCTTCTCTACACCAAGCGCACCGAGGACGTGCCCCACCACAAGGGTCAGATCTCGTTTCCCGGAGGCATCCGCCGCGACGCGAGCGAGGAGCTCCATGCCACCGCGCTGCGCGAGACGCACGAGGAGATCGGACTGCCCGCCGACCGCGTGCGCGTCGTCGGGGCGCTCCCGCCGCTCGTCACGATCACCGACTTCCTGGTCTTCCCTTTCGTGGGTATCATCCCCTACCCTTTCAGCTTCGAGCCGGAGCCGCGGGAGATCGCCGAGATCCTCCACGTCGCGCTCCGCCATCTCCAGGACCCCGCCCACATGCGCACCAGCAACGTCACCTACCGGGGACGCCCGGAGGTGCTGCACTTCTACGACGTTCCCCCCCACGTCATCTGGGGAGTGACCGGACGGATCACGGCCAGCTTCCTCGAGCGCGTCGGAGAGTCGACACGACGACAGGACCCGACCCCCCCGGCCGGAGGGGGCGAGCCATGAGCGACGCCGGACGCGAGCTGACCCACATCGTCGTGAAGGGCGCGCGCCAGCACAACCTGAAGGGCGTGACCGTCGAGATCCCGAAGAACAAGCTCGTCGTCTTCTCGGGCGTGTCGGGCTCGGGGAAGTCGTCTCTTGCCTTCGACACGCTCTACGCCGAGGGACAGCGACGCTACGTCGAGTCGCTCTCCGCGTACGCGCGCCAGTTCCTCGGACAGCTCGAGAAGCCGCTCTACGACCACATCCGCGGGCTCCAGCCCACGATCTCCGTCGAGCAGAAGGCTCAGAGCAAGAACCCGCGGTCGACCGTCGGCACGATCACCGAGATCCACGACTACCTGCGCGTGCTCTTCGCCCGCGTCGGCAAGCTCCACTGCTACCGCTGCGGCAAGCCCGTCGGCAAGCGGAGCGCCGCCGAGATCGTCAACGAGCTGCGGGCGCTGCCGAAGGGGACGCGCCTGATGCTCCTCGCGCCGGCGGTGGTCGGCCGCAAGGGGGAGCACGCCGAGGTGTTCGAGAAGGCGCAGCGCGACGGCTTCGTTCGCGCGCGCGTGGACGGCGAGATCCGCGACCTCGGACAGTCCATCAAGCTCGACAAGAAGCGGAAGCACAGCGTCGAGATCGTGGTGGACCGCGTGGCGATCGACGACGGATCGCTCGGAAGGCTCACCGACTCCGTGGAGATGGGGCTGCGCCACGGGCAGGGGATGCTCATCGTCCACGACCCCGGCAACAAGGAGTCGCCGGACACGCTCTACTCCGAGAAGATGGCCTGCGCCTCCTGCGGCGCGAGCTTCCCCGAGATCACGCCCCAGCTCTTCTCGTTCAACTCGCCGCAGGGCATGTGTCCCGAGTGCAACGGCCTCGGCACGAAGGTGACGATGGATCCCGATCGCGTCATCCCCGACAAGACGCTGTCGGTCAACGACGGGGCGATCGTGCCGTGGGGAGCTCTCGGCAAGCGCTCCGGCTGGTCGGCGCGCTACTACCGCCAGATCGCCGCGTCGTTCGGCGTGGCCCTCGACCGGCCGTGGAAGGAGCTGGGGGAGGAGGAGCGCGATCTCCTGCTCTACGGCGCAGGCGACAAACGGGTGAAGATCCGCTGGAGCCAGAAGCACGGCACGGGCACCTACGCCGTGAGGTTCGAGGGGATCCTGCCGCAGCTCATGCGCCGCATGAAGGAGGCGCAGAGCGACGCTGCGAAGCGCCACTGGGCGAAGTACCTCTCCGACGCGCGCTGCGACGCCTGCGGCGGCACGCGCATGCGGCAAGAGGTGGGCGGGATCAAGGTCGCGGGTCTGACGTTGCCGGAAGTGTGCGAGAAGACGACGGCGGAGGCGCACCGCTTCTTCACCGAGATCCCGCTCACGGGCAACGACCGCATCATCGCCGCCGAGGTGCTGAAGGAGATCGTGGGGCGGCTCTCGTTCCTCATCAACGTGGGGCTCGACTACCTGACCCTGGATCGCCTCGCGCCCTCGCTCTCGGGAGGCGAGTCACAGCGCATCCGCCTCGCGAGCCAGATCGGCAGCGAGCTGACGGGCGTCCTCTACGTGCTCGACGAGCCAAGCATCGGGCTCCACCAGAAGGACAACGCGCGCCTCCTGTCCGCGCTCTGCCACCTCCGGGACATCGGCAACTCCATCGTCGTCGTCGAGCACGATCCCGAGACGCTGCACACCGCCGACTGGCTGGTCGACTTCGGTCCCGGGGCGGGCGTCCACGGCGGCGGGGTCGTCGAGCAGGGCCCGCCGGAGGAGGTGATCGCGCGCAACAGGTCGCTGACGGCGAAGTACCTCAGCGGATCGCTCGCGATCGCGATCCCGTCCGGGCGGCGCAAGGGTAACGGCAAGACGCTGGTCCTCCACGGCGCGCGCGCGCACAACCTGCGGAACGTCACGGCACGGTTCCCGCTCGGCTGCATGACGGCGGTGACCGGCGTGTCGGGCGCGGGCAAGTCGACGCTCGTGACCCAGACGCTCTTCCCAGCGCTCTCGCGCCACTTCTACCAGGGCGAGACGCGCCCCGGCGAGCACGACCGCATCACGGGCACCGATCACCTCGACCGGCTCATCGACATCGACCAGAGCCCCATCGGCCGCACGCCGCGCAGCAACCCCGCCACCTACACCAAGCTCTTCGACTCCATCCG
>JAXLQT010000020.1:0-136807 GCA_046331505.1 Acidobacteriota bacterium
GAGCCCGACATCGACGTCGAGCAGCTCGAGCTCCGCCGTACGCTCCGGTTGTCGACGAGCAGCGAGCTCCTCATGCGCCTCCACTGGATCGCGATCCTCTGGGGTCGGGTCGAGGGGGATCTCGCGCTGACGGGCGGGGTCCACACGGCCGTGGACGCGATCAAGGCCACGATGGTCGGGGCGAGCGCCGTCCAGCTGGTGTCGTGCCTCCTGGCCCACGGCCCCGAGCGCCTCGGGGCCATGCGGGACGAGATCGCCACATGGCTCGAGAAGAACGAGTACCTCTCCCTCGACCAGGCGCGGGGCAGCATGAGCCTGCTGCGATGCCCCGATCCGCACGCGCTCGAGCGAGCGAACTACGCCCGCATCCTCCAGACGTGGAGATAAGAAAGGGGTCCCGACCGTGAGCGACACCGAAGCCACCGCCAAGAAGCTCCTCGACGAGCACTCCGCGCTCAAGCGCCGCGCCGTCACGCTCGAGGGACTCGTGACCGACCCCGTGCGGCTCGATGCCGAGCTCGGCGCCATCGAAGGGATCCTGCGCAAGCACTTCGACATGGAGGAGGTGGGGGGCTACATGAGCGCCGTCCGCTCCGTCGCCCCGGGCGAGGAGGCGAACCTCCGTCGCCTCCGGGGAGATCACGACGACCTCTGGGGCCGTCTGCGACAGCTCCGCCAGATGACCTCGCGCGCCGCCCCGGAAGGCGAGCTGCGGGATCGCCTGCGCGAGTGGCTCGACCTGCTCGCCCGTCATGAGTCCGAGGAGCACCAGCTCATCACGCGCCACCTCGGCGATCCCGAGGCGAAGTAGCGACTCCGGAAGCCGCGGCGCCTCGCGGCTTGCCGTACCCGGCGGTCCTCAGACCGCGAGGCCGTCGATGACGCGGCAGCCCGGGAGCCGCAGCAGCAGGTCCGGCGGCGCCTTCACCTTGGCCGATCGATCCCCCGATCCGAGGATGACCCACGGGCAGGCCATGACGCGCCGGTCGACGAGCAGCGCGACCGAAGGCGGGAGGCCGAACGGCGTCACGCCGCCGAGCATCATGCCGGTGAGGGCGACGGTCTCCTCGGCGGTCGCGAAGGAGAGCTTGGGGCCGCCGAGGACCTGGCGGACCGTGCGGTTGACGTCCAGGCGATTCGTCGCGAGCACGATGCAGGCGGCGTAGACCTTCGGCTCCTTCCTGGAGGCGACGAGGATCGTGTTCGCGGAGTGGTGAAGCGGGTAACCGTAACGCTCACAGAACCTTGCCGTGTCGGCGGCGTCCGGGTCGCATGGAAGGACCTCGTAGGGGACGCCGAGGCCGCGCAGGACGCCGTCGATCGCCGCCGGTAGCGCTCCAGCAGATCCTGTCATTTCGGTTACTTTCTCCTTGCTTCCCGCGCAAATGTAAGTAAATTCTGAGCACGAGCAGTGAGCTGAGTCACGTCCGGGATCATCCGCTAGCTTGACGCCGCCCCAACCGCCCCCCCCGACGCGCACCCGTCCCCGCTCGCTCTTCGTGTGCCTGCTCGTCATGGCGGCGGCGACGGCGGGCGCGCAGACCTCGAAGCTGCCGGCGGAGCTCGCGGATCGTGTCGATCGGCTGGTGGCGTCCCGCGGCGACCAGCGCGTCGGGATCTGCGTGCGCAAGCTCGACGGCGAAGTGCTCTACCAGCGCTCCTCCGCCGATCTCTACGAGCTTGCGTCCAACACGAAGCTCCTCACCACGTCCGCGGCCCTCGACACGCTCGGCCACAACTTCGGGTTCGTCACGCGCGTCTACGCCCGGGGTGACGTCGACTACTTCGGAAACCTCGACGGCGATCTCGTCCTCTCGGGGACAGGAGACGCGAGCCTCACGGGGAAGTTCCGCACCGGCGACATCGATGGCCTCGTGGACGAGTGGGTGGCGAGCATCCGCGAGAAGGGCATCAGCTCGGTGATGGGCAACATCGTGGTCGCGCGCAACGACGACTTCGATCCGAAGAGCGAGCCCGACAACGCGATGGGCGGCGACTTCGAGGGCGCGAACGAACCGGACGAGGACGAGGAGATCGAGGACCTCGAGGTCTCGACGCCGACGGAGGCGCTCCTGATCGAGATCTCCCCCGGCAAGGTCGGACGCCGGGCGACTCTCGGGATCCGGCCCGCGGGATCCAGCCTCAAGGTGCTCAACAACTGCCTCACCGTCCCCGGAAGCGTCCGGCAGATCGCGGTGAGCCGGGGGCGCGCCAACGTCATCACGGTCAGCGGGCGCATCGGCGCAAGCGCCGGGACGGTGACCGAGATCCTCGCCTACGGCGACCCCGAGCTGATGGCGGCGTCCCTCCTGCGCCAGAACCTCCCCCACAGCGGCGTTCCCGTCCGCGGCGACATCCGCGTGGCGATGCAGCCGACCTCGCTCGCGACCGACCCCGGCACGATCCTCATCGCCGAGGCGCGCGCCGAGCTCTCCGACACCCTCAACGTGGTCAACAAGCGCAGCCACAACCAGAGCGCGGAGGAGATCCTGCGCGTCATGGGCGCCCAGGCCGGCGCGGCCTCCGGCCGCGATCTCCAGACCCGGGGATGCTCCGTCGTCACCGACTTCCTCCTGAGGTCCGGCATCCCGAGGGGGACGTTCAGCGTCGTGGACGGAAGCGGACTGTCGCACGGCAACAGGATGTCTCCCGAGTCGCTGAGCTTGCTCCTCACCAAGATGGCGAGCACGGACAGCGCCACCGTGTTCAAGAGCTCCCTCGCCGTGCCCGGAGAGGATGGAACGCTGCGCGCGCGCCTCCCCGGCATCGAGCGATACGCGAACGTGGCCGCGAAGACCGGCCACATCGGCGGCGTCAACACGCTCTCGGGCTACCTCGACACCCGGAAGGGCGGCTACGTCTTCTCCGTGCTGACCAACGGGCATCACCAGGCCGACAACGGTCTCCTCGACGGGATCGTCACGCAGATCGCGTCGGCGCTCGCGGTGTCCGACGGCTCGATCACCGCGGCGGACGCGGCCCCCGCTCCGTCCTACGCGAAGGTCAAGGCGTCGTCGCACAAGCACAGGAAGAGCTCGCACCGCTCGTCGTCGAGCAAGTCGCCGTCGAAGTCGTCGAAGAAGTCGAAGTCGTCGAGCAAGAAGCACCGGTAGGAGGGCCCATCGACGCCACGACCCAGGACTTCGAGACCGTCGTCCTGCAAAGGTCGCGCGAGATCCCGGTCCTCGTCGACTTCTGGGCGCCATGGTGCGGGCCCTGCCGCTTCCTGTCCCCGCTCCTCGAGAAGCTCGCGCGCGAGATGGAAGGGGCCTTCGCGCTCGTCAAGGTGAACACCGACCGCGAACCGGAGCTCGCCATGAGCTACGGCGTGCAGAGCATCCCCGACCTCCGTCTCTTCAAGTCAGGCGAGATCGTGGACGCCATGGTGGGCGCGCAACCTGAGCCCGCCCTGCGAGCGTTCCTTCGCAAGCACTGCCCGACGGAGAGCGACCGCCTCGCGGCCGATGGCGCGAGCAAGCTCGCCGCGGGCAACCTCCCCGGCGCGCGTGCCTCGTTCGAGGCAGCGGTCGCGATCGACGAGAGACTTCCCGCGGCCCAGCTCGGGCTCGCGCGCGTCGCCCTGGCGGGCGCCGACGCCGCGGCGGTCCGCCGCCACGTCGACGCGATCCGGCTCGGCAGCGACGAGTACCAGCAGGGCCAGGACCTGCTCGCGGCCACCGCCCTGGTCGAGGGCGCGGCGGCGGCGGGAGCTCCCTCGGCTCTCGAGGCGCGCCTCGCGGCGGACGCGGGCGACCTCGAGGCGCGCTTCGGGCTCGGAGGGCACGCCGTGGCGCGCGGCGATCACGAGGCCGCGCTCGAGAGCTACCTCGCGGTCGCGCAGAGGTCACCCCACTGGCAGGACGACGCGGCACGCAAGGCGATGCTCGTCGTGTTCTCGCTCCTCGGGATCCGCCATCCGACCTCCGACGCCTACCGGGACAAGCTGCGCCGCATCTACCTCTGACGCCCCGCACCGCCTCCACGCGGTGGATAAGATCGAAGCGTGAACGGCAGCAGCACCCGCGAGCGCGCCGTGCGCAAGGTCCTCTGGACGATCCTCGTCCTCAACTGGGTCGTCGCGGCGGCGAAGCTCGCCTACGGCGCCTACTCTGGCTCGGTCGCCATCAGCGCCGACGGCATCCACTCCTTCGCCGACGGCGCGAGCAACATCGTCGCCCTCATCGCCCTGTTCGTCGCCGCCATGCCTCCCGACGAGGGGCACCCGTACGGACATCGCAAGTTCGAGGTGCTGGGCTCTCTCGGGATCGGGATCATGATCGTCGTCGGCATGGCCGGGATCGCGTGGCGGACGTTTCACGGCGACCGGCCGCAGCTCCTGATCGGCGCCGGAGGGTTCTCCGTCGTGGTCGGGACGCTCGTCGTCAACATCTTCGTCGCGGCCTACGAGCGCTCCGCCTCGGCCGCCGGCCCAGAGCCCGCCTCGAGGCGGACGCGCGGCACACGGCCTCGGACGTGATGGCGACCCTGGCGGTGCTCACCGCCTTCATCGCCGAGCATCTCGGCGTCAAGGGCGGAGATCGCGCCGCGGCGATCTTCATCATGGCCCTCATCGGCATGGCGAGCTTCGACATCTTCCGGACCGCGATCCGCGTCCTGGTCGACGCCGCGCACCTCGACCCCGGCAACATCGTGGCGGAGACGCTCGTGGTCGAAGGCGTGGTGGCGTGCCACAAGGCGCGCTCCCGCGGCGTCCCGGGGGAGATCCTCGTCGACCTGCACGTCCAGGTCGACCCCAACATCTCGGTGGCGGAGGGACATCACATCGCGCACCGCGTGCAGCGCGCGCTACGGGCGAAGTTCCCGGAAGTGATCGAGGTTCACGTGCACACCGAGCCCGCCAGCGCGCGGCAGATCGAGGAGTACGAGCTGCGCCGGTCGGGCACGGAGATCGTGACCGGAGAGCTCGCCCCGACCGGGAAGGAGTGACGCGGCGTCCCGGCGCGGCCCGCCGATGAAGGGGTTCGTGCTTCCGCCTCCGTGGCAGGCCGCCGTCGGCGCGGAGCTCGACAAACCCTACTTCCACGAGCTCGCTGCATTCGTGGAGTCCGAGCGGCGGACCGCGACGGTGTTTCCCGGGGAAACGGACGTCGCGAACGCGTTTCTGCTGACGCCGTTCGATCGCGTGAAGGTGGTCCTCCTCGGACAGGATCCCTACCACGGCGAGGGGCAGGCGCACGGCCTCTGCTTCTCGGTCAAGGCGCCCGCCGCGATACCGCCGTCGCTCAGGAACGTCTTCCGAGAGCTCGCGTCGGACCTCGACCATCAGGTGCCGACCCACGGCGATCTCACCTCGTGGGCTCTGCAGGGCGTGCTCCTCCTGAACGCGGTGCTGACGGTGCGCGCCCACGAGCCGGGATCACACCGCGGGCGCGGCTGGGAGACCTTCACCGATGCGGTGCTCGCGGCGCTCGACGCGCGCGGGACGCCCGCCGTCTTCTGTCTCTGGGGCGCGTGGGCGAAGAAGAAGGCCCCGCTCATCGACACGGCACGTCACGCGGTGATCGCGTCGGCGCACCCGTCACCGCTCTCGGCGAAGGCGTTCCTCGGGAGTCGTCCGTTCTCGAAGATCGACGCCGCGCTCACCGCGATGGGCCACGCGCCGATCGACTGGCGGGTCCGGTGAAGAAGCTCAGCCAGCGCCCAGGCCCGACTTGAGCCGCACGAGCAGCGGGCGCAGCACCTTGAAGTAGAAGCGCTGCGCGTCGGCGGAAGGGCCCGGCGGTGTCGAGAGCAGGCGCCGGAGGATCCGGTTTTCCGTCTCGAGGAACGAGTTGCGATCGCGCAGCCGCGCGAGCTCCGCGGGGACCGCCCCGCCATCGCTGCCGGAAAGCCTCGCGAGCAAGGGACCGGCGGTCCGGCGGAACGCGGGCGTGGCCGCATCCGACCCCCTCGGAACCGCCACGAAGCAGACGTACCGGCCCACGCCGCATCCCGCGTCGATCAGGAGGTCGTCGAACGCGAGGAAGAAGCACGACAGGTAGTGGAAGAAGGTCCCGCCCAGGTCGTCCGGATCATCGGGAGGCGGCGGCATGTCCTCGGGCATGTAGGCGCCCATCGAGTAGAAGCCCCGGATGTCGAAGCTCCGCTCGAGCTCCGTAAGGAGGTAGCCCACCGACACCTCCTCGAAGGGAGACTCGGGCGGCGGCTGGGTGCGCTCGGACAGGTGGAGCATCGCCGCGGCTTCCGCGACGGTGCGCTCCACGTACTCGCGCGCGCCCGGCGCCGGATGCGTCGATGCGTCGATCGCGTTCTCGCCCAGCGGCACGGTCGCGCCCGCGCCGGCAAGATGGCGGCGCAGCGACCGGAGCTCCGGCGCGGAGAGCTTGCGGAACACCTCCCGGATCGACTCCTGCAGCACGCCGTTGAGCGTGTGCGTGTCGGTCCCCGGTCCGACGAAGTCGTGGCCGATGAAGAACCCTCCGGGCCGGAGCGTCCCGGCGATCTGCGGGAAGAGCGTCGCGAGATCGCGCACGTGGTGGAGGCTGTCCCACACCGTCGCGACGTCGAAGCGGCCCGGGGCGAGATCGGCGAGCGTCCCGTTGAGATCCCCCTTCACGAAGCTCGCCTCGCCGAACGTCGCGAGCGGGAGCCCCACGAACGTGGGATAGAGGAACGGAGCGCTCTCGGCGTTGCGCCTGGAGAAGAACCGCGCCAGCGCGAGGTTGTCCTCGGAGACGTCGATCGCCGTGACGCGTCCCCCCTGCCGCGCCAGCTCGAGCGCGAGCCACCCTCCCCCGCAGCCGACGTCGAGCACGTCGCGAGCGCCCGAGGCGATCCGCTCCGCCGCGCCCCCGAGCACGTTACGCACCTCCCGGAAGCGCGTCGGCAGAACGCCGGCGCCGAGGTGGAACGGCCGGCCGTCCCTCTCGAGAAGGAGCTGCGTCATGTGGAGGCGGAAGTCGCAGCAGTACGGGACGATGCCGCGCTTCAGGAGGTCGAGCGTCACCGCGTCCCAGTGGCGCCCCTCGCGCGCGAGCATCTCGGCATACGGCAGGTCGCTCATCGGCTCAGTCGCAAGGCGGCATGGCCGCGACGGGACGCCCCGGGTCGTTGTAGCCGAAGGCGAGGTTGCGCCGCCGCTCCTCGTCGTCGAGCTCGACGCTCGGCCTCGCACCGAGGCCTTGCGCGGTCACGCAGTGCGCCTTTCGCTGCTCCTCGAGCCTCGACGCGAGCGAATCCCCCGGCTCCACCGCAAGCGGCGAGGTCTCGCCCGGATCCACCGCGCGATCGTAGGCGACCAGCGCTCCGGCCTTCGTGCGGCGCATCGTCGTGCGATCGGTCCGGAGCAGCGTCTCGCCGAACTCCGTCGCGGTGGACGCCCGGATGGCACGAACGCGTCGAGATCGACGCCCACCTACGACGACGGCACGCGCAGGCCCGCGCCGGCAAGGAGCGTCGGCGCGACGTCCACGAGGCTCGCCATCCCGCCGCGAAGCCCGCTCCGCGGCCGGGACGCCGACTCCGAGGAGGACGCGGGTGGTCTCCGCATAGCCCTGATCGTGGTACTTCCGTGATCGCCGATCTCCTCGCCATGGTCGGAGAAGATCGCGAAAGCCGCTTGGTCGAGGATCCCGTCTCGCGGAGCTCCGCGCGGAGCCGCCCGACCTCGTGGTCGAGGTCGTGGAGCCCGGCGCCGTACATCGCGCGCATCGTCGCCTCGTCTCCGGCCGCGTACCGCTGGCCGGCGGCGTTCATGTCCCAGAGCACCTTGCTCGCGCAGCGTTCGCCCGCGCACGGGGGAAACGTTGGCGCTCCGGGCGCGAACGCGCGCATCGACTCGGCAGAGGCCTCGTAGGGAATCGATCCGAAGTCCGAGTGGGCATCGAAGAAGTGGACGAAGAGGAAGCAGCGCCTGCCGTCGAGGCGCTCGAGGTGCTCGCGGGCACGCTCGCTCCTCACGCGCGCGTCCTCGGAGGTCGGCAGGTAGAGATCGAATCCTCGCCCGAAGCCGTACTCCGGTCGCAGCCAGCCGACATCGGCGGCGAAGCCGGCGGTCGCGTAGCCGGCCCGCCGGAGCTCCGTCGTCAGGAGCGGGAGCCCTTCCGGGATCCCGCGGTGGACGTCGGCTCCGTGGACGTCTGCCGGAAGGCTCGCGAAGAGGCTCATGTGCGCCGGAAGCGTCCAGTGGGACGGCGACACGGCATCGGGGAAGATCGCGAGCTTGCGCGTCAAGGCGTCGATGCGCGGCGTCAGCGGCAGCGGCTCGCCGTAAGCGCCCAGGCGATCGACGCGGACGGTGTCGAGGGAGACGAGCACGATCGATCCGTCCTCGGGGCGGCGCGCGCGCACGGGCTCGCCGCGCGAGACGATGCGCGGCGCGGCGAACCCCACCCAGTCGTAGGAAGAGCTCTTCCCAGCCTCGGTCGAGAGCTCGATCGTCGCGTGGCGCCCCCCGAGGTCGGCGAGATCGACTCCCACCGGCCTCCACCCGCGCCCCCCGGCCGTACCCGGATCGAGATCCAGCGAGACGCTCTTCTCCACCTTCCCCTGGCGGATCGCCCGCACGTGGAACGTCGCCCCGTCGCTCCCCTTCTCGATCGCGCGGTCGTCGATGCCCGCGAGCGCCTCGAACCGCGCACCGGGGAGGAGCCGGACGTCGAAGGAGACGATGGCGGGGGGGTGGACGAAGATGGCGGTGCGCTCGACGCCGCCCGCGGTGATGTTCTGGACGTGGACGTAGTCGGCCGCGCCACGCTCGGGCGGCGTCCCGGACACGCGCCCCCGCGCGAAGTCGAGGAGGAGGTCCTCGACCTGCCCGCGCGTCGCGATCGCCGGAGTGCAGGCGCCCGCCACCACGGAAACCACGAGGCAGGACGCCCGAGACCTTGCGCGTAAACTAGAGCGCATGGGAGCGCCCATTGTCGCCGAAAGGTCTTCCACGCTCCGGAAGACCATCTGCACGCGCGACTGCCCCGACGCCTGCGGCATCGTCGCCGAGGTGACGGACGGGCGCGTGCTGTCGCTGCGCGGCGACAAGGACCATCCGGTCACGCGCGGGTTCCTCTGCGAGCGGACCAACCGGTTCCTGGCCCGGCAGTACAGCCCGGAGCGCGTCGTCCGCCCGCTCCTGCGCAGGGACGGCGTGCTTCGCGAGGCCAGCTGGGACGAGGCGCTCTCGTTCGTCGTGGGCGGCCTCCGCAAGATCCTCGCCGAGAGCGGCCCGAAGGCCGTCTTCCACTACCGGAGCGGCGGTTCTCTCGGAATCCTGAAGATGGTCAACGACTACTTCTTCGAGCTCCTCGGCGATACCACCATCAAGGTGGGGGACATCTGCTCCGGGGCGGGAGAGGCGGCCCAGGTGCTCGACATGGGCGTGAGCGACGCGTCGGACCACAGGGACATCCTCGCGTCGCGCTGCATCGTGCTCTGGGGCAAGAACGTCCACACGTCGTTCCTGCACATGCTTCCCGAGCTCAAGGAGGCGCGGGCGCACGGCGCGCGCATCGTGCTCATCGACATCGTTCCCCACCGGGGGCGCGGCATCGCGGACCTTCTGATCGTCCCGAGGCCGGGATGCGATCGCTTCCTCGCCCTCGGCGTCGCGCGGGCGCTCCTCGACGCAGGAAGGTGCGCCCCCGGCGTGGCGGCGTGGAGCACTGGATCCGAGGCCTTCGCCGCCCTCGCGCGCTCGCGCAGCGTCGAGGGCTGGGCCGCCGCCGCGGGCGTCACACCCGGGGAGATCGGCCGGCTCGCGGCGTGGTACGGCGACGGGCCGAGCAACATCCAGGTCGGCTGGGGGCTCCAGCGGCGCCGTCACGGCGGTGCGACCGTGCGGCTCCTCGACGCGCTCGCGGCGATGTCGGGGAACCTGGGCCGTACGGGCGGAGGCGTCGTCTTCTACTACCGCCGCCGATCGGCCTTCGACGTCGCGTTCACGAAGGCTCCCCCGGGGCGGCGGACGATCGTCGAGCCCCTCTTCGCCGAGCAGGTGACCGCGGCCCGCGATCCCGGGATCCGCGCGCTCTTCGTCGACAACGCAAACCCCGTCGCGATGCTGCCCGACAGCCTCGGCGTCGCGCGGGCCATCGAGAGCCGGGAGCTCTCCGTCGTGCTCGACAGCTTCCTCACCGACACCGCCGCGCGCGCCACGGTCGTCCTTCCGACCACGACGATGCTCGAGGAGGAGACGCCGACGGGAGCGTACGGCCACCACTACATCGGCATGACGGTGCCCGTGGCCGAAAGGCCCGGGGGCGTGCGATCGGACATCGAGATCTACGCCGCGCTCGCCGAGCGCCTCGGGCTCGGCGACCGTTTCCCTTCCGATCACGCCTCCTGGACGCGCCGCGTGATGGCGCCGATCTCGGAAGGTCCGGCGGCGGTGACCCGCGAGATGCTCCTCGACGGACCGGTGCGCAATCCCCGCGCCGAACGCGTGATCTTCGCTCCCGATGGCGGGGCGCCACGCTTTCCCACCGACGACGGGAAGTTCCACTTCGTGACGGAGGTCGACCTCACCGAAGATGCCGTCGATCCCGAATACCCGCTCACTCTTGGCAGCTTCTCGACGCCACGGAGGCAGTCTTCCCAGCTCACGCGGGCCGAGGAGGAGGACCACCTGGATGCGCGCGTCCATCCCGGCGCCGCGCCCGGGTTCGGCGACGGCGACCTCGCGAGGCTCGAGAGCCGGCTGGGATCGATCATCGTGAGGCTGCGGCTCGATCCGGAGATCGCGCGCGAGCTCGTGATGGTTCCCAAGGGCGGCAGCCTCGCGGGCGGGTTGTGCGCCAACGTGCTCGTGCGCGCGCGCACCACCGACTTCGGCCTCGGCGCCGCCTACTACGACGAGAAAGTGAGACTGACGCATGTTCGATAAGGCGCTCCTGAAGGACAAGATCGCGCTCATCACCGGTGGCGGGACGGGCCTCGGCCTCGCCATGGGCGTGAAGTTCGCCGAGCTCGGCGCGAAGGTCGTGATCGCGAGCCGAAACAAGGAGCACCTGGAAGAGGGTCGCAAGGAGATCGGAAAGCACTCCGAGTGCTGGGCCTTCGAGGTCGACGTGCGCGATCCGGAGCGCGTCCAGAAGCTGATGGCGGACGTGTTGGAGGCCGCAGGCGGCCTCGACATCCTCGTCAACAACGCCGCCGGCAACTTCCTCTGCCCGGCGGCGCAGCTCTCGCCCAACGGGTGGCGCGCGGTGATCGACATCGTGCTCAACGGCACGTTCTTCTGCAGCCGCTACGCCTTCCCCCTCCTCTCGGAGCGTCCCGGGGCCTCCATCCTCAACATCGTGGCGACCTACGCCTGGACGGGCAATGCCATGACCGCGCACTCGGCGTCGGCGAAGGCCGGCGTGCTCGCGCTCACCCAGACGCTCGCCTGCGGTGGGCCGGCGCGGGCATCCGCGTCAACGCCATCGCCCGGGCATCGTCCCGACGAAGGGCGCCTCCGAGCAGCCTCTGGGCGGATCCCAGATCGAGAAGGCGCTGCGCGACGCGATCCCGCTCGGACGCTTCGCCGACGCCTCCGAGATCGCCAACGCCGCCGCCTACCTGGTCTCGCCGCTCGCCTCCTACGTCACCGGCGACTGCCTGACCGTCGACGCGGGCCTCTGGCTCGGCCGCGGCGTCTTCGACATCGCGTCGCGCGCCTGAGATCGATGAGCGAGAAGATCGACCTCTGGAAGGAGCAGGTGGCGGAAGATCCCGAGAACGAGCCCTGCGCGCTTCTCGCTCGCGCAGGCCTACTTCGCGGAGAAGGACTGGGGAAACGCTCTCTCCCAGTACGAGGAGGCCCTCGCCCGCAAGCCCGACTGGATGATGGCGACGATCCTCCGCGGCCAGTGCCTCATCAAGCTCGGCCGCATCGACGAGGCGAAGGCGACCCTCCTCGAGGGACGCGCGCTCGCGGTCGAAGCAGAATCGCAAGGATCCGCAGATGGAGATCGACGAGATCCTGGAGGAGCTCGGATAGCCGTGGCGGGCACGGGCCCCCTGTCCATCGCCGACCCCGCCGACGGCATCTACATGAGCCGCGCGATCGCTCTGGCGACGCGCGCGCTGCGATCGGGACAGTCGCCCTTCGGCGCGGTGATCGTGCGCGGCGGCGAGGTGCTCGCCGGCGAAGCACAACCGCGTGATCCAGGACAACGACCCCACCGCCCACGCGGAGATCAATGCGATCCGCACGGCGACGCGCGCCCAGCAGGTCATCAAGCTCAGCGGCGCGACCATCTACTCGTCGTGCGAGCCATGCCCGATGTGCCTCGCCGCGATCCACTGGTCGGGGATCTCGCGCCTCGTGTACGCGGCGACCATCGCCGACGCCCGCGCCGCCGGGTTCGGCGAGATGACCGTCTCGGCGATCGACCTGGCGCGCCTCGGTGGGTGCGCCATCACGCTGGTGCGCCTCGACGTCCCCGACGCCCGGAAGCCGTTCGAGCTGTTCCTGAGCCGAGGCGGAACGACCTACTGACCGGGACCCGGGCGCCGGGTCGAGGAGTCGCGGCCTTGCCCTACGGTCCGTACCAGGTCATCAAGGATCTCGCGGCGGGAGGGATGGGGCGGGTCGCGCTTGCGGTCCACGAGGACACCGGACGCCGCGTGGCGCTCAAGACGGTGCGCGTGAAAGAGGCGTGGCTCCTCGCCGGGATCCGCCGGGAGATCCACGCTCTCTCACGGATCCGGCACCCCGGCGTCGTGGCGGTGCTCGATCACGGCGTGCTCGACGGCGTGCCGTGGTATGCGATGGAGCTCGTCGCGGGCCAGTCGCTCGGAGAGCTGGCGTGGATCGCACGCGCCGGACGCGACGGGCGCGCCACCGGCAGCACCGCGGCCGCCGGACCGCCTCGCACGGAGGCCGCGACCCAGCGCGCCGAACCCGGCGCCGGCGACGCCGGGGAGCCGGCGCCGGCCGAACGCGGCGCGCGTGATCTCGGAGACCTCTTGACGCTGGCGAGGCGGGTCTGCGCGCCGCTCGCCTACATCCACGGAGAGGGGCTCGTCCACCGCGACCTGAAGCCGACAACGTCCTGGTGCGCCCCGACGGGAGCCCGGTCCTCGTCGACTTCGGGCTGGCGGCCACGCCGACCCGGAGCTCTGGCGGGAGTCGATCGCCACCGACGACGACGCCTCCGGAACGCTGGCCTACATGTCGCCCGAGCAGGCTCTCCGGCGCCCTGCCGACGCGCGCTCCGACCTGTACGCGCTCGGCTGCATCCTCTACGAGATCGTCACCGGACGGCCTCCGTTCTTCGGCGAGACGGCCGCGGAGATCCTCGACAAGCACCTCCGGTCGCCGCCGGTTCCTCCCTCCGCCCTCGTGCCCGGAGTCCCGACCGGCCTCGACGACGTGATCCTCCGCCTCCTGGCCAAGTCCCCCCGCGATCGGCCGGGACACGCCGGGCTCGTCGCGGCGGCGCTCGCATCGATCGGCGTGGAGAACGGCGGGCCCGCAGGACCTCCGGCGCGCGCCTACCTGTACCGTCCCGAGCTTTCCGGCCGCGCCGCGATCCTCGCCACGCTCGCCGACCCCCTGGGCGATCTCGACCACGCCTCCCGCGCGCGGCTCTTCCTCGTGGCCGGCGAGAGCGGGGTCGGCAAGACCCGCCTCCTGGTCGCGCTCTCCGCGGAGGCGCGGCGCCGCCGAGTGGCGGTGATCGGCTGCGAGTGCCTCCCGAGATCCCGCGACACGGCCGGCCCTCTCTCGGCGCTGGCGCGCCTCTTCGTCGCGATCGCCGATCGCTGCCGCGAGAGAGGTGCCGAGGAGACCGAGCGTCTCCTCGGCCGCCGCGGGCGAATCCTGGCTCCTTGCTTCCCGGAGCTCCTGGAGCTCCCCGGACAGGCGGCGCACGCGGACCTCGCGGAGCTTCCCGCGGAGGCCGCGCGGCATCGTCTCGTCATGGCGGCGGTGTCCACGATCAGGGCGATGGCCGCGGCGTCGCCGCTCTGCCTCTTCGTCGACGACCTGCAGTGGGCCGACGACGTCAGCCACGACGTGCTGGCGCGACTGGCCGGCGCCGCGATGCCCGTGATCGTGATCGGCGGCTTCCGCGCCGAGGAGCGGACCGCGGAGATCGATCGCCTGATCGGCCTCGACGCGGTCCGGCACTTCCGGCTGGACCGCCTCGGAGAAGACGCCGTCAGGGCGATGGTGGCGGACATGCTCGGCGTGGTCGAGCCTCCGCCCAACCTCGTCGCGTTCGTCGCCCGCGCCTCGGAAGGGAACCCGTTCTTCGTCGCGGAGTACCTGCGCGCCGGCGTCGACGGCAGCGTGCTCCAGCGAGACGCGCGCGGGCGCTGGTCGCTGCACGGAGAAGCCGACCCCTCGAGGCTCCCCCTTCCGGCATCCCTCTCGGACCTCGTGGCGCGCCGGCTCGCGGCACTGTCTCCTCCGGCGGCCCGTCTCCTCGACGTCGCCGCCGCCATGGGACGCGAGGCGGACGTCGCGATCCTCGCGGACGCCTCCCTGCTTCCCGAGCCCGAGCTCCTCTCGGCCCATGCCGAGCTCGTCGCGCGCCAGATCCTCGACGATGCTCCGGGAGGCAAGGCCCGGTTCACGCACGACAAGATCCTCGAGACGGCGTTCTCGCGCATCGATCCCGCGACGCTCCGTCCCCTTCACCGCGCGATCGCCGAGGCGCTCGAGCGCGCGGGCGGCGATCGCCACGCCGCGCTCGGCCGTCACTGGGAAGCGGCTGGCGATCCCGGGCGCGCGCACCGTCACTACCTCGCCGGCGCCCGCGCCGCCACGCGCCGCTTCGCTTCCACCGAGGCCAAGGAGCTCTACGTTCGCGCTCTCGGCCTCCCGCTGCCTCCCAGCACGGATCGGCTGAAGGCACGGGTCGAGGTCGCGTCGCAGATCCACGCCACCGCGGGCCACATGGACGACGCGCGGATCGAGCTGGAACGCGCCCTCCACGAGGCGCGTGCGCTCTGCGATCGCTCCATCGAGAGCCGCGCACTGCTCGAGCTCGCGTTCGTGGCCGTACGCACGGGCGATCTGGCGGAGGCCCGGATCCACGCCCGCCAGCTCCGGGACCGGCTCCCCGAGAGCGACCTCGAGCGCGCGGATGCCCTGGCGGGACTCGCCCTGTGCACCCAGTACCTCGACGGCGGACCATCGGCTCTTCCGCTCTACGAAGAGAGTGCTCGCCTGCTCGCGGACACGGCGCACGAAGACGAGCGCACGAAGATCATGGTCAACCACGCCGTCTGCCTCATGGACATGGGGAGGGCGGAAGAAGCCTCGACGATGTTCGAGTCGGCGCTCGCCACGGCCCGCCGCGCGGGGCACCGGCGCATCGAGTCCACGGCCCTCAGCAACATGGGCGTGCTCGCCTACCACCGCGGCAAGCTCCAGGACGCCCTCTCGCTCTACGAGCTGTCGGCGGCGATCGTGCGGGAGATCGGAGACCGGTACTTCGAGGGCATCGTCCTTGGCAACATCGGAGAGGTCCACGCCCTGCTCGGGCACGCCACCGAGGCGCGGCACGGCTACGAGCAGGCGCTGCTGATCCATCGCGAGACCGGAAACCGCTCCGGGGAGGGATTCGTGCTCTCCCAGCTCGCGGAGGCGGCCCGGGACGCGTCCCGGCTCGAGGAGGCGGCGTCGCTTTACGAGCGGTCGGCGGAGATGCACGCCTCCGCGGGAAGCGAGACCCTCGCGGCGCGCGCGAGGGCCCACCTCGTCGCCGTCCACCGCAGGAGGGGCCGCGGGGATCGGGCCCGAGACACCCACCATGCCGCCATCACCGGCCGACCCCAGGGCGATCTCGCGCGCGCGATCGCGGATCTCCATCTCGCCGCGCTCGAGCTCGACCGTGGCGACGTCGGAGCCGCGGGGGCGCTCCTCGAGGGGTCGGAGCCCGCGATCGCCGCGAGCGGCGAGAAGCTCCCGCTCGTCCGCCTGCAATGCGAGAGAGCGCGCGCCGCCATCGTCGCCGGCGGCGATCCCGAGCCATGGCTCGCACGGGCGCGCGGTCTCGTCCGAGAGCTCGGCCTGTCACCGGAGAGTCCCGCGGCGCGGGACGTCGCGATCCTCGGCACCCTGCTCAGCGATCGGGGGACGTAGCGGGCGCGGGATCCGCTCCCGGCGGGAGCGCCGACGCGAGCACCCGACCCGCGAGGGCCACCGCGACGGGGTAGAAATGGATCAGGATGCGCGCCAGCGACTCCTCCATGTGCCGCACGCCCCAGGGCGACACCACGTAGATGAGCGAGTAACCGAGGATCCCGGCGCCGAGCGCCGCGGCGAGGTGCCCCCCGTCGCGCAGGATGGTCCTCGGCGCGAGCAGCGCCGCCGCGAGAAGGACGAGGTAGGTTGCGTTCCAGTGCGACCACCTTCCCCAGGTCTCGAAGAACAGGTAACGGAACATGCTCGATGCAACCGGCACCAGCATCCAGGCCCGCGCGATGACGTGCGACGGCCGGAGGTGGTCGACGGTCAACGTCGTGCCGTAGACGTTCACGACGTGGCAATCGATCCACCACGGCACGGTCGGAAGGTACGCGAGGGCGACGAGGAGCGCGACGGCGCGATGGCGCTCGCGCCCCGGCTCGCGCCGCAGCGAACGGGCACGCAGGACCGAGAGCGCGACCACCAGGAGCCGCAACGCTCCGCCCTCGAGCTTCGTGAACGCCATGACCGCGGCGATCGCGCCCGCGGCGACGGCGTAGCCGCGCGCGGATCGCGTCCCGTCCCAGCGATCGAGGCAGAGGATCGCCGCGGCGAACAGGCTCGCCAGCGGGAGATCGGCGAGCCCGGTCGTCGACAGCAGCATGGCCATGGGGCCCGTCGCGGCGAGCAGCGCCGCAAGACGGGCGAGGCGGTCGCCAGCGAGCGGGCGGACGAGCGCCCAGACGATGCCGATCATCGCGCCGTAGTGGAGCGCCAGCGGGGCGGTCACGAGGCTGTCGTGCCACCGTCCGAGGAAGTGCGCGGACAGCGCTTCGAGGAGCGGCACCAAGAGCGGGTAGGCGCCCATGCCGGGGCGGAGCCGCTCGAAGCAGGCGAGCGCGCTCCGCGTCGGACCATCGGTGTAGAGGAGATGGGCGCGGTATCCGAAGTTCATCAGCGCGTCCCACTCCGGCATCGGACGGAGCGCGGCATGCCCGAGTGCCAGCGCGATCAGGGCCGCCGCGAGCCATCCCATCGAGCGGTCCACGGGATCCTGCCGCGATGCGGAGATGGCGATCGATCCGTCCCTCGGCACGAATCGCCCGGCGGCGGCGAGGAGCGCGAGCGCGGCGACCATCGCCGTTCCACCGCGTAGCCCGACCGACGTCAGCGCGTGGACGACGAGCGCCGCGGCACCGCTTCCGAGAAGCCATGCGAGCGAGAGGCGCATGGCGCCCGCCGGGCCCGTCGATCCCGAGAAGACGAGCCGCAGCACTCCGTCGCCGAGCACGGTCAGCAGAGCGAATCCCGCGAGGAGGCGAACGAGCTCGAGCCACGAGGTACGGCGCTCCGCGCGCGGCAGCGTGGGCTCCGGGCGCGCTTCCGGGAGATCGGCACGGCGCGCCACCAGCGCATCGTCCGCGCAGCCGGCCAGCACGTAAGGCGGGGGCAGGAGATCGAACGTGAGGCCCGGGGGATCGACGGCAACGTCGCGACCGGAGTCGCCGACGACGACGCGCACCATCGGGTCGGTCCCCGGCGGCAGATCGACCATCCACATCGCTCCCGGGGAGAGGCGCCCGTGAGGGCCGAGCGAGAGCGGTGCGCCCGCGCCATCCACGAGCGAGAGACGGAGAGCTTCCGGCGGCTCCGCGCCGCCCCCGAGCACCACGGACGCCCGCGCCAGGGCGAGCGCGCCACGCGCTGGAATCGGGACGTTCCACGTCTCTCCGGGATGGATCGTGCACGACTCCCGGAGGCCGGCCGACGCGCCGTCGAGGAAGCAGCGTTGCACCCATGGCAGCGTCGCCACGTAGTCCGGCCTCGACCGGAGGTCGCGACACTCGTCGCTCTCGTCCCTCTCGTAATCGTCGGTGCCGGCGTGATCGAACCGTCGCGGCAGGATGGCGGAGGCGAGGCGGTAGGTGGGCTCGTCCGTGATCGCCGGCAGGATCTTGACCGAGGCATGGCGCGGCACGACGCGATCGACCAGGAGCGCCAGCGCGTGGCGGTCAGCGCCCATCGTGTTCTCGCGGACATCGGAGAGAGCGAGGCTGGAGAACGCGTCGCGGTCCTTCCTGTACTCGGCGAGCTGCTCGACCAGAGATCCCGCGCCCTCCACGATCCAGATGGCGACCAGCGTCGTCAGGACCGCGCGCAGGAACCACGCCGCACGCCGTCGCGTCCGAGTCTCGTCCACGGCCACGCTCGCGTCGCCCGCAAGACGCTCGTACTGCCGGAGCCTCCGCCGAAGCGCGGCGAGCACGCGGATCGTGTGCCAGGCCAGGATGACGACGAGGAGCCAGAAGAGCAGGTAGAAGTTAGGTGGGAATCCGCGAAGCCCCGTGGTGCGATCTTCGAGCCCGACGGGAACGCGCGGCGCGAGGTCGTAGAGGTTGAAGGGCGGTCCCCCCGCCGCCGTCACCTCTTGCCACAGCCAGTGGAGCCACACGGGCGGGGTGATGCGCCGCAGCTCCGCGTATTGCACGTGCAGGACCGCGCCGGGCACCGACAGCGTCGCCATGGAATGGTCGAGCCCCGACGCCCAGTGGCGCGATAGCGGGAACCACAGGTCGACGACCTCGCGGGAGCGGTGCTTCCGGAGCGCGAAGGCAACGTCCTCGAGGGTCCCTCTCGGGCTCATGCTGGTCGAGACGAAGGCGGTCGGGACGCGGGTCGTGATCACGCGCGCGCGCAGGTGGAGCGCGACGGGAGACGGCGCGTGCGGGAAGCGGAAGACGACGCCGGCCCGGGGAGCCGCGACGTCGAGGACGAGCTCACGGCCCTCGGTCGAGATCGACGCCGGTCCCATCGTGTCGATGCGGACGCCGGCGCCCTCGGGAGTGGGCCAGAGGATCGCCGCCGGCTCGTGAGACCCGCACCCCAGGAAGGCCGCGAAGAAGGGAGCCAGGACGATCGCCTGCGATCGCCGGCCCGAGCACCGCGCGCCCATCGTCAGGATCGGAGCCCGAGCCGCAGCAGGGCGAGGGGCGCGAGCATCCGCCACCAGTCGACGAGCGGCCTCATCTTCGTGTAGCCCTGCTCCCTGGGGGGATAGATCTTGCGCACCGGCACCTCCGTCACGCGATACCCGAGAACGACCGCCTTGTAGAAGAGGTAGACCTCGAGCTCGTAGCGGTCGAGCCACGCCTGGTCGAGCGCGATGCGCGCGTCGGAGAAGAGCGCGGTGCGCACCGCGCGGAAGCCGTTGGTCGAGTCGGTGACCCTCCGCCCGGCGGCGAGCGAGAACGCGACGGGATGGACGTACCGCGTCGCGTAGAGTCGGTAGCGCGGCATCGTTCCCATCGACTCGGTCTTCAGGTAGCGCGACCCCTGCACGAAGTCGCAGGAGTCCTCTCGGATCGGCCGGAGGAGATCGGGGATCTGCGCGGGATCGTCTTTCCCGTTGCCGGCGATGGTGACCGCGACGTCGCACTGCAGCTCGAGCGCTCGACGGTAGATGGACCGAACACTCGCGCCCGCGCCGCGGTTCTCGCCGTGCCGCAGGATCTCGACGCCGGGCATCGCCGCGAGCGCCTCGGGAGAGCCGTCGGTCGATCCGTCATCGACGACCAGGTACCGGTAGGTCACTCCCTCCGATTCCGGCTGGGACGCCATGAACGCGAGCACGCGCTCCGACTGCCGGACGATCTTCTGGTGCTCGTTCCACGCGGCCGTCCCGATGAGAACCCTCACGTCGCGGCAAGCCCCGACCTGCCCGCGCGCGGGGCCGTGAGGCGCGGCCAGGGGCCGCGCGCATCCACACCGGGGATCATGCGAAGTATCGGTAGAGGGAGCGTCCGAGCCGCGCCGCGAGCTCCGTGGGCATCGCCGGGTCCGTCGCCATCTCGGTCATGCGCGTCAAGGTCGCGCGCAGCGCGCCGTCGAGCACGACTCCCGCGGGGGTGTGGCGCAGGAACCGGATCTCGCCCTCGTACGCGCCGAGGTGGCGCTTGTAGTCGATGAGCCCCGGCTGATCGTCGTCCGAGAGCCCGAGGTCGAAGAGCTTCGCGCCCTCTTGCGCCGCCTCCTCGAGGGCATGGAGGTTCAGGAGGACGTTCGCGCGATAACGCTTGAGCTCGTAGTCCGACGCGCCGTACTTGTAGACCACCGTGTCGCCCTGGGTGAGGTACCAGTGCGCGGCCGCGATCCGATCCCCGGCGAAGGCGCCGAGGAGCACGCCGCGCCCCTCGTCGACGAAGGCACCGTAGACCTCCTCGAAAAGCTCGATCGGCTGCGTGAGGAGGCGATAGCGCCTCGCCCGGACCTCGGTGTGGAGCCTGAAGAAGAGCGGGATCTCCTCGCGCTTCATGCGGCGCACCGTCATGCCGAGCTGGAGCGCGTGGCGCGCGGAGTAGCGGCAGTTCGCCTTGACCCTCGCGAGCACCTGCTCGACGGGAGCGTCGATGCGGACGCCGTGCCACCGCGCCGTCTTGACGACCTGGTAGCCGCTGTCCGGCCCGGGATGGGGTGTCTCGAGGAGCTTGATCTGGACGATCGCGTCGGGGTGCAGCGCGGCGAGCTCGGAGATCAGACGCGGGGCGTGGACCGCCGCCCCGACGGGATCGCAGTAGTCGGAGAACGCCCCCGCGACCACGCGTCGCCCGACCGCGTCGTCGATCGCCACGAACGGGATCCCCGCCACGGCGACGTCGCCTTCCAGGAGGACGAGCGCGGACGGCACGAGATCGAAGCCGCGCGCCACCGCCCCGAGCCAGGAGGGGACGTGGAACAGGCCGCCGTTCGCACGGCGGACGAGATCGGCCCACCTCGGATCCGTCGTCGGATCGACGATGGCGACGGAACGCTCCGTGACGACGGCACTGCGACCGGAGTGTGCGTTCATGATCGGGGCTCCATGGGGATGGGTAGCGAGGACCACTTCTCCGCGATGACCGACGCGATGAGCTCCGCGCCGTCGCGATTCGGGTGATAGTGGTCCTCGAAGAAGAAACGGCCCGCCTGTCTTGTCGCGGCGAGCACCGCGGCGACGTCGACGAGCGGGACTCCCTGGTCCCGGGCAAGGTCCCGGAGAAGGTCGTTGTCGTGGTCGAGCGCGCGGCCGAGCCGGCCCTTCAGGTGGTGCATGAAGGTGACGATGACCGGCGTGACGCCACGCGCCTTCGCGACGAGGCACATGGTCTGCACGTTGGCGGCGTACCTCTTGCCGATCTCGTCGAGCTCCGTCTCGGCGAGAGCGCGCGGATCGCCCACCCCCGAGGCGGCCGTGTCGGGCGTCGTTCCGGCCGTCCGTGCAAGCCACGGGATCCGGCGCGCGATCGCATAGAAGAGAAGGCTCCGGGCATAGGGGTTCTGGCCCTCGGTCTTGCGCGACCAGTACTGGGCCACCGAGTCCGCGAAGAGGATGTCCTCCGTGATCATGACCCGGTCCTTGCCCGTGCCGAAGAAGTCGTTCGGACCGAGGTAGAGGAGGACGTGGCTCGGAGAAAGCGGAAGCACTCTCTGGTAGAAGCGCAGGAGCGTCTGGATCGACGTGTGGCCGTTGTTGCCGCCGTTGACGACGTCGATCGCAGGGTCGCGCGCGCGCAGCTTCGCCTCGAGGAGGTGGGTCCAGGTCTGATCGTCGTTCAGCCCGAAGCCGAACACCGACGACTCGCCGAGCGTGAAGACGCGCGGCCCCCGATGGTCCTCCCACGGGCCCGCAACGTGGGTCCGGAAGCCGAGGTGATCGGTGGAGTAGGTCGCGCCCGCTGCCGCCCAGTGGTTGCCGGGCGCCGCCTCGAAGCCGAAGAGGATCGACCTCTTGTGTCCCCAGGCCGAATATTCGCCGAAGGAGTCCTCGCCGCGAAGCCGGAACGTGAGGAACATCTCCATGAGGAGGCACGCGAACACGGCCGAGCCCGCGACGAGCGCGAACGCGATCGCGGGCTCGTCGGTCCCGCGTGCGCGACAGCGCCACCGCACGAGGATCACCACCAGAGCTCCGATCCCCGCCACGACGGCAAGGAGGCCGGCGTAGGTCGCGCTGTACGCGAGGACGACCGGCGTCCTCGAGCGGTGGGCGATGAGGGGCAGGAAGAGCGCCACGGCGACCGCGGCGGCGATCGTCGTCCCGCGGCTCCGGACCTCGACCGTGGCCCGCGCGCCGATGGTGGGCGCCGGCCCGTCGCCCGGATCGGCATCCCTGGCCACGACCGCGTGGCTCCTCTGCCGGTCTCGAAGCGGGAGGCCTCCGAGCATGGCGGGCGAGTCTACGCAGCCAGGGCGCCGGGCATCATGACGATTGGATTACGTTTGAGTTTGAATGCAGGCCGTGGCCCGGCCGGCCAGGACCACGGCGACCGGGTAGAGATGGAGCAGGAGGCGATCGAGAGAGCTCAGCATGTGCGGAACGCCCCACGGCGTCACGAGGTAGATCGCGACGTATCCCGCCAGTCCGAACGCGAGCGCGGCGGTCCAGAGGAGGTTGCGGCGGAGGAGGGATCGCGGCCCGAGGAGCAGCAGGGCCACCAGCACCAGGTAGGTGGCGTTCCAGTGCGTCTCCGATCCGTAGCCCTCGACGAACAGGTACCTGGCCAGGCTCGAGAGCACCGGCTCGAGGATCCAGACCGTAGCCCGGAGGCGAGCGGGCGAGAAGTCGTGCGCCGAGACGTTGCTGTCCAGAAGGCCACTTCGCACGCACTGGAGCTGCCACGGGAGCTCGGGAAGGAACGCGCAGGCGAGGAAGATCGCGACCGCGATCGCGCCGCGGGATCGATGCCGGAAGGCACGGACCACGACGAGGACCAAGATGAGGAGCCGGAGCGGCCCGCCCTCGAGCTTGGTCAGGGCCATGAGCGAACAGCAGAGGCCGGCCGCGATCACGTCGCCCCGCCCCGTGGCGGGATCCCAGCGATCGAGGCAAGCGACGGCGGCGACGAAGAGCGCGGCGAGCGGGAGGTCGGCGAGGCCCGCGACCGCCATCATCATTGCCATCGAGCTGCACGCTCCGAGCACGACGACGAACCCGGCGAGCCCCGAGCTCGCGCGGCGCCGCACGGCGGCGAAGAGAAGCGCGATCATGGCGCCGAACGCCATCGCCGCCGGGGTCGTGACGAACCCGTCGTCCCAGCGGCCGACCGCCATCGCGACGTAGGCCTCGACGAGCGGCACGAGCGGCGGGTAGGCGCCGTAGCCTGGACGGAGCCGCTCGAAGGTCTCCAGGACGCCCCTCGTCGCCCCGGAGTGGAAGAAGAGGTGGCCCCGGTAGCCCCAGGCCATCAGCGCGTCCCACTCGATCATCGGGCGGATCGCCGCGTGGGCGAAGGTCATCGCGACGAGACCGCCCGCGATCCACGCCATCGCCTTGTCCAACGCGCTCATCGGCGTCCTCGCCGGTTGCGAGGCTTCGCGCGTCCGCCGGAGCGTGAAACCGAGGAGCGCGAGCATCGCGAGCATCGCGAGGATCCAGCGGCCGTGGGGCAACCCGGAAGCGCCCATGACATCGATGACGACGGCCGCCGATCCGGCGCCGAGGAGCCAGGCCAGCGCGAGGCGGAAGAGGCCGCTCGGCCCCGCCTCGCCCCGGTAGGCAAGGCGCAGGATGCCTTCCCCGAGCGCGAAGAGGAGGAGGAACCCAAGAAGGAGCCGCGGGAGATCGCTCGCCCGCGTCCTCCGTTCCTCGCCCGGCAGGACCGGCTCCGCCCTGCCAGTCGCACCGGAACGCCGTACGACCAGGACCCCCGGCGGGCTCGACGTCTCGACGTAGGGTTCGGGGATGAAGCGCGCGGTCACGCCCGGAGGAGCGACCGTCACGGGGCGCCGTCCGGCTTCGACGCGTAGCCGGAGGTCGCAGTCCGGCGGCAGATGGACCATCCAGATCCGGCCGGCGGGCGATGGGGGCGCGACCACGCGGCCGCTGCCATCGAGGACCGTGACGACCGGCGGGTCCGATCCCGGCCCGGCGGGGACATCCAGAAGGGCGATGGCGTCGGCCGCCGCCGGTCGCGTGAGAGGCACCTCCCACGCATCGGCTGGAAAGACCGTGCACGGCGCGTCGATCGGGACCGCGGTCGTCTCGAGGAAGCAGTCCCAGTGGGAGCGCGGCAGCGCGACGAAGTCCGGCATCGAGCTCATGTCGTGACACCCGCTCCGCTCGTCGGTGGGCTCGAGCGCGCCCTCGTGATCGAGCTTCCGGGGCGCGATGGCGCTCGCGAACGAGAAGGTCTCCATGCCCGTGATCGAGGGCACGAGCTTCACCCTCGCATCGCGCGGAGCCAGAGCGTCCACCGCCGCCGCGAGGCCGTGCGACTCGATGCCCATGCGCTCGACGCGCACGTCCGCGCCCGAGAGCCCGGAGTAGAGCTCCCGGTCCCGCTGGTACTCCGCCATCCGCTCGAGGATCGTGCTCGCCCCCTCGAGGGCCAGAGGGCGAACAGCACGAAGAGGACGGCGCGCAGGAACGGAGCGCAGGAGAGGACCTGCCGAGGAGCGCCGCGATCCCTCGGAGCGCCTGCCAGGCCATCGCGGCCGCGACGAGTGCGCAGGCGCGTAGAAGTTGGTGGGGAAGCCGCGCATCGCCACGGTGCGCTCCTCGTATCCCAGCGGGAACCGTGGCGCGAGGGGTAGCTGCGCAGGGGGACGGGACCGCCCGCCCGGAGCTCCTGCGAGAGCCACGCGAGCCACGTGCGCGGGGTCGTGCGGCAAAGCTCCGCGGACTCGACGCGCACGACGGCATCCGGGATCGAGAGGCGAAGGTGGTCGTGCACGAGACCGCGGGCCCAGTGGCGCGACAGCGGCAGCCAGAGATCGACGGTCTTGCCGTCTGGCGGTCTCGAGGCGCGAGCGCGACGGTGGCGGCCGTCATGATCCTCGTGTACGCGGCGGCCGACCACGGAGGACGTCGTCGATCTCGCCGTGCTCGGCCCGCGAGGTCCCCTTCACCGACAGGAACGCCGTCGGCACGACGGGCGTCGCGATGCGCGCCCGGAGGTGCAGCGTCAGCGGCGAACGCGTGCGCGGGAATCGCAGGTCCACCGCCGCGTCCACGGGACGAAAGTCCAGGACGAGATCCCCGCCCTCCACGGCGACTCGGGCGTTCCGCGGCGCGACGAAGCCCGCGTTCGCGGCGGGCCACAGCACGACCGCCGGCTCACGGCTCGCGCAGGCCGACAGGAGCGCCGCGAGGAGCGCGGGGACACACACGCGCGCGGCGACGAGACCGAGCGCCTGGGGGCGACGATGGCACCGCACGTGCCGCGGTCGCGTCCGCGGGATCGCTATTGCGGCGGAGGCGTGGGAGCGGCCGCCGCCGCGGCCTTGCCCGCCAGCTCGTCGCGCCAGGCCTTCTCGCCGCCCTCCCAGAGCTCCTTGAACTTGCCGACGTCCGCCTTCGCGAGCTCGAGGTACTCCGCCGACTTTGCCGGATCCTGTTCGGCCATCTGGCGGTAGAGCAAATTCCGGTAGCTGTAAGGCGTCCCCTCCGGCTGCCCGGAGATGGTGATGCACTTCTGGACGGCCTCCATGCCCTTCGACGTCAGGCTCGCCTTGATGTCCGGGGGCAGCGAGTTCTTTTCCTTGTAGCCCCAGGACCAGAGGTAGATCGCCTTGGTCAGCCAGAGCGACTTCTCTTCGGGGTACTTCGCGATGCCGTCGTCCACGGCGGCGATCGCCTCCTCGTACTTGAGCTGCTTGAAGAGGAACTCCGCGAGGAGAAGGTAGTTGCCGGAATTGGGGCTCTTCTCGATCAGCTTCTTGTAGTACTCGGCGCCGACCTCGTCCTTGCCCATGCGCTGGAAGATCTCGTTGATCTGCGACTGGGCTTCCATGAAGGCCGGGCTCTTCTCGTCGGGATTGGTCTCCTTCACCTTCTCCCAGGCCTTGATCGCGGCGTCGGCGGTCTCCGACGCCTTGTCCGTCCCGATCGCGGCCGTGTACTGATCGTGGGTCGCGCGGGCGATGTAGCTCGTGATCTCCTTGTTCGCGGGATTGAGCTTCTCTGCTTCCCCGTAGAGCTTGATGGCCTCGTCGAACTTGTGATCGCCATAGGCCAGGTGGGCCTCGTTCAACTTCTTGGTGGCCTCGCTCTGGCAGCCCATCGTCGCGATCGCGATCGCGCCGGCGAGCGCCGCGCCCACTACCTTACGCATGTTCATGTCTCGCGTCTCCGTCCTGGGAGGTTCCAAGCTCTCACCACGAGGCGCTAGTGTATCCTTCCCCCGCCGATCGACTTCCTGGCACCGCGTCTCGCCCCGCTTCGGGCCGCGCCGCGCACGAGGAAGCGCGCGCGGAGGTATCGAGATGCGGATCCTGATCGTGGGCGCGGGGGGACGGGAACATGCCATCGCCCGGCTCCTCGCCAAGAGCCCGCTGGTGACCACCCTCTTCGCGGCGCCCGGCAACGCGGGCATCGGGGAGGTGGCGACGCTATTGCCCATCGACGCCTCGACGCCCGCCGGCGCGATGGAGCTCGCGATCCATGCCGCGCGCGAGGGGATCGAGCTGACGGTCGTGGGGCCCGAGGCGCCTCTGATGTCCGGGATCGCCGATCGCTTCGCCGAGCGGGGGATCGCGGTGTGCGGACCCGGGAGCGCCGCGGCCGAGATCGAGGGCTCGAAGATCTTCGCGAAGGAGTTCATGGAGCGGCACGGCATCCCGACCGCGCGGTCGCGGACCTTTGCCACGGCGGCCGAAGCGCTCGCCTACCTGGAGCGGCCCGAGCTCGGAGTGCCCGTGGTGCTCAAGGCGGACGGCCTCGCGGCTGGGAAGGGCGTCGTGATCGCCCGGTCCCTCGACGAGGCGCGCGGCGCCGTGCGCGCGATGATGGTCGAGCGCAGGTTCGGGCGGGCCGGCGACCGGGTGCTGGTGGAGGAACTCCTCGAAGGCGAGGAGGTGAGCGTGTTCGCCGCCACCGACGGCACGCGCATCTGCCCCCTGGGCGCGGCGCAGGACCACAAGGCCCTCGAGGACGGCGACCGCGGGCCCAACACGGGCGGCATGGGATCCTACGCGCCCGTACCCCAGCTCCCGCGCGACACCTACGAGTGGATCCTGGACGAGGTGATCGGAAAGACGATCCACGGCCTGCGGGAGGACGGACGCGAGTTCCGCGGCTTCCTGTTCGCGGGGTTGATGCTCACGCCGGACGGCCCGAAGGTGCTCGAGTTCAACGCGAGGCTCGGCGATCCGGAAGCCCAGACCATCCTCGGTCTCGTCACGTCGGACCTCTTGCCCCTCGTCCGCGGGATCGCCGCGGGCGACATCGGCGGGGCGGACGTCACGTTCGCGGAAGCGAGCGCGGTCACGGTCGTGCTCGCGTCGCGCGGCTACCCGGAAGCTCCGCTCAAGGACCAGGCGATCGAGGGGATCCCGGAGGCGGAGGCCCTTCCGGGCGTGACGGTCGCGCACTGCGGCACGAAGATCGCGAACGGGCGCCTGGTGTCGGCGGGCGGACGCGTGCTCGGAGTCACCGCGCGCGGCGCGAGCCTCCGCGACGCCGCGGACCTCGCGTATGCCGCGTGCGATCGCATCCGCTTCGAGGGCAAGATCCTGCGGCGGGACATCGGCAAGCGTGGGCTCCTGTTCGCCTCCAGGGAGAAGCAAGGATGAAGAAGGTAGCGGTCTTGATGGGTAGCGGAAGCGACTGGGAGCACATGGCGGAGAGCGTCGCCGCGCTCGACGAGCTCGGCATCGAGAGCATCGTCGAGGTGCTCTCGGCGCACCGGTCGCCGGAGCTCGTGACGCATTTCGTCAAGGACGCCGAGCAGAAGGGTGTCGGCGCGTTCATCTGCGGAGCGGGGCTCGCCGCTCACCTGGCCGGCGCCGTGGCGGCGCAGACCACACGCCCCGTCCTGGGTGTGCCTCTCCCGGCGGGATCGCTCCAGGGGCTCGACGCCCTCCTCGCCACGGTCCAGATGCCTCCCGGCGTCCCGGTCGCGACGTTCGCCCTCGGGAAGGTGGGCGCTCGCAACGCCGGCATCTTCGCGGCGCAGATGCTGGCGCTCTCCGACCCCGAGCTGTCCGTCCGTCTCCGGGAGAAGAAGGAGGCGATGGAGGCCAAGGTGCGCAAGGACAGCCAGTCCCTCAAGGACAAGATCGGCCGGGCATAGCCCGCGATGGGCCTTCCCGGCAGGGTCGTGCATCGCATCGTGGACGAGATCGTCGTCCACGCGCGCGCGATGAAGCTCTTCCTCGAGAAGGGCCTTCCCTACCTCGCCCAGGCGGTCGCGTTCCAGGCGCTCCTCTCGTTCGTCCCCTTCCTGCTGCTCGTCGCGTCGTTCTGGGGGATCTTCTTCGGGGGGGACGAGGAGGCCGCGAGACGCCTGTCCGCGACGCTGAACGTCGTGATCCCTTTCGGCGCCCCGACGATCAACTCCACCCTCGCCACGTTCGAGGCCAACCGGGGCATCTTCACGGCGGTCTCCCTCGGGGCGCTCGTCTACCTCGCGAGCTCCGTCTTCCGCACCGTGGACTACAGCATCAACATCGCGTTCGACACCCACGAGAAGCGCGGCGCGATCCTCGCGCAGATCAAGGGGCTCCTGCTCGTGCTCGCTTTCGGGATCCTCATGGGGGTCTGGAGCCTGGGGACGTCGTTTCTGACCGTGCTCGCGCGCCGCATCCCGAGCAACCTCCCGCGCGCCGTCCTGCTCTCGGAGTCGGCGGTCACGGGCGTCCTGGTGCCGATCGCCGTCCTGTCCGTGGTCTTCACGGCGCTCCTGCACCTCCTCCCCCACGCACCGGTGCGCTGGCGCGACGCGCTTCGCGGCGGCGTGCTCACGGCGCTGCTCTGGCTCGGGGCGCTGCGCGTCTTCTCGCGCATCCTCGCGCGCGCCATGGCCTACAACCTCGTCTCGGGGACGCTCGCGGGCATCGTGGCGTTCCTGCTCTGGATCTACTACGCGTCGTGCCTCTTTCTCTACGGAGCGTCCCTCGTGGCGACGCTCTCGCACGCGAAGCCGCGATCGTGAGACCGGACGGCTTCGTCGCGGCGTCCGGCCAGGCGGCGAGCTGGGCCTTCCTCGAGGTCGCCGGCATGGTCTACTCGCTCCTCCTCTGGGGAAAGGCGATCGGCCACCCGCTCTGGATCGCGCCTTCCCGGGACGCGCCGCCCGGCGTCCTCGCCGCGACGCTCGTCCTCGCCGTACCCCTCTCCATCGCCGGACGGCGGCGCTTCGGGCTTGCGGCGCTCGCGACGACGACGGCCGCGATCACGCCGCTCTTGGCCCGGCCGAGCCTCGATGGCCCCTGGCTCCTGGCGGCCACCGTCGCGTCGCAGGGCTGCCTCGTCGCGGCCCTCGCGAGCGGGATGGCGCGCTTCCCTCGATTCACGACACCGTCGACGGCCGGTCGCGTCTCGGGCGCTGTCGCCGCGGCCGAGACCCTCGCCGCGGGCCTGGCGCTCGCCGCCGCGGTGGAGCTCCTTCGCGACGCGCGCCAGACATACGCCGTCGCGGCGCTCGCGATCCTCGCGGGTGGGCTCTCCTCGGCGTTCTTCCTCGACGATCGCACCGTCCCGCAGCCGTCCGTGGCGCGAGCGACCGGTCGGACGCAAGGGACGATTGCCCTCGCGGCGTGGCTCGTCGTGTCGTTCTGCCTCGCCTCGTGGGACGCACGGCGCACGTCGGTCTGGGACCTCGTCGCCTTCCAGGTCTCGGCGGCGGCGGGCGCGCTGGTCGCCGGCCTCGCATGGGACGGGCTCCCCGCGAGAAGGGCGGGGACGCTCCTGCCGCTCGCGCTCCTCGCCTGCGCCGTGGTGATGGGCAAGAACGTGCTCGCCGGGATCGTCGCGGGCGGCGCCCTGGCGCTCGGCCGCTGCGTCTTGCCGGCGAGCACCGGCGCGAAGGGCGCGGGCGCGGGGATCCTCGCGAAGGCGGCGCAGCTTCTGGGTGGGCGGCTCGCGGGGATCGTCTGACCATGCCGGCCCCGAGGAGCATCACCGTGGGTGCCAGGGCGGAGCGGACCCAACGCATCTCCTGCGCGACGTGCGGCCACGCCTTCGAGGTCACGCTGAAGGCCACGGGGTCCGCGTCGGGGCTCGCCGAGAACAAGGACGATCCGGAGCTCCAGGCCCGCGCCCAGCGCGTGGCTGCCGAGAACCTCGCCCGCATGACGGCGATGGACGCTTGCCCGGCGTGCGGCGCATACCAGGAAGACCAGCTCCAACGCATCTTCCGCGACGCGGCGCATGCCGCGCTCCGGCGACGCTACGACGACGTCCCCGGCGCACCGGCCTCGTTCTACGCGCGCGCCCGGCGCCTCGCGGCGCGGGGCACATCGGTCGAGGAGATGCGTGCCGCTCTCGGCCCGCCTCCCGTGCCCGACGCATCCGATCTGCTCGACGCTCTCGGCAAGGACCCGGTCTTCGCCGAACGCGCCGGAGGCGCACCGGCCCTCTATGCATCGCTCTCCGAGGGCGACCGCCTCGCGCGTTGGCTCTCCGCGCGCGGCGTGACCGGGGAAGAGCGCGTCGCGCGGCTCTGCGCGCTCTACGGGGTCGATGCCGACGTTGCGGCCTCGATCCTGGGCCGCATCGCCGCCGAGCGGAACAAGCGCGAAGGATCGCTCGGCCTATTCCTCGGCGCGATCGCGTTGCTCTTCATCGGAGGGCTTGCCGCGCTCCTGTTCGGAGTGGTCATCCCGTTCGCCCGGAGCGCTCTCGCCCCGAAGACGGAGCCCGACGCACCGTTCGCCTGGAGGCCGGCCGTCCCGGTGCCGCACGTCCCGAGGGAAGAGCGCCTCCGAGGCGGCGAGCCCGCCCGCGTTCCATCGACCCCCGCGACTCCCGCGGCCCGCCCCGTCTCCCCTCAAGGCACCTACGCCGCTCTCGACGGGACGGGCCTCGCGCTCTCCATCACCCCCACGAAGGACACGCTGACCCTCTCCCTCGAACAGGGCCCCGGAGACTCGTTCGGCAAGGTGCTCCTCAACGGGGCCGAAGCCAAGCACGCAACGTACGGCGGCGACGGCGAGCGCCCCAAGATCACGCTGGACGAAGTCACCGAGCGCCACCCGGGACTTGCCGCGCCTGGCGAGGTCCGACGCGTGTCGGTCATCGCGGAGGTCTTCTACGAAGCGCCCAACGGCGCCCCGGAGAGACGGGTCCTCAAGGCCGAGTTCCTCGTCCACGTGCCGGCCGCGGGTCAGACGCTCGCGGCCACCGACGTGGTCTCCATCGCCCCGGAGGAGGATGCGAGCCAGGCGCTGGAAGCGAAGATGGGCGCCGACGCGGTCGGGGCGATCGACCGCGTCCTGTTCGGCACGCCGCACCCGCCCGCCACGCCCACGGCGGCGCCGCTTGGCGCCATGGATCGCGACATCCGCAGGGCCGAGCTGAAGGAGCGGGCGTTCCACTTCATGGAGGCTCTCCTCGAGAGCGACGACGCCCGCGCCCTGGCCTTCACCGCTCCGGAAGACCGCGACCGCGAGCGGACCGCCCTGGCGGGACTGCGTCGCGACGCCAGCATCGCCGACGGCAAGGTCCTCGAGGCCGCCGTCGACGAGACCGGCACCACGGGCACCGCGAAGATCACCTACACCCTCGACCGCGACGAAGGAAGCCTCGTGCGCACCGGCGCCGCCTCGTTCCGCTACGAGAACGGCGCATGGCTCTTCGATCCGTAGCGTCGGGGCGGGTCTCCACTGTCCCGGATGCGCCGCGAGACACTGGAGGGCGAGTGCCGCCTCTCGGGAGGTCGTGGGATTGACCTCGCGCGGCCGGCGCAACTAAATTACCCCGTACCGATTGACTGGCCGCGCGGCGCCGGGGAGTAGCACACCATGAAGAAACACGCTGGGTCGGCGCTCGCTGCGCTCGTCCTGCTCGCGCCGTCCGTCTCCGCTCAGACCATCGTCGTGACTTCGCCGACGGGGACCGAGCGCGTCGGGACGGGTGGGGACTTCGCGACCGACATCCTCGGGAATCCGTGGGACTTCAGCGACGCGGCCGATGGCTCCCCCTACATCCTCGGCTGGCAGAGCTACAGCATCGCGGGCGGGTTCTTCAGCGGTCTGACCACCGCGACCTCCGGCGCCGTGTCGAGCATCGTGATGCAGTACCAGGGCGAGATGCAGACCAACCACGTCCGCCCGGAGGGCGTCTTCTACCCGATCGATGCGACGAAGTACACGCGGCTCTCCATCCGGATGTACACGGACAAGCCCGGGTACATGCGCCTCCTCTACTACCGGCAGCCGGGCTGGATCGTCGACACGGCGGCGTCCAACTACGTCACGCTCATCACCGGATGGAACGTCTACGACATCGACCTGAACGCGCTCGGCGGGTATTGCGCCGGCGCGTCCTGCTCGATTCCAGGATGGGGCGGGACCGTCCTCGGCTTCGGCATCGAGCCCAACACGGCCAACAGCGCGAACGTCCAGATCGACTGGGTGCGCCTGCGCGCAGGAGACACCGGCGCGACGCAGTTCCCGATCGCGTGGACCGCCAACGATCCGACCGGCTCCGCCGTCGTCGATCTCTTCGCCGACGACGATGCCAACGCGAGCAACGGCTTCATCGACACCATCGCGAGCGGGGTCGACGCGTCCCAGGGCGGCTACAGCTGGCCGGTCAACCGGATCGCTTCGAATCCGTACTACGTCTACGCCGTGATCGGCACCTCCTACGCGGGCAACGCCCTCCAGGACGAGTGGGACATGTCGCAGCCGTCGGACGTCACCTGGGTGAACTGGACGTCCGCGTCGGTGAGCGGCGGCGTCTTCACCGGCGTCAGCCAGAGCGGCGCAGCGGCGATCTTCCCGCGGTTGCCGGTGAACCACCCGGTCAACACTTCGGCCTACCACTACCTCCACGTCCGCATGAACGTCGAGACCGCCACCTCCGCACGCGTGGTGTGGCGACGCGTGGGAGCGTCGAACTTCGACGCATCGAACTACTGGACCGTCAATCCGGGCATGCAGGACTACGTGATCGATCTCGCGACGTATCCCGGATGGAACGGCGAGGTGGAGGTCGTCCGTCTCAACCCGACGTTCGCCTCATCCAACACGGTCACCATCGACTTCGTCGGCCTCTCGTCGAGCCCGACCTTCGATGCGAGCCCTCCGACGGGATCGGACTACTCGAGCGGACCGGTCAAGGTGAACGAGGCGCCGCAGATCTTCGTCACCGATCCCGACGAGACCGGCGGCGATGACTTCGCCACCACCGTCCTCGGGAACACCTGGGACATGAACGACGCGGCGGACATCCCCGCCACCGCCAACCTCACCAACATCGTGTTCTCCGGAGGCGAGTTCAGCGCCACCTCCACCAACAACGACCCGGGCGTCTACTTCTACACGAGCCCGACGCCGGGCATCGACGCGGCCAAGTACCACCTGATGACGGTGCGCTACAAGAACGACAGCCCCTTCCAGGTCCCAGGAGGTTCCGTCTCGCGCATCTTCTGGAGGCCCGATCTCGCGTCGCAGGTGGCGAGCGTCACGCAGGACATCCTGGCCTATCCGGGGTACACGACGATCACGCTCGATCTCTCGACGGTCCTCCTCGAGAACAACCCGCCGCTCAATCTCCCGATCCCGTGGCAAGGCACGGAGCTCGAGGTCCGGTTCGATCCCATGGAATTCGGCGGAGGGTCGAGCTTCCACGTCGACTACGCGAAGCTCGCCGCCGAGGATGCGTCCACCGGGCTCTTCGACATCACGTGGCAGGACAGCGACTCCGACAGCGCCGCCACCATCGATCTGTTCTGGGACACGGACAACTCGGGGTTCAACGGGACGCCGATCGTCACGGGCATCGCCGAGGACGACCCAGCGAACACCTACGCGTGGAACACGGGCGGCGCTCCCGCGGGGCCGCTCTGGGTCTACGCGCGCATCACCGACGGGTACGACACCGTCTATCGCTACGCCACGGGCGTCATGATCAACACGGTCGTCGACAGCGTGCCGCCCTACCTGACGCTGCTTTCGCCGGGACGGGGCGCCACGGGCGTCTCTCCGAACGCGCCCATCAAGGCCCACGTCCGCGACGCCTACTCGGGGGTCAACATCGCGAGCGTCACCATGAGCGTCGACGGTTCGCCCGTCACGCCGGTGAAGACCGGCGGCTCCTCCGACGTCGTGCTCGTCTACACGCCGGCCTCCGGCTTCACGTTCGGCCAGACCGTGACGGTCCAGATCGACGCGGACGACCTCAATGCGGCGCCGAATCACCTCACCGACACCTACACCTTCACGACGACGCCGATCACCGACACCGACGGCGATGGCATGCCCGACGGCTTCGAGACCGCCAGCAACCTCGACCCTCTCGATCCCACCGGGGTCGAGGGCGCCTCGGGCGACGCGGATCTCGACGGTCAGGCGAACCTCGCGGAGTACCAGGCCGGAAGCGATCCGACCTCGCCCGCGGAGCTCGCCACGGGACCCGGACCCAGCCCGACGTCGCCGCCCAGCGTGAAGATCCTCTATCCCGAGGGAACGCCGGAGCCGAGCTTCGCGAAGACCGCCTATGCCGTCAACAAGTACGGCGTCAACGTCGCGGTCGGCGCGATCGAGAGCCCGACCGCACGCGTCGTCATGACGGGCCCGGGTCCCGGCGACGTGTTCGGTCCGCAGATCAAGGCGTTCCGGCCCGACAACACCGACGTCACGAAGATCAACTTCTATGCCTACGGCACCCTCAAGTTCGGCGCGTTCCCCGGCTCGGCTAACACGGACACCGACCCGTGGGACGAGATCGTCACGTCGCCCGGGCGCGGACCGGTCTTCGGCCCCCACATCCGCGGCTGGAACTTCGACGGCGGCACGCTCTCGGCCATCTCGAGGATCAACTTCTTCGCCTACAGCACGCTCAAGTACGGAGCGCACGTCGCCGGAGGCAACGTCGACGGCGACGGCTTCGACGAGCTGGTGACGGGACCCGGTCCAGGCGTCGTCTTCGGGCCGGTGGTGCGCGGCTTCAACGTCGACGGAGGATCGGCGACCTCCATCGCAAAGATCAACTTCCAGGGCGTGCCGGTGAACAGCTACGGCGCCGAGGTGGCGACGGGGGACGTCGACGGCGACGGGTTCGCCGAGATGCTGGTCTGCCCGGGGCCTGGCCCGAGCTATGGATCCCTCATCATGGGTTACGACTTCGACGGGAGCGCCGTGGCCAACATCGCGGGAATCACCACCTTCGGTTTCAGCACGAGCTACGGCGCGGTCCCGGCGGCGGGCGACCTCGATGGCGATCGCATCGACGAGATCGTCGAAGGCGTCGGGCCCGATCCCGCCGGATCCTCGGACGTCCACGGCTACGACTACTCGGCAGGGGCCATGACGTCCCTTCCGGGGAATCCCTTCACGGCGTACAGCGCGTCCACTTATGGAACCCGCGTGGCTTCGGGGGAGCTCGGGTTCTACTGAACGTCGCGGCCGAACCGGCGGGGGACAAGCCCCCGCCCTACGGAACCTCGCTACTGAACGTCGCGGCCGAACCGGCGGGGGACAAGCCACCGCCCTACGGAACCTCGCGGCCGAACCGGCGGGGGACAAGCCCCCGCCCTACCGAACCTCGCGGCCGAACCGGCGGGGGACAAGCCCCTGCCCTACGGAACGTCGCAGCCGAACCGGCGGGGGACAAGCCCCTGCCCTACGGAACGTCGCGGCCGAACCGGCGGGGGACAAGCCCTGCCCTACGGAACCTCGCGGCCGAACCGGCGGGGGACAAGCCCCCGCCCTACGGAACCTCGCGGCCGAACCGGCGGGGGACAAGCCCTGCCCTACGGAACCTCGCGGCCGAACCGGCGGGGGACAAGCCCCCGCCCCACGATCGCGCGCAACCAGGCGGGGACAGTCCCCGCCCCACGATCGCACGCGCAGCTTCAGCCGGCCGAACCGGGGACAGTCCCTATGAACCGACCATCTCGAACCAGCGGAGAACGAGCCGGGACGGGGCATGGCGGCCTCCGGCACGAGGATTGCGGCACAAATCCGCACTAAGATGCGTATATGGGGTCCGTGGGACCGCGCGTAGAGGCCCAGCTGTGATCGCGCCGTGGGGAGTCCTGTCCCGTCCATGAGCAAGGTGACCCTGAGCTTGCCGATGGAGCCCGACTTCGAGCTCGTGGCGACCGACATGGCATCGGCACTGGCCGGCCTCAAGGACTTCCCCTCGGACAAGATCGACGAGATCAAGATGGCGGTCATCGAGGCGTGCATCAACGCCTTCGAGCACAGCCAGTCGAGGGACCGGAAGATCACCGTGTCGATCGACCCACGGCCCGATCGTCTCATCATCGTGATCTCCGACCGGGGCCACGGCTTCGGCATCGATCCGGCCGCGGCGGGACCGCGCGAGCTCCCGAGCGGGCGACGGCGCGGCTTCGGCTTGCGCATCATCAAGGCGATGATGGACGATGTGAAGGTCGAATCGGACGACAGGGGCACGCGTATCGTGATGGTGAAGAAGAAGGAATAGCGATGACGGAAGGGTTCCGCGTCACCGAGGCCGTTTCCGTGGGGCTATGCGTCCTTCGCACCGAGGGTTACGTCAACAACCTCGGCGGGGAAGACATCGCCAACCGCTGCTACCGCCTCATGGAGCAGGGCCACCGGCAGTTCGTGATCAACCTCTCCGGGAGCAAGGTGGTCAACAGCATCGGCATCTCGATCCTCATCGAGATCATCGAGAAGGTGATCGAGATCGGCGGGCGTCTCGCGTTCTGCGGGTTGACGCCGACCATCGCGAAGACCTTCAACATCATGGGCCTCGCGCAGTACTCGAGCCTCCACGGGACCGAGGAGGAGGCCATCAAGAGCATGGCCCCCGCCGGGGCATCGTCCTGAGCGTCCCTCCCGCCTGACCGATGGTCCCGGACGGGGACGAAGAAACCGCCGAGGGAGCGAAGGCGCTCCTCGGGCTCGACTCGCTCGCGGAGATCGCCGACACCCTCGCGACCGTGGAGGATTTTCACGCCCAGGGGCGGGAGCTCCTGCACCAGGTGCTCGGGACGCTCCTCGCCCCGCGCGGCGCGATCTACCTCCACGACGCAAGGCGGGGCATCCTCGCCCCCGTCGCCGCGCGGGGGATCCCGGAGACCGAGGTCGAGCTCGATGCCGCGAACCTCCCAATCCTGACCGCGCGGCGCGATCCCCTCCAGGGCTCCGATCTCCCCGTCCCGGGAGCGCTCGCGGGCGACCTCCTCGCGCCCCTCTGCGCCCGCGGGACGCTCCTCGGCCTCTTCCGCTTCGGCGCGAAGTTCATGGGGGCGAGCTACACCGAACGCGACCTCGACCTCCTCAAGGTGATCGCGCTCAACACCGCGGTCGCTCTGTCCCATCAGGGGCTCCTGCGCACCGCGCGCGAGACGTCGCTCCAGCTCCGCCGCAAGGTCCTCGAGATGGAGAGCCTGCGCGAGGTGGGGCTGCAGATCTCCTCTCTCCTCGACCTCGACCTGCTGTGCTCCGAGATCCTCGAGCGCGCGGTCGCGCTCATCGCTGCGCGCGCGGGCGTCCTGCTCCTGTCGCAGAGGGACGGGTCCCTCACGGTGCGCTCGAGCTTCGGACTCGCCGCGGAGCCTCCGTCCCTTCCTGCCGGTTCGGAGCTGTCGCGCCGCATGACGGACGCCGATGCGCCGTTCTCGCTCGTCGCCGGCGGCGGCACGCTGCCGTTCGGCGCGGCGGAGAGCGCGCTCGCCTCGGCCGTCCGGATGCAGGACCGCGTGCTCGGCGCGATCGTGCTCCTCGACAAGGAGGGACGTGCCGGCATCGAGAGTTTCGGACCGGAAGACGAGAGCTTGCTCGCGGGCTTCGCGGCCCAGGCCGCCGTCGCGATCGAGAACGCGCAGCTCCACAAGACGGCCCTCGAGCAGCAGCGCTTCCAGCGCGAGCTCGAGCTCGCGGCCGAGATCCAGCGGAACCTGCTGCCGCAGGCGATGCCGAGCCTGCCCGGTTACGAGATCGCCGCGCTGACGCGCCCGTGCCGCACGGTCGGAGGCGACTATTACGACTTCCTGCCGCTTCCCGGCGGCCGCATGCTCATCATCGTGGCGGACGTCGCGGGCAAGGGGGTCCCCGCGGCGCTCCTCGTCTTCACCCTCAACGCGACGCTCTACGCCCTCGTGGGCGAGCTCTCACGGGGAGGGTCTCTCGTCGATCTCGTGGCCGCCGCGAACCGCGCCATCTACCGATCCTCCACGACCAACCGGTTCATCACGGCCTTCTTCGGGATCCTCGACCCCGCGACCGGCGCGCTCGTGTCCGTGAACGCCGGGCACAACCCGCCGGTGCTCGTCTCCGCGGGACAGCCGGCGGAAGGCCTGAAGCGCGGCGGCCTCTGCCTCGGCATGTTCGAGGAGGCGCGCTACCAGGAGGAGACGACCGCGATCGCTCGCGGCGACCTCCTCTGCCTCTACTCGGACGGCGTGACCGAGGCGCAGGACGCGGCGAGCGAGGAGTTCGGCGGCGACCGGCTCGCGGAGGCTCTCCTCGGAGCCGCCGCCGCGCCCGCCGCGGCCGCGCTCTCCGCCGTCGACGCCGCCGTGGCGCGCTTCGTCGCCGACGCCCCGCAGTTCGACGACCTCACGCTCGTGATGCTCAGGCGGCTCGCGTAGCGAGCGGCTTGCGACTTCCGTCACCGTGCAAGCCGCGCGGTCGGGCTAGACTTGCGCCCGATGGAAGCCCGCGAGTTCTTGAAAGCGCTCAGGGTCGAGGTCCAGAGCCACCCGGGCGTGAACCATCCGATCCTGGCGCGCATCGCGCAGGTCCCGTTCACGCGGGAGGACTACAAGGTCTTCGGCCTCCAGCACTACGCGCTGGTCGGGAACTTCACGAAGTACCTCGAGATGCTCCTGGTCCGCGCTCCCGACAGCCAGGCCAAGCAGTGGATCGCCAAGGTGCTGGTCAACGAGTACGGCGAGGGATCGGACGACAAGGACCATGCGGAGCTCTACCGCGGCTTCCTGATCGCGACGGGGGCCAGCGCCGGCGAGGAACAGACGACGCCGCTCCACGCCTCGGTGACCGGGTTCATCGAGGAGCACCGGCGCATCTGCTCCGAGGAGCCGTTCCTCGTCGGGCTCGGCGCGCTCGGTCCGGGCCACGAGTGGAGCATCCCGAAGATGTTCCCGCCGCTCGTGAAGGGGCTGCGGCGTGCGGGGTTCGGCGAGGGCGAGATCATCTACTTCACGCTGCACATGGAGCAGGACGTCGACCACGGGCTCTGGCTCGAGGAGGCGCTGGCGCGCTACTCCGACACGGCGGCCGCGCAGGCCGACGTGCGCCGCGGGGCGCTCCTGTCGCTCGACGCGCGCGCCCGCTTCTGGAGCGGCGTCCAGGACAAGATCGTGCGGTGGCGGCAGCCCAAGAACGTCCATCTCCGGACGCAGAGCCGGCCGGATGGACCGGCGTGGAGCGGCGAGGTCACGCTCGAGGTCTTCCGGCGCGGCGCCGCGCTCGCCTGACGCCGCGCCGCGCTACAGGACAGAGTCGCCCGGACGCACGTAGTACCGGATCTCGGTGGCACCGAGACGGATGACGTCTCCGTGGTTCAGCACCGCGACGGCGACCTTCGCATCGTTGACGTAGGTGCCGTTGGTGCTGCGCAGATCGGTCAAGACGACGCCGGACTCGTTGCGCTCGATGACGGCGTGCAGGCGCGAGACGTCGGGATCGTCGAGCACGACGTCCGCGTCGCGCCGCCCCAGCGTCATGCGGAGCCGGTCCACCCTGAGAACGCGATCTCCCAGCGCGAGCATCGGCTGATCGTCGGGCCCCGGCTCCCGGTGCTCGGTGTGATTCGGGTTGCCGAGGTGCGGGAAATCGCGGCGGTTGAGCTCGGTTGTCGAGTCGCGCGTGCGCTCGAGCATGGCCCGGTCCCCCGCGACGATCTCTCCGGGAGGAAGGCCGGCCTCGGGACCGTGGGACAGGGTCGCCTCTCCGAGCACGAAGACCCGATGGCACGTGGCGCAACGCCCGAACCGATGCTCCCCCGGATGCGACGGGATCGCGTACTTCGCGAAGCAGTGAGGGCACTCCATCACCATGACCCCATACCCCCGCCGCTGCGCGAACGCCGGCGCACCGTCACTTCTTTGTCGCGAGGCGCGCGGTGAGGATCTTGTGGATCCGCAGGAACGCGTCGTCGACGGGCTGGACCTTGGCCGTGTCGGGCTCCTCGCGGAATCCCTGGCCGAGCAAGACGACCACGATCGCCCGGCCGTCCTGGGTCAGGAGCACGCCGCACTCCGCCCGGATGCCCCCGTCGCTGCCTCCCTTGTGGGCGTAGCTCACGCTCGGGTCGAGGGCGAGATCGTCCTCGAAGCCGAAGCGCTCGTGCTCGGTCAGGAGCTCGAGGAGCTTCTCGGAGAGACCCTCGGAGAGGAGCGTCCCCCGCGCCATCCTCGTGTAGAAGTCCGCCATGTCGCGAGCCGTCGACTTGTTGTCGATGGCGGCGACGAAGGCGATGTGGCGCGGGTCGCGCCAGGGATCCTCCGCCGCCGCGTAGTAGGCGGAGAGGCGATCCTCGAGCTCGTCGTAGGGCATCCCCTTGTGCTCGTCCTCGACCGCGCGCACGACCGCGATGCGCTGCGACGGCGTGAGCGCCCCCCACGCCGCCGCCCGCTCTGGCCCCTTGCCGGGAAGCGCGCGGCCAAGCCCCATGGAGAGGAGGAACAGGGCGCGGTTGGTGATGAAGAAATCGGAACGCAGGAGCTCCGCGTCGGTCATGCGCGCGCGGATGCGCTCGATCGCGATCTTCCGGGTCAGGACGTCCGCCGCCGTGTTGTCGCTCACCGAGACCATGAGGTGGAGCAGATCGGAGACCGTGGGCTCGAGGCCGGCATCGAAGTCCTGGAGGATCCCCGAAGGCGGCGACATGAGATCGGAGCTGACCTTGAGGCGATCGGTGAGCAGGAGGTTGCCATCCTCGACGTCGGCGAGGGTGGCCATCGCCACGAACGCCTTCGCCGCGGACGCGAGCGGGAAGGGTGTGTCGGGATTGCGCGCCCACTCCTCTCCCGTGTCGAGGTCGCGTATCACGTAGGCGTAGGTCCCCGGAAGGGGCGCGAGGATCGCGTCCACGGCCGCCGGGATCGGGTGCTTCTTCGCGACGGCGGGGAGCGCCTGGACGGCGGCCAGGGCAAAGACGACGATGGGAAGCGCGCGGCGCCGCCGGATCATGCCGGTCGCTCCTCGGCCTCGTCGGCCGGGGCATGGAGGAGAGCGTCGAGATCGAGGGTCGCCAGGATCGCCGCGCGCTCGCGCTCGATCTCCGCTCCGAGCTCCTGGCAATGGCGCGCGTGACGCATCGCGCGCAGGCGCGCGGCCCGGCGCCGTTCCCCATCGAGCCAGGACAGGATCTCGTCGCGATCGTGGACGTCGCCCAGGATGCCCTGGGCCTCCTTCGCGGCCGCGTGCTCCGCGGAGCCCGTGAGCCCCGACGCCGAGGGGAGTAGCGGAGCTTCTTCACCTCGATGCGAAGCTCGTGGTAGTGCGCCTCCGTGGGCTGCGCCTGTGCGAGGCCGCCGCCTCGCGGACGCGCCCGCGAGCATCGTCGGCGGTCGCCGCGGGCTCGGCGAGAGCGCGACGGACGCGAGCGCGACCGCCTCGGTGAGGACGCGGACGAGCTTCTCGGTCGGAAACCGCGCGATCTTCTCCCTTGACGCGCGCGAGCGTGTCGGAGAGAGCCGCGCCCCGCGCGACCACGATGCCCTCGAGGAAGCACCGCGCCTCCTTGCGCGCTTGTAGCCGTCGAGGATCGCGTAGTGGACCTGCGCCGACCGGGGCGCCGAGAGGGACCGCGCGAGCCTTCCCAGGAGCTTGCGCGCACGCCGGACCTTCTTCCCTTCGCGCCCGGCGCCTCGGCGCGCGCGGCTCGAGCAACCGAAGCGCGGCGCGGAGCCGCGTCGCCACGCGGACGTCGATGCCTCAACAACGCCCGCAGGCGCACGGCGTCGGTGAGGTCGTCGCGCCACGCGAGGATCGAGCGCAGGAGCGGATCGGTCGGGGCGAGGACCTCGGGGCCGGACGCGGCCTCTCCTTCCGTGCCCTCGCGCCACGGGTTGACGCCCGTGCGGTACATCTCGGGGAACGACTCGGGAAGCTCGCTCTCGACGGCGGCGCGGGCGACGCGCTCGACGTCGTACGCGACGCGTACGATCTCCGCGACCGGCTTCCCGCCGAGATCGAGCAGCGCGTAGCTCGCGCGCGGATCCCCGTCGACCGGCCGTCCCCCGGTGCCGGCATTCACGACGAGCTTCCGGCCGCAGTGGCGCGCGAAGGGCAGGTGGGTATGGCCGCAGAGGAGCACGTCCGCGTGCGTCTTGCGCAGGTGGCGCGCGAGAGTCGCCGCGGGCGCGTCGGCGAGGATCGGATCGCGGATGCCGTCGGGGCTGCCGTGCACCATCACGACCTTCTTCCCGGCGATGTCGACGTCCCGCGTCTCCGGGAGCTTCTCGAGGAACGCCCGGGACGACGGGGAGAGGCACGCCGCCGTGAAGGCGAGCGACCGGAACTTGTCGGGATGGCGCTTGCGCTTGAGCCGCCGCCACGTCTCGTGGAACCGGAGCGCGTCGCGATCGACGTTCCCGCGCAGGCAGGAGATGCCGCGGCGCTCGAGGATCTCGATCACCTCGTTGGGCCAGGGCCCGTAGCCCACGATGTCGCCGCAGCAGAGGACCGTCCCGATGCGTCGCCGGTCGATGTCGGCCAGGATCGCCTCGAGCGCGGGGAGGTTCCCGTGGACGTCGGTGACGACCGCCACGCGCGACGGCGTCTCGGTGGGAGGATTCTGCTGGCTCACGGCGCGGGGGAAACGCGAGGCGGAGGAGGAAGAAATCATAGCGTTTCGCCGCGGGCGCGATCCGCGAGCTCGCGCTCGACGATGGCCGCCAGGGCGTCGACGCTGATCAGTCCGAAGAGCTCCGCGGGCGTCACGCGCGAGCGATCGGGAAGGTCCTTGAGCGCCGGCAGCTTCCCCTCGAGCGCCCGCAGCGTCTCGGGAGTCAGCGCCCCGTCCCGCATCACGGCCGGCGACGAGAAGTCGAGCTTCGAGAGGAACGAGAGCTCCGAGTCGCGCAGCCGGATGTCGAGCTTCTTCTCGAGCACGAAGAGGATGTCGATGAAGTCGAGCGAATCCGCCCCGAGGTCCGTCACGAGCCGGCTGTCCGGGGTCACGCTCTCGACCGGGATCGCGAGGCTGTCGGCGATCGCGTCGGCCAGGATGGCGTGGATCTCCGGGCGGCTCATGCGATCCACTGGACGACCCTTCCGAGAGGCTTGCGGCTCGTGGGCGGGGGGACCTCGGCGGGATACCCGACGGGAACGAGCGCCGCGATCGTCCACGACGGGGGGACCGACCGGAGCACCCGGAGCCGATCGCTCGCGAGCAGCGGGCCCGTCATCCCGGACGCGCCGAGGCGCAGCTCGTGCGCCATCAGGAGGAGGTTCTGGATCGAGAGCGAGACGCCGATCAGCCCCGAATCTCTCTCCATCGCCGCGATCCGGTCCCGCACTTCCGCCGGGAGCGCGTCGTCGACCATGTTCGAGAGGATGGTGAGCGGACGGTGAAGGGCGGCGATGACGACCGGCGCCTTCTCGAAGCGGGTGAAGTAATCGCCGTAGGATCGGAAGCTCTCTTCCCACGCCGGGTCGACGTGGCGCGCCACGAGATCGACGGCCTCGCGGACCGCCCGGGCCATGTCGTCGATGAGCGCGCGGCGGCTCACGACGAGGAAGCGCCACGGCTGGGCGTTGCTCGCCGAGGGGGCCGTGATCGCGGCCTCGAGGAGCGCCTCGATGGCGTTGCGCGACGGAGGCTCCTCGCGGAACGCACGCACGCTGCGGCGGGACCTCAGGACGTCGAGGAGGCTCACGAGGTCGCGTATCCCCCGTCCACCGAGTGCGTGGAGCCGGTCACGTATCTCGCCTCGTCCGAAAGCAGGAAGGCGGCGAACGCCGCGACCTCCTCGGGCTTCCCGAGGCGGCGAAGCGGGATGCGCGCCTCGATCTCGGCGCCTGCAAGCTCCCGCGCCGCCGCGATCATCGCGGTGTCGACGGCGCCGGCGCGCAGGCACACGGCGCGGATCCCCTTTCTCCCGTACTCGACGGCGAGCGCCGCGGTGAAGCTCTCGAGGGCGCCCTTGCCGGCGGCGTAAACCGCCTGCCCGCGCACGGGATGCGCCGCGGCGACCGAGCCGACGTTGAGGATCACTCCGCGCCGCCGCCCGAGCATTCCGGGCAGCACCGCCCGCGCGCACAGGATCGGGCCGAGCACGTTCACCGCGAGCTGGCGCTGGATGCGCTCCTCGCTCGCGGACACGAGGAGATCGGGGAGGTTGATCGCGGCGTTGTTGACCAGCGCGTGGACGCCGCCGCCCGCCTCGAGAGCCTCGATGGCCGCGGCGACCTGCCGCGCGTCGGCGACATCGAAGCGGTGGATCGACGCGAGGCCGCCGCGCGATCGGATCTCCTCGGCGACGCGGCCCGCGTCCGCTTCCGAGCTCAGGTAGTTGATCGCAACCGACGCCCCGCGCTCCGCGCACGCGAGAGCGATCGCGCGCCCGATGCCACGGCTCGCGCCGGTCACGAGGATGCGCGTGCCTTCGAGGATCGGCATGGTCAAGGCCGCGATGATAGGTGGACCGCCGCAGCGGTTCAACAACGGTGGCTCCGGTTCTGCGCTACCTGGTCCGCACCGTGCCGGCCATTCCCGGACCGCTCCGAAGCTCCGCCGCGGCGGCAGGGAGGTGGACGAGCACCGGCGGGGAGTCGCTGGCCTCCCGGGAAGTCGGCACGCGCGCGCCCACCGCCCAGCCGAGGAATGAGCCGGGAAGCGGCCATGGCGTCTCGACCATCGCCCGGGGACGCGCCGCGAGAGCGGCAAGCGCCGAGGCATGGCGCGCCGACACGAGAACCGTGCCCTCGGCGACGTCGCCTGCGGACGAGGCGGCCCGGACGTCGGCGCCGGGGGCGAGGAACTGGATGTGCCACGAGCCAGGCGCGAGCTCGGGCGTGGTGAGGAGCGTGACGTGCTCGCCCGGGTGGTCGACGAGGTACGTCGCGGCGGCCGTGGCGAGGTCGGTGGCGTGGGATCTCGGATAGCGGCGCAGCACCAGGTCGACATGCGCCATCGATGCGATGGAGAGGCAGCCGAAGGCGAGCACCAGAGCGGACCGGCGTCTTCGCGCGCGTCCCGCTTCCGCGCCCATGGCGTAGAGGATCGCGGCGACCGGCAGGATCGCCACCGTGCGCCGGACGGCGATCTCCTTCATCGGGACGGCGCCGAGCCCGAGCACGACGATCGCCGACAGGAGGACGAGCTGGGAGATGGGCTCGCGACGCCGGCGGGCGCAACAGGCCAGACCGAGCAAGACGAACGGGATCGAGAGCGGATGGAGGAACGATGCGTCTGGCTGGTATCGCGGGTCGCGATCCATGCCCAGCGAGTGAATCCACAGGACGGAGATCGCTTGGCGCGGGATCGCCGCCGCCCGCTCCAGGATCCCGGCGTGAACGCGGCCGATCCCGACCACTTCCGACTCCCGCGTCCAGATCGCGGAGTGGTTGCGGGCGAAGAACGTCACCAGGGGTCCAAGCGCGATGACGAACCCGGCGGCAAACGCCGCGGCGCCGCGCAGAGCTTGCCGTCTGCCGCCGCGCGCGCCGCCCCGGAGCCCGAAGAAGAGAAGCGCGATCACGGGTGCTGCCCGAGACGGGGCGTAGTCCTGCACGAGTAACCCCGACCAAGCTCCCGCCATCGACGCGGCGGGCCAGCCCGCCGGGCCGGAGCGGGCGTAGCGAATCAGGAAGAACATCGTTCCCGAGAGCGCGAGCGCCGGATCGACGATGTGGATCCCATCGCGGCTGTAGTGCAGCAGCACGTGGTGGAATGCGGCGAAGATGCCGGCGAGGGCCGGGGCCGACCTGCCCGGCACGACCTCCGCGACCACGAGGTAGACGAAGAACACGACCCCGAGGCCGCACAGGACGCTCGACAGCCGCAACCCGAGCAGGCGATCGGAGAACGGCCCCATCAGGAGCGCCTTGACGGCGAAGTTCAGCATCGGGATGTCGGAGTAGCCGATCGTGAAGGGGTCCGCGACCTGCCCCCGGCGCGCGCGGTCCGCCCAGAGACCGATCACCATCTCCTCGAAGTGAATCCGCTGGGCCGGCGACGTGAGCCAAGCGAGCCGCGCGAGGAGCGACAGGACCAGGAGCCCACCGAGGTCGTGCGGATGACCTCCGGCACGCGGCGGGCGAGCGGCGGACATCCACGCCACTGCGACGAGGAACAGCGCGATCTCCCACGCGAGTACGCCCAGATCCCCCGCCGTCCCTCGCGATCCTCCGGCCATCGCATGGGCCGCGAGGCTCGCGGCGGCTGTGCCGAGGGCGCCCACGAACGCCCACGCGGCCATGCGCGCCGGGAGCTCGCCCCGCCGCCGCCGGATCGCAATCGCGAGGAGGCCGATCCCGAACAGGAGCAAGAGGAGCGCGTTGGCTCTCGTGAAGAAGAAGGTCGTACCCGCCGGTGTCGAGAGATGGTGGGTCCAGCGATCCATCCTCCACGCTTCCAGCTCGAATGGCTGGCGGCCGGGGCTCATGCGCAGGTCATCTGGGGACGTGCCTTCCATCACGCGTTCGGCCGCACGCCGCGGACCGATCAGGTTCCGCGGCGACACCCGCCACGTCGCCGAGTCGAGAGCAACGGCCGTGCCAGCGGAAGTGCCCACAGCCCGGTTGGCAAACGAAGGGTCGGAGCGCAAGGAGTTGCGTCACCGATATCGTCTGCCCTCGTGCCGCGGCCCGCTCTGACCGAGAGCTGCAAGCGCGGACGCCCACCTGGATCGAGTGACGCCGTCGCGGTTGCGAACGCGCCCGCGGTTCGGTAAGTTGACGTCACACACCCCCCCAAGAGGAGGCCTCTCGTGCGAAGAATGGCATCCGTCGCGATCGTCTTGCTTGTCACTTGCGTCGCGGCCAGGGGACAGAACACCGGCATCACGCCCCTCGACGACCTGGGGACCGGGCAGTACCAGGGCTACCAGGGAGGGCTATATCCCGGGGGCGTCAACACGCCGCCCGCCGGGCACGCCGCCGCCGCACTCGCTCTCGGCCAGCAGATCGTGCCGCGCGACGCGGCTGGCAATCCCGATCCCGCCGGCCTCGTCGGCTTCGTGGCGATCGGCATGTCGAACACGACCTACGAGTTCTCGGTCTTCGAGCGCGGCGAGGACACGGACGGCGCGCGCAACGCCCAGGTCGTGCTCCTCAACACCGCCTACGGCGGGCAGGACTCGGTCGCCATCCGCGATCCGGCCGCGTTTTACTGGACGAGGCTCTCGCAGAAGCTCGCGGCCATGGGCATGACGGCGGCGCAGGTGCAGGTCGCGTGGCTCAAGGAAGCGACCATCGGCCCACCCAACAACTTCCCGGTCCACGCGCAGCAGCTCCGCGACGACGAGAAGGCGATCGTCCGTATCCTCCACGACAGCTACCCGAACCTGAAGATCTGCTACGTGTCGAGCCGGATCTTCGGCGGCTACTCGAACCTCATCGGCAACACCCTGAACCCCGAGCCGCAGGCTTTCGAGAGCGGGTTCTCGGTGAAGTGGCTCATCGAGGATCAGATCAACGGCGATCCCACGATCAACTACGACCCCGCAAACGGACCGGTCGAGGCTCCGCTCCTGCTCTGGGGACCTTACCTGTGGGCAGACGGCACCAATCCGAGGAGCGACGGTCTCGTGTGGCTCGCGAGCGACCTGACGGGCGACGGCGTTCACCCGAGTTACGCGGGCGAGGTGAAGGTCGCCGGCATGCTCACGAGCTTCTTCCATGGCGAGCCGTCGGCGCAGCCCTGGTGGTGGTCCCGACCGGGTTACTCGCTCCGGGCCGTCGACGCCTCGGACGATGCGTACGTCCAGGCATCGACGCCCACCACGAGCTACGGCGCGGGCGGAGACCTCTTCCAGCAGACCGGATCGGACACGCAGAACACCTACCTGAAGTTCGACGTGTCGGGAGTCCCCGGCCCCGCGCTGCGCGCCAAGCTCAGCCTGCGGGTCGAGTACTACGCCCCGGACGAAGATGTGAGCACGGTCGCGAGCACGTCGTGGGACGAGTCGACGATCACGTTCGGCAACGCCCCATCGATCGGCAGCAAGGTGGCCGATCTGCGCGAAGCATCCCATGACAGCAGCCAGGCGACCGACCTCAGCGCCGTCGTGAATGGCGATCCCGACGGTGTGGTCGCCCTCGCACTCACGGTCCCGGTCGCGAGCACCGGAGGGCACGTGAGCAAGGACGGGGGCGCGCCGACGGGCCCCGCGCAGCCGCCGAGGATCGTCATGATCGTGCCGAGCGGCCTGGATCTCGTCGCGGGACAGGGCCTCGCGCAGACCAATCCCAACGAGGTGGCTGTCCTGAACGGCGCGGGGCAGCCGACGGGCGTCGACTTCCTCGCCTACGCCGCGGGACAGTGGGGCGTCAACGTGAGCGCCGCCGACATCGACGGCGGGCTTGCCGAGATCGTCACGGGGCCCGGTCCCGGAGCCGTCTTCGGCCCCCAGTGCCGCGCCTTCGATCGCGCGGGAGCGTCGATCGCGAGGGTCAACTTCTTCGCGTACGGCACGCTTCGCTACGGCCTGAACGTCTCGGCACCGAACGTGGACGGCGACGCGACGCGAGAGATCGTCACGGGCCCCGGTCCCGGCGCGGTGTTCGGCCCGCACGTGCGCGGGTTCAACTACGACGGCAACGTCCTCGCCGCGATCGCGAAGATCAGCTTCTTCTCGTACGGCACGTTGAAGTTCGGGGTCAACGTCCGCGGCGGGTCGATCGACGCGGACGGCTTCGACGAGATCGAGACCGGCCCTGGGCCCGGATCGATCTTCGCGCCGCAGGTCCGCGGCTTCGACTACGACGGCACCGCCATCAGCGCGATCGCGAAGGTCAACTTCAACGCGTTCACGACGCTCCAGTACGGGGTGAACCTTGCGGTGGGCGAGGCCGACGGCGACGCCTATGCGGAGATCGCCTGTGCCCCCGGACCAGGCGCCGGAGCGGGGTTCCCGGCGCGGTTCCTCGGGTTCGACTACGACGCGAGCAGCATCGCGGCGATGCCCGGCTACGACGTGACCGCGTTCGCCACCAGCTACGGAGGGCGCCCGAGCCTCGCCGATCTCGACGCGGACGGGACCCTCGATCTCTCGGCGGCTCCGGGTCCGGCGCCGTCCGCGCCCTCGTCCTCGAAGCTCTACACCTACAGCGGAAGCGCCCTGACGCCGATCGGGACGTTCCAACCGTTCGCGGGATCGAGCCTCGGGCCCAACGTCACCAGCGGCGATCTCGGGTATTGATTCGGAGAGGCGGTTTACTTCCTCGTGGACCTCAGACCGCGTCCTCGTCGGCGGGCAGCCGAAGGCCGCCGCGGTCGGCCTCCGCGAGCAGGCCGCGGGCTTCGTCAGCCTGATCGGATCGAACGAGGATGGCGGAGGCGCCGAGGCCGTCGACGGTGATGGCGTAGACGTCGTGGACGACCTGTGTGCGTGTCCGGCTCGCAATACCGTTTGCGTCGAGAAGGCGCGGACGTTGGCCTCCTCGCTGGGCCCTGCACGATCGCCACGACGATCTCGTCCGTCATGGCGACAGGTTATCGCAGCGACCGCGCGCCTGTACTGGCTCCCGAGAGCCCCAGCTTCGGACCCCGGCGATGACGGTATAGTCCGCGCCCATGGGCATCGCACATCTCGACGACGCGCCACGCCGGCCGCTCGTTCTCGGTCACCTCCAGGGCACATGGTCGTTTGCCGGAGAAGCGGCGGGCTCGGTCGGCATCGGCATGCGCCGCATCGAGATCCCGGCGGGCGGCTGGTCCACGCCGGCGCACGAGCACGGCCGGCAAGAGGAGATCTTCTACGTGCTCGGGCCGTGGCCACTCGTGGCAGGGTGGCAAGGTCTCGGAGATCGTCGCGGGCGACGCCATCGTCTATCACGCGGCAAGGGCGCTCACACCCTGCACGCCGTGGACGACATGGACGTGCTCGCCTTCGGCCCGCGCGGGGGCGACGAGAGCCCGCGATTCCCGAGGCTCGGGCTGTCGCTGGTGGGAAGCCGCGCGGTGGAGTCGCTCGACTACCTGGTGGAAGGCATGCCGATCCAGTTCGTTCGCGAGGCCGCGCTGGGACCGCCGCCGCTCCCGGCGACGGCCGATCCCCGTCCGGGCACGATCGTCAACCTCTCAGCCGTCGCGCCCGAGTCGATCGCGCGGCCGCGCGTCGTACGCACGCGCAGGAACCTGGGACGGGCCGCGGGATCGATCACCACCGGTCTCCAGCACGTCGAGGTCGCTCGGGGCAAGGAGTCGACGGCCCAGCACTGCCATTCCCTCGAGGAAGAGATGTTCGTCGTGCTCGACGGGGACGGCGTGCTGGTCCTCGGGACGGAGGAGACGCCCGTCCGCCGGGGACACGTCGTCGCGCGACCGCCCGGAACGGGCGTCGCGCACGTGTTCCGTGCCGGAGACCGCGGGCTCACCTACCTCGCCTACGGCACGCGTGATCCCGGCGACGTCTGCTACTACCCGCGCTCCAACAAGATCTCCTTCCGCGGCGTGAACGTGATCGCGCGGCTGGAGCGGCTCGAGTACTGGGACGGGGAGGACTGAGAGGATCCCGGACCGGATGCGACCTTCGCTGCAAACCGGCGGGGGACAAGCCCGGGACAAGCGACAGACACGCCGGCTTCTCGATCCGGACAGACCGAAGGAGCCCTCCTCCTACGGCTCGCCGCGCGCGATGACGATCGCGGCGTTCTGGCCGCCGAACGCGAACGACGTCGAGAGGATGCGGCGGACCGGGTGAGGGCGGCTCGCGCCGCGCACGTGGTCGAGGTCGCAGGCGGGATCGGGGTCGTCGAGGTTGATCGTCGGATGGAGCCTCCCGGCTCGCAGGCAGGCGATCGCGGCGATCGCCTCGACGGCGCCGGCGGCACTGACCAGGTGCCCGATCATCGACTTCGTGGCGCTCACGGGGACCCTCCTGCCGCCGAAGACCCGACGGATCGCGAGCGTCTCGATGGGATCGTTCTTGGGCGTGCCCGTACCGTGGGCGTTGACGGCATCGACGTCGTCGGATGAGAGCCCCGCGTCCGCGAGCGCCCGCGCCATCGCCTGGGCGGCACCGCGTCCCTCGGGATGGGGCTCGCTGATGCCGTGCGCGTCGAACGAGGAGCCGTAGCCTTCGATCTCCGCGAGGACCGTCGCCCCGCGCGCGAGCGCGTCGTCGCGCCGCTCGAGGACGAGCATGCCGGCGCCCTCGCCGAGCACGAAGCCGCTCCTTCTCCGGTCGAAGGGCCGGGACGCCGCCTCCGGGCGACCGTTCCACGTGGAGAGCGCGCCGAGCTTCGCGAACCCCGCCACACCGAGCGGGTGGATCATCGAGTCGGTGCCTCCGGCGAGCATCCACCGCGAGCGCCCCTGGGCGATCGCGCGGAACGCGCCACCGACGGCGTCCGTGCCGGCGGCACAGGCGGAGACGTGGGCGCGGGGCGGAGCGGCGAGCCCGTGCTCGCGGCACAGCAGCGGGACGGAGAGATCGCTCGGCGTCTGGAGGAACGTCAGTCGATCGGAGAGAAGCGCGGGCCGTGGCGGCGCGCCGGACCGCATCGCGGAGAGGTCCTCCATCGCGAGCACCTCGAGGCCCAGCCCGATCGAGAGCCCGCCCTGCCCCAGCGGGCGCGAGCCTGGGAGGCACGCTGCCGCCATCGCCTGGCGCGCGGCCTCGAGGGCGAAGCCGATCTTGCGATCGCGCGGCGCCGGCGCGTCGAAGCGCTCCTTCACCTCCGCCGCGATGCGGACGGGCAGCGAGGCGGGATCGAAGAGCGTGATCGGGCCGACCCCGGATCGCCCGGAGAACAGCGCTGTCTCGAAGGCCGCGACGCTGGATCCGATCGGAGCAACGACGCCGGTGCCGGTGACGGCGACGCGATGTCTCCTCACGCGCGCGGCAGCTCCCAGGTGCTCTTGCCCACGATCCCGTCGGCGCCCCGGACCTCGTGACGCGCGACCTCCGCCAGGGTGCCCGCGCCGCGAGCATGGCGGGGAGCGAGGCGGGGCCGAGGTGGACGGCAACGGGCTCGCCGTCGAGGCGCTCGAGCGGCGCCGGCGGATCGAAGGGATCGTGGATCGCGTAGCTCACCTCGATCTCCCGGCAACGGGCGCGCACGGCCGCGCCCCGCGCGCGCGCGGCGTCGGCGCGCTCGATCACCAGGAACCCCGCGGCGTCCCGCAGCCCCTCGCGGGCCGTGGCCGGCTCGAGCCGCGCGAAGTGGTGCGCGACGAGGAAGTTCTGCTGGTGGGCGACGCCGCCGAAGAGCGCCACGTCGATCTCGCCGCGATCGAGGGCGGCGTGTGCCTCCTCGAGTGCGACGTAGGCCTGGCTCGCCCCGGGATAAGTGACGAAGTAGGGCCCCTGGAGGTCGAAGTTGATCGACACGTGAAATGCCGGCATGTTGGGCAGGCACCGGAACGTCAAGAGCGGGTTCACCGCGGCGAAGCCCTCGGTCGAGAAGCGCTCCATCGAGAACGTCCCGTCCGCGATCGACGCCGTCACGAGCGCCTCGACGTCTCGTTCCTCGAACGGGATGTACCCCACCGCGAGGTAGAGGCCGGCGCGCTCGCCGAGCGCAGCGGGAAGACCCGCCGACCGGAGCGCGCGGCCGGCGGCGATCACCGCGAGGTCGTCCTGCACTCCCATGAATTTCCGGTTCTTGCGCACCTTCAGGAGCCCGGACGGATCGGCCGGAGCATCCCCCGGCGCGACGACGATGCCGCCCAGGCCGGTGACGACGGCCCCGCCGATGGCGCTCACGGAAGATCGATCGGCGGATCGAGGCCGCGGGTCCAGAGCGCGTAGACGTAGCGCCTCTGCTCGTGGACCCGGTCCGAGTCGATGTCGCGGAGCGCGAAGGTGAGAGTGGCGCGGGCGATGCGCCGGTCCCCGGCCGTGACGACGCCCGAGACCTGCGCGGCCCCTTCCAGGCGCGACACGAGGCGCATCTCGATCGCGAGCTGGTCGCCGGGTCCGGCGGTGTCGTGGAACTTCGCGTCCTTCACGGCGACGAGGAGCGCCCGCCGCGGCCTTCGCCCGGGCTCGCGGAACGTCATCTCGAGCAGCAAGCCCGAGAGCTGCGCCATCGCCTCGAGGATCAGCGCGCCGGGCATCACCGGGAAATCGGGGAAGTGATCGTGCAGCACCTCGTCGGTGAGCGTCACGTTCTTCACGCCGCGGATGCGCTCGCCGGCAACCACCTCCATGACCTTGTCGACGAGGTAGTAGCGCATCGCTACGAGGCCCTCATGCGCGCTGCGAGGTCGCGGAACGCGCGGAGGCTGCCGCCGCCGCCGAGGAGCTGGCTCGATCCGCGGCACACGGTCCAGCAGTCCTGGCAGGCCTCGACCGCTTTCCGATCCGCGGCCATGCGGGCGTGGATCGCTCGCAGGGACTCGGCGCGGACGTTCCCCGCGACCCAGTCGATCTTCTCGATGCAGGGCGACACGTTGCCGACGTGGTCGACGTTGAAGCTCTGGAGCCCCGCGCGGCAGGTCGGCATCGCGCGGCCGCCGAGGAAATCGCCCATCAAGGTCACGTAGTCCTCGAAGACGCGCAGGTGCGGGTGACGGTGGAAGAGGGCGAGGAGCGGCGACGCCATCTCCGCGCCGGGTATCGCATCCGGCCCGGCCTTGCCGCGCCGGTAGCCCGTGAGCGACAGCAGCGTGATCCAGTGGCCGACGCCGCGCTCGGCCGTCATCCCGAGGAGCGCATCGAGGTCTCGCCAGTTGTCCTCCATCAGGACGGTCATCACGTTGACCTGCTTCCCTCCGAGGGGTGCCGCGTCGCGAAGCCGGTCGACGGCGCGCCACGCCCGATCGCAGGCGCCCGCCAGCGCCCGCTTGCGATCGTGGCGCGCGGCGTCCGGGTAATCGATCGAGACGCTTGCATGGACGAGGCCCGCGTCGAAGAGAGCGCGCGCGTTCTCGGCGGTCACGTACCAGCCGTTGGTGAAGAGCGCCTGGATGTGGCGTCTCCCGAACGCGCGCACGATCTCGACCAGATCGGGTCGCACGAGCGGCTCGCCGCCCTCGATCGAGATCAGGAACGTGCCCATCCGGTCGAGCTCTCCGGCGAGCTTCTCGTATTCCGCGAGGGTCAGCTCCTCGGGCTCGGACGCGCCGTTTGGCCAGAAGTCGCAGAAGGAACACTGCATGTTGCAGCGGTTCGTGACCTGGACGAGGCAGTTGAACGGATGGCGCCTCAGGAGGCCCCAGGCGAAGGCGAGATCGCGGCGCTTGGACGAGAGCGCGTCCATCGGGACGATGTTCTCACGCGCGCCCCATCGCGGCGGCGAGCTCGCGGATCGCGCGCCCGAGGGGGCTTTGCGGCGTGGCGCGCGTCCGCCCCGCGATGCCCTCCGCGTCGGCGAGGAACGCGTCGGCCCTGTCGCCGCGCCGCAGCGCGAGCAGGCCGCGCTGGCAGGCGAGCTTTCCCTGCTCGAACACGTCGTTCACGATGGCGATGGCGCGCTCCGCCTCGTCGAACCACCCGGCAGCGGCGTCGAGGTCGCCGCTCTCCCTCTCGAGAGCTCCGAGCCGCAGGAGGACGACGCCCTCTCCGTTCGGATTGCCGATGGAGCGGTGCAGCACGAGCGCCTCGTGGAAGTGACCGCGCGCCTGCGCCGTCCGTCCTTCGGCCTGGCGCAGGAGCCCCAGGCACTCGATCGCGATGGCCTCGGAGTGAGGATCGCCCTTCTGGGCGAGGACCGGCAGCGCGGAGTCGAGGAGGCCGCGCGCCGCACCGAGGTTGCCGAGCCCGATCTCGAGGAAAGCGAGCGCCGTCTCGTTGAGCGCGAGCCGGCGGCCGCTGGCCATGTCGCGATCGAGCGCGATCGCGCGCTCGAAGAACGCGCGTGCCTGATCGAGGTCCCCGATCTCGTTGTACTCCTGTCCCAGGACCCCGAGCATGAACGCCTCGGAGGGTCGATTGCCCATCCTGCGGTGGAGCGCGTAGGCCTCCTCGGCCACGCTCACCGCTTCCTCCATCTGCCCGCGGCAGTAGAAGACGTTGGTCAGGTTCGAGAGCGCCATCGCCTGGAGCGACACCGAGTCGACCTCGCGGCCGATGCAGAGCGCCGCGTCGAGCGCGCGCGCGCCTCGTCAAGCGCCCGTGAGCCATCGCGAGGTTGCCGACGTTGACCTGGCAGGCCGCCTCCTCCTCGCGCAGGCCCGCCTCGCGCGCGACGGCGATGGCCTCGCCGAGGTATCGCAGGGCTTCTCGCCGTTGCCCTCGGTCCCCGCGAGGGCGCCGAGGAGCTCGAGGGCGAGGCTCAGGTAAGACGGCGAAGGCTCGGCCGCGCCGCGAAGAGTGCGATCGCCCGCACGTGCCGCCTCGCGCGCATCGGCCGTGCGCCCGACGTCTCCGAGCTCGCTACCGATCCGGATCTCCGCCCTCGCGACCAGATGGGGCAGCGCGAGCAGCCGTCGCATCGTCGCGCGCGCGCGTCAGCTCCTCGGAGCGTCTCCCTGCGCCGGCCCTGCTGGTTCGGGATGCGCGCCAGCTCTAGGCGGGCGAGGATCGACTCGGCGGAGATCTCGCGGGCGAGCCTGAGGTAGGCACGCAAGCATCGCTCCCCTCCTCGTGCGCGAAGGCCCGTCGCGCACGTCGCCCGGCGGCGAGGTAGCAAGGCATGGCGCGCGCCGCCTGCTCCGCGGATTCCCAGTGAAGGCCGAGCTGGTGATCGTCCCGATCCGCCGCATGCTGCTCCTCGATCGCCGCGGCGGCGCGGCCGTGCGCCTGCCGCCGCCGCGCGACCGCCTGGACCGCGTAGGCCGCATCGCGCATGGGAGCATGGCGGAAGGCGTAGTGCAGCTCGGACACCCGCTCGACGATCTGCTGCTCCTCGGCCACGCGGAGCGACCCCAGGGCGCGCTCGACGTCCCACCCGAGCACGGCGGCAAGGACGCGGACGTCCACGTCCCGGCCGAGGACGGCGGCGGCCTGGACCGTGTGGCGATCCGCCGGCGGAAGGCGGTCGAGGCGCGCGACGAGCGCGGCATCGGCGTCGACGGGAATGGCGGACACGCTCGCGGCGCGGACCGCGAGCCCCTCGGGGGTCTCGACGATGCTCCCCTCCTCGCGCAGGTGGACGAGGAGCTGGTGGGCGAAGAGCGGATTGCCGCGCGTGTGGGTCTCGACGAGGGTGAGGAGCTCCTCCGAGACGAAGCCGCCGAGCTCGGCCCGCGCCATGCCGCGCAGCTCCTCCCGCTTGAGCGGTGGGAGCGTCACGGTGTTCGACGCCACGCCGCTCCCGGGAAACGCGCCGCGATCCGCGACCGGACGTCCCGTACAGATCACCGCGAGCGGCTGTCCGGCCGCCGCGCGCGCGAGCTCCCCGAGCGCCTCGCGGCTGTCGGCGTCCATCCAGTGGACGTCCTCGAGCACGACCAGGGTCGGCTGCCGGCGGCAGAGGGCCAGCACCAGGGCCCGGATGGCTTGCTTGCAGTTCTCGAAGCGGAGCTTCGGGTCGAGCCTCTCGTAGAGCGACTCCGGGTCGACGATCCCCGCGAGCGCCGCGATGGCGGAGTGGAGCCGGTCGATCTCGAGCCTCAGCGGGTCGAGGGGAGCGAGCCCCTCCGAGAGCGCCGCGATCGCCTTCTCGAGCGACGCGCGGCGATCTCCGGGCGCCGCCGCGTCGGCGAACGCGGCCAGGTGCTGGCGCATCGCGAGGAGGAACGGATTGAGCGACGCGCGCAGCGTCTGATCGCACGCCGCCTCGATCCAGTGGTGCGCGACGCCGCTCGCGGCGAGGTCGCGCTCGAGCGCGGCGACCGGCGTGCTCTTTCCGGATCCCGCCTCACCCTCGAGGTAAAGGATGCAGAGCCCTCGAGCGCGGCGGAGGCGTGGGTGCGGAGCCGCTCGCGCTCGCGGTGGCGCCCGGCGATCGGCCCGGCGGCGACGCGGCCGTCGGGCTCGAGCGATTCCTTTCGGGCGAGCAGCCGCCACGTCGGCTGCGCCAGCGTGAAGCCCTTGTAGGCGATCTCCCCGAGGGGCACGAGCTCGTAGGCGACCGAGACGCGCGCGGCGATCCGCGGGCCGCACCAGACCTCGCCCCACGAGGCCGACATCATGAGGCGCGCCGCCAGGTTCGTCGATCTCCCGAGGCAAGTCAGCTCGTGACGCTGGGCGCTTCCGTTCCACCCCGCGTACCCGACGTCGTGCGTGATTCCCGCGCGTAGCCGCAGACGCCCCTCGGACAGCCGCTGGAGCGCGAGGGCGAGGTCGAGCGCGCGATCGAGGTCGTTCTCGTGGGCCGTGGGGATGCCGAAGAACACGAGCGTGTTGGCCCCCTTGTCGCCGAAGTCGAAGCGGCTCAGATGCCCCCCGAAGTCTCGGACCATCCGGTGAACGTCGTTGAGGAACGGAAGGAGACCCGGGCCCTCGTCGATCGCCACGAACACCGCCGCCACGCTCCGGAACTCCCCGGGATCGGGAAACGCGAGCTCCTCGAGCGAGCAGAACGGAGGGCCATCGGGGACCGGCGAAGGCGCGGCGACGACGATGCCTTCCGGATCCACGCGGAGGCGTTCCGCGAAGGCCGCGTCGTGGACGACCGATCCCGAGAGGCAGTGCTGCTCGGCGACGGCGCACGCGTCGATCGCCGGCCCGCGCACGTAGTAGGTCGCCGGTCCATCCGGCACCGCCACGATCCCGATCTCGACCTCCCCGAACGACACGCCGACCTTCAAGCCGAACGCGAACCGTCCGAAGACGTTGACGTAGCTCGGGTGACGGGCGAAGAAGCCCCGCATGGCGTGCGCGGCGTGCAGCGCGCGACCCGCAACGCCCGGCCCGTTCGCGGGGAAGACGGCGGTGAAGGCGTCGCCTGCGAACCCCACGATGAACCCGCCCGCATCGTGGACCGCGGCCACGAGCGGATCGAAGTAGAACGAGAGCGCCGCGGCGAGCGCCTCGGCGCCCTCGCGACGCGACGCCGTCAGACGCTCGCAGAGCTCGGTGAACCCCGAGATGTCCGCGAAGAGCGTCGCCGCCTCGTACGTCTCGGTCGCCACCCCGCGCGCGTGCTGCCGCAGGATCGGATCCGGGACGATCGCGCCCATCGCGCCGCGAAGCGTAGCACCGGCCTCGCCGGGGAACGTGTGACGCGCGGCGGGTCAGCGCCGGCCGATGTCGAAGCCGACCCCCAGGGCGACGGCGAACCCGTTCCCGCCGCCGTCGAGCATGAAGAACGCCGACCCGTCAGCCCTCACGTAGGCTCTCGAGCCGAGCCGCCATCTCTCCCCGATGCCGAACGTCGCGCGCGGCCCGTCGAGCGCGAACCATCCCTCGTCCTCACCGTTGACCTGTCCGGCGGTCGCGTAGGCAAAGCCGTCCGCGCGCCCCCCGGGATCGAACGTGTAGAGCGCGCCGCTGTCGGCCGCGACGAACGTCTGCTCCGTGAGCGAGGACTCGACCGATCCGACGATCGCCCAGTGGGGCGAGAGCGCATAGGTGCCGCGCAGCCCCAGGGTGGTCCAGAACGTCTCCTGGCTCCCGTAGAGCTCGATGCTCCCGCCAGGCTCCGCGAGAGATGGCGCGCCGGCAAGCGCGAGAAGAGCGATCGTGATCGTGGGGGGCAATCTCATGGACGCTGACCTCCTGCCCGTGATTACCGGAAGCGGGCGGGGAGGTTGCGCCGGGGATCGCCGACGTCAGATCGCCGCGGCCCCTCTCTCCACCGGAGCGGCGGCCTTCTCCGAGCGGTGCAACCCGGCCAGGTCCGCGATCGACGTTCCCTGGAGCGCCTTCTCGATGCGGTAGTTGAGCGTTCGCAGGCCCTGGGCGATGTTCGCGTTGGCCGTCACGCCCGGCAAGGTCAGATCAAAGGTGAGAGGCCCCGACACGCCGAACGCGATCAGGACGTCGCGCACGGTGATCTCGTGGGCGGAGCGGCTGAGCGCGTATCCTCCGCCGCGCCCGTGACGCGAGGCCACGATGCCCGCGTGACGCAGCTTCAACAGGATCTTCGAGAGGAACGGAGCCGGCAACCCCTCCCGGCTCGAGATCTCCCGCATCTGCTTGACGCGCCCCTCGGGGTGCCGGGCGAGAGAGACGAGCGCGACGAGCGCGTAATGGGCCTCGAAAGTCAGACCGTGCACGGGCGTGAACCTCCCTGCCCGGATGTTGACAGAGTGCGCTCCGTGCGACAAGTTGTCGGCATGGTTCGCGAGATCGATCTCCGGACGGCGGGTGACGCGAGGTCGGATCTGGCCACGGCCTTCCAGTCCCTCGACAACGGCGAAAGCATGCGCGTCGTCTGGGGCGCCGCCGCGCCGATCAAGCTCTCGGAGCTCCAGGAGGTGTGCGGCGAGCTGATGTCCTGGAGCATCCTGGAGGACGGTCCCGTCGTGCACCGCCTCGAGCTCTGCCGCTGGGCGTCCCCGCCCTCGGACATCTCGACCCTGTTCGAGGTCGATCACGATCGCCTCGACCACCTCCTGGAAGGTTTCCAGCAGATGCTCGCGGACAAGGCGCCCGACGCGCAGCGCACGTTCATCGAGCTCCGAACCGGGCTCCTCCATCACATCCGCGTCGAGGAGGAGCTGCTCTTCCCGATCGTCGATCGCGCTCCGACGCCCGCGATCCCGCTCGAGAGGCTGCGGCGAGAGCACGACGCCGTGAAGGTCGCGCTGAAGGACATGGCGGCGCGGCTGCTCGAGGGCGCGGACGTGCTGCCGATCGCGCTCGATCTCCAGCGGGTCATCGGCGCGCACAACTCCTGCGAGGAGCGCCTGTTCTACCCGGCGATCGACGCGCGCCTGCCCGAGGGCGAGCGCCTCGTCCTCCTTCGCCGCACGCAGCAGATCCCCCGGCGATAGCGCCGCGAGATCTGCCGGCGTGGCGAACCCCAGAGCCTAGACACGGTCCATGGCGAACCAGCGGATCGCCTGGATGCGCGACATCACGACGCGCGCCGCCCTGACGAGGGCGAGCGCAAAGACCTGGGCGCGACCCGGCGCGCCAGGCGGTGTTCCTCGGCTTCGCGGAGGAGGCGGTCGCGCCTCTCCGATACGTAGACCTCGGCATCGATGGGAAGAAACATGGTGCGCCTCGATGGCCGGTCGCGTCCGGACGAAGGGTCCCGCAGGACGCGATCGGCCGGATGACTCGGATCGAAAACGCCGCGATCCGGGCCACCGTGGGCCCGGGTCAAGGCTGCCCGGCGCGGTTGATCGCTACGCTTCGGTCTCGGCGGCGCGCGGCCGTGCGCGCCGGCCGTGACCTTCAGGTGCAGGGCGGAGACCGTCATGACCTCCGGCCGCCATGCCCGCACCCTTCCCCGGGCCGTCGCAGGCGCAAGGCAGCGCCGCGCGGCGATCGGAGTGGATGGGGAATGGCTGGATCAGCAAACGGCTCCTCGCGGAATGGCCCGCCACTTTGCCAAGAGCTGACGCACCGTGTCAAGCGCCGCGCCACCGCCGCGCCCGCGAAGTTGACGTGCGTGGAGGCGCATTCTAAGATGATGACGGGGAGGAACCTCCCGGAAGGCGGACCCACATGCTCGGTTCCATCGGCCCGATGGAGCTCGTCCTCATCTTCATCGTGGCGCTCCTGGTGTTCGGCCCGCGCAAGCTCCCCGAGCTCGGCAAGTCGCTCGGCAAGGGCATCGCGGAGTTCCGCCGCGCGTCGACCGAGCTCCGGTCGACCCTCGAGGACGAGGTGCGCGCGGAGGAGCAGAAGGAGAAGGACAAGCGCCTGCCCCTCCCGGCACCGAGGCGCGAAGCCCTCGGACGCCGCGCGCCCGGAAGGTGACCGCGGGAAGGACCAGCCTCCTCCCCGGCACCGAGGGGCAGACGCGCGCGGACGGATCCCTCGGGTAGCGCGATCGCGTGGCGTCCGGCGGGCAACATCCGGACGACATGTCGTTCCTGGAGCACCTCGACGAGCTCCGCACGCGCCTGATCCGCTGCGTGGCGATCCTCGTCGTCGCGTTCGGCGCATCCGCGGCGTTCGCGAAGCAGCTCTACCGGTTCGTCGAGGCGCCGATACGGCCCCTCTTGCCGCGGGACGTGAAGCTCGTCTACACGACCCTGACGGCGCCCTTCTTCATCTACATGAAGGTGGCCTTCGTCGCGGCCATCTTCGCCGCGGCACCCTGGATCCTCACCGAGCTATGGCTCTTCGTGAGCCGGGCCTCTACAAGCACGAGCGCAAGTACGCCGCCCCCTTCATCCTGGCGGCGACGCTCCTCTTCCTCCTCGGAGGGTGGTTCGGCTACGCGGTGGTCTTCCCGTCGACGTGCCGCTTCTTCATCCAGGTGGGCGAGGACTTCACGCCGATGCTCAAGATCGACGAGTACTTCGCGCTCTTCTCGACCGTGATCCTGGGCGTGGGCGCGGTCTTCGAGATCCCCGCGGTGATCTTCCTCCTCGCCAAGGCGGGGCTCGTGACGCCGCGCTTCTTGCTCCGGAACACTCGCTACGCGATCGTGATCTCCTTCATCGTCGCGGCAATCGTCACGCCGACGCCCGACCCCGTGACCTGCACGGCCGTGGCGCTGCCGATGATCCTCCTCTACCTGCTCGGGGTGGTGGTGGCCGCGCTCACCTACCGGCCGCGGAAGCGCGGCGGCGACGACGACCCGCCCTCCGGCAGTTGAGCTACGATGCGCCGATGGCCGGCACGGCGCCCTTCACCACGCACAAGCCGATGCGGGACGTGACCGTCGCGGGCATCGCCTTCGGACGCGGCCGGACGATGCCCCTCATCGCGGGGCCGTGCGTCATCGAGGACGACGCACTCATGATGCGCACGGCGGAGACGGTCAAGGAGATCACCGCGCGTCTCGGGATCCCGTGGATCTTCAAGTCGAGCTTCGAGAAGGACAACCGCGGCATGCCGTCGGGCTACCGCGGGCCGGGGATCGACGAGGGCTTGAAGCTCCTCCAGAAGGTCAAGACGACGTTCGACGTGCCCGTGCTCTCCGACGTCCACCGCGCCGAGGACGTGCGCGCCGCCGCCGAGGTGCTCGACGTCATCCAGATCCCGGCGTTCCTCTGCCAGCAGACAAGCCTCCTCTACACGGCGGGCGCCGCGGGCAGGGTCGTGAACGTGAAGAAGGGACAGTTCCTCGCTCCCGAGAACATGGACTCCGCCGTCGCCAAGCTCGAGCACGCGGGTTGCCAGCAGATCCTCCTGACCGAGCGCGGCACGACCTTCGGGTACAACAAGCTCGTCACCGACTTCATGGGCATCCGCGTGATGCAGGACCTCGGCTACCCGGTCGTCGCCGACACGACGCACATGGTGCGCATCTACGGGATCCGGAGCGACGACCCGCGCGGCGGCACCCCGGTCCACGTGCCCGCGCTCTCGCGCGCCGCGGCAGCCGCCGGCTGCAACGGCATGTTCATCGAGACCCATCCCGATCCGCCGCGGGCGCGATGCGACGCCGCGTCGCAGTTCCCGCTCGATCGCCTCGAGGATCTGCTCGCGGAGGTCAAGGCGATCGCTGACCTGATGCGGAGCTTCGGGGAGGCGTGAGCCGGCCGCCCAGGACGAACCGGCGGGGGACGAGCCCCCGCCCGGCGAGCCGCCGCGCCAGGCCGGAGCGCCGGAGGTCGGCCGCGCTCGACCAGGCGGCGCCGCGTCGAGCTGATCCTGCTCGACGTCGACGGCGTCTTGACCGCCGGCGGCATCGTGCTCGGCGAGACCGAGAGCGGCGAGGACGTGGAGGTGAAGACCTTCAGCGTGAAGGACGGCCTCGGCTTGACCCTCGCGCGCGCGGCGGGCTACCGCCTCGGGATCCTGACCGGACGCACGTCGCGCATCGTGCTGCGGCGCGCGCGCGAGCTCGCCTTCGACGTGATCGAGCAGGGCCACTTCGACAAGACCGCGGCGTTCCTTCGGATCCTCGAGGAGCAGAAGCTCGACGCGTCGCAGGTCATGTACGTCGGAGACGATCTCCTCGACCTTCGCATCCTCGCGAGGGTCGGCTTTCCGGTCGCCGTCGGCGACGCGCCGGAGCTCGTGCGCGATCGGGCGCTCTACGTCACGCGCCGCAACGGCGGCGACGGGGCCGTGCGCGAGATCGTCGACAAGCTGCTCGCGTGGACCGGCCGGCAGGACAGGGCCTACCGCGCGCTCGGCATCGACGTCTGATCGGACCGATGCGGACGCTGAAGCCGCCGGCGGGGTTCGTCCTCGAGAGCTCGAGTGGAGGAGCGCTCCTGCGCCGCGAGTCGCTCGCGCTTCCCGGCCCGGAAGCGCTCTGGCAGGCGCTCCGCGACGCCCCCGTCCATGCCGTGAGCGGCCGCGGCGCCACGCGGCGCCTCGACGTCGGGACGCTCGCGCTGGCAGCGCGGCCCTACCGGCATGGAGGGTTGCTCGGTCCCGTTCGCGGGAGCTCGGGGATGGGGCCCTCGCGAGCGCTTCGCGAGATCGCCGCCAGCGACCACGCGCGCCGCCAAGGCGTGGTCACTCCGGAGATCGTCGGCGTGCTCTTCGCGCGAGGGCTGCGGCTGCCGGTTCTCCTGACAAGGCTCGTCGCGCCGGCCGTCGATCTCCTCGACATGGCCGACGCGCCTTCCCGCGATCGCCGCGCCGCGATCGCCGCGATGGCAGGCTCCGTCGCGCGGCTGTTCGCGGCGGGGATCCGCCATGCCGACCTCAGCCTCGGGAACTTCCTCGTCGCCAACGGGCCGCAGCCCGTCGTCCACGTGCTCGACTTCGACAAGGCACGCGTCGTGCCTTGTCTCGACCGGAAGGACAAGGTGGCGATGGTGGTTCGCCTCGCACGCTCGTTCGCCAAGCAGCGAGCGCGCGGCTGGACCCTCCGCCCCCGCGACGGTTGGCGCTTCCTCGTCGAGCTCGGGCGCCGCGACGGAGACCTCGATCCGCGCGCGCTTCGCGACACCCTCGCGCGATCGTTCCGCGGCCACCGCCTCCTGTGGCGGGCCAGCGCGCCGCAAACCGTTCGCACCCACCGCTCGGATCGGACCGGACCGGCGGGGGACAAGCCTCGCCTTGCGGGCCGTCGGCCGCCGCGCTAGAACGGCAGCCGAGGCGCCTCGTAGAAGGAGAGGAAGCTCCGGCGGTGGAACGGGCTCGGGCCTCGCGCGAGGATCGCCTGGACGTGCTCCGCCGTCGCGTATCCCTTGTTCTGCGCGAAGCCGTACTCCGGGACGCGGTGGTGGAGCTTGCGCATGATCGCGTCGCGCGTCACCTTCGCGACGATCGACGCCGCGGCGACGGTCCGCGACCGCCGGTCTCCCTTGACGATCGTCGTCTGCGGGAGGTCGGTCTCGATGCGGACGTTGCCGTCGACGAGCACGTGGCCGGGCTTCTCGGGAAGGCGCGCGAGCGCGCCGCGCATCGCCCGCAGCGAGCTCTTCAGGATGTTCTCGCGGTCGATGTCCCAGGGCTCGACGCGGCAGACCCCCACGAAGAGGGCGGTCTGGAGGATCCCGAGGTAGAGGTCGAAACGCTCGCTCTCCGACAGGAGCTTCGAGTCCGTGACGCCGGGGAGGAAGCGCTTGCCACTCGGCTCGGGAAGGACCACGGCGGCGGCGACCACCGGGCCGGCCAGCGGCCCGCGCCCCACCTCGTCGATCCCGCAGACCAGCGCGCACCCCTCCCTCCAGAGGCGCCGCTCAACGGTCAGAGGTGCTGCGTCCCGTGCCACGGGGCTTGGAGTCGGCGAACGGATCGTCGCCGCCCTCGTGGAGCGGCGGCGGGGTGGGCTTGGCGCGCCGGATCAGCGCGCGCACGGATTCCTTCTCCACCACCTCGGCGCGGATCGAGCGCGACGCCTCCTCGACGGACAGGGCGGTGGCGAAGAACTTCTTCAGGTGATCGACCGACACGAGGGGCGAGAACCGCCGCTCGGGGTTGATGACGAACATGATCCGTCCGCCGCGCTCGACGAACTGATCCGCCTTCTGCGTGAGGATGCCGAGCAGCGACGCGGACACGAAGTCGGCCACCGACAGATCGACGACGAGCAGGAGCGCGTCGTTGGCGAGAAGCAGGTTCAGGTAGTCGCGGAGCTTCTCGCGGTCCTGGTAGTCTCCCCGTCCCTTGAGGGTGATGACCGAGAGGTCATCGTCCTTCTGGAGGGAGATGTCCATACGCGAAGCCTACCAGAACCGGCGCGCGATCCCGACCGCGCGCGCCGATCGCGGCCGCACCGGCGCCGCCGCGACGCCTCCGTGCCCCGTGCTAAGATTCCGGGCGCCGCCCATGCGTTTCCCGAGAGCGGGCCTCGTCGTCCTCACTGTTCTCCTCGTCTGTGGGACGGCGCGCGCGGCGGTCCCCTTCAGGAAGGCAGACCTCTTCAAGATCGGGCGCGAGAGCGCGAAGGCCGGCGACTTCCGCCGCGCCGCGGCGGCCTTCGAGGACATGGCGCGCGCCGAAGGAACGGCGTTCACGCTCCAGCTCGTGGTGGTCTGCGAGGCGGGCACGCTCGCGAAGCTCGTCGACACGCCGGGCGCCGACAAGGACCTCTACTTCCTCGCCGCGAAGGTCAACGGCCGCGACTGCTTCCGCGCGTTCTGGAGCGTCTTCCCGAGCGCCGAAGCGGCCAGGGCGGCACAGAAGTCGATCCCCGCGGGCCTCGTCGACGAAGGCAAGCCCCCGCTCGCGGTGGCGCTGCCCTCGGTGCTGACGGTCGGGGTCGACGCGCCGCGTACCGTCGACGAGTCTCGCGCGCAGGTGAAGACGTTCGGCAACGCGAGCCTCGGCTCTCCGGCGGCGCCGGCCGGAGAAAAGGTCTTCACGGACAAGGACCTCGCCGACTACAGGAAGACACGCGAGGATGACGAGAAGAAGTACGGCGTGCCGAAGCCCCTCTTCGAGGAGCCGGGTCTCGAGAAGGACAAGGGCAAGAAGGGCAAGTCCGACGCCGCGCCCCCGCCCGCCAAGGTCGAGGAGGCCGCGGCTGCCCCGGCCGACGATCGCTCCTACTGGGCGACGCTCGGCAGCAACGCGCGGCAGGCCGTGAGCGAGAAGAGGGAGTCCGTGAACGCCGCGGAGCGCGATCTCGAGACCGCGCGCACGAAGCTCTCCCAGAGCGTCGACGGAGACTCGAAGAAGAAGCTCGAGAACGAGAAGAAGGGCGCGGAAGAGAGGCTCGATCGCGCGCGGGGCGAGCTGAAGGCCGCCGAGAAGGCGCTCGCCGATCTGAGGGAGAAGGCCATCGCCAAGGGGGCGAAGGCCGAATGGCTCCAGTAGCGGCGCCTGCCGCGTTCCCGGCGCGCGTGATGGGGAGGACGGGCCTCTCCGTCTGCCGTCTCGGCCTCGGCTCCTCCTACATGGCGCCGGCGTCCTCCTACGAGGAGGCGTTCGAGCGCGGCGTCAACTACTTCTACTGGGGCAGCCTCCGGCGCGACACGATGGGCGCCGCCCTCAAGAAGCTCGCGCCGGGCCATCGCGAGAAGCTCCTCATCGTGCTCCAGAGCTACGCGCGCCTCGGGAGCCTCGTGATGCGCTCCGCCGAGAGCGCGCTGCGCCGCCTCGACATCTCTTACGGCGACGTCCTCCTCCTGGGCTGGCACAACCGCCCTCCCGGCAAGCGCGTCATGGACGCGGCGATGAGGCTCGTCGATCGCGGCCTCGTCCGCCACGTCGCGGTCAGCGGCCACCATCGCGCCATGTTCCCGACCCTTCGCGACGACCCGCGCATCTCCATCTGGCACGTCCGCTACAACGCCGTCCACCGCGGCGCCGAGCGCGACGTCTTCCCGATACCTCGACGCGCTCCCCTCCCGGCAAGCGCTTGGCATCATCACCCACACCTGAAGCCGTGAGCACCTCTACCGTCAAGCGCCGCCCGCGGCGAGCGCACGCCAAGCCGGTACCGGCTGCTGCCGCTTCGCGCTCAGCGATCCGCACGTCGACGTCGCCATGGCCGGGCCCGGGAGCGCCGCGGAGATGGCGCAAGCGCTGCGCGCGCAAGGCTCGGTCCCGCTGACCGGCGACGAGCTCGCCTGGATGCGACGCGTCGGCGACGCGATCTACCGGGGCGATCGCACGTCCGCGTCCGCGACCAGGTGCCAGCCGCTCGTCCGCCCCGGCAACCAGGCCGCTCCTGACGGCAACGTGCCGCAGATCGCCACCACCACATCAGCACATAAGCCCGGCTCCGGACCGCCTGGCTCCCGCGCACCGAGGCCGATGACCGTGCGCAAGGCGCGGGCCCGCGATGAACGCAGCGCCGTTGACGGCCACATCGAACGGGATCGACGCGGAGGAACAAGGCGCGCGCCGAGCGGAAGGCGAAGCCGAGGACGAAGCCGGCCGCGCCGGCGATGAGCCCGCAGGCCGCCGCCCGCCGAGATCGACGCTGCGATGCGCTCGATGAGGCCGACGGCGAACAGGAGAGCCGTGGTGATGCCCGCGACCACCGCGCCGATCGCGATCCAGGCGCGCGCCGCGCGGCCGATCGCCACACGCTGGCTCGCGGCAGGCCGAGGCCGGTGGCCCAGAGCATCGAGGCGAGGACGACCAGGCGCCGAAGTCGGATGGCCGAGGACGAGGGTGAGCCGCTGGTGGAGGCCGGGCTGGACGAGGATGTACCCGAGGCCGATGGCGGCGAAGTAGACGGTCATGACGCGCGGTGCCCGCGGCCCGCGCGCGCCAAGCACCGCGACGGCGACCGCCCAGCGAAACGATGGAGGTCAGGCAGAGGATCGCAAGCACCTTCGGCGCGGAACGTGATGTCGACGACGAAGGCAGGCCCGCCGCGCGCGGGAACGCGAGGACGTCCACGGGCGAAGCTGGAGGAAGAAGTAGGGCCGCAGGTCGGTCGGCGGGGTGAGGTCGAACGGGCTCTCGGCGATCGCACCGGCGCGCGACGCCGGCGCGAGCAACCGGGCGATCGCCGATCAGCAGGCTCGCTCCCCGGCGCGACGATGACGCGCCACCCCGCGGTGTCGCACGCGGCTCGCAGCGCCCGCACCTCGCGCTCCGCGAACGGCGCGCGAGAGACGGCGGTGCACCAGGTCTGGTGGATGCCGCGACCCCGTGATCGGGAGCGGTCTCGGCGGCGAGGAGGAGCGCGACGAAGCATCGGCACCCTCGGCCGCGAGCGCGGACGCGGCCGGCGGGACAGCCGCTCGACCTCGGCGGGTGTTAGCGGGAGGTACCAGCGCGTCATGGTCAGGACTCCCGTGGGCGAGAGGGCGCGCGGGAACGTGCACCAGGCCTCGACCGTGTAGAGGCCGTTCTCGAGCACGAAGCCGCCGCTCGCGGTCGCGGCCCGGGTGTCGATGAGCGACGCCTGGATCCGCATCATGGCGCGTGGGCGCGTGGCCGATCGCGACGCGCGCCTCCGCGTGCACGAGGTCACCTCGGGCCGAGCGGCGCCGATCACCCGATCGCGCGGAGCATGTCGACGAGGATGCCGGTTCGGCTCAGCCGTCGACGTGCTCCGCCTGACGCCGCGAGGACAGCGTCGCGGCCCCGCCGACGCCGATGATCGCCACTCGCGGCATCGGCCGCCCGGCGCGGTAGGCGAGGCGACGTGATCCCCTCGCCCCACCACGGCTCGATCGGCAGGGGATCGCCGGACCGGCGCGGACAGGCGCGGGAAGGAACGTGCCCGCCGACTTGTCGATCACGGCGATGCCACTGTGCGGGTCCTCGCTCCTCTCGTAGGCGACGATGCGGCTGTGCTCGTTCCAGCGCTCGGTGGGCTCGGGCTCGAGCGGGAGCGCGAGGAACGCGCCGCCCGTCGCCAGATGAGCGCCGGCGCCGAGGCGCTCGCGGCCATCAGGAGGACGGCGAGCGCCGTCGTCCACTGGCGTCGAGAGAGCAGGAGCACCGCGGCGGCGGCGAGGCGCACAGCACCACGAGCGCCGCGGGACCTTGCAGCACGTGCGCATGAGCGGGATCGCGGGCAGGGCATGCGGGCCAGCGAGGAGATCCGCCGCGTAGAGGCGCCCGATGAATCGCTCCCCCTGGCGCAGCGCGATCGCGAGGAACGTCCCCGCCGCCGTCAACGCCGGAGCGAACGCGAGCGCCATGGCGAGCACCGAAGCGAGAGACGGCCGCGCCGATCGATCCCGGCGGCGCGAGGGCGATGACCGTGCCGAGCGCCGCGGATCCACCGCTCGCGATCAGGGCCGCGGACGCGAGCCTCCGCTGGAGGGCAGCGGCGCCGGCCTCGGGCATGCGCGACGCCCACGATCCCGCCGAGCGAGAGGCCGGCATATCACCAGCGACACCGCGAAGCTGTAGTGGTAGAAGAACAGCACCGAGAACAGCCGCGTCACCAGCACCTCGACCATCAGCATCAGGGCAGCGACGAGCGCGACCCCGGCGGTGAGCCGGCGGCGAAGAGGTCAGCGCCTCAGTCAGGGGCCGGTCTCGATGCGGGGCGCCTCGATGAGCACCTCGAGGGGTTCGCGCTCGGAACCGGGTGGGCCGCCACGCTCGACGGTGAACCGGATCTCGTGCCGGCCCGCGAGATCGAACGCCACAGGCACGAACAGGCGATCGCCCACCTTCGCGACGGGATCGATCGCGACCGTCGAAACCTTCTTGGGACCCCGGATCGTGGCGTTGATCGAAAGCGTCGCGCTCGCGTGGGCCAGCACCACCACAGCCAGGGCGCCATGCCGAACCGGAGGGCGAGCCTCCCGGCGCTCGTCCCCCGCCGCAGCGTGAAGGTGATCGTCGCGCAGGCGCCCTCGGGAAGGCGGACGCGATGCCATGGTGCGCCGCGGATCCGAGCTCGTGAAGCGCGCCGCGTCCAACCGTGCGATCGCCGGGGCGTCGATGGCGTCACCGGGCTTCAGGCCGCACCCTGGATGCGGGTCGATTCCTCCGTGCCTCCGTGCAGGTACCAGTGATAGCCCAGCTCGATCGAATCGCCGGCGGGCACCGCCTTCGCCGGCCGACACCACGCACGTCGCCTCGGGCAGGAGCGCCAGGGGATCGACGGCGCGGGAGGGGACATCGGCGCGCCGGAGTCGCGGAAGACGTAGTAGGCCGTGCTCGCTCGCGTAGGGGACACGACCGCTACCGCGGCCGGTACGCCACCAGAACGCCGGCTCGACGCCATGCGCATGTCGTACGAGCCCGCCCGCGAGGTTCCTGAGCGCGAGCACGATCGCGGCGGCAGGCCGGCGCTCGAGCACGTGGCGAAGGTCCACCTTGCCGTGCTTCCTCCCGGGAAGGCGCGCGATGGCCGCCGATCCATGAGCCCCGCCGTGTCGAGCACGGGAAGCCCGCTCGTACGGGATGACGCCGCAGTCGTTGACCGCGACGAAACGTCCAGGAGGCAGGTTGTCGCGGAGCCGGAAACCGACGCGGGTCTACGCCGATCCTGGACGCGCGTGAAGCGTACGGCGCGCTCGGCGATCCATGCGCGGTCAGGGAGGCGACCGCCTTTCAGGATGAGAAACGGCGCCGGGATCGAGCGCGAGCATCAAAAGGAGCCGCGACCACGTCGCCGCGGCGACCGTCGAGCACCACGAACGCGAGCGCCATCTACGAAGGCGGCCGCCGGTGGAAGAAGCGGCCGTCAGCGAGCCCTGCCCAACGCCGATCGCGAAGAAGATCCGCACGCCGCGACGAGCCCGCGAGCGCCGCCGGGTATCCCCTTCTCCGCGCGGCGCGACGCACGCGCAGGCGAGGAGCGCTCGAGAAGACGGGGCCAGAACCGACCGCGAAGTCCATGGCATACGCAAGACCCGCGCGCCACCTCTCGAGCCCTGGCCACACCTTCGCGTAGTAGGTGTTCGGCAGGGGTCGCCGTAACCAGGCGCCGAACGCCACCACCACCCAGAGCGACGTCGGCGAGAAGCGCCGGCGTCCCGGACGCGGCGTGACGCGCAGGAAGAGCATCGCGATCGCCGCGAGATCCGGTGGACCCCTCGGGCCGCGTGATCGAGGAGGCCGAACGCCGCAGTGTCCGCACGCTCGAGGACCGTCCCGCCCGCGATCATCGCCGACCACAGGCAGCCGAGCGCGAGCAGGGCGTGAAGATCGGCGCCTCGAGCCCGCGGAACATCCAGCCCGAGAAGCACGCGGTCGCGCCCAGCGCCGCGGCAGCGCCGACGCCCGCCACGCGCTCGCGCCGAGGAAGGCGCGCGATCCTGGCGGGCGCAAGGCCAGCGGCGCCTGCGAGGCCGCCGGCCACCTGCGCGGCGAGCACCGTCGGGATCCCGGCGATCCGCGTCGCCGCGAGGAGCAGCGGCGAGGAGGTTCGAGTAGCCCTCGACGCGCTCGCCGGGATGAAGACGAGGCGCGCCCGGCCGCCAGTTCTCCGCGTAGCGGAACGTGATGAACGCGTCGTCCACCACGACCTCGCCAGGCCGGACGAAGGCGACGAGCACGCTCGCCGCGACGACGTCGCGATCGCCCAGGTCTGCGCCGCGGAAGCGCCGTCGGCCGTGGAGGGCATCCGCGCGGATCCTGCGCTCGCGCCGCGCGCCTCCGGAAACGGTGATAAAAAGGAAAGGCGGTCCATGGACATCGTCGGACTGGCGGCGTACGCCCACGACAGCGCGGCATGCCTCGTGCGCGACGGGCTGCCGCTCGCGCCTCGCCGAGGAGGAGCGCTTCCAGCCGGAAGAAGCACACCGACGAGTTCCCGATGGAAGCGCCTCGCCTATTGCCTGGCCGAGGGCGTGAAGCTCTCGGACGTCGGCGGTCGCGCTCTCGTGGGATCGTCGAGTACCGCTGAGCGCCGGATCTGGGCATGTGCGCTGCATCTTCGAGACTCTCGGGGCATCATCGCAAGAAGTGGCGCAACCTGACGCGCGTCCAGGACCTCCTGCGCCGCGAGCTCGGCGGCGGGAAGTTCCGCTACCGGTACGTGCGCCATCACCTCACCCACGCGGCGTCGACCTTCTTCGCGTCGCCCTACGACGAAGCGGCGATCCTCTCCGTGGACGCCGCGGGCGAATGGGCGACGACGATGTATGCGCGCGGTCAGGGCAACCGCATCCAGATCCTGGGCGAGATCCCCTACCCCCACTCCCTCGGGTTCGCCTACGGCGCGATCACCCAGCACCTGGGCTTCCGGATCTGCTGCGACGAGGGCAAGGTGATGGGCCTCGCTCCCTATGGAAAGCCCCGCCATCGCGAGTTCTTCCGCCGCATCATCCGCTTCGACAAGGACCAGCCCATCGACTCCGGCAAGGGGCTCGTCCTCGATCTCGACTACTTCCAGCACCACCTCGGCCAGCAGATCTACGGATCGCCGAAGCTCACGGAGGCGCTCGGCCCGCCGCGCGCCGCCACCGATCCCCTCGAGGACCGCCACGCCGACATCGCCTATGGCATCCAGGAGCGGTGCGAGGAGGTGATGATGCAGATGAGCGAGAAGATCAAGGAGGTCACCAAGAGCGACCGCCTGTGCCTGGCGGGAGGCGTCTCGCTCAACAGCGTCGCGAACGGGAAGATCCTGGAGCGCGGCCCGTTCCAGGACGTGTGGGCCCAGCCCGCGGCCAACGACGCCGGAGGGGCGCTCGGTGCCGCGCTCTTCGTCGCGCACGTCGTCCACGACCAGCCGCGCCGCTTCGTGATGGAGCACGCCTCGTTCGGACCCAGCTTCGGGGACGCCGAGCTCGCGCACGCCGCGAAGCGCTCGGGGCTCCCGCACGCGCGCCGCGCCTCCATCGCGCGCGACGTCGCGAAGCTCATCGCCGCCGGGAAGATCGTCGCCTGGTTCCAGGGACGGATGGAGTGGGGGCCGCGGGCGCTCGGCAACCGATCGATCCTCGCGGACCCGCGCCGCCCCGACATGAAGGACGTCCTGAACGCGCGCGTCAAGCACCGCGAGTCGTTCCGCCCGTTCGCCCCGGCGGTGCTCCAGGATCGCGCCGCGGACTTCTTCGCGAGCGGCTATCCGTCGCCCTTCATGCTGCTCGTGTCGGGCGTCCGCGAGGCGCGGCGCTCGTCCGTCCCCGCGATCACCCACGTCGACGGCACGGCCCGCGTCCAGACCGTCACCGCCGAGGCGAACCCGCGATTCCACGAGCTCCTGCGCGAGTTCGACCGCCTCACCGGAGTGCCGATGCTGGTCAACACGTCGTTCAACGTTATGGGGCAGCCCATCGTCTGCACTCCGGAGCAGGCGATCGAGTGCTTCAACGGGACGGGGATCGACGCGCTGGCGCTCGGTTCGTTCCTGCTCTGGAAGGCGGGTGACGATCCGCTCGCGGTCCTCGGCGAGGGCCGCGAGGTGATGGCCGGGGAAGTGTAGCCGCGGGAACCGACGACTCCGCCGGCATCCAGCTCGGGCCCGAGCGGGACATCGGTTTCGGCGTCCTCCACGAGCCCCGCCCGACGGTCTTCTTCCACTGGTGCAACGAGCTCGCGCTCGCGCTGGCCTTCGCCGCGCTGGCGGCGCTCGCCCTGCAACGGAGGCGTGGCGCTGCCGGATCCGATCCGGGCGCGCGCGGGACGAGCCCCCACCCCGCGCCCGCGCCCGGAACATCGGCTCGATTCCCCTGGATGCTCGCGGCCGCGGTCCTGCTCGCCGTCTTCGCCGCCACCGCGTTCCAGGTCCAGGGCGTTCCCGGCCCGCTCACCGTGATCCCGTGGGAAGCGGCCGTTCTCCTGCTCTTCTTCCAGGGCATCGTCGCGGCGCGGCGATCCGCGCCGCCGCTACCGCTCGGCATCGCCGCGGTCGTCCTCGGAGCCTGCCTGATACCGCGTCTGCTCTGGCTCGACGCGCTCCCCGCGCGCGCCCACCCGGAGGACGTGCTCAACGCGCTCTGGAGCCGCTACTGCATGCAGGGGCGCGCGCCCCAGATCTTCGACGTCGGGTTCTACAACGTCCCCCTGCTGCGCTTCCACTTCGACGGCCTCTTCATGCAGGCGTTCGGCGACAACCTGCTCGGCGCGAAGGTGTCGAGCGTGGCGCGAGGGATGGTGGCCATCGTCTTCACCTGGCTCCTCGCCCGCCGCCTCGCGCCCGAGCGCGACGCCCTGCTCGCCCCGCTGGTCCTCGGCTTCCACCACGTCTTCCTGCACTACGGCCGGACCGGCGGGCACTACATCGACGGGGCGATGGCGATGGCCGCGCCGGCCGCCCTCGCCGTGAGCGCGCTCGAGGGCGGCGGCTGGCCGATGGCTCTCGTCGCGGGCTCGACCGCGGGGCTCATCGTCCAGGGCTACTTCGCGACGCGGTCCGCCCCGGTGATCGGCATGGCGATCCTGGGGAGTGCCGTGCTCTGGCCCGCGGGACGCGACCGGCGCGACGCGCTTCGCCAGCTCGGCGCGTTCGTCCTCGGGTGCGCCGTCACGGTGCTCCCGCAGGTCGTCTACTACGTCCACCACCAGGACAAGCTCACGACGCGGGAGCAGGACGTCGTGGGCCTCTCGCCCCTCGATCTCCTGCGGCCCGCGTCCTGGCCGAAGCTCCGCGCGAACGTGGCGACCATCGCCCGCTACCACAGCTTCGGCTACGACAAGGACTCCCACTACGGCGCCGCGGCGCCCTACCTCTCGCCGTTCGCGCTGGTCCTCGTCGCGTGCGGCGCCGGCGGCTGGATCGCGCGACGCAGGGAGATGGCGGCCCGGGCGCTCGTCCCCTGGATCGCGCTCGCGCCGGGAGTGCTGCTCTTCATGGCCGAGCCGCTCGCGCGACGGACCCTCGCGTTCCTTCCCGCCTGCGCCATCCTCCTCGCGATGGCGCCCTCGTTCCTCGCGCGCCTGGTCGGCCCGCCGTGGGCGCGCGGAGTGGCCATCGCCTTGCTCGCGATGGCTTCGATCGATTCCCTCGACATCGCGTTCCGCCGTTTCCCGAAGGAGAAGCCGATCGATCTGCTGACCGCCACGGGACGTTACCTGGCGAGCGCCGGCGACGCCCCGGTGGAGCTCCTCACCATCCCGGACTTCCTGAAGAAGGACCCTCACGTCGAGCTGTTCGCGCCGCGCACGCCGGCGCGCGAGATCCGCGTCCCGGCGGACATCGTCCCGGGGACGATCGTGCTTTCCGCCGTCCATGCGCCGTTGCTCCCCGACCTCCTGAAGGAGGGCGGAGAGGTGTCCTTCCCGTTCGGCACGTCGCCCGAGTGGACCGCCGGGGGCGACCTTCCCTCGACGATGGACGTGCGCCGCGCGCCTCCGGCGAACGGCCATCTCCCGAAGGCGCTGCCCGATGCCCGGGAGCGCGGCGCGACGATCACGCTCTACGGTGACGGGGACCGGGTCCTGCGCACGTCCCGCGGCCCGCTTGCCTTCTTCGACTACCGCCGCGTGCTCGACCCGGGCGTCCGGCGGGTCCGGATCTCGATGATGGCGATGGGATCGGCCGAGGGCGCGCTCCGCATCGTGCTGCGCGGCCGCAATGCGCGCGCGCGCCCGCTCGTCGACGACCGGCCCATCGACCCGGCCGCGCTCGTCGAGATCGGACCGGCGGCGCATCGCGTCGACGTCGACTTCTATCCGAAGGTCTTCCTCGACAGCTACCAGGTCTCGGTCGTCGCGCTGAGCGGCGCTCGCTGCTGCTCCGCACCGCCGCCGTAGCGCTGCTACAGTTGCGGGATGGAAGAGATCCGCGAGACGCCGCTGCGCGCGCTCGCCCAGTTCGTCCTCAAGGACAAGCGCGTCCTCGCGCTCGCGGCCACGATGGCGGCGAGCCTCGCGGTCAACGTGGCCGACACGATCCCGTTCGTCGGTCCCGCGATCGAGGCGCTCGCGGACGTGGGGTTCGAGACGATCGCCATGGTCATCGCCGCGAGCATCCTGCGCCGCGACCGGAAGCCGTTGACCGCGCTCCTGGTCCTGGGCGGGATCGGCGTCGTGAAGGCGGCGCTGGACGGCCTGAACCTGCTGCCCGAGGTCGGCGGCATGCTCGAGACGGCCGCGGAGGTCGGTCTCGACCTCACGCAGCTCTGGTTCCTGAAGGAGATCGTCGCGCCGGCGCCGACCGAGCCGGGAGCGAAGCGACCTGTCATCGACGTGGAGGCGCTCCCTTAGGGTCGAAGGTATCGTCGAGGATCGCCGCTGCGATCCGCGATGCGAGGATCCGGTTGCCCTCGTCGTTGACGTGGCAGCACGCGTCGACGTAGATCGGCTCGCGCACCTCCGCGAAGGCCATCGTCAGGTCCGTGAACCGAACCCCCTGGCCGGTGAGCTCCGCGCCCCGCGAGCGCAGGAGCGGATAGCCAGCCCGGGCGAACGGCCGGTAGGGATGCCACTCGCGCCAGGCCTCCTTCTCGGTGAGTGGCTTCGACCCGTCGACGTGGATGTTGGGCTGGAGGAAATGGAAGTACCGCGCGCCGTTCGCGGCGGCGAGCCGCTGCATCTGGATCGATGCATCGGCCCAGATGCGCACGAGCTCCGGCTCCCGTCCCTCGGGCTTCCACGGCGGCGACGCCGCCGCGTGCGCGAGCAGCCAGAGCTGGTGTTCCTGCTCCTTCCCCCGCTGCCTCTGGTCCCAGCGCTGCCAGATGAGCGCGGCGGTCGGGCTCCAGGCGAGGGGCCAGGCGACGAACGCGGAAGCGGCCGCGCGCCTCCGCTCGCGCGTGGCGATGATCATCGATCCCCTGGAAAGCGCCTCGGGATCGAGCTTCTCGTTGTACCGCGACCAGTAGCGCGGGTAGGCCGCCGGCGCGCCACGCGCGGCGTTCTCGAAGGCCGCGATCGCGACCTCGTTGAAGCCGTCGAGGTTCGCGACCACGTCGAAGCGGGCACCGTTCGCGTAGAAGTAGGCGAGCGTCATGAGCTGCTGCGGCTGCTTGTAGCCGCTCATCGCGAGGTCCACGATCTCCACCGGGCGCCCGGCGAGCTTGCCCGAGGCCGAGAGCGCTTCCCGGAGCGCTGGTCCTCCCGCACCCTCGGCGAGCTGCTCGGCCACCGATCCCCCGAAGATCCCCACGACGAAGGCCCCTGGATTCGCGCCGACCCTGGGCGGGTCGATGCGGAACCCGAAGGCGGGTCCGGCCGGGTCGCTCCCTTCGGGATGCTGATCGGCGACGAAGCCCACGAAGGGATGGACGACCTCGCGGCGCTTCGTCTCGCCGGGGGACGCGACCGGGCCTGCCGCCTCACCGGCCGCGGCGCCTTGCTCCAGGACCGATCGCATGTTCCGGTGGATCGCGGAGATCCACCGGACCCCTCCAAAGAGCGCGACGCCGATGCCCCACGCACAGAGCTCGACGGCCGCGTAAGCGAGGACCGCGGCAAGCAGCGCGAAGACGGCTCGCCGCCCCCTTGGGGGCCGTGGCAAGGACATCCGGGGCGATTATGCCGTCCCGGCGCGCCTCGCCTGATAGACTGGCTTGCTCCGCCATGCCGCGCCGGGCTCGGCCCCGCCCGCGGCCCGCCCGATGAAGAAGCCGGTCCTCCTCGTCCGACCCGTCAACGTCACGCCGATGCTGATCCCCAACATCGGCCTGGGCTACCTCGCGACGCGCCTGCGCCAGGCGGGCCACGACGTCGAGATCCTCGACTGCATCCGCGAGCGCGTCGATGGCAAGGCGTTCGCCGAGCGGCTGCGACAGAAGGACTACGGGGTCGTCGGATTCCAGGTCTACACCTTCGACATGTACCCCGCCCGCGAGCACCTGGAGCTCTGCGCCAGGCACCTCCCGAAGGCGATGACGGTTGCCGGCGGGCCGCATCCGGGCGCCGACCCCGACGGGACGATGCGGCTGCCGAACCTCGACTTCGCGTTCCGCTCCGAGGCGGAGATCGGTTTCCCCGCGCTCGTCGACCTCCTGCGCGACGCGGACTGGGACCGGGAAGCGGTCAAGGCGAAGCACGAGCGGCTGCGCCAGATCCAGAACCTCGTCTTCCGCGACGGCGCCGGCGAGGTCGTGAAGAACCCGGTGAAGACCGCCGACGATCTCGACGACGTGCCGTTCCCCGCGTGGGACCTCATCGATCCGCGCCAGTATCCCGTCGCGCCGCAGGGCACCTTCACCAAGCGCATCCCCGTCGCGCCGACGGTCGTGACGCGCGGTTGCCCCTTCGAGTGCACGTTCTGCGCGGCCGCCACCAACACGGGAAAGCCCATCCGCTACCGCTCCCCCGGAAACGTGATGGAGGAGCTCTGGATGCTCAAGCGCCAGTACGGCGTGCGCGAGATCCACATCGAGGACGACAACTTCACGCTGAACCGCCAGAAATGCGCCGCGGTGTGCGAGGCGTTCCTGCGCGAGAACATCGACCTCTGCTGGGCGCTTCCCAACGGCGTCCGGCTCGACACCCTCGACGCCGAGCTCCTCACCCTGATGGAGCGCGCCGGCTGCTACAGCCTCGCCGTCGGCATCGAGTCGGGAAGCCAGCGCGTTCTGGACCTGATGAAGAAGGACCTGACGGTCGAGGAGATCGAGTACAAGGTCGCGCTCATCAAGCGCGTCACCAAGATGAAGGTGACGGGCTTCTTCATCATCGGCTACCCCGGCGAGACCAAGGACGAGATCCGCCACACCATCCGGTTCGCCCGGAAGCTCAACATCGACAAGGCCAACTACGGGATCTACATGCCGCTCCGGGGACGTCGTCCTACGACGAGCTCAAGCACCGGGGCGATCTCGAGAGCTACGACCCGTCGATGATCACCGAGTACCGCTCCGCCTACGCGCCGCCCGGCATCACCAACAGCGAGATGCGCCGATACCTGAAGTGGGCCTTCTTCAGCTTCTACGCCCGTCCGAAGATCTTCGGCGACATCCTCCGCGAGATCCACACGAAGGACCAGGTGCGGATCCTGACCCGTCGCTTCTTCGAGGTGTTCTCGCCGCCCGCGACGTCGCCGCAGTGGCACGCGTAGCATCCGGGCGCTGACCGAGACGGCAAGCCCAGACGCCCCGGCCGCGCTCTCGCGGCGCGTCGTGGCCAGGAACGCGCTCGCCGTGATGATCGCGCGCGGCGTCGACATGGCCGCGGGCCTCGTGACGCTGCGCCTGCTCGCCCCCTATCTCGGCCCGGCGCGGTTCGGAGATTACGGCTTCACGTGGGCCTTCGTGCTCGCGATGCAGCCGGTCGTCAACTTCGAGATGGACCGCATCCTGATCCGGGAAGCGGCGCGGGATCGATCCCGCACGGCGTCGCTCTGGGGCGCGGCGCTCCTGGTGAAGGCGGTGATGCTCGTGCCGTACACGGCGGTGGTGATCGGCGCCGCGTGCGTGCTGCCGCTTCCGCCCGGCGTCGCCGGAGCGCTCCTCCTGGCCGGCGCTTCCGAGCTCTTCTACCACCTCCACATGATCCACTCGTCGGTCTTCCAGGCGCGCGAGCGCATGGACGCCGACCTCGCGCTGATGGTGTTCTTCCGCGTCACGCTGCTCGCCGGGATCGTGGCGGGCGTCACGGGCCGCCGGCCGCTCGCGTTCTTCTTCGCGGCGGCCGCGCTGGCCAACGTCGTGCGGGCGATCCTGGGCGCGTCCGTGCTCCTCTCCCGCGTCGGGTCGCCGTCGTTCGAGCGCGCGAGAGAGACGGCGCGCGAGATGGTGCGGAGCGCCTGGCCGCTCACCCTCTCCGCCGTCCTCGCGGCGCTCACCCTGAACGTGGACGTCTTCGTGCTGAAGGCGATGGCATCGCCCGAACAGGTGGGCTACTTCCAGCTCGCCCATCCGATCATCCTGCAGCTCCAGATCGTCCCCGGCGCGCTGATGACCGCCCTCTTCCCGGGTTTCGCGCGCGCCTTCGCCGCCGATCCCCGCGTCCTCGCCAGCTTCGTCACGCGCGCGGTCAAGGTCTTCTTCGCGATCGGCATGCTCCTCGCTCTCGTCCTCCACGGCGCGGCGGGTCTCCTGGTCGCGCTCTTCGGCGCCGGCCGCTACGCCGCGGCGGAGCCGGTGCTCGGGATCCTCGCCCTCGCGCTCCCCGCGGTCTTCGGACTCACGCTCTTCTCGTTCGCGCTCGTGAGCGCCGACGGGCAGAAGGACCTCGCGGCGGCGTCGTTTCTCGGCCTCGTCACCAACACGGTGCTCGACATCGTCCTGGTGCCGCGGCTCGGCGCCCGCGGCGCCGCGCTCGGCACGTCCGTCGCGTACTTCACGATGGCGTCGCTCTACGGAGTGCGCGCCTGCCGCCGCCTGCCCGGCTCGGTACCCGCCTCGCTCCTTGCAACCGTCCTGGCCGGGTTCGGGGGCGCCCTCGGGGCTCTGGCGATCGCGCGGCTCGCGCTCCCGCCTCCCGCAGCCGCCCTCCTGGTGGCCGTGGCGTTCGCGCCGCTCGCCCTCCGGCTCGGATGGCCCGTCCTCCGCGACCTGGCCAGGCCGCGGGCGTGACGGGGCCGCCGCGCGTCGCTATGCTACCGGCCCCCGCACCATGAGCGCTCTCGCCAAAGCCGCGGTCCTCGCGGGCCTGGTCCGCCGCAAGCTCACGTTCTTCACCTGGAACGTCACCAACCGCTGCAACGAGGACTGCCCGATGTGCGAGGTGATCCGGCGGCCCGCCGTGGACCTCACGATCGCCGAGGCGCAGCGCATCCTCACCGAGTTCCGGCGGGCCGGGTTCATGTCGCTCGGCATCACCGGCGGCGAGCCCTTCTTCCGCCCCGACATCCACGACCTCCTCGACGTCGTCGACGCGACCGGCCTCCAGTACACGATCGCCACCAACGGCGTGCTCGTGGACGACGCGGCCGCACGCCACGTCGCGCGCCTCAGGAACCTGCTCCAGGTCGCGGTCAGCATCGACAGCCTCGACCCCCACCGCTTCGAGAAGCTGCGCGGCCGTCCCGTCCTCGGCGAGGCGATCGCGGGCCTCGACCGGCTGATCGCCGCGCGCCCGAGCGGCACCGTCAAGGTGAACTTCGTGATGTCGCGGGAGAACCAGGGCGACGTCGACGCACTTCTCGCCTTCGTGAAGACGAAGAACGTCTTCCTCACGATCATCCCCGTCGTCGCCGGAGAGAACGGCATGATCCACCGGCGCAACGATCCCATGTTCGTCTCCGCGGCGGCGGAGCGCGCCTCGATGGCGGCGACGTTCGATCGCCTCGCGGCCATGCGCCGCGCCGGCGAGCCGATCTGGGACTCCTCCGCCTACCACGAGATGGCCGCCGGACTCGCACGCGGCCAGAACCCGGGCCCCTGCGACGCGGGCAAGGTGATGATCGAGCTGCGCGCCGACGGCGGCCTGGCCGTCTGTCCCGATCACGAGGCCTTCGCGTCGCTGCGCGAGATGCCCCTCTCGCGCGCGCTCCAGATGCTCCCGTCCCAGGAAGCGTCCATCGAGCGATGCCACACCGAGACCCCGTGCCTCTACACCTGCACGTACGGGCTGACCGCCATCCGCAAACACCCGGCGCGTCACCTCATGGAGCACGCCCGCGTCACGCGCCACCAGAAGGCGGCCGCGCGCGATCCTGCCAAGAACGGCTGATGCACGGTCATCACCACCCGCCTCCGGAGAAGGCTCGCGCCCGTCGCATCGCCGACGTGCGACGCCCCGGGGCCTCGATCGACCCTGAGCACCACCGCTGGTCGCAGTGGAGCCCGGCCGCGATGATCGCGGCCGGACCGCGGGACGTGGCGGCGTTCGTGACAGGCGCGATCCGGCCGCTCGGAGGCGGCCTCCGCGTGCTGGAGGTGGGGTGCGGGACGGGCTACCTCTCGCTCGAGCTCGCGCGCGCCGGCCACGCCGTGACCGCCATCGACCCCGGTGCGGACGGGATCGCGATCGCCCGCAAGACGGGGCTCCGTTCGGGGCGTCATGTCGATCTCCGCGAGACGACCTTCGGGCGGTTCCGCGCGCCGGCGGCAAGCTTCGACGCGATCGTCTTCAACCTCTCGCTCCACCACGTGCCCGGGCTTCCGTCGGTGATGCGCAAGACGCGGCGATTGCTGCGAGCGGGCGGGCGCATCGTGGTCCACGACTTCGCGTACGACCGCATGGAGGGCAAGACGATGACCTGGTTCCACGAAGTCGAGACGCTGCTCTCGGGGCGACCGGGCGGCGATGCCCCTAAGGCCATCGGACGCGCACTCGGCGAGTGGCGCGAGAAGTACGGGGCGCACCACCTGCACCGCTACGCGGCGCTCGTGCGCAACCTCCGCGGGAGCTTCCGGCAGGACGCCTTCGCCTGCGTGCCGCATCTCTTCGTGCTGCTCGGCAACACGCTCGATCGCGCGCGCCACGCGCGGTGGCTCCCGTTCCTCCGCGCGATGGAGGAGCACCGGATCGCGGAAGGCTCGATCGAGCCTCTCGCCTATCGCTTCGTCGGGACCGCGCGATGAGCGATCCGCTGGAGGAACGCATCCGCCAGGAGATCCCGGCGGGGTTCTACTTCGCGATGCGCCCCGCCGGCGCCTACCGCCACCTCGCCACTCCCGCCGTGCAGGCCAACCAGCTCCTCGTCGAGGTCGAGCTAGCGCCGCTGGACCTGGATCGGTTCAGCCTGATCGACCTCGCGAGCGCGCGACGCCTCCTCACGCGGATCCTCCACAGGAGCCTCGCGTTCACTTCGATCGAGCTCCGGTCCAGAGCGGAAGCGGAGCGCATCGCGGCCGCGTTCCTCGGCGCCTTCGGTCCGCCCACCACGTTCCTCTGCAACGCCGAGATCGGCGAGGACGGCGAGATCGGAAGCTGGGACTCGGCGTCGCTCCTCACCTTCGACGCGGGGGTCGTCGCGATCGGCGGCGAGCGCGTCGGGATCCTCTGGGCCGCGGAGGACGACTGAGCGGCGCCCGCAAGGAGCCGGTCCCGCGCTGGTTTCACGGCCTCGTCTACCGCGGGCTCCAGGCGGGGCTCTGCCCCCTCATCCCGGTCCCGATCCTCGACGACTGGGCCGTCGATCGCGTGCGACTCTGGATGGTGCGCGACGTCCTGCGCGATGCGGGGCTCGCGCTTCCGGACGATGCCGTTCGGGCGCTCGCGGCCGGAGAACCGCGAAGCATCGTGGGGCGAGCGGGCCGCGCGGTGATCGTCAAGCCCCTCAAGTGGATCTTCCGCAAGACCTTCTTCGTCCTGTCGGTGAAGCAGGGAGCGGACGTCGCGTCCGATGTGTTCCAACACGGCTATCTGATCCGGCACGCGGCGGCCTCAGGCATGCTCGGACGCGGGGTGAACCCGGAGCGCGTGCGCGAAGCCGCGCGCCGCGCCCACGCCGAGAAGGATCCGGGCCCGATCCTGCTCGTGATCCGCCGCGCCCTCTCCGGAAGCTGGCATCTCCTGCGCGGCGCGGCGACGGCGCTCGGCGACCAACTTCGCAGGCACAGGGGCGCGTCCGGGGAACCGGACCCCGCCCCTTCGATCGAGCAAGAAGACGGAGGCTTCCGAGACGTCGTCGGCACGGCCGTCGACGCGCTCTGGTACGAGGAGGACTACCTCCGGGTCCTCGCGACCCGTTTCGACGAGCTCGTCACGTCGCCCCCGGAGCCTGGGCCGCACCACGCGCCCGCCGTCGCACCCCCTACGAAGCCCACGGCTTGATCAGCCAGAGAGCGTCGCGTCGAGGTCGAATGACCGGCGTGCTACTCTCCCTCGACGCGCATGCAGGACGACCGGAGATGACCTTCCGGGCGAAGAGCATTGGAAGGCTCCCGATGGACGAACAACCAGTCGTCGGTGGTGTGCGCCTTCCCCCTGGAGGACTGGTCGCTGGCGACGCAGAATTCGCCAGTGGAGGTGCTGCGCCAACGCCCGTCTTGTGGATGACCGATGAGAACATCGCCGATGGTGGCGAGTGCTGGCGCGCGATCTCGCGGGGATTCGAACACCATGGCCTGTGGCCCGTCGTCCTGACCGCGCTCGGAAGTGATGACGACCGCCCGTGGCTTTCGGGAGAGCTCGATCCGGCCGCGTCGTCGGATCCGAGTGGACACAATGCCGAGGTCGTACTGTCGACCTGGTGGCAACACGTGATCCCATCGTCTGGCCAGGGAGACGCCGACCGTGCGCTCGCTCCGTTCGGCCGGGCGTTTCCTGGGCTCGCGGAGCCGACAAGGGATCGTTCGGATCCTTCAATCCCGGATCTCGTCGTTTCAACGATGGACGGACGGCTCGGACTGGTCCCCGTGGAGAGGCCGGCGGACGTCGTCGCCGTCGTGGGCTGGCAAGGGCCTGCCAACTCCTTCGAAGACATGGGACGGTTCGCGGCGGTGCTGCGCTCATGGGAAGACCGTTTCGCCGCATACGTCGTCGGCGTTGGCTTCGACACGCTCACGCTCGCCGTGCTGCGGCCAATCGGATCCCCCGCGCTCGCCACCAGGGTAGCGGCGGAGCACTTCGCGGCTTGCTCGGACTGCGTCTACCAGGGCGCCGGGACGATCGAAGCCTACGCCGCCGGGATCCTCGGACAGAGCGTGTGGTCGTTCTGGTGGGATTGACCGCGAGCGCCTAGGCGTAGAAGGTCACCTGAGACCGGGGGTTCCGCTCGCATCGAAGGCCCGCACGTGTGGCCCGAGTCCCGGTCCAGGGCCCGGACCGCAACCACGTCGCCCTGGAGGATGCCGAAGAGGTCGCCGGCGGCAACGTCTTGCCCCGAAGCCTGTGCGATCAGGGTCCGCCAAGGCCTCATCGCATGTCCCTTCCGACAGGGAGAGCAAAACAATGAACCCCCGCCGTCGATGGGTCCGCCGCGAGAAGGCTTCCCTCCACGCCGCCGAGGGGCGCTTCGACGAGCTCCTGGCGCGACGCCTGACACGCCTCATCGCGGCCTACAATCGCCTGGACATCACCGCGATGCTTCCGAGCTTCGGCGAGTTCCAGGCGCTCCGCGAGATCGGGAGGGGCGGCATGGGCGTCGTCTACCTGGCCGAGGATCGACGCGACGGGAGTCAGGTCGCGCTCAAGGCGGTGCGCGTCACGGACGCGAGGCTCGTCGGGAGCATCCGCCGCGAGATCCTGACGCTGTCGCGGCTCTCGCACCCGGGCATCGTGCGGATCCTCGCGCACGGCATCGACGAGGGGATGCCCTGGTACGCGATGACGTTCGAGCGCGGCGTGACGCTGCGCGCGAGGATGACCGTCGTCGATCCCGTGCACGGAGACGAGACCCGCGCGCCGGAAAATGGCGGGCTCACGATGCGCACGGGAGAGCACGCGACCGGGCGCACGATGCCGGTCGCGCTCCTGGACGCCGGGGCGACCGATCCGATGCCGCCGCGCGGCGGCGTCGACGTCGGTTTCGCGCTCGACGTCCTGCGCGATCTCTGCTCGCCGCTCGCCTACCTCCACGGCGAGGGGCTCGTCCACCGCGATCTGAAGCCGGAGAACGTGGTGATCCGTCCGGACGGGTCGCCGGTGATCGTGGACTTCGGTCTCGCGACGGAGTTCGGCGCGGAGCGCGAGGACGTCGATGCGGCCTCGGATCCGAGCGGCACGGCGCTCTACATGGCGCCCGAGCAGTGGGACGGGAGCCTCGTCGACGCACGCACCGACATCTATGCGCTCGGCTGCATCGCCTACGAGCTCCTGACCGGCCGCCCTCCCTTCTACGGCACCGGCCTGCTCGAGCTCCACCAGAAGCACAAGACGGCGGCACCGACCTCCCCCACGCACCTGGTGGCGTCGATCCCGCCCGAGATCGACCGGCTGGTGCTGTCGATGCTCGCGAAGAGGCCGAAGGATCGCACCGGCCACCTCGAGGACGTGGCCCGCGTCCTCGATCGGCACGGCGCCCGCTCCCGCGCGACCGAGGCTCCACCGAGGTCGCGCGCCTACCTGTACCGCGCCGAGCTGGCCGGACGCACCGGGGTGCTCGGCGAGATCCAGGAACGGCTGCGCCAGATCGCCGAGCCCGGCGGATCCGGAGCCGCGCTCCGGCTCCGGGGCGAGAGCGGCGTTGGCAAGACCCGCCTCGCGCTCGCCGCGATCGAGGAGGCGCGCCGGCGGCGCATCCCGTCCTTGACGGGACGCGGGGACCCGAAGGGCGCGCTTCTCCTCGAGCCGTTTCGGGCGCTCCTGACCGCCGTCACCGATCGATGCCGCGAGCGCGGCGTCACCGAGACGACGCGGCTGCTCGACGAAGGCGGCAGGCGCGCCTTCACCCTCGCTCCGTTCGCGCCGGATCTCGTCTTGCTGCCGGGCGTCGATCGCGCCGCAGCCCCGCCTGCGCTTCCCCCCGACGCCGCGCGCCAGCGGCTCTTCGTGGATCTCGCCGATCTGATCGAGGCGCTCGCGGACCGGCGCGCGCTCCTCTTCGTCCTCGACGATCTCCAGTGGGCGGACGAGCTCTCCATCGCCGCCCTCGCCTTCCTCCAGCGCTCCGGGAGGCTGGCGAGGATGCCGGTCCTGGTCCTCGCAACCGAGCGTGCCGAGGAGGTGACGCCCGCCATCGAGGAGATCTTCGGAATCGCCGGCACCGCCACCATCGCTGTGGGACGCCTCGACGCCGAGGCGGTGGGTGCCGTCGTCTCCGACATGCTCGCCGACCCCGCTCCGTCCGCGGAGCTCGTGGGAGCGCTCCACGGAAGCTCAGAGGGCAATCCGTTCTTCGTCGCGGAGTACCTGCGCTCGCTCGTCCTCGAAGGCCGGCTCGCGCGCAGCGCGGAAGGACGCTGGCAGGCTCCGATGGGCGCCTCGGCCGCTCTCGAGACGCTCGCGCTCCCGCGCGCCCTGGGCGACCTCATCTCCGCGAGGCTCGACGCGCTCCCCGATCGCGCCCGCCGCGTGCTGGACGCCGCCGCGGTGCTGGGTCGCGACGTCGAGGTCGACCTCCTGTCGGCGCTCGTCGGAGTGGCGGGCCATGAGCTCTCCGAGCCGCTCTGGAACCTCTCGCGCCGCCATCTCGTCGACGAGGTCTCGCCGGGGTACCTTCGCTTCGATCACGACAAGATCCGCGAGGTGGCGATCGCGCGCCTCGACGCCGCCGCGAAGAAGGAGCTTCACGGCCGCGCGGCGGCGGCGCTCGACGTGCTGCGGCCCGGCGACCCGGACGTGCAGGCGATCCTGGCGGACCATCTGCGCGAGGCGGGCGAGGACGCTCGCGCGCTCGGATGCTTTCTCGCCGCGGCACGGATCGCGGCCGACCGCGCCGCCCTCGGCGCCGCGGAGGAGCACTACGGTGCGGCGCTCGCGCTGGCAGGCGACGTGCCCAGCAAGGACGGTGTCGCGGCGAGGCTCGATCTCAGCAGCTACGTGCTCTCGCCGCTCGGACGCACGGCCGAGGCCCTCGCCGTCTCCGAGCGCGCCCACGCGGATGCGCGAGCGATCGGCGACCGCGGAAGGATCGCGGCGAGCCTGATGCAGATGGCGACGAACCTCCGGGTACTGGGACGCACCGGCGACGCGGAACGCGCGGCGGCGGAGGCGCTCGACATCCAGCGAGAGCTCGGGGATCGGCGGGGCGAGCAGCGCGCGCTTCGCTACCTGAGCGAGATCGCGATGCAGCGCGGCGACCTCGCGTCCGCCGAGTCGCACGAGCGGGCGGCGCTCACCATCCTCGAGGCCCTCGGCGATCGGACCGAGACCTGCAAGACGCTCATATACCTCGCCGGCATCCTGGGCGCGAGAGGGACGAGCTCCGGAGCGCGCGACATCACCGAGCGCGCCATCGCGCTGGCGCGCGAGACCGGCGACCGCCACTTGCTCGCGTTCGCGTGGAACGGCGTCTTCATCGACGCGTTCTATCGAGGCGCGCTCGACGAGGCGCTCGCGGCGGCAAGCGAGGCCGTCGCGCTCTACCGCGCCGCCGGCGATCGTCGCAACGCCGCGCTCTGCCAGCTCAACCTCGCGGCTTGCCACGACGGGCTGGGACGCAGGGACGAAGCGATCCCTGTCGTGCGCGAGGCGCTCGCCCTTGCCGTGGAGATGGGCGACCGTCCGGTCGAGGTCGGGGCCCTCACGTCGCTTGCCGAGTGGGCCGCGGCGCGCGGCGATCACGACGAAGCTCGACTCACGTGTCTGCGCGCGCGGGAGATCGCCCGGGAGATCGGCAGCGTGCGCGACGAGGCGCAGCTCCTGCTCGCCGAGGCCGACGTCGAGCGCCAGACCGGCGACCTGGATCTCGCCGCCGCGCGCATCGACGAGGCGGCGCTGCTCGTCGGGCGAGCGGGCGACGCCTACCTCGACGTCCACGTCCACATCGCGCGCGGCCATCTCGTTAAGGCGCGGGGCGAGGACGGAGCGCCGCACCTCGCCGCGGCTCGGCGCGCGGCAGAGGACGGCGGCCTCGGCGGTTACTTCGCTGGTGCTCTCGATGCTCTCGCCGCGGCGCTTCGCACGGATCCGACATCGATGTCATGACGGGTGGTCGCATTCGACGCGAACCGGCGGGGGACGAGCCCCCGCCCTACGGCCGTCGTCACGAACAGTCCACGCGTGACGGACGTACGGGAGCGCGGACGCGGCGACGGGCACGGGTGGGAGAATGGGGCATGCACGACACGATCGCCGTCGTCGACTTCGGAGGCCAGTACGCTCACCTGATCGCCACCAAGGTCCGGCGGGGCCGCGTCCGCGCCGAGATCCGGCAGCCCGACGATCCCATCAGCGCGTTCCGCTCCTACAAGGGCATCATCCTCTCTGGTAGCCCGGCGCTCTCCGCGCACGGCGAGGGATCGTCCTACACGAAGGAGATCTTCGAGCTCGACGTGCCGATCCTGGGCTTCTGCTTCGGCCACCAGGAGATCGCGAAGCGCTACGGCGGCGAGGTGATCCACGGCGGCCGCGAGTGGGGCCGCGCCGAGCTCCAGATCTGCAAGCCGCACGCGCTCTTCGAGGGACTCTCGTCCGTCGAGACGGTCTTCATGAGCCACTTCGATTCGGTCGTGTCCGTCGGAGACGGGTTCGAGGAGCTCGGCTACTCGGGGCTCGGAGAGGGCGGCAAGACCCATCGCTTCGCGGCCATCGGCTCGGACCGCCACCGCCGCTACGGCTTCCAGTTCCATCCCGAGGTGGACGACACGGTGAACGGCGCGCGCATGATCCAGAACTTCGTGACCGGCATCTGCGGCGCGCGGCCCACCTGGACGATGGACCGCTACCTCGAGGACCAGATCGACGCCGTGCGCGCCCAGGTGGGAGATCGCTCGGTCTTCCTCCTCGCCTCGGGCGGCGTCGACAGCACGGTCTGTGCGCTCCTCTTCGCGCGCGCTCTCGGGCCGGATCGCCTTCGCCTCCTTCACATCGACAACGGGCTCATGCGCAAGGACGAGAGCCGCGACGTGGTCGCGATGCTCGAGGCTCTGGGGCTCGGCGCGAGCCTCCACTTCGTCGACGCGTCCGCCGAGTTCCTCGCGGCCCTCGGCGACGCCGCGGAGCCGGAGCGGAAGCGCGCCATCATCGGTAACACCTTCATCGACGTCTTCGAGCGCGAGGCGCGGCGTCTGGGCATCGAGGACCACCTCCTCGGCCAGGGGACGATCTACCCCGACACGATCGAGACCGGCGGGACGAAGCGCGCCGACACGATAAAGACGCACCACAACCGCGTGCCGATCGTCCAGAAGATGATCGCCGCGGGCCGGGTGATCGAGCCCCTCGTCGAGCTCTACAAGGTCGAGGTGCGGGAGCTTGGCGAGAGGCTCGGCGTCCCCGCCGCGTGCCTCGGCCGCCATCCATTCCCGGGACCGGGCCTCGGCGTGCGGCTCCTCTGCGCACGGGGAGCGGACCCTTACGCCCCCGAGATCGAGGCCCCGATCTCCCGCATGGCGGACCGCTTCGGCCTCCGCGCCACGCCCCTTCCGGTCCGATCGGTGGGGGTGAAGGCCGATCTGCGCTCCTACGAGCATCCCGTGATGCTCTCGGGGGAGGCGACGCACGACGCGCTCGTCGAGGCGGCGGGCGCGCTCCTGAAGGAGATCCCCGGGATCAACCGCTGCGTGCTCGCGATCGCGCCGCCGCACCCGTCGCGGTTCGAGGCGCGCGCCGCGGGGATGACGCGCGAGCGGCTCGATCTGCTGCGCGAGGCGGACGGCCTGGTGATGGACGGCCTCCGACGCCACGGCATCTACGACGCGATCTGGCAGTGCCCCACCGTGCTCGTGCCGCTCTGCATCGACGGACGCGAGGGCGACCTCTGCATCGTCCGGCCGATCCGGTCCGAGCGCGGCATGACCGCCACCCCCGCGCCGCTCCCCGATGCCCTCCTGGAAGAGCTTGCCGCATCGATCGGCGCTCTTCCCGGGATCTCGGGTCTCGCGCTCGACCTCACGTCGAAGCCGCCGGGCACCATCGAGTGGGAGTAGCATGGCCGGGAGCTCCTCGCTTCTCGCCGCCCAGGAGGGCGGCCTCCCAAGGAAGGGTGCGTCATGGATCTCGCTAGCCTGAAGGTCGACGAGCCCGAGCGCCTCGTCGGCGAGCTGTCGCAGGACCTCAAGGTCTCGAAGTCCGTCGAGCTCGCGTGCGGCCTGCTCGCGCGGAAGCTCTACGAGCAGTGCGTGCACGAGGGCGCCCGGTCGCTCGTCCTCTCGCGCATCTACCTGTCGCTGCCGTTCGAGGCGCTCGATCCCGGGAGCGCGGCGTTCGCGCGGGAGAAGTTCGGGCTCTCGCCCGCGCCCGGCGATCTCTTCCTCGCGCTCTGCGGGACCGCGGGGGACGAGGAGGCTTGGTGCGACCGCACGATGTCGCAGGGCCACCGCGCGATCCCGTTGAACCGCGAAACCGTGACGACGGTCCCGATGCTGGCGCGCTGCTTCCAGCAGATCGGCTTCGACCTCGACCTCGCGTTCAAGAGCGAGCAGGGGATCCACCTCGAGGGCGTCGCGCGCGCCTTCGGGTTGTTTCACGTCGACGACGCACACGGAAGCCCCTTCGTGCCCGCGCAGGATGGCTTCGTGCTCCCCTACGGCGTGCGTTCCGCGCTCGGCTCCGGAACGATGCTGCCCAACGGGGCGGTCTCCATCTGGATCGGCTTCGCTCGCCACGCGATCTCGCGGGATGCCGCATTGCCTCTCATCCCGATGATGCCCGCCTTCTGGCACCTGGTGCAGCCTCTCTACCGGAAGCGAGCGTTCTTTGCCTGACGGCGGCGAGGTGCCGGACGCCTGCGGATCTCGGCATCGATGACCATGTGGACGCCCCCATTGACCCGTGCGATGCGGTTCGCCGCAGCGACCCTGCTGTTCACCGCGAGCATCTCCTGCCGCCGCGAGGCGCCGAGCGCGAGCCCGGCTCCGCCAAGCGCGGCGCCGGCGACCGTAGCCGCGGCGACGCCGGCCCGCGTCGCTCAGGCCGCCCCGCCCATCTCGCGCGAGGAGCTCGAGGCGTTCGGCCGCGCGATCGCGAAGGCGGTCAGCGAGAAGGACAAGGAGGGGCTCGCGAAGCTCAGCGACTGGAACCAGCTCCTCGAGAAGATCCTCGACGATTTCGGCGATTCCGAGCGCGGACGGCAGGCCAAGGCCGGAGTCAGGGACGGGTTCAAGTCGATCGCGGACAAGAACCCGTTCGTCGCGATGATGACGAAGCTGGAAAAGGACGATCGCTTCGACTACCAGAAGCTCGTCGAGACGGACGGCGGCGTCTGCCCGCTGTTTCGCTACATATCCTCGGAAACGGGCGTGACCTACCTTCGCGCCGTCGCGGCGAGATCGGGCGAAGGGCTCCGCATCGTGGACTGTTACAACTACTCGACCGGGGAGCTCCTGTCCCAGACGATGCACCGCGTCATCCTCCCCATGGTGGTCGAGACGAACCGGGGCTTCCTCGATCGCCTCACCAAGGAGCAGAGCGCCTGGGTGAAGAACTCGGCGAAGGTCAGCCAGATGACCAACCTCATCCAGGGCGGCCAGGCGCGCGACGCGCTCGCCGTCTACGCCACCCTTCCGGAGGAGCTGAAGGCGGACAAGACCGTTCTCCTCCTGCGCCTCCAGGCGGCGTCGACGATCAGCGACGCCCAGAAGATGGCGGCGATCGACGACCTCAGGAAGCACCATCCCAAGGACCCGTCCCTCGCCCTGATGGCGATCGATCTGTACGTCCACCAGAAGAAGCACGACGAGGCGCTCGCGTGCATCGACCAGCTCGACGCCGCTCTCTTCCACGACCCCTACACGCTGGTCCTCCGCGCTGGCGTCCTGGCAGACAGGCAGGACTACGACGCCGCGCGCGCCGCGGCGGAGACCGCCAAGAAGGAGGAGCCGGGGTTGACGCAGGCCTACTGGAGCCTGCTCACGATCTCGCTCGAGGCGAAGAGGTACGACGAGACCGTGCAGCGCATCGGCGAGATCGAGAAGGAGCTCCACGTCGTGTTCAGCGATCTGAAGGACGCGGAGGTGTACGCGGGATTCGTGCAGTCGCCGCAGTACCGCGCCTGGATGAACGGCCGATCCCGACGCTTCGCGAGATCCTCTGCGCGCGGGCGGCTACCGTCCCGGCGGCCGGCCCGGTGGCGGACCGCTGATCGCCATGACGTCGCTCCGCTCGTAGCTGCCGCGCATGCAGCCCACCGTGTAGGGGAAGTCGAGGGTGGCGTGGTAGTGGTACATGGCGACGCGCTTTCCGTCCCAGTCGATCTCGTGGACGTGACCGTGGCACTCGTCGAGGTCGGCGCTCGAGAGCTCCTGGCCACCGACCCCGTGGCGGCCGAAGATGCCGAAGCCATCGAGCGCATAGCCGACGAGCGCGGAGTGGCCGTCCTTGCCGGTCGCGTCCGGAAGGCACGTCGTGACGCTGTGGTAGTGGTAGCGGCCGGAGATCTCGGGATGACCCTGGCAGCCGTCCTGGGTCTCGTGGGCGACGGCGTCGCGTCCCGGAGCGTCGAGCGCGTTGAAGAGCACCGAGCCCGTCACGAGGATCCCGATCGCGCCGGGCACGCACGTGGGTGACGCGGCGAGGGCCGGGTTGGCGGGGAGCGACACCTCGATCTTCTGGGCGGCGATGTGGTTCGGGTTCCGGTCGTACTGGTAGGCATCGTCCGTGGCCGCGATCGGGAACGTCCCCGTGGGATGCCCGGGGAGATCGTTGGTCGCGAAGATGCGCCGCCCGCCCTCGAGCCTCATCGTGAGCTGCGACGGCCACGTGACGCTGCCGTCGACGGTCGCCTTGGCCGTGAGATCGAAGGTGCCGTCGGCGCGGATCCAGGGACCGTCCTTGAAGGCGCCTCCCGCTCCGGGTTCGACGCGGCACGGCCAGATGGATCCAGCCTTCGGGCCGCTCGAGTGGAGCTTGTCGCCGAGCGGGAGCCGCTTCGGATCGACCGCGCCCGAGAGGAACGCGACGGCGAGCACGGAGAGACCGGCCTGGCGAGCGAGCTTCATCATGGGGTAGCGACTCCTTGGGGTCCGTCGGCGCCGATGTAGCCGAGCTGGCGAAGACGATCGAGGATCTCACGCTCGTGGGGGGTGTCGCCGCGCGCGGCCTCCGGCCGGCGCCGGAGGGCGCTGTAGGAGGCGACGCGTGCCGGGCGCGGGCGCGCGAGCGCGGCCCCGGCGAACGCGGGGTCGATCGCGCTGCCGGGCATGTCGGCGGCACCGGGCAACCCGTAGAGCGCGAGGATCGTCGGCGCCACGTCGAAGACGCTCCGCTCGTCGATCGTCTTCCCCGACGCGAAGGACGGACCGGCGGCAATGAAGATGCCGAGCGGCCGGTGGCCGCCCGAGAGCTCGCGGCCATCGGTGTCGTGGGCATTCACCGCCGGGCCGAAGCCGTGATCCGAGAGGACGATGACGTCGGTGCCGGGACGGAGTCGCGACAGGAGCCGGCCCAGCGTCTCGTCGAGGAGCTGGTAGTAGCGCGGGATGACCGTGCCGAAGCTCGCGACGTCGTCCGCGCTCGGGCGGTCCGCCGCATACTCGGCGGCGTCGGGCGCCATGTACTTCCAGTAGCGGTGCTGGAACGCGTCCAGGTTCTTGAGGTAGAGCGAGAAGAACGCGGGCTGCGACTCGTCGAGCAGCCGCAGCGCCCAGAGGACGCCGGTCCGGTCCTCGGCGACGAAGTGCCAGTCCTCCGGCCGGCACCCGAGCGATGCCACGTCCGCCTGGCTCGCCGCCGCGTCCTGGACGAGCGGTTCGAGCGCGCTCGCGAGATCCTCGGGGAACGTGGTCCCCCACGGCTTCTCGGCGAGACCGGAAGGCGGCCGTCCCATGGGATACGGCCACAAGAGGTCGCTGACGACGCGACCGGTCACTGGCTCCGCGGGCCAGGAGTTCCACCAGCCGACGATCGCGACCTCGCGCCCGCTCGCGCCGAGGATCTCCCAGACCGTGGGCTCGCGGCGGTCCCGGGACGTGAAGATCCGCCGCTTGCCCGCGCGCGGGTCGACGTAGGTGAAGTCCGCGATCCCGTGGCGCTCCGGCGGCTGTCCCGTCGAGATCGTCGCCCAGATGACCGGCGAGTGATCGAGCGGGAGCGTCCGCAGCGGCGCGCGGACGCCGCGCTCCACGAGCGCGCGGAAGTTCGGCAAGCGTCCCGCCGCCATCTCGCGATCGAGCACGTCGAACGTCGCGCCGTCGAGCCCGAGCAGGAACAGCGAGACGTCGCCCTCGCGGGCCGCGCGCGCGGGGAGGAGCAGAGGCTCGCCGAGCACGCGCAGGTCGGCGAGGCGGAGCTCCGGCTCGTCCGCGCATGCACCGGCGCCGTCCCACCGGATCGTGAGGACCGTGGGGCCCGCCCCGATCTCCGCGAGCGAGACGTCCGCGCGAAGGGACGTCTCCCGGACCTCGAGACGGCGCTCGAGGCTGTCGACCGACGCGGCGCTCTGCGCGCTGACGACGAGAGCGCCCGGGGCGCGGGTCGCCGAGCCCTCGAGATGGATCCGCGGAGCCGGGGGAAGCTGGAGCCGCGCGACGAACGGACGCGCCGGCGTGACGACGCTCCGGTCGCTTTGATCTCTCCCGCCGAAGTCGATCCGAAGCTGGGTGAAGTCCCCGCCCAGGACGCGCCTCTCCTCCGACGCCGGGTCCACGTCGTGCGGAGCGACCGCCCCGAGGAAACGCACCTCGAATCGGTTCTTGCCCTCGATCACGCGATCGGAGGGCACGTCGATCGCGAGCGAAGCCGGCCGCCGCGCGGGGAATCTCTCGAGGATCGTCTCGCCGTTCCAGGTGACGACGGCGCGCTCGGACTGGCGATGGAAGACGAGCTCGCCGTCGACCTGGATCGGGCCGGCGCACGGCGCGTCGACCAGGACGCTCACCGTCTCCGCCGACCAGCAATGAAGCGTCCCGTCCGGACGCGCCTCCACCTGGTAGAAGCTGCCCTCGGGCGCCGGCACCGCTCCCAGCTTCAGCACGAGCTCGTAGAGCGGCGCCATCTCGCGCCGTTCGAGGATCGACGTCCCGGCGGTAGGGGGGATCGGCGGCACGGCGACCGGCGGCGCCTGCGTGCCGCACGCCGCAACGACGACGAGAGGTAGCAACGCTCCCGTCCTCATCGCGAAGGGCTCGGCTCCTCCGCCGGCGGACGCGCCGCGTCGATCCAGCGCTCGACGTCGAGGTCGGGCCCGTCGAGGATCACCGCGTTGCCGTAGCGCTTGCGGAGGCCGGAGACGCGAAGCACTGAAGCCGCCTCTCCGCGATCGGGCGGCGACGCGTCCACGGACGGTTCTGGATCGAGCGCGCCCATGAGTGCCCGGCGCGCCGAGCATAGCGCGCATGGCGGCCCGTATACTCGGCGCCCCGTGCAAGCCTCCGCGCCGCCGCGGCGCTTCACCTACGTGGGCGTGCTCCTCACGTCGATGGCGGTGCTCGGCATGCAGGTGGCACTCACGCGCGTCTTCAGCTTCACGATCTGGTACCACTTCGCCTACGTGACGATCGGCATGGCGCTCCTCGGGTACGGCGCCAGCGGGGCCTTCCTCGCGTGCACCAAGCCGCCGGCGGAGCCAGCTTCGGGATCGCGCCTCTCGCGGTGCGCAGCGCTCTCGGCTCTGACGGCCGTGGGCGCGCTCTGGATGGCGAGCATCGTCCCGTTCCACCCGTTCGATCTCGCCAGGGCGCCCGCGGCGCAGATCCTCTGGATGCTCGTGCTCTTCGCCGCCGTCGCGACCCCGTTCTTCTTCGCGGGGCTCGCGATCTCCGCGGCACTCGCGGCGTTCCCCGCCGACGTCCATCGCCTCTACTTCTTCGATCTCCTCGGCGCCGGCACCGGCTGCCTCCTGGTCGTCGGGTCGCTCTGGTGGCTCGGCGCGCCGGGTACCGTCGTGGCGGCCGCGATCGCCGCCGCGCTCGCGGGCATCGCCTTCGCCGCGTCCCACTCCCGGAGAGCGAGCGTCACCGCTGGCGCCGCCGCGCTCCTCGTCCTTGGGGGAGGCTCCGCGTTTCTCGCGTTCGGCACGCTGCGCCCGAGCCCTGAGAAGGGGCTTCACTTCATCCTCCGGGACCCGGTCAACAACTTCGTCACGTTCACGCGATGGACGCCCATCTTCCGCACCGACGTCTACCGGTTCCGCGACGAGGAGTTCGCGCGCCAGTTCAACTACGCCGGATGGGGACTCTCCCCGGGCTGGAAGGACCAGGTGGCGACGCACGCGCCGCGCGTCCGCGGCATCACGCACGACGGCGACGCCGTCGCGGTGCTCTACGAGTTCGACGGCGATCTCGGTAAGCTCGAGATGTTCTCCCATCACATCCTCGCGGCGCCGTACGCCGTGGCGCGCGAGCCGGACGTGCTGGTGATCGGCGTCGGGGGAGGCGCCGACATCCTGAATGCGATCGCCCACCGGGCGAGGCACGTGACGGGCATCGAGCTCGACCCGGTCACGGTCGACGTGGTGCGCCGCATCGAGGCGCCGTTCGCGGGCCACCTCTACGATCGCCCCGACGTCACCGTCGTGGCCGGGGAGGGTCGCAGCACCCTGCGCCACTCGAAGGCGTCGTACGACCTCATCCAGATGACCGGAGTCGACACGATGGCCGCGCTCTCGACGGGCGCCTACGTCCTCTCGGAGAGTTACCTCTACACGGCGGAGGCGGTCGGCGAGCTCTACGACCATCTGAGGCCTCACGGGATGATCTCGAGCGTCGTGGGCGACTTCGACGAGCGGAAGGGCTTCCCGCGCCACACGATGAGAGAGCTCGCACTCTACGTGCGCGCGCTCGAGGATCGCGGCATCGAGGACGCGGCGAGCCGTATCGCCGTGATCGCATCCGCCGAGCCGACGCCGCAGGTCGCGTGCCTGCTCAAGCGGGACCCCTTCACGAAGGAGGAGGTCGCGAAGCTCCAGGACTTCGCGGCGCGCCTGGGCTTTTCCGTCTGGGCGATGCCGGGCGTCCCGATCGACGGGCTGCACTCGCGCTACCTCGCCGGGGACCGCTGGCAGCGCGGCGCCTACCTCGCGTCCTTTCCCCTCAAGCTCGCCGCGCCCACCGACGACCAGCCGTTCTTCTTCAGCTTCTACCGGTGGCGCAACCTGTCCCGGAGCCTCGGCGAGATCGACGTGGGCCACACGCTGGCCACGGGGCAGATCGTCCTCGCGGCGATGCTCGCCGCGTCGGCGCTCCTTGCCGCCCTCTTCGTGCTCCTGCCGCTCGGGATCGCGAGCCGCCGCGCGCTCGGCGGCGGCGGCGTCGCGGCCGACACGATCTTCTTCGGCGCCATCGGCCTCGGCTTCATGCTCCTCGAGATCAGCCTCGTGCAGCGTTGCGTCCTCTTCGTCGGCTACCCGACCTATGCCCTCTCGGTCGTCCTCTCCACCCTGCTGCTCTCGGCCGGCGCGGGCAGCCTCCGCGCACCCGCTTGGGGGGCGATCCCGGCCGCGCGGCCGCCGCGCCTGTTGGCCGCCCTCGTTCCGATCGCGCTCGCGCACGTGGCGCTCTTGCCCACGCTCTTCTCGCGGCTCCTCGGCACGCCGCTGCCCCTGCGCATCGCCGTCACCGTCGCGGCCCTCGCGCCTCTCGGCTTCGTCCTCGGCGGCTTCTTCCCGACGGGGATCGCGATCCTGCGCGAGCGCGCGCCCGGACTCGTCCCGTGGGCCTGGGGCGTCAACGGCAGCGCGTCGGTCGTCGGAAGCGTGCTCGCGGTGGTGCTCGCGATGTCGCGGGGCTTCCGCGCCGTGACGATCGCGGCGCTGGGCCTCTACGCGGTCGCCGTCGCGGCGATGGCGCTGCGGCCGCGCGGCGCGAAGCTCGCACTGGCGATCCTCCCGTTGGTCCTGGCGTCGGGCTCCTTCGCCGGCGACGACGTCACCGCGAAGGACGAGCCGTCGCCTCGCGTCCATGCCGTCTCGCCGCGGGACCTTCGCATCGAGGGGCTCGGGATGACCGCCAAGGGCGCCTGGTACGCGATCGCCCGCGCTCCGGGGCAGGACGAGGCGATCCTCTTCGAGGGCGACCTGCTCCGCTGGAAGGGGCTCGAGGACGTGCGCGTCACGAGGATCGGCTTCGAGAAGGTGGAGCTGCGCGAGAGCGTCGGCCACGATCCGCTCTCGATCCGTCCACCGCTCCACCGGATCCTCGACGTCCCGACGGACGGGAGGCTCGACGTCCCGCTCGACGCGATCGTGGTGCGCTCCATCGTGCCCGATCGCGACGCTCCGGGACGATGGGCGTGCCTCGTCGACGTGCGCGGCCTGCACGGTCACCGCCTCCGGACCGGGGACCGCCTCGGCGACGCGCGCGTCAAGGCCATCGAGACGGATCGCGTCGTGATCGCCCGTGCCACGGCAACGGCTCCGGACGACGAGGTCGTCCACCGCGTCCCGGGCCGCCCGTAGAGCGGAGGCCGGCTCCCTGGGGCTTCGAGGCGACGATGGCGATCGCGTCGCTGCGTCCTCCCGGCGCTTGCTATATTCGAGGCATCGATCCCTACTCGACAGCGAGGCCCGCGATGATCCGACGCTCCGCGTTCGTGCTCCTGCTCCTCTCCACGGCTCCCAGCTCGTTCGCCGCCACGTACTACGTGTCGTCCTCGACCGGGAGCGACGGGAACAACGGGACGAGCCCGTCGACGCCGTTCGCGACGATCGCCAAGGTCAACACGCTCGCGCTCGCTCCAGGCGACGAGGTGCGGTTCTTCTGCGGTGACACCTGGCGCATGGATCCATTGATCATCACGAAGTCGGGCAGCGCGGGCGCTCCGATCGTCTTCTCCACGTACCCCGCCGGATGCGGGAACAAGCCGCTCCTGTCGGGTGGTCAGCCCGTCTCGGGCTTCACGCCCTACGCGGCCAACGTCTGGGTCGCCAATCTCTCCGCCGGCGCCAACGCGGGCAAGTTCCCGCTCGGCCTGAACCAGCTCTTCCGCGGCACCGCACGGCTCCCGATGGGGCGCTGGCCCAACATCGATGCCCCCGACGGCGGCTACTCCACGGTCGAGAGTCAGCCCGCGACGACCCAGATCGTCGACGCCCAGCTCCCACCGGTCGACTGGACGGGCGCGGTGATGCACATCAAGGGGATCCGCTGGTACATGCTGAACCGGGACGTCGTCGCCACGTCCGGCACGACCCTCACTCTCGGCGCCGACGTCCAGTGCTGGAACGGCTGCGCGGGGTGGGGCTACTTCCTCAACAACCACCTCGCGACCCTCGACGCGGAGGGCGAGTGGTACTACGACCAGCCGTCGAACCGCGTCTTCGTCTACACCACCACGGCGCCTGCCAGCGGGGAGATCGAGGGATCGGCCATCGGCAGCGGGAACGGCTCCTTCCTCGGCGCGGTGATCGTCGGCAACCACCTCCAGGAGCACGTCACCTACGTCACGATCGAGGACCTGCGCATCGAGCGCTGGTTCGACTCCGGCATCACCACGCCGCAGAACCTCGAGCGCGACGAGAACCAGAACCTCGTCATCCAGCGCAACGAGATCCGCGACGTCGACAACACGGGGATCAAGATGACGACGTGGGTCTGGGACGCCGCGAACAACGGCAACGGCCCCGACGGCTGGCGCGGCGGCAGGAACCTCACCATCGACGGCAACGTCGTCGAGCGCGCGAACCACTTCGGCATCGACACCTACGGAGTGAACTGCACGTTCGCGAACAACACCGTCCGGGACGTGGCGCGGATCCCCTACCTCGGCGCGTCGGGCATGGGGTGCGGCACCTCGGGGACCAACTGCACCGAGAACGGCGATGGCATCCGCATCAACTTCGATCCCGGCTCGCCGAACAACACCGGGGCCAGTAACCAGCTCCAGGGAAACCGCATCGAGCGCGTGGGGATGCAGGGGGTCGACGTCTTCGGACCGTCCAACACGCTCCAGAACAACGTGATCGATCGAGCCTGCATCAGCAAGGGGGACTGCGGCGGCATCCGGACGTTCGGCCAGACCGACCTCACCAGCACCTACGTTCACGACGTGACCCTGACCGGCAACGTCATCCGCGACATCACCGGCAACACCGACGGGACCGCGCCGAGCTTCCGCACGCTCTTCGGCTTCGGCATCTACATCGACAACTTCTCGCGCGACATCACGGTGACCAACAACACCATCACCGGCGCGACGTGGGTGGGCGTCCTCTACCAGCGGTCGACCGGGACGATGACGGGCAACACCCTCTACGACAACGTCGCCTCCGACTGGGGCTCGCAGATCTCCTTCGGCGACGCGGGAACGCAGGTGTCGGCCTCGAACAACATCTACTTCTCCGAGGCCGCGCGCCGGCGGACGATGCACGTGGACATGCGTTCCAACTTCCTCGCCTCGAACGGCAATCACGTCTACGACCCGTACGAGGACGCGAGCATCCAGTCGGACGATGCCGGCGGGCCCATGACCCTCGCGGCGTGGAGCGCCTTCAGCGGGCTCGACGGATCCTCGGTCGCCCACTGGTACAACCAGGCCGCCGGCGAGGAGCGCCGCTCGCGGATCTTCGTCAACGATACGGGCGCGCCGAAGACCTTCACGCTCGGCGCCGCGAGCTGGGTCGATCTCGATCAGAGCCCGGTCGGCGCCAGCATCACCGTTCCCGCGTACGGGAGCCGCATCCTCATCGGCGGCGTGCAGCCTCCCTCGCAGGTGAACGACCACGTCGTCGGCGAGGGGCCGGGCCCGTCCAATCCCAACCGCGTCCGCGTGTACACGCCGCAGGGCGTCGCGACCGCCGTCGACTTCCTCGCCTACTCCGCGAACGCCTGGGGGGCGAACACGGGATCGGGCGACATCTCCTCGAGCCCGAGCTGGGAGATCCTCACGGGACCCGGGCCCGGCGCCGTCTTCGGACCGCAGGTCCGCGCCTTCGATCGCACCGGCGCGCCGATCCAGAAGGTCAACTACTACGCGTACGGCACGCTCAAGTACGGCGTCAACGTCGGCACGGCGCTGCTCGACAGCGATCCGTGGCACGAGATCCTGACCGGCGCCGGACCTGGCAACGTCTTCGGTCCGCACGTCCGCGGCTGGAACTTCGACGCGAGCGCCGTCAGCGCGATGAGCAAGGTCAGCTACTTCGCCTATTCGACGCTGCGCTACGGCGTGAACGTGGAGGACGGCGACGTCGACGGTGATGCGTTCGGAGAGATCCTGACCGGGCCTGGCCCCGGACAGATCTTCGGCGCGCAGGTCCGCGGCTGGAACTACGACGGCACGGCGCTCTCCGCGATCTCCAAGATCAACTTCAACGCCTTCGCGACGAGCTACGGCGTACGCATCGCTGGTGGCGACGTGGAGTACGACGGCTTCGACGAGATCGCCGCCGTACCAGGACCCGGTCCCGCGAACAAGGGCACCTACGCCGGCTTCGACTACGACGGCACGGCGATCGCCGCCCTTCCCCTCTACGACGTCCAGCCCTTCGCCGTCTCCTACGGCGGCCGCGTCGCGCTCGGCGACGTCGGAGGCGCGTGGACCGCGAACCTGATCGCCGCCCCCGGCCCGTCCCCCAATGGCGCGGCGACCGTAGACGCCTTCACCTACGATGGCCGCCAGACGCTCCTGGTCTCGTTCACGCCGTTCACCGACCTGTACGGCGCGAACGTCGCCGCCGGGCGATTGGGTTACTAGTCGACCACCGGGTCCCGCGGGACCGGCGAAGCACGTTCCGGAGCGCCAGTTCAGCGTCCCAGAAGTAGCTCCCCAGCGTCGCCCAGTCCTCGGCGATCCTGGGAAGCTAGTTCTGGGACGCTGAACTAGACGCGCTGGGCGGCGCCCTCGAAGGACCTGGCGCGAACGGTCAACGTGGCGGCCATGGCCGCCAGGAACGCCGCCAGGTAGAAGGCGGCCGCAAGCCAGTAGGCACGTTCGAACCCCCACATGATGACCGTGCACTCGCAGAAACCGCCGAGCGCGCCCCCGAGGATGTTCACCTTCTGCATCCCGAGGGCCGTCGCTCCGGAGCACTCCGCCAGGTAGAGCATGTAGAGGTAACCGGCCGCGCCGACCGGCGCAAGCAGCAGCACCAGCTGGACGATCGGGTTCCCTAGCGGACCGGTGCCAATGTGGAAGATCGGGGCGGCCTCTGCACGGGAGGCAATCGCGATTGCGAGGACCAGCCAGCCCGCCGGACGCCCCCTCGACGTGGACCAGGAGGCGGCGAGCGCTCCGAGGAGCGAGACCAGGATCACGCCGGTGACGACCACCGCCTGGGTCAGGAACGTGGATCCGTAGATCGGCGTGAGGACCCCGATGGCGTGAAGCTCGAGGAAGAAGAAAGCGGCACCCGAGAAGAAGGCATAGAGGAGGAGCGGTACGGAGGCCTGCGACGTGCTCGGACGCACGCGTGACGTGGAGGCGGCGAACACGAATCCCAGCAAGAACAGAACGCCCACGATCAGCCGGAGGTACGGAAGCGGCACCCGGCGCTCCTCGCTGTAGAGGAAGGGCCAGTCGTCGGTCGGGATCTCCTGCTTCGGCAACGATGCGAGCTCCTGGGCCCCATCGCGGAACGGCCCGGACAGCGGGAGCTGCGGCCGCTCGTCGCGTCCGAGCGCGAAGAGGGTGCCTCCGGGGTGTCCCGCATGAAGGACGACGCTCACGCGGCCCGGAGCGACCGACTCCACCAGATCGAACATGCGCTTCTGGATCCAGGGAGTGCCCGAGAAGAAGTTGATGAGCAGCCGACCCCCAGGGGCCAACCTTGCGTACGCCAGCGAGAGCCCCTCCTTCGTGTAGAGGAAGCTGTCGAGCCGGAAGCGCCCCTGGCTCGAGGCGAGCGCCTGGGAGTCGAGAAAGGAGAAGTAGACGACGTCGTAGGGCTCGGTCGCCTCACGGCCAAGAAAGCGGCGGGCGTCTTCGTTCCACACCGTCACGCGCGGGTCGTCGTAGGTGCGATCGGGATCGAAGAGCCGGCCGATGGAGATGATGGTGGGATCGATCTCGACGGCATCGACGTGGCCGGCCCCGCGATGGAGGGCCATGCGGACGTCGCTGCTGCCCGTTCCCGACCCCAGCACCAGGACGCGATTCCCGTCCCGGAGCGCACCGAGCGCGAGACCGTACCACTCGTGGATCTCCGGCGGGAGGTCCTCGAAGCGCACCGTCGAGACCGTGGTGAGGAAGAAGTCGTTCGATTCGACGTGGATCACGTCGTGCTCGGGGACGAGCGTCAACCTCTGGTACGGGCTCCAGAAGTGGCCGCTGGAGAAGGACGCCACCGAGGACAGGAGAACGGGCAAGGGAACGAGCGCATAGGCGAGCCGCCGGCGCGACGGCATCGCCTCGGCGAGCGCCGCCACGATCAGCGCCGTCCACAGGACGAAGAGCGTCAAGAGGTCGTGCAGGAGCTCGTTCTGGAGCGCGAAGAGGACCGCGCCCGCGGCGCCCCCGAGCCCCGCGGTGAGGTACGCCCGCGGACCGCTGCGGGTCTGGACCAGGAGCTCTCCCTGCCGGCTCCCGATGAGAAGCATCAACGGCGCCGACGCGCTCGCCAGCACGTAGATGGCCAGCTGCAGATCGAAGTCGGCGGGTCGCGGGTGCACGTTGGCGACGTTGATCCAGAGGAACTCCGCCGGCATCTGATCGACGAGGTTGAAGCCCGAGAGCCATCGCGCGACGTAGAAGCAGAGCGCGAGCAGGACCGGGAGTCCCCAGGTCGCCGTCGCAAAGCGGCGCGCGAAGAACCCGCTGGCGTTGGTGACCAGCGCGACCAGGAGCAGGAGGTTCGCGTAGTAGACGGCCCCTCCCGCGAGCGTCACGAACGTCCTCACGAGGGCGAGTTGCGAGAAGACCGCCAGGGCTGACCACAGGAGGAGCGCGACGGTCGTTCTTTTCAACGGTGCATCATACATGTCCGGTTTTCCGCAGCCGGGCGCGGAACGCGCGGCACTCCGCGTCGTTCCGAAGCGAGGTACTAAGATGGGCGGCCGCGATGAGCGACGAGCGGCGGAGCGCGGCGGATTGAGCGACGCGCCACGGGAGATCGGACCCTTCGAGATCCTGGCGCTGCTGGGCCGCGGCGGCATGGGCGTCGTCTATCGCGCGCGTCACGCGGCGTCCGGCGAGGTCGTCGCCCTCAAGACGGTGCGCGTTCCCGATCCCGACCTCGTCTCCGGGATCCGTCGAGAGGTGCGCGCCCTGTCGCGCCTCGACCATCCCGGCATCGTGCGCATCGTCGCCGAGGGGATCCACGAAGGCATCCCGTGGTACGCAATGCAGCACCTCTCCGGACAGACGTTGAGCCGGCACGCGGCGACCGACGCCTGCGTCGCGCCGACCTTGCCCCTCGAGGCGCCGGCGCGGCCCGGCACCGCCGCCGAGCCGCGCGCAAGAGCGACGCCGCGGTTCTCGCGAGGACACGCCCTCACGCTGGTGCGGCGGCTGTGCTCGCCCCTTGCCTACCTGCACGGAGAGGGGTTCGTCCACAAGGACCTGAAACCCGACAACGTCCTCGTCCTCGGATCCGGCGCGCCGGTGATCCTGGACTTCGGTCTGACCGATCCGTTCAACGCCGCGCGCGAGGAGCTCTCGGTCTCGAGCGCCGCCGTGGGCACGGCACCCTACATGGCGCCGGAGCAGGCCGTGGCGGGACGCCTGGACGCCCGCGCGGACCTCTACTCGCTCGGTTGCATCCTCTTCGAGCTCCTCACCGGACGACCGCCGTTCCTCGGAGATCCCGCGGCGATCCTCTTCCAGCACCTCACCGTCGTCCCTCCAAAGGCGTCGAGCCTCGCGCCGGACGTCCCCGCCGGCGTCGACGCGATCGTCGCGCGCCTGCTCGCGAAGGAGCCCGCCGATCGCTTCGGCTACGCGTCCGACGTGGCCTCGGCGCTCGCCCGCGCCGGAGCCGAGAACGGCGTGTACGGCGGCGCTCCCCGCGGCCGGACGTACCTCTACCACCCGGGATTCGCCGGTCGCGACGACGAGATCAGGATCGTGAAGTCCGCGCTCCGATCGCCCCAGAGCGCCTACCGCGCCGTCCTGCTCGTCGGGGAGAGCGGCGCGGGCAAGACGCGTCTCGCGTCGGAAGTCGCGCGGCGGATCGCCGACGCGGGCCAGATGGTCATGGCCGGCCAGTGCGCGAGCGACGATCCCGCTCCCCTTCGCGGATTCCAGGGGATCCTGCGCACCATCGGCGATGGGTGCCGTGGCGGCGGGCAGAAGGAGGTCGAGCGCGTGCTCGGTCCCCACGCGAAGCTCCTCTCCGCGTTCGAGCCGTCGCTCGCGACGCTGCCGGGGGTACCGGAGCAACCCGACCCGCCGTCCCTGCCGGAAGCCGCATCGCGAGCGAGGCTCCTCCACGCTCTGCAGAAGGTGCTGGGAGCCGTCGAGGAGGGCGGGCTCCTCCTGGTGATCGACGACGTCCAGTGGGCGGACGACCTGACGCTGCTCGCGACGGAGAGCTTGCTCGACGGCAAGGCGGCCGTCCGGATCCTCGCCCTCTGCCGCGAGGAGGAGGAGACCGACGGGATTCGCGCGCTCGCGGGGCACCCGTGCGCTGCGCGTCCGCGTGGGACGCCTCTGCGCGAGCGCGATCGGCGACGTCTGCAAGAGCATGCTGGCCGTCGCCGATCCCGCGCCGTCGGTGGTCGCGCAGGTTGACCGCGCGTCGGCGGGGAACCCGCTCTTCGCCGCCGAGTACCTCCGCGCCGCCGTCCACGCCGGGCTCCTGACCCGGGATCAGGACGGGCGCTGGCTCGTCCCTGCCGCGATCGCCGGGGAGCTGCCGCTGCCGCGGACCGTCCTCGAGCTCCTCGAGGAGAGGCTCGCGCGCCTGAGCGCGAGCGGCGCCGAGCTCGCAGGGGTCGCGTCGATCGCCGGCAAGGAGATGGAATCTTCGGTCCTCGCCGCCGCCTCCACCCTTTCGGAGACCGCCGCGCTCGATGCGCTCGCGGAGCTGATCGCGGCGCGGATCCTCGAAGCGGAAGGGCCGCGCGTGAGCTTCACGCACGACAAGGTGCGGGAGGCGGCGCTGGCGCGGCTCTCCGCAGTCGATGCGGCAGCGATCCACCTGCGCGTCGCCGAGGTCCTGGACCGGTCCTCCGGCGCCTCCGCCGCGCTCCTCGAGACAATCGCGGCTCACTTCGAGCAGGGCGGCGATCGGGCGCGGGCTCGACCGCCGCGAGCGAGCGGGTCGCGCGCACCTGTCGCGCGGGCTCGCGGCGGACGGCGTGCGCTGCCTCGAGCTCGTCGCGCGCGCTGCCGCCGGCCGGCGAGCGCACGCGCGCCATCGCGCTCGACCTCGCCGAGCTCATGGAGAACCTCGGCCGCTGGAAGGACGGCCCCGGGTGGTGCACCGTCGCGGACCAGGCGCTCCCGGCGCCTTGCCCGCGCGCGGCGAACCTTCGAGCACGCTTTCATCTCCTGACCGGCGACCTCGCCCCGGCCTCGCGGCACGCGGAGCGTGCTCTCTCCGACGCGCGCGCCTTGGGCGAAGGGTCCGAGGCGAGCTACGCGCTCAACGTCCTGGGCAACGTCGCGCTCGCGAGCGGCGATCCCGCCACGGCGCGCGCCCGGTACGGGGAGGCACTCGAGAGCGCCCGCGCGATCGCCTCACCCAGATGGATCGCCGGATCGCTCATGAACTTCGGCTTCCTCGCGTTCCAGCTTTCCCTGCACGACGAAGCGCAGGAGCACTGGGACGCGGCGCTCGCCCTCTTCATGGCAAGCGGCGAGGCCCTGATGGCGACGCGGGTTCGGGGCAACCTCGCCTTCCTCGAGCTCACGAGGGGCCGCCACGCCCAGGCGCGCGATCTCATCGCGGCGATGCTTCCCGTGCTCCAGGAGTCCGGGGACGTCGCTGCGCTCGCCCCCGCCCATCTCAACATGGGTCGTGCCCTTGCCGGTCTCGACGATCCCGACGGCGCCCTGTCGCACTACACGAAAGCGATCGACTCGGCATGCGAGATGGGCAACAGGCCGATCGAGGGGAGCGCGCTCCTCGGCCGGGCGCGCGTGGTGGCCGCGCGCGGGCGCCTCGACGAAGCTCGCGAGGATCTCCGGGCGAGCCTCGCCGCGCTCAGCTCGTCCGCGCGCACCGAGGCGACGGATCTCGTGCAGCTCGCCGAGACGCTGCGCGCGGCCGGCCTCCACGACGAAGCTCTCGCGTGCGCGGCGCGGCTCTCCGAGCAGCTCGGCGGCGTGCCTGCCATGGCGCGCGCCGCGATGCGCCTGCGGGGAGAGGCTCTGGAGGACAAGGGCGACCTCTCCGGCGCCATCGAAGCGTACTCAGAGCTCCGCGATCTCGCCGCGCGTGGGAGCGCCGGCGACGAGGCCAGCTACGCGTCCCGAGCGATCGACCGCTGTCGCGCCGCCGGCGGGTCCGACCTCACGAACCCTGGGCAACCGTCAAGCTGATCGTCGACGCTCCCGCGTCGCTGCCCTTTCCGATCATCACCGTGGCCTGGCGCGTGTCCTTCGTCGCGAGGAGCATTCCGCCCTCGGCCTTGCTGTCGACGGTGGTCTTGATCTCCCACCCGTTCTTGGGAAGCTCCGCCTGGTAGAAGGTGAGCACCTTGGCCGGATCGTCGGTCGTGTTGAGGACCGCCACCGTCGCGCCCTTGTCGCCGGTCGCCGTGACGCCATAGCCGGGCGTGGCGCCGGGATAGACGGGCACGTCCTTCGGGAAGCTCTCGGGCACGGCGTTGCCGGAGAAGACCGCCGTCTGTCCCTTCTCGTCGGTGACGCTGATCTTCTGGCCGTCCTTCCCGAGGTTCTCGATGTCGACCTTGCCGCCGCCCTGCTTCTCCAGCACCTTCTCGGCGATCTTCTCGGCGGCCTTCTCCTTCGCCTTCTCGCCGAACCTGCAGAAGAGCAGCGTCGCCGCGGCGAGAGCCGCGGCGGCGACCAACGCGTTCTTTCCGTGCTTCATCGAAGGAACCCCCTCACTGCTTGTAGAGCGCGCGAACCGTGACCCAGTTGGACCAGACCTCGCGCCCGTCGGAGCTCTTGACCATGAGCTGGTAACGATACGTGCCCGGATAGTCCAGGAACACGGTCTTCTCGAAGGTGAGCCTCGGGACATCGCTCCGGGCGCGGCCCTCTCCCGGCTCGCGCTCCGTCTTGTTGTCGATCCCGGTCGCGGTCCGCTCGATCCAGCGCTCGCCGGGATCGGCGAAGGCGACGTCGTCGCCGGCGACGCCGCTCATCTGCCCGTAGAGCTCGACGTTGAGTGGGATGAAGCCCGAGGCGGCCGACGCATGGAGCTCGAGGCGAGGCTTGCCGCTTCCCGCCGCATCCCTGGCATCGGATGCACCGCGGCCGCCGCACCCGAGCCCGAGCATCAGCGCCACCGATGACGCGAGCGCCGCACACCGGATCGCGGGCCCACGCGCCGTGCTCCGCGGGAGCGTCATGCGGCCGACACCCCAGGGATCGCGGCGTTGCGATCCGCCTGCCGGAGCAAGCGGGGCCAGATCCAGAACAGGACGACGCATCCGAAGGCGACCGCGAACCATAGCGTCGCGATCCTGCAGATGGTCGTGGCCACCACGGCGGCGGCGAGCGGCATCCCCGCGCCCACCAGGAGCGTCGTCATCGTCGCCTCGGTCACGACGAGCCCTCCGGGCGAGATCGCCCCGAGGAGCGTGGCGGTCGCGTAGATCATGACGATAGAGGTTAGCGTCGCCTTCGCCGCGCCGCCCAGCCCCAGGACGGTGAGGTAGAGACCGAGGCCCTCCGCGCCCCACGAAACGACCGCGACGATCGTCGCCATGAGCATCGTCCCCGGGCGGGCGAGCGACGCGAGCGACGCATAAGCCTCCTCGAGCTTGTGAACCGCCTTGCCGAGCGCCGTCGACAGACCGTCGAGCCGGTGCAGCAGCCGGAACGCGAGCCGTCCTGCGGGAGGGACGAGCAGCACCGTGTGGCCGAGGACGAGCGCCCCCGCCAGCGCCGCAACCGGCAGCGGGTATTCGCGGTAGAGCCCGACGCCGGCGAGGAGGACGACGCCGCACAGATCGCTCACACGTTCCATCAGGATCACCGAGACCACCTTGAGGACGGGCGTCCCCGTGAGCTTCCCGATGCCGTAGGCCTTCACGAGCTCGCCCGTCTTGCCCGGAGTGACCGACATCGCGAGCCCCGCGGAGAACGCCGTCGCCGACGTGCTGAACGGGACGCGCACGCCGATCTGCCTCAGGTAGAGGTGCCAGCGCACCATCCGGAGCGCGTAGTTGCCGATGGAGAGGAGGAGGACGGCCGGGAGCAGCCGCGCCGGGAACGACGCGAGCGCACGGGTGAGGTCGTGGACGTCGACGCTCGCGAAGAGGAGCCCCACCGCCACGAGAAAGACGATGCTCGGGAAGAGCAGGGACGGGCGCCGCGCCCTCGCCTCCGTCGACTCCCGCTCCGCCGCTGCGTTAGCCAAGGAACTTGGCGACGATCTCGCGGATCTCCCCGAGCCGGAAGGGCTTCGCCACGAAGTCGTCGCAGCCCGCCACGCGCGCCTTCTCGCGCTCTGCTTCCGTCGCCCGCGCCGTCACGGCCACGATGGGGATGTGGCGCGTGCGCGGGTCGGCCTTCAACTGCTCCGCCACCTGGTAACCAGTGAGACGGGGGATCATCATGTCCATCAGGATCAGATCGGGGCGGCGGTCGAACGCCACCCGCACTCCCTCGGCGCCGTCGGACGCAACGAGGAGCTCCGTATCCTTGTTCTGGATCGCGATCTGGAAGATCTCCTTCGACGCTGCCGCGTCCTCGACCACCAGGATCACCTTCTTGGTTCTTGGCGTTTCCACGGTCTCCCTCTAGTAACGGCTGGTACCGAGCGCCGAGTTGACGAAGCCGACGAGCCCCTCGACGAGCGTCGCGATGGTCGCGCGACCGAGCGTCTTGGGCTCCTCCTCCCGCACGTGCTCGCGGTAGGCGTCGCGCTCCTCGTGCCAGATCTGGATCCGCGCGAGCTCCTCTCCCTCGAGGAAGATCCCCTCGCAGCGGGGGCAGCGATCGATGACGACCGACGAGGAGTAGGCATACTCGAGGCGCGACATCAGGCCCGAGCACGCCGGGCAGGCCTGCGTCGGAGCGAGCTGGGACTGTCCCATCTTCTTGCCGTCCCGCGCGTGGAGCTCGTCGAAGAAGCGATCCCGCTCGTCGTCCTTGAACTCCTGCTCGCGGACGTCGCAGATCGTCTGGAGCTCCCCGGCGTCGAGCCAGGTCGCCTTGCAGCTCTCGCACACGTCCACCTCGACCCCCTCGTAGGCCCTAGCGGTCATGGCCACGCGGCAGCGAGGACACTCCATCGCGGCAATCTTACACGCGAGGCGTGGCGGTGCTCTTGCGCTTCATCAGCACCTCCTCGACGGCGCGCGACACGCGCGTGGTGATCGTGCGGTAGACCGAGAGATCCCCGATCGGATCGCCGGTCTCGCCGGTGTCGGCGTAGATGATCGCGACCGGCCGGGTCCGCGCGAGGACCGGGATGACGAGGCACTCGCCCGACTTCGGGTTGCCGATGAGATCGGGGATCTGACCCGCGTCGGGCCCGACGCGCAGGCACCGCGGGGTGGCGGTCTCGAACGCCGCCACGAATCCCGGGGCCTGATCGAGCGACATGACCAGACCCGTGAGGAGGTCGTAGGCGGGCGTGCCCCGCAGGGTCTTGCCGTAGGCGCCCTTCACCGCGAGTCCCGCCTCGGGGGTCTTGCCCTTCACGTGCATGAGCACCGCGCGAGGGAACCGCTTCCCCACGATCTCGAGAAGCTTCAGCGTCAGCGCGCCGGCGTCTTCGCCGCGCACCAGCGAGAGCAGCTCGGAAAGCTCGGGCGGGAGCGCCTCGTCGCCGGAGCCTTCGCTGGCGCCCAGCCGCGACACGCCCTCTTCGGGGAGGAGCGCCTTGACGCGAAACGCGATGTCGACGGCCAGGGCCTCGATGCTCCGCACGAAGCCCTCGTCTTCCCCGGCCTTGCGCTCCGGCTTCTCGATGTAAGTCGACGTGCCCTCCACCTCGACGTTCTGCCCGAGCGTGCCCGGCTCCCACAGGACGAACGTCGGCTGGTGCGCCGCCGCCAGATCGGTGGCGAGCTCCGGCGCGCAGCCCTCCTCTGTCGCCTCGGCGAGGAGCACCGCGAGCCGGCCCTCGGCACGGTGGGGCGGAAGCGCGTGCCCGCGGCGGCGCCGTCGGCGACCATGTCGACCTCGATCGCTTCCTGCGAGAGACGCTTCTCGAGGAGCTCGCGGAAGAGCCCTCCTCGTGCCACAGCACGACGACGGGGTTCGCGCCGCGCGAGGGCGCCCTCGGCGCGAGCCGCTCGCGGTCGTCGAAGAACTTGACCGCTTGCAGCAGGATCTCCTGCACGCTCAGCCCGTGCTCGAGCATGAGCTCCGCGTAGCCCGCGCCGAACGAATCCGGCGTCTCCACGGGTGCGGCTCGAAAACGAACTCGCCGCTCGTCCATCCCAGGAGTCCGCAGGGCGCGCGATCTGCTTCTTGACCACGAACTCCACGTCGGCGGGCTTGAGGTCTCCCTGCGCGAGAAGCACGCGCCCGAGCGCGCGGCGGGACGCGCCCTCGCCCTGGTCCGCGGCCGCCTGGCGGACGCGCGCGTCGGTGGTGAGACCGAGCTCGATCGCGATGGTGCCGAAATCGGCCTGGCCGCCGGGCACCTCGGCGCGGACCAGCGAGCCCATCTTGAACAGGAGGCGGGCCTCCGCCTCGTCGGCGGTCACGCGCAGCGTGCCGCTCCTTCCGCTGAAGGCGATGATCTGGAGGATGTCCTTGAGGAGAAGTCCTCGAGGCGGCCCTGAAACGCTCATCTCTTCCCGGCAGAGTGTACCGGAGGCGGTGCGGCGTCCGAGCACCCGTTGGTGCTAGCATTTTCGCCCGCCATGGAAGGGCTCGCCCGCCCCCCCAAGTACCGCTTCTACCTCCCCGCGGACCACTCCGTGCTTGGCCGCGTCCAGAAGCGGCTCGCGCTCCACCGCGCAGTGCCGCGCTTCCCGACGGCGGTGCAGATCCAGACGCGCACCGGCTGCAACGCCGACTGCTGCTTCTGCCCCTACGGGGAGACGGCGGACATCGTCCCGAAGGGGCGCATGGCCGACGATCTCTTCCTGCGCATCGTGGCCGAGTGCGAGAAGCACGGCGTGCGGCGCATCTCGCCTTACCTGATGAACGAGCCCTTCATCGACGTGGAGCTCCTCGACCGCGTCGCCGTCATCAAGAAGAACGCGCCGTCGTGCAAGGTGTGCATCACCACCAACGGCGAGCCGATGCGGCCGCGCGTGATCGACCGCATGCTCGCCGAGGGCGGCGTCCACCGGATCTACGTCTCGGTGCAGGGCATCGACAAGGAGGCCTACGAGAAGACGATGCGCGGGCCGAAGCTCGAGCGCGTCATGGAGAACGTCGACTACCTCGTCGCGGAGATGACGCGCCGCCGCCTGACGAAGCCCAAGGTCACGATCACCATGGTGAACACGGCCCTCATCGACGCCGACAAGGCGCTGCGCTACTGGGCCGAGCGCGGCGTCGAAGCGAAGGCCACGCGCCTCGAGAACCGGGGCGGCAACATCGACGTCTACGCCCCCGTCAACGGAGACGGCACGGCACTTGCGAAGCGGCCCATGACGGCGTTCCTGAACTGCACGCGGCTGATGCGCCAGGCCTTCGTGCTGCACGACGGCCGCGTCACGCTCTGCTGCACCGACTACCACCAGACGACGATCATCGGCGACCTGCGCGCGCGCACGCTCCACGACGTCTGGAACGCCCCGGAGGCCGCCACGCTGCGGCGCGACTTCATCAAGGGCGACCTCTCGAGAAACCCTCTCTGTGCCGGATGCACGATCGCAGAGCGCATCTCGTCGTGACGCTACCGATCCTGCCCCTCGCGCCGATCCACTTGCCCAAGGTCTGGGGCGGGAGGACGCTTGCCGCCTATCGATCCAATCTGCCGGAGGGCCCCGTTGGCGAGTCCTTCGAGGCCTCCGCGCTCCCGGGCGCGGAGAGCCGCGTACGGTCGGGTCCTCACGAGGGGCGGACCCTTCGCGAGATGATCGATGCCCACGGCGCGGATCTCCTCGGCCGGCACGACGACCTCCCGTTCCTGATCAAGGTGCTCGACGTGCTCGACTCGCTGTCGGTGCAGATCCACCCCGCCGAGGAACGATCGCGGCGCCTCGGCCTCGCCCACGCCAAGACGGAAGGATGGGTGATCCTGGAAGCCTCGCCCTACGCAGACGTCGGCCTCGGCCTCCTCCCCGGCATTGATCGCGCGATGCTCGAGATGCTGATCGGCAAGGGAACGCCCGAGAGGGCCCTCGCGATCCATAGCCCGCTGCGCGGCCAGGCCTACTTCCTGCCGTGCGGGACGGTCCACTACGCGACGGGCGGCATCCTCCTCTACGAGTTCCAGCGCCCCGCCGACGTGACGCTGCGCCTCTACGACTGGGGTCGCGCCCGGGCCGGCGCGACGCCGCTGCCCGACGCGCTCGACGCGGTCTTCGAGGATCGCGGGCGGGGTCTCGCGGGGCCGGCACCGGTCGAGCTCTTCACCGACACGCGATCGTCCGGGACCTTCGAAGGCGGCGGGTTCCGCGTGCGATCGTTCGCGTGCCACGAGGGCACGGAAGGCGAGGACATCGAGGTCTCGGGCGTGGCGAGCGTGACGGTGTTCGACGGAGAGCTCGCGCTCGAGGCCGAGGGCGAGCCGGTGACGCTCTCGACCATCGAGACCGCTCTGGTGCCGGCGCGCCCGGGGCGGTTCCATGCGAGCGGCGAGGGCATGGCGCTGGTCTGCGACGTGCCGTGAACGCCGCGCCGCCCCATCTCTTCGCGCTCGTCCTCGCGGGCGGCAGCGGCACGCGCTTCTGGCCCCTGTCGCGCCGGGCGCGCCCGAAGCAGCTCCTGCCTCTTCTGCCGAGCGCGCCCGGCAAGTCGCTCCTCGCCGTCGCGCTCGAGCGCATCGAGGCCCTGATCCCCGAGGAGCGCCGGCTCGTGGTCGCCCCGGAGTCCATGAAGGACGCGATCCTCGCGTCCACCGGCATCGCACCGGACCGGCTGATCGTCGAGCCTGCCCCGCGCAATACCTCGCCCGCGATGTTCCTCGGCGTGTCGGCGATCCTCGAGCGGGACCAGGAGGCTTGCGTCGCGGTCCTCACGGCGGATCACGAGATCGCGCCGGCGTCGGCCCTCTGCGAGGCGATCGCGCACGCCGCCGAAGTCGCGATCGCGCGGGACGCGATCGTCACCTTCGGCATCCGCCCGGACGCGCCGAACACGGGCTACGGCTACATCGAGGCCGGGGAGCCGCTCCCGGGCGATCCCCTCGTCCGCGGCGTCGCCGCGTTCCGCGAGAAGCCCGACGCCGCGACGGCCGCCGCCTACGTCGCCTCGGGCCGCCACTTCTGGAACAGCGGCATGTTCGTCTTCCCGGCCGCCCACCTGCTCCGTTCGTACCTCGGGGCCTACCCGGAGCTCGACGGGTTCCTCTCGTTCGATCGCCTTCCGGCGACGTCGATCGACTACGCGGTCATGGAGCGGGAGCGCGGGCTCCTCGTCATGGAGGCGCGCTTCTCCTGGACCGACGTGGGCGCTCCGTCCGCGCTCGAGGCACTGTGGCCGGACGGAGGTCGCGACGACGCCTCCAACTGCAGCCAGGCCCGTCTCCTCGCCGTCGACGCCGCGCGCAACCTCGTCATCACGGAGCGTCGCGAGAAGACGGTCGCTCTGCTCGGGGTCAACGACCTCGTGATCATCGAGACGGACGACGTGCTCCTCGTCGTCCCAAAGCACCGCGACCAGGAGATCAAGAAGCTCGTGGAGCTCGCGGGAAAGAAGGGGATGGAGCGGGCCCTGTGAGCTCCCGGCTCGAAGAGCTGGAGCGGCAGCATCACATCCTGTCGGTGCTGTACCAGGTCTACGGCGAGATGTCGGGCGCGGCGACCCTCGACGATGCCGTGAAGAAGCTCCTCCAGTACGCAAGACAGGAGGCCGGGGCCCAGACCCGCGGCTTCTGCGCCGTGCTGGACGACGAGGGAGCGCTCGCGCAGGTCCGGGCGTCGACGGAGGAGGACGGCAAGGCGGCGCGAGGCACGACCATCGACCTGCTCGCCTCGCCGCTGCGCGCGCTCATCGGGCTCGGCGGCCTGCACGTGCTCGAGGAGCGCGAGGCGCTGCGTCCGTTCCTTCCCGGCACGAAGAGCCAGCTCATCCTCCCGATCTCCCACGACGGCGCACCCGTTGCGTTCCTCGACCTCGAGGCCCGCGAGCCCGGTGCGTTCGCGCGGGTCGACGGCTACTTCTTCGAGAAGCTCGCCGAGCAGGCGGGCACGATCCTCCACACCAGGAACGACCTCTCGCGATCGCAGAAGGAGATCGATCTCCTCTGGGACGTCGGCGCCGTCGCCGACGCCTCGCAGGAGCTCGACCAGAGCGAGCTTCCCGATCTGCTCGCGAAGGTGCTCGAGATCGCCCTCGGCCGGTTGCGCGTCAAGAACGGGACGATCTTCCTGGTCGACGAGGACACGGGCGACCTCATCGTCGAATCGCGATCCCTGCGCGGCGACTTCCTGAAGAAGGCGCCGCTGCGGCTGAAGCGCCGGCGCGGGCGGCCCTCGGGCATCGCCTTCTGGGTGGTCGAGCACAACAAGCCCTACGCGACCGGCAACATCGACAAGGACCCGAACTACGCGCCGCTCTTCCGCGGCATCCGCTCCAACGTCGCCGTGCCGATCCCGTTCCAGGACCGTGCCATCGGCGCCATCGTCCTCGAGAGCGTGAAGGGAGACGCCTTCACGAGCGAGGACGTGCGCGTGCTCGAGGAGCCGCGCGCCAGGCTGCGAAGTTCGTGCGCCGCGCCCAGCTCTACCAGAAGAGCCGCGAGAAGGACCTGCGCGGCATCATGATCCGCGGCCTCTGCCCCGAGTGGGAGGAGGCGGAGGAGCTGGTCGAGCGCGTGTCGCCGACGAGCGCGCCGGTCCTCCTGCGCGGCGAGAGCGGCACGGGCAAGGAGCTCATCGCCAACGCCATCCACTTCAACTCGCGCCGCAGCCGGCGCCAGTTCGTCGTCGTCAACTGCGCGGCGATCCCCGGCGAGCTCCTGGAGAGCGAGCTCTTCGGCCACGCCAAGGGTGCCTTCACCGGCGCGACCTTCGCCAAGATCGGGGAGTTCGAGAAGGCCGACGGCGGCACCCTCTTCCTCGACGAGATCGGCGACCTGACGCTCCCGCTCCAGGTCAAGCTCCTGCGCGCCTTCAGTCGGGCGAGATCGCGCGCATCGGCGGCAGCGACGCGACGCGCAAGGTCGACGTGCGCGTCATCGCCGCCACCAACCGCGACCTCGAGGCCATGATCCGCGAGGGACGGTTCCGCGAGGACCTCTATTACCGCCTCAACCTCGTGCAGATCTGGCTGCCACCGCTAAGGAAGTACCGCCAGTCGATCCCGGGGATGGTGAAGGCCTTCGTCGAGGAGGCGGCGCGCGTCCACGGAAAGCGCGTCAAGGGCGTCGCAGCCGACGCGCTCGCGGCGCTCAAGGCGCACGACTTTCCGGGCAACGTCCGCGAGCTCAAGAACGTCGTCGAGCGCGCCGTCATCCTCGAGACGGGCGAGCAGATCCATCTCCGGTCGCTGCCGTCGCAGCTCCGGGGGGCCAAGGCGGTCGCAGCGAGCCCGACCGCGCGCGTGGACGGCGATTACAAGGCCGCACGCCGGAAGCTGCTCGACGAGTTCGAGGACCGGTTCCTGCGCGACATCCTCGCCAGGAGCCACGGCAACATCCAGAAAGCGTCTCGCCTCAGCGGCATCAATCGCGTGAGCCTGCACAAGCTGCTCTCGCGCCGCGGCATCGAGGCGAAGGACTATCGGTAGGAGCAACGACATGCCCACCCTCTCCATCGGAGCGGACACGATCCACTACGTCGATCAGGGGAAGGGATCCGACGCGATCCTGATGCTCCATGCCTTCCCCCTCCACTCGCGGATGTGGATGTGGCAGATGCCGGCGCTCCAGCGCCGCCACCGCATCGTCGCGCCGGACGCACGAGGCTTCGGCAAGAGCGGCGTCGCGCCCGACACGCTGACGATGGACACGATCGCAAGCGACGCGCTCGCCGTCCTCGATCACCTCGGCATCGAGAAGGTGATCGTCTGCGGCTGCTCGATGGGCGGCTACGCCGCCTTCGCGCTCCACCGCCTCGCCGCCGCCCGTGTGCGGGCGCTCGTCCTCGCCGACACGCGGCCCATGGCCGACACGCCCGAGGGTCGCGCCGGACGCCTCGCCTTCGCCGAGAACGCGCTCGGAAAGGGTCTCGGCTGGGTCGCCGACGAGATGGTCCCGAAGCTCGTCGCCGCGACCGCGCCCAACACGATCAAGGTCCGCGTGCGGCAGATCATCTCCGAGAGCTCCCCCGCGGCCGTCGCCGCCGCCCAGCGCGGCATGGCCGAGCGCACGGACTCCACTCCCATGCTCCCCGGGATCGCCTGCCCCACCCTCTGCATCGCCGGCGCCCTCGACGCGCTCACGCCCCCGGCGGTCGCGCGCGAGATGGCCTCCGCGATCCCTGGGGCGCGCTTCGTCGAGGTCCCCGGCGCGGGACACCTCTCTAACCTCGAGGCCCCCGAGCCCTTCAACGCAGCGCTCGCCTCGTTCCTCGCCGGCGCCGCCTGACTCGCGGGATCGCACCGGGACGTCCTCCCGCACGGCCAAGCGCTAAGGAGTCGTCCACGCACTTCGGCGTCAAGAGCCGCCGCGATCTTCGGGGTGAGACTCGTGGCCGCGACCCGGTGGAAACCATCGTTCCCGTGAGCGATCCGGCGATGATGGTGGGATGAGGGAAGGCGCGACGCTGGGCCCCTACCGGATCGTCAGGGAGATCGGCTCCGGCAGCTTCGGGTCGGTGCTCCTGGGGCGGGACGAGGCGACGGGAGTCGAGGTCGCGATCAAGACGGTGACGGTGCCCTCGGAGAACAGGGTCTCGAGCTTGCGGCGGGAGATCCAGGCGCTGGCGCGGGTGCGCCATCCGGGCGTCGCGCGCATCCGCGACGACGGCGTGACCTCGCGGGGACCGTGGTACGCGATGGACCTGGTGGAAGGCAGGACGCTCCTACGGTACGTCCGAGGGCTCGCGGATGCGTCGCTCGAGACCAGCGTGGATCTCCAGGCGAGCACCGAAGTGCTGGCCGCATCGCTCCAGGCGACGCGCGTGGTGGCCTCCGACGGCACCGAGGTCCTCTCGTCGTCCGGGAGCTCGTCGTCAGGGCCAGGACAAGCGTTGCTGGGACCGCCCTCGACGCCGGAGGCGCGGCCGAGGATCTTGACGATCGTGCGGCGCCTGTGCGCGCCGCTCTCCTACCTCCACGGCGAGGGGATCCTGCACCGCGACCTGAAGCCCGACAACGTCCTCGTGACGGCGGACGGCATGCCCGTGATCGTGGACTTCGGGCTGACGAGCGAGGCATTCGACGCACAGCTCCGGGAGACGATGGAGGTGGTGGGCGAGGTCGCCGGCACGGCGCTCTACATGGCGCCGGAGCAGGCGCGAGGCGAGCTCCTCGACGCGCGCGCCGACCTCTACGCGCTCGGCTGCATCCTCTACCAGCTCCTCACGGGGAGGCCACCGTTCCTGGCCGAGAGCGCGGTGCAGGTGCTCCTGATGCACGTGACCCAGGCGCCGGTCCCTCCGACGGTACTCTGTCAAGACCTGGATCCACGCGTCGATGACGTGGTGCTGCGGCTGCTCGCGAAGGATCCGCGGGAGCGGCTGGGCCACGCGGACGACGTCGCGCACGCGCTGCTGGCGCTGGGAGCGGCGAACGAGCCGCTGGCCGGTCCGGCGCCGCGCACCTACCTGTACCGTCCCGCACTCGCGGGACGGGAGGAGATCATCGCGGCGATCGACGAGCCGGTCGGACGCCTGCGCGAGGACCGTGGTGGCATGGTGCTCCTCTGCGGAGAAGCTGGGGCCGGGAAGACGCGGCTCCTGAAGGAGGTGGGACGCCGCGCCGGGAAGCTCGGCCATCGGGTGATCGGAAGCGACTGCGCGACGGCGCGTGATGGAGGCAAGCCGCTCCAGGGCTTCCGCGGCGTGTTCGAGGCGATCGCCGATCGCTGCCGCGAGCGAGGCCCCGGTGAGGCCGAGCGCCTCCTCGGCGTGCAGGCCGCGATCCTCGCGCCGTACGACTCCGGTGTGCGGCGCCTCTCCGACAGCCTCGGGATGAGGACGCCCGCCACGCTCTCGCCGGAGGCGGCGCTGGCGCGCCTTCACCGATCGCTTGCAGAGGTGATCGCCAACCTCGCGCGGACGCAACGCCTGGTCCTCCTGATGGACGACGTTCACGAGGCGGACGAGCTCACGCTCGGCGCCCTGCGCCACCTCTGGCGCACGAAGCTCTGCGCGAGCGCCTGTTCGTGGTCGTCGCGAGCTTCCGGCCCGAGGAATCCGGCGAGGACCTGGACGGACTGCGGGACGACGAGTCCGTTCTCAACGTGGCGCTCGAGCGCCTCGACGACGATGCGATCGCCAACGTCGCCGCCGACATGCTCGCCCTCTGGCCGCTCCCCGACGGCTTCCGGCGCTTCCTCGTCGACTCGGCCGAGGGGAATCCCTTCTTCGTCGCACAGTACCTCCGCACGGCGGTGGCCGAGGGGTTGCTCCTTCGCGACGCGTCGGGCCAGTGGCGCATGCGCCGCGTGGACGTGTCGCAGGCGCAGCCCCTCGAGGACGCGCTCCCGCTGCCGGCAACCCTGCGCGATCTGGCCGTGCGCCGCCTCGCCGGACTCTCCCCCACGGCGCGCGCGGTGCTCGAACACTCCTCGGTCCTGGGACGGGACGTCGATGGCGCGCTGCTCGCCCTGGTCTCGGGTCTCGAGGAGCTCCGTATCGCCGAGGGGGTGGCGGAGCTCGTGCGCCGTCACTGCGTCATGGAGACCGGCGACGGCCTGCGCTTCCGCCATGCGACGCTGCGCGACGTCGCCTACGAATCCGTCGCCGCCGATGCGAGGGTCGCGATGCATCGACGCGCGGCGGAGTGCCTGGAGTCGGCCGGACGCGCGCGGGAGACGTTGCCTGCGCTGGCGCTCCACTGGGAACGGGCCGGCGCGACCGACCGCGCGGTCGCGTGCTACGCCGAGGCCGCGCGGGCCGCGCGCGGCCGGTACGCATGGCGCGAGTCCGAGCAGCTCCTGCGATCGCTCCTGCGTCTCTGCCCGGAGCCTTCCCTTCACCGGACGGCCGCACACGCCTCGCTCGGCAGCGTCCTCACGCACCGGGGTCGGTTCGCCGAAGCCGTCCAGGAGCACGCACTGGGCCTCGAGGACGCGCGGGCGATCGGAGACGCGCGGTGGGAGGGACGCTCCCTGGTCGACATCGCCGGCGCCGAGCAGATCCTCGGCGACGCCGAGCGGGCCCGCGCGCGCTACGAGGCGGGAATCGCCATCCTCCACGCGATCGGCGAGCAGCGGCTCGAGGCGAACGCGATCGAGAACCTCGCGGTCCTCCTCCAGAACGCCGGCGTCACGCAGGCGGCGGAGGCCTGTCACCAGAGCGCGCTAGGGATGTTCCGTGAGCTGGGCTCGGTCAACGGGCAGCTCACGGCGCTCACGAACCTCGGCGGCCTCCGGGCCGAGCAAGGACGCTGGCAGGAAGCCATCGCCATCATGGAGGAGGGGCTCGCCCTGGCCAGAGCGTCGGGAGAGCGGGAGTCCGAGGCTCTCCTCACCGGCAACATCGGGTCGATCCGCCACGCGCGGGGATGGCTTCGCGAGGCGCGCGACTTCTACGACCGCGCTCGGCCGATCTTCCACGAGATTGGCGGGAGGCTGGGCGAAGCAACCCTCCTCGCGAACCTCGCCCACCTCGCGCTCGAGCAAGGGCACACCGCCGACGCCCGTCTCCTGCTCTCCGAGTCTCGTGCGCTCTCCGAGGAGATCGGCGGCCTGAGGCAGCTCACCTTCGTCCGCCTGATCGAGGGATGGCTCGCCGAGGCGGAGGGACGATACGATGCCGCGAGCGCCGCGTACCGCGAGGCGCTGCGCCGCATCGAGGGAAAGGGCCCGTTGCTCGAGAGCCTCGCGTGGCTGGCTCTCGGAGCGCTGGAGACGACGCTGGGCCGATGCGACGCCGCCGAACAGTCCCTGCGCGGCGCCGTGCGCCTCCTCGAGGGCCAGGACGACGCCCTGATGCACGCGGCCGTCGACATCGCCCGGGCGAGGCTCCTGCGCCGCTCGGGAGGCTCGCGGGACGAGAGGCGAACGCTGCTCCTGGCGATCGAGATCAAGCTGCGCGAGCTCGTCGAGCTCCTCCGGCTCGCCGAGTGCCTCTGCGAGCAGGGCCACCTCTTGCTCGAGGAGGGTGGCGACGCGACCCGTCTTCTCGACGAGGCGATGTCGCTGGTCGACCAGGGTGGCGCGGGTCCCGGAAGCCCCGCGCGGCAGCGCATCGACGAGCTCGCGCGCGCGATCGCCTACGGCCCTCGCGGTGGGCCTGGCACCGTCCGCTGAAGGGCGAGATCCGGCGATGATCGGCCGATGACGGAAGGCGGGAGCCTCGGCCCCTACCGGATCGTGCGGGAGATCGGATCGGGGAGCTTCGGTTCGGTGCTGCTCGGACGCCACGAAGAGACGGGCGTCGAGGTCGCCATCAAGACCGTGAAGGTGCCGTCGGAGCACAGGGTCTCGAGCCTGCGGCGGGAGATCCAGGCGCTGGCGCGCGTGCGCCATCCCGGCGTCGTGCGCATCCTCGACGATGGCGTGACGTCGCGGGGCCCGTGGTACGCGATGGACCTCCTTGCGGGGACGACGCTCACCCGGTACGTCCAGGGGGTCGAGGAGGACTCTTCGCTCCAGCGAAGCGTCGACCTCCAGGCAAGCACCGAGCTACTGGCGGCATCGCTCTCGGCGACGCGCGTGATGTCGTCGGATCGGACGGAGGTCCAGTCGTCGTCGGGCGGGTGGTCGTCCGCGCCGGGCCGATCGCTTTTCGGGCCGCCGTCGCCACCCCAGGCGCGGCCGCGGATCCTGACCATCGTGCGGCGCCTGTGCGCGCCGCTCTCCTACCTCCATGGCGAGGGGATCCTGCACCGCGATCTGAAGCCCGACAACGTCCTCGTGACGGCGGACGGGATGCCCGTGATCGTGGACTTCGGGCTCACGAGCGAGGCATTCGATGCGGAGCTCCGGGAGACGATGGAGGTGGTCGGCGAGATCGCCGGGACCGCGCTCTACATGGCGCCGGAGCAGGCGCGAGGCGAGCTCCTCGACGCGCGCGCCGATCTCTACGCGCTCGGCTGCATCCTCTACCAGCTCCTCACGGGCCGACCGCCGTTCCTGGCCGAGACGGCCGCGCAGATCCTCCTCATGCACGTCAACCATGCGCCGGTCCCTCCATCGGCGCTCTGCGGCGACCTGGATCCGAAGGTCGACGACGTGGTGCTGCGCCTGCTCGCGAAGGAGCCGCGGGAGCGGCTGGGCCACGCGGACGACGTGGCGCAGGCGCTGCTCGCGCTGGGAGCGGCGGTGGAGCCGCTCGCCGGCCCACCGCCGCGCACCTACCTCTATCGCCCGGGGCTCGCAGGGCGCGAGGAGGCGCTCGGGACCATCGATCGGTCGATGGAGCGGCTTGCCCATGGGCGGGGCGCGCTGGTGCTCGTCGGCGGCGAGGCGGGAGCCGGCAAGACGCGCCTGGTGAAGGAGGCCGGCCGTCGCGCGATGCGCGCTGGACCGCGCGTCGTGGCATGCGACTGCGTGGCGGGGCTCGAGGGCGTGGCGCCGCTCCAGGGGCTCGGCGGGCTCCTGTCGGCCGTCGCCGACGTGTGCCGCGAGAAAGGGATCGCCGAGGCACGGCGGGTGCTCGGGTCGCACGGCGCGATCCTCGCGCCCTACGAGGCGACCATCGCAGCGGTGGTGCGCGGGCTGGACACGCCGCCGCCCGCGCCGCTCCCCGCCGAGGCCGCGCGCTTGCGTCTCCTGCGCTCGCTCGCGTCAGTCCTCGCGGCCTTTGCCGGCGGGCGCGGGATCGTCCTGATGATCGACGACCTCCACGCCGGCGACGAGCTGACGATCGAGGCGTTGCGCCATCTCTCCCGCACGGGTTTCTTCGACACGCACCCGGTGGTCGTGGTGGCGAGCTACCGTACGGAGGAGGCCGGGCCGATGGCGTCCTTGCGGACGCTCCCCGGCGCAGAGGATGTCGGGCTCGATCGACTCGGCGACGATGCGATCGCCGCGATCGCTTCGGACATGCTCGCGCTTCGTCCGCTCCCGCGCCGGTTCCGGCGCTTCCTCGTCTCCTCGGCGGAGGGCAACCCGTTCTTCGTGGCGCAATACCTGAGGACGGCCGTCGCCGAAGGGGTGCTGCTACGCGATCCGTCGGGCCAGTGGCGGATGCGTCGCGTCGATGCGTCGCGGGCGCAACCGCTCGAGGAGGCGATCCCGCTGCCAGCCACCCTGCGCGACCTGGCGTCCCGTCGTCTCGCCGGTATCTCACCCGCGGCCGCGAGAGTCGTCGGCCCGGCCGCCGTGCTGGGACGGGAGGTCGAGCGCGCGCTGCTCGAAGCCGTCTCCGGGCTCGGTGACGCGGAGATCGACGACGGCGTCGCGGAGCTCGTGCGCCGCCACTGCGTCCACGAGGTGGGATCGCGCATCCGCTTCCGACACGGCAATCTGCGGGACGTGGCCTACGACACGGTGGTGCCGGAGGAGCGCCTCGTTCTCCACCGTCGCGCCGCGGAGGCGCTCGAGAGGGCGTCCGATGCCGCGGCCGCCGGAGCGCGCGCGCACCACTGGGATCGCGCCGGGGAGCCGGCGCGAGCCATCCCGAGCTACCTCGATGCGGCTCAGGCTGCCCGCGCGCGGTATGCCTGGAGAGACGCGGAGGCGCTCCTGCGCGCGCTCCTCGCGCTTCCGGGAGTGACGGCGGGCCAGCGTACCGCGGCGCTGCGCGCCCTCGCGGACGTGCTCCGGCTCCAGGGCCGGACCGCCGAGGCGATCGTGCAGTGTCACGAGGCGCTCGGCGCCGCGCGGCTCTCGGGGGAACCACGCGACGAGGCGATCGCGCTGGGCAACGTGGCGGGCCTCGAGCTCCTGATGGGTCACGCGGACGAGGCGCGGGCGCGCTACGAGGCCTGCATCGCCATTTACAACGCGCTCGGCGAGATCGATCTCGAGGCGCAGGCGATCGAGAACCTCGCGGTCGTGCACGGCAATGCCGGCCGGCGGAATGCGGCTTTGACATGCCACGAGCAGGCGCTGGCGATGCACCGCGCAACGAGCAACCTCTCCGGCGAGCTCACGGTGCTGACCAATCTCGGGGGCCTGCGGACCGAGCAGGGCCGATGGACCGAGGCGATGGCGCTCCACGAGCAGGCGTACGAGCTCGCGGTGCGCCTCGGCGATCGGGAATCCGAGGCCAACGCCATCGGCAACGTCGGATCGCTCCTCCAATCGCGCGGCAACCTCCGGGAGGCCCGCGACGCCTACGAGCGCGCACGCGCGATCTTCCACGAGATCGGGCTCCTGGTCGGCGAGGGGATCTCGATCGCGAACCTCGCCCATCTCACCTGGGAGCAGGGACGAGCGCGCGCCGCGCGCGCGATCGCTTCCGAGGCGCGCCACGCTCTCGAGGAGGCGGATGCAGGAAGCGTGCTTGCGTTTCTCCTCGTCGTGGTCGGGTGGATCGATCAGGACGAGGGGCGGCATCCCGAGGCCAGAGAGGCCATCGACCGGGCGCGCCAGCTCTCGCTGGGGCGCAGTACGTGGGAGGCGCTGTGCGACCAGAGCCTCGCGGAGCTCGACGCCCTGGAGGGCGAGATCGCGCGCGCGTCGGAGCGCTTCGAGCGCGCCGTCCGGACCGCCGGCGCGCTCGACGATCCGCTCTTGCCGGCGTCGGTCGCGACGGGGCGGGCGCGGTTCCTCCGGCGCACCGGCGGGACGGGAGACGCCGCCGCACTGGGTGAGGCCGAGGCGGCGCTCCGAGCCGCCGGCGAGATCCCGCGTCTCGCGATGTGTCTTTGCGAGCGCGGTCATCTCGCGCTGATGGCAGGACGCGGAGCCGAGCGCTGGCACCAGGAGGCGAGCGCGCTGGTGAAGGACCTCGGGCTCGAGCCGATGGCTCCGGTACAGCGCCGCATCGACGCCCTCGGCCGCGCGATCGAGGCGGAGCGTGCGGCGCCGGGATCGCTGCTGCACGGCGAGTGCCGCGCGGACTACCCTCCGCGACTCCTCGCGAGCATCGCTGGCGCGAGCTGAGGATGTTCTCGCCGGGCCGTCGCGCGGCGGGCGAACGTCACCCGCCGCGCGCCGGATCCGAGCTCGTCAGTACCCGAGGATCCCGCCCGAGACGTTGACCCCGTAGCCGCCCGTGAACGGCACGAAGGTCGGCGGGACCAGGACGAGCGCGGAGCCGGTGTAGTCGTAGCCTTGGGTCTCCGACGTCGCCACGCTGTTGGGACCCGCGCCGGCGATGAGGTCCTCGCTCAGGTCGCCGAGGAGATCGCCGGCACCGACGCGCCCTCCGTACATCGTCGTGAAGGGCGTGATGTCGAAGCCCGGAAGCGCGGAGATGGTGGTGCCGTCGTAGTCGTACCCGACGAAGCGCGAGGGGTTCGTCGGTCCCGGACCCGGAGTGGCGATGAGCTCGTCGAAGCCGTCTCCGTCGACGTCGCCCCAGGCGAGGTTGAGCCCGTAGGTGAGACCGGCGAAGGCGTTGAAGTTGACCTTGGAGATCGCCGTGATGTTGGCGCCGTCGTAGTTCCAGCCGCGCATCTGCGGCCCGAAGATCACGCCGGGGCCGGGGCCCGTGCCGATCTCGTCGAAGGCGTCCGCATCCACGCTGCCTCCGGTCACGTTGACGCCGTACTTGAGCGTGCCGTACGCGAAGAAGCTGATCTTCGCGATGGCCGTGAGCGTGACGTTGTCGTAGTTCCAGCCGCGGACGTGCGGTCCGAACACCGGGCCGGGACCGGCGCCCGTGAGGATCTCGTCGAAGGCGTCGTTCTCCACGTCGGCGCTCCCGACGTTGACGCCGAACTTCAGCGTGCCGTAGGCGTAGTAGTTGATCTTCGCGAGCGGCGTCCCTGCGCGATCCCACCCGCGCACCTGCGGGCCGAACACCGGGCCCGGCCCAGGACCGGTGAGGATCTCGTCGAAGATCGGGCCGTTGACGTTCCCGGACGCGACGTTGACGCCCCACTGCCCAGCGGCGTAGGCAAGGAAGTCGACGCTCGTCGGGGTGCCCGCCGGCGTGTAGACGCGCACGCGGTTGGCGTTGGGCTGGCCGTCGCCCTGACCGACGACGTAGTCCGAGATCGCGACGACGGTGAGGGTGTAGATCTGGCTCCCGGTGCAGGATGCGGAGTCTGTGGCGGTGATGGTGCAGTTGAAGGGTCCCGTCACCTGCGGCGTTCCGGAGATGACTCCTGCCGCGGAGAGGGTCAGTCCCGCGGGCAAGGCTCCGGCGGTCACCGCGAACGTGTAGGGTGCCGTCCCGCCCGACGCGGTGAGCGTCTGGCTGTACAGCATCCCCAGGACCGCGTTCGGAAGCGTGGCCGGGGAGATCGTGATGGTGCCGCACCCCGACGGGTTGATGGTCACCGTGTAGGCGAGACTCCCGGTGCACGACCCGGCATCCGTCGCGGTGATCGTGAAGTTGAACGTCCCCGAGGTCGTCGGCGTTCCCGAGATCACCCCGGTGGCTCCGTTGAGCGCGAGGCCCGGCGGGAGCGCTCCGGCGGTGACCGCATAGGTGAAGGCGCCGTCCCGCCGGATGCGGTGACGGTCTGGCTGTACGGCACCCCGACGGTGCCGTTGGGCAGCGTCGGCGGCGAGAGGATCGTACCGCACCTGCTCGGGTTGATGACCAGCGCGTAGGCGCGGCTCCCGGTGCAGGACGCGGCGTCGGTTGCGGTGATCGTGAAGTTGAACGTCCCCGAGGTCGTCGGCGTTCCCGAGATCACGCCGGTGGCCCTGCTGAGCGCGAGGCCCGGGGGAAGGGACTGGCGGTGACCGCGAACGTGTAGGCGGCGTGCCGCCCGACGCCGTGACCGTCTGGCTGTAGGGGTGCCGACCGTCCCCGCCGGGAGCGAGCTTGGCGAGACGGTGATCGTCGCGCAGTTGATGACGACGCTGTACTGGCGGCCTCCGGTGCAGCCGCTCGCGTCGGTAGCGGTCACCTGGAGTTGAACGTGCCCGCTGCGGTCGGCGTCCTCGAGAGCACGCTCCGGCGCTCAGGGCAAGCCCGGTCGGAAGCGTCCCTCCCGTCACGGCGAACGTAGGGCGGGGTCCCGCCCGATGCGGTGATGGTCTGGCTGTAAGGCACGCCCAGTGTCCCGTTGGGCAGCGCGGCCGGCGCCAGGGTGATGGTGCCGCAGCTGATCACGAGCGTGTAGGCGCGGGCTCCGAAGCAACCGTTCACATCCGTGGCGCGGATCGTGAAGTTGTACGTGCCCTGGGCCGTCGGGGTGCCCGAGAGGACGCCGGTTGCGCCGTTGAGCGCCAGGCCCGGAGGCAGCGCCCCGGCGGTGACCGTGAAGGTGTACGGCGCCGTGCCGCCCGAGCCGGTGAACGTCGCGGAGTAGGGCGTCCCCGTCGTGCCGGGCGGCAGCGGGCTGCCCGGGTTGACCGTGATGTTGGGGCAGTAGGTGAAGAGCAGGCACCACTGATCGAGCGTCCCGACCTCGCCGGTGTTGAGGCCGCGCGCGCAGCGTCCAGTTGCCCGTCGAGTCCAGACCGGTGAACGCCGAGAGCGGGTTGTTCGGGCGGGAACGTCCCGAGGATCGTCGGATCGGTGCCCGCACACTGCGTCTCCACCTGCTGTGGCCGCGTCGTCGAGGACGACGTCCATGTCGTTCCCGGCGCAGCCCGGCGCGGGCGGGACGCCGGGGCGATCGAGGATGATGACCTGGGTGCCCGTCGGCACGTGGGTGAGCCGGAAGTCCAGATCCCCCACGCGCGTGTGCGTGGCGACGATCGACACGTTGACGTCGGTGATGATGCCGCCGGCGGCGACGCTCAGCGTGTCATTCACGCCGCCCGCGTTGTTGTCAGGGATCGCGAGGGCTGGCTCGCGGCAGGTCGATGACGCATCGACGAGAACCAGCGAGAGCTCCTCGTCGGCTCCCGCCGACGACGTCCAGTTGACGCCCGGGGCCTCGCTCGCGAGCGCGAAGTCGGGAAGACCGCGGGCAAAATCCTGGATGCCCGTCTCCCAGAACCAGTCGTCGTCGTCGGGATCGACCGTCGTGTCGTCGAAGATCTCGATCCAGTAGGTGCCGTCGGGCAGGAAGCATCCTCCCGGCAGCGTCACCGTGTACATGTACTCGTCGAGGTTCTGGCCGGTGGCGATCACCCCCGTCGCGACGCGCGTCGGCGACAGGGGGCCGAAGGTGCATCGCGTGGTACCCGGCAGGCCGGCGAGGTCGTTGTGCAGGATGACGGTGAAGGAGTCCGACGGCGGCGCCGTGTTGTTGAAGGCGTAGACACCCCAGAACGTCGCGCTGCCGACGGTCGCTCCGGCGCCGCCGTTGCTCACGACGAAGTTCTCGGCGATCGCCTGGTTGAAGCCGCCGCAGAGGTCGCACTCGATGTCGGAGAGCTGGGCGTCCGCCTGGTTCGGGCGCTGGAAGAGGAGCGTCGCGCTGGGGCTACCGGGAGAGGACGCCCGCGTGGCCGCCGTCGCCGGTCGCGACGGCAGGAGGTGCCAGCGCCCGTCGGTCCGTGCCGCGACGCCGCGACCCGCGCGGAACGCCTCCATCGCCGCGGCGCGCGCCCCGTCGGGCGCGGCCGCCGAAACGGGGACGAAGGTGAGAGCGAGGACAGAGAGCGTCCCCGCGATGCGGATCGAAGCGCCCCGTTGCGTGCAGCCGTTAGCGTTCCTCATCATCGCTCCTCGGGCCCGGATGGTCCGGGCCGGTTCTGCGGACCTTTCCCAGCGGAAGTTGTGAGAGGAATCTACATGAGAAGCCCCGTGCCAATCAACGCCCGGAAGGCCTCGCCGCGCGGCCGAAACGCGTCGGGGCCGGCTCTTGACGCATCGCGTCACGCCGCGTAGGATCCGCGTCCCCGCCGGATGATTGCCAGGAGGCCCCGCCCGATGATCCGACCGATCTCCCTCACTCTCACCTTCGTCCTCACCGGGACCGCGGCGTCGCCCTACACCATCACCAGGGAGACGGCGACCACGACGGACGGGGTGACGCTCGCGATGAAGCGGTACAAGAGCGGCGGCACGCCGGTGATCCTGTGCCACGGAATCGTCCAGAACCAGGCCTGCATGGACCTCGCGGTCCCCGGCTCGTCGCTTGCGGTCTACCTCGCCGATCACGGCTACGACGTGTGGGACGCGAACCTGCGGAGCCACGGCAAGGGCACCTACAAGAGCGGATCGTCCGGCAACTGGGACTGGTCGATCGACGAGTTCGCGGCCTTCGACGTGCCCGCGATCGTCAACAAGGTGAAGTCGGCGACGGGCAAGAAGCCCTTCTGGATCGGGCACAGCATGGGCGGCATGGTGGCGTACGGGTACCTCCAGGGCGTGAAGATCCAGAACGTCAAGGTCGACGAGGTGTGGGGCTGGGGGTGGTGCGGTCCGCTGCCGTGCTACGAGAAGCTCTACGACGTCTATGGCAAGCGCGTCGTGAAGGACCCCTCCCTCGCGTCGACGCGCAACGCGGGCCTCCGAGGACTCGTGACGATCGCGAGCCCGGTGCGCATGAAGTGGAAGTACGACGTGTCGATCTGGAACTGGTGGCTCTACGACTACTACGACTACAACCTGATCGTGAACGAGCTGGCCAGGAGCGACGCCGCCAACGACGCGCTCGAGAGCGTGGGGTATCTCCCGTTCGGCACGCTGACGACCTACCTCTCCGGGGACGTGCGCAACCTCCCCTACGTGGGAGGACCGCTCGCCGACTTCCTGCAATGGGTGTTCGGCAACGTCGGGACGAGCTACCTCACGGCGCAGGTGTGGTATCCGCCCAACATGAACCCGCAGATCAGCCAGGCGGTCATCAACGACACCATCGACGACACCGAATCGCGCGTGTGCCAGCAGTTCCTCGACGGCGCGCGCAACAAGACCTGGCGAGTACCACACCGGCGACGTTCCACACGCCCTACGTCTACGCGAACAACTACGGCTCCGCTACGACGAAGCCTGCGTCGTCGCCGGCACCAAGGACAAGATGTGCAGCGACGACACGGCCTACTACGACGGCTTCCTGAAGATGGGCAGCGCCGATCGCACCTGGCGCGACTTCGCAAGCTTGGCCACGACGATCTCGTGCTCGGGGTCGAGGCCGATACCCAGGTCTATCCGTTCATGTCCTGAGCTGGCTCGCGGCGCGCTGACGACTACCGGCGGCGGTCAGCGCTGCGCGCGATCCACACCTCCTCGCTCGGCCACTGGCGCGCCCAGTCGAGCGTGACGAAGTCGTAGGCGGTCCGCGCGCCTTCGGGAGGGCGGAGCCGCGGAGCGCGAGACCCTGAACCCGCATCGATCCGAGGATCGCGATCATCTCTCCGTGGGGACGTGGAACTCCACCTCGCCCGTGGCCCACGCCAGGCGGTGCATCCCGAAGTAGGCCGCTGGAGCTGCGATGCGCGGGCACGTGCTCCGCCTCGTCCATCGCGAGCATGAGGAGGACGTGTCCGCAGGTGGAGAGACGCCCGCCGGGACGCAGCACGCGCGCCGCCTCGGGGATCCAGACGCGTGGGTCGCACCAGATCGCCGCGCCGTACTCGGAGATGGCGTGGTCGAAGCTCGCATCTGCGAACGGGAGGTGCTCGGCATCGCCGTGGATCAGCGGGAACGGGAGGCCGTGCGCGTCCTGGAATTGCCGTGCGCTCGCAAGCTGGGCGGGAGAGTTGTCGATACCCACGGCGCGCGCTCCCCGGCGCGCCAGCCACGCCGAGACGTACCCGGTTCCGCACCCGAGCCCCAGCACGCGCGCGTGCCGGCGACGCCCTCGGGAATCATCCCCACGTCGGCTTCCGGGATCCCCTGAGGCCCCAGGTGACCCGTCCGTCGCCCACGCATCGCGCCCGGGTCCCCGTAGCAGGAGGCGATCCGGTCCCAGAAGACCCTGTTTGCGAGTACGTGGTCTGCGGTCACGGCGGCTGCGAGGCAGCGACGTCGCCAGCGCTCGATCACGGCGTCCGCGTCGATGAGACCGATGTCGAGAGACGGACCCGTCGTCGCGTGGGCGTTCATGGCGCGGATCTTGGCGTTGAGCTTCGACGTCCTTGCGGACGTCCGCCTCGCGCTGGCGCCGCAAGATCCCGACGAGAGCCTGCTCGACGTCGCGGCGCTCGGAGCGCCGGCGGTAGCACGGAGATCCCCTCGCGCTTCACGAGCTTCTTCACCCACCACATGTCGTCGTGAGGCGCGTCGAGATCGGGAAGCGGCTTCCGGCGCCGGGGAGGCCGTCGAACTCCCCGCGCGCCTGAGCTTCTTGATCTGTCGATCGACGAAGCTGTCGATCGATTCGAGCTTGGGCTTGTCCGACATGGGGCATGAACTGCGGGGACAAGCCTCGCCTCACGAACTGGCGGACAAGCCCCCGCCCTACGAATCCGGCGGGGACATCCCGACCGGAGAACTGGCGGGGACAAGCCCCAGCCCTGCCCTACGAATCCGGCGGGGACATCCCGACCGGAACCGGCGGGGACAAGCCCTCTGCTCCTACGAATCCGGCGGGGACATCCCGACCGGAGAACCGCGGGGACAAGCCCCTGCCCTACGAATCGGGCGGGACATCCCGACCGGAGAACCGGCGGGGACAAGCCCCCGCCTTACGAATCCGGCGCGGACATCCCGACCGGAGAACCGGCGGGGACAAGCCCCCGCCCTACGAATCGGGCGGGGATCCCGACCGGAACCGGCGGGGACAAGCCCCGCCCTACGAATCCGGCGGGGACATCCCGACCGGAGAACCGGTGGGGACGAGCCCCGCGAAACCGGCGACGGCCTTACTTGACGGAGAGGAGCTCCACCTCGAAGTAGAGGGTGGCGTTGCCCGGGATGAGCCCTTGGCCCACACCGGCCGCGCCGTAGCCGAGCTGCGGCGGGATCAGCAGGTTGCGCTGGCCGCCGACCTTCATCGTCGCGACGCCCTCGTCCCAGCCCTTGATGACGCGGCCTTCGCCGATCGGGAACTCGAACGGCCTCTTGCCGCGCGAGCTGTCGAACTGCTTGCCTTTCGCGCCGTTCTCCCAGAGCCACCCGGTGTATTCCATCACGCAGGTCTGGCCCTTCTGGGGCGAGGCGCCGGTGCCCACCTTCACGTCCTCGTACTGAAGCCCGCTTGCGGTTTTCACGAAGCTCGTCTCCTTCTTCTCTCCGGCGGTGACGCTCATGGCAAAGAGCACCACGGCCACCGGGACCATGAGGGTGGAGGTCCACCGCATCGCTCGTCTCGTCATCGGATGCAATCTCCTTTCGCGCCCGAGAGCGCGCGCCAAACCGCGACAGTCTATCGCGCGCTCCGATCGTCGTGGCGGGCCGCAATACGGTGCGCGCCAGGCCCTTGTGGCTCGTTCAGAACATCCGCCGGGAGATCGGGCTCTCGCCCGCGAGATCGCGCGTGCGGGCTCTGATAGAATGATGCGGATACGCCGCCGAACGGCCGAATGGGAATCATCCACCAGGTGAAGGCTCGGGAGATTCTCGACTCGCGGGGCAACCCGACGGTCGAGGTCGAGGTGATCCTGGACGACGGGACCCACGGGCGGGCGATGGTCCCTTCGGGCGCGTCGACCGGGACCCGAGAGGCGATCGAACTTCGCGACAAGGACCCGGGGCGCTACCAGGGCAAGGGCGTGCTGCGCGCGGTCGAGAACGTTCGCGGGCCGCTCGCCCAGGCGGTGATCGGCCTCTGCGCCGACGATCAGGGAGCGGTGGACGATGCCGTGCGCAAGGCCGACGGCACCGACAACAAGGGCCGGCTGGGCGCGAACGCCACGCTCGGCGTGTCCCTCGCGGTCGCCCACGCCGCGGCCGCGTTCCTCGAGCTCCCGCTCTATCGCTACCTCGGAGGGCTCCAGGCGCGGCGGCTTCCCGTTCCGATGATGAACATCCTGAACGGCGGCGCCCACGCCGACAACAACGTCGACGTCCAGGAGTTCATGATCGTGCCGGTCGGCGCGCCGACCTTCCGGGACGCGCTGCGCGTCGGCGTCGAGGTCTACCATCGGCTCCACGCGGTGCTGAAGAGCCGCGGGCTCGCGTCGGGCGTCGGCGACGAGGGAGGCTTCGCGCCCAACCTCAAGAGCAACGCCGAGGCGATCGAGGTGATCCTCGATGCGGCGTCGCGCGCCGGGTGCAAGCCGGGGTCGGACGTGTTCCTCGCCCTCGACGTGGCCGCGAGCGAGTTCTTCGAGAACGGCACCTACCGTCTCGAGGCGGAGGCGGAGCCCGTGAAGTCACCCGAGGCGCTCGTCCGCTACTACGAGGAGCTGCTCCGGCAGTACCCCATCTTCTCGATCGAGGACGGGATGGCGGAAGGCGACGCGGCGGGCTGGAAGCTCCTGACGGGAGCGCTCGGCGGGAAGATCCAGCTCGTCGGGGACGACCTCTTCGTGACGAACAAGGAGATCTTCAAGAAGGGCATCGAGGCGGGCATCGCGAACTCGATCCTCGTCAAGGTGAACCAGATCGGCACGCTGTCGGAGACGCTCGAGACGGTGAGCCTCGCGCACGCCTCAGGCTACAGCACCGTGATCTCTCACCGATCGGGTGAGACCGAGGATACGACGATCGCCGATCTCTCCGTGGCGACGGGATCCGGGCAGATCAAGACCGGGGCGCCCGCGCGGGCCGAGCGGACCGCGAAGTACAACCAGCTCCTGCGCATCGAGGAAGAGCTCGGGGCCGCCGCGGACTACGCGGGCCGATCGATCCTGAGGTCGCGCCACACCTAGCCGATGAAGGCCAGCAGCGCCAAGCTCCCGTCCGAGATCGCCAAGGAGAACCTCGATCGGGCGCAATTGAAGAGGAAGGCGCTGTCGCTCTTCATGGTCGCCGTGATCGCCTCGCTCTTCGTCTTCACCTTCACCGGCGAGCGCGGCGCCATCTCTCTGTACCGGAGCTGGCAGAAGACGCGGCAGCTCGACGTCGAGCTGCGCGCCCTCGAGGAGCACAACGGGAAGAAGCGGCAGGAGAACGCGCGCCTCGCCCACGATCCGAAGGCGGTGGAGAAGGTGGTCCGCGAGGAGCTCGACATGCTCCGGCCCGGCGAGATCATGTTCGTGCTGCCTCACGACTCCGCCAAGCCGCAGGTCGTCGCGCCCAAGCCGGACGCCGCGGCGCCCGCGACCCCGAGCCGTCGCCATCGCCCTCGACCGCGACGCTGATCGCGGCCGTCCGCGACGCCCTCGCGGCGCTTCCCGAGGTCCGCGCGATCGTCGAAGGCCGGGTCGGCGGCGTTCGGCCGCGCGGACGCGTGGAGCGACGTCGGCCTTGTCGCCGACGTCGACGACGGCGCCGAGGACAGGGCTTCGCCGCGGTCGAGGAGGCGCTCGCGCGCCTCGCCGCGATCGTGCGCGCTGGGCCCTGCCGCTGCCCGCGTGGCACGGCATGGCACAGCGCCCACCACCTCTTCGGCACACCCGGAGCATCTGATGGTCGATCTCTGCATGCGGCCGGCGAGCCGTGCCGGATCGCTCACCGGTGCCGAGCCCAGCACGGGCAGGCGCGTCCTCTTCGATCGCCGGGACGTTCGTGACGCCCGCGGGAGCTCGATCGGGCGGAGCTACGCCGGCAGATCGCCGCGCGCCGCCGGTTTCCTGCGGGACCGCCTGCCCTTCACGGCGTTCCTTCCCGGAAAGGAGCTCGCGCGCGGTCGCGTGCTCGACGCCCGTGGCATTTCTACGTCGCGTTCAACCTGACCCCGCTCGTCGAGGTGCTGCGCATGCGCCACTGCCGGCGCGCTTCTCCTTCAGGATGCGGTATCTCGCCATCGATCTCCCGTCGGACGTTGCGGCGCGTCGAGGATCTCGCGATGATCGAGGACGGCGCCGACCTCGCGGCGAAGCATCGCGCGTGCCGCGCGTGGCTCGAGGACGAGCTCGCGGGAGATCCGGTTGCCACGGATCAGGGCTCGGCGTAGCCGAGCCCCTTGATCCTCTCCAGGGCTTCCTGTCCGGGATCGACGTCCCTGGCCTCGGGGTAGCCGTGCGCCCGGGCGTCGTCCATCTCGCGCTTGCGCGCGCGCGAGAGAGCCTCCGCGGACGCGGGATCGGATCGGCGATGTCGCCGGTCTCGCGCAGGTCGCGATCCAGGTCAGCAGGCGGGTGCCCTGGGGCAGCGGTACGGCCTTCGGCTGGTAGTCGAGGGCTTCTTGCTCCCGAGGACGAGCCCGCGTCCGAGTGGAAGCGCATCTCGAGCAGCACGCGGGCGCGCCGGCGGGCGCGGTCCAGGGAGCGCCCGACGCGAGCGCGTCCAGGCGGGACGCGAGATCGGCAGAGGGAAGGGTGGCGCGCGCGAGCGTTCCGGCCGCGATGCGGCCCGGCGCAACGACGCAGAGCGGCACGCGGACGGTCTCCTCGTACAGCCCGAAGTGGTTGTAATAGACCCCGTGCTCCCCGAACCCTTCGCCGTGGTCCGCGACCACGGCGATCGCCGCCTTGCCGTCCTTGCGCCGCGCGAGCGCCGCGGCCCGCGCGACGCCGAGGTCGGCCTCGGCGATCTCCGCGCGATAGGCGAACGGCAAGAGTCGCAAGTCCTGGGTCGCGAGCCAGTCGCGATAGGGAAACGGCACGTGGGCGGCCTTCTCGAGCTCGTCGATGGGTGGGACGATCGGGAGCGCCAGATCGCTCGCGGGCCTTGCGAGCGCGGACCACGGGGCCGGGGGCGCATAGGGCATGTGCGGATCGTAGAGATGGAGCCATGCGAAGAAGGGCGGTGCAAGCGCCGCGATCGCTTTCTCGAAGATGGGGATCGTCTCCTGCGTCGCGCGCTCGCCTACGGAGACGGTTGGAGCATCGAAGCTCGCGAATCCCTGGGCGAGCCCCGATAGCTCTCCGGCGAGGTGATGGACGGACACGACCGCCGCGGTGGCGTAGCCGCGCGCCCGCAGGATCTCGGGTAGCGTCTGGATCTCGGCCGCGATGGGAGCGCGCAGCGTGAACGAGCCGTGCGCCGAGAGCGGGAGCCCGGTGAGGAGCGTCGCGTGCGACGGGTTGGTCAGGTCGGAGGCGGCGTAGGCCGTCTCGACCAGCACGCCGCCGCGCGAGAGACGGTCGAGATGGGGCGTCGTGAGCTCGGGCGAGCCGTAGGACGAGCAGTCCGACGCGCGCACGGTGTCGAGCGTGACCAGGATCAAGCTCGTCGGCTCGCGCGCCGCGGCGGGACCTTCCCGGGGCGGCGCGCCATCGCAGCTTGCGAGGTAGAGCGCAACCGCGCAGGCCCCGATCCTGTATGAGCGCATGAAGGCCGAGCAGTATACTTTCGGCCCCCAATCGACCCTCAGGAGATCGTCCATGCGCTTGACGCTTCCGCGCGCCCTCGTGCTCCTCTGCGCCGTCCCCACCTTCGCCGACACCTACGCGACGCTGGCTCCGTCGGGGACCCCGCCTTCCCAGCGCATGGCCGACTCGTGCGTGAAGGACGCAGGCCCGAATCGCATGGTGATGTTCGGCGGCGGACAGATCGATCTCTCGACAGGTACGTTGTCGTTCACCAACGACCTCTTCTCGCTGTCGCTCGGGAGCGGGACCGAGGCCTGGACGCAGATGAACGTCTCCGGGCCGCCGAGCGCCCGCGGAGCGCACACGGCCGTCTACGACGCGGCCGGCGATCGG
>JAXLQT010000021.1:0-116760 GCA_046331505.1 Acidobacteriota bacterium
GTCTCACCGGCGAGGAGACGCATCGTCTCGATCGACGCCTCGGCGGGGATCCCCGCACGCTCCGCCTCGAGCACCGCATCGGAGACCGCCTCCTCAGCCGCATCGACCTCGCCCGGCGAAAGCGCGAGGCGCAGGATCTCCGCGGCGGCGTCGCGCGCGTGGTTTCTCGGCACGAGCGCCCTCGCGGCGGCCGCAGCCTCCGGGAGCTTCTCGCGGAGCTCGCCGAGAGCCGACCGGATCGCCCTGGCGTCGCTCCCGGGATCGAGCATCACGGCGGCACCCGCGTCGACGGCGCGGCGGGCGCGCTCGCCCTGGACGTCGGCGACCTTCGCCTGGGGCAGGAAGATGGCGGGGACGCCCGCATGCATCAGCTCGTGGTAGCTGTTGTAACCGGAGGCGCAGATCGCCGCGTCGAAGGCCCCCATCAGCTCGGCCGCGAGCCCCGTGGGAAGCCACGTCAGGCGCGAGCCGGCGAAGGGTTGGCCGCGATAGAGCGGCCCCGCCCCGACCACGAGATGGAGCGTCTCGTCCGCCGCGAGCGCATCGACGAGCGCCGCGAGCGTCTCCGCGGCACCCGGGTCCCCGCCGCCTCCTGCCGACAGGTAGACCACGACGCAGCCTTCCCGCACGCCGCACCTGGCCCGCGCCTCGCCACGCGCAAGGAGCTCGGCGCGCTCGCGGGCCATGACGGGGCCAACGAAGCGCACGCGCCCTCGCGCCTCGTCGGGGATCGTGACGTCGGCGCCCGCGTGCTCGGGGACGACGATCGCGTCGTAGAGCGGAAGCATCGCCTGGAAGTCGGGCCGCGCGGCGAACGCCGCCTTGAGCGGGCGGTAGACGAACGCACGGTGGCGGCATAGATCGAGCGCGGAGAGGAGCTCGCCGAACGATCCGCGCGGGAAGGTGTCGACCACGAGGATGTCCGGGCGCAGGAGCCCCAGGGAGTGCCAGACCCACTGCTTCGCCAGCGCGAGGTAGGCGAGCTTGTCGATGCCGGTCTCCGCGACGCTCGTCTTGGAAGGCATCTTGAAGGAAGCGAATCCTTCCGTGAAGAGCAGCCCATCGGCCTCGCTCGAGGTGAGGAAGTAGATCTCGGGCCGCACGCCGGCATGCCAGGCGTATCGGCGGATCCAGCGGTTGATGGCGATGAGGCGAACGAGGTGCCCGACGCCCGCGCCGTTGACCGCGTAGTTCACGATGCGAAGCGTCCTTGCCATCAGGACACGTCCTCGAGGCGGTCGGACGCGAGGGCGGCGCGATCGGCGCCGGCGATCGCCGCCGCCGCGGCATCGTCCTCGAGATCGACGCCGCGTCGCGCGGGGAACTGGCGGTGGACCTCCGCGACGTCGGGCATGAAGTCGCCGTCGAGCCGGCCGTCGGTCATCAGGTCCCACCAGACGAAGTCCGCCGCCAGACGCCCGGCGTCGTACCGATCGAAGGACCGCAAGGCGCCGTGGCAGCGCTGGTAGCGCTCGATGCGGCGCCGGTACTTCTCGGTGCGGCCGGTCAGGCGCTTCGCGTACATCTCGGGCGGCAGTCGCTCGAACGCACGCTTCGGAGAGCCGTACTTGCGCTGCTCCTTCGCGAGCTTCGCGCGCTCCGCCTCGAGATCGTCCTCGATCGTCTCGAGCTGCTCCGTGGCGACGGCGTCGACGTAGCGAAGCTGGTGAGAGAGACCGCTCCAGCGCTTCGAGAGGGTGTCGAGATCCGGCCGGGCGGCGAGCCGGGCGGCGAGGGTGGCGAGATCGAGATCGCCGAGGAAGGAGACGATGCGCGCCCGGAGCGCCGCGAGCTGCCGGGGGAGGACCGTCGCGAGCGCCTCCCTGGAACGCGCCATCTCCGCTTCGAGCGCCTCGCCCGCCGCAATCTCCACTTCCAGGCGCGCCACGGCCGCGCGCGCCTTCTCGAGGCCGCTCTTCGAGGAGAGGTACGACTCGCGCGCCTCGGCGAAGGTCGTCATCTGCGGGAAGTGCTCCAGGATCTCGTCGCCGATCTTCCAGTCCGCATAGTAGGAGAGGCGCCAGAAGGGGACCGCGTATGCGCCGGTCCCGTAGCCCTTCTCGATCAGGCGGTCGAGCTGGGGATGACCGTAGGGCACAAGCGCCATCTCGAGCTCCGCCATCAACCGCGCCTGCGCCGAGAGCTCGCTCGTGAGGATGCCCGAGCCCGGAGCGCGAAGCTGCTCCCGGTCGCTGTAGGCTGGCTCCGCGGCGATCTCGGCGATGCGGGCACGGAGCCGCGCTTCCTCCGCGGCCATGTCGGCGAAGGGATCGGCGGCGGCGAGCGTCGGATCGCCGACGAGGGTGGCGGCGGAGGCGAGCGCCGCCCGCGTGAGCTCCGGCAAGATCGCGATCGCGAGATCGTCCGAGGCGCGGGAGAGGCGTCCTTCCAGCTCGGCGCGGTCCTTCCTCGCGCCCTCGCGGATCGTCCGGAGCTCCCCGAGGACGCCTCGCAGCTCCTCGTCGAGCTTCCCCGCGCCGTCGGCGTACTGTCGCCCGCTGTAGGAGGGCATCAGAGGAAGCCCCGCTTGCGTAGCTCGCCCAGGAAGAGGTCCGCGGCGCGCGAGAGATCGTGCTCGCTCACGGCCTCGCGCTCGTCGAGGAGCAAGACGTAGAGCTCGCCCCGCTGCATCATCTCCTCGAGCCGCGCGACGACGCCGGGCGTGAGCTCCGCGCGGTCGCCGGCCTCGGTCGTGACGTACTCGTAGCCGACACGACGCGCGGGATCGAAGCCGTCGAGCGAGAGGTCGATGCCTTCGGCCTGGAACCGGTAGCCCTCCTCGATGGCGAGGCCGACCGCCTCGAAGTGCCGCCGCAGGAGCGTCGTGCCCGATCGCTCGTCCACGGCCCGGGATGCTACCGCACGGCGCGATGCGCGCTCAGCGCTCGATCGTGAACGTGAACGTGAACGACACCGTGAGACACACCTTCACGGGAGCCCCGGCCACGGTGACGGGCTCGAGCTCCCACTGCACGATGGCCGCGATGCACGCGTTGTCGAACAACGGGCCGCTCGATACCACGATGCCTGCGGTCTCCACCCGCCCATCCTCCCCGATGGTCACATCGAGGACGACCGTGCGAGGGCTACCCATGGGCCGCGCGAGCGGCGGGAAGGACGGCGGGACGCTCCTTCTGAGCTTCACCTGATCGAACGAGGCACGCAAGCATCCCCCGACGGGCGAGGGGAACGACCTGGCCGCTGGGCTCGAGCTCGTGCGCAGGACACACACGATGGGGATTCGCGGCGGAGGTGGCGCGGCCCGAGGCGTCGCCGCCATCACGGCCAGGAGCGGACCGTGCACCGCGAGCGTCACGAGCGCCGCGGCGAACGAGCGATCGGCGGTCGAGCTCCTCCTGCGCAGCGAAGCGAACGGCGCGCCCCCCATGGTCCCACCCTCACCGCTCCAGGTTGAACGTCATGCTGACCGTGAGCCGCATGCGCACGGCCTTGCCTGCCACCGTCGCCGGCTCGAACTCCCACTGCCGCAAGGCCGCGATGGCGGCGTCATCCAGGATCTGCACCGAGGTCACGATCTGGATGTCCTCGACGCGCCCGTCGACGCCGATGATCGCGTCGAGGACCACCGTCCCCTGGCGCCCGACCCGGCGGGCCACCATCGGGTAGACCGTCGACTTCTTCCGTCTCAGCTTCGCTTTATCGAGCTTCCACGGCACGATCGGTGCGTCGCCAGGAGCGTGATCGTCCCCCCCGACGACGCCATCGGGATCGCTCCCCGTACCGTCGATCTGCCCGTCCTCGCGGCCGTCTGGATCCCCGTTCGGATCTCCGTAAGGAGCTTCCACATCGTCGGCAGTCTGCGTCTGCTCGATAGGCGCCACGATCCGCGGCGGCGTCATGGGATCCGGACGCGGGGGCACCACCTTCCTGGGAGTGTCGGGCTTGACCTCCGGCGGCTTCGCGGACCGTCGCCCGTTCGGATCGCCCTGCTTGATCGGTGGAGGCGCCGGGGCCGGTGGCGTGGGCACGATCACCCTGATGGTGCGGGTGGGCGGCGGGGCGACGACGCGCATCGACGCATAGCCGATCGCGGCGGCCACGCCGAGGTGGAGAGCCATCGACAGGGCGACGGCGGAACGGGATCGGTCGCCCCGTCCCGGATCCCCGCGCAGTGCAAGAGCGAGCGGGCTCTCGTGAGGATCGACCTTCTGGTTGCGTGGACGCTTGACCTCGGGCGGAACGACCATGGCGGCACCTCGCTTCCGTACGCCCCTTGGACACCGCTCCCCTCCGGGATGTTCCGCGGGCGCTTACGACGCGGGGGGCGGAGCAGCGAGGATCGGCGCGGCCGCGCTCGCCTGCGCCGCGCACTGGTCGGTCATGGCGATCGTGCGGGAGACGAGGGCCGGGTCCACGCCGACCTGCTCCGCGATGCTCCGGAGCACCGCTTGCTCCTCGGCGGTGACGTGCCCGTCCGCCTTCGCAATGACGCAGAGGTCGCGGATCACCTGGGCGCGGCGGAGCAGGGGCACGGAGGCCTTCACCTCGTCGATGCGGCGCGGGAGGTCCTGGCGAAACGCGTCCGGCTTGATGTCCACAGGGAGCGTCCCGCGACCGAGCAGCTTCTCGAGCGCCTCGATGGCCGTGTCTTCGAGGGCCCCGCCCGCGGCGGCGATCGCGACGCCTCCCGCGACGAGCAGGCGGCGCATCGTCTCCGCGACGTCGGAGTGCTCCTGCAGATAGCTCGGCTCCATGAGGAGCATCAGGTCCCCGACGCTCGCCTCCAGATCCGCGCGCGGTGTCCCGCCTTGCCGCATCAGCTCCGAGCCCGCGAAGAGCTCCGCCGAGCGAAGCCGGAGCGGGCTGAAGGGGTGGGTGGCGAACCAGTCCATGCGAGGCGGCTCGTCCCCGGTCGCGAGCCGCGCCGCCTCTTCCGAGAGGTCGCTGAGCTGCGCGAGGAACTGATCGATCCGCACGTTGACGCGTCCCCCGCGAAGGCCCGACGCCAGCTTGAAGAGCGAGCTCGCCGCTGCGGAGAGCCCGCCGGCGCAGAACACGCCCGCGCGGTCGGCGGAGATCTCCGCGTAACGCTGCCACGCGAAGAGCGCGAGCGCCTGCCCCGCTCCGATCCGGGCGAGGCCCGAGAGCAGCGGTCCGACCGGGATCTGGTGGTGCTCGAAGACGTGGTGACCGAGCTCGTGCCCCACGACGAAGGACAGCTCGGGCGGATCGAACGCCTCGAGGAGCGACGACGACACGATCACGAAGATCCTCCCGCCCTCGGGACGCACGGCGGCCGCGTTGAAGAACGCGCCGGGATAGACGTAGAGCTCGGATGGCAGGTCGATCCCGAGAGACTTGCGGCAACCGTCGACGATGGCGTGGACGTCCGGCGCCATCTCGGAGGTGAGGCGCATGGCGGTGCCGAGGAGGTGGCGGCGCGCTCCCGCCCCCCGGCTCTCTTCCTCGAATCGTTCGATCGCATCCCGGATCTCCGGGTCGGCGAGGAGCCGCTCGCCGAGATCCCGATCCCCTTGCGATCTCAGGTCGGCGGCGTCCATCGTCGGATTATCGCCGCGCGACTAAACCGATCGGAGCAGAATCTCGTCTTAGCTATCGATGGGAACCGCGGCCCAGGCGCTCGCCCTCGTTCCGACGGCCATCGCCGATGCGGTGCCGGACCTCGTTGCCCGCGCGCAGGCGGGGGAGGTCGCCGCGTTCGAGGCGCTTTACCGGACCCATGTGGGCCGCATCCACGGGCTCTGCTTGCGGCTGACCGCCGACCGGTCGCTCGCCGAGGAGCTGACCCAGGAGGCGTTCGTGCGCGCCTACCAGAAGCTCGGCCTGTTCCGAGGAGAGAGCGCGTTCTCCTCGTGGCTCCACCGGCTCGCGGTCAACGTGGTGCTAACCGATCGCCGGGCCCGCCGGCGCCGGATCTGGCACGCGTTCCTGCCGCTCGATTCGGCGCAGGATCACGTGCTCGCCGCGCCGGCGAACGACGGGCAGCCCCTCGACGTGGAGCGGGCGATCGAGAGACTTCCCCCGCGCGCGAGGTGGGTGTTCGTGCTCCACGAGATCGAGGGCTATGCGCACGACGAGATCGCCACCATCGCCGGGATGAGCGAGGGCACCTCGAAGGCCCACCTCCACCGCGCTCGCCAGCTCCTCAGGGAGATGCTCCGATGAGAGACCACGACATCGACACCGCCGTCGCCGCGATTCCCCGTGACGTGCCGCCTGCCCGGGACCTCTGGCCGGGCGTCGAGGCGCGCCTCCGCGGGACGAGCCGGGCCTGGCGTCCGGCGCTCGCGGCCGCCGCCGCGATCCTCGTCATGACGACCGCGGGCCTGCTCCTCGGCCGGGCGGAGCTCGGCACCCGGCCGATCGTCGGGGCGCCCGATCCCAGGACGCCGGCTGCCATCGTCGACGCGAGCTTCTCGGCCACCCGCGATGCGCTCGTCCGCCGACTCGATGCCGAACGCCGCGTCATGGATCCCGAGCGCTCGCACGCCATCGCTCGGGACCTCGGAACGCTCTCCAGCGCCATCGACGACGTCCGCGCCGCCCTTGCGAGCCACCCGGGAAACACGCGGCTCGTCTTCGAGCTGTCGCGCGCCCATCGCGCCGAGCTGCGTTTCCTGATGCTCGTCACCACGCCGGGCCCGGCCGACTAAGGGCCTGTGACGAAGCAAGTGCTACGAATCTGGACGGCCACCGCCCATATCCGCAGCACTTGTTTCGTCACAGGCCCTAAACGCGCGACGCGATCGCGGCGTCGAAGGTAGTGAAAGCGCTCACCGCAACAAGGAGCCGACCATGAAACCCATCACCTTTTTCGCCTCCGTGCTCGTCATCCTCCTGTCCGCCCCGGCCGCATGGGCGCTCTCGGAGAAGCCGCCCGCACAGGTCTTCCCGATCGCGGCCAACGGCCGTATCAGCGTCGACAACGTGAACGGCAACGTCACCCTCGAGGCCTGGGACAGAAGCGAGGTGAGCATCGAGGCCACCAAGAGCGGGAAGACCGATGCGGAGATCAAGGGGCTCGAGATCCACGTCGAGGCGAAGCCCGACTGGATCGACATCGAGACGCGCTACCCCCAGTCGGGATGGTTCGGGAGCTCGGGCGGCAGCGTCGATTACGTCATCAAGATGCCGGCCGGCCTCACGGTCGACACGGTGCAGCTCGTCAACGGAAACCTCGTGATGCACGGGATCACCGGGACCACGAAGGCGGAGTCCGTCAACGGCACGATCACCGTGGCGGACCTGTCGGGCGACGCGTCGCTCGAGACCGTCAACGGGACGATCGACGCCGGCTTCGCGCGCATCGATCGAGGCCAGTCCCTCGCGTTCGAGAGCGTCAACGGATCGATCAACATCCACGTCCCGGCATCGGCCGATGCGGACGTGTCCGTCGAGACGGTGAACGGCCGCGTCAGTCAAGACCTCGGACTCGACGAGGACAAGGGGCAGTTCGTCGGCAGCACCGTGAAGGGGCGGCTCGGCTCGGGCGGCGCGCGCCTGTCGATCGAGACGGTCAACGGGAGCGTCACCCTCGAGAGGCAGTGAGCCTGACGCCGCGTGGAGCTATCGGGCGAGCCGCGACGCGAGCCTCGTGATGAGCCTCGATAGCCCGTCCTGCTCCACGCGGCGCGCCGCGCGCTCGGGAGACACCCAGCGGCGCGTACGATGGCTCTCGAGCCAGCGAGAGTGGTCGAGCTCCCTGGTCACCTCCATGGCGTAGACCTTGACGACGCACGGCGCCCCCCACTTCACGTGCTCGTAGGTGCCGATGGCGTCGGGAAGCACGCGGCCGAGGATCCCCGCCTCCTCGAGGGCCTCCTTGGCCGCCGATTCCTCCGCGGAGAGCCCCGGCTCGTGGATCCCCTTCGGCACGGTGTAGTGGCGCAGCTTGCTCGTGCGGATGATGAGCACCTCGATGCGCTCGGGGTGGCGCGCGTGGCGCCGGTAGGGGATCACGGCGGACTGGCTGTAGTAGTAGGCGGGCCGCCGGCGCGTCTCACGCCCGTCCGGGGCCGGGAAGGGAAACCGGCGGGGGAGCTCCGACGGGAGCTGGAGCGCCAGGAGCTTCCCTGCACCCGCGCCGATCGCGGCGAACTCGCACGGCAGCGCCACGCGGGCGAGGGCCGCGGTCGGGAGAAGCTTGCCCTCCGAACGCAGGAGCGGTGTCACGAGGAAGCACAGGAGCTCCTCGAGACCGGGGTTGTGGCCGACGAGCATCACCCGCCGAGCGATGGGAGGAATGCGGCCCAGCACGCGCAGGTGGGCCGCGACGTCGGCGCCGTAGAGCCGCGCGCTCGTGACGATGGCGCTCGTGGCGATGCCCATCGCCTTGCACGCCTTCTCGGCCGTCTCGTGGGCCCGCGCCGCGGGAGAGCAGAGCACGAGATCGGGCTGGAGATCCTCGCGGTAGAGCCACGCCCCGATGCGCTGCGCATCACGCTTCCCGCGGTCCTTGAGAGGCCGCGCGACGTCGTCCATCGGGACGGCCCAGCTCGACTTTGCGTGACGCAGGAGCAAGAGCTCGCGCGCCCGCACCGGGTCCTTCACTGCGTCTTCAGGAACGCCGCCACGCTCTCTTCCTGGGCGGCCTTCTGCGCGGCGCACTGGCGAACGGCTTCGAGGGACTGGGCAAGCTCCCTCGGGCCACCGGTGTACTTGGTCGAACGCATCTTGAAGAACGCCTCGGCCTCGGCGGCGTGCGCCTCGTCGCAGAAGGCCTCCGAGACTGCCGAGAGGCGCGCGCCGTAGTCGCGGGGCAGCCGCGCGCACAGCTCGTCCCAGTGCTCCTTCACGAACGCATAGGCGAGCGAACCCGCGGCAGGCTCGTCGAAGCCCCAGACGATGGTGATCGACTGGCGCGCCTCGAACTCGTCCGACAGGGTGAGCGCGAGCGCGGCCTTGACGATCTCCGGATCGCGGAAGGAGGCCATCGCCCCGAGGAGGCGCGAGCGGTCCTGGCGATCGGTCGCCTTCTTCGCCTCCTCGTGAAGGCGATCGAACAGCGCCGATCTCCGTTCCGGGCCGCCAGCTCGAGGACGACCAGGCCATCTCGGGATCGGCGGCCGCGCGATCGTCGAGGTAACGGCGCGCGAGCGCGCTCGCGGCGGAGACGATCTCGGGGTCCTCGCCGTCCGCGCCCAGGAGCCCGACGAGCAGGGGACGGAGGAGCCGCGTGTCGTCGTCATCGCCGGGATCCGCCGCGAGGCCGCGCGCGCGTCCCCGCTCTCCGAACACGCGCCGGATGACGCGCGCGGAGTTGGGGCGGAGCGCCTCGGGGACCAGGTGCTGGCGCACCGACGACGCGATCCCCGCGGCGAGGGAGATGATGTGGCGATCTCCGGAAGCCACCTCCGCCGGTAGGAGGGCGAGGGCGTCGCCGGTCGCGAACTTCCCGCTCCGGACGAGGGCCTCGAGGTTCCCGAGCATGCCGACGCGCTCCTTGACCGAGAGCGACCGGCCCGCCTCCCCGAACGCCCAGCGCACGAGGTCCTGGTCGTAGGTCGAGAGGTAGTAACCGGCCTCTCCGTCGTTGGGCAGCAACCACTCGGGGCAGCTCCCGCGCGGATCGAGCGGCACCTCCATCGACGTCTCGTCGAGCTCCACGCAGAGCCGCCGCCGCTCCCCTCCGACCCCGTAGGCCAGGCACACCGGGATCTTCCAGGGCCGTTCGCCCCCCGGCTCGCCGCCGACCGCGCCGACCGGAAGGTACCGCTGCTGGGAGAGACGGATGCGGGCGTTTCCCGCTTGCCTGTCGCAGAGCAGCTCGGCCGTCACGAGGGGCACTCCCGGCCGATCGAGGAACGACGAGAACGCCGGAGCCAGATCGCGCCCGAACGCCTTGCTCTCCGCCTCGAGGAAGTCCGACGCCGTCGCGTTGCCGAACGCGTGCTTCTTCAGGTAGGCGCGCACCGCATCCCGGAACGTCTCGGGTCCGAGGTAGCTCTCGAACATCTCGAGCACGGCCTCTCCCTTGCCGTAGGTGATCCCGTCGAAAGCGTTCGCGATGTCGTCCTTGGTCTCGATCGGCTGGCGGATCGCCCGCGCCGTGGCGAGGCTGTCGGCTTCCATGGCACCGATGCGCGATCCCACCCTCGAGACGTCGCTTCCCCACGAAGGCTTCCACCTCTCCACGATCTTCGACGCCATCCAGCTCGCGAACGACTCGTTGAGCCAGACGTCGTCCCAGAAGCTCATGGTGACGAGATCGCCGAACCACTGGTGCGCGAGCTCGTGCGCGCACACCGAGGCGTAGGTGCGCTGGCGGCGCGCGGTCAAATCCGACGGCTTGCTCAGGATGAGGCGCGACGCATAGGTGACCAGGCCCGCGTTCTCCATCGCCCCGAGGAACTGCGGCACGGCCACCTCGTCGAGCTTCTCGTAGGGATAGGGGATGTCGAAGTAGTCCTCGAGCAGACCGAGGATCGTCGGCGTCGACTCGGCGGCCCAGCGCGCCTCGGCGCCGCGGCCCTTGAACGCGAGGATGCGCACCGGCGTCCCCCGGCGCCCGGCCTTCCCCGCGTCGACCACGTCGAACGGCCCGACGGCGAACGCGATCAGGTAGCTCGGCAGGGGCGCGGTCCTCCGGAACCGGACCTTCTTGAGACCGCGGGCGCCGGCCGTCTCGGACTCGATGGGCGTGTTCGACGCGGCCACGAGGTCGGACGGCACGTTCAGGGTGATCTGCCAGGGCACCTTGAAGGAGGGTTCGTCGAAGCAAGGGAACGCGCGCCGGGCGTCGATCGCCTCGAAGTGCGTGTAGAGATAGAAGCGGTCGTCTTCCTTCTGGCGGAAGAGTCCGTTGATGTCGTTGTCGTACACCTTGCCGCGATAGGCCAGGTGCAGCATCGCGGTCCCAGGACCGGTCGCGCGCGGAAGCTCGAAGCCGATGAAGTCCTCGCCCGCGGGAGCGGCCGTCACCTCCTGCTCCTTGCCGCCCATCGCGAGCGTGGCGCCGTCGACGGTGATGTCGGTGCCGTTGAGCCAGAGGATCGATACCGGCTTCGCGAGCTCGATCGCGACGTCCAGCACCCCGGCGAAGGAGTCCCGGGACGGATCGACGGTCAGCTCCGCGGTGTAGGACGTCGGACGGACGCCGTCGGGCAGGCGCAGCTTCGGCGCTTCCGCCATGACGGACGCGATGGATGGGATCGACGCGAGGACCGCGAGAGCGTGAAGGGGCATCGTTCTATCCCATGAAGCTCCCGCCGTTGAGGTCGAGCGCCTGCCCGGTCATGCCGGCGGCGTCGTCGCTCGCGAGGTACGAGCACAGCGCCGCAACCTCGGCGGGCTCGAGCATCCGGCCGATCGGCACGCGCGTCATCGCATCGCGCTCGAACGCCGCAAGCTCGATTCCCCGGGCCGCCGCCCCCGCCCTCATCCCGTCGATCGCCATGTCGGTCGCCACCCAGCCGGGGCACACGGCGTTGACCGTGATGCGGCGCGGGGCGAGCTCCAGTGCGAGGGCGCGCGTGAGGCCGACGATCCCGTGCTTGCTCGCACAGTAGGCCGTGTAGCCGGGCACGCCGAAGCGCCCCAGGACCGATGCGATGTTGAGGATCCGTCCGCCGTCCGGCATGCAAGGCAGCGCCGCCCGGGTCACGCGGTAGGTACCGTCGAGGTTGGTCGCGATGATGGTGCTCCATCGATCGTCCTCGGAGGCCATGTCGTTGGGGCCGCCGACCCCTGCGTTGTTGACGAGCACGTCGATGCGATCGCGCGCCGCACGGATCGCCGCCACGGCGGCGGCAACGCTCTCCTGGTCGGTCACGTCCATGGAGAGCGCCACGCCGTCTCCCCCTGCTGCACGGACGAGCTCCAGCGTCTCCTCGCAGAGCCGCGCGCGGCGCCCCAGGCAGGCGACGAACGCTCCGGCCCCGAGCCGCGCCGCGATCGCACGCCCTATGCCGGTCCCCGCTCCGGTGACGACCACCACCCGCGACATGGGGGGAGTCTACAGGACGATCTCCGCGTTCCGCCCTCTCGGGGGTCCGCGCTCCCGTCAGGAAAGCGACAGCGGGATCGAAGACGGGCGCCGCGTCAGAGCAGCGCCTCGATCCGCGCCCGCAGATCCTTCGGGTCGAAGGGCTTCGAGAGCAGTGCGTTCGCTCCGAGCCGGAACGCCTCGTCCTCCGTCTCCTCGTCACCGAACGCGGTGATCAGGATGACGGGCGTCGACCGGTCAGTCGCCCGAAGCCCCTCGAGCACCTCGAGGCCCGTGAAGCCGGGCATGCGTATGTCGGACACGATGACGTCCGGTGGGCGGTAGCCCGTGTCCGAGAACAGCGCTCGCGCCACGAGCTCCATGAGCCGCCCCCCGTCCTCCACCTCGACGACTTCGAGCCCCCCCTTGCGCAGCACGGACGCGAGGAGGCGTCGCAGCTCCCTGTCGTCCTCGGCGAGCAGCACCCGGGGTTGGGGGTGTCTGGTGGTTCCGGTCCTTTGAGATTCGTGTCGGGGCATGTCGCCACACATGGGTAATTGCGCCACGGTCCGCCGGAGCCGGTATAAGGCCCCGGCGGAGCCGTGTCTCCGTTAAGGCGGGGGAGGCCCACCGTCTTGCGTGTGAGGGCGGAGGGCTGCCGCCGCCGGTTTCCTAGTGCTTGACCGAGACGAGCTTGTTGACCTTCTTGACGTGGCGAACGGGTGGCGTCGACCCGCCCGCATGCCGCGTCACGGCAGGTGCGGGGCGCACCTCGTGCGCTGCCTTCTTGGTCACGTTCTGTGAAGCCAGGGCCACCGGGGCAAGGCCAAGGAGGCCCACGAGCGCCAGCGACCGCAGAGAGACCATCTTCATTGACTATCCTTTCCAGCCTGCCGAACCGGCGGGGAACAATCCTCGCCCTGTGGCGTGCTCTCGCTGGACCGAAGCAGGAGACGTGCCAAGAGATTGGCTGGCATCGATCGTGCGGCCCGCAACCCACCACATGCGTCTCACCCAGAAGCTCACGGCGCTCCTCCTCGTCGGGATCCTCGCCGTGATGGCGATCTATGGAGCGCTTCAGGTGAGACGCGAGGTGCGGTTCTTCGACATCGACATGCGTCGGGACGCACGCGTTTTCGGGCGGGCGCTCGCCAAGAGCGTCGCGCACGTCTGGGTCGAGGAGGGCGAAGGCCCGGCGCTCGATCTCGTGACCCAGACCGGCGAGCCATCGAGCCACGTCCGCGTCCGGTGGGTCTGGCTCGACGGTCCCGCCGAGCCGGCACACGTCCCCCGGGTCCCGGCGGACCAGCTCGGACCCGTCACCAGAGGCCAGGACTACAGCACAAGCGTCGAGCCGCTTGGCGGGATGGGGACGGTCTACACCTACGTTCCTGTCCCCGTCCCCGGCGTCCGACACGGCGCCCTCGAGATCGCCGAGTCCCTCGAGGACGAGAAGAGATACACGAGGCGGACGATCCAGAACATCTCGATCGCCGTGACCATGGTCGTGCTCGTGTGCGGGGCGATGGCGGCCCTGCTCGGCTACGTCCTGGTCGGGAAGCCCACGCGCCAGCTCGTGGAGAAGGCGCGCCGCGTCGGGGCGGGCGACCTGGGATCTCCCCTCCGCTCCTCGAATCGCGACGAGCTCGGCGTGCTTGCCGGTGAGATGAATGCCATGAGCGACCAGCTCCTGGGTGCTCGCACGAAGATCCAGGCCGAGACGGCGGCACGGATCGCGGCGATGGAGCAGCTTCGCCACGCGGACAGGCTGACGACCGTGGGCAAGCTCGCCTCCGGGATCGCCCACGAGCTCGGCACGCCGCTCAACGTGGTCGGCGGGCGCGCCCAGATGATCGCGTCGGGGGAGGTGGAGGGCGAGGAGGCGCGGGCCGGTGCGCTGGTGGTCGTGGAGCAGGCGAGGAGGATGACGCAGATCATCCGGCAGCTCCTCGACTTCAGCCGGCCCCGCCGGGCGCAAAAGACGCGACGCGATCTGCGCGACATCGTGGCCCAGACCATCGGTCTTCTCGATCCCATGGCGCGCAAGCGGAGCATCTCGATCGAGCTAGCGTTGCCCGAAGGCGACGTGCCGGCCGAGGTGGACGAGGGCCAGATGCAGCAGGTGCTCACGAACCTCATCGTGAACGCGGTCCAGGCGTCGCCCGCCGGCGGGACCGTGACGGTGGCCGCGTCGCGCGAAGCCGCGGTTCCTCCCGCCGACTTCGGGCCGCGACCGGGGGCGTGGGCGAGCGTGTCGGTGAAGGACGCGGGGCACGGCATCGCCCAGAACGACCTCCCCCGCATCTTCGAGCCGTTCTTCACCACCAAGGGCGTCGGGGAAGGAACGGGGCTCGGCCTTTCGGTGGCTCACGGCATCGTCCGCGAGCACGGCGGCTTCCTCTCGGTCGAGAGCGTGCCCGGCCAGGGGAGCACGTTCCGCATCTTCCTGCCCCTTGGCGCCTAATATGGACCTCGTGTCGAGACCCGCGCCGAGAGGCCGCATCCTGGTGGTGGACGACGACCGGAGCATGTGCGAGCTGCTCGATGCGGCCCTCCCCCGACGCGGCTTCGTCCTGGAGTGGCGCACATCGGCCTCCGACGCGTTCGATCTCATGACGGCGGAGGAGTTCGACGTCGTGGTGACCGACCTGAACATGAAGGGCATGAGCGGGCTCGAGCTCTGCGAGCGTGTCGTCGCCAATCGCCCCGACGTCCTCGTCGTGGTCATCACCGCGTTCGGGAGCCTCGAGAGCGCCGTCGCGGCCATCCGCGCGGGGGCTTACGACTACATCACCAAGCCCTTCGAGATCGAGACGCTCCTCATCACCCTCGACCGCGCCGTGGGGCACCGGAACCTCCGGGAGGAGGTCAAGCGCCTGAGGCGGTCGATGGTCGGTGCATCCGGCTTCGACGAGATCCTCGGATCGAGCCCCGCGATGCGGAAGGTCTACGACCTGCTCGACCGCGTCGCCGAGACCGATGCGTCCGTGCTGGTCACCGGAGAGAGCGGGACGGGCAAGGAGCTCGCCGCCCGCGCGATCCACGCGCGAAGCTCGCGCCGTTCCGGCCCCTTCGTGGCGGTGAACTGCGCTGCGGTACCGGAGGCCCTTCTCGAGAGCGAGCTCTTCGGTCATGCCCGCGGCGCATTCACCGACGCGCGCGCCGCACGTCCGGGGCTCTTCGCGAGCGCGGCCGGCGGCACGCTGCTGCTCGACGAGATCGGGGACCTCCCGCTCCCCCTCCAGCCGAAGCTCTTGCGTGCGCTCCAGGAGCGCAAGGTGCGGCCCGTGGGAGCCGACGAGGAGGTACCCTTCGACGCCCGGATCGTCAGCGCGACGAATCGCGACCTGGAGACGGACGTGCTCGAGCGGCGGTTCCGCGAGGACCTCTTCTACCGTATCAACGTGATCCACGTCGACCTCCCCCCGCTGCGCGCGCGCGGAGGAGACGTGCTCATCCTGGCGCAGAGCTTCCTGGAGCGCTTCGCCGCGCGCTTCGGAAAGCCCGTCAAGGCGATCTCGACGAGCGCAGCCGAGAAGCTCTACTCCTACTCGTGGCCCGGCAACGTGCGCGAGCTCGAGAACGCCATGGAGCGCGCCGTGGCGCTCACGCGCTTCGAGGAGATCGTGGTCGACGACCTGCCCGACAAGATCCGCCGCTACCACGGAGGCCACGTCCTGGTCGCGAGCGACGACCCGACGGAGCTCATCCCCCTCGAAGAGCTCGAGCGGCGCTACATCCTGCGCGCCCTCGAGACGCTGGGGGGCAACAAGACGCTGACCGCGCAGCGCCTCGGTCTGGACCGGAAGACGCTCTACCGCAAGCTCGAGCGCTACGCGGAGATGGGAAGCCCTCCGGCCGAGGAGCGATAGGTCCTCCTCGCCCGCCGTGAGGACTCCGCGCGATCAGGCGTTCAAGATGTCCTCCATCGTGACGGTGACCTCGTCGCCGATCTCGGCCTCGAACTCCGCGGGCCAGAGGCACTCGTAGATCTCTCCCTCCACCTCGATCATCATCGTCCCCTTCTTCATGTTCACGTCCACCAGGATGCCCGTGACCTTGTCGTCTTCAACGCCCGTGCTCATGTCCTTCTCCTTCGTCTAGCCCTTGATCACGGCCAGCGGCCGCAGCCGCGCCACCTTCCTCGACACGCCCGCGGCGTGCACCACGTCCACCACGTCGGCAACGTCCTTGTACGCCTCCGGCATCTCTTCCGCAACCGTCGCGTGCCCGGCGGCCCGCAGCGCGATGCCGCGGGCGGCGAGCTCCGACACGATCGATCGCCCCCGGGCGCTCGCCTTGGCCTGGGTCCGGCTCATCACGCGGCCCGCGCCGTGGCACGTCGATCCGAACGTCTCCCGCTCGGCCCGCTCGGTTCCAGAGAGCACGTACGAGTAGCGACCCATGTCGCCGGGGATCAGCACCGGCTGGCCGATCGCGCGGTAGTCCGCCGGCGTGTCGGGATGGCCCGGCGGAAAGGCGCGCGTCGCACCCTTGCGGTGGACGCAGAGCGTCCGCCGGCGCCCGTCCACCACGTGCTCCTCCATCTTGGCGATGTTGTGGCAGACGTCGTAGACGAGCCGCACGTCGAGATCGCGCGGCGGCCGCTCGAGCGCCTCCTCGAGCGCGCGCCGGACGTAGTGCGTGATGATTTGGCGGTTCGCGAAGGCGAAGTTCGCGGCGCACGCCATCGCCGCGAGGTAGCGCCTCCCCTCCGCGCTTCCGAGCGGCGCCGCGCAGAGCTGCCGGTCGCACAGCTCGATGCCGTACTTCCTCGACGCACCGAGCATCAACTTCAGGAAGTCGTCGCAGACCTGGTATCCGAAGCCGCGCGAGCCCGTGTGGACGATCACGGTGACGCCCTCCGGCGCGAGCCCGAGGGTGTCTGCCGCCGTCTCGTCGTAGATCTCGTCCACGCGCCCCAGCTCGACGAAGTGGTTGCCCGATCCGATCGTCCCGAGCTGGTCCCCGCCCCGGGCCACGGCGCGATCGCCCACAAGGTCGGGCTCGGCACCGGCAAGCGCGCCCTTCTCCTCGATGTGGTCGAGATCCTCGGCGACCCCGTAGCCCTCCCGCACGGCCCAGCCGGCGCCCCTCCTCATCACCTTCGCGAGGTCCTTCCTCGAGAGCTTGATGTCCTTCCGATGCGACCCGACGCCGGAGGGGATGTGGCGAAAGAAGCTCTCGGCGATGCGGTCGAGGCGACCGGTCACGTCGCGGGCCGACAGGGCGGTGGAGAGCAGGCGCACGCCGCAGTTGATGTCGAAGCCGACGCCTCCCGGCGACACCACTCCCTCGCCGGGATCGAACGCCGCCACGCCGCCGATGGGGAAGCCGTAGCCCCAGTGGATGTCGGGCATCGCGAGCGATGCGCCCACGATCCCCGGAAGAGTCGCGACGTTGCAGACCTGCTGGAGCGCCTGGTCGTGACGCAGCGTCTCCATCAACCGGTCGTCCGCGTACACGATCCCGTCGACGCGCATCGCGCCATGGCGCGGGATGCGGTAACGCTGCCCGTCGACGCGCTCGAGCGGGATGCGCGCAGTCTTCTCAGGCACGGGGAAACACCACGCTCGCGAAGGTGACGGTGCCGTTCGGATCGGGCCACTGGTCGTAGCGCAGCACCTCGCCGCGCAGATCGGACATCGCCAGGAGCATCGTCAGGATCGGCGGGAACCCGCAGATGCGCCTCGCATCCATGTCCTGTCGCAGGTGCGCGAGGAGCCCCCGGGCGTCCCCCGCGGCCACGCGGTCGAGGAGGCAGCGATCGGCGGCGCCGACGATGGCGAGATCGCCCTCCGAGACGGGACGCGGATCTCCGAACTGGGGTCCGACGTGCGCGAGGTCCACGCCGCCGATGACCATGACACGGCCGGAGCGCCGCACGAGCCCATCCCGGAGCGCCCCGACGAACGCGGCCACGGCGGGATCGTCCATCGGGTCGCCGCCCGATCTGAGGATCTCGTGCATCGAGCCCACGAGCACCGGCACGACGTGGAAGTGGCGCTCGCGGCCGAAGAGATGCTGGAGGTAGACGACCTGGAGCTCCGCCGAATGCTCCGAGCGGTGGAGGGTCTCCTCGGCGAACGGATCCACGCCGGCGGCGGAGAGCGCGGAGGCCAGCTCGTCGACGAACGGCCGGTTGCACGGCACGGTGCCGAGCGGCGTCTCGAAGTCCTTGCGCGTGATGGCGAAGGCCGACGCGCCGCCCATGTGGGCCGTCGCCAGGATCACGAACGTGTCGACGCCCTCCGCCCCCTCGGCGATCGCGCGGTAGGCGGCGGAGTAGGCCGGGCCGCCGCGGCGATAGTCGATGTGGGGCGCGAGCACGGCGGCAAGCGGCGCGCGGGGAACCGACGGGCGGCCCGCTCCCCCGGGAGCATCGAAGAACGAGTCGAGGAGCGCGGCGAGCTCGGCCGGGTCGTCGGGATAGGAGAGGCCCGCGGACGACGCCGGGCGCACGGCGCTCTCGCGGAACTCCCGATCGACGGCCGCCTTGAGCTCGCGGAAGCGGTCGCTATCGAGGAAGAACTGCTGGTCGAGCATCTCCACGACCGCGCGCACCTCGTCGGTCGTGACGAAGTCGCCCTCGCCCCGGACGTAGCTCTCCTGGATGTCGCGGATCGTGTGGCGCCCGTCCATCAGCATGACCAGCGGCACCGCCGTCATCGGCAGGAGCACGATGGACGTCGCGTAGCGCTCCCGGTCCCGCAGGCAGAGGCGCGGACCTTGCTCCGTGTCGATGGGGATGGCATCCACCCAGCGGAGGCAAGGAGCGTCGGGCAAGGAGGGGGGCGCAGGCGTCACGGGCCGGATCCTACAGAAGGGCGGCGATGGAGTTTTGGGAGAGCCCGAACCCCGAGCTTGGAGGCGCCGACCCAGGACCAGGAGCGGCTTGAGTCGAGATCCGCGGCGTGCCACAATCGCTCTCTTTCTTGGCTCGAATCCGCCACCGGGGGTGGGAGATGCGAACGGGACCGACAAAGTGGCTCACACTGGCGTTGCTGACTGTCGCGTCGGCAGCAGCGGCCTTGCCCTACAAGGACTACTACGAGCGCTTCCCGCCGAAGTCCTCCGAGAGGCGGCGGGTCGCCGTGGCGATGGCGCTCGACTTCGAGGGCTCGGACCGGCGCATCCCCGAGATCGATCTCCTCGACGGGTTCCTCCTCACGCACTTCAAGAACCTCTCCGGGGTCGAGCACGTCCCCCGCACGTTCTCCGGCAACGCGAAGGACCTGATGTCCGAGCTGCGCGCCATGGAGGTCGATGACCTCGTCACCATCCTGATCACGAAGATCAAGGCGCCCGACACGCAGGTGAAGCAGGCCGATCGTTACGACGTCCAGGGCAAGATCAAGCTGGTCAACGTGAAGACCGGCACCGTGGTGGCCGAGACGGATTTCGAGAAGGCGAACCTCCCGGTCGTGAGCGAGTTCGGCGAGAAGATCGATCAGGCCGCCGGAACCGCGGACGCTCTCGCGGCGTACATCGCGAGCTTCTACCAGGGTAACGGTGTGCTCCTGAAGGCGCAGCCCACCTGCACGGCGATGGACGCCGCCGCCGCCGCGGAGGCAAGCAACCAGTATGCGGAGGCCTACCGGATCTACAGCGAGATCATCCGCCGCGAGCCGGCCCAGGAGGCGGCGCTCAGGGACAAGCGCGACCTCGCCAAGATGCGGTCCGGGCAGATGCCGCTGCCGTCGAACCCCGATGCCGCCGCGACTCCCGACGCACCGGCCACCGTGTCGCGGGGGATCGATTACCTCGATCCCGCGCAGCACGGCAAGATGTTCCCGGTGACCAACGGGAGCGTTCCCGTCCGCAGCCAGGTCTCCACGTCCGGATTCGAGTTCTCGGTCGTCATCATGACCAAGGACCCCCGCGGCAAGGGGGGAATCCTCATCGGCGGCAAGACCCGCAACATCTACATCGCGCTCTCGCCCGAGTCGTCGGGGCTGCCCGCGGTGCTCGACATCACCGCGGTCAACAACGTGACCACCCGCGCCGACAGCCACCCCTTCGATCTGCCGCACGGCCTCTTCCCGGTCAACAAGCAGGTGCGCCTGACGCTGCGTTACGACGGATCGACGCTTTCCTTCCAGATCAACAACCAGGACGTCGCCCAGCCCATCAGCAACGCCGCGCTCAACCAGGCCTCCATCTTCTTCTTCGCGAAGCTCTCGACGATCTACGTCCAGGATGCCGAGCTATCTCAGTAGGGCGGGGGCTTGCGAGTCGCGCGTGCGCGCGTCGCTCCTCTGTCTCGTGGCGCTCGTCGCCGCGGGGGCGGCACACGCGGCTAGCCCCCACGAGATGGTGCTGACGATCCCGGAGGGAGCGATCCAGGAGCTCCTGGACCGCGCAAGCCCGATCGAGGGGAAGACCCCCGAGGGACTCCGCTACTCCATCGACAAGCCTCACGTGCAGATCCGCGAGGGTCACATCTACACCACCATGTCGATCGCGCTCTCGGGAGGGATCACGGTCCTCGGGCAGGAGCTCGGCGTCAACCTCTCGGGATCGCTCGATGGCGAGATCGTCGTCAGGCTCGATCCGCGCACGCGATCGATCAAGGGCGGCCTCGAGATCCGCAGGCTCTCCATCAAGAACCTGGAGGACCTCTCCGACGCGGATGACGTCAAGACGTTCCTCTCGGAAAACCTCACGCGCTTCGACTATCCGCTCGATCTGGGCGAGGCCGTTCTTCCCGAGCTCCGTTTGCTCCTGTCGGGCGAGATCACGGGCGTCGAGGTCGCCGACGGCCGGGTGCTGGTGCGCGCGCGGCTCCTCGCCAAGCGCGGGGGATAGGTCGCGACCTCGGCGCGAGAGGAGATCCGCCACGGAGGCACGGAGACGCGGTGGTAGCTACCGGCGCTCGGCGTTGACCGTCTTCGGGCGTCGATCCTCGCCGTAGAAGTTCCGCAGCGCCGCGACGTAGGCGGCGGCGACGCGCTAGCGGACCGTCGGAGCGCGGATGTTCTTGGCGTCCGGGACGTTGTTGAGGTGGCACACCTCCTCGAGGATCGCCGCCGGCACCTGGGAGTACTTGATCACCGCGGGCGCCCAGCTCCGCCCGCTCCGGATGACGTGGTCGCGCACCGGGCTGTCCTTGTGCACGGCCAGGCCCGCGTCCTGGAACGAGGTGACGATGCTCGCGGCGAGCTGGCGCGAGAGCCCCTCGGACCTCACGAGGTCCTTGCTCGAGAAGCTCACGACCGGCGCCTCCGCCACCTCGCGGCGGGAGGCGAAGAGCCCGGTCGCCCGCGAGAAGCGGCTCGTCCGGAAGTCCTTGCCGGGGACGTAGATCATGGTTCCTCGCAACGACGGGTGCAGGGAGTCGGCGTGGAACGACGTGAAGACGACGTAGTCGGATCGGCGGTCGTCCTTCACGAGCTTGCGGAAGTAGGAGTTGGCGAGGTACCAGCGGAAGTGGACACCGGGCTGCCCGAGCACCGGGCGGTAGGGCGGCGTCGTCAGGATCTCCTCCGCCTTGTTGCGCGGGATGTCTCCCCGGTCGAAGACCGCGAACGCGTTCTGCGCGTCCTTGATCGTGACGAAGACGTCGGCGGCCGTGTCCGTCTCGAGGATGCGCTTGGCGCGGCACATGATGTCGTAGACGTAGTCGGACTCCCAGACGCCGTTGGCCATCGCCCCCACGTCCTCGCCGCCGTGCCCCGCGTCCAGGATGATGGCGACGCCCGCGAGCGCCTGCGTCTCCCGCGGCCGCTTGACCTTCGCCGCCTCCTGGCGCGACTTGATCGCCGCCTCGCGCTCGGGGCTTCCGGGAGGCTGGTACTCGGGGAGGAGATACTCGAGGGGGATCTTGATGCGGTATCCGATCGGGATATCCGTGACGTCGGTGATGCCGCTCCGGACGGCGATGAGCTCGGAGAGCTGGTTCACCTCGTCGGAATCGACGCGGCCCGTGAACCTGACCACCACCGCGGAGTAGATCGCCTCTCCCGGATGGAGGTAGTAGGCGGCATAGGGCCCTCGGTCGTCCTTGCGAAACTCGAGCGGCAGCCCCTCGACGAACGCGAAGGCCGCTCCCGGCCGGCTGTCGTCCTCGAACTCGAATCCGCGCGGTGTCACGGCGGCGGCGCGCTCCTCGGCCTCCTCGGCCTCGGCGGCGTCCGCCTCGGGACCGGCAGCCTCCCCGGGCTCGGCGCTCACCAGGGCGAGGGGTGCCGGCTCCACGGCAGGACCCGCCGGGACGTCCTCGGTCACGAGGTCGGGTTCTTCCGGAGGGAGCGGCTCCTTCTTCCTCCTCTCCTTTTCCTTCTCCTTCTGCGCGCTCCGCTTCTCGCTGGCGGGAGGCGGCGACGGCACCGCGGAGGGAAGCGACGCGCGCAGATCTGCGGCCACCACGGACGCCGGGATCACGATGACGTCGCCCGCGACGAGCCGGTCCTTGCGCGCTGCCGTCTCCCGGAGCTTCCCGACGGCGCCGGTCGCGCCGGCATACCAGAGGGCGACAGCCTGACGCGTCTCGCCCGTCGCGCCCTTGGTCGGGAAGCGCACGATGTGGCGCACGCCATCCGGGCTCCATTCGTCCTTCGGAAAGAACGCCTTCAGCGCCTTGACGCGCCAGTCGGCCTTCATCGCATCCCAGGGGACGATCGCCGGGATGCCACGCGCGAGCGGCCGGTTGCCGCTCGCCTCGCGGATCTTCGAGGACGACCCCGCCTTGCCGGTCACGCGGACGCCGAGCTCGGCGTAGCTCTCGCCGTCCCTCGGCATCACGCGCGCCTGGATCCGGTTTCCGTCGAGCAGCACGATGTCGATCCCCTCCTCGATCGTCATCGTCGCGAACGGCGGCGGGACGCGCGGGGCGGCGAACGCGCCGCTCGCTGCCGCGACAGCGACGGCGGCAAACACGGCGCGGGCGCGGCTCACATGCACGGCGCGCACGGAGCCCTCCCCACGAGGTCCTCGATCCAGCGGGCGGCCTGGAGGACGCGGCTCTCGGCGAGCGGCGGGCCGATGACCTGGAGGCCCACGGGCAGCGGCGGCTCGCCGACCGTGCCCGCCGGCACCGAGGCCGCCGGAAGCCCAGCCAGGCTCGCGGGCGTCGTGTAGACGTCGGACAGGTACATGGCGAGGGGATCGCCCGTCTTCTCCCCGAGCGCGAAGGGCGGGGTCGGCGTGCACGGAGCGACGATGAGATCCACCGACTCGAAGGCACGGGAAAAATCGCGGGAGATCAACGTGCGGACGCGCTGCGCCTTTGCGTAGAACGCGTCGTAGTAGCCCGCGGAGAGCGCGTAGGTGCCGAGGATGATCCGGCGCTTCACCTCGCCGCCGAATCCATCGCTGCGCGAACGCGCGTAGAGCGAGCCGAGCTCCGTCGATGGCTCGTGGCGGTAGCCGTACCGGACGCCGTCGAACCGGGCGAGGTTGGAGGAGGCCTCCGCTGTCGCGAGAACGTAGTAGACGGGGATCGCGTGCTCGGCGTGAGGGAGGTCGACGGCCCGGAGCAGGGCGCCCGCCCCCTCGAGCCGTTTCAGCACGCCGGAGAGCACGGCGCCGAGCGCCGGATCCATGCCGGGACCGAACCAGCCTTCCGTCACGCCGATCCTCGCGCCGCGCGGCTCGGGGACGACGTCCAGCAGGCCGGCGTAATCGGGCACGGCCGCGTCCACCGACGTGGCATCCCGCGGATCGACGCCGCTGATGGCGGCAAGACAGACCGCGGCGTCGCGGACGCATCCGGCGAACGGTCCGATCTGATCGAGCGACGAGGCGAAGGCGATGAGCCCGTAGCGCGACACGCGGCCGTAGGTGGGCTTCACGCCCACGACGCCGCAGAACGCGGCCGGCTGGCGGATCGATCCTCCGGTGTCCGACCCGAGAGCCAGCGGCACCGCGCGAGCCGCGACCGCGGCGGCCGACCCCCCGCTGCTCCCACCCGGCGCCCTCGAGAGGTCCCAGGGGTTGCGCGTCGGCCCGAACGCGGAGTTCTCCGTCGACGAGCCCATCGCGAACTCGTCGAGGTTGGTCTTGCCCAGCACGATGGCTCCCGCGGCCTTGAGGCGAGCCACGGCCGTCGCGTCGTAGGGCGCGACGTAGCGGGACAGGATCCGCGAGCCCGCATTGGTGAGCATGCCCGCGACGCACATGTTGTCCTTGATGGCGACGTGGATACCGGTGAGCGGCCCCACCTCGCGGCCCGCCGCGATCTCCTCGTCGAGACGCTCGGCCTGGCGCAGCGCGGGACCGTCGTAGAGCAGGTTCCACGCATGGAGGCTGCGCTCGAGGCGCGACGCGCGCTCGGCGAACGCGCTCACCACGTCGCGCACGGAAGCTTCCCGCCTCTCGATCGCGTCGTGGAGCTCGTGGACGGAAAGCTCGAAGAGGTCGGCCAAGGCTCCCTATCCCTGATGGAACCGGGGGACGCGATAGAACGGCGGGTGCGCATCGGGGGCGAGGCGCAGCAGATCCGGTCCGGATCCGACCTCGCGGGGAACGTCCTCCCGCAGCGCGCCATGGATCTCCACAGGGTGCGAGGTGGGCGGGATTCCCTCGGTGTCGATGGCGGCGATCTGCCCGAAGTACTCGAGCATCGCCTCGAGCTCGCCCCGAAGCTTCTCGGCCTCCTCGGCCGAGAGCTCGAGCCTGGACAGCCGGGCGAAATGTCGCACGTCCTCGACAGAGATCGGCACAGCGTAGGTATACCGATCCCCTCCCCCCCTCGCAAACTCCCCCAGCCCCAAGGTTGCCGGCCCAGGCAGGCGAACCGGCGGGGGACGAGCCCCCGCCCTACAGCGTCCCCGCCGCCTTCGCCGCCTCGAACTCCGCCTTGCACTCCGGGCAGCACTTCATCTGCTCGAGGAAAGTCGCACGCTCGTTGCCGCTCAGCATGCCCTTCGCACCACGCGACCAGAGCGACCTGACGTCCTCGCAACAGCAGACACAGCTCCCTGCGGCGATGTAGCCGAGCGCGACCAGCCCCTTGCACTCGTCGCAGGGCATGCCGCACGGCGGGGGAGGCGCACCGCTGGTGACGCGCATCGTGTCGACCGCCTTCAGCCAGGACATGAGCCGCTGGTGCAGGAACCGGCCGAGGATCGGGTGCTTGTCGAAGATGTTCGCCTTCTCCTCTGGATCCGCGGCGAGGTCGTAGAGGTACTGGAGCTCGAGCTTGCGCCCGATGGAGTTCCCGACGCCGTGCCCGTGCTCCTTGCCTCCCTCCTCGTGCCGCGGCGCGTAAACGTACTTCCACCGCTCGCCGCGCAGCGAGTAGATGGCCCCGACGCTCGACGCCGAGGCGAAGACCTCGGGCTCTGCTTCGTCCTTCCCCGACACGAGCGGCCAGACCGTGCGCCCCTGCATCCTGCCCTCGCCGAGCGAGCAGAGGTCGAGGATCGTGGGCGCGAGATCGATGCTCTGCGTCATCCCGCGGACGATCGTGTCCCGGGGAAGGCCGGGCCCCGCGAGGACGACCGGCGTGTTGAGCATCTCGTCGAACGCCGTGTAGCCGTGGAGGATGCCGTCGTGCTCCAGGAACTCCTCACCGTGGTCGGCGATGATGGTGAAGATCGTGTCGTCGAGGCGTCCGCGTCGCGCCAGGTCCGCGAAGGCCGTCCCGAGCACCCAGTCGTTATAGGCAAGGTCTTCCTTGTAGAGAAGCTGGTGATAGCCCGCGACCGCGTCCCTGTCCACGGCAATGCGCCCGTGCTGGATGCCGAAGAGGGTGAGCGTCGTGCCGTCGTAGCGACCGTGGAGGCCCGGCTCGGTGAGGAGCCGGTTCCACGGCGCGATCGGAGCGTAGGGGTTGTGCGGGTGGACCGAGTGGAAGTAGGCGAAGAAGGGGTAGGCGCTGTCTCCGGCCTCGTCGAGCCAGCGACGGAACGCGAGCGCGAGCCGCATGCAGTAGTCCTTCAGGGGCGGCTCGGCGGCATTGGTCTGGTCGGGATCGATCTGGAGCTTCGGATCGAGCGTCTCGAACCCCTGGGCGAGCCCCTGGGTGTCGGAGTGCACGAAGGGTGAGTTCGAGAACGCCGCGGTGCGGTAGGCGTGCGTGTCGAGGAAGACCTCGCCTATCGTCCTCGCATCATCCGGGAGCTTCGCGTGGCCGATCGACGGGAGGTAGGTCCCGGTGAGGATCGCCTTCACCGACGGGGGCGTGTTGGGAGCCTGGGAGTAGTTCTCGGACAGGAGCGCGCCGCGCCGCGACATCCTGTCGATGTGGGGCGACGTCGGCTCGGGCGCGCCGTAGCAGCCGAGCGCGCGGGCGCGCAGCGCATCCATGAGGTAGATGATCGCGTTCGGATGGTCGGTCCGGGGCGGCGACCGTAGCCCCACGGGCGGAACGTAGACCGTGGACGCGGTGGCCTCGAACCGCTCCCATCCGGTGAACCTCGGCGCCACGATGCGCGGCGATCCGATACGGCAGGCATCGCCGCGGGTGCGCCCCTCGTCGCCGGGAGAGATCGCCATCACGATGCGCACGACCTCACCCGCGTAGGCCGAGAGGTCGAGCCTGTGGTGAGTCTCCGAGCCGTGCGTCAGTCCGGGGAACGCGCGCGCGAGAAGGAGCCCGGGCGCGCGCCCATCCGCCTCGATCCACACCTTCAGCGCGAACCCGTCCCCCCGCGGCGCGTCATCCGCCTTGCCGGCCGAGAAGTCGAGCGCCGCGCCGTCCGGAAGCCTCAGGTAGTAGGTCATCGCGCCCTCGCCCCGAAGCGTGACGGAGGCGTGGTCCGCACCGATGGCGCGAAAGCCCTGGTTCGGCGGCGACGGCGGCGCGAGGTTCCCCGAGATCCGGTCCTGGATCTCGATCCGGCTCATCGCCAGGGAGAGCTGGCGCTGATCGGTCGACCTCGGATCGCTGTCGCGCGGGCTCCGGCTCCACGCCATCGAGAAGGCGATCGCGTTGTCACCAAGATGCCACGCGTCGGCGGGCGCATCGACGGCCCGCCATACCCACCGGCCGACAGGAAGCGTCACGCGGCCGGCGGTCCGGCCGCCGACCGAGATCGTGACCTCCTGCTCCGCCGGGCAGACGGGGCACTGGTAGCCCATGGCGAGGAAGCGGATCTGACGGGTGCGGGACACCACCGACGTCGCCATCGCGGTCGCGCTCGTGCCAACCACCCATCGCGCGCCGACCGGCTGCTTCGGATCGCCCATCTTCTCGGGGATCCCCCACCCTCCAGCGAGCGTGCCCTGATCGTCGTCCGCGCCGCAGTCGATCGCCGCCGTCTGGAGCGAGACGTCCGCCGTGCTCGCGAGCTCCCCGAGATCGAGGAACGTCGCGTCGTCGCCGAGCGCGGTCCGGTGGAGCGCAAGCGCCGCGAGGAGCGCGCCCCGCACGATCGACCGGCGCTGGCGGCGCATGCTATCGTGTCGGGCAAGCTTCGAGCGGAGCGCGAACAGCATGATGACCAAGCGAACGACCTCGGTGTTGCTGCTAGGGATCCTCGCCTCCGGACCCTCGCGCGCGACCACCTTCATGGGGTTCGGCGACAGTATCACCTACGGAATCAATTCGAGCTGGGGTGAGGGCTACATCACCATCTACCGCATCTACAACGGATGGGAGATGCCGGCCGTCTCCGTCGCGAACCAGGGGCTCCCCGACGAGCTGACCGCTGACGGCCTCGCGCGGTTGAACGGCGCCATCAGCCAGACCGGCGCGACGCACGTGTTCATCATGGAAGGCACCAACGACATCAGCCAGGGATACTCCACCAGCTCCATCATCTTCAACCTCGAGACGATGGCCGGGGTCTGCATCGGCCGCGGGGCCGTGCCGGTCGTGGGATCGCCGCCTCCCCGCGCCGCCTACGACCAGCGGGATCCCGGCAACGCCGCAGCCCAGGCGGTCGCCCAGGGCATGCAGGGTTTCGCGGCGAGCAACGGCTATCCGTTCGCGTCGGTCTTCGACGATCTCTTTGCGCTCGGCGGCGGTTACCTCTCCGACAAGGTCCACCCGAACGACTTCGGCTACTACGTCATGGCGCGCTCGTGGCACCACGGGCTCCGGCCGACCTTCGGCGATCCCACCATCACCGGCACGCTTCCCGACTGGGGAGACGCCACGACGGGCGCGCCGATCACCATCGACGGGACAGGGCTCGTCGCGGGGATGCAGGGCTACCTCTTCAACATGCTCGACTACGGCAACACGATTCGCGCGATGAGCAACGTCGTCGTCGGAAGCTCCACCCAGGCGACCGCGGACACCCCGGAGGACTGCCGAACCTCCTCTACGACGTCGCTGACGGATCCCGCCACGGGCGCGGGGGCGGTCCTCGATGACGCCTACTCGGCGGCGGCGCCGGCGCCTTCGGGACTGTCGATCGCTCCCACGTCGGTCCCGGCAGGCACCAGCACGACGGTCTTCATCGCCGGGACGAACCTCCAGAACTATGCCCAGGTCTACTTCGGGAGCACGCCGGGGACGAACTTCGCCTGGGGCGGATCCACCGCCGCCACGATCGTCTCTCCCCCGCTGCCCGCGGGCCTCTACGACGTGACCTACGTGAACCCCGATCGTGGCCAGGCGACGATCTCGGGCGCGTTCGCATCCCTCGGGCCCGCGCCCACGATCTCGGCGTGCAACCCGCCGAACGGCGACAACTCCGCGTCCGTGCCGATCTCGGTGGTCGGGACCAACTTCGATCCCGGCGCCACGCTCTTCCTCGGCGCGACCCAGATCACTCCCATCACGGTCACCAGCTCGACGCAGATCGACGCGACCGTGCCGGCGGCGTTCCCGGAGGCGGTCTACGACGTCATCGTCACGAACCCGGACACGCAGACCGCGACGCTCCAGGGGGGCTACAGCTCCGAGGTTCCCGCCCCCGTCGTCACGAGCGTGATCCCCTCTCCCGTGGAATCGGGGACCCGCACGACGCTGACCATCGACGGCGACTTCTTCAAGACGGGCGCGACGGTGACCGCGGGAGCCACGAACCTCGTGGACGTCGTCTTCGTCAGCGCCCAGGAGCTGACGGCGGTCACGCCCCAGAGCCTCGCTCCAGGCACCTACGACGTGACCGTCATGAACGCGAGCGGCAAGTCGGGCACCCTTCCCGGAGCGCTCGTCGTGCAGGACACCACGGGCCCGAGCCTCGTCCTCTCCTATCCCGAGCCGGGCCAGACGGGCGCGCCGGCCGCGCCACGCATCGACCTCTGGCTCCACGACGCGGGGAGCGGCGTCGACGTCACCACGCTGTCGCTCGAGATCGACGGCGTGCCCGTCACCGGAGTCGCCACGAGCGGCGGTCCCCATCTCGTTCACATGCGCTACCAGGTCGGCACGCCCTTCACGGCGCTCCAGAACGTCTCGGTACGCGTCCAGGGCTTCGACCTCGGCCTCCTGCCGATCGACCGGACGATCACCTTCACGGTGACCTCCGCTTCGGATGCCGACGGGGACACGCTGCCCACGGAGTGGGAAGCGGCCCATGCGCTCGACGACGCCTCGAGCGCGGGTGCTTTCGGCGCCGCCGGCGATCCCGACCGCGATGCGCTCGACAACCAGGCGGAGCTCGCCGCCGGATCCGATCCGACGTCGCGCGCCTTCCTCCTGACGGCGCCTGGCCCGGGCTCGCTCGATCCGTCGATCACGGCGCTCGCACTCCCCACGGGTGAGCGACTCGACGCGACGCTGCCGCTCCCCTACGGCGGGTACGGCCTCAACGTGGCGCTTGCGGACGTGAACGCCGACGGGGCGCGAGAGCTCCTCACCGGGCCGGGTCCGAGCCCGAGCTACGGCCCTCAGGTGCGGGGATTCCTGACGGATCTGAGCCCGATCGGTAGCCTCAACTTCTTCGCCTACGGCACGCTCAAGTTCGGAGTGAAGTCCGCGGGTGGCACGATCGAGGGCGGCCAGCGGGACGTCGTCATCACGGGCCCGGGCCCGGGCGCGGTCTTCGGACCGCAGATCCGGGCGTTCCGGTGGAACGGGACGCTGTCGGCGATCTCGAAGGTCAACTTCTTCGCCTACGCCACGCTCAAGTACGGAGTGAACCCGGGATCGGCGGAGCTCGATGCCGACGGGTACGACGAGATCGTCACGGGCGCGCCTCCGGGTCCCTCCTTCGGACCTCACGTCCGGGGCTTCAACTACGACGGCGCCACGGTCACCGCGCTCGCCAAGGTCTCCTTCTACGCCTTCGGGACGCTCAAGTACGGCGCCGCGCAGGCGAGCGGCGACGTCGACGGCGACGGCTTCGACGAGATCCTATGCGCGCCGGGACCGTCCATCGTCTTCACGTCTCAGGTGCGGGGTTTCAACTACGACGGCCAGACCATCGCGACGATCCCGTCGCTCAACTTCGTCGCCTTCACGGGATCCTCGCACGGGGCCAAGATCGCGTCGAGCGATCTCGACGGCGACCGGCGGTCCGACGTCGTCGTCGGCTACGGCGAGGATCCGACCGTGGGCGCCTGGGTGCGCACGTTCCGCTACACCGGAGCGATCACGATGCTGTCCGACTTCTACGCCTGGGATGGAACGGCGTACGGCGTCAACGTTGCGTCAGGAGATCCCGGGCTCGCGCCCTGACGCGAGCCCGGCAGAAACGGACACGCACCTCTACGAACCGGAGGGCTTCCCGATCTTCTCCATCTTCTTGGTCAGGTTGGCGACCCACCGCTCCCCCTGGTCCTTCGGAAGCGTCTTCGCGAACGCGATCGCGTCATCGATCGTCTTCTTCGCCGCCGCCGCATCGCCCTTGCCGTCGTAGATGTCGGCGCGGGTGTTGAGCACCACGAGCTTGCGGGGGCCGTACACCTTCGCGAGCGCCCTGTCCGACGCGGCGATCGCGTCGTCCCACTTCTTCATCTCCTTGTAGGCGATCGCGAGCCGCGCCGGCGGGTTGTAGTCCTCCGGGAGGTCCTTCTCCGACTGCTGCAGCATCGGCACCGCCTTCTCGGGATGTCCCGTCTCGATGTAGGCCGAGAGCCTGTGCGGATCGAAGACAGCCCGGGCGTCGGGGTTGGTCGCCTTGGACGCCGCATCCTCGAGGAACGACACCCAGTCCCCCTCGAGCTTCTTCTCGTTCTCCTCGTCCTTCGCATCCTCCGCCGAGGAGATCAGCACCATGTAGAGTCCCGAGACGTCGTCGGCGGCGACCGCCGACTTGTGCTCGAGCGACGCGAGGCTCTTCTTCTGGAGGTCGGCGATCAGCTCCTTGCGCCCCTTCGCCTCCGCGGGAAGGGAGAGCGCGCAATCGAGGCCGCCGCCGGCGATCCCCATCGACGCCGGCGTTCCCTCGGTCTTCGCATAGGCGTCGAGAGCCCCACGCGCGCAGTCCTCGTAGCGCTTCTCCATCGAGAGGGCGAAGAGCCAGGATCCCACGGCACGCCCGTACGGCGCCCATCCCTTCGGCGCCTTCTCGAGCGCCTTGCCGTAGGCCGGGATCGCCTTGGCGAAGTCCGACGCGCCGTAGAAGCGATCCGCCTCCGCGAGCGCGGCGTCCAGTGGCGTCGGCTTACCCGACGGATCGACGCTGCGCTTCCCGTCGTCGAGAAGCACTTCGAGCTCGGGCACGGTGGCGCTTCCGAGGTAGCGGAGCACGACCTCCTCGTCCTTCGGATTTACCACGAGCATCGTGGGCCACGCCGTGATGGGGAACTTCTCGTTCCACGCCTTGTTGACGTCCTTCTCCGTGTTGATCGAGAGCCAGACGAACTGTCCGGCGCGGCTCGCCAGGCGCTTGTCGGTGAAGACGTACGCCCGCATCGAGCGGCACGTGTGTCACCACGGAGCCCAGGCTTCCATGAAGATCGGGAGCTTCTTCTCGCGGGCCTCGGCGAGGGCCTTGCCGTAGTCATCCTCGATGAACGGGAGGACTTCGCTTCCGGAGGCGATCGCGGACAGGCCCAGAGCCAGGATGACGGCGGCAGTGGGGGTTCTCATGGCCCGATTATCCCCCGAGCTTGGCCAGGGCGTCCTTCGCGGTGGTGTTTCCCGGATCGATCGCGAGCGACTTCTGGAGCGCGTCGCGCGCCTCGGCGTTCTTCCCCTGGCGCGCGAGCGCCACGCCGAGCCCCAGGTAGGCCGAGGCATCCGAGGGCCGGACCTCGAGCGCCTTCCGGCACGCCGCCGCGCTCTCCTCGAACTTCCCGAGGCGACCCTCGGCCGTCGCGAGATGGAGCCAGAGATCGGCGTCCCCGAGCTTGCCGCAAAGTGGGGAGAGGAAGCTCTCCGCTTCCGCGAGGTCACCGCGCGCGATCAGCACCTGCGCGAGGGTCTTCGCGGGACCGGGCGTCGCAGGGTCGAGCTCGACCGCTCGCCGCGCCTCGGAGAGCACCCCGTCCATGTCCTTCGACGCCAGCATGGCCGCCGCGAGGACGGCGTGCGCGGGAGCGCTCGCGGGAGCGATCTGCGTCGCCTCGCGGGCTGCCCTGGCCGCCTCGGACGCCTCCCCCGCGTTCAGGTGCTCGAGCGCGAGCTTGAGGCGCGCCTCGATCGACCCCTGGCTCGTCAGGAGGCGCGCCTTGTCCGCCTCGATGGTCTCCCCGTGCTCGGAGAGCTTGGCGAACCGATCGAGGATCGGCTTCGCCTCGTCCTTGCGCCCGAGGCGCACGAGGAGGTTGCCGAGCTGGTAGGTCGCGGCGCGATGGTTGGGATCGAGCTCGAGGACCTTCCGGAGCTCCCTCTCGGCGCCGGCGTCGTCTCCCGACTGGGAGAGGAGCACGCCGAGGTCGAAATGAGAGGGGACGTGGCGCGCGTCCCGCCCGATCACCGCCTCGAAGGCCTTCCGCGCGTCCGCCTGGCGCTTCGCGCGCGTCGCGGGGTCCGTTGCGGGCAGCTTCGTCAAGACCACGCCGCGCTCGTAGGCCGCCTGGATCCGCGCACCGTCGAGGGCGAGGCATGCGTCGAAGGACGCGAGCGCCTCGTCGAACTTGCCGAGGTTCAAGAGGGCGTGGCCAAGCGCCTCGTGGATCTCGGGGATATTCGGATCGAGAGCAACGGCCTTGCGGAAGGCATCGGCCGCGCCCTGGTAGTCGATCGCCTCCGTGCGGACGCGGCCGATGGCGAAGAGGACGCGCGGCGCGTCGGGCCGGAGCTCGAGCGCCTTGCCGAGCTCGGACAGCGCGCGATCGTTCTGACGGGTCGCGGCATACGCCTCGCCGAGGTGGTAGTGCGCGAGGACGTCCGAAGGCGCCAGGGAGACCGCCTTCTCGAGGTGCTGGATCGCCGCCCCCTGATCGCCCGAGCGAAGCTCGATCGTACCGAGGAGAGCGTACGCCGCGCCGTCCTTCGGGCTGTCCGCGCACAGCTTCTCGAGGACCTTGCGCGCCTCGGGCGACCGGCCCGCGAGGTCGAGCGCCTTGGCCAGGTTGAATCGGGCGTCGACGCTCTGCGGCGTCAGCTCGACCGCGCGCTGGAACGCCGCGACGGCGTCCGCGGGCTGCCCCGCCTCCACGTTCGCCACCCCGAGGAAGAACGCGGCCTTCGCGTGCATCGGGTCCGCCTTCAGCACGTCCTTCAAGAGAGGGATCGCGGCCACGCTCCGGCCCAGCTTGATGTCGCCGAGCGCCAGGTTGAACGACGCCACCGCGTCGCCGGGGCGCGCCTTGAGCGCCGCCTCGAAGTGGGGCACGGCGCTCGCCATGTCCCCCCGCGCCGCGGCGTCCATCCCCGCGGAGATCTCCATGTCGTAGGCATCGCTTGCATACTGCCCGTACGCGGGAGCGACGCCGGACGTGGCGAGGGGCGGCACGGCCAGAGCGACGGCAAGGGCGACGATGGCGCGCGCCGCGGGGACGAGGCCGGACGCCCGGCACGAACGCAGCACACGCCGTCGCTTCGAGAAACCCGGCTGATCGCTCGCGCTGCTCCGCATCCCGACCGGATAATATTCGTGCCCGATGCGAGAGCTCCCCGGCCCTGGCCGTTTCGCTGCCCTGGCGCTTCTGGTGTCGCTGGTCGCGCGGCCCGTCACCGCGTCCGACAAGGAGCCGACGGAGATCAGCAAGGTCGATCGGTGGACCACGAAGGCGGACTTCCACGGCATCGTCGTCCTGGTCGGCGTGCGCCTCCTGACCGTCAAGCATCGTCCCTACTCCTACATCCCGCTGCAGCTCTCCGTGTCCAACTACGGCAAGACGTCCCTCAAGCTCGACGTGAAGGCGTTCAAGCTGAAGGACGAGGACGGGCACGAGTTCCCCGTGGCGACCTGGGACGAGATCCGGAAGGAGCACAAGCTCCTCCAGTACGACAAGGAGCGTTCCCGGGCGTTCGGGTTCGACGATCTCGATCAGACGCCCGCAACGGTCGTCCGGTCGCGGTTCTACCCGGTCCAGGGGGAGCCGGTCGATCCGAACATCGAGCTCCTCACGTCCGAGCGTATCGTCGACCTCATCTACTTCCGCAACGACGAGAAGATCTCGCTCACCAAGCTGACCCTCACCATCGAGGGGATGATCGACGCCCCGGGCCTGCGCATCCCGCTCGAGATTCCCGCCCCCGAGTAACCACCCGACCACAGGAGCCGCCGATGCCTCGAACCGCCGTCCTCTGCCTCGCTCTCGTCCTCTCGTTCGCTCCCGCCGCGCTCGCGTCGGAGGCGATCCTCCAGGGCAAGGTCGTCGACACCGGCGGCAAGCCGCTCGAGGGCGTGAAGATCCTCGTCGCCGACAAATCCTCGGGGCGGACCTTCAAGGGGAAGACGAACGACGAGGGGACCTACTACATCCGGGGCATCGTCGCCGCGGACTACGAGGTCTCCTTCGACAAGGACGGCTTCACGAGCCACGTGTGGAGCGGCCACCTGACGCCGGGCAAGGCCGAGACCGTCGACGTCACCCTCCAGGCCAGGAGCGCCGGGGGTGGAGCATCGGAGGAACAGAACGCGGCAGCGGCCGAGCTCGGGAAAGACTTCACCGCCGGGGTCGAGAAGTTCAACGCGAAGGACTACGACGGGGCGATCGCGCTGTTCACCAAGGTGACCCAGTCCAAGCCCGACCTCCCGGACGCCTACTACAACATCGGGCTCTGCTACCAGAAGAAGAAGGACTTCGCGCAGGCCGCGACCTGGCTCCAGAAGGCCATCGACAAGAAGCCCGATCACGCCGGTGCCTACTTCAACCTTGCGTTCGCCTTCTGCGCCCAGGGTAAGAGCAACGAGGGCGTCGCCGCCGCCAAGCGCACCGTGGAGCTCGAGCCCAGCGCCGAGACCGCCTACAACGCGGGCGCGCTGCTCAAGAACTTCAACCAGAACGACGACGCGATGGCCATGTTCGAGAAGGCCACGTCGCTCGATCCCAAGTATGCCGACGCGTACCGGGAGATCGGCTACCTCTCGCTCGCCAAGAACGACGGTCCGAAGGCGAAGACGTCCCTCCAGAAATACCTCGAACTCGCACCGACCGGTGCGGACGCCGGAGATGTGAAGGCAGCGCTGGACGCGCTTCCCTGAGCTCCGGAGACACGGCACGGTCGGGCGGAGGTCAGCGCACCTTCAGCTCGACGGTCTGCACGGCGGGCGCTCCGCTTCCATCCCTGACCGTCACCGTGAGCTTGTAGGTCGCCGGCGCGAACGGGGCGAGCGGGAGGATCTGCGTGAGGAGGTAATGGCCGGGGCTGAGGCGCACCGCCTGCTGCGGCGCCTCGGGGATCTCGTTCCACTTCTTGCCGTTCTTGTCGAAGGCGAAGGACGCCGCGAGCTTCGCCGCGCCGCTTCCATCCTCCGCCACGTTGTAGGCCTCGACGAAGATCATGAGCTCGTCGGCCTTGGTGAAGGAGAGGTCCAGGCTCGGCGCGACCTTCACCCGTCCGAACGTGAACGGCTCGGTCTCCGGCGCCGCGGCCGGGAGCGTCTCCGCCGACTTGCCGAGGAGCACGCTCGACAGCATCAGGCCGGAGCTTGGCGGCGCGGCCACCTTCACGTCCTGCTTCCTGTACCCGTACGCTCCGGTCGCGCGATCGAGCACTCCCACCTCCAGGCGGTAGGTCCCGGCGGGGAGCATCAGGGTCTTGCGAAACGCCCCTGCGGGCGATTCTTCCTCGGACAGCGGGCCCGCGTCGCCGCTCACCCGGTAGAAGCAGACCGGATCGGCCGGAGCCTTGCCGCCCATCGCCTCGAAGGCGATCGGAGTGAAGGGCTCGCCCGAGGCGCCCACGAAGCTCCCGACCGCGAGACCCACCGAGAGCTTGGATCCCGCCTCGGCCGATCCCTTGGAGAGCAGATCGACGATCGTCTTCGTGGCGATCTTCTTGACGTCGAGAGGCTGGGCCGTTGCTGCCGCCGCAGGCGCCGGCTCGGCGGCCGCGTACTCCGGCGCCTTGGTCAGATCGGGTTGGGTGATCGCGAGATCGACCGCCTTCTTGAGCGCCGCGGCCGACGGCCCGCCGGAGTCCAGCGAGTAGGCTCCGAAGCCCTCGTAGTCCTCGAAGCGCACCTCGAGGTTGGGGAGAGCGAAGCCCCTGGGAAGGCTCTCGTAGGTCCAGAGGATCGGAGGAAGGGCCCCCCGCACGCCGCCGCCGATGGAGCTCGGGCTATCGGCGCCGGGCGACTCCTGGCTCGCGCCCCGCGGGCTCCCCCTCGCTCCGGAGGTTGTAGGTGCTCTCGCGCGTCGGCGCACCGAGCAGGCAGTACACGCGGCCGCGATCGCTCTTCCGGCCCTGCTGTCGCGCGGTGCCGAAGTGGCCGTCGGCGTACGCGAGCCGCCGCGCGTACTCCTCGCGGAACTCGTTGCGCGCGGTTCCGGGAGTGGGATCGCGCCGCGCCCAGAAGAGCGCTTCGAACGCGTCCTTCTCCACTGGCGTCGACAGCTTGTCCCACTGCTTCTCCTCCTCCCTGGTGAGAAGCCATTGCGCCTCGTCGTCGAGCCAGGCTTCGTAGGGGTCCTTGTCCTTTGCAGGTCCTATCACGGGAAAGACGGCGGCGACGATCAGCGCGGCGGGGAGGATGCGGTTTTCCATGGGCGAAATCTTATCCCTCGACGCCACCGGCTCTCGACGGACGGGCCACGCTGCTATGATGCGCCCCCTACGTCCCCCTCCAGCAGACCCGGCGGGGGTAAGACCCCGGTTCGGACGAGAGACATGCCCGGCCAGCCCATCGAACGATTCCGTTTCCTCGACGGCTTCATGAACCAGTCCCCGCGGATCATCGCGTCCATCCGCGAGAAGGGGTATCGATTCTTTCCGAGCCTCGAGGCCGAGGCGGAGACGCTGCGCCGGCGATTCGCGAGCGATCGAGAGACGCTGAAGAGCGAGGCGACGGCGGGGACGCTCTCGGAGCGCAGCGTCACCGTGATGAAGGAGCTCGAGGCCGAGACGGCACCGCTCCTGCGGAAGCTCGACCGCATCCGCAAGCTGCTCGGGGGGATCTCGACGAACGCACTCACCGTGGCGCCTCCCGAGCTGCCGGTTTGGCAAGAGGATTCCTTCGTCGTCGCGAAGGGCAACCGCATCCCGGTCGCCGTCTACCTGACCACGGAGCGGCTCGTCCTGGTGCGTGTCGAAGCCGCGGCGGGAGCGAAGAACTCGCGCGACTACAAGCTCTCGGCCTTGACGGGGATCGCACCGCTCTCCGCCGACCGCCCGGACGGGGCGGTGCTCGTGTTCGGCAACGACAAGCTCGCGCTGGCCACCTACACCACCGACTACTGGAAGAAGCTCGTCGCGCGGATCCGCTCGAGCGAGTTCCAGCGGGATCTTGCGCCCGAGCCGCTGCACGTCGAGAGCGAGGGCGAGTCCGCGCGCACGACGATCCTCACGCCGGAGGTGATCGCCAAGGCGATGGCCGAATCGCGCGGCAAGGCCGCGGCAACCGACGAGCGCCTCGAGACGCCGCTCGAGACCCTGCTGACGGAGCAGATCCCCGAGCCGGCGATCGCGCCGGCCGTCGCGGCACCGGTCAAGCCCTCGCTTCCGGATTTCGAGATCATCGAGCCCACCCCGGCTCCCGTCCCGCGGTCCGCCGTGGTCGAGGACGCCCCAACGCTGATGGTCCCGACCCTGAAGCCTGAGGTGCGTCGCGAGGAGCCCAAGCGCCCGCCGGCTCCGAGCCAGGAGTTGGAGGAAGTCAAGGCGCTGGCGATCCAACCCGAGCCTGCGGTCGTCGTGCCTCCGAAGGCGACCGATCGGGGGCCGGGCGGGCACGACGTCCTCTCGTTCGACGCGATCTTCGAGGAGAAGGGACGTGCCGCGGACGCAACACCCCTGCCCCGCCCTCCTGCCCCGGAGCCACCGAAGGCACCTCCAAGGCCACCCGCACCTCCCGCGTCCAGCGCGCCTGCGGAGTCGAAGCCCGCGTCACCGAGCAAGCCTGTCGCCCCGCCCGCGAAGCCGGCACCGAAGCCGGCAGACGGGCCGAAGCCTCCGGCCCCAACCGCGGCGACGGCCAAGAAGCCCGAAGCCGAAACCCAAGGTCCAGCCAAGGGACTGCTCGCTCAGGACGCCGTCAGGAGCAAGATGCGCGCGGAGGGCTCGCGCTACGCGACGACCAAGCCGACCACGCGGCCGAAGGAGCTGGCCGCCGAGCCGGAGGCAGCCGCGGGCAAGAAGCTCCCGGGTGCGATGTTGATCGGCGGGGCGATCGTCATCTTGGTCCTGATCGTCCTCGTCGTCGCCTTCGTGATCAAGTCGCGCGGATCCAGGTCCGAAGATCTTCCCGAAGTCCCGGCGGTGCACGGTGGCTCGAAGGCCAAGACCCCCAAGGCGGAGGCACCAAATACGGAGACCCCGGCGGCGGGTGCGACAGAAGCCGCGACCGCGCCACCGGCGACCGACGGCTCGCTGCCCGCGCCGAAGCCCATCATCACGCACGTGATCGAGGAGACGATGGTCACGACGCCCATCGGCACCCGGCCGCTGATCCAGGGTCCGTTGCCACCGCCGGACCCCGTGGAGAAGGGGAGCAAGATCCCCGCGTACGACGCGTCGAACCCCAAGTACCGTGTCGTCCTGAAGAACAAGAAGGACTGGGTCGTCACGTCCTATCAGCGCAACAAGGACCGCGTCTACGTGAAGATGGGCGAAGGTCACGTCGAGGTCCCGCTGTCCGAGATCGTGCGGATCGAGCCGGCGAAGTAGCCGAGGACCGAAGTCACCGGGCGGCCGCCGCGGGCTCTTGACAGAAGCCTTCAAGGTCAATACGATACTCGGTCATCGATTTTCTTTCGCTCCAGATCGCTGGAGCAGAAGGCCTCGAGAAGGCAAAAACATGTGGGAAATCGCAGTGACGTCGATGGCTCTCGTTCTGATCGCTTCCGCGGTGCTCTGGAAGAGGAGAGCCGCCATCCCCGTTCCCGTCGCGATCGATTCCCGCACGCGCCCAGGGGTCTCGACGCGTCCCTAAAGCGATCCCGCGCGTCGTAGGCCGCCGTGAGGCGTCCGGAGATCCTCCAGGACGCCGATGACGACAAGGAGCGGCCGCGCAACATGGAAGTGCTGGCCACCGTCATGCCCAGGGGACGGCAAGCCCTGGGCGAACCGGACGAAGAAGAAGTGAACACGACTCCGACCTACAGAAAGATCAGGATGTTCCAGCGGCCGCTAGCGGCGCTGGCAGCGTGCGTCCTCATCGGCGCGATCGCTCACGCTGCGCCGTCCGAGGCAAGCGGCGTCGTCGGCTCCACGATTCCGACAAGAGCGCCATCGCCATCCAGCTCGCCGACGGCAAGGAGCTGTCGCTGCACGTGGTCGAGACGACCAAGATCATGGTTTCGGGAAAGGCCGGCGCGCTGCTCGACGTGAAGCCCAAGGCGAAGGTCACCGTCACGTGGACCGAAGAGAAGAGCGGCGACAAGGTCGCGCAGTCGATATCCGCATCCTGACCCCATCCAAGCCGTGAGATACCCCGCCGCGTGTCGAAGGAGATCGGAAGTGAGGACGTTCGCTTCGGCGTGCGTCCTGCTGGGCTCATTCAGCCTCGCCTTCACTCCCGCCTTCGCCGATGAGCCACGCGGGGCCGCACCGTCGGAGATTTCGGGGACGGTAGGGACCGTCGACGCGAAGGCGATGTCGCTGACCGTCAAGGATGACAAGGGCATGGAGAAGACCATCTGGTGGAGCTCCGAGACCCGGATCGCCAGAGACGGCAAGCCCGCCGGAGCCGATGCGATCAAGCAAGGCGCTCCGATCGTCGTGAAGGCGATCGAGAAAGAGGGCAAGTGGTGGGCCGCGGAGGTGTCGATCAAGTAGTGCCGCCCGTTCTCTCGAACGGGCGTTTTCGCGTGCGCGTGTGCTGTGTGATTCGTAAACCCAAGGAGAAAACGATGAAGAAGTTTGCTGCTATCTGTCTCGCTCTCGCGTTCCTGATGATGTCTGCTCCGGCGATGGCCGATCACCTGACCAAGCTGAAGAAGACCGACATGATGGGCACCGTCAGTGCGATGGAGTCCGGGAAGTCCGTCACGATCAAGGACGACAAGGGCGCCGAGACGCAGCTCATGTGGGATGCCGAGACCAAGGTCATGGGCAAGGACGGCAAGGCGATGACCGCTGCCGACGTCAAGAAGGACGGGAAGATCAAGGTTTCGGTTGCCGAGGTCGATGGCAAGAAGGTTGCCGCCGAGGTTTGGCTGCAGTAGTTCCGTCGTAGGCACTGCCTACGCGTGCTTCAAGGGCGGGTCCTCGGACCCGCCCTTTTTTATTCCTTGTACGGTGAAAAGCGGGGATGGGTCAGGGATTGGACGGATGGACGTCTACCTCTTCGGGGGGTGGATGCGATGCTCGCCTCACGCTCGCTTCGCTCGCGTTCGGCTGCGCTTCTCCCACCCCCCGAACCCCCCCAACAACGGATCTGGACCTGCAACGTTGGCGGCGTTCGCCACTCTCTCCTCCCCCCCAGGCTTCGTCCGGTGCCGCTCGCTTCGCTCGCGCTCGGCTGCCTTTTTCTCCCACCCTCCGGATCCCCCCTAGCACAGGTTCCGGGGCGAAGGTTGAGGATCGAGGCGGCCACGACTCGGTGCGTCATGGGTTGGCTCGAGCCGCCTTGACCTGGCGGCGATGGCGAGCTTACGATCTGCTCCTCCGACGAAGTGGAACCTGTGGCGGCGCTAGGTTGTCCAAGCAGACAGCAGGATCCTTCCATTTCTCCCGGATGGATCCGCGCAACTGCCGGATTCCGGATCTTTGAGGTGGCGTGATGGCTTCGAAACAAGCTACCAGGAAAACCGAGACGAGAGCCGAGGGCGGAGCCGATGCCAATCCCCTCACGGACATGCTGCGGCATGGTACCGAGAGGAAGGAGCGCTCCCCGCTTGCGATCGGCTTCTCCGTCTTCTTTCACTCGCTGATCGCCGCGGGCATCCTCTATGCCTCCGTCGTCGCCGTCAATCCTCCTGCCGCGAAGACCATCAAGACCTTCTTCGCCGCGCCGCCGCCTCCACCGCCGCCGCCTCCTCCACCGCCCGGCGCGCGCAAGCCCAAGCCCGAGACCCCCAAGCCGATCGAGAAGCCAAAGGAGATCCCGAAGGAGATCCCGAAGCTCGTCGCACCCGTCGAGATTCCCAAGGAGATGCCGAAGCCCGAGGAAGTGGAAGACGAGGGCGTCGATGGTGGCGTCGAGGGGGGCGTCGAGGGCGGAGTCGTTGGGGGAGTCGTGGGCGGAGTCGTGGGCGGAGTGCTAGGAGGGGTCCTCGGTGGCACCGGGGACGCCGCACCTATCGTCGACCTACCCTTCTCTCAGGCCAAGCTCCTGAAGCAGGTCAAGCCCAACTACCCGGCAATCGCCAAGAAAGCCGGCGTGGCGGGCGTCGTCATCATCGAGGCGATCATCAACACCGACGGCAAGGTCCAGGACGTGAAGATCCTGCGATCCGTCCCGCTGCTCGATCAGGCTGCGATGGACGCCGTCAAGCAGTGGGAGTTCGAGCCCGCCGTCCAGGGAGGCCAGGCGGTCCGCATGCGGCTCACCGTGACGGTCCAGTTCAATATCGAGAGATAATCCGTTCTTCGTCCGGGCCGCGAGGCGGCACCGGCAAGGGCAAAGCGCAGCAGGAAGCCACCAGGGGAGGTCCCGAGCATGGAACAGCATTTCACACTGATTGGCCTGTGGAAAGCCATGGGCCCCTTGGGCAAGGGAGTCGCCGTCACGCTCCTCCTCATGTCCATGCTTTCGATCTACGTGATGATCGACAGGGCCATCGCGTTCATGCTCGCGCGCAAGCAGTCCCGGGCCCTGATCAAGGTGTTCATCGATCAGGTGCGCCAGGGCAACCTCAAGGGCGCCCTCCAGTCCGCCCGCGCCAGCAAGCGGAGCCACGTGGCCCAGGTCCTCAAGATGGGGCTCCAGGTCTACGCCTACGAGAAGAAGGAAGACCCCGTGCGCGATCCGGTGCCTTCCGTGGAACGCGCGATGCAGCGCGCCTCCTTCGTCGAGCTCGCGCGCCTGAAGAGGGGTATCGGCATCCTCGCCACCATCGGCTCGACGGGCCCGTTCGTGGGCCTCTTCGGAACCGTCGTCGGCATCATCAACGCGTTCAAGAACATCGGCGCCCAGGGTGGCGGCGGTATCGCGGTCGTGGCCGGAGGTATCGCGGAGGCCCTCGTGACGACAGCATTCGGTCTGCTCGTCGCCATCCCCGCGGTGTGGGCCTACAACGCCCTGACCACCAAGGTCGAGCAACTCTCGCTCGAGATGGACAACGCGAGCGCCGAGCTCCTCGACATCTTCCTCCGCTGGGAGGCCAAGGCACACGACGGCGCGGGCGAGATGGCGGACGCGACGGCGATAGAGCATGCGGCTCGCTGAACGGATCGAGCAGCGCAAGCACATCGACGCCCCGGCGGCGGACATCAACGTCACGCCCCTGGTCGACGTCGTCCTCGTGCTGCTCATCATCTTCATGGTCATCACGCCGATGCTGAACGACGACGTCCAGCTCCCGAAGGCGCACTTCCACAAGCGGACCCCGAAGGAGAGCAACGAGAAGATCACGCTCGTTCTCGGACGGGACAAGAAGATCCGCATCGACACGGGAGGCGGTGATACCGCGAGCAAGGAAGCGATCCCCGCGGACGAGCTCAAGGAGGCGCTCAAGCAGCGCTACCAGAAGCGCGAGGACAAGAGCATGTTCCTCAAGGCCGACGAGAGCCTGCCCTGGGGAGAGGTGCTCAAGGTGATGGACGTCGCCCGCGACGGTACGGTCGAAGAGGTGCAGCTCGTGACCGACGACTACCCCGAAGAGAAGGGCAAGGAGTAGAGGTACCCCGATGGGAATGGCAGTTGGCGGCAAGGGCGGCGTCAGCCATGACATCAACGTCACTCCGCTCATCGACGTCGTGCTGGTGCTGCTCATCATCTTCATGGTGCTCACGCCGCTCCTGCAGAAAGCCCACAACGTCAACCTCCCCGCCAATCCCGACGACATCCCGAAGGAGATCGTCCAGCAGATCCCTCAGAACCAGCTCGTGCTCTCGATGGAGAAGGACAAGTCGCTGGCGCTGAACACCGAGTCCGTGACGCTCGCGACGCTCCCCACCCGCGTGCGCGAGCTGCTGAGCCAGAAGCGCGACAAGATCATCTTCTTCAAGTGCGACTCCTCGGTGAAGTACCGCGACGCGATGAACGTCATGGACATCATGCGTGGCGCGGGCGCCGAACGCATCGGCATCATCTCGGAGGAGACCAAGAAGGAGGGCGAGGCCGCGCCGGCCGACGGCTCCGCTCCCGCGGCTGCGCCCGCGGACGCTTCGGCACCTCCGCCGGCCTAGCAGCCCGTTGAAAAACTCTGACCGGGCCCGACCGCGGATCCGGCGGCGCTGGCGAGGCGCGCCGACGACGCATCCCGTGTTGGATTCGGAGGAGGCGCAACGATGCCAGCGACGCCGGACACGCGTGTCCGGCACGGAGCAGGGTTTTTCAACGGGCTGCTAGCCCGGCCTGGAAGGAGTCGGGAGCGTCGCTCTCCGGGGGGATCGAGCCCTGCGCAACGCCTTCGTGCCGGCGACCGCGGATTCGATTACAATCACGCGCTTCGTTTTCGCCAGAGGGCTCCGCGGGTAGGTCCGCACCGATGATCGGACCGCCATCCCCAGGGAAGCACTCTGGTCGCCGGGCACCTCCGGGCCGACTTCCGGAGTATCTGGTCCCAGCGCTGCTCTCCATCTTCACCCCGCGGCCCAGACCGGGCGCGGCGGTCAGGCCGTCCTAGGCCACACCTTCCAGGAGTCACCGATGCTACTCGCCTTCGTCTTCGCCGCTTCCATCTTCGGGCTCGTCGTCGCGCTCGGCCTCGCGAGCTGGGTCATGAAGAAAGACCAGGGGCCGCCCGAGATGCAGGTCATCGCCAACGCCATCCGTGAGGGAGCGGAGGCGTTCCTGCGCCGCCAGTACAAGACGATCACGATGCTCTCGGTCCTGCTTGGCGGCGGCATCTTCGTGCTCTACGCGTTCGTGCGTCCCCACTCCGACGCCGACCCGGCCCAGCCGATGCAGATGGCGATCTACACGACGATCTCCTTCGTCCTGGGCGCTCTCTGCTCGGGCGTCTCGGGCTACATCGGCATGTGGGTGAGCATCCGGAGCAACATCCGCACGGCCTCGGCGGCCCGGAGGAGCCTGAACGACGCGCTCCAGATCTCGCTTCGAGGGGGCGCGGTGTCGGGGCTCTTCGTCGTCGCCATGAGCCTGCTGGGCGTCGGTGGCCTCTACGCCGTGCTCGACAAGGTGATGCACGTCGATCCGAAGCACATCCCGTTCCTCATCGTCGGCTACGGGTTCGGAGCCAGCTACGTCGCGCTCTTCGCGCAGCTCGGCGGCGGCATCTACACGAAGGCCGCCGACGTGGGCGCCGATCTCGTGGGGAAGGTCGAGGCGGGGATCCCCGAGGACGACCCGCGCAACCCCGCGGTGGTCGCGGATCTGGTCGGCGACAACGTGGGCGACTGCGCGGGCCGCGGCGCCGATCTCTTCGAGTCGACCGCCGCGGAGAACATCGGGGCGATGATCCTCGGCGTCGGCCTCATGCCCTACTTCGGGCTCAACGGGCTGATGTTCCCGCTCGTGGCGCGCGCCTTCGGGCTCCTCGCTTCCATCGTGGGCATCATGATCGTCAAGACCCGCGAGGACGCGGACCCGATGCACGCGCTGAACCGCGGCTTCTATGCGTCGGCCGTGCTCGCCACCGCCGGGTTCGGGTTCTCGTCCTGGAAGCTCCTCCAGTCGCCGAGCGCCCCCGACGCCTGGATGTACTTCTTCGCCTGCGGCGTCATCGGCGTGCTGACGAGCGTCGCCTTCGTCTTCATCACGCAGTACTACACCGAGTACCGCTACCGTCCCGTCCAGTCCATCGCCGAGGCGAGCCTCACTGGCCCTGCCACCAACATCATCACCGGCCTCGCCGTGGCGATGGAGTGCACCGCGCTCCCCGTGCTGGTCATCTCCGCGGCCATCATCGGCTCGTACAAGCTCGGCCTGATGAGCGGCGTCGAGCACGCCGGGCTCTTCGGCACCGCGGTGGCGACCATGGGCATGCTCGGCACTGCCGCGTACATCCTGGCCATGGACACGTTCGGCCCGATCACCGACAACGCCGGCGGCATCGTCGAGATGTCGCAGCAACCCGAAGAGATCCGCAAGAAGACGGATCGCCTGGATGCGGTCGGCAACACGACGAAGGCTCTCACGAAGGGCTACGCGATCGGCAGCGCCGCCCTCGCGGCGTTCCTGCTGTTCTCGGCCTACCTCGACGAGCTCAAGAGCTACGGCCACGCGGTCGAGGTCGTCAACATCGCTCAGCCGGAGGTGTTCGTCGGGGCTCTGCTCGGAGCGATGCTCGTCTTCCTCTTCTCCGCCTTGGCGATCAAGGCGGTCGGGCGCGCGGCCTACACGATCATCGGAGAGGTGCGCCGGCAGTTCAAGGAGAAGCCGGGGATCCTCCAGGGCAAGGACAAGCCCGACTACGCGGCGTGCGTGGACATCGTGACCATCGGAGCCCTGAAGCAGATGATCACGCCGGGGATCCTCGCGGTCGCGATGCCCGTCGCCGTGGGGATCGCCTTCAAGCCGCTCCACGTCGGGCCGGAGGCGGTCGCGGCGATGCTCATGGTGGGGACGATCGTCGGCATCCTCGTGGCGACCTTCCTCAACAACGGCGGCGGCGCCTGGGACAATGCGAAGAAGTATGTCGAGACGGGCGCCCACGGCGGCAAGAAATCCGATGCGCACAAGGCGGCGGTCGTGGGCGATACCGTGGGCGACCCGCTCAAGGACACCGCGGGCCCGTCCCTCCACGTGCTGATCAAGCTCATCTCGACCGTCACCCTCGTGGCCGCCCCGCTGTTCCTGTAGGGCGGGGCTCGTCCCCCGCCGGATCGGGTCGCGCCGCGAGGGCGCAACGGCATGGGCCGGAGGTCAGAGCCCTCCGAACACTCGTGAGAGCAATCCCCCGCGCCGGGCACCGTCCTCCGGCGCGGGCTTGTGGATGTCGATCGTGGGTTCTTCGAGCCACCGGACGAGCGGTTCGAGCGCCCGGTCCCAGGTGAGGTGCTCGCGCGCGTAGCTCTGGCCCGCCTCGCCCAGGCTCCGGGCAAGCGCCGGGTCCGCGAGGATCTCGCCGAGCGCCTGCGCGGCAGGCTCGGCGCTCGCGGTGGGAACGATCCGTCCCCCGCCGGCACGCGCCACGAGCGCGCTCGCCCCCCCGCCCGATGTCGCGACCACGGGAAGGCCCGCCCAGAGGAAGTCGAGGAGGCGCGTGCGGAACGAGAGATCGGTCTCGATCCCGTCGCGATGCGTCACGAGCGCCGCATCGGCACCCGCGAAGGCCCAGCCCCGCTCCTCGTAGGGGATCCAGTCCAGCACCACCACGGCATCACCGAGACCCTTCGCCCGCGCACGATCGAGCGCCGCCGAGAACAACTCCTGGGGCGTCGTGGCCGCGTTCGGGTTCCGCACGAGGAGGAGGCGCGACGTCCCGAGGAGGCCTCCGCGGCGGCGCAGGAGTTCCAGCGCGTCGATGGCCGTGAAGGGGTCGTACCAATCGTAGATCCCACCGTAGAAGACCAGCGGCGCGTCGCCGGTGCCGAGCCTTGCCCGGAGCTCGCCGTGGCGCGCCGGTGCAGGCTCGGTGGGGACGCCGAACGGCACGACCGCGAGGAGATGGCGCAGGTCCCGCCCCTTTGCGTAGGTGGCCGGGTTGATCCGGCCCTGCAGGGCGAGCATCCCGAGATAGAAGGCCCGCTGCTCCTCCGACGCGCACAGGAAGAAGTCGCCGCGCTCGACCTGGCGCCTCAGCGTCAAGAGGTCGTACCGGTGGACGGCCGGTCCCAGGGTCGCTGCGTAGGCGAGGTTCTCCACCAGGAACGGGTCGTAGAGGTCGAAGATGAGCGGGCAGCGTGGTGCGGCGTCGAGGACGTCGTTGCCCACGTGGCCGTGCACGATCGCGACGTCGGCGGCGGCGAGGAGGGAGGCGAGCGACGGCGGGGAGTGCTTGAGGGCGGCGAACGGGACGTCGAGCCCCTCCTCGACAGCGGGCGCCGCGAGCGTCACTGCGTGCCGGCCGTGCAGGCGGCGCGCGATCTCGACGAGGCGGATTGCCACGCCGGCACGCACGCGCCGAAGCGGCTCCGGGGACACGACGAGGACGCGGCGAGCCATGGCACGATTATGGCCCCGTGAGGCCGGCTCGCTTCGTCCCCGCGCTCCTGTTCGCCGTCGCCGCCACCGCCACCAGCGAGACGTGCGACGATCTCCCCTTCGCGACCGCGCTTCCGATCGGCGCGCCGGGCGCGATCCGTCTCGGCGATCCCGCGAGTGAAGTCCTGCTGCGCCTCGGGTGGTCGGTGCCCGAGCACTGGGAAGGCGAGGGCGATGCGGCGGTCTGGGCCGACGCACCGCGTTCGATCCTGACGATGCCCATCGCGACCCCAAGGCCGTCGCGGGTGACGCTGCGGATGGCCCCCTTCCTTGCAAGGGCTGCCCGCCCTGGCGCGCCCTCGTCGAGCTGAACGGCCGGCACGCTGCGGACCTCGTGCTCGCCGCCGGAGGGTTCCGCGACTACCGGTTCGACGTCCCCGCGGATGCGCTCCTCTACGGCGACAACCAGCTCGCGCTGCGCTGGACGCAGCTCCGGTCACCCTCGGAGATCGATCCCAGCTCTCCCGATCGACGGCTCCTCGCCGCGGCGCTGACGCGCGTCTCCATCCAGGAGCTCCGCTCGGGCAACCCCGCGCCGGCGGTGCCACGGATCGAGGCCGCCGATGGAGGCGTGGGCGCCGACGAGGCACGGGCGTTCCTCATGCGGATCCCGCAGCGCGCGCGCCTGAGCGCATCGATCGTGCGGGACGCCGCAAGCGCGTTCGGGACCTCGGGCGTCGCGCGCGTCTCGATCCGCTGCGAGGGGGAGGCGATCGAGCGAGACCTCGCGATGACCACGCTCTCCGCGTTCGGCCGGGCGCCGCGCTCCTTCGCCATCGATCTCGCCGCCTTCGGCGGGAAGATCGCTCGACTGTCCCTGCGCGTCGACGGGTCGCCGGGATTCCGCGCGCGCTGGAGCAACGTCCGGCTGTGCGCCGCCGACCCGTTCCGGGTCGACGACGCGCTGGGCTGCTACCAGCGGCGCCCCGCCACGGTCGCGCGCGGCGATCTCTCGACCGCGCGCCCGAACGTGATCGCCTACCTCATGGATGCGCTGCGGGCCCGCGAGCTCGGCGCCTACGGTCAGCCCGAGATCACGTCGCCGTTCCTCGATCGGCTCTCCCGGGAGGGCGCGCTCCTGGAGGAGAACGTCACGCAAGCGTCCAACACGCCCCCCGCGGTGAAGGCGCTCCTGACCGGGAAGTACCTGCCGCTCGGGAGCGTCTCCCAGCTGCCGGAGGACGTCCGGACGATCGGACAGGCATTCGCGGGCGCGGGATACCGCACCGCGGCGTTCTGCAACTCCCCCTGGCCCGCGTACGTGGACGCCCTTCGCGGGATCTCGACGGCCCCGAGTGACGTCTGGTACGACGAGAAGGGACCGAAGACGTTCGACGCGAAGCTCACGGACGCACTCTCGGCCTGGGTCGGAGCGGACGCGACGCCGTTCTTCGCATACCTCCACTCGATCCATCCCCACAACCCGTACACCCCCGTTCCCCCGTGGGGACTCATGGTGCCGGGCGATCCCGGTGTCTCGATCTCGGGAGCGACGGAGGACCTCCTCGAGTACCAGCACGCGCGTCGAAAGCTCTCGGCGGCCGAGCTCGCCGATCTCGAGCGGCTCTACCGGCTGGACCTCCTGGGAAACGACTTCGAGATCGCCCGCCTCTCGCGGCGTCTCGGCCGGGCGTGGGCGCCGGCCGCGTTCCTCCTGATCGCCGATCACGGCGACGAGTTCGGAGAGCACGGCGGCATCCTGCACGGCTACACGTCGTACGACGAGATGGTGCGCGTCCCGGCGATCCTCCGAGCCCAGGGCGTGCCCGCGGGGACGCTCGTCTCCGCGCGCACCGAGTCCGTCGACCTCGGACCGACGCTCCTCGATCTCGCGAACGTGCCACCGCTGCCGGACGCGGACGGGCGTACGCTGCGCGGGCTCCTTTCCGGAAGCGAGCAGGGACGGGCGCGCGTCTACACGTCGGCATCCAGCGCTCCCGGGATCTACACCGTCATCGAGGGCGACTGGAAGTACGTGTTCGCCCCGCGCAACGGCCTGGAGGTCGGGATCGGCGAGGGATCGGCCCGTGTGCGGGAGCGGTTCTTCCTCTGGAACACCGCGATCGATCCCCTCGAGAAACGGAACAGGGTCCACGACGAGCCCGTGCTCGCGGCGTACTTCCACCACGCAATCCGCTGCTGGCTCGATCGCACGCTCGGATCGCGGCCGGAGGGAGCGGCAGCCCCGATCACTCCCGAGATGAAGACGATCCTGAAGGCCCTCGGCTACCTCGACGAAGGGCCCCCCGGCCCGGCTCGGGGCGGCTCCGCCTCAGCGGCCCCGCAGCAGGTCCCGGAGCCGGAACGGTAGGGACGCGCGCACCTTCTCCTGGAAGGCGCGAAGCTCGGCGATGGCGCCGTCTTTCTCGGCAACCAGCGCCTCGAGGTTGGAGACATGCTGGCCGGCCGACGCGAGGCGCTCGCGGAGCTTCGCGATCTCGCGATCCTTCCCGTCGAGCGCGCGCCCCTCGGAGAGAAGCTTCGCTCCGAGGCCGTTTTCCGACCCGGCGTCCGGCGCCCGGCGCGGCGCCGCCGCGAACGCGACCAGCGGGCGCGCCGTGACCTCGAGTGAAAGGTCCGAGAGCGCGGTCGCGGCGATCCCGGCGCGGCGTCCCCGCAGCACGTCGCGCATCGAGACGGCGCCCGCGAGCAGGCGCGCGAAGGTCTCGGAGTCGCCGGGCGGGAAGGTCAGCCCGACGGCCGCCTCCTCGAGGTAGATGCTCGCCTCGGAGACACGCGACGCGATCACCGTGAGGCCGTGCGCGAGGCACGCAGGGATGCGATTGCGGCTTCCGAGGCGCGACTCGGCGAGATCGCGATCCACGCACACCGCGGCGTCGGCGTCGGCGAGGCAGCGGCGCAGGAGGTCAGGAGCCACCCATCCGAGCAGGTGGAAGCGCTCGCGATGGCGCGACGCCTCCACGAGCCGCGTGAAGCGCCCGTAGGTCTCGTGGTCCTGACCCTCGAGCTCGCCTCCGGTCGACACGAAGTGGAGCGTGGGCTCGGCGTCCATGGCGCGTTCGAGACCAGCGTGGAGCGTCGGCACGTCCGCCCACGTGTTGTAGCCGCCGATCGAGAGCGCGACGAACGCGTCCACCGGCACGACCGCGCCACGCAGCGGCGGGTCGGAAGGCCGCACGGGGTCCGCCTCGACGCCCGCGCACGGGATCGCAAAGGCGAAGCGATGGCCCCCGGTGCGCGCGTTGAGCCGTCCCGCGAGACCGAGCTCGCCCAGCACCGCCAGCTCCTGGGCGTCGCTCACGGTGGAGATGGCGTCGGCGCGCAGGAGCACCTCGACCTCGGTCCGGAAGTAGTCGAGCAGCAGATCGTCGCTTCCGTGCAGGATGGCCTTGCACTGACCCTCGGCGAGGGTGTGGCCGAAGAGGTCCGCCCAGAGGGGTGCCTCGCCGCAGAGCGATGCCGCCCGCGCGGACGGGCGCGCCGAGGCCCCCACGAACAGATCGAACGCGCCTCCAGCGAGGCGGTGCTCGAGCGTGTCCCCGAAGAACTCCGAGGGGGAGAAGAGGGAGGCCGCGCCACGACCCTCGGGCAGCGCCAGCGTCGTGGGCGCACCGCCAGCGTAGGCCTCCTCGTAACGGCACAGGAAGAGGTGCAGGTCATGTCCGGCGCGCAGCAGCGGCCGCGCGAGCTGCCAGGTCCGGACCCCGGGCGCGTGGTGGCGCAGCGCGGGCTCGAACGGGAGCGGCGCCATCCCGAAAAGCGCGATCTTTCCCACGAGCGCGATTATCCCGCTACGATCCGCCGATGGGCTTCGCGATCCCGGACGGATGGGAAGCGGTGATCGGTCTCGAGGTCCACGCGCAGCTCCTCACCGAGAGCAAGATCTTCTGCTCCTGCCCGACATCGTTCGGCGCCTCCCCGAACGCCCACACCTGCCCGGTGTGCCTCGGCCATCCCGGCGTCCTGCCCGTGCTCAACAGGAAGGCGGTCGAGCACGGCCTCCGGATGGCGCTCGCGACGGGCGGCCGGATCGCGGCCCGATCGGTGTTCGCACGCAAGAACTACTTCTATCCCGACCTCCCGAAGGGCTACCAGATCTCCCAGTACGATCTCCCGCTCGCGCAGGACGGCGCGATCGATCTCGGCAACGGGACGGCGGTCGGGCTCTGCCGCATCCATCTCGAGGAAGACGCGGGCAAGCTGCTGCACGAGGGACCCGGGGGCGCCGATCACGCGCTCGTCGATTACAACCGTGCCGGCGTCCCGCTTCTCGAGATCGTGAGCAAGCCGGAGATCCCGACGCCCGGCCTCGCGCACGATTACCTCGAGGCCCTGCGGAGGCTCGTCATGCACCTCGGCGTCTGCGACGGCAACATGGAGGAGGGAAGCCTCCGGTGCGACGCCAACGTCTCCGTGCGCCGCCCAGGGGACCCGCTCGGCGTGCGCACGGAGATCAAGAACCTGAACTCCTTCCGGAACGTCGAGCGCGCGCTCGAGCACGAGATCGCGCGTCACGTCGAGGTGCTCGCCGCCGGGGGATCGCTCTCGATGGAGACGCGCGGGTTCGACGCCGACCGGGGCGCGACCTACCCGATGCGCGGAAAGGAGGAGGCTCACGACTACCGCTACTTCCCCGAGCCGGACCTCCCGGCGCTCCACGTCGACGCGTCGTGGATCGCGCGTGTGCGGGAGTCGCTCCCGGAGCTCCCCGCCGCCCGCCGGGCGCGCCTTCACGCGGAGTACGGCCTGAGCGCGGAGGACGCGTCGCTCCTGACGGCCTCGCGGGAGCTCGCCGACTACTACGAGGCGGCGGCGCGCGCCTCGGGCAATCCGAGGTCCGCGGCGAGCTGGGTGCTTCGCGACGTCCTGCGCGAGATCAAGGAGGCCGGGCGCTCCCTCGCTTCTCTTCCCGTCTCTCCCGCGAGCCTCGGCGCGATGATACGGATGATCGACGGTGGCAGCCTCAGCTCCACGGCCGGACGCGACGTCTTCGCAGGCATGCTCGGAAGCGGAGGCACGCCCGAGGAGATCGCCCGCGCGCGTGGCCTCCTGCAGCTCTCCGACGAGGCCGAGCTTGTCGCCATCGTGGAGCGCGTGCTCTCGGAGAACGAGGATGCGGTCCGAAGCTACCGGGCCGGGAAGGAGAAGAGCTTCGGGTTCCTCGTGGGTGCGGCGATGAAGCTCGCGAAAGGTCGCGGGAATCCGAAGCTCCTGAACGAGATCCTGCGGAGGAAGCTCGCGACGTAGGTGGAGGCGCCTACTTCGTCTGGAACCGAACGACGGACTTACCCATGCGGATGACGTCGCCGTCCTCCAGGAAGTCGATGGTGATGCGAGTGCCGTTCAGGTAGGTGCCGTTGGTGCTCTCGAGGTCCTTCAAGAGGAACTTCTCGTCGTAGCGCTCGACGACCGCGTGCTGGCGCGACACGTCCGGATCGTCGAGCGTGACGTCGGCGTTGCGGCGCCCGAACGTGGTCTGGAACTTCGCGATCGGGATGACTTCCTCCGTGGCGGCGATGACGAGGAACGCCTGTTTCCCCTTCTTGCCCTCGTCCGCCACCGCGGCCGGAGGAACGGCGGTGCCCGGCGCCGTGAAGTCCGAAGCGTCCTTGCGGCCCGGCGGCGGGGTCTCGAGGAACGAGAGCTCCGGTATGAACTCCGTGGTCTTCTCGCCTCGCGCCTTGGAGGCTTCGGCGCCGGCGTCGGCCGCCACCACGAAGACGTGCGAGCACGTCGCGCACTTGATGAACCCAGGCTTCCCGGTGGGCTTGACGCGGAACTTCGAGAGGCAATTGGGACAGCTGACGACGATCATGGGCGTTCGAGCCGCGTCTGGATCAGTACTTCATCCGGTAGTAGAGGATGTTGCGCTTGGGGATGATGAGGACCCGGCCGGCGGAGTTGCTGAGGGTGATGGAGAAGTTGTCGTCGTCGATCGCGTTGACGACACCGTAGAAGTTCTGGCCGTTGACCAGGTAGACGTGGATCACCGGACCGAACCCCGTCTTCCCGTCCTTCTGGACCGGTTCGCGCCCCTCGACCTCGCGCGCGGCCCGTCGCTCGAGCGCGCGGAGATCCTGGCGCAACGCCGACTCTCGTTCCTGCAGCCCGCGCACCTCCCGCTCCAGCTCGTGCGTCCGCAGGGCGAGCCGGGACAGCGCCGTGGACCATTGCCGCTGCCGCCGATCCATGCGCTCGATTATGCTACATCCCTGGTCCCTGCTCCGGACCCGGCCGCGCCGTTTCCAGGCGGAAGCCGCGTCTCGCCATGCCTCCACCGTCTCCATCCACGCCGGACGCTCCGAAGAAGAAGCTGGGCCGCTACGAGATCCAGGGCGAGCTCGCGCGGGGCGCCATGGGCACTGTTTACAAGGCGATCGACCCGAGCCTCGGCCGGGTCGTCGCCCTCAAGGTCATGTCCACCGCCCTGTCGACGTCCCTCGAGGAGGAGATCGAGTTCCGGGCGCGGTTCGAGCGCGAAGCCAAGATCTGCGCTGCGCTCAGGCACCCGGGCATCGTCCAGGTGCACGACGCCGGCAGCGATCCGGCGGCGCGCGTCTCGTTCATCGCCATGGAGTTCGTGGAGGGCGAGACCCTCAAGGACCGCCTCGATCGACAACGCCGCTTCACGGTGAAGGAAGCGGTCGACATCGCCATCCACGTCGCGCAGGCACTCGGCTACGCGCACGAGAACCGCGTGGTCCACCGCGACATCAAGCCGAGCAACATCCTGCTGGCGAACGACGGCGACATCAAGATCACGGACTTCGGCGTCGCGCGCGTTCCCGGAAGCGACCTCACGCGCACCGGTGTGAACGTGGGCACGCCGAACTTCATGGCGCCGGAACAGGTGAAGGGACGCGTCGCGGACGGTCGCTCGGACATCTTCTCGCTCGGCGTGATCCTCTACTGGATGCTCACCGCCAAGCGACCCTTCGGAGCGGACGATCCTGCGAAGGTGGCGTACCGCACGGTCAACGTCCTGCCGGTCCCGCCCGACGAGGTCAACGGGAGCATCCCTAGAGAGCTTTCCCGGGTCGTGCTGAAGAGCCTCGAGAAGGACCCGGCCAAGCGTTACCAGAAGGCATCCGAGATGGCCGACGACCTCTGGAAGGTGCGCGACTCGCTCGACGGCGCGGCCGCTCCGGCGCCGTCGCCCGAGCCCGCGTCTTCGCCGCCCGCTCCCACGCCGGTCGCCGCGCAAGCCCCCCACGCCTCTCCCGCCCCGCCTGCCTCCACGGGAGCGACGCGCGGGCGGCTGCCGCTCTATGCCGCCGCTGCCGCCGGTCTCGCATTCCTCGTGGTGGCGATCGTCCTCGTCGCGATGATGCGGCGAGGGCCTCGCGTGGCGGCTCTCCCGGCGCCCACGCCTCCGACGCCTGTGGCGCTCGCAACCCCCACGGTGGGCGTGGAGCAAACGTGGGACGTTGCCGTCGACTATTACCGCGCGGGCCGGTACGACGATAGCGCTCGCGAGTTCCAGAAGATCCTCGACACCGATCCGGGAAACCAGAACGTGCTCAAGTACCTCGGCCTGATCGAGGAGGCACGCAGGACGCCGGCCGCGCTGCCTGCCGACGGCGGCGAGACGCCCGCCCCCGCTCCGGACACGGGCGCCACCGCGACGCCGGTCGAGACGCCCGTAGGGACGCCGGTCGAGCCTCCGGCGACGGCTCCTGGGACGAGCCCGGCCCCCACGAACCCGCCCTCGACGATCGCGAAGGCAACCGCCGTCACGCCCACGCCGGCACCGTCGCCGGTACCCACGAAGGCGTTGCCCGCTCTTCCCGGTCCTGCCCCCCCCACGCGCCTCAGCTTCTCCCTGTCGCACAAGCTGGAGAGCGGCCAGATCGAGGTCGCGATCGACGGGCAGAGAACCGCGACCTTCCCCCTCACGGGAGAGAAGCTCGCCTTCGGCCGCGTACGAGGCGATGCGGACGGCGACGTGACGTTCTCCTCCGGCAAGCACGTCGTGTCCTTCCACGTCACCGGCGTGCGCGCTGGACAGCGGTTCGACGTGGAGAAGGCCACGGGCAACGTCGACTTCGCGCCGCGCAGCGTGGCGCGTTACAACCTCAACATCGACAAGGACGGCGCGCTCTCGGTCGTGGCGGCGCCCGCTCCGTCCGTCGCGCGATCACCCTAGAGAAAGGACCCGCCATCGTGCCATCACCAAGGAAGAAGGTCCCCGGAAAGCCCGTCGCGGATCCCTCTCCCTCCGCAGGGAGCGAGCCCGCACGGAAAGCGACGTCGAAACGGGCGGCCCGCCCGCAAAGACGCGCAAAGGCGCCCGCCCTCACGACCGCGGGGAAAGCGCCCGCCGCCAAGAAGCGGGCAGCAACGAAGGCGAAGGGCGCTTCCTCCTCCAGGAAGCCTGCTCGTTCCGCGAAACGCGCCGCCAAGCCTGCCAAGGAAGCGCCCGCAACGAAGGCGGCTCCGGGCGTCGCCGAGGCTGGGACAGGCGCTCGCAAGAAAGGACCGAGGAAGAGACCTGCGACCTCGAAGCCGCGGAAAGCCACGCGCATGACCGCGCCGAGAGCGCCAGCCGCGCCCGTCGCGGCCGAGCCGAGCGTGGAACCGCCCGCACCGACCCCCGAGTCGCCCGCGGTCGATCTGGCGCCGCTCTCGCGGCCGATCGGCGCGCTTCCGGACAGCTACGGCGACGGGCAGATCGTCGTCATGCCGCGGAGCGCGGACTCGGCATACGTCTACTGGGACGTCTCACCGGGCACGTCGCGGCGGCTCGAGCCCGAGGCGCTTCTCAGGACCGTGATCGCGGGCGATCCACCGCGCCCGGAGGACCGCATCGAGATCGCGGTGAGCCCCATCGCCGGCTCGTGCTCGCTCGAGAACCTTCCCGCCGGCGCGCGCGTGCGCGTATCGCTCGGGACCCGGCGCGACGCGCGTTTCGTGGAGGCGCTGCGCTCCCGCGAGGTGCGCCTGCCGCGCGACGGCACGACCGCCACGGGTCCGCCGCCGCGCCGGGTCGCGAAGCCGCCCGCCCGCGCCACCGTCCCGGCCGCGAGCCCGTCCGTCCCGCCGGTGCGGCTCAAGCTCCTGCCCTCCACGCCCGCGGAGCGGCCGGGGATCGGGCATGACGTGCTCGCACCGCCACGCGCGACCGTCACGTCGCGCGTCCGGTAGTTGCCCGAAGCCTCGGTCCTTCTCGTCCTCCACGCGCATCTCCCGTTCGTGAAGCACGTCGAGAGGCTCGATCCTCCCGAGGAGGACTGGCTTCACGAGTGCATCCTCGACTGCTACCTCCCGCTGCTCGGGACCTTGCAACGCTGTGACGCCGAGGGCATCGACTTCGGGCTCGCGATCTCCTTCTCGCCCACCCTCGTCGCGATGCTCGACGATCCCGCGCTCCGGCTCCGGACGGAGCGGTACCTGAAGAGGCGGCTATCGCTGATCGAGGACGCCGTGACGTCGGCGCCGCGCGCGTCGCGCCGGCTCCTCGAGAGCGAGCGAGCCCGGACCGAGGCCCTGCGGGCGCGCTACGTGAGCGAGATGTCGCACGACCTCCTGGGCGGGTTCGCCGCGCTCGCGAGCCGCGGGTGCATCGAGCTCCTCACGACATGCGCCACGCACGCGTTCCTCCCCGCGCACGCCACGACGAAAGCGGTGGCGGCAGAGCAGATCGGGCTCGGTCTCCGATCCCACGCCCGGCGGTTCGGCCACGCACCCGCCGGGTTCTGGCTTCCCGAATGCGGCTATCACGAGGGCCTCGACCGGATCCTCGCCGCGGAAGGGGTCCGTTACACGTTCGTCGACACGCACAGCCTCACCGCGGCACACCCTCGGCCCGCCGACGGTGTGTACGCTCCGATCGCCAGCCCGGCGGGAATGGTGTTCTTCGGGCGCGACCCCGAGGTCTCGACGCAGGTCTGGAGCCGCGAGGTCGGATACCCGGCGCACCCCGATTACCGCGAGCTGTACCGCGATCTCGGCGAGGAGATCCCGCCCGGCCGGTGGCGGCAGCTCTTCGGCGACTCGGCGCAGCGCCGGATGGGAATCAAGCTGCACCGCATCACGGGCGCGCCGCTCAAGGAACCCTACCGGCCCCGGGCAGCGGCGGCACTCGCCAGGCGGCACGCCGCCGACTTCCTCGAGAGGCGCAGAGAGCAGGCGGCGCGTCTTTCGGACGCGACGCGGGTGCCTGCCGCGATCGTCGCGCCGTTCGACGCGGAGCTCTTCGGCCACTGGTGGTACGAGGGTCCGGCATTCCTCGAGGCAGCGATCCGCCGCGCGCGGCGTCACCGGGGCGCGCTCCGCGTCACCACGCCGTCGCGGTACCTGAGATCCGTCCCGGCGCTCCAGATCGCCGAGCCCGCGGCCGGTAGCTGGGGCGAGGGAGGACAGGCCCAGGTCTGGATCGACGAGAGCAACGCGTGGCTCTACCCGCACCTCCACCGCGCCGCGCGCGAGCTCCGACGGCTCGTCTCGCAGGAGAGCCCGCCTCGCGCGTTCGCGCAGGCGCGCCGCGAGCTCCTCCTTGCGCAGAGCTCTGACTGGCCCTTCCTCATGCGAGCCCGGACGTCGGCTCTGTACGCCGAGTCCCGCGCCCGCACCCACCTCGAACGGTTCAGGGAGATCGGGCGCCAGATCCGGAGCGGCCGGATCGACGATGCCTGGCTCTCCGCGGTCGAGTCGGTGGACAGCCTCTTCCCGGACCTGGCCGCCGACGTCAACCGCGCCGCCGAGCCTCGCCGGTCATCGGCACGAAGCGTACGGACAGGAGCGCCTCGCGCACGATCCGGCCGTCGTCGCGCTTCTCGACGAGCACGAGGTCCTGGCTGAAGTCGCCGATGGGGATGACGAGCCGCCCGCCGGGCGCAAGCTGAGCGAGGAGCGGCGGCGGGATCTCGGAGGGCGCCGCTGCCACGAGGATCGCGTCGAAGGGCGCCCGGTCCATCCACCCCGCGAAGCCGTCACCCACGTGGACGCGGACGTTGCCGTAGCCGAGCTCCGCGAGCAGGGCAGCGGCGCGGCCTGCCGCCCCGGGGAGGATCTCCACGGTGTCGACCTCGGAGACGAGCTCTCCGAGGATCGCGGCCTGGTAGCCCGAGCCGGTGCCGATCTCGAGCGCGCGCATCGCGGGGTGGGGATGGACCGCCTCGGTCATGAACGCGACGATGTAGGGCTGACTGATCGTCTGCCCCTCGCCGATGGGAAGCGGGTTGTCGTCGTAGGCCTGCGATGCGAGCTCCGCGGGTACGAAGCGATGGCGCTCCACACGGCCCATGGCCTCGAGGACGGAGGCATCCCGGATGCCGCGCGCCGCAAGCTGCTCGCGCACCATGCGCGCACGGAGCTCCGCGAAGTCCTTCACGGCAGGCGAGATTATAGGGACGTCCATCGCCTACACTCTTACCGCGATGCTCTTCCAGCGGACGCTCGAGGCTTTCGCCGACACCATCGTCCCGCCGGACGCGGCCCCCGGCGGAGCTTCGGCGGGCGCGCTGGCTCTCTACCGCGATCCCTTCTACCGCGCGAGCCTCGCGCTGCCCGCGGTGGCCATCGACCTCAACCTGCGCGCGCTCGTCGCGCGCGCGAGGCCCTTCGCGTCGCTGTCCCTTCCCGAGAGGACGGAGATCGTCGCGCGCGCGGAGCAGGGACGGCTCCTCGGGCTCGGTTACGAGGGGCTCATCATGCTGACCAAGCTCGCTTACTACGGCGCCACGTCGTCGCGGGCAGGGCACGAAGACATCGGCTATCCGGGGGCGAACGACGGCTACCCGCCGCCCGAGCCGGCGATCTCGTTTGCGGGCGACACCGCTGACGGGAACTTCCCGTGACGCCCGCCGTCGAGACCGTCGACGTCCTCGTCGTCGGAAGCGGCTTCGGGGGATCGATCACCGCGGCACGCGTCGCGGCGCCGGGACGCAAGGTGCTCGTGCTCGAGGAGGGCGAGCGCTGGACGGGCGAGAAGTTCCGGCAGTCGCTCGACCTCCGCTACTTCCTGAGCGTCTATCGCGGGCACGGAGACCTCTTCGACCGGACGCGCTCTCCCCGTCTGTTGCTCCGGAGCCTCGTCGAGCACCGGCAGGGCGGCGGCGTGATCATCATGCGCGGGAAAGGGGTCGGCGGCGGAAGCCTGATCTACTCGAACATCCACCTGCGCGCCCCGTCCCTCTGCTTCGACCTCGCGGACGACGATGGGCGCCGACTCTGGCCGGACGCCTACAGCCGCGCGGCGCTCGACCCCTACTACACGCGCGTGGAAGAGATCCTCCACGTGCGCCAGCTCGGATGGAACGAGGTCAGCCGACGCGCCCAGGTGCTCGGAGAGGGTCTGCGCCGCGTGGGCCGCCGCCTCGATCCCATCCGCGTCGCGCTGGTGGACTGCAAGGACTGCGGATTCTGCACGGTGGGGTGCAAGTTCGACCGCAAGCAGTCGCTCTACCTGAACTACATCCCGGAGGCCGAGGCGCGCGGGGTGGTGTTCCGCCCCCAGGCGAAAGCCCGGGCCCTGGTTCCGCGCCCGGACGGATCGTGGCGCGTCCTGTGGGACGACCTTGCGTCCGGCCACCGCCGACGCGAGATCGACGCGCGCACGCTCGTGCTCGCGGCGGGCCCCATCGCGACACCGGTGCTCCTGCTCCGGAGCAAGGCGAACCTGAAGGGTCTCTCTCCCCACGTCGGGGAACACCTGTCGCTCACGGCCGACGCGGGGTTCGGTGCCGTGGTCCCGGACTTCGTCGTCGACGGCTACCGCGGCAAGATCATCAGCACCATCTGCTACTCGTACCTCCGGGAGAGTGGGTTCGTGTTCGAGGATCTGCACTACCTCCCCCTCGCATCCGCCGTATCGTTCCCCACCGCGGCGGAGAGCGCATCCGGGCCGGGTCCGGTGTACTGGGGCGCCGAGAACAAGGCGCTCCTGCGCCATTACGGCCGCAACGTCCTGTCGGTCGGGATGATGGGCATCGACAGGAACGAGGGGCGCGTCACCCTCGACGTCGACGGCGACGCCCGGCTCCACTGGGCGATGACGCCCCACACGCAGCGCGTCTACGATGCCGCGAGGGAGGCGTGGCGCGAGATCGTGCGCGCCCTCGGCGGGCAGGTGCTGAAGGACCAGTTCTCCGAGGAAGGTGGCGTCGCCACCGTCCATCCGCTCGCGACGTGCCGCATGGCCGATCGGAAGGAAGCCGGAGTGGTCGATCCGGACGGCCAGGTGTGGGGCCATCCGAACCTCTACGTCATCGACGGGAGCATCGTCCCGACGTCGGTGGCGGTGAACCCGTCCCACACCATCGCCGCGATCGCCGAGCGCCTCGCCGAGCGGCTCGCGGCACGTCTCGACGGCGCCGCCGCCTTGCCCCATTGAAGGCGGAGAGGCGCTCGTCGCTCTTCGTCCTCCTCGCGTTCCACCTCCTCTTCTTCCGGCACGCCTACCTGACGAGCGACACCTTCTTCCTGCGCGACTACTCCGTCGTGCAGACGCCGGTGAAGACGCTCGCGCTCGACGCGCTGCGCCATGGCGTGCTTCCGCTCTGGATCCCGAGCCTCTCGGGCGGTCAGCCGCTCCTCGGCAACCCGAACTACTTCACGTTCCATCCCGGCAACGTCTTCCCGCTCGCGCTCGGGGTGGAGCGCGGCCTCAAGGCGTTCCTCCTCTTCCACTATGCGTTCGCATCCCTCGGCGCGCTCCTCCTGGGCCGCAGGCTCGGGCTGCCCGAGCGCGCCGCCCTCCTCTTCGCCCTGGCGTTCGCCTACGGCGGCTTCCTGTGCGCCCTCGGGAACCTCATCAACGCGCTCGCGGCGGCGGCCCTTCTGCCCTGGATCCTCCTCGTTGCGCTGCGCGTCGCCGCCGGGCAGGCGCGCCTGCTGCACCTCGCCCTGGCAGGCGCGGTCCAGATCTTCGCCGGCGAGCCGGTCCCGGCCATCCTGAGCTGGGCGCTCGGGCTCCTCGTCGTCGCGCACCAGGCAAGGAGAGGCCTCCCTCGCGTCGCGGCGGGATTCGCGCTGGCGATCGCCGTCGCGGCGCCCCAGGTGATCCCCGCCATCGTGTTCTACGAGCACTCCGATCGGCAGGGTGGCCTCGGCCCGGAGGCGGCGCTCCGGTGGTCGCTCCCACCCGTGCGGCTCGCGGAGCTCTGCTTCCCCGAGGTGCTCGGAAGCACCGCGTGGAGCGCACCCCCACGCTACCTCGGCGGCCCGTTCGAGGATGGCGGCTACCCCTACCTCGTCAACGTCTTCGTGGGCCCAAGCCCGCTGCTCCTCCTGGCGCTCGCGATCGCGGCATCGCGGCCCGGCCGGTGGGTGGCGCTGGCGGCGCTCTGCGCGGCGGCGCTCGGCCTCGGGCGCCACCTGCCGCTCATGCCGCTCCTTCAATCCATCGTGCCCGGCGCGTCCATCTTCCGCTATCCCTCGAAGATGTTCCTCGTCGTATCGATCCTCTCGACGCTCGGCGCGGCCATCGGGCTCACCTACGTGTGCGATCCCGAGCGGGCGCGCGGTGCCGCCTTCGGCGCGGGCGGGCTCGTCCTGTCGCTCGCCCTGGGCGCCGCCATCGGTCCGGCAGCCCGGGCGATCGTGCTGCGATCGACGGGCCCGGCCGGAGAGCTCCACGACGACGCCGTCGCAAGCCTGGTCGTCTCGGCCTGGATCGTCGTCGCGATCCTCCTAGCATCGAGCGTGCTCCTCCTGCTCCACGGTCGCGAGATCGTGACGCCGGGCTTCGCGCAGCGGGGGCTCGTCGGACTGCACGCGATCACGCTCCTGATCTTCATGCCCAAGGTCCTGCCTATGGTCCCGCGCGACTTCTACGAGGACGTACCGCCTCCGGTCGAGGCGATCCGCCGCGAAGCCGCGGCCGAGCCGTCGCGCGTGTACTGGGAGCAGTGGAAGCCGCCCCTCATGCTCCCGCGCGCGGGAGACGAAGACCCCGCGCTGGCGGCACACAACGCGCGCGCCGTCCGCCGCCTCGGGCAAGAGTTCGTCGGCAGGCTCTTCGGGCTCGAGTACGCGTTCGAGACGGGATGGGAAGGCGTGGCGCTCGGTCGATCCGGCGCGAGGCGGACGCGCTCGTCGGGCTTCCCTGGTCCGAGGCGCGGGCCCGACTGGACGCCGCCAACGTCCGCTACGTCGTCACCTTCGAGCAGCACGCCGACCTCCCGCTCGTGGCGGCGCTGACCGGGCTCGAGAAGAGAACGGTGCTGGTCTACAGGAACCCCACCGCCCGCGCCCGCGTGGAGCCCACCGACGCGGCGGCGATCGTCCGCCGCGATTCCGTCTCGTACGAGGTCGCACTGTCCCGCGACGTGGATCGCGTCCGGCTCTCGGAGAACGCCTACCCGCTCTGGCGCGCGTGGGCCGACGGCGTGCGCATCCCTCTCGAGAACGGAGCCGACGCCTCCGAGCTCGTCGTCACCCCTCCGCCGGGGACGCGCTCCCTACGCTTCGCCCTCGTCCCATGGGATCTCGAGCTGGGTCTGGCGGTCTCGGCGCTCGCCGTGCTTATCGCCCTTCTCCTGCGCTGATCCGCCGTCGTCGATGGCCTCGTTGGCGAGTCGATCGGCGAGCGCGTTCTTCTCCCTGGGGACGTGCGTGAGCTTCACCTTCGAGAAGCCGCGCAGGAGACGCATGGCTTCGTCGTGAAGCGGGCGTAGGTGGCTCGCCTTGACCCGGTAGGTGCCCTCGAGCTGCCGGATGAGCAGCTCGCTATCGGCGCGGAGCTCGACCGCGGTCGCTCCCGCCGCCCGCGCGGCCTGGAGACCGACGATGGCTCCTTGATACTCGGCCACGTTGTTGGTCGTGGGCGGGAGCCGCTTCTTGAGCCTCTGGAGGATGTTGCCAGAGCCATCTTCCAGCACCGCGCCAGCCCCAGAGGGACCGGGGTTCCCCCTGGAGGCGCCGTCCGAGTAAACGATGACCTTCACCATGGGTGGTTCGCGATCCGGGCGGGTGCGGGAATACCCAGGCCTTTTACCCCGCGATCACCCCGATCTCCTGCATTCTCGCACTACCGGGGCTGGCCCATGTCCTGCACTGACGGAGGGGCGAGGTGCGCATGAACCACAACATCATGATCGTGGACGACGACGCGTCGGTGCTCCGCGCGCTCGAGCGCCAGCTCAAGGGCACGGGCCACAACATCATCGCCTGTGGCAGCGCGGACGAAGCGCTTGTCAAGCTCGGGTGCTTCGAGGTGAGCCTGCTCATCTCCGACAACCTGATGCCCGGCATGACGGGACTCGAGCTCCTGAAGGTGGTGCGCCACCGCTTCCCCCAGGTGGTGCGCATCCTCCTCACGGCCCACGCGGACCTGGAGACGGCGCTCGGCGCCATCAACCAGGGCGAAATCTTCCGTTTCCTGCTCAAGCCATGGGACCTCGCCGCGCTGCTCTCGACGGTCATCGAAGGGCTGAAGAAGCACGAGAAGGAGACCGAGGGCGAACGCCTCGCCAACCAGGAGGACCGGCGCCGCAAGGCGATGGCGGATCTCGAGATGAAGTTCCCCGGGATCACCGACGTGGATCAGGACGACAAGGGGATGGTGATCCTGTCTTGATGGAGCCTCCCGACGACGGTCCAGCCGTCGCTGCCTGCCTGGAGCGTGGTCGCGAGCCGGCCCCCGCGGGGCTGTCGACGGGTCCCGACCTCGCCGACGACACGGCCAGGCTACTCGCCACCGTCCAGGCGAGCCGTACCGCCTGGCTCGCGACCGCCGACGCGCTCTCGGACGCCATCTACGTGGTCGACCGCGACAAGACTCTCCTGCGCGTCAACAAGGCGTTCGCCGATGCGATCGGCGAGAGCCCGCGCGAGCTCGTAGGCCGGAAGTGCCACAAGGCCATCTTCGGAAACGACGGTCCTTGCACCGCTTGCCTGGCGCGCGACGCGCTCGATCCCGCGAATCCGTCGGAGAGCGTCCCCATCGAGGTCGAGGGGCACCTTCCTGGAACGATCCTGGAGGCGCGCGCGATCCCGATGCCGGCGGAGCGCGCCGCCATGATCACGCTGCACGACGTGACGCGACGCAAGGCGATGGCCCGCCAGCTGCTCGAGAGCGAGAAGCTCGCGTCGTTCGGCCAGCTCGCCGCGGGGATGGCCCACGAGATCAACAACCCGCTGGCGTCGGCCGTCGCCAACATCCAGGTCGCCCTCGAGTCGCTCCGCGCGAGGGCGCGCGCGGGCATCGTGGAGGACGGAGTCGTCGAGGCCATCGAGGACACGAGAACGAGCCTGGAGCGCGTGCGACGCATCGTCCGCGAGCTCGGCCAGTATGCCGAACGCCATCAGACCACGGGCGCCGTCCCGCTGGGCCCGCTCCTGCACGTCAACGCGCTCATCGCCCGCGACGAGTCGGCCCGCCCGGACGTCGAGCTCGGGCTCCTGGCCGGCGAGCTACCGACCGTCCATGCGGATCCGGAGAAGCTCGCGATCGCGTTGCGATCGATCCTGCGCAACGCCGTCGAGGCGTCGCCCCGCAGGGGTCGCGTCGAGATCGCCGTCAGCTCGATCGAAAGCATGGCGCGCATCGTCATCACCGATGACGGTCCGGGCGTGCCCGAAGAGCACCGGAGCCGCATCTTCGACCCCTTCTTCACGACCAAGCGCCCTGGACCGCACGTCGGGCTCGGCCTTTCCCTGGCCTACTCGCTGGTCCGCGGCATGGGCGGCGACATCGACCTCCGGAACGTCGCGGGACACGGCTGTAGCTTCGTGGTCTCGGTGCCGCTCGCGGCGTGATCAGGAGACTCGCCATGTACGAGGGCCCGACCCCCGCGGCGATACCTATAATCGAGCCCATGCGTTCCGAGGATCGACCGCGCGCCCTCGTCGTGGACGACGACGAGCTCGTCGCTCGCTCGGTGACGCGCGTCCTCGGCGACAGGTTCACCAGCACGCTCGCCCGGACGCACGCCGAGGCGCGCCAGCTTCTCGCCACGGACGACGACGTCGCCATCCTCTTCCTCGACATCAACCTCCCGGACGGCAACGGCCTCGACTTGCTGCGAGAGGTGAAGGAGAGCCGGCCCGACACCGAGATCATCATGATGACCGCGTTCGGAACGGTCGAGAAGGCCGTGGAGGCGATGAGGCTCGGCGCCTACGACTTCCTGCAGAAGCCCTTCGAGGACATCGACCTCGTGCGGCTACGCGCCCAGCGGGCCGTCGAGAAGCGGCGCCTAGCGCTCGCGGCCCGCTTCTTCAGCGCCCAGCGCGACGAGGAGAGCTCGTTCTCGGAGATCGTGGGTCAGTCTCCGGGAATGCGCGGCGTCTTCCGGCTCGTCGAATCGGTCGCTCCTTCGCCGTCCACGGTCCTCGTCGAGGGCGAGAGCGGCACGGGCAAGGAGCTGGTGGCGCGGGCCATTCACTCGCGCTCGCCGCGCCACGCCCGGCCGTTCCTGGCGATCAACTGCGCCACCATCCAGGAAGGGCTGTTCGAGAGCGAGCTCTTCGGCCACGTACGCGGCGCCTTCACGAGCGCCACCTCCGACAAGGTCGGGCTCTTCGAGGCCGCCGCCGGCGGGACCCTGTTCCTGGACGAGATCGGAGAGATGCCGACGTCGATCCAGGCCAAGCTCCTGCGCGTGCTCCAGGAAGGAGAGGTCCGGCGTGTCGGCAGCACGCAGACGACCAAGGTCGACGCGCGGATCGTGGCCGCGACCAACCAGGACCTCCGCTCCGCCATGCGCGCGCGGCGCTTCCGCGAGGACCTCTACTACCGGCTGTCGGTCTTCACCATCACGCTGCCTCCCCTGCGCGCGCGGACCGACGACATCCCGCTGCTCGCCTACTACCTGACCCGGAAGCACGCGAAGCGCCTCTCGCGCGAGGTCCACGGGATCGAACCCTCCTACCTCGATCTCCTTATCCGCCACCCGTGGCCCGGCAACGTCCGCGAGCTCGAGAACGCGATCGAGCGTGGCGTGCTCCTCGCAACCGACGGGGTGCTGCGCGCCTCGTCCCTTCCCGAGTCGTTTCCGCGGGCGGTATCGGAGCTCGTCCCCGATCTCGGCCAGCGGCGTGCTCGGCACGCCTCAAGGAAGCGAAGGCCGCCGCGGTCGATCGCTCTGGAGACCGTCACCTCACGCGCTCCTCGAGGAGGCGGGGGGAAGCTCGGAGCAAGGCCGCGCGGACCGCGGGCCTCGAGCGGAGCAACTTCCGGAAGCTGGTCAAGAAGCGCGGCTTGGCCCAGCGAAGGGGCTCAGACGAATAGCCACGGAGGCACGGAGGTACGGAGAGAGCATGGACGGGCACGCCTTGTGGCGCAGGCGCCCGGCAGGCTAGCGAACCAACCTCTGCAGGCCGTGCCTCGGCAGTCGGCGACTGGTCCCGCGCTTCCCGGTCAGGCGAAGATGGAGCGTCGAACGCGAGGAACCCGTCTTCCTGTTCGCTTCCGATGCGCGTGCCCCTCACTTCTCCGTGCCTCCGTGCCTCCGTGGCTGACCCTTCACGGCATCGGATCAGAAGGGAACGTCCGACTCGGGCGCCTGCTCCAACACCGGCTCCGACGCGATCTCGACCGCGGAGGCGGGGCCTTCCGGAGTCCGCCGCTCGAGCAGGAGCAGGCGATCGGCGGCCACCTCCGTGATCGTGCGCGGGGAGCCGTCCTGCGTGGTGTACTGGCGCGTCTTGATGCGTCCCTCGACCAGGATCTTCTTGCCCTTCCGGAGCACGTCCGCCTTCTGCTGGGCCAGCGGGCCCCATGCCACGATGCGGTGCCACTCCGTTGTCTGCTTCCACGTACCCTCCTGCGTCTTGTAGCTCTCGTTGGTCGCGAGCGTGAAGGAGAGCCTCGCGCGGCTGTTGCCGAAGAAGCTCAGATCGGGATCCTTGCCGAGGTTGCCGATCAGGAAGACCTTGTTCATCGATGCCATGGGAAACACCTCCTGGATCCGCCGGGAGCAAGGTCCGGGCCGGACGCCCTCCCCGCGGCGCGGCGCGCCCCGTCGCGGCCGAGCGGCCAACGCCGCTTGACGCTGTCAAGCCGCGCTCACGGGCGCAGCGACTGCATCAGGCGGCCCACGTAGGGCTCCACCAGCTCCTTGCACTTCTCCATGGCCTTGCCCGGAGATCGCGCCACGCCGTAGTACGCGGGCGGCAACATGAAGCGCTGGCTCACCAGCACCGGCCTCGCGAAGTAGACGCCCGCCTCCATCTGGATGTCGAACCGGACCACCTGCCCCGCGATGGTGATCTCGACGGTCTTGTCGCGCGCCACGCCGCGAGCGTCTCGCGGGAGGCCGGCGTTGTCAATCGCGCGCTGCCTCGAGGATGGCATCGGCCGCCACGGTGGCTCCGCTCGTATCCGGATCCCGGCGCGGGCGCCCGGGCAGCGCGAGGGCGCGCTCGATGTAGGGAGCCAGGTGTCCTCGAAGTAACACCGGGCGCGGGATGTGCCGGGCCTGACCCGTCGACCGGAGGCCCCGCGCCAGGACCGGGTACTCGATGAACCGCCCGCGGGACGTGTAGAGCATGCGCTTGCCGAGCGCCATCACTTCGCTCACGAGGCCGTACCCGGGCTTGCCGAGCACCAGGTCGCTCGCCGCCACGACCGCCGGGTGATCCACGCGCCTTGGGTCCAAGAAGCGCAGGTTGCCTCGCGACACGCCGCGCGCCGGCAAGACGAAGAGGTAGCGATCGAGGGAGGGCAGCACGTCGTGGGGGAAGCGCTCGACGCCGAACCCTCCGAAGGAGATGAAGACGATCGGCCTGCCCCGGGCGCGGAGGCTCCGCCGCAGGAGTGCCACGTCCCGTCCCGGACGCCGGACCACGAGGGGAATCCGGCGCACCCGGGGAAAGCCCTCCATCGGGAGCGCGAGCGGGAGCTCTAGACAGAGCGACGCACGCGCGTACCCCTCCCGGAACCGATCCGCCACCGACGCGAATCCGGGGATCTCGTCCGCGAAACTCCGGTAGATGGCATCCCAGCCGAAGTTCGCGATGGCGATGGCGGGGAGACCGAGATCGGCCGCCCAGGAAAGAGGAAACGGTGCGATGTCCGAGACGATGACGTCGGCGCGAGACCGCTCGAGGAACTGCTTCTCCGATCGTTCCACATCGGGCAGAGCAGCGATCAGCTCATGGACCGCCGCAAGGGTGTCCGCGGGCCGGAAGCGGAGGCCGTCGGTCTGGACGAGGCCGACGTCGCATCGTACCGGCGTGACCGTGAACCGCGCGCCCGGCGGCAGGTCGCGCGCGAAGAGCCACGCCGGCGCGGTGGTGCGGAAGTGCACGGTGGCCGATGGACACCGGGCGAAGAGCGCCGCGGCGATCGGGAGTTGCCTCGTGGCGTGCCCGAACCCGTGACCGCTGACGTACACCACGACGGTCGGACTACGTATAATTTGGTGAACCTCCGGAGGGTTCGATCGGTCGATGGACATGCTCGAGAGCGCTGGCTTCTTCACGCCCGTGGTGGTCCATTACACCAACGGGACGATCGTGAAGTGCCACGCGACCGGGACGGAGATGGGGCCGACGCACGTCCTGGTCAACAGCAACGACGGCACGAGCTACAAGATCCGGAACAGGGACCTGAAGGCCGTCTTCTTCGTGAAGACGCTCATCGGGGACGACGAGTACAACGAGAGCCGGAAGTTCCCGGAAGGCTTCCACACGACCGGCCAGAAGATCGGGGTCAGGTTCAAGGACGGCGAGCGCATCGTCGGCGTATCCCACGACTTCGACCCGAAGAAGCCGGGCTTCAACCTCGTCCCGGCCGACGGCAAGAGCAACAACTTGAAGATCTACGTGCTGCGCTCGTCGCTTCACGATCTCGTGCTGTTGCACTGAACCCCCGCTTCGCGCTCCTCGTGACGGCCTCGCTCCTCGGCGCCTGCGCGCCGGCAAGGCCGAGGAGCCTGGTCCTCGTCTCGGTCGACACGCTGCGCGCGGACCACGTGGGCGCGTACGGGGGCAAGCTCGGGAGCACCCCGTCCATGGACTCCCTGGCGAAGGACGGCGTGCTCTTCGAGGACTGTAGCTCGGCGGCGCCGATCACGGGACCCGCGCACGCGACGCTCCTCTCCGGTCTCTACCCGCCCGATCACGGCGTCCGATCGAACGGTTTCCATCTCGCGGCCTCCGTCACGACCCTCGCCGAGATGCTCTCCGGGCGAGGCTTTCGCACCGGCGCGGTCATCGGCGGGTTCCCGCTCGATCGCCGCTTCGGCTTCGATCAGGGATTCGGAAGCTTCGACGACGCTCTCGGACCGCCCGCGGGCGGGAACGGCGAGCCCGAGAGGCCGGCGCGGGCCGTTGCCGACGCGGCGCTCGCCTGGCTCGACGCCGTGCCGGTGGATCAGCCCTTCTTCCTCTTCGTCCATTTCTACGATCCCCACGCCGACTACCGGCCGCCGATGGACCTCGCGCGCTTGCCGCCCTACGACGGAGAGATCGCCTCGGTCGATCGCGAGCTCGGCCGGATCCTGACACGACTGCGGGAGCGGGGGCTCGACCGGAGCACGGCGGTCATCCTCGGACGGCGACCACGGCGAGTCTCTCGGAGAGCACGGCGAGGACACGCACGCCATCTTTCGTCTATCAGGCGACGCTGCGCGTCCCCCTCCTGATGAGGCTTCCAGGCGTCCTTCCCCCAGGCACGCGGATCGCAAGCGCCCGTCTCTCTGGTGGACGTCGTCCTGACCGCTCTCGACCTTCTTGTCGATCCCGCCGCCGCGGTCGGCATCTCGCTCGTCCGGCTGGGGGATGGCGATCCCTCCGATCGCGTACTCTACTTCGAGAGCTTGCTCGGCACGTCGAGTACCGATGGGCGAAGCTCACCGGTGTGCGCATGGGTCCCCTGAAGCCATCCGCGCGCCCTGCCCGGAGGTCTACCGCGTCGACCGCGACCTGCGCGAGTCGGCGAACTCTACGGTGATGCGCCATCGGAACGCGCCTGGAGAGGGAGCTCGATCGCCTCGCCGGGTCCTGGCCATCCGAGTGATCGCGGCCGCCGCGCCGCCCGTCCTGCTCGCCGACGAGGAGGCCATCGGGTAGCTTCGAGTCGCTCGGGTACCTCGGCGTTGGCAGCGCCTTCGGCGGCACGGCGGGCGACGGACCCGACCCTAAGGACCGCGTCGTCGCTACGGGAGATGGCCGAGGGTATGAGCCAGTTTCGCGCGGAGTGCTCGACGATGCGGCGACCATCTACCAGGACGCCGCGAGCCGCGATCCCGGCAACGCGATCGTGTGGCACATGCTCGGGAAGTCGCGCGCCAACCAGGATCGCTTCGTCGAGGCCGAAGAGGCGATGGGGGCGGCCTTCGCGCGCGCGGAGGGGCCGTTTCGAGCGACGATCCTGCGGGACCGGGCGGCGATCGCGCTAAGGCGCGAGGATCGGGCCTCGGCGCGCGAGCTCCTGCGAGCCGCCCTCGACGTCGATCCCGGCAACCGCGCGGCCACCGAGCTCCTCGCGACGCTCGGGAGCGCGCCTTGACAGCGAAAGCCGGTGGCCGCTACTCTGCCCGGCTTTCAGACGTACCGTTCGAGCCGTGACCACGGCGTAGAGGGGGTGTTTGACTTTTGGCCGAAATCAAGGTGCAGGATGGCGAGCCCATCGAGCACGCGCTCAAGCGCTTCAAGCGCAAGGTTCAGCAAGAGGACATCATCAAGGACGCGAAGAAGCACACCTTCTACATGAAGCCCGGCGAGAAGAAGCGGGCCAAGCAGGCGCTGGCGCGCAAGCGCGTCCGCAAGAAGCGGCGGCAGTACAACTAGATTCGTCTCGGCTCGTTCCGGCCAGGGATTGGCCACGGAGGCACGGAGTCACGGAGAAGAGCGTCCGCTCGCTCGCATCCCTTCCCTCCGTACCTCCGTACCTCCGTGCCTCCGTGGCGATCTCTCCCCGGCCTCTAATCGAGCACGAATTCCTTGCGCCAGTCGACGTCCTCGCGCAGCGCCGCCTGCTCGCGCTTGTCGAGGATGAAGTTGCCCATGACGAGGTAATCCATGTGCGTCCTCATGAAGCAGAGGTACGCATCCTTGGGACTCATGACGATCGGCTCGCCTCGCACGTTGAACGACGTGTTGATGATCACCGGGCAGCCCGTGATCTTCTCGTACTCGCGCACGAGGTCGTAGAAGCGAGGGTTGTCGTCGCGCGCGATGGTCTGGATGCGGGCCGAGTGGTCGACGTGCGTCACCGCAGGGATCGTCCGCTTGTCGGGGAGCACGTCGGCGACGAGCAGCATGTAGGGACTCTCGCGATCGAGATCGAACCACTCCGAGACCTTCTCCGCGAGCACCGTGGGTGCGAACGGGCGGAACGACTCGCGGAACTTGATCTTCAGGTTGACCGTGTCGCGCATCTCCGCGAAGCGCGCGTCGCCGAGGATCGAGCGGCTCCCGAGGGAGCGCGGCCCGTACTCCATGCGGCCCTGGAACCAGCCGACGACGTTCTTGTCGGCGATGATGCGCGCCGTCTCTTTCAGGAGCTCCGCGTCCGAGACGCGCCGCGATCGCGCGCCGAACGCGTCCATCGTCTGCTGGATCTCTTCTTCGGTGTACTCCGGCCCGAGGAACGGCGACTTGAACTTGTACCAGCGCTCGTTGCCGAGGTAGGCATGGTGAAGGTAGCTGGCGACCCCGAGGGCGCCGCCGGCATCGCCCGCGGCCGGCTGGACGAAGAGGTCCTCGAACAGGCCCTGACGCAGGACCTTCCCGTTCGCGACGCAGTTGAGCGCGACGCCGCCCGCCATGCAGAGGTACTTCATGCCGCTGATCCGGTGGAGCTCCCGCGTCATGTTGAGCACGATGAGCTCGGTCACCTTCTGGATGGAGGCGGCGAGGTCCTTGTGGAACTGGTCGAGCTTCCCCTCGCCCTCGCGCACGGGATGGCCGAACAGCTTCTCCATGCGGCTGTTGGTCATCTTGAGGTCGTACATGTAGCAGAAGTAGTCGAGGTTCAGCCGGAAGCTCCCGTCGTCCCTGACCTCGACCAGCTCCTTCAGGATCGTGTCGACGTACTTCGGCTCGCCGTAGGGCGCGAGACCCATCACCTTGTACTCGGCGGAGTTCACCTTGAAGCCCAGGTAGTAGGTGAACGCCGAGTAGAGCAAGCCCAGGCTGTGCGGGAACCGGATCTCGTGGGTCAGCTCGATGCTGCTTCCACGTCCGACCCCCATGGAGCTCGTCGCCCACTCGCCCACTCCGTCGATCGTGAGGATCGCCGCATCCTGGAACGGCGAGACCATGAACGCGCTGGCGGCGTGGGAGAGGTGGTGCTCGACGAAGAGGATCTCCCCGCCGTAGTCCTTGATCCGCTTCTCGATCTCCCTGCGCATCCAGAGCTTCTGGTTGAGCCACACCGGTACGGCGCGCAGGTATGACTTGAAGCCCCTCGGGAACTCCTGCAGGTAGGTCTGGATGATCCGCTCGAACTTGAGGAACGGCTTGTCGTAGAAGCCGACCGCGGTGAGCTCGCTCGCGGAGATGCCCGCGTGCTTCAGGCAGTACTGGAGCGCCTTCTCGGGGAACGCGGCATCGTGCTTCTTCCTGGTGAAGCGCTCCTCGGACGCCGCGGCGAGCACCTCGCCGTTCTTGAGGATGCAGGCAGCAGAGTCATGGTAGAAGCACGAAAGCCCGAGGACGTAGACGTCTTTGGCGGCCATGTCAGAACTGCCGGTGGCAGTCCTCCTTGGTGAAGCCCGGGACCGGGCGCTTGATCCAGTAGCTGGGCGAGCCCGGCACGGCCTGCTCGTAGAAATCCTTGCGGAAGAGCCGTGCGAGCAGCGCGAAGGGGCCGAGGACGACGACGAAGAAGACGAACAGCAGGATGCGCGTGTTCACCCAGCCGAGAGCGTGGGCGAGCTTCATCCATGCTGCGTAGAGCTTTTTCAACAGCGACATGGGGGCGGAGATTATATACGGATGCCGGGACCGACCCGTCAAGATGACGCTGCCTGACCGGACCTGGGCAGCGGGACCAGGGTGTCCCCTTCGGGACGTTGGATCTCATCCCGGATCTTGGATTGCCCAGACGCCCTACGCGGCCCTGGGGCGCCGAACGCAAGTGTCTCATTCAAAGCTAACTACCGCGATCGCGATCGCATGGCCGGCGCATTGCTACCGCGTCTTCGTCGGACCCAGCTTGCACGGGAACGTGACGCTTGACACGTCCGGAGAGCGGCTGGTAAAGTGCCGCAGTTTTTTTCTCCAACCCGTAATTTCATCCCGAAGGGAGCCCACGAGCTCTCTGCGAAGGAGGATGGTGTCGTGCTCAAACTCAAGAACCTAGCTCTTCTCGTCGCGGTGACAGGACTCCTGGTGGGTCCGGCCATGGCGAGGACCGAGGGCTCGCTGTCCGGGATCGTCAAGGACGGGAGCGGCAATCCCCTTCCTGGCGTCACGGTGAAGGTGGAGTCCGACCAGCTCCTTGGCGGATCCAAGTCCGTGACGAGCGACGCCCAGGGCAACTACCGCTTCCCTGCGCTCCCGCCGGGAGTTTACAAGGTCACCGCCGAGCTCTTTGGATTCAAGTCCTACAAGGCGGAGAACGTCCAGATCGAGATCAACCAGCCGAAGTCGCTCGATCCCGTCCTCGCTCCCGAGGGTGTGGAGATCGGCGTGTCGGTGACGGCCCACGAGGACATCGTGGAGCCGGAGAAGACCCAGACCTCCACCGTGCTCAACAACGAGTTCGTGGACAACATCCCGGTCCTGGGCCGTTCGTACCAGACCCTTCTGCTCATCGCCCCGGGCGTGCTGAACCATGACGGTCTCGGCTCGACCTTCGGCGGCGGCAACGTCAACAGCCACGGCGCGCGCTCCGACGCGAACCAGTACCTGTTCGACGGCGGCAACACCGGCGACACGAGCTACGGCGTGTTCGGCCAGAACTTCAACCAGGACGCGGTCGACCAGATCGAGGTCATCACGGCCGGTTACAAGGCCGAGTACGGCCGCTCCGACGGCGCCATCGCCAACGTGCTGACGAAGTCGGGTGGTAACGACTTCGAGGGCAGCTTCCGCGTCGACATCCGCGACAGCTCGCTCGACAACCACGGCTCCGGCAAGACGGCGATCCAGGGTCGGGACACCTATCGCCACTACTTCTCGGCGACCCTGGGTGGTCCCTTCATCAAGGACCGGTTCTGGTTCTTCGCGTCGGCCTACTACCAGGACCGCAAGGAGCTCACGATCTTCAGCAGCGGCACCTATCCGGTTCAGGACTCGCCTGCGGAGATCTACGACTACTTCGCGAAGCTGACCTACCAGATCAATGACGATCACCAGTTGCTCTTCAGCTTCCATCACGACCCGGCCACCTTCCACGACGCGTACGCCGACCCGAGCTACCCGGAGTCTTTCCGCGAGCAGCAGGAGCAGGGCGGTTACGTTTACCTGTTGAAGGAGACCGCGGTCTTCTCCCCCAACGTCTTCCTGGAGTCCCTCGTCAACATCATGGATGGAAACGAGCTCCACGTGGGACCGGACTCCAACTCCCATCCGAATCCGGCCCCGTTCAACGGCTATGACCGCTCCACGGACACCTACTTCGGACAGCGCGTCGACCGTACGGACACCAACCGCGATCGCACGCAGTTCCGCGAGGACCTGTCCGTGTACATCGACGACGCGATCGGAACCCACGACCTCAAGTTCGGCGTTTCTTACGACCTGGAGCTGAACAACCGTTCCGACGAGCAGGCCGGCGAGTTCTACACCCTGGAGAACGGCGTGTTCGTCTCCAAGACGTTCCCGTCGACCGATCCCAAGTTCACGACGCTCCAGAGCACCCACGCCCGTGTTGCGGCTATCTATGCTCAGGACTCGTGGACGCCCCGGGAGGGACTCATCTTCAACCTCGGCGTGCGGTTCGACTGGCAGGAGATCGAGTTCAACGGCCTCACCGGCTATCCCGACGTCTTCCTGAACCCGAACCTCACGTTCGACGACATGCACTGGACGGTGGATACGGTGTCGGACAACGCGGTTGCTCCTCGCCTCGGCTTCTCCTACGACCCCAAGGCCGATGGAAAGAACGTGATCCGCGGCAGCGCCTCCCGCTTCAACTCGACGATCCCAGGGTTCGCCGGGAAGTGGGACAGGGGCACGATCGCCTATCCCCAGGAGTGCACGACGGACGCAGCGGGGAACTGCGTGTCCACGGACGACATCGCCCCGCAGTACTACTTCCTGCTCGATCGCAACATCAAGATGCCCTACACGGATGAGTTCACGCTCGGTTACGAGCGGGAGATCATCCCCGAGCTCGCGGTGGGCATCACGGCGATCTGGCGCAAGGGTCACGACCTGCTGCAGGACATCGATCGCAACGTCTTCTTCACCGACACCGATGGTGACGGCATTGCGGAGACGCGCAACAGGTACAACCCCAACTTCACGAAGCCGTTCTTCGTGCTCGGTAACAACAACCGCTCGGAGTACAAGGGTGTGGAGCTGACCGTTCGGAAGCGCCTCGACGACAACTGGCAGCTTCTCGGCAGCTACACCTACTCCAAGGCCGAGGGCGATGGCGAGTGGGGTGCGACCGCCGAGGGCGACGATCCCAGGTCCGCGCCGTTCGAGTACTCCTATCAGTCCTACGACCAGCGTCACGTGGTCAAGATCGATGGGACCTACTTCCTGCCTCTCGACTTCATCGTGTCCGCGTCGGCCCGCTACATCTCGGGCACACCGTACTCCATCACGGGCAAGGCGTTCGACGACCTGAATGGAAACGGCGTTCCCGACCCAGGCGAGGTCCCCGCGGGCTCGCCCGGTACGTTCGTGGGCAAGCGCAACAGCCTCCGGAACGACAACTACTTCGACCTCAACCTTCGCGGTGAGAAGGACTTCGTCTTCAAGGGCATCACCCTCGGGATCTTCGGTGATGCGTTCAACGTCCTGAACAACCAGGCCGTCGTGGACACCACCGCGCTGCAGGCCGTCGACGGTCTCGGCACGGTGACCAAGAAGGAGACGAAGCGGTTCGGTCGTCGTTTCCAGCTCGGTCTTCGCGTGAGCTTCTAGTTCGCCCACGCGTCACGGCCCTTCCAGGGGGTTGCCTTCGGGCAACCCCCTTTTCTTTTTGGGCGCGTCCCAAGAAGCGGGAGATCACCGCCGGCCCGCGTGCCGGCTCGCGGCAGGCTAAGATCGGGGACGTCACGCCGGCCGACGGCGTCCGCATCCAGCCCGTTGAAAGGAAAGTCCATCATGGTCCTCGGTGTCATGGCTCTTGCCGCGCTTGTCGGGGCGGCGGGCGGCGAAGTCTCGGACGAGGAGTCGCGATTCCTCGACGAGTGCCGCTACATCCTCACCAAGCTCGAGGTGAAGATGTTCAGGTCCCTCGACACCAAAGAACAGAAGCACGATTTCATCGAGAACTTCTGGAAGGGGCTGGATCCGAATCCGCTGACCCAGGTCAACGAGTTCAAGGACACCTACTACGCGCGCATCGAGGAGGCCAACCGCCTCTACAGCCGCGGGACGCCCGGCTACTTGACGGATCGCGGCAAGGTCTACATCCTCATGGGGCCGCCCGACGAGAAGGAGAGCAATCCCGTGGGCCGCACCAGCTCCGAGCACGCCTCGGAGATCTGGACCTACCGGAGCGAGAAGCACCGGGGGATGCCTCGTGACTCGGAGCTCGTGTTCATCGACGACTCGGGGTCGGGCAACTACCATCTGTCGTCGCGCGTGAGCCTCGACGCGGGCGCGGCGCGGGCCGAGGCCGTGAAGGACCTGCAGCCCTACTCCGACACCGGCTCGATCGACGTTCCCGCCATGAAGACCATCCTCGGCGCGCAGCAGAACCCCCGCGAGCTGCCGGAGGATGCCACGATGGTCGCCGAGGGTGGGACGCCCGCCGCCCCCCCCGCGTCGGAGGCTCCTCCCGCCGCGGCCGAGCTCAAGGTCACGAGCAAGTCGCGCTACGACACCTTCAAGGCACAGGCGGTCAACGGGTCTCCGCGAACGCTCGTCGTGATGACCGTCGGCATCGACACCGCCAGCGCCCCCGCGGGGCTTGCGGGCTACAAGGTCTACGGCGAGATCAGGCCGAAGGTCGACGACCCGGCGAACCCGCCGACCGACCTGAAGAGCGCATTCGAGAGCAAGGAGACCGAGGGGGAGCTCCTCTACCAGGCCCAGGCGCCCCTCGCGCCCGGAGACTACCGCGTCATCTACGGCATCACCGAGACCGCGAGCAACGCGACCAAGAGCTTCGAGGACCCGCTCACGGTCCCGAGCTACGACGACGGGTCGTTCAAGCTCTCGAGCATCGTGACGGCGTCGAAGCTAGAGGAGAAGAAGGACGCGACGGCGGACCCTGGGGCGACGCTCAAGCCTTTCGAGCTCTCCGGCGTGACCGTGGTCCCGTCGGTCAGCGGTGCGTTCAAGAAGAAGGACGAGCTCGGCGTCTACTTCCAGATGTACGGAGCCAAGCCGCCGGCCACCGTCGACTACATCATCTACCGCAAGCTCAATCCGCCGGACAAGGGGAAGGACTGGAAGCCGATCGGCAAGATGCCGACCCCGAACCAGCAGCAGATGGTGCAGGAGTACTTCCTTCCGCTGAGCACGATCAAGGAAGGGGCCGGCGACTACAAGGTCGTCGTGACGGTCACCGATTCCGGCGCGCAGGTCGCCAAGGGCGAAGCGCCCTTCACGGTCAAGTAGCGGCGGGGTCCGTCACGGAACACGCGGCACGAGGAGCCGGGCAAGCGTCGTTCTGCTTCTCCGTGCCTCGTTGGCTCCATGGCTCCTTCCCATGTGCGGAATAGCAGGCATCGTCGGAGAGGGCGCCTCACCCGAGCGCGCCCTTTCGATGGTGTCCCTCATGGCGTACCGCGGCCCGGACTCCCGCAACGTCTGGGCAGAGCCTGGAGTGGCGCTCGCCTCGTGCCGCCTGGCGATCGTCGACCTCCCGGGTAGCGATCAGCCCATCCAGAGCGAGGACGGACGCTACGTCCTGGTCTTCAACGGCGAGATCTACAACTTCCACGAGCTGCGCGGCGAGCTCGAGCGCGCGGGCCGGAGGTTCCACACTTCGGGGGACGCGGAGACGGTGATCGCCGCCCACGAGACCTGGGGCGATGCCTACCTGGAGCATCTCGAGGGGATGTTCGCCTTCGCGCTCTGGGATCGCCGCGAACGCGTGCTGCGGCTGGCACGCGACCGGTTCGGGGAGAAGCCGCTCGCGTACACCCATGACGGAACGCGCCTCGCCTTCGCATCCGAGCTCAAGGCGTTGCTCGCCGCGGGAATGCTCCGCGGGGAAGCCGATCCGGGGGCCATCGCCCACTACCTCTCGCTGCGGGCGATCCCGTCGCCCCTCACGCTCTTCAAGGATGCGCGCCAGGTGCCCCCCGCCTCCGAGCTCGTCCTTCGTGACGGCACGGTGACCGTCCGCCGCTACTGGGAGCTGGCGTGGAGACCGGCGCCGCCGCGATCCGAGCGGGAGTGGGCCGAGGCGCTACGCGAGCACCTTCGCCGCGCCGTGAAGAGCCGCCTCGTGTCGGACGTCCCCCTCGGAGCCCTCCTCTCCGGAGGGCTCGACTCGACGGCCGTCGTCGCCCTCATGGCCGAGAACGCCCCCGCTCCTCCGCGCACCTTCTTCATAGGCTTCGACGCGGGCGAGCGCACGAAGATCGACGCTCGGTACGCCCGGCTCGCGGCCGAGCGGCTCGGAACGGAGCATCACGAGCTCCAGATGACCTCGCGAGGCCTGGTGGAGGATCTGCCGAAGATCCTGTGGCACCTGGAGAGCCCGTCGGTGGACGGCTACCAGTACTTCTACGCCTACCGCCTGGCGCGCGAACGGGTCACGGTCGCCCTGTCGGGACAGGGAGGCGACGAGCTCTTCGCCGGATACGGGTGGTTTCACCAGATCCAGCTCCTCGAGAGCTGGCGACGGAGGCTCTCGTCCTTCGCGCCGCGCGGCGGTGGGCGGATGGTGGCGCGCTTCCTGCGAAGCCTCGGCAAGCCGCGTCCCGCGTCCCGCGTCGACGCCATGCTCTCCGGAGAGTCGCTCTGCGACTCCTACGTCGCGATCAAGCACCTCTATCCCGATGCCGACAAGGATCGCCTCTACACCGCTGCCTTTCGCGAGCGCCTGACTGGCGCCCCGCCGTCCCGCGCGGTGATCGCCGACGAGCTCTCACGCATGCCTGGCTGGCCCGCCACGGAGGCCATATCGCGCCTCCAGATCGCGACCGATCTCGCCAACATCTTGCTGCGCGACACCGACGCGGTGAGCATGGCGTCGAGCCTGGAGGTGCGGTTACCGCTCCTCGATCACCGTCTCGTGGAGTTCGGGCTCTCCATCCCGTCCGAGCTGAAGCACCGCGGTGGAGAAGGCAAGCACATCCTCCGCGCGGCGCTCGACGGCATCGTTCCCAGGGAGGTGCTGGAGCGCCCCAAGCTCGGCTTCTCGTTCCCGATGGCGGCGTGGCTCAAGGGGCCGCTCCGCCCCCTTGCCGACGCAGCCTTCTCGCCGGAGGTGATCCGCCGGCGGGGCGCGTTCGAGCCCGAGGCGATGCGCCGGGTCTACCGGCTCTTCTACGAGGGGCGCGGATCGCGATCGCCCTTCTACGTCTGGTGCTTCACGTTGCTCGAGGCGTGGCACCGCATCTTCGTCGACTCCGGCGGCGCGATGCCCGCCCGGCTCTCGGACCTCCTCGACGCGCACCCCGCGTGAGCGTCGAGCCGCTGTCCGACGGCGAACGCCGGTCGCTTCTGGGGTGGATCCGCGATCTGTTCGCCGGACCGCTCCTGGGCGGGAACGGCGTTCCCAGGGCGGAGATCGGATCACGCAGCACCGAGGACCTCCTGCCCGAGCTCGCCGACTGGGCGCCGCTCCTGGCCGCGGCCGGGAGCACGGAGCTCGCTCTCTCCCAGGCGGAGCGCGCGATCGTCCTCCTCCGTCAAAGACCGGTGCTGCGCGGCCTGAAGACGCGGTTCACCCTGGGGCGGCTCGCGACCCTCCTGCGCGCGCTCGGCGCGAGCCACCTTCAGGACTACGCGGAGATCCTGCTCGGCTTCGTGCAGCTTCACGAGGTGACGCGCGACCCTCTCCCGCTCGCCTGGGCGCGCGAGCTCGCAGCCCTCCTCGATCGTCTCTTCGGCACGCGCCACGGCCTTGCGAGCCTCCGCCTCGCCGTGAAGCTCCCCGCCTACGAGCCGCTCTCGGGCATCCTCGTCGAGGCGCTCTTCGACCTCGCCCGGCTCTCCGGCGACGGCGCCACGCAGGCTCTTGCCCGCAGGACGCTCGATCCGTTCCTCGACAATCCCACGTTCCTCTCCACGGGGCTCTGGCCCGCGTTCGTGGCTCCCTCGCCCCGCGCGCGCCCGCTGCCGCTCCCCGCGGCGAGGAGGATCGATCTCGCGAAGGCGAACACGGCCATGGGAAGCGCTCTTCTCGCGGCGTACGTCGCGACCGGAGAGGCTCGATACCGGGAGGCCCTGACTCGCCTGCTCACGGTGGGCCTCGCGCACCTCGATGCCGGCGGCGCCCTTCACAACCTCGCGTTCGTGACCGGCGGCGGGCGCCGCGTGGTAGAGCAGGCGATCGTCTCGAGCAGCAACCACGCCGTGGCCGAGCTCCTGCTCGACGCCCACGCCGCCATTGCCGACCCAGCCCTGCTCCAGCGCGCGATCGCGATCTCCCGGTTCTGGCGCGACCGGATCCACGGAGTGACCGGCCTCATGCCCGACGTTGTTGGCAGACCGGACAGCTTCGTCGACGGGAACACCGACTTCGCAGTGATCTTCTGGAGGCTCGGGCGGATCACCGGGGACGCGTCGTGGCGCGCGGCATCCGAAGGGCTGGTCCAGGCCGTCGCGAGGTGGCACCGGGCAGACCTGGGACTCGTGCGCCGGACCGACGCCGCGACGGGAGCCGTCCTCGATCCCGTCATCGAGACGCGCTACACGTCGCTCTTCCTGAAGCCGCTCCTCTGCCTGGGCCCCGATCCCGTCCCGGCGACTCTCCTCCGCGACCGCTGAGCCGGAAGCGCGGCCCCTCACGGCTCCGGCGTCCGCTCCTCGCGGATCGGATGAGGCACGACGACGAGCTCCTCGAGCCCGAATCCGCACGCGACCGGCGACGGGCCCACCGAGGGCGCTCGCACCACCAGGAACCCGATCTCCGAGGGCGCCTCGAGGGGATACCAGCCCGAGCTGAGGCCATAGTCGCCGGGAATGCCGCGCGCATGGACCGGGTTTAGCCACGGGTCGAAGAGCCCGATGCCGTTCGGCGCTCCGCCGCAGCTCCTCGGTCCCGTGGTCCGAAGCCAGACCCGGTCGATCTTGACTCCCGCAAGCCTCGGCGGAAGGCTCGCGATGATCCCCGCATTCCCGGGCCCCAGGTTGAGCGGAGCGCCAGGAGATCGGCGGGCGCCTTCTCCCGCCGCCATGACGATGACGATGCTCCCGTCCGCGGGCGTGACGGTGCCGCTGCCGACCGCCATGGTCGTCAGGGCGCCCTTGTGCCGATGGACGATCCGATCATCGAGACGGTGCCTCCAGAGATGAAGACCGGCGATTGCGCAGAGGAGGACGGTCGCAACGATGCCCGCCGCGACGAGACGGCGCCTCCGAAGCGAGCGAGCGCGCGCTTCCGCCTCGGGATCGCGCCATCGATGCGGGACGCCAGCCTGCGTCAGGAGCCCACGGATCCGGTGCGCCGACAGCACCGACCACTGCCCCTGGGCACGGCCCACCATGCCGATCACGCCGCCGTGGACGCCGACGGCCGGAGCGCCGCAGTCGCCCTGCCGAGGAGCCACGGAGGGATCATCGGCCACGACGGCGAAGAACCCGGGAGCTCCCGAGTCCGCGAGCCTCCCCGCGATCGCCTCGCCGCCCGAGGTCGAGAAGCCGGTCGATTGAAACACGTCCCCGGGACGCGCCGGTGCCAGGGCCAGGGGCACGACGTCCTTCAGGCTCGCGGCGAGCGTCAGCACGACGAGGTTGTCGGGCGCGGGAAAGACCTCCTCCAGCACGGCGTCCGTACGCCGTCCGAGCTCGAGGAAGTAGAGCGCCGCCGACGTGGAGGATCCGAGCACGGTGCGTTCCGTGATGGCGTGCCGCTCGCTGATCAGGAACGCCGTCCCGGTCGATTCTGCGACGGCCCTGGCGATGGCGCGCTCCGCGCGGTGCCTCCCCATGCGTGACTCGTGTCGAGCCTACCCAATCCCGGAGGGTGCGCAACACGCGGCCGGCACCCGAGCGGCGCGTCCGAGTCACCGGCGGATCTCCGCGAGCTCGGGCGCGATGGGCAGGAGCTGGAGCCGATCAGCCCGGAACGGTCTCGATCGTGACCTTGGCCTCCGGTCCCGAGAGGCCGAAGGTGATGGTGTCGCCGTCGGAGATCTCGCAGGACTGGATGGACTCGCCGTTCAGCATGGTGCCGTTGCGGCTCTCCCAGTTCTGGAGCACGTAGTGGCCATCCATCTCGACGATGCGCGCGTGGTGGCGGCTCACCACGCCCTCCTTGAAGGCGAGGTGGCAGTCCTTCGCGCGTCCGACGAGGAACTCCTTCGTCTCCACACGGACGGCATCGCGCCCAGCGACGTCGAGGATCAGCTTGCGCTGCGGCGGGCGCGGCGGGAGGCGATCCGTCTTGGCCAGGATGTCGTCGGGGACCCGGAACTCGCTCGTGCTGTCCCGCAGCACCAGCGATTCCAGGAACTCGCGCGTGGATGCCCAGTCCGCGTCGACCGGGAGCTCGTCGACGGGCTCCGCAAGCGCATCGGCGATCTCGTCGAGGCACGCCTGCACGCCCTTCGTGACGTCGAACTGCCGGTGGGGATCGAGGCGCAGCATCTTCTGCAGGAGGCGCGTGGCGTCCTCGTACGACTGCTGCCAGATGAGGCGGTGGGCGGCCTGGAACAGCTCCTTCAGGGCGGAGCGCAGGTCGCCCTTCGCCTCGAGCGTGTCGGCGACGCACTCCCGGAGCTTCCAGTCGTTCGGATCGGCGGCCATCGCCTCGCGGTAGAGCCGCAGCGCCTCGTCGACGTTGCCCTTCAGCCGTTCCCGCTCGGCATCGAGATAGAAGGTCAGCTTGCTCATCACGACTCCTTGCCGCGGGAATCCAGGCGCTTCCTCAGCTCCTGGATCTCCTCGCGGAGCGCCCGTTCCCGGCTTCCCAGGTACAGAGCATAAGCCGCGATCGCCCCGTAAACCAGGCTGTAGGCGATCGCGAGGAACCCGAGGTTGCCGCTCATCGGATCGCCGCCGCCTCCCGGATCTCGTTCACTTCGTGCTCGAGCTGGAGCAGCCTCGCGCGGCGAGCGATCAGATCGGTGGCCAGGCAGACGAACGCGGCCATGCAGATCCAGAGCGCGCTCTTCATCCCCGGCGCGAGCCCTCCCCCTTTCGGCCCGAGCACGGGCCCCGGATGCTGCGTGCGGAACCACTGGATCGAGTAGTACACGAAGGGGACGTCGAGGAACGCGACGATGCTGTAGATGGCCAGGGGCCGCCGGATCGCGGCGGGATCCGGCGCGTTCCTGCCGCAGGAAAAGGTATCCGACGTAGAGGAGCCAGAGGACGAAGGTCGAGGTCAGCCGCGCGTCCCAGGTCCAGTAGACGCCCCAGGCGGGCTTGGCTACCAGCGGCCCGGTGAGAAGGACGAGCGTCGTGAAGACCACGGCCACCTCGCTCGCAGCCTGGGCCAGCCGGTCCCAGACGTCCCGCCCCGTGACGAGGAACCCGGTCGATGCCGACGCGGCGATCAGGAATCCGAGACCCGCCACGAGCGCGCACGGCAGGTGTACGTAGAAGATGCGCTGGACGTCCCCCATCGTGCGCTCCCGGGGCGCGACGAGGAGCGCCTCGGAGAGTCCCCAGACCATGAGCGGCACGGAGAGCACGAGGGGAATTCGGTGCACGATGGAAGCGGGCTCCCGGCGAGCAAGCTCATAATAGCAAACGCCCCGGAGCGCACATGCGGAACGACGTGGTCGATCTCTCGATCATCATCGTCAACTTCAACTCCTGCGACTACCTGAGAAGCTGCCTCGCGTCGATCCGCGAGCACACGCAAGAGACGCGCTACGAGACCTTCGTCGTCGACAACGCGTCCGCGGACGAGAGCTGCGAGATGGTGCGCCGGGAGTTTCCGTGGGCCAAGCTCATCGAGAACGAGAACAACGTGGGGTTCTCGCGCGCCAACAACCAGGCGATCCGCCAGAGCCGGGGCGAGTTCGTGCTGCTGCTGAACAACGACACGCTGGTGCTCCCGCGCGCGATCGACGTCATGGTGTCGGAGCTACGCGGAAAGCCCGCCGTCGGCGTCGTCGGCTGCACGCTCAGGAACCAGGACATGAGCGTGCAGATCTCCTTCGGCAAGATGATCAACATGCACAACGAGCTCATCCTGAAGCTCATCTCGGACCGCTACCGCAGCGGAAACCGCCTCGTGAAGCGCTACCTCGAGCACCGCAGCCGGCGCGAGCACTACCCCGACTGGGTCTCGGGAGCGTGCCTCCTGGCCAGGGCGGACGCGCTGCGCGCCGTGGACCTCATGGACGAGAACTTCTTCATGTACACCGAGGAGGTGGACCTCTGCCACCGGATCCGCCAGCTCGGGTACCTCGTGCTCTACACGCCTGCCGCGGAGATCATCCACTTCGGGGGTCGCTCCACGGAGACCAACCTCAAGAAGACGATCATCGAGTACAGGAAGAGCCAGCTGTACTTCTACAAGAAGCACTACGGCACGGGGCGCATGAAGGTCGTGAAGCTCTACCTCCTCGCCAAGATCATGTGGGCTCGCATCCGCACCAAGCTCCGGAAGGGCGCGCTCTCTCCGGACCTCCCGATCCTCCGCGAGCTCTCGCAGGTGGTGAGGAGCTACCAGTAAGGGCGGGGCGTGTCCCTCACGGGTTGCACCTGTCCACCGCTGGGGGGTCGCCCGGCGTCAGCCCTCCATCAGCTTGTCGAAGAGCGCCGCGGACACCGTCCAGAAGACGATGTCGAACGCGGCGAGGACGTTGATCCAGAGCATCTGGTCGGCAAGACCTTTTCCGAGGAAGATGGCCCGCGTCACCTCGACGGATGCGATCAGGGCCGGCACCTCGAGCGGGAAGTGCAGCAGCGGCAGCAGCGTGTCGCGGGCGCGCGTCTGTCCGACGATGACCGCGACGAGCGTGCCGGGACCGGCGATCGACATCGAACCCAGGACCACGACGAGGGCGAGCGGCGGGACGAGCGCCCAGAGGTCCATGTGGAAGAGGATCCCGAACACGGGGATCACGATCGCCGCCGTCGCCATCACGAACACGGCGTTCGCGGCGGCCTTGCCGAGGAAGATCGCGGCCCGATCCCCCGGCACGGTGAGCAGGAGCTCGAGGGATCCGTTCTCGCGCTCGAGCGCCATCCCCTTCCCCAGGGTGAGCGCCGAGCTGAAGAGGAGCGTCATCCAGAGGAGCCCTCCGACCGCTCCGCCCTTCACCGCCAGTGCCGGATCGACGGCGAAGCTCGCGATGAGAACCATCATCAGCGAGAAGAGAACCGAGCTGACCAGGATGTCGCGCGTGCGCACCTCGAGCGCCAGGTCCTTCAGGAAGATCGTGACCGCGCGATCGAGGAAGCTCACGACACGCGACCGTTCTCGAGGACCAGCGATCGATCGCAGAGCCTTCTGGCCTGCTCGGGATCGTGCGTGACGATGAGCGCCGATCCGCCGCCGTCGCGGTGGCCGCGGAGGCGCTCCTCGAACCGCTCCCGCGCGGCGACGTCGAGGCCGTCGAAGGGCTCGTCGAGGAGAAGGAGCGACGGGCGGTGGAGCATCACCCGCTCGAAGGCGAGCTTGCGTGCCATCCCCTTGCTGTAGTGGCGCACCACGGTGTCGCGGCGGTCCGAGAGGCCCGCGCGATCGAGAGCGGAGCTCACCGCGCCGCGAAGGTCGGCGACGCCGAAGAGCTTCCCCGCAAGCCAGAGGTTCTCCCACGCGGTCATGCCGCCGTAGAGGCCGCTCGCGTGGCCGAGGTAGCCGGCGTGGCGGCGCGCGCCCGAGGACTCGCGGACGATGTGCTGTCCCCCGATCCAGGCCTCGCCGGACGACGGCGCCAGGATGGTGGCGAGGATCGACAGCAAGGTGCTCTTTCCGGCTCCGTTCGGCCCCATGAGCGCGACGAGGCTTGCGGCGTCGACAAGAACGACACGTCGCGCAGGACCCAGGCGTGCGACAGACGCTTGCCGATCGAGGCCGCCCGCAGGAGGGGCTCGCTCAAGACCCGCCGCGCCGGCGCGTGCCGCGGTGCGCGGCTCCATCGCGTTCGGGCGCGTCCAGCCCGTCGAGCGCGTGAAGGAGCTCCACCGCCCGCGCCTTCAGCACGGTCGTCATCTCACGGTGGTCGCCTTCCGACAGCTTGCCCGTCTGGCGATCGAGATCGGCGTCCTTGATCGCGGCGTACACGGCTTCCTTCTCGAGCAAGAGATCCTCACGCGTCCGCTCGCCCGATCCCGGGAGCGCGATCTTGCGGGGTGCCAGGAACAGCGGCGCCAGCACGTAGGTCGCGCAGAGCGCGAGCAGGAGCGAGGAGGCGAACGCGACGAGGTCAGCGGATGCCACGTTCCTCGAGCTCTCGCTGCACGCGTGCCGCGTAGGGATCCTCGGCCGTTCCCGCCCCCTGTGCCGCGGCGGGCGCCGGCGCCGGCCGCAGCGTCCAGCGCCGGATGACGAGGAGCACGGCCAGGCCGGCGAGCGCGATCGCGCTCCACGGCAGGACCCACGCCAGGAGGCCGAGGCCGCGTGCCACGGGCATCGACCGGAACTCGGGCCCGTGCTGCCGCACGTAGGCGTCGACGATCGAGGACGGCGTCTTCCCCGAGCTCAGATCGCTCCAGATGCCCCGGCGGAGCTGATCGGCCACGCCGCAGTCGCAGTCCGCCACCGTCTGGCGCGCGCAGCCGCAGTAACAGATGATCTCGTTCGCGACGTCCGTCACGCGCGCGCGATCCGCCGGCGGAAGCACCAGCGGCTCGCGGGCCGGCGCGTGCTCGCTCGACGGGAGGTCACGGCCGGGCTCCTGCGCGCGCGCTCCCGCCACCATGGCGAGCAGGGCGGCCACCGCGACGGAGCGCCTGGCGCCGGGAGCGCTCACGCCCGCTCGCCGGTATTGACGGCGGGCGCCACCACCGCGGCCGGCACGGTGCTGCGGGCCGCTCCCATCACAGGCAAACCTCTCGAGCGAGCCCCCGGACCGAATGCGGGCAGTAGCGTGATCACGATGCCGAGGAGCACCACCGCGCCCCCGGCCCAGATCCAGCTCACCATCGGGTTGACGTAGGCGCGCAGGTGGACTTGCCGCTTGTCCGGGAAGAAGGCGGCGGGAAGCACGTAGAGATCGTCTCGCCAGTTGGAGCGGATCGCGACGTTGGTCGTGGGCTGCTCTTCCTCGCGGATGCCGGTGTAGTAGGTGAGCCTCTCGGGACGGAGGGTCGCGACCTTCTCTTCGTGGCCGCGCGTCGTCCGGTAGGCATCGACGGTGGTCACGATCCCCGAAGCTCGCTTGATGTCGGCGTCCTCCACCTTCATGAGCTTCAGCCGGTAACTGCCGACGGTGAGCTCGCCGCCCTCCGTGAGGAGCGCCTCCCCCTCCTTCTGGTACGCGGACGATGCCGCGATGCCGCAGAAGAAGAGGAGGACCCCGAGGTGCACGACGTAGCCCCCGTAGCGGCGCGGGTTCCTGAGGACGAGCAAGAGGAGCGCCTGGACGGGCGCCTCGCCGTTCTGCATGCGGGCGCGCGTTCCGCGGTAGAGCTCGATCACGATCGTGGCGAGGACGAAGAGCGACAGGGCGAACACGAGCAGCGCCCAGGTCTTGCGCACTCCCAGGCCGAACAGCGCGGCGCCGACGAGGCCGGCCACGGAAAGGGGCATGAGGAAGCTCCGGCGGAGCTGCGCGAGCGACGCCCGGCGCCACGCGATCAGCGGTCCGACGCCGATGAGGAAGAGCTGGAAAACGGCGATCGGCACGTTCACGCGGTTGAAGAAGGGCGCCCCCACCGTCGCTTTCACGTTCGTGACCGCCTCCGAGAGGATCGGGTAGAGCGTGCCCCAGAGGATCGAGAACGCGGCCCCCACGAAGATGAGGTTGTTGACGATGAACGCGGACTCGCGCGACCAGATGGAGTCGAGGGAGTGCTCGCTTCGCAGGAGCTTCCGGCGCGCCACGATGACGCCCGTCGTCCCGAAGGTGGCGAACGCCAGGAACGCGAGGAAGTAGGAGCCGAGCGTCGACGCGCCGAAGGAGTGGACCGAAGACACCACCCCGCTACGGGTCAGGAACGTGCCGAGGATCGTCAGGAGGAAGGTGATCGCGGCGAGAGATGCATTCCAGATCTTCAGCATCCCGCGCTTCTCCTGGATCATCACGCTGTGGAGCAGCGCCGTGCCGGTCAGGAGCGGCATGCAGGCGGCGTTCTCCACCGGATCCCAGGCCCAGTAGCCGCCCCAGCCGAGCTCCATGTAGGCCCATGCCATGCCGAGCATGTTGCCGATGAACAGCGCCGTGAACGCGACGAGCGTGACCCGGCGCGAGAGGCGGATCCAGCGATCGTCGGTGCGTCCGAGAAGGAGCGACGAGAGCATGAACGCGAACGGCACGCTCATGCCGACGAATCCGGTGTAAAGCGTCGGCGGGTGGATGGCCATCGCCGGGTGCTGGAGCAACGGGTTGAGGCCGCGGCCGTCGGGAGCCGCTCCCTCGGCGAGCCGCTCGAAGGGATTGGTGGAGAAGTTGGCCAGCGTCAGGAAGAAGCTCAGGATCGCCATCATCGTGGCGCCCACTCCTGCGACGAGGACCGGGTCCGGGCTCCGGCGCGGCCGAACCACCACGAGCGAGTAGATCGAGAGGATGAGCGACCAGAGCATGAGGCTGCCCTTCTGGCCGCCCCACAGCGCCGCGAGCTTGTAGGGGAGCGGGAGCTCGCGGCTCGAGTACATGAACACGTACTCGAGGTCGAAGCGATTGGTGAGGAACGCCACCCAGAGGCCCGCGCAGGAGAGCATCACGAGGCCCACCGCCGTCCGCACGCCGCGCGTCGCCGAGACGAGCAGCGCCTCGGACCGGCCCTGGGCCGCCAGGATGCCTATCACCATGGCGTAGACCGACGCGACGAGCGCGAAGGCGAGGGCGCTTGCGCCCACGTCGACGAGCAGCGCCGCCATCTATCGCTGCGCCAGCGTGCCCCGGCCCGAGGCGCCCTCGGCGGACTCGTACTTGCTCGGGCACTTCGCCAGGAGCGTCGTCGCCATGAAGGTGTCGTCGCTGCCGATCTCGCCCTCCACCACGACCTCCGCCCCGTCCTTGAACGTGTCGGGCACGACGTCGCCGTACGCGACCGTCATACGCGCGCTCTTGGCCTTGTCCTCCATGACGAAGCGAAGAGGTTTGCCCGCCTCCCGCACGATCGACCCCGGCTCGACGTAGCCGCTGATCCGCACCTGGGCGCCGGCGCGCGCGGCGCGTCCCTTCGCCTGCCACTCGGGAAGGGTCTGGTAGTAAACCGTCGACGACCTCGCCGTCTGGACGACGAGCATCCCGATGCCCGCGCCGATCGCGAGGAAGATGGACCCGATCTTGATGCCGGTGACACTCATGGCCGACTCGTGGGAAATATTAGCAGCCCGGCTGTGACCCGCGGTAGGCATCCGCGAGCCGCTCGCCGATGCCGATCAGCCGCTTCATGAGGTGACGCGGCTTCCTCGGCGGCCGGCGCGCGAGAGCGTACGCCGTGAAGAGCGGCATCGAGATGCTGCTGTCGCCGTAGACCACCACGGTGTCCGGGAGCTGCTTCGGATCGATCTTCCCCCAGCTCACCGCTTCCGAAGGGGTGGCTCCCGACAGGCCGCCCGTGTCGGGCCGCGCGTCGGTGAACTGCACGAAGTAGTCGTGCCCCTTCTCGGCGAGGCCGAGCACTTCCTGGATCTGCGGCTCCGTCTGGAGCAGGAAGTTCTTGGGCGATCCGCCTCCCCAGATGACGGCGGCGCTCTTGCCCTTGGTCGCCTTCGCATCCCACACGATGGCCGCGCTCTGGTGGACGTCGGCGTGGACGTCGATCGCAAGGCCGTTGCCGGTGAGCGAGAGGGCCGAGAGGTTCATGCCGATCGACGAGTCGCCGGGAGAGCTCACGAAGATCGGTACCGCGAGGCGGTGCGCCGCCGCGAGCACCGACGACCGTACGGTCCCGAGCTTCTGCTCCCGCTCGGCGACGTACTCCCCGAGCAGGAAGTGGTACTCGGCCGTCGACATCGAACGCTGGAAGCGCGCGCCCTTGCTCACCTCGCGGATGAAGGCGTCGGTCTGGAGCAGCGCGTCGTACGGAAGCAGGATGTCGTAGATGCGGATGACACCTTCCTCCCGCAAGCGCGCGTCGTCCATGTTCTCGCTTCCCCGGTGAAGCTGGAACCTGAGGGCGTGATGGCAGTCGTGATAGAGGTTGGCCCCGGTCGAGATGATCCAGTCGACGAACCCCGCCTCGATGAGGGGGACGAGGCAGGACCTGCCGAGCCCGGCGGGCGTGAGCGCCCCCGAGAGGCTCATCCCGATCGTGACGTCCGGCTCCAGGATCTTCTCCGCGAAGAGCCGGCACGCGCGCTGGAGCTTGCCTGCGTTGTAGGCGAGGAACGTGCGGTCGATCAGCTCCGCGACGGAGGTCTCCGCGGTCAACCCGTCCGGAGCGATCGGAGGTCCGGAGAGGGCGGGATGGCTCGCGTCTGTCAATTGAGCTTCACGGTGAGGTCGAGCAGCTTCAGGGCGTCCTTGTCGTTTCCATCCTCCTGGAGCGACTTCTTGATCGCCGCGCTCACCATCGTCTTGACGGCATCGCGGGAACCGTGCACGTCCGGCTCGTTCCAGTAGTCGGGCTTGGGCATCGCCTCGATCGCCTTCACGAAGAAGCCGACGGCGTCGCGGTTCTTGCCGGTGCGCGCCGCCGCGGTCCCGGCGAGCCATGCCGCCTCGGGACGGCGCGGCGCGAGGCGCGCCGCCGCTTCGAGCTCGGGCAGAGCCTGGTCCGCCGCCTCCATGCGCAGGTCGATCGTCCCGAGGAGCAGGTGAGCGTCGAAGCTCGACGGGTCGACCTGCACCGCCTTCTCGAGCTCGGCGCGCGCCGACGGAAGGTCCTTGCTGAAGACGTCGAGCTTCGCGATGCCGATGCTCCCCTCGACGCTCTGGGAGTCGCGCTCGATGGCCTTCTGGTAGTGCTCCCTCGCGTTGTGGAGGAAGGTCGGAAGCTTGTTCTGTTGCCCGAGCGCGAAGAAGACGTCGCCCATGGCGAGGTAGCCTTCGGCGTCGTTGGCCGCTTGCGACATCGCGTGCCGGATGAACGCCGCGCCCTCCTCGACGTCCCCCTTCGCGAAGGTGATCCGCCCTTCGAGCACCGCGCCGAGAATGCCGCGATCTCCGGTCTTCCCGAGGTCCACGAGCGCCTTCGAGGCATCGTCGGGCTTTCCCATGGCGAGGGCGAGCTCGCCGATCCGGAAGTGCGGAAGCGGAGCATCGGTCTTCGCTGCCGCAGCCTCCCGGTACGCGGACGCGGCCTCGTCGCTACGCCCCATGCGTCGCAGCAGGTCACCCTTCGCGAGCAGAAGCCCGTAGTCCCCGGGGTGCGCGGACACGCCCTCGGTGAGCTTCGCGAGAGCATCTTCGGCTTTCCCTTGTCGGGACGCGGCCTCGGCCGCCGCGGCAATGGCGGACGTCGCCTCCACCGGTGCCGGAGGTGGCGTCTGGGTGCCCGGCGGCTCGGTCGACGGCCGCTTGGTCGTGGTGACAGGCGTTGGGGTCGACGTCGCGCCGCCGCCGCCTCCCCCGATGACGCCGGTCAATGCGAGCACTCCCACGAGGACCACGGCCAGCCCGATCACGATCACCGCGACGAGCCCCAGCCCGGGCCCCTTCCTGGCAACGACCGGCTGCGGGAGCTTCGCCGTCGCAGTCGGCCTCGACGGCGCAGCGGCCTCCTTCGCGGGAGGGGTCTTCGCGACGAGGGTCTCGAGGCCGCCCTTCCGATCGCCACGAGCGCCCTGCGGCGGGGATGGCTTCGCTTCTGCCGGAACGGGCGCCGCCGGCGTTCGCGCGGGCGCTTCAGGTACGACGATCTTCGGCTGCTCGGGAGGGGCCGCTCGCGGAGGCTCGGGCGGGGCTACGCGAGGAGGCTCGGCCGGAGCGGGAGGCGGAGGCTCGGGCGCGGGCGGTGCGGTCCGCGGCGCTGCCGGAGGCGCGACAACGGTCGCGTCCTCGACCAGAGCGGCGTCCGCCGGAGGGTCCACCGGTGCCGTGGGTACCACCGGTGCGGTCACCGGTTCGATGATCGCCGTCTCCTTCCGATCCTCGTCGTCATCATCCAGCCTGAAAGCCGCCGACTCCTCGCGGATCGCCGGGGCAGGCGTCACGGCAGATTCGTCGCCGGGGTCCATGTCCTCGTCGTCGATCTCGAATGCCCCGGAGTCCTCGCGCACCGGAGCGGTCGTCACGAGATCGATCATCGAGATCGGCGCCTCGGCGGCGGGAGCATCCTCGATCTCGGCGATCCCGGCCGCGAGGTCGGGTGCCGCATCGCCCAGGACGATGCTCTCGGTCTGCCCGGCGTAAGGCGCCACCTCGGGTTGCGCGACGGGACGCGTCGTCAGGATCGTCGCATCGGCGCCGATGTCATCGGTCTCCTGAGCCGGGCCAGCGTCCGGCGCCACCGGGGGTGGAAGCGACACCACCGGCATGGTGCTGCGCAGGTCGATGTCGACGACAGCCGGGTCGGATATCGGCAGAGCGCCCGCCTTCTTGGTCTGCAAGAGGTCGGGGTTCATCTCGGTGCCCTCCTCCAGGAAGGCATCGGCCGACACGCTCGGCCCTTGCGGCGGGAGGATGCTCTTGCGCATCACCATGCCCCCGCTCTTCTTCTTCGGCGGCACCATGCCCGAGGTCAGGACCATCGTGGCATCGCCGGGGCTGTCCTTCAGAGCGTGCCCGGGCTTGGGGAGATCGACGTCCGGAGGCTGGGAAGCCTCGAACGCCAGCTTCTCGAACTCCATCTTGCGGATGAGGCTGACGACTCGCAGGTGCTGCTTCTTGATCAGCTTCTGCGACGCCTCTCGCTGGCTGGCTGCCGCGGAGAGGGCGGGTTGCCGGCGGGTCAGCTTGTGGAGGACGGCACCGCTCTTGTAGATGAGGGTGTCGATGCGTGGGTTCGGACCGAACTTGCCCTCGGTCTGAACGTGATAGTCCTCGTTGCCGACGGCGACGTCGGTGTTGTAGCCAAATTCCATGGGCCGATCGCCCCGAGGCGCTTCACGCGTCGCGGGGCGCCGCATCGCCCCGTCGAAGCGCAAAAAATTATTTCACTCTGTTTCTCGGGTTGTCAAACACATCGCGGCGGAGCGGCCGGACGTCCCTGGTCGGCGCCCTGGCGACGGCCTCTGAACGGAGGCGCCGGCCTGCCACGCCAACGACATCGCAAGGCGGGACGTACTATACTGTCTGGAGCCATGCCCATCTCACGGAAGGTCCTGGCGTTCGTCGCGTTCATGGCGGCTGCCCGCATCGGGACCGCGCAGGGACGGGTCGATCTCGCCCGCGGGCGCGCCGAGGCGCTCTCCCGGGCGCTCGTGGGAATGGGAGCCGGCGAGGGCGCATCGTGCGCCACCACCCTGCTCGTCGAGGGTCATCGCGTCGGCGAGCTCCTGTCTCCGGATGCCCGCGGTCTCGTGCTGCGCGGTGCCGCGCGGCCAATCCTCGAAGGGGCCGCGTTCCCGGCGGGCGAGCGCGTCTGGGTCCACGGACCCACCGACCGCTCGGACGAGCTCCTCTCGGCAGTCTCGAGGGCCATCCGGTACGTCCGGGCCACCTTCCAGGACCCCCAGTTCCCCCGGCGTCCCGTCGACGTCGTGCTCGGAACGCCGACCCTGGGTGCGTCCTCGCTGTTCTGGGACGAAGACGGTCGACCCGCAGGCATCCTCGTGGCGGGCAGCGTCCAGGGCGAAGCCTTGACGACGGCCGTTCTGCACCAGATGCTGCACCTCTGGCAGCTCGAGAGGCCGATGCCGCCCGTCCCACCCTCGTGGCTCGAGGGAACGGCGGTCTGGCTCTCGGAGAGCGGCGCGAATCTCGCCGCGCGCGTCACACCATCCCAGAACGCGCGCGAGGCGGCCATCGACGATGTCGCACTCCTGTCGAGCCGAGCGACCCTGCCGGCGTTCCTCGTCGAGGGATCGCCCCGGGGAGCCGATCTCCTCGTGTCGCTCTACGCGATGCTCCATGACGGCCGGGGCTTCCCGGAGTCGCTGGAGGCAGTCCTGGCCGGGGCCGATCGGGGCACGGCCGCGGGATTCGCGCTGGAGCACGCGGTGTGGCTGGCGATGTCCGGCCCCCGGGACAACGGCAAGTACTTCTCCTTCGGCAAGCTCCTCCCGCCGGGGCGAGATCGCGTGGTGCCGGACGATGGCCGCATGCAGATTCCCGTGGGAGCCGGGGGCGCCACCGTCGCCGTCGTCAAGCCCGTGGCGGCCGAGGGCGGCACGTGGGTGACGGTCAGCGCGCCCCGCTCGCCCGACGCCCGCTCCCTCCGAGCCGCCGCCATCGTCAGGTCGGTGCGCGGCGGGCTTCGCATCGCCGCGATCCCCGCGACGTCCGAGGGCACGCTCTCCGTCGGCGTCCCGTCACGAGACGTCGCCGAGATCCTCGTGGTCGCGGTCAACGTCGGACCCCTTCCCGCGCTCGTCGCGGTGGAGTCGCGCCACGATCCGGTCTTCCCCTTCGTCCTTTCGTCGTTCACCGTCGACCCGACCGACGCGGGCGTGATGGTCCGTTTCACCGTGAGCGAGGAAGAGAGCCTCCGCGGATGGCGCATCCTCCGCAGCACCGACCCCGCTCGTGGCTTCACATCGCTCTCGCCCATCCTCATCCCGGGCCGGGGAGACGCGCGGGATCCTCTCACCTACGTGTACCTCGACGACACGGCCCGCGCCGGCACGCGTTACTACTACTACCTCGAGGCGATGTCCCTAGCCGGGTTCTCCGAGCCGTCCTTCATGGTCAGCGTGACCACGCCTCCGGCGCCACCCGTCCCGCGCTGAGCTCGTCGCGACCCGTCACCAGAGCGAGATCGCCCCAGAACCCAGGGTAGCTCTTCCGGACCACCGCCGGATCGGCTATCGCGATCTGCCCGCGCACGAGCCCCAGGATCCCGAAGCTCATGGCGATCCTGTGATCGTCATAGGTCTCGATCACGGCCTCGCGCGCGGGCCCGGGCTCGATGCAGAGCCCGTCCGGTAACTCCTCCACGCGGGCGCCGGCCCGCGTCAGCTCCGTCGCGAGCGCACGGAGACGGTCCGACTCCTTGTGGCGGAGGCTCGCAACGTTCTTGATGACCGTTCGCCCCTCCGCGCAGAGGGCCGTCACGGCGAGGGACGGGACGAGATCGGGGGCATCGACCATGTCGGCCTCGATGCCCGAGAGGCGGGTCGCGGTGACCCTCGTCCCAAGCGGCGCGGGAGACACCTCCGCTCCCATCCGCCGGAGGAGGTCCAGGAAGACGATGTCTCCCTGGCGCGACGAACGATCCACGTTCGCGACGGTGATCGACCCGCCCAGCATCGCCGCGAGCGCGAAGTAGTAGGAGGCGGACGATGCGTCGCCCTCGACACGCAGATGGCGACCGCGGTAGAGGGATCCCGCGCGCACCGCGAAGGCACGCGAACCCACGCTCCGCGCGTCCGCGCCGAAAGCGTTCATGAGGTCGATCGTCAGCGCGATGTAGGGCGCGGAGACCGGATCCTGCCGGAGCGTGAGGCGCAGGTCGGCCCGGCCGAAGGGCCCCACCATCAGGAGCGCGGACACGAACTGGCTCGAGACCCGCCCGGAAAGCCGGGTCCGTCCGCCCGGGAATCCCGAGCCCGCCACGCGGATGGGAGGTCGCCCGCGCTCCCCGAGCGCCTCCACGTCGACTCCCAGCCTCCGGAGCGCGATGATCAGATCGGCCATGGGGCGCTCCCGCAGCCGCTTGTCGCCCGTGACCGTGACGGACCCCTGGGCGAGCGTCGCGACGGCCGTCAAGAAGCGCAGGGCGGTTCCCGACGCCCGCACCGAGATGGACTGTCCGGGAGCCTGGAGCCTCCCACCCGTTCCCTCCACCCGGAGCACGTTCCCGCGGCCGTGGCTACACCCGGCGCCGAACGCGGCAAGCGCGCGGATCATCACCTCGGTGTCCTCGGACGAGAGCCCCCCCTCGATCGTGGAGTCCCCGGAAGCGAGGGCGGCGATGAGGAGCGCACGGTTGGTGACGCTCTTGCTGCCGGGCACGACGACGGTGTCTCTCGCGAGCTTCGACACCCTGGGGATCCGTAGCAGGGGCCGTCCCGGTGCCGGGTCGCTCACGAGCGGCTATGCTACACTGCGATTTTGGACGCCGGGCGCCCCGCTTTCTTCCGAGGCATTTGTGTTCTTCTGGCGCTCCTCGTGGTACCCGGCCGAGCGCTGGCCGAGGGCCCCGATCCCGTCGCGCTGGTCAAGCGCATGGAATCCGCCTACGGCCGCATTCAGAACCTCTCGATGCGATTCACACAGATCTCCACCTCCGCCGCGCTTGGCCGCCGCAAAGCGGAGCACGGCACTCTGAAGCTCGCCCGCCCCGGCAAGATGCGCCTCGAGTACAACCCTCCCGAGCCCAAGCTCTTCCTCGCGGCGGGAGACGAGACCTACTTCTACGTGCCGCAGGACAACCAGGTCATCGTCGGCGCGCGCAGCGAGCTGCGCGCCCAAGGCGTGGCGGGCCTGATGCTCGATGGACCTCCGAGCTTCCTCGACACCTACGAAGTGCGCGAGCCGGACGCGGGCGACGGAGCGTCGCTTGCTCCAACCCCCGGCGAGACCGTCCTCGAGCTGCGTCCGAAAGCACATGCCGGGTTCGACCGGGCGCTCGTCGCCGTGGACGAGGCAGACGCCATCGCGCACCGGATCGTGATCGTCGATCTCGAGGGGAACCGCACCGAGTACGTGTTCGAGGACGTCGAGGTCAACGCCGGCCTCCCCGACGACGTCTTCACCTTCAGCCCGCCTGCGGGCGTCGAGACGATCCGCCCCGAGCCATGAGCGAGAGCTCGTTCGACATCGTCTCGAAGATCGACATGCAGGAGGTGCAGAACGCCCTGCACCAGACCGAGAAGGAGATCCGCGCCCGCTACGACTTCAAGGGGTCGCGGTCGTCGGTCGCCCTCGCCGAGGACAAGATCGTCCTGACCGCCGATGACGAGTTCAAGCGCAAGGCGGTCCAGGATATCCTGGAGGGCAAGCTCGTCAAGCGAGGGGTCTCCCTCAAGAACCTGGTCTACGGCAAGGTCATCGAGGCGTCCCACAACACGGTTCGCCAGGAAGTCACGCTCATGCAAGGGATCCCCGTGGAGAAGGCGCGGGAGATTGTCAAGCACGTCAAGGACATGAAGATGCGATCGGTCCAGGTCGCCATCCAGGGCGAGCAGCTCCGCGTTTCGAGCAAGTCGCGCGACGACCTCCAGACGGTCATCGCGGCGATCCGTTCCCGCGACTTCGCCATCGACCTGCAGTTCACCAACTACCGGGGTTAGGACCTTGCCGACTTCCAACAGCGCCGGTATCGAGCTCTCCGCCATCAAGGGCGCGGCCGAGATCCTGGGGCTCGTCGCCGAGGATCTCGCACGCGTCGAAGCCATCTTCGCGGCGCAGCTCACCTCCGACATCCCCATCATCCGCGACGTCGGACGGCACATCCTCGAGAGCGGTGGAAAGCGGCTCCGGCCCGCGCTCCACCTCCTCTGCAGCCGCGCCGTCGGTGGCGACGATCCCAAGCGCATCGTGCTGGCAGCCGTCTTCGAGCTGATCCACACGGCCACCCTCGTGCACGACGACGTGATCGACGACGCGCCGACGCGGCGCGGCCGTCCCAGCCTGAACGCGCGCCTGGGCAACACGATCACGGTCCTCATGGGCGACTACCTCTATCTGAAGAGCGTGATCCTCACGCTCGAGAACGAGGACCTCGACATCCTGAGAGCGATCTCGTCGGTCACCGCGAAGATGATCGAGGGGGAGCTCCTGCAGGTCGTAAAGAACGGCGACCTGAGCATGGGCGTCGAGGACTACGAGGACATCGTGCGGCGCAAGACGGCGTACCTGTTCGCGGTCTGCTGCCAGACCGCCGGAATGCTGGCGCGCGTCCCCGAGGAGGTCTCCGAGGCTCTTTACCGTTACGGGCTCAACCTCGGCATGGCCTTCCAGCTCGTCGACGACCTCCTCGACTTCACCTCGGACGAGCGGGTCCTCGGCAAGCCCGTCCTCTCCGACTTCCGAGAGGGAAAGGTGACCTATCCCGTCCTGCACCTCCTTGCGCAGGCGGGAGGCGGCCGGCGGCGTTCGCTCGAGGAGCGGCTCCGCGGCGTGCTCGCAAGCGGCGACTTCGGTACGTTCCCACGGGAAGAGATCGTGCGCCTCGTCAGGGACGCGGGCGGGATCGACGCGACCCGAGCCCGCGCGTCGACCTACGGGCGCACCGCCCTCGAGGCCCTGCACGCCCTCCCCGCGAGCGAGGCTCGACACGCGCTCGAAGCTCTACCAGAATACGTCCTCTACAGGGAGACATAAGGAGTCGCACGGACATGGCCGAGCTCGACAAGTCTCAGGTGATCCAGCAAGTCGTCCAGCTCCAGAAGGACTATGCCGAGGTCACGAAGCACCTGGAATTCTATTACGGCCCGGCGAAGCGCGAGAACCCCCTCGCCCCCGTGTGGAAGACCCTCGAGGCGATCCGCGATCGCCAGGACCTGATCGACAAGCGCCTCCGCTACATCGAGAAGTTCGTGCTGTCGGGCTCCGCCAAGAGCGGCGAATCGGAGGAGTAGGCCGCGGCTCGGGTGCCGCGAACCCACACCGCCTCGGAGCGACGGCGCCGGCCCGGTGAGGACGACCGGTCAGTACCCCAGCGCGCCTCCTGCGACGTTGACACCGTAGGTCGCGGTCCCGAACGGCGCGAACGACGGCGCCACCGCGGTCAACGCGCTGCCCGTGTAGGTGTAGCGCGCGACGGTGGAATCCGCCGCCGGATCGCGGCCGGCGCCGGCGAGGAGCTCGGCGTTCCCGGTGCCGTCGATGTCGCCGAGGCCCACACGCCCGCCGTAGAAGGTCGGGAACGCCGTCACCTGGTAGCCCGGCGCGGCGTTGACCACGTTGCCATCGAAGTCGAACGCGCGGAAGTCGGACGGGAAGGACGGGCCCGCTCCCGGCCCGGCGCCGTCGCGATCTCGTCGTATCCTGTCCGCCTCGACGTCGCCGCCGTCGACGTTGACGCCATACTGGGCAACCCCGTAGGCGTTGAAGTTGATCTTCGCGATGGCCGTGATCGCTGTCGCGTCGAAGTTCCAGCCGCGCACCTGAGGCCCGAAGATCGACCCGGGTCCAGGACCCGTGAGGAGCTCGGCATACGCATCGGCGTCGACACGCCCCGTGGCGACGTTCACGCCGTACTTCAGCGTGCCGTAGGCGAAGTAGCTGATCTTCGCGATCGGGGTCAGCGTGGATCCGTCGAAGTTCCAGCCGCGGACGTGCGGTCCGAACACGGCGCCCGGGCCCGCGCCCGAGACGAGCTCCCGAACGCGTCGCTGTCGACGCTGCCTCCGGCAACGTTGACCCCGTACTTGAGCGTGCCGTAGGCGTAGAAGTTCACCTTGGCGATCGCCGTCCCGTCGCGCCGGAACGCGCGCACCTGCGGTCCGAGGACGTCGCCCGGCCCGGGTCCTGTGAGGATCTCGTCGTCCGCGCCGTCGACATCCGCCGCGCGCACGTTCACGCCCCAGGTTCCGGCGGCATAGGCCATGAAGTCCACCACCGTGGGCGTCCCGTTGCCGAGGTAGACCTTCACCTCGTTCGGGTTCGGCTGTCCGAGCCTTGCCCGAGGACGTGATCCACGAGCCTCCGGACGGTCATCGTGTAGGCCTGGCTCCCGCCGCAGCCCGCGGCGTCGGTGGCGAGGACCGTGAACGTGGCGACGCCGGCGGCCGTGGGAGTGCCGGAGAGGACGCCCCCGGCCGAGAGCGCGAGCCCCGCTGGGAGCGCTCCCGCCGCGACGGAGAACGCGAAGGGGGGCGACCCGCCCGTCGTCGTGATGGTGCGGCTGTAGGGGGAGCCCACGACGGCGTCCGGCAGCACGGGCGGCGTGAGCGAGAAGCAGCTCGTCGTCGACATCGACACCTCGGCCGACGGGTCGCTCACGACGGTCCCGATGTTGTACGTGTGCGGCAGGGTCGTCGTCGTCACGATGAAGTAGTACCGGAGCCCCGGAAGGAGCCCGTTCACCGTGGTCGACGCAACGGTCTTGTCCACCGTCATCGGCGCGCTGTTCGGATACGGGCCGCCGGCGGTGGTGCCATAGGAGACGACGTAGCCGCCGGTGTCCGCGGTGTAGAGGATCGGGTTCCACGAGATATCGACGCTGGTCAGGGTCGGGTTGCTCGCGGCGACGTTCCCCGGGGCGACGGTCTGGGTGCTCTCCCAGTCACCGCCCGTCTGGTGCGCCGTCAGGTATGCCCTCACGTTCGGGTCCGTGGAGTAGAGCGCGTTCCATCGGATGTCGAGCTCTCCCGGCAGGACGCGCGTCAGGTTCAGGATCTCCACGGGCACCGCACCTCGAAGCTGGTTGCTCTGCTTGTAGAGGTGGTCCAGGAACACGAGGTTGCCGATCTCCTTCGGGATCGTCCCGGTGAAGAGGCTCTGATCCACGTAGAGCGACGTGAGGTTGACCAGGTTGCCGAGCTCGATCGGAAGGCTTCCCGACAGCCGGTTCTGCGAGAGGATGAGGAGCCGGAGGTTCGTCATCCCGCCGAGCTGCGTCGGGATGGTGCCCGTCAACAGGTTGTCGTACAGGTTGAGGTTGATGAGGTTCGTGAGGCTGCCGATCTGGGTCGGGATGTTCCCCGTGAGCTGATTGGTTGCGAGGTACAGCTCGCGCAGGCTCGCGATCGAGCCGATCTGCGTCGGGATGTTCCCGGTGAGGTTGTTTGAGGAGAGGTCGAGCCTCTGCAGGGTCCCGAGGCTGCCGATCTGCGTCGGGATGTTCCCCGTGAGCTGGTTGTTGTCGAGGAAGAGATCCTGGAGGTTGCCGAGCGAGCCGATCTGCGTCGGGATGTTCCCCGTGAGGTTGTTGTTCCCCAAGCTCAGGAGCTGCAGGTTGACCAGTGACCCGATCTGCGTGGGGATGTTGCCGTTGAGCTGGTTCGTGTAGCAGTTCAGGTAGATGAGATTCGTGAGCGCGCCGATGGTCTGCGGGATCGGACCGCTCAGGTTGTTCGTGTCGAGGTCGAGGACGCGAAGGTTCACGAGGCTCCCGATCTGCGTCGGGATGTTGCCGGAGAGGTTGTTGACCTCGAGGTTGAGATCCGTCAAGTTGGTCAGGTTGCCGATCTGCACAGGGATCGCCATGCTCAGGCTGTTGTTCGCGAGCCTGATGACCTGAAGGTTGGTGCAGTTCCCGATCTCGGCCGGGATCGCGCCGCTCAAGACGTTGCCGTCCGCGGCGAAGTAGTTGAGGTTCGCGAGCATGCCGATCTCGATCGGGATCGATCCTCCGATCTGGTTGTTGCTGACGTCGAGCCCCTGCAACGCAGCCATCGTCCCGATCTGAGTCGGGATGTTGCCGGTCAGCTGGTTCGTTCCGACTTCCAGCAGAGTCAACGTCGTCAGCGATCCAATCTGCGTCGGGATGTTTCCCGAGAGCTGGTTCTCGCCGAGACGCAGCTCCTGCAGGACCGGGAGGGTCGCGCCGTCGAACGTCACGGGGATCGAGCCCTGGAGCAGGTTCTTGAACAGGTGGATGTGACGCAGGTTCGAGAGACTGCCCAGCGCTGGAGGGATCGGGCCGGTGAACTGGTTGTCGGCGAGGTAGAGATAGCGGAGGTTCGTGAGGTTGCCGAGCTGCGGCGGGAGCACGCTTCCGAGCTGGTTGGTGTAGAGGTTGAGGGTCTGCAGGGCGGCCAGCGATCCGATCTGCGCCGGGATGCTGCCGGTGAGCTGGTTCGTGTTCAGGTCGAGCACCTGGAGGTTGACCAGGTTCCCGATCTGCGTGGGAATGTTGCCCGTCAACTGGTTCTGGTAGAGCTCGAGGGTGCGGAGATTGGGGAAGTTCCCGACCTCGACGGGGATCGTCCCGACCAAGTTGTTGATCTGCAGGCGGATCTCGTTGACCGTGGTGCTCGTCGCATCGCACGTCACGCCGTACCAGCTGCACTCCGTCCCTGCGGGACCGTTCCATCCGGTGCTCGTCGACCAGGCCGCTCCGCCCGTCGCGTTGTAGATCGCGATCAGCGCGTTGCGCTCCGCCGGCGGTATTGCGGCGCTCGCCGCACCCGCGTGGATCGAGAACAGACAGCCCAGCAGGAAGACCAGGCGCCCAGGGTGAGTGAAAGGGCAACCGAACGAGTGCTTCATCGACTCATCTCCAGCGCGGTCGGGGCCGCGGTCCGCCGCTACCGATGCAGAAGTGCGAGGAAATCGTAGCATGGGTGCGCCGCCCTGTCGTGACGCGGAGCACAGCTCATCTCCCGGGACTGGCGGGAGGATCGCAGACGACGCGCAACCCGGCCGCGGAGAAGCGCATCGTCGGCAGGAACCCGACGCGCGCGGCGCTGCGCGACCAGAGCTTCCCGGCCTCGAACGCACCGCCGCGAAGCGCCCGCCAGGCTTTTCCATCCTGGAAGACATCGGAGCACCAGTCGAAGACGTTGCCCGCGAGATCCCGCGCGCCGTAGGGCGATTCGTCCACGTCGTGGCTTCCGACGGCCTCCAGCATCGCCGTCCCGGCCGGGCGGGAGTCGACCATGTTGCACCAGGTGGCGTCGAAGTGGTTTCCCCAAGGAAACCACCTCTCGTCGACTCCACGACACGCCTTCTCGCGCTCCTCCTCCCGCGGAAGGCGCACGCGCCGCCCTTCGCGCTTGCTACGCCAGGCGCAGTACGCGACCGCATCGTCCCACGAGATGAACACCACCGGGAGGTCCGGCGCCCACGCCCATGCCACGTCGGGCGTCTTCTCCGTCGGCAGCGACCACTTTCCCTGGGCTCGCTCGAGCCAGAGCTCCTTCCCCTCCGGCGGCTTGGGTGCGTGGCGCCGCGCCTCCTCGGGTTCTCGCGAACCCAGGTCGTTGAGGAACTGGAGATACTCACGGCACGTGACCGGGAAGCGCCCGACGAAGAAGTCGGGGACGTTCCGGACGTGCCGCTCCCAGCTCGATTCCACGCGAGCGTCACCGCCCGCGACGTACTCCCCACCGGGCACATACACGAACCCGCGCCCGATCTCCTGCTCCGTGTACAGGCGCACCCGCACGTCGGCGTCCTGGTTGCGCGCGATCCGGACGGGCACGCGCACGTCGCGGTACTTCGGCAGCCGGAGGATCAAGAGATAGCTCCCCATCGGGATCGGCACTCCCGCGAGCGGTGCCGTGCCTGCATGGGCCGTCTTGTCCTTGGCGTTCGGACGCAGGTGGAGGCCGGCGGCGGCAGGGACGGTCTCACGAGCGGCCGCGCCGGCCTCCGACTTCCATGGCACGGGGATCGTCCGTCGCTGCTTGACCTCGTAGCGATAGACGAAGACCTGGGCGCCGGGCGGATCGGTCGTGACGGTCAGGGTGCCGTCGCCCTGGAGCTCCCGCGCGTAGCGCCCGTCGTGATAGCTCTCGACCAGCTCCCGGTAGTAGTCGAGATCGTCCTCGTTGCGGGCCGCCTCGGCATCGCGGAACTGGTCGTAGTAGATGTCCGCGAGCCCTCGTCGCGCGTCGGGGTTGCCGGCCTCCCACTCGAGCGCCTTGTGGAACGAACGCTCGGCCTCGGCAAGTGCTTTCGCGGCGGCCCGCTTCCCTGCGCTCGCACGGTCCTCGACGTCCCAGACGCCGATCTTCGCTTCGATCGGTTCGTTGCCGAGGAAGCTGCGGCCGAGGTGCGCGGCCACGGACTCGAGGCGCTTCACCTCCCCGCTCAGGCTCGCGTACTCGGCGACCTTGTCGGCGCCGGCGACGGTGAGCTGCCGCGCTCGGCGAGCGCAGCAATGCTCCTTGTGCGCCTGCTGGCGATCCCCCGCGAGAGATGCACCACCGATGGGTAGCGATCCCGCTTGTCGCGGCTCATCGCCTTCATGCAGATCCGGGCGATGTCGTCATCGACGTCGCCGCCGCCGGAATCTCTCGGATCGGCGACGGCCTCGCGACGACGCGGTAGAGGATCACCGCGGAGTCGACGCCCGCGTAGGGAGCTGGCCGCCCGTAGATCTCGAACAGCACCGCGCCCAGCGAGTAGACGTCGGAGCGTTCGTCCACGTCGGAGATGCGTCCCTCCGCCCGCTCGGGCGGTGTAGGAGGGTGTGCCTGCGATGCTGCCCTCGAGGGTCTTGTACTCCTTTCCTTGGCGCGGAGCGTCTGGATGATTCGCGCGAGCTCCTCGTCGCTTCCGGTGCCCGTCCATTCCGCGCCGCGGTGGCCTCCCGGCCTCCTTCATGGAGAGGCCGACCTCTCGGGATCTCCCGGCCGAGCGCACTCAGCACCTTCGCGAGCCCCTGGTCGAGCACGATCGTCTCGCCGAACTCGCCCAGCATCACGTTGTGCGGCTTGATGTCGCGGTGGATCACGTTGCGCGAGTGAGCGTAGGCGATCGCGTGGCACACGCCCTGGAACGCCGTGAGGAGCCTCATTCGCTCGACGGACCACTCGTCGGGCGCGAGCTCTGCGCGCCGGAATGGGCGTCCCTGATGTCCGTCTTGAACGTCCGCCCCGACCACCGGCATCGTGTAGAGCTCCCTGACTCCGGCGACGTCCCGAGCCTTCGAACAGCCGCCGATGTTCGGATGCCAGAGCCGGGCGGCACCTGCGCCTCGAGAAAGGGCCCGCGCCGTCTTGCCGGAGCCCCGCTTGTCGCGATCCTGCCTCAGGAGCTTCATCGCGACCTCGCGTCCTGGCGAGGCTCCGGTCGATGGCGAGCACCACGCGGCCGACGCCGCCGCGTCCGAGCTCGCCGAGGGCGTACTGCGCGCCCGTCTCGCCCGGTGATGAGCGCGGTCTCGACTTGCCGGGACGCAACCCGCGGCGCTGGTGCCGGCGCCGCGGACCCCGTGCTCGACGCAAGCGAAAGCGCGAGCGATCCGATGTCGAGCATCGCGAGGAGACTGCAGCCACCGTGGGACGGTGGAGCAGGCGATCGACTTCGCCGCATCGCCCGACCGCTCGAGCTTCACCTCGAGCAACTGGCCCAGGCGTCCGACTGCTTCGCGTCCAGGTAGCCGCGGGACGAGAACAGGCTCTGGGCGCTGTCGTCGGGCCGGTTGGGCAGGAGCGTCATGATCTCGACGAACTGCTCCTTGGTCACGAAGCTCATCTGGAGCGCGATGACGCCGTAGAGAAGATCCCGGCTCCGATCCATCGTGCGCGCGACCCGGCGCCGCTTCCGGTTCCCGCGACAGCCATGCCCTAGGGCTCGAACTTCACCACGACGGACCACCAGCTCTCCTCCGGAGCCCCTCCCCCCTCCTTGACTGGCGGGCTGAACTTCCACTGGCGCGCCGCGTTCTTCGCCGCCTCGTTGTAACCCGACTCGGGCGACGCCTGCTTCAGGAGCTTCACGTCCTTGACCGAGCCGTCGACCGCGACGAGCACCGACAGCATCACGACTCCCTTGGCCGACGCCCCCTTCGGCATCTCCGGGAGGGGCTTGGAGACGAACTTGATCGGCGCGAACCCCGAGCCGGTCGGATCGGCGCTTCCCACGGTCACCTTCGACGCCGCCGGCGGCGGCGTGCTCCGCAGCGCCTTGACCCTGTCGGCGAGGGATGCGATCTGGGGATTGGACTTGTCGAGAGCGCGCGCCGAATCGATGGCCTTCTCCGCGGCATCGGCGTTGCCCGCGTCGATCGCCTTCTTCGCCTCGTCCAGGAACCCCTGGGCCTTGGCGGCGTTCGCGGCATCGGAGAGCTGCGTGACGGCCTGCCGGGCCTTCACGACGCGGGGATCGTTCTTGTCGACCGCCTCCGCCTTCGCGATCTCCTTGACGGCGTTGTCGGCGTCCTTCGCCTTCACGTAGCGATCGACGCTGTCGAGCAGCGGAACGAGGGTCTTGTCCTTCTCCCGCCTCACGGCGAGCGCCTTGAGGAGCGGCTCGACCTTGGTGCTCGCCGGATCGGCCGCCTGGGCCTCCTTGTAGAGCCTCTCCGCGGCATCGAGGTTCCCGGCGCGCTCCTCGCCGCGCGCCTGGGCGATGAGCTGATCGACCTTGCTCGACGCGCGGTCGGTCTCGATCTTCGCGAGGATCTGCGAGGCGAGGGTGTTGCCCGGATCGAGCTTGAGCGCCTCGTTCGCGCTCGCCTCCGCGTCCGCGGCCTTCTTCGCCTTCAGCGCCGCCTCGGCTTGCTTGGCGAGCTCCTGTGCCTTCTCGGCCGGGGACGGCGTCGCGATCGACGGCGTGGGCCGTGGCGTCGGCGGCTCCGTCGTCGGGGGAACGGGCGTCGTCGCCTCCGGAGTGGGCGTGGTGCTCTCCGGAGTCGGGGTCGGCGAGGTCCCCGTCCCGCCTCCGCGCATCAGGAAGACCGCGGCGACTCCGACGACCACGACGACGACCACCGCGCCGACGACGAGACCCATCTTGGACTTCGGCTCGGCGCCGCTGGCGGGAATCGCCTTCGCCACGGGCGCGGGTGCCGGCCGCGGCGGCTCGACCTTCGGGGCGGGCCTCGGCTCGGGCTTCTTCTCGGGCCTCTTCTCCACCGGCGGAGGCGCGGGTCTCGACGTCTCCCGCGGCGGCTCCTGCTTTCGCTTCTCCTCGCGACGCTTCTCCTCCTTGCGCCTGGGCTTCTCCGGCTCCGGTTCCCTCTTCCTGGGGGGAGGCGACTGGGCGGGCCGGGCGACGACGGGGGCGGGGACTTCGGGCTCGACCACCTCCTCCTCGAGCTGGGCTGCCGTGATCCTCGTGGGATTCGGCGGCGGGAACCCCCGCTCGAGCACGTCCCCAGTCGGTGGCGGCGCCGGCGGGGGACGCGGCTCCGGCCTTCGCGCCACCTCCGGCTCGATCGCCGCCGCGGGAGCCTCGGCGCGCGTGCGAACGGCCGCGGACGGTGTCGGCGCCGGGGCGACCTCCAGGACGGGCGCGATCGCCGGCTCCGCCTCCACCTCCGGCTCCTCCTCCCTCTCGGGAAGGATGAACTCGTCGGTGATGTCCTTGACGGCGGGCTTGTCGGCGACGGTGATGATGCCCTGGGAGAAGAGCCGGTAGAGCGCCTCGTAGAGGACGAACTCGGAGGCCGGCACTCCCATGTACAGATCGTGGATGGTGCGCCGGCCGTCGATGTGCTCGATCAGCATGTACTCGATCGAGTTCGGATCGAGCTCGGTCAGCGCCTTCAGCGCGATCTCGGGGTCGAGCTTCGGGACCATGCCCTGGACAGGGAAGACGTTCCGGATCCGCGTCCACTCGTCGATGCGGCGGTGGGCCTCGAGGAGGATCTCGTCCACCGAGATGGCGAACGCGACGAACTTCCCTTCGGGGATGTCCTCGTTGACGAACTCGAAGTGCCCTTCCTTCCAGAGGAAGATGGCGGTGCAGAGCTCGAGGGCGTGGAGCCGGAGCTTGTGCTTCACCTCGTCTTCCGTCAACTCCCCGCGGTCGACGAGCGCCGCGCCGAGCGCCTTCTTCTCGCGCTGCTCCGCCTCGAGCACCTTCGCCAGGACGATGGGGGTGATCGAGCCCGTGTGGACGAGGAACTGACCGAAGCGGTCGCGCTCGTCCGAGGAGTAGAACGACACGACGCGCCCGCGCCGGAAGTAGACGCGCTTCTCGCCTTCGTGCTGGAGGATGAGCGCGCCCGTGCGGCTGTCGGCCGTGATCCACTGGAGGAGATCCACCAGCGGAACGGTTTGGAGGTTACCGGACATCCCCATCGGGGGATCGACTCCTTGCAGTCCTTCGAGCCGCGCGAGCACGAAAGCGGCGTTTTCGGCCGGGGCGTCGGCCCACGGCGGAAGTGGGCTAGTTTATTTGGTTTCCCGACCTTGTACAGCAGCGTCCGGACGCCTCTTTCCGAGCTCCGCGCGCCGCCGGCGGAGCTCGAGCACGTTCACGAGGCTCTGCTTCATCACGGCGGGGGTGAAGGTGGATCGGCCTGCGACGCGGTCGACGAAGACGATGGGAACCTCCTCCACCCGGCACCCCTGGAGCACGCACGCGAAGAGCACTTCCTGCACGATCGACGGGCCGGTCGAGCGCATCGCCCGCAGGTCCAGACGTGCGAGGGCCTGCCGCGAGAACGCCCGGAAACCGCTCGTCGCATCGCGCACGGCGAGCCCGAGCACGACGCGGATGTAGGCATTCGCGAGCACCGTGATGATCCGGCGCGCGATCCCGCGGCCCTCTTCCCTGCCGCCCGCAACCATGCGCGATCCGATCACGACGTCGGCCGCGCCGATCCGCGCGCAGAGCTCGGGGATGTGGCGCGGCTGGTGCGACAGGTCGGCATCCATCTCGACGACGGCGTCGGCACCCATGTCGAGGGCACGCACGAACCCGTCGACGCCGGCGCGGCCTCGGCCCCTCGGTCCTTCACGCTCGAGGAGATGCACCCGATCGCTTCCCTCCGCCAGCCTGCGCACCACGTCGCCCGTACCGTCGGGCGACTTGTCGTCGATCACGAGCACGTGGTAGTCCGGCGACAGCTCGAGGATCTGCGGGATGAGGACGCCGACGTTGTCCGCCTCGTTGTAGGTCGGGATCGTCACCACGACCTTCATGCCGCCCCCACCTCCGCGGTCAAGCCCATCGCGGGCGCGCCGCGATCCTCAGGCCGCGAAGCCGGGGCTCGCGACGCGCCGCAGGAAGAAGGACGCGTACCGCGGCAGGAGCGCGGTCAGCGCGCGCTTGTTCGGGAAGTCGCGCGCGATCCGCGCGAGGCGCGCGGGGTTCAGGTAGAACTTCCGGTAGGCGAGGTTCTTGAGCTCGCGCAGGAAAGCGGTCGGCGTCGCGGAGAGGTTGTAACCGACGCCGAGGTAGTCGTACCGGTTGCCGTCGGGCTTGGCGTCGAGCCCCATCTCGAGCGCCATCTCCGTCAGCTCGGTGCCGGGGTAGGGGTTCGCGACGAAGAAGCCCGCCGTGTGGAGCTTGCTGCCGAGCGCCCAGTCGACGGTGCTGCGCATCTCCTCGGCGCTCTCCGTCGGAAACCCCAGGATGAAGAAGCCGTGCGTGAAGATGCCGCGGGAGGCGGTCTTCTCGATCACACCCTGGAGCTTCGGCAGGTTCACGTTCTTCTTGATCACCTTCTGCACGCGCTCCGAGCCCGATTCCACGGCGTAGGCGATGTAGTAGGTACCCGCATCCGCGAACCTGTCGATGAGCTCGTCGGTCATGAGGTCGCCGCGCAGGCCGTTCGGGAATGCGAGCTTCAGGTCGTAGCGCCGCGCGGCGATCATCTCGAGGATGCGCGCGCAGCGCACGCGGTCGAGGTTGAAGATGTCGTCCCAGAACTCGATCTCGCGGATGCCGTGCTCCCTGACGAGGTAGTCCACCTCGGCGAGCACGTTCTCGGGGGAGCGCGCGTGGAACTTCTTCCCGAAGTTGTGGTGGCAGTAGGTGCAGCGATAGGGGCAGGCGCGCGACGAGAAGATGACCGCGTACGGAGCCTGGGCGATCATCTTCGAGAACTTGTAGCGCTTCGAGTAGGCGTGGACGTCGACGAGGTCCCATGCCGGGAAGGGGAGCCCGTCGAGCTCCTCCATGTAGGGCCGCACGGGCGTCTGGAGCACGACGTCGTCCTTCGCGTAAGCGATACCGGCCACGTCCTTGGGCTCCTGGCCGGCCTCGAGGCGGTCCAGGAGCTCGACGAGCGTCTCTTCACCTTCGCCGACGATCGCGTAGTCGATCCCCGGGAGGCGCGCGGTGCCTTCCGGGTCGGCGGACGGGTGAGGCCCGCCCATCAGGATGGGCCCGCGGTAGCCCAGGCCGCGGAACGACCGCGCCGCGTCGCTGCCGACGTCCGCTTCCACCGTGAGCGCGGAGATGCCGATCACGTCCGGCCGGAACGTCTCGAGCTCGCGCTCCAGCGGGCCGTCGCCGGGCGCCACCATCCGCATGTCCAGGACCTTCACGTCCCACGAGGGACGGTGCTTTCGGACGTAGGCCGCGAGCGTGAGCGGCCCGAGCGGCGGCGTCACGACGTTCTCCTGATAGTCCTTGCGGGGCTTGACGAAGAGAAGCCGGCTCATGCGATCCGGCCATTCTAGGCTGCGCCTCTCCGCATTGCAAAGACGGCCCGGCCGGCAGCGGCGTCCCGGGTCGACTTGGGACGGTGCCCGGCCGAGCGGCTCACGTGTCCGGCCATATGCTCCCATCATGCTCGCGATGAAGTGCCCGCCCTGCGGAGCACCCATCCCCCTCTCGCTCGCCGCCCCCGGCATCGCCCGGTGCGCGTTCTGCGGGTACGAGGGTGCCCCGTCGCCAGACGTCCGCGCTCGTCTCGACGGTGCCGCGCAGGCGCTCTCGGGACAGAGCGCGCGGGAGCGTCAGATCCGGGGCGCCGTGAGCCTGGCGGTCGCGTACGGCCAGGCGTTCGAGATGATCTACGGCATCTTCTCGCTCCTGCTTCTCGGAGGGATGGCGCTCGTCATCCTTCACTCGGCCTACCGCTTCTCCATCACCAGGGGTGTGGCGGCGGCCACGGGCGCCGCCATGGGACTGTCCGTCCTGCCGAGCTTCCTCCTCGTGGCCGGCGCGGGCCTCGCCTCCGTGACGCTCCTGCGACGCGCCCGGCGGCGCGTCGAGCGGGCCGCCGCCGCCGAGCCGCCGGCGCGAGAGGGCGAGCCCATGCGCTGCCACGTCTGTGGCGGCCCGCTCGCCGTCGCCGGCGTCAAGGCCATCGCCCGCTGCGCCTACTGCGGATCCGACAACGTGGTGAGCGCTCTGGCGATCGCGAGGGCGGGCGCCGAGCGGCGTGCCGTCCTCGATGACTACGCGGGCGAGGTGAAGCGGCAGAGCGGCGGCGTCGGGCGAGCGTTCCGGCTCTCCACCCTGCTCCTCGGCTCGACGATCGCGGCCACGCCCTTCGCCTGCGTGATCCCGACCTGGATCCTCACCTTCTCCGTCTGGACGGCGGCGATGGTCGGATACATCACCGCCAGGGGCACGGGACCACCGACCCCGGGCAACCGCTACGCGCTCGTCGACGCCGATGGTGACGGCCAGTGCATCGCCTGGTACAACCTCTATGAAGGGAAGTGGCAGCGGCGGGGCCGGAGCGTCGAGCATCCGGACGTGGACGTTCCGGCGGGTCGCATCGAGGAGATCGCGCTCGCGGACATCCTGGGGACGCGGGTCCGCATCGACAACGCGGATCTCGAAGACGGGTTCGCAGGCACCGCGCGCAGACCGCGCTGGGGCTCCTACACCAAGCGCGACGGGGCCCTGGCCGACGGACCCGACTGGGTGACCCTCAGCGACCCGAAGGCGACGAGGAGCGTCACGGCGCCGCTCTGGGCGTGCTGCCTCGCGGAAGGCGCGGCGGACCATAGCGCCCCCGAAGCCCGTTCCACGGCACCGCCAGGAGCTCGATGAGGGATCGGGCGGTATCGATGGGGAGGCGCACGCGCGTGTCCGGCTCGTCGCTCCAAGCCACCGGGATCTCCTCGATCCGGTAGCCGCGGCGGCGCGCGAGGTAGAGCACCTCGACGTCGAAACCGAAACGCGGCATGCGCGAGCTTCCGAAGAGGTCGCGCGCCGCCTCCGCGGTGAAGCCCTTGAGCCCGCAGGTGAAGTCGGAGATCCCCCGTGCGAGGAGCAACGACGCCGTGGTGCGGTAGACGGTCCCCATCGCCTCGCGGATCCACGGCTGGTGCCGGTCGAGGCGCGACCCGGGAAGACGCCTGCTCGCGACGACGACCTCGGCGCCGCGGCGGTGCGCCGCGAGCAGATCGCCGAGGTACCTGGGATCGACCGACAGATCGGCGTCGATGAAGGCGCGGATCTCGCCCGTCGCCGCGAGCATCCCCTCCTTCACCGCGGCGCCCTTCCCCCGGTTCTCCGGAAGCCGGAGGACCCGACCCTTCCCGCCTTGCAGCGCGCGCGTCGCGATCTCCGCGGTCGCATCGGTGCTTCCATCGTCCACGATGAGGATCTCGCCGTCGGGCGCCGCGGCCGCGACGCGCGCGACCGCCTCGGCGATGACCTTCGCCTCGTCGAGCGCGGGCACGACGATCGACAGCGTCATCTCCGGCGCCACAGCTCCTCACCGCCGGCCTCCATCGTCCGGGCATAGTGCCGGTCGCGCCATGCGGCGAGATCCGGGAAGAACTGCTCGAACGTCACGGGCGTGAGGTTGCGCAGATCGACGGTCGACCAGACGACGTCGGCGGGCGGGCGCGCCTCGAGGGCGGCCAGCACCTCCTTCATCCCCTCTCGTCCCACGTTGCCGGGCAGCAGCAGCTCGTAACGCGTGGGGTTCGGACGGTCGGCGAGGAAGTAGTAGAGCGCACCCCAGGGAGCCGCGAGCATCGGGGCCCCCGGTCGTTCCGCGAGGGCTGTCACGATGCCGCGCGCGGCCGCCTGCTCCGGAAGAACATGGAGTCCGCCGTCGCGCGCACGTCGAGGGCGACGCTGGCGCACCGAGCGCAGCCCCGGAGCCCCAGGCTCGCGAGGAGGAGCGCGGCGCCGGCGGTGGCCGCGAGCGCCGGACGCTTGCCCCCGAGCACGGCGAGCACGAGCGCGACGGGCGGCAGCACCTGCATCAGGTGCGCGACGTCGGCGCGTGGCATCACCGTCGAGAACGCGAGCAAGGCGAGGAGCGCAAGCGACCGATCGCGCACGGCGCGCGCGCGGAAGATCGCGGCGGCGCAGACCGGAAGCGGCGCCCAGTAGAGGAGCATCACCAGTCCCCGCGCGATCGCCCACGCCGTCCCCCCGCGCATGACGGAGGGGGTCAGATCCACGAGGAACGGCAAGGTGTAGCAAAGCCGCGGGGGATCGAGGTCCCTCCACGACGGCATCGGCACCTTCCCCATCGCCCGGTACTGCCCCATGCTCGAGGGTGAGAGAGCGGACGTCATCGCCGGCAGCGCCCCCTGCGCGGCCACGATCCCGAGCGCCGCCAGACACGGCACCAGCAATCCGATCGCGAGCCGGCGGACCGGGAGCCGCCGCTCCAGCGACTCGGCGATCACGATCGCGACGGCCGACGCGACGCCCGTCGTCTGCTTGAAGAGCAGCGCCGCGGCGAGCGCCGCTCCCGCGAGCACCGGGTTACCACCCACGTCCCAGAGCCGCCAGGCCGCGAGGGCCATCAGGAGCGACAGGCCGGTGTAGGACGGGATCGTGTACAGGGGTACCCCGCGGATCCGAGGAAGGCGAGGCCCCCGAGGGCGAGGAGCTGCGCGGCGCGCCCCGCACGCTCGGTGATCGCCGCCCCGAGGTAGCCGAAGGCTCCGCACATCGAGAGCGAGAGGAGACGTCCCCAGAGAAGCGTCGGGTGGAGCCTCATCGGGATCGCGAGAAGCCAGTACGACAGCGGCGGCAGATAGGTATGGACGTCGCGGTAGAGCGCTTCGCCGCGCGCGATCCGTAGCGCCGCATGGACCATCCATCCCTCGTCGGCGACGAAGAGACCGGTGCGGAACACAGGGAGCTGGAGCAGCACGAAGGCCGCGGCCGCCGCGAGACGCGCCTTCATCGCGAGGGCGCCACGATGCGGATCTCGAAGCCGGCGCGGCCGTCACCGCCGATCGTGGCGAGCGGCTCCCCGAGGAGCCTCCGATGAAGCTCCGGGAAACCCCTCTCGAAGGGGGCGAGGTGCGCGTACTCCTTGCCGAAGCGCACGACGAGCGTGGCCGCGTCGAGGGCGTCGCCCACCTCGTTCCGCCGCCGCTGGTCCATGAACTCGGGAAGGAAGATGTCGGCGTGGGTCGGGTTACGCGTCCCGCTCACGTGGTAGAAGCCCGGCTGGTACGGCACCACGAGCACCTGCGAGACGCCGCGCTTCTCGAGGACCTCCGAGGCTTGCAGGAGCGCGCGCCCGAACGGCTCCGGCACGCGGAGGTGCAGCCGCGGGATCGGGTAGGTGTACGGCGCGAGAGCGCGGATGAAGAACAGCCCGGTCCCCGCGGTCGCGAGGGCCAGCGCCATGAAGCTCGCGGCGCGCACGCGGGGCCCGCGCCCCAGGAGCGCCGCCGCGACGGCGAACGTGGGAGGGATCGCATAGCAGAGGTGCGCCCAGTCGCACGACGGGACGCTTCCGAGCGCGAGGAAGACGAGGGCGAAGAGGGCGAGGGCCCGGGCGCGTCGCGCGCCGGCGCCCGGGAGGAAGAGGAGCAGCGGCGATGCGAGCCAGGGCACGTAGAACGCGGCCTTGAGACAGAGCTCGAGCCTCCCGGTCGTCTGGTAGGTGGCGGAGCTCGCGAACGCCGGGAACAGCGTTTCCCAGACAAGCGGGGGGATGTAGTAGAGCAGCGATCCGCGGAAAGCCGTGTCAGGCCCCGCGAGCGGGAAGATCGGAGGGGCGGGAACGTGGAAGACCTGGCGCTGGCTTCCGAGCGCGAAGCGGACGGACCAGGCGAAGAAGTCGGCGAAGGCGCCGCGCGCCACGAAGAGGAGCGCGAACGCCGCGGGCGGGAGAGCGAAGCCGGCCCCGAGCGCCCCGCACCGCGCGACGCGCCTCGGTCCCGTGAAGAAGAGCGGCAAGACGCCTACGAGCGCGAGGGCGCCGTAGTTCTGCTTGAAGACCGCGGCGAGCCCGGCAAGGGTGCCGGCGCCGAACGCCGCCGCCGTGGCGGGCGAGAACGCGAGCGCGAGCGCCCCGAGGCAGAGCGCCATCGCGAACGGCGTGTAGAGCGCCATGTGCCACGAGGGGAAGGCGAACGGCCGCATCAGGACGAAGAGCCACGGCGCGATGGCGGCGCCCGCGGTCGGCGCGCCGGCGCTCCGCGCCAGCACGAACAGGAGGGCGGCGCAGGACGCCGAGGCCATGGAGACGCAGAACCGGGCCGCGCGGTAGGAAGTGCCCGTCGCGCGGAAGAGGAGACCGTAGAGCTCGTAGACCGCCGGACCGAGGTTGATGGGCGCATCGCGGTAGAGCACCTCGCCTCGCGAGAGGCGCTCCGCGATCGCGATCGTCGCCCCTTCGTCTTCCAGCACGAGCCCTCGCGAGACCACGGGGATGTCGAGGGCGAGCGCCAGCGCGAAAACGAGCGCGGCGCCGCGAGTCACAAGGACGAGAGCCTCTGCTGGAGGACCTTCTTCTTCGAGGAGAGCTCGCGGCGGCACGCCGACGCCTTCGCGCGGACGCCGTCCTCCACGCTGTCGACCTGCTCGATCTCGAACAGCTCCTCGGCAGCGCGCGAGAGATCGTCGATCGCCTTCAGGATCGTGAGGGACGAGATCTTGATGCTCTCCTCCACGAGCTTCAGGCGCGTGAGCTTCGGGTCCACCGCCGGCGCTTCGCGGAGGTCGATGGGGTGCAGCGCATCGCGCGACATCTCCGAGGTCGTCCTCTTCTCCGTCATCGCGCCCGCCTCGACCTTGTCGGGAGGCGCCGGGGGCTCGGGCACGCCGCCGATCTTGCCGCTCGCGAGGATCCGCTGGCAGCGGATCGCCGGGACGACGATCTTCGCGACGTTCATGTTGGCATCGAGGCACGCCTCGAGCTCCGCGAGCATCGCCTCCGCCTCGCGCTGCGATCCTTGCGGCACGCCCCGCAGCGCCTTGCGCATGCGCACCGAGACGAGCTGCGACGTATCGAGCAGGTTCACCGTCACGAAGTTGTGGTAGCTCTTGAGCGCCAGTCGGAGCGTGATGTAGAGGCGCAGCACCTTGTCCCAGGCGTCGATGGTGCGCTTGAAGTCCGCGATCTTGGCGAGCTTCTTCTCGAGGTCGAAGGTCTTCTCGATCTCCGCCTTGCACTCGTCGAGGAAGTTGATGTACTCGACGGCCTTCTTCTTCTGATCGGGGCGCAGGCGCATCTCCGCGCCGCGCTCGTCGCGGATCTTCGCGACGCGGGCGCTCACCTCGCGCACCGTCTTCACCGACAGGCGCGCGTAGAGGTAGCTCAGGCGATCGAAGATGTCGTCGAGCTCGCGTTCGGGGATGTTCTCGCTCGCGACCTTGTCCTCGAGGTGCAGGAGGACGGTGGGCAGAGCCTCGCGATTCTCGCCGGACTCGCCGTTGAGCTTGCGTTCCGCCTCTTCGAACAGGTACTTCACCATCTCCATCGACTGGCGGGTGAAGAGCTCGAGGAGGAGCTCCGTCCCGAGGGCTGTCTCGCCGGAGGACTGGAGCACGAGGAGGTCAACGAGACCATCGCTGCCGCGCTTGAGCGCGTCGATGAGCTCCTGGAAGGCGGTCACGACGCCGCGCTCGCGGCGGTAGGCCTCGTAGAAGTCGATGGCCTTGAAACGCGCATCGAACCGGA
>JAXLQT010000022.1:0-113706 GCA_046331505.1 Acidobacteriota bacterium
AACCTGCAGACGCAGCTCGAGGAGATCAAGAACAAGAGCGGTCTGGGAAAGCTCTTCCGGTAAGCCGGTCGTATCGTGGCCGGCTCGTCGCGCATGGCCGACATCGACAAGACCCAGAGTCTCGACACGAGCGACTTCCCGCGGCTCGACAAGAAGACCGCGAGCCTCCTGGTCGTCGAGGGAAAGAGCATCGGGGCGGAGTACCGCCTGACGAAGAGCGAGATGGTGATCGGCCGCGACACCGACGTCGACGTCTACGTCGACGATCACCTGGCGAGCCGCTGCCACGCGAAGGTGTCGTGGGTGGAGGAGCCAGAGACGGGCGAGCGCGAGTACACGGTGTTCGACCTCGGCAGCACGAACGGGACGTTCGCCAACAACCGGCGCGTCTCGTCGGTGGAGCTCTGCGACGGCGACAAGATCCGGATCGGCCGGACCGTCCTGAAATTCGTGCTCTCCGACGAGGTGGACGAGAAGTTCCACCGCACCATCCGGGACATGATCACGTTCGACGACCTGACCGGCCTCCTGACCAAGAGGTCGCTCTACCAGGAGCTCGAACGGGAGCTGGCGCGCTCGGCCCGGTACAAGCACCCGTTGTCGGTGCTGATGATGGACCTCGATCACTTCAAGAAGGTCAACGACGAGCACGGCCACCAGGCGGGGAGCTTCGTGCTGTCGCAGGCCGGGCGCATCATCCAGGCCTCCATCCGGGAGCCCGATCTGGCGGGGCGCTACGGGGGGGAGGAGTTCATCGCCTACCTGCCCGAGACCGACCGGGAGCGGGCCCTCAAGGCGGCGGAGCGCGTGCGGTCGGCCATCGAGGAGAAGGTGTTCATGCACGAGGGCGTGCCGATCCGCATCACCATCTCGATCGGCGTGTCCTCGTTCCCCGAGCACGGCTCCGACATCGACGGCCTCGTGCGCGAGGCGGACCGCGCGCTCTACCGCTGCAAGGCGACCGGGCGTAACAAGGTCCTGCCGGCGGAGACGGCCGCCTCCTGAGCGTGGGTGCGCACGCGGCCTCGGCGGGAAGCGAGGCCCTCACACGCGACGTGCTCGACCCGTGGGGGCTCGACCTCCTGCAGGCGCGCCGCGGCTTTCGGTTCGGCCTCGACGCGATCCTGCTGGCGGCGTTCGTGGAGCTCCGCCCCGGCGACACCGCCGTCGAGCTCGGCGCGGGATCGGCCGTGGTGTCCCTGGTGCTCGCGCGCCGCTTCCCGGCAGCCCGGTTGATCCTCGGCACCGAGATCGAGGCACGGACGGCGGAGCTCGCCGCGCGCAACGCGCGGCAGTGCGCGAACGTCCGCGTGGTGCGCTGCGACTACCGCACCCTCGCGCTGACGCGCCGCGCCGACGTCGTGTTCGGCAACCCGCCCCACCACCCGCTGCCGGGACGCCAGGCGCCCCGCGACACCGCGCGCGCCATCGCGACCTGCGAGATCACCGCCACCCTCTCCGGCACCGTAGAGGCGTGCGCGCGCCTCCTCGCTCCGCACGGGACGGCCTACCTTCTCTACCCGGCGGCGCGGGAGCCCGAGCTCAGGGCGAAGCTCGACGCCGCGGGGCTCCGCACGGCGAGGATCCAGCGCGTGGTCGCGGTCGACGGTCGCGCGCCGGGCACCGTGATCGTCGCGGCCTCGCGGCACGCGACCGCCGTGCGGGAAGAGACGCTCACCGTGCTCGACGCGTCGGGCCGCTACACCGATGCCGCGGCGCGCGCCTACGGCTTTCCGGCAGCCGCCGAGATGGCGTTCGGCGGATGGCGCGCCGCAGGATCTCCGTGCTAGCGAACCTCGTCCGGCTCTGGCGCCACCGGACGCTGATCGGATCGCTGGTGATGCGCGAGCTGAAGGCTCGCTACCGCGGCTCGTTCCTGGGCTACTTCTGGAGCTTCCTCAACCCGATGATGCAGCTCGGGGTCTACACGCTCGTGTTCACCAAGTACATGCCGGCGCGGACCGAGACCGTGCCGACCGCGACCTACGCGCTGTTCCTGTTCTGCGGCATCCTCCCGTGGACCTGGTTCGCGTCCTCGCTCCTGGAAGCCTCGGACGTGATCATCGAGCACGGCAACCTCATCCGGAAGCTCCTGTTCCCCGCCGAGGTGCTTCCGCTCGTCCGCGTGCTGGCGAACATGGTCCACTTCCTCTTCGGTCTGCCGATCCTCCTGGCGACGTTCCTCGTCTACCACGCTCTCCAGCTCGCGCCGCCGGTGACGCCCTACGTGATGCTGTTCCCCGTCATCGTCGCTCTCCAGCTCCTGCTCACCTCGGGCGCTGCGCTGGGGCTGGCCGCCCTCTCGGTTCACTTCCGCGACCTGAAGAACATCCTCGGGAACCTCCTGACGATGGTCTTCTTCGCGTCGGCGATCCTCTACCCCTTCGACGAGGCCCTCGAGAAGACCGGGAAGTGGGGGTTCGTCCTCAAGTGGAACCCGGTCGCGCACCTGATGGTGGCGTACCAGCACGTCCTGTACTTCGGATACCCGCTGGGCCTGCGGCCGCTGGCGGCGACCGCGACGGTGAGCGTCGGGTCGTTCGTCGCGGGATACTTCATCTTCGACCGGCTGCGCGACTCGTTCGCCGACGAGGTGTGACGATGGACGCTTCGCTCGCGATCCGCTGCGAGAAGGTGAGCAAGGTCTACCGCCGCTTCAGCCGCAAGCGGAAGTTCCAGACGCTCAAGAGCGCGATCCTGGGCGGGGAGATCCTCAAGGACCTGGCGGTCGCGACGGACGCGATCCACGCGCTCTGGCCGATCGACCTCGCGGTGCCGAAGGGGGAGGCCCTCGGCATCGTCGGCGGCAACGGGTCCGGAAAGTCCACCCTCATGAAGATCATCTACGGCACCACCAAGCCCACGACCGGCACCGTCGCGACCCAGGGCCGCGTGTCGGCGCTCATCGAGCTCGGCGCCGGGTTCCATCCGGAGATCTCGGGCCGCGAGAACGTGGTCATCAACGGCATCATGGTGGGGTTGTCGCGCAAGGAGATCGCCCGGCGCTTCGAGGAGATCGTCGCCTTCGCCGAGCTCGAGGACTTCATCGACGCGCCGGTCAAGACCTACTCGTCCGGGATGTACGCGCGGCTCGGGTTCGCCGTCGCCATCACCGTGACGCCGGAGATCCTCCTCATCGACGAGGTGCTCTCGGTGGGCGACGAGGCGTTCACGCACAAGTGTCTCGAGCGCATACGCGGCCTCAAGGCCGAGGGCCGTACGATCGTGCTGGTCACCCACGACCTCGGCATGGTGGAGAAGGTGTGCGATCGCGCGCTGTGGCTGAAGGGCGGGCGGCTCCAGGAGGACGGCGATCCGAGGCGCGTCATCGGCTCCTACCGCATGGACGTGGCGCGCCACGAGGAGGGGAGGCTCGCCGAGCAGCACCGCGACACCGCGGCGGCGCTGTCGGAGGGGGCGACCGCGAAGGAGGAGCCCGTGCAGGAGGTGGCCCCCGTCCCGCCGATGGAGGGGCCGGCGCAGGAGGAGGAGATCCGCAAGCACCGCTGGGGATCGGGCGACGTGGAGATCACGGCGGTCACGCTCCGCGGCGGAGACGGCGCCGAGCGCCACATCTTCGCGGCCGGGGAGCGGCTCGAGATCCGGCTCGACGTCCGGCCGCGGGTCCCGGTGAAGGACTTCGTCTTCGGGATCGGTATCTTTTCCGAGGACGGCGTGAACGTGTACGGCACCAACACCCAGATCGAGAAGATGACCTCCGACCTGCTCGACGCCCCCGCGACGGTGGCGTTCGTGGTGGAGTCGCTCGAGCTCTGCGAGGGCGCCTACCGCCTCGACGTGGCCGTCCACCGCGAGGACGGGATGCCCTACGACTACCAGCGGGGCCTCTACTCCTTCCGCGTGACGTCCGACGTCAAGGACATCGGCCTCCATCGCCCGCGCCACTCCTGGACGTTCGGCGGGGCGATCCGGTTCAAGACGCGGGCGTGACGCCGGCGCGAACGCCATTCGAGGCGGCGCTCGGGATCCCCGCTCTCGACGCGCTCTCGCGCGGCGCGCCGGGAGCGCCGCTCGCCCTCACGGGGCTCCACGGCAGCGCGCGGGCGCTCTACGCCGTCGGCCTCGCCCGCCGGATGGGCCGATCGCTCCTGTTCGTGGCCCGGCGGCAGGAGGAGATCCCGGAGATGGAGGCGGCGCTCCGCTTCTTCGCGTCGGTGCTAGGGTTCTGTTCCGACGAGAACGTCCTCGCGCTCCCTGGGTACGAGGTCGATCCCCTGCTCTCGGTGTCGCCGCACCCCGACGTGCTGGACCTGCGCGTGCGCGCCTTCACCGCGCTCTCGGGAGACCCGCCCTTCTGCATCGTCACGACGCCACTGGGACTCGCGGCCGGGGGACCGCCGCGCGGCGCCGTCGGGGCGCGCCTGCTCGCCCTCGCGGAGGGGCAGGCGGTGTCGCGGGAGGAGATCCTCGGCGCGCTGCACGATCTCGGATACAGGAAGGAGTGGCGGGTCGAGGCGCCTGGCGAGTACGCGCTGCGCGGCGGGATCATCGACGTCTTCCCGGCGGGGAGCCGCGATCCGCTGCGCATCGAGCTCGACGGCGACGCCGTCGGATCGCTTCGCGAGTTCGCCGTGGCCACCCAGCGCTCCCTTGCCGTGCTCCCCTCGGTCAAGCTGGCGCCCGCGCGGGAGCAGGCGCGCGACGGCGGGTGGCTCTCGCGCGCGACGGCCGCCATCCTCGCCCGCGGCGAGGCGACGTCCCGCGAGGACGACGCCGTACGTCTCGCGGCGCTCCTCGAGGCGCGCGGGACGTTCCCCGGCGTCGAGCTCTGGTCGAGCGCCATCGACGGCCGCACGCCGCTTCACGCCCACGTCACGGGTGCGCCGCCGGTGACGATCTGGGACGAGGCGGAGGCGTCGCGCGCGGCGTACGACGAGGCGCGCCGGGATCTCGGAGATCGCATGGCCTCCGAGGCCCCGTTCCTGCCCGCGCTCGACGACCTCATGCCGCTGCTTGGCACGCTCGACGCGGAAGCGCTCGTGGGGCCCGTCATCCACGCCTCCGAGATCGGCCGGATCGACGACGGCCCGGGCGCCGCCCACGTGCCGTCGCGCCCGGCTCCCGCCTACGGCGCGAAGCTCGGCGACCTCTGCCGCGATCTGAAGACGCGCCGGGCGCGGGGCGAGGAGGTGGTGGTGTTCCTCTCCTCCATCGGCACGCGCCGCCGCCTCGCGGAGGTGATCGAGGACTACCACGTGATGGAGGTCGAGGGGAGCGGGAGCGTGCTTCTCGAGATCGGCGCGCTGGCCGGGGGCTTCGAGCTCCCGCAGGCAAGGCTCACGGTGCTGACCGAGGAGGAGGTGTTCGGATCGGTGCTCGTCCGCACGCGCAAGGGCGAGCGCCCCGCCCCGTCGGGGAAGCCCGCGCGGAGACCGGGCTTCGCGCCGGTGGCCGACTTCCAGGACCTCGAGGTCGGCGACTACGTCGTCCACGTCGAGAACGGCATCGGGCGCTACCAGGGCCTCGCGGCGATCGGCGCCGGTCCCGATGCGCGCGAGTTCATGCTGCTGCTCTACCAGGACGGCGACAAGCTCTACGTGCCGCTGGATCGGCTGGACCTGGTCCAGCGGTACAAGGGCACCGAGGAGGCGGCGCCGCGGCTCGACAAGCTCGGCGGCGGCACCTGGGAGAAGACCAAGCGCCGCGTGAAGAAGGCGGTCCGCGAGATCGGAGAGGAGCTCCTCAAGCTCTACGCGCGCCGCGCGGCCGCCACGGGGTTCGCCTTCTCCCCCGATACGCCGTGGCAGCGGGAGCTCGAGGACAGCTTCCCCTACGACGAGACACCCGACCAGCTCCAGGCGATCGAGGACGTGCGGCGCGACATGGAAGGGCGGAGGCCGATGGACCGGGTCCTCTGCGGCGACGTCGGCTATGGCAAGACCGAGGTCGCGATGCGCGCCGCGTTCAAGGCGTGCAACGACGGCAAGCAGGTGGCCTTGCTCTGCCCCACGACCGTGCTCGCGGCGCAGCACCTGCGGACCTTCCGCCAGCGGTTCCTCCCGTTCCCCGTGACGATCGAGATGATGTCCCGGTTCGTGCCGAAGCCCGACCAGACGCGCATCGCCGCGGACCTTGCCGCGGGCAAGGTCGACGTGCTGATCGGGACGCACCGGATCCTCGGAAAGGACGTGGTCTGGAAGGAGCTAGGCCTCATCGTCATCGACGAGGAGCAGCGCTTCGGCGTGGCGCACAAGGAGAAGCTGAAGGAGCTGCGCGCCCACGTCGACGTCCTGACCATGACCGCCACGCCGATCCCGCGCACACTCCAGATGGCCATCGCCGGGATCCGCGACCTCTCGGTGATCGAGACGCCGCCGCGCCACCGCCTGTCGGTGCAGACGACCGTCCAGCAGTACCGCGAGGAGACGATCCGCGAGGCGGTCCGGCGGGAGCTGTCCCGCGGCGGCCAGTGCTACTTCGTCCACGATCGCGTCGAGTCGATCGACTCCATCGCGGCGATGGTGCAGCGTCTGGTCCCCGAGGCGCGCATCGTCGTGGGCCACGGCCAGATGCCGGAGAAGCTCATCGAGAAGGTGATGCTGCGGTTCGTCTCGGGAGAGGCCGACGTCCTGGTCGCGACCACGATCATCGAGAACGGCCTCGACATCCCGGCCGCGAACACGCTCATCGTGAACCGCGCCGATCGCTTCGGGCTGGCCCAGCTCTACCAGCTCCGCGGGCGCGTCGGGCGCGCCGACCGCCGCGCCTACGCGTTCTTCCTGGTGCCGTCCCCCGCGGGCCTGACCGACGTCGCGCGCAAGAGGCTGGCGGCCATCGAGGAGTTCTCCGAGCTCGGCGCCGGCTATCGCGTGGCCGCGCTCGACATGGAGATCCGCGGGAGCGGGAACCTCCTGGGGGCCGAGCAGCACGGCCACATCGAGTCCGTCGGGTTCGACCTCTACGCGCGCCTGCTCGACGAGGCCGTGCGCGAGCTCAAGGGGGAGGAGGTGGCGCCCGACATCCGCGTGGCGCTGAACCTCAAGGTCGACATCCGCATCCCGCCCGAGTTCCTCCCGGACGTGGCCGAGCGCATGACGCTCTACAAGCGCATCGCTCATGCCGCCGACGACGACGCGATCGAGGCGATCGCCTCCGAGGTTCGCGACCTCTACGGGCGGCTCCCCATCCAGGTCGAGCGCCTGCTCGGCCTGACGCGCGTCCGCAACCTCGCGACGGGCCTCCGGGTCGAGTCCCTCGAGCGCACCGCCGATCGGCTGTCGCTGCGCTTCCACGAGTCGACGCCGCTGCGCCCCGAGAGCCTCGTGGAGCTCCTCGGCTCGCGGCCCGGAGCCGAGCTCAAGGACAACCGCACCGTGGAGGTGCCGCTCACCCTCTCGGAGCGCGAGGATGCCGTTGCCGCCGCGAGGGGCCTGCTCCTCTCGCTCTCGTGAGCGCTTGTCTCTCCTCGCGCCGCCACGCTAAAGTCACGGCGCCATGAAGATCGTCGCGGTGCCGCTCGCCGTCTCTCTGGGAGCCCTCTTGCCGGTCCTCGCGCAGGTCCCGCCCGCCGAGAACCGGCGCGTCGTCGAGACCGTGAAGGCCAAGGTGAACGACGAGATCATCACCGCGCAGAGCTTCGACCGGACGATGACGCCCAAGGTTGCCGCCCTTCGCGACAAGCTCAAGGACAAGCCCCAGGAGATGTTGCAGGCCATCGAGCGCGCGAAGACCGAGACGCTCGAGACCATGATCGACAACCTGCTCCTGGTGCAGAAGGCGAGGTCCGATGGCATCAAGGTCGGCGAGGACGAGATCACCGAGGTGATGAACCGCATGATGCTCGAGAACGGCATCGGGTCCCAGGAGGACCTGGTGATCGCCCTTCGCGCCGAGGGGATCGAGTTCGACGACTTCAAGGACGACCTCAGGAACCAGGGATACCGCGAGCACCTCATCTCGCAGGAGATCCTCCGCAAGATCTCGGTCACCGATTCCGAGATCCAGAAGTTCTACGACGAGAACGGAGACAAGTTCGACGTCCCGGCGCGCACGCGCATCCGCGAGATCGGCCTCGGCGACGATCGCGCCAAGGCCGAGGAGCTCCTGGCGAAGGTGAACGCCCGTCTGAAGGGCGGCGCCAAGTTCGAGGACGTCGCCACCGACATGTCGCTGGCTCCGTCCAAGGACGCCGGCGGCGACCTCGGCTGGAACAGCAAGGGCGACCTCGACTCGTCCATCGAGGCAGCCGCGGAGAAGCTTGCGCCCGGCCAGACGAGCCCGCTCGTCGCGAGCGCGTACGGCTTCAAGGTGATCCGCGTCGAGGAGAGGCAGGCCGCGGGCAAGCGCCCGCTCGCCGAGGTCCACGACAGCGTCGAGGACTACCTGCGGCGGAAGCTCTACGACGAGCAGCTCCGCGCGTTCATCGAGAAGCTGCGTGCCGATGCCGACATCCGCGTCAAGGACGAGAAGGGCGTGCTCGTGGAGTGGAAGGCCCCGAAGCCCGAGGGGGCGCCCGCTTCTTGAGAATCAACCTCGTCCGGAAGCGGAGGAAGCGCAGCACCAGCCTCGTCATCATCATCGTCACCGTCCTCGTGATCGGAGGCGGCGCGGGGATCGTGGCGCTGCGCACCGTGGGGACGGGAGCGCTGCCGGGCTTTCACGAGCCCCTCGACATCCGGTTCGTGGACGTCGAGGCGCTCGACGGCTTTCACGTCAAGGAGGTCGACGCCCCGCTCGACTACGTCGCGATCGACTCCCAGGGCCGGGTCTTCCCGCGCGGCGCGTCGGTGACGTTCACCGTGCTGCCGCGAAGCGCGTCCGAGTCGAGCCTGGTGCTCACCGATCTGGCCATCGACCTCCGCTCCTTCACCCCGCTCGCGCAGCTCTCGCCGTCGCCGGGCTACGACCCGCCGGTGCCGGGTGAGGAGGCGACAGGGCGGCGCGACGTCCTGGCGACGCTCTCCCTCGAGGGCGCGGAGAGCGCCGCGGTGCAGTGGGAGTCGCCGGTCCTCGGAGTAAGCGGAAAGGAGGCGGCGTCGAAGCCCGAGGCTGCGCGGGCGGGATCGCGCCAGAAGACGTTCCGGCTCCTGCCAGCCCCGGGAGCGACGCCGCTTGCCAGCATCAACGCCACGGAGACGCGCCGGCTGGTCGCGAGCATCGTGCTTGCGACTCCTGGAAAGGCGGTCGTCGGGCTTCGCGCGTTCTACACGAAGGCCGGCAAGGAGCACGCGGCTGCCACCAAGGACTCGGTGACGATCGTCTACGACCCGTCGCGAGACGCCGGCTCCCTCGCATTTCAGGGGAAGGCGTTCGAGACCGTTCCGAGCTTCAAGAACGCGAAGGTCTTCTGCGACGGCCTCGTGAAGGCCGGGCAGGGGCCCAAGGCCCTGGACGTCGCGCAGCGCTACCGCCTCGAGGAGGCGGGCCCCGACGCCGACTGGCTCGTGGGCGACACCTACCGGGCCCTCGGGCAGTTCCAGAAGGCGTACGACGAGGGGTTCGCCACGGTCTCGAAGCAGAAGGTGGAGACGCTGAGCGAGGATCGCCACGCGCGCTACGACGAGGTGCGGGCCTGGCTCGCCGACATGATCCAGGCCAAGAAGATCGTCCCGCGCGAGTGACCCACCCGCGTCCCATCCCGCCGGCGCTCCTCCAGCCGATCCGGATCGGTCCGGTGGCGGTGCTCCCGCCGACGGCGCTCGCGCCGATGGCCGATCTCACCGACGTCTGCCTGCGATCGCTCATCAAGGAGCAGCGCACCGCGCGCGGGGAGACGGCTCTCGGCCTCGTCGTCACGGAGTTCCTGAGCGCGCGGAGCCTCGTCAAGGGCGAAGCGCGCGTGCGCACGCTCCTCTCGTTCGAGGACGGGGAGCGGCCGGTGTCGGTGCAGATCTACGGCGCCGATCCCGCCCAGATGGGCGATGCGGCCCGGATCGCCGCCGACGCGGGCGCCGATCTCCTCGACATCAACATGGGCTGCCCGGTCTCGAAGATCACCGGCCACGGGTCCGGGGCCGCGCTCCTGAAGGACCCGCCGCGCGCTCGCGCGATGGTGGAGGCGGTGCGCCGGGCGGTGGCGCTCCCGGTGACCGTGAAGATGCGGGCGGGATGGTGTGCCGCGACGGCCGATCCCGTCGAGTTCGCGCGGGGGCTCGAGGGCGCGGGGGCGGCGATGATCGCGGTCCATCCCCGGACGCGGGAGGACGGATACCGGAACTCGCCGCGCGGCGAGGTGATCCGCGCGATCAAGGACGCCGTGTCGGTGCCGGTCCTCGGAAACGGCGACGTGCTGACGGCCGAGGACGGCCACCGCATGCTCCGCGACACGGGCTGCGACGGCCTCATGGTCGGGCGCGGCGCCCTCAAGGACCCGCACATCTTCTGCGAGCTCATGGGCGACGCGCCGTCGTCCGGATCGCGGTTCCTGAGGAGGCTCTCCTTCGCGCTCGCCTACCTCGAGCGGCTCGCCGTCGCGTTCGGCCCGCGCATGGCGCTCCACCGCGGGCGCAAGCTCCTCGGGCTCGTCTTCAAGGGGGAGGGGGGCGGCGACGGTGCGCGCGTGCTGCGATCCCTGGGCACGTTCGCGGACGTCGGGGCGATGATGGACATGCTTCGCGCCGAGATCGAACGGGGTGCTCGCGTCGTCGATGAGGCGCTCTCGGAGGTGCTGGCGTGAGGACGTGGGCGGCCTTGATGATCGCGGCGTGCTCTGCGGCGGCGGCGCTTGGCGCCGAGGAGAGCTACTCCGATACAACCGGCATGACGCTGGCGGCGAACACGGATTGGCTCGACAAGGATCCCCTCGCCGCCCGGCTCGACGCACCGTCGCTTACCGAGGCACTGTCGCCGCGGAACGCGAGCTACGCGATCGACGTGACGCTCGATACGGCCAAGCACACCCTCGAAGGCCACGAGCTCGTGCGCTACCGGAACCTGGCGAGCGCTCCGATGACCGAGATCCAGCTCCATCTCTACCTGAACGCATTCAAGAACCCGAAGTCGACCTTCATGCGCGAGTCGGGCGGGCAGCTCCGCGGGGATCGCTACAAGGAAGGGTTCTGGGGATCGACCGACATCCGGGCGATCAAGATCGCCGGATCCCACGACGACCTCATCTCGAAGCTCGAGACGATCCATCCGGACGACGACAACGGAGACGACGAGACCGTCGTGAGGCTGCCGCTGCCGTCGCCCGTGGCTCCCCGCGAGGCGGTCACGCTCGACATCACGTGGGACGCGAAGCTGCCGCGCGTCTTCGCCCGCACGGGCTACGCCGGGAGCTTCCACATGGTGGGGCAGTGGTTCCCCAAGGTGGGCGTCTACGAGGTGCGCGACGGCACCGCGCGCTGGAACTGCCACCAGTTCCACGCCAACAGCGAGTTCTTCAGCGACTACGGGATCTACGACGTCGTCATCCGTACGGCGCCCGATGCGGTCGTCGGCGCCTCGGGGGTTCGCGTGGAGGACCCGAAGGTCGAGGAGCAGCTCAAGGTCCACCACTACCGCGCCGAGGACGTCCACGACTTCGCCTTCACCGCGGACCCCGATTTCCGCGAGCGCACCGAGCGATGGAACGACGTCGACGTGCGCGTCCTCTACCAGCCCGAGCACGAGCCACTCGCCGCCGATCACGTCGAGATCGCCAAGGCAAGCCTGAAGTTCTTCGACGAGCACTACGGCAAGTATCCGTACAGGACACTGACGGTGGTCGATCCCGGACCAGGTGGCGGCGGCGCGGGAGGGATGGAGTACCCGACGCTCATCACCGCAGGCACGAGCTACCTCACGCTCGGCCAGAGGATCAACCGGATCCTCGGCCGGCCCAACCAGCTCCGCGACCTCGAGATCGTGATCTTCCACGAGTTCGGCCACCAGTACTGGTACGGCCTCGTCGGCAGCAACGAGTTCGAGGAGGCGTGGCTCGACGAGGGGTTCAACAGCTACTCGGAGACCAAGGGGATGGGCGAGCTCTACGGTCCGGTGCTGTCCCTGTTCCACGGCACGGCGACGCTGACCGACCTCGATCTCGAGCGGCTTGCCTACGCGGCCTACCCGCAGGAGGGGCCGATTCTCGAGAAGGCCTGGGGTTACCTGTCGGGGACCGGTTACGGGATCGGCTCCTACATGAAGCCCGCGACGGTGCTCACGACGCTCGAGCGACTCCTCGGGGAGGAGACGATGGGCAAGGTGATGAGGACCTACTTCGAGACCTATCGCTTCCACCATCCGAGGAGCGAGGACTTCTTCCGCGTCGTCAACGACGTCTCGGGCAAGGACTACGGCTGGTTCTTCGATCAGTTCGTGAGGAAGGACCTGGCCGTCGACTACGCCGTGCGCTCGGTGACCTCCCGGAAGATCGAGGAGGAGCCCGGGCTCTACGACAGGGATGGCAAGCGCGTCGAGGTGAAGGCCGAGGATCTGAAGAAGGCGCGCCGCGAGAAGAAGGCATCGGGGAAGAAGGACGACGAGCCCGCGCGGTATCTCTCCAGGATCACCCTCGACCGCCGCAAGGACGGGATCGCTCCGGTCGACTACGAGGTGAGGTTCCTCGACGGCACGGTCGAGAAGGGAACGTGGGATGGGGCGTCGCGTGCGCTCAAGCTCGAGTACACGAGGCCCGCGAAGGTGGGGGTCGTCGTGATCGATCCCGAGAAGAAGCTCCTCATCGACGTGAACCTCGGCAACAACTCCATGTTCGCCGGCGGCGGCGAGAGCCCGTTCTCGTCCGAAGCTCGCGGGAGGAGATCGTCTTCCGACGACGGGGACGAGGCGAAGAACCCGGACAGGGACGCCGCGGAGAAGGCGACCGGCCGGCTCACCGCGGGGCTCCACGCCATCGGCGCCGCGCTCGTGAACCTCCTCTCGCTCGCGGTGTATTGACACCGGAGCTCTGTTGCTGACCCGTGGGGGCGGCGCGGCGCTCGGGTCTTGACGAACGGCCGCGGAATTCGTAATTACCGTTGCGGCGGAGGTGTCTGTCGGTCTTGGGGCTCTACGAACGCATGACGGTGCTGGCCTTCCGGCCGCAGATGGAGGTCATCGATCTCACGTCGCGCAACCTCGAGGTCGAGGAGTTCGATCGCCTCGACGGCGCGGCGAACCTCCTGATCGAACGGCTCCAGAAGCTCGAGCGGGACCGCGACGCCGTCGACGCGGGCATCTTCGAGAAGATCCGGAAGGAATACGACGGCAAGCTCCGCGAGGCGGAGAGGCGGCTCAAGGCCAAGCGCAAGGCGCTGACCCGCAAGCTCCACGACATGGAGGATGCGCGCGCGAGCGTCGAGCACCAGATGGGTGAGGTGCGGCGCGAGATCAAGGAGTGCGAGCTCCGGCGCCGTATCGGAGAGTGGGAGGACCCCTACTTCGAGATGGTGAAGACGGAGAAGCTCTCCGAGATCGAGTTCCTCGGCCGCAAGGTGGAGGTGCTCGCGCGCAACGTCGAGTACTACCGTCGCGCGCTCGCCAAGGAGAAGGACTCGTTCCCTTGCGCCGCCTGCGGATCGCTGAACCCGATCTGGGACAAGCGCTGCAGCGAGTGCGGGGCGGACCTCGAGCCCTACGACGGCGCGCAGGTGCGTCCGCTGCCGGCGCCTGCCGCCCTCACCGACGCGTCCGAGGCGCCCGCGCCCAGCGAGCGGCCCGCGATCGAGGAGCCGGCGGAAGCCACCCACGTCTCCTTCGAGTCGCCGCCCACGGTCCCGATCCTCGAGCGGACGCTGATCCGCGATCTCGCGTCCATCGAGCCCGCCGCGCAGCAGCTCCCCTTCGAGGTGGAGGGGAACGGCCGGCCATTCCTCTTGCGGATCCAGGGGCCGCAGCTGGGCGAGACGTTCGCGTTCGACGGTACCGAGCTCCACATCGGCAAGGCCCCCGAGAACCAGATGAGCATCCCCGACGACCGGGCGCTGTCGCGCCGCCACGCGAAGATCGTGCTCGAGGGCGGGCGCGCCATCCTCTACGATCTCGGGAGCACGAACGGCACGGCGGTCAACGGGCGCGCCGTGGAGGTGAGCCCGCTCGAGGACAACGACGAGATCGCGATGGGAAGCTCCATCTACCGCGTCCATCTATGAACCAGGCGTTCGACATCAACCGGGCGATCAAGGACTGCGCGTTCGCCGTCATCGATCTCGAGACCACGGGCCTCTATCCCGACCGGGGCGATCGCATCTGCGAGATCGCGATCCTCGAGATCTCTCCCGGGAAGCCGCCGAAGGAGTGGCACTGCCTGCTCCAGCCGCTGCGCGGGATGTCGCCGGGCGCGACCGCGGTCAGCGGGATCACCGACGAGATGCTCGCCTCGGCGTCGACGTTCGCGGCCGCGGCGCCGGACATCTGGCGCCGGCTCGACGGGCGCATCCTCGTTGCCCACAACGCCCCCTTCGACGTCGGGTTCCTGAGGAGCGAGCTCCTACCCCTCGGGTATGCGATCGAGTCGCTCTTCGTCGTCGACACGCTGGTCCTCGCGCGCCGCTACTACCCCGAGGAGCGGCACGACCTTCCCGAGATCGCGCGCCGGCTCGGCGTCGACCCCGGGCTCTCCCACCGCGCGCTCGGCGACGCGCGCACCACCGCGGGGATCTTCGAGCACTTCGCGCAGCGGCTCGGAGCCGACGGCGGGCGGATCGCGGAGCTCTTGCCCCGTCCCGCCGACTGCCAGCTCACGTCGCCGGACCCTTTCGGGAGGGTGCTCCTGACGATCGAGAAGGCTCTCGAGAGTCAGGCTGATCTCGCCATCCGCTACTACTCGCCGTGGACCGCCTGCACGACCCAGCGCACCGTCGAGCCGAAGGGGCTCTTCGACGACTACTACATGGAGGCGTTCTGCCATCTCCGTGGCGGCGTGCGGCGGTTCCGCATCGACCGGATCCGGGATGCCGCGCTGGTGGCAGCGCAGCGGGAAGCACCGTGCGTCGTGGCCTAGCGGCCGGGATCTCCGGTTGGTCCCGTCGGGGAAGGCGCCGCTGACGCGGGGGGCGTCTCGACGATCGAAGGGGTTGCTTCCGGCGTCTTCTCGATGAAGGCGCCGGCGTCCTTCTGGAGCTTCGAGACGGCGTCCGCGGCGAGCTTCAGGATCGCGGTCCGGCGCGGGTTCTTCACGTAGCAGCCATCGGCGGCGGCGACCACCTGCGCGACCGTCGGCTCCGGCTCGCCCGTGCCCTGGTAGGTGACGGTGACGGTCGGCGCATCGAAGGAGATCGAGGCGGGAGCGGCGTCGAGGAACTGGGCAGCGGTGAGCTCGGAGACCTCTCGCAGGAAATCATCCACCGCGCGCCACGCCGCGGGCTCCTCCTTGCCGGGCACGGGCGCGACCTTCCAGTCGCTGCCGGCCTCCTTCGAGAGCTTGACCCCCTTGTCCTTGCCCTGGACCTCCAGGAGCTTCATGTCGTAGCGATCGAAGGGGAACGCGCGGTTCTCCCGCAGCTCGTCGGGGGTCTTGCCCGCATCCGTCAGGAGGTTGGTGCCGACGGTCGCCACGAACGGCATCTCGTCGCGCTTGACGAAGACGCTGTCCTCGCCGTTGACCTTGACGCCGATCATGAGCGTCTGCGCCGCCGCCGCGGGACCGGCCACCAGCTTGATCTTGATGGCCTCGGGCGCGAGCCCGAAGCCCGGGAGCCCGGCGCCGTCCTCGGATACGAACCGGAGCGCCTCGAGGTAACGCAGCGTCGACAGGAGCGTCCGCACCGTCTCGGCGCGCGCGAGATCCTTGTAGGGCGCCGTCATCATCCAGGGGCTCGCCTTGTCCGCGCGGCGGAGCACCGCCGCATGGTCCGGAGTCGCGATCTCGATGTCGGTCACCTCGTCCTCGTTGAAGTCGAGCAGCTTCTTGCTCCGGAGCGCGAAGAGGTCCTTCCGGAAGGCGCCGACGGTGGCTCCGTCGACGAGGACGACCGCCGGAGCTCCCTTGACGCGAACGTAGTAGGCGTCCTTCAGCGGGTTCTTCGTCCCCACCTCGATCGCGCTGCCCTTGCCGTCCGCGGTCCCGTAGGCGACGGAGAGCGTCACGGGCTCGAGGCCGTACTCCTTGAGCTGGTCGGCGGTCGGGGCGGCCGCCACGGTGTCGGTCTTCTTCAGATCGCCGAGAGCGCGCGCGGCGTCCTGGGGCGTGAAGGGATCGCCGTCGGTCTTGATCGGCTCGACGATCCTCCACTTGCCGTCGGCCTTCTCGAGCGCCACCTTCCCCTTGTCGGTCGTGAAGGTGAGGCCGGTGATCCGGTCCTCCTTGACGTCCAGGAGCTTCTTCTCCGCCTCTTCCCGCGCCGTCTTCTTCTCCTTGCCCTTGATCTCCCCCCAGTAGACCCAGGCGAGCGCCGCGCAGAGCGCGACGAAGGCGACGAGCGTGTTCCGCGGCTTCACAGCTTCCGGCGCCTGAGCCAGGTCAGCCCGCCGGTGACGGCGAAGGCGCCCGGGATCACGATCACCGCCAGGATGACGAGCGCGATGCCGGCGTTCGCGGAGACGACGACGTGCGCGCCCTTGGTCTTCTTCGCCGGTATCGAGATGAGCGCCTCCGTCTCCGAGAGCCATCCCACCATGTTGGTGAGGAGCGGCGCGTTGGCGAACTGCGGCACGGGCAGGATGGAGTTGTCCGCCCAGTCGGCATCGCCGATCACCACCATGCGCCCGCCGTCCGAGCGGTTGGTGCTCTCCGCGGGGGGCGCCGCGGGAGGCGCCGCGGGCGTCCACGTCGCCGCGACCGCGAAGGGGACGGGACCCTTCCGGTCCGTGCCCTCGGTGTAACCAGCCTCGGGGGCGGTCAGGTCGCGCTCGGCGTAGCTCTGGGGCGTCGTCTGGACGAGCGGCTTCACCGTCACCGTGGCGGGCGGCTTCTCGGCGGGGAGGACGCTTCGCACGACGTGATAGAGCGTGTTGTAGGCGAAGTGATCGGTGATCGGGTGGAACGGATAGCCCTCCGACACGATGATGGTCTCGGGTCCGGTGCCCTGCAGGATCGCGCCGCCCTGCTCGACCACGAGGTCCTCGTGCAGCTCGATGCCGTAGCCCGCGAGGAACGCGGTCAGGCCGCCGTCGCGTGTCGGGTCGAGCATCAGGAGCGCGCGCCCGCCCTCGTCGAGGTACTTCTTGAGCACGGAGATCTCGTGCTCGCCGAGCGGGCGCTGCGGATCGACGATGACGAGCAGGGAGGCGTCGCGAGGTACGTCGGAGAGCGTGGAGAGGTTGCAGGTGGCGACGGTCAGGCTCTTGTTCCCGAGGAGCGTCTTCAGGTAGGAGAGGCCGTGCTCGCTCTGCTCCTCGGGGCTGCGCTCTCCCTGGCCCTCGACGAAGTAGGCCTTCACCACCTTGTCCGTCGAGACCTTGTGGATGGCGTTGGTGATCGCCTCCTCGCCGGTGGCGGTGATGCTGGTCTTCTGCGTGCCGCTCGAGAGCGCGATGGTGCCGAGCGCCCGCACGCCGAGCTGCTCCACCTTTCGCGGCTCCTTCATGGGATCGACGATGGCCACCTTCACGCGAGGCGACGACTGCTGGTAGAGCTTCAGCACGTCCTCGACCGTCGCGTCGGAGGGATCGCCGCTCGGGACGAACGCGACGTCCACGTCGCGGGTCAAGCCCGACAGGATCTTCAGCGTCGGCTCGGTGAGCGTGAAGAGCTTGTCCTCGGTGAGGTCGAAGGTCTTCTTGTGCTGGACGGCGACCCAGTTCGCCACGAACACGAGCGCGATCACGATCAGCGAGTAGGCGAGAGCGTTTCCCCCGTAGCGGGCACTGCGGCCGCTCGCGAGACCGGCGATCTCCTTGCGCTCGAGCCAGAGGAACGCGAGCAGCGCCGCCCCACCCACGCCCATGATGGAGTAGGCGGCCGCGCTCTCGAGCGGGCGAAGCGTGCGCCACCCGAGCCCGACCACGATGCCCAGCCCGGCCACGGCGAGGCACGCGATGCTCGCCCGGGACATCGGGGCTTGCTCGGCCGTCCTCATCGCCTCACCGCCACCGGCTCGAGTCGATCACCCGCGCGGTGAGGAAGCACCCGAGGAAGGAGGCGGTGACGTAGTAGACCAGGTGGGTCGTGTCGACGACGCCCTTCAGGAAGTCCTCGAAGTGCCAGGAGGTCGACGTGTAGGCCGACAGCGCCCACCAGGTCGACGTCTTCATCTCCTCCTCGGTCGGGAACAGCCCGACGACCCACATGAGGAGGAAGAGGCCGAAGGGGAGCACCGCCGCCACGATCTGGTTCTGGGTCAGCGACGAGGCGAGGAGCGAGAAGGCGGCGTAGGTCGCCGCGAGGAGGAAGATCCCCAGGTAGATGCTCGCGATGATCTTCCAGGGCGGGCGTCCCATCAGGAAGAGAAGCCCGATGGGAAGGGTCGCCGCCACGATCGCCGCGGCGATGGTCGCGAGCGCGGCGAGGTACTTCCCTCCGACGATCTGGATCGTCGTCAGCGGCGCCGTCAGGAGGAGCTCGTCCGTCCCGACCTTCTTCTCCTCTGCGAACAGACGCATCGTGATCATCGGCACGATGAACATGAGCGCGACCGCTCCCACGTAGATCACGGGGACGACGACCATCTCCACGACGTCGACCTGCTCGAAGAGCGCCTCGGGATCGGGGTTCATCGCCGCCTGCCGGGCGATCTGGATGTTGCGGGTCTGGTAGTCCGCGAGCTGCAGGACGAAGCAGCCGCCGAGGATCAAGGAGAAGATCGTCAGCACGATCGAGGCGATGGCCGACGAGAAGATGGAGGCGATGTCTCGCCGGGCGATCGCGAGCATCTTGCTCACGCGCGCTTGCCCTCCTTCTCGTCGGTGGTCAGGCGGACGAAGACGTCCTCCAGCGAGACGCTCGAGACCGCGAGCTCGAGGAGCCCCGCGTCCGCCGCGAAGACCGTGCGCCCGACCTGCTCGCGGAGATCGGCGGCCGGCTTGGTCTCGACGAGCAACCGGCGCGTGCCCTCGGGACCGTCGAGCACCGTCACGGCGATCGCGCCATCGAGCCGTTCGAGGCTCGCCACGAGCGTCTCGGGCAGGCGGCGGACGAGCACCTCGATCTTGCGGGTGTGCCGCGTGCGCGCCGAGAGCTCGTCGAGCGTGTCGGTCGCGACGACCCGGCCCTCGTTGATGATGATGACGCGGTCGCAGGTGGCGCTCACCTCAGACAGGATGTGCGTCGACAGGACGATCGTGCGGCTCCCCCGCAGGCCCTTGATGAGGTCGCGGATCTCCTTGATCTGCTTGGGATCGAGCCCGACCGTCGGCTCGTCGAGGATCAACACCTCGGGGCGATGGATCAGGGCCTGGGCGAGGCCGACGCGCTGCCGGTAGCCCTTCGAGAGGTTGCCGATGAGGCGGTGCGCCACGTCGGCGATGCCGCAGGACGCGAGCACCTCGGACTTGCGGGCCGCGATCTCCCCTTTGGGCACGCCGCGGATGCGCGCCACGAAGTCGAGGTAGGAGGTCACGGTCATCTCGCGGTAGACGGGCGGGTTCTCCGGAAGGTAACCCACGCGCTCGCGCGCCTTCAGCGAGTCGTTGAAGATGTCGTAGCCCGCCACCTTCGCCGTACCCGTCGTCGCCGGGAAGTAGCCGGTCAGGATCCGCATCGTCGTCGTCTTGCCCGCGCCGTTCGGGCCGAGGAATCCGACGATCTCGCCGCTCTTGATGGAGAACGAGACGTTCTCGATCGCGGTCGACGTGCCGAACGTCTTGGTGAGGCTACGAGCTTCGATCATGACGGCAAAGGGCGCCTAGCATAACTGGAAGACGGCGGGCTATCCCGAGCAACGCCCGTGCCATCGATCCGCGCTTGCGTGACGAGCGCCCGCAGCGGGCGGCCTGGTGGCCTGCGCCAATTTGACATGAGCTCCGCTGTGGCCGGGCATCCGCTTGCTCGGTGCGTCGTGGCCGCCGAGGCGAACCGGTGGGACAGGCCCCGGCGCCTGCGAGCCGAAGGCGTTCTCTTGCAGCATCCTCCCTACCCGAGGCCCGTACAATCCCGCCGTGCATCGGTCCTCCAGGGCAGGGTCGCGGCTCCTTCTCGTGCTCGTCTTCCTCTCCGGCGCGGCGGGGCTGATCGACGAGGTGGTCTTCACCCGCCGGTTCGTCCAGATCTTCGGCAGCACCTCCTGGGCCCTCTCGACGGTGCTCGCGGCCTTCATGGCGGGCTTCGCGCTCGGCGCCTACCGATGGGGCCAGGCGGCCGACCGGAAGGCGTCCGCCATCCGCCTCTACGCGAAGCTCGAGCTCGCGATCGCGGTCTCCGCCCTCGCGATCTTCCTGGTCCTTCCGCGGCTGATGCCCCTGTTCCAGGCGCTCTACGATCTGTCGAGCCGGAGCTTCGCCTCCTACACCGCCGCCCGCTTCCTCGTCCTCTTCGGGCTCGTCCTGGTCCCGACGACCTGCATGGGCGCAACGCTCCCCGTCCTGGCGCGGGCGCTTCACGGCTCCGAGAGCAGGATCGGATCGAGCGTGGGTCTGATCTACGCGGTCAACACCCTGGGCGCGGTCTTCGGTACCGTCCTCGCCGGGTTCGCCCTCATCGAGCTTCTCGGGCTCACCGCGACGGTCGCGTGCGCGTCGGCGCTGAACGTCCTCGCGGCGCTCGGAGTCCTCGTGCTGCTGCGCGGCGGCGTGCCAGCGGGCGCCGCCGAGACCCCGGTTGCCCTGCCGGACGCTTTCGACGCGAGCCTGCGGCGAGCGGCGCTCGCCGCGACGTTCGTCTCGGGGTTCGCCTCACTCGGCTTCGAGGTGGTCTGGACGCGCATCCTGATCTTCTACGTCACCGGCACCACCTACGCCTTCACGATCATGCTGGCGACGTTCCTCGTCGGCATCGCCCTCGGGAGCTTCGTCTTCTCCCGCGGCGTCGACTTCGAGAAGCGCCCGCGTGCCGCCATCGCCGTCGCGCAGATCCTGGCCGCGCTGATGGCGCTCCTGGTGGTATGGATCCTGTCGGCGTTGCCGCAGGGACGGGAGTACCCGCGTCCCGAAGGCCCGACGTGGATGGCGATCGTCGCGAAGCACTTCGCCTGGTCGTTCTCGGTGATGCTGCTCCCCACGGTCTGCATCGGCGGCACGTTCCCGGTCGCCTGCCGCATGGCGGTCCGATCGCCGTCGAGCCGCAGCCGCGACGTCGGGCAGGTGTACACGGCGAACACCCTGGGAGCCATCCTCGGTTCCCTCGGTGCCGGCTTCCTCCTCGTGCCGCTGTTCGGCCTCGAGCGCAGCAACCGCATCCTCGCCGGAGCCCTCGCCCTCTCGGCGTCGTTCCTCCTCGTCCCGGTGCTGCGGGGGTGGGGCCGCGCGCTCGGCCTCGTGCCCGCGGCGGCCTTCGCGGCGTTGCTCGCGATCGTCCCCGGGCGCCGGCAGCTGATCGACCTCGACCCCGGCGAGAAGCTCACGTTCTATCGCGAGGGAAGCGCGGCGACCGTCGGCGTCGTGGAGGAGGCGTCGGGCGAGCGGCGGCTCCTCATCGACAACATCTTCGTCGCGGGGAGCCACCCTCTGATGCTCACCGACCAGAAGAGCCTCGCCCACTTCCCGTGCCTGCTGCACGAGGACCCTCGCCGCGTCCTCTCCGTCGGATTCGGGAGCGGCGGGGCGTCCTACAGCTTCACGCTCTACCGCGAGGTGAAGGAGGTCGACTGCGTGGAAATCGTGCCCGACGTCCCGGCGGCCGCCGATCAGTTCCTGGGAGCGAATCACGGGATCCTGAAGAACCCGAAGTTCCGGCTCATCCTCGACGACGCGCGAAGCTACCTGTCGCTCGCGTCCGGCCGCGAGAAGTACGACGTGATCGTCTCCGACTGCACCGATCTCTCGTACCGCGCCAACGCGGACCTCTACCAGCGCGAGTTCTTCGAGGCGTGCCGGCGGCGTCTCAATCCCGGCGGCATCATGTGCGTGTGGCTCCCGCTGCGCCACCTGAGCCACGAGGACTTCGGCGCCGCGCTCGGGAGCTTCCTCGCCTCGTTCCCCCACGGGACCCTGTGGTACATGCTCAACCTCCCGTCCCACTACGTGCTGTTGCTCGGGAAGGCGGAGCCCCTCTCGATCGACATCGGGCGCATGAACGAGCGGCTCTCGCGCCCCGAGATCCGCGCCGACCTCGAGGAGATCGGTCTTGCCGATCCGATCCGCGTCGCGAGCTGCCTGCTCCTCGACGAGAAGGGGATGGCGCGGCTGACGGAGGGTGCGCCCCGCCACACAGAGGACCACCCGCGCCTCGAGTTCACCGTGCCGCGCTTCGCCAGGGGCGCCGAGCGCGAGTTCGAGAACATCGAGGAGATGCTCCCGAACCGGGTCTCGCTGCGGGCGGTGTTGCCCGAGCTGGCCGGCCGCGATCCGGGCTCGGTCGCGCTCGACGACGCCGTGGCCCAGGCGCTGATCGCGGGGCACGTCGCGGCGCTGCGCTACGACGACCTCCCGGCGTTCCGCAACTACGGCCTCGCCGTCCTGGCGAGGCCGCGGGCGCCCGACGTCCGCCGTCTCCTCGGGGCCCGGCGCCGCCGCTACGAGCGCTACGCCGCTCTCGCGGCTACGGAGCCTCGTTACGTGCGGGATCGCGCGAGCCTCGACCTGCTCGACGGGCGCTTCGCCGAGGCGGCGGCCGGCTTCCTCGACGCGTCGCGCGCCCGTTCTGGCAGCCCGGAAGCGACCGAGTGCCTCCTTGGCGCGGCCGTCGCCGAGCGGGAGGGCGGCGCCGGCGACGGGGTGCGCCTCCTCGACGAGATCCTCGCGACCCGCGACGCATCCGCGGTGGTGGTCCAGATCGCACGCGCGCTGAGAGATGGCGCGCCCGCCGCACCGGCGGCGGGATTACGCTAGACTCGCGAGCTTCGTGGCAAGGGCCTTGCTACCAAGGTCCGCGGAGCTTCCCACCATGACAAAAAGAACCGTGGTCGTTCTCCTCTCGCCCTGGGTCGTGGCGATCGCCGCGGCGTTCTTGCTCCTGCCGGCCTTCGCGCAGGAGGGGAAGGGATCCTCTCCGGCACCGGCGCCGGCCGAGGGTCCGACGCCATCCACCGGCGCTCCCGCGCCCGCGAGCAAGACGTTCATCCGCACCCTGCCCGGGATCGAGACGCAGCTCATGAGCGCCGAGGAGCGCGAGAAGGTCCTCAAGCTCGTCAACGAGCAGCGGTGTACGTGCGGTTGCAAGGACGACTCGCTGGCCTGGTGCCTCAACCACGATCCGGCCTGTCCCTTCGCGCCGAAGCTGGTGAAGCTCGCGTGCGCCAGCATCTCTCCCAACTTCAAGAAGTCGATCGCCGAGGCGGACTTCGAGAACTGGCAGAAGTACATCAATCCCCCGCCGGCCTTGAAGCTCCAGTTCGACTACCTGAACGGGTTCGAGCTCGACAAGCTCTCGGCGCGCCAGAAGGACATGGTCATCAAGCGCGCCCATGCGGTTGCCTGCCCCTGCGGCTGCAAGCACGAGACGGTCGCCAAGTGCAACAACGTCGATCCGACGTGCCAGCAGGCGCCCGCCGAGATCCGCAAGATCATGGACGAGGTGCTCGCATCCGTGCCGCCTGAGCCGATGCCGGTACCGCCCGTGGAGCACGTCAAGTAAGCGGTGGCCGCGCGGATCCTCGACGGGCGGGACCTCGCGGCGCGGATCCAGGCCGGCGTGAAGGGAGCCGTGGGAGAGGCTGTCGCCGCCGGGCGCCGGCCGCCGGGTCTGGCGGTCGTCCGGGTCGGCGACGATCCCGCGTCCGCGGTGTACGTGCGCAACAAGGAGCGGAGCTGCCAGGAGCTCGGGATGGTCTCCCGCGGCGCGCACATGGGTGCGGACAGCACGGAGGAGGAGATCGGCACCGAGATCGATCGACTGAATGCGGACCCCGGCGTCGACGGGATCCTCCTGCAGCTTCCCCTGCCTCCCGGCCGTAACGTCTCGCGGCTCCTCGAGCGGATCGACCCGCGCAAGGACGTCGACGGGTTCCACCCGGACAACGGCGGACGCCTCCTCTCGGGCCAGCCGCGCTTCGTTCCCTGCACGCCGCGCGGGATCATGGAGCTCCTCGCCGCGTACGAGGTGCCCCTTCGAGGTTCCCGCGCCGTCGTCGTCGGCCGGAGCAACATCGTGGGCAAGCCGATGGCGCTGCTCCTGCTCGCCGCCGACGCGACCGTCACGCTGTGCCATTCGCGGACCCGCGACCTCGAGGCCGTCACGCGCGAGGCCGACGTGCTCGTCTCGGCCACGGGCGTTCCGGCATCGGTGCGCGCCTCGGGGGTCAAGCCCGGCGCGGTGGTGGTCGACGTGGGGATCAACCGCGTGGACGATGCCGCGCTCGTCGAGCGCGCCGTGCGCGATCCGAAGCGCCTCGCCGACTTCCGGCAGAAGGGCAGCTTGCTCATCGGCGACGTCTGCTTCGACGAGGTCAAGGAGGTTGCGGGCGCCATCACGCCCGTGCCGGGAGGCGTCGGACCGCTGACCGTGGCCCTCCTGATGAAGAGTACCTGGGAGAGCTGGCGCCGTCGCGAGGGACTCGGGTCCTGAGCCGTCGCGCCATCGGCCTGACGGGGGGGTTGGGTTGCGGGAAGTCCACGGTCGCACGCATCCTCGCCGAGCTGGGCGCGTCCGTCCTCGATGCCGATGAGGTCGTTCACCGCCTCTACGCTCCGGGCGGGCGCGGCGCCGCGGCGCTGACCGCATCGCAGGGCGCCGGCGTGCTCGACGCGTCCGGAGGCGTCGATCGCGCCGCGCTCGGCAAGAGGCTCTTCTCCGATCCGGGGCTGAAGCGGCAGGTCGAAGAGACGATCCATCCGCTCGTCAAGGGCGAGATCGCCGCCTGGCTCGCCTCGGTCCCGGCTGGGACGCTGGCGGTCTGCGAGATCCCGCTGCTCTACGAGACCGGGCTCGAGTCGGACCTCTCCCCGATCGTCGTGGTGGCCTGCTCACCCGAGGCGCAGCGTGCGCGCCTCGCCGCGCGCCATCCGGACTGGACCCGAGCGGAGATGGAAGCTCGCATCGCGGCCCAGATGGTGCTTGCCGAGAAGGTGCGCCGGGCCGACCACGTCGTCTGGAACGATGGCGACCTCTCGACGCTCCGGTCGTCCTGCGAGACGCTCTTCGCAACGCTGCGCGCCGCCGCGTCCGGACGTTGCGCGTGAGCCCGCCGCTCGGGTTCCGGATCGTCGCCACCTCGGGGCGAGCGCGGCGCGGCGTCGTGCGCACGGCGCACGGGACGTTCGAGACTCCCGCCTTCATGCCGGTCGGGACCGCGGGGACGGTCAAGGGGATGGACCCCTCGTGGCTCGCCGCGTGCGGCGCGGAAGTGGTGCTCGCGAACACCTACCACCTGTCGCTGCGGCCCGGGGAGGAGGCGGTGCGAGGTCAAGGTGGGCTCCACCGGTTCATGGCATGGCCGCGCCCGATCCTCACCGACAGCGGCGGCTACCAGGTGATGAGCCTCGCCTCCCGCCGGAGCATCGACGACGACGGCGTGCGCTTCCAGTCCCACCTCGACGGCGCCGCGGTGACGCTGACCCCGGAGCGGGTCGCCGCGATCCAGGCCGCGCTCGGATCGGACATCGCGATGCCGCTCGACGTCTGCCCCCACTTCACCGATGGCGAGGCGGCGGCGGAGAGCGCGGTGACCCGCTCGTCGGCCTGGGCCCGCCGCGCGCTCGCCGCGCCGCGCGCGCCGGGCCAGGCGCTCTTCGGGATCATCCAGGGGGGCGCCTTCGCGGCGCCGCGCCGGAGATCGCTGTCGGAGATGCTCGCCATGCCCTTCGACGGGTTCGCCATCGGCAGCGTCCAGGTGGGGGAGGCGAAGGAGAGGTCGTACGAGACCGTCGGGTGGGTTGCCGCGGCGCTCCCGGAGTCGCTGCCGCGCTACGTGATGGGAGTGGGGACGCCGCTCGATCTCGTCACCATGGCGGGCCTCGGAGTCGACATGTTCGACACGGTGCTTCCCACGCGCAATGCCCGCAACGGCATGGCATTCACCAGCGCGGGCAAGCTCGTCATCAAGAACGCGCGCTACAAGGACGACGACGGGCCGCTCGATCCCGGGTGCGGCTGCCCGACGTGCCGCCGCTTCGGCCGTGCCTACCTGCGCCACCTCTACCTCGCCTCGGAGGTGCTGGCCCCCGTCTGCCTGACCTGCCATAACGTGTGGTTCTATCTTGACTTGATGCGCCAGATCAGGCAGGCTATTTCGTCCCATTCTCTCGACCGGCTGCGGGATCGAGCGGCCCGCTTCACCGGAGGCGACGGCGTGCCTCTGGATGGCGCGCAGGACGGCCACGAGGGGAGCGGGAACGATGCGTGATGGCCATGTCCCACGTCCCGCTCATGCTCTCGAGATTGCTAAACGCGATGCCGGGCCCTGCCCAGGGTCAGGGTGGCGAGCCACCGACGCTGCTCGTGCTCGTTCCCTACGTGATCGTCATCGGGGTTCTCTGGTACATGCTCTTCGTGCCCGCGCGGAAGAAGCAGAAGCAGACCCAGGAGCTGCAAGACGGGCTCAAGAGCGGCGACCGGGTCGTGATGACGTGCGGCATCCACGGGACCATCGAGGGCGTGCACGGCAACATCGTGCGCTTGCGGGTGGCGGAGAAGGTGAAGATCGACGTCTTGAAGTCAAGCATCGCCGGGAAGGCGTCCGACGCCCTGCCCGCGACCGAGGAGAAGCGCTGATGGCGGGAGTCTCGAAGGCATGAAGGAAAAGCTCATCTCGCGCGGAGTGATCATCTTTGCGTCGCTCTTCATCGCGCTCTGGTCCATCTATCCCCCGATGGACAGGAAGGGGCCCGATGGCAAGGAGATCCCCGGGCGCATCCGCCTCGGGCTCGATCTCAAGGGCGGCACCTACCTCGTCCTCGAGGTCGTGAGCGACGAGGCGGTCGGCTTCCGGACGTCCGAAGACAAGGACCGCCTCGAGCGAGAGCTCAAGGACAAGGCCATCAGCTTCGAGTCGCTCGGTAACCCCGACATCCGGACGATCCGCGTTGCGGGCGTCGACCCGAACAAGATGTCCGACCTCGCGTCCCTCGCCTCCGAGCGCTTCCCCAACTACACCTTCCGATCGGTCTCCGGACAGCCGCCCGAGGCCACCCTCACCCTCGCGGATGCCGCCGAGAAGAAGGAACGGACCTCGGCGGTGGACCAGGCGCTCGAGACGATCAGGAACCGCGTCGACCAGTTCGGCGTGGCGGAGCCATCCATCCAGAGGCTCGCGCGCACCGACCGCATCTCGGTCCAGTTCCCCGGCGTGGACGATCCCGAGCGCATCAAGTCGATCCTGAAGCGGACGGCTGTGCTCGAGCTCAAGATCGTCGAGGCCGGGCCCGCCCCGACCCAGGAGAAGGTCCTCGAGTCGTCGGGAGGCAAGCAGCCCAAGGACACGATCGTCGTGCCGTCGGTCTCCATCAAGAGGACCGAGGACGGGACGGTCGTCGGCAACCAGCAGGAGGACGGCTGGTACCTGCTGCGCAAGGACTCGATCATCACGGGGATGGACCTCAAGGGCGCGACCCGCGGGCAGGATCAGTTCGGCCAGGCGTCGGTGAACTTCTCGCTGAAATCGGAGGGGTCGGACAAGTTCGGCCGCGCGACGAAGGAGAACCTCGGCAAGCAGCTCGCCATCGTGCTCGACGGAAAGGTCAAGTCGGCGCCGACGATCCGAGCCGAGATCCGGGACCGGGGCGAGATCACGGGCAACTTCTCGATCCCGGAGGCCGACGACCTCTCCCTCGTGCTCCGGAGCGGCTCGCTGCCCGCGTCGATCAGGTTCCTCGAGGAGCGGACCGTCGGCCCCGGCATCGGGCGGGACGCGATCAAGGACGGGCTCCTGGCCTCGGGCGTCGGCTTCGCGATCGTGCTCGGGTTCATGCTCGTCTGGTACAAGGGCGCCGGCATCAACGCCATCACCGCTCTGGTGCTCAACATCTTCATCATGCTCGCGGTCATGGCCTGGTTCCACGCGACCCTCACGCTGCCCGGCATCGCGGGGTACGTGCTCACTATCGGCATGGCGGTCGACGCGAACGTGCTCATCTTCGAGCGCATCAAGGAGGAGCTGCGGTGGGGCAAGACCGCGCGCGCCGCGATCGACGCGGGGTTCGCGAGGGCGTTCGCCACCATCCTCGACACCCACGTCACCACCCTCATCGCCGCGCTCTTCCTCTTCCGCTTCGGCACCGGTCCCATCAAGGGCTTCGCGGTCTCGCTGACGGCCGGCCTGGCCGCCAGCATGTTCACCTCCATCGTCGTCTCCCACTGGATCTTCGACCTCATGACCTACTTCCGGGGACGAGAGAGGATCTCGATCTAGCCCATGTCCTACCTCATCCGCACGCGCATCGACTTCCTGAAGAGCCGCTACGTCCTGATGTCGATCTCCGCCTCGGTCATCGCGGCGGGCCTCATCTTCATCGCGGTCCACGGCTTCACCTACGGCCTCGACTTCGCGGGCGGGACGCTCGTGAAGGTCGCCTTCCGGGAGCCCCGATCGGACGAATCGATCCGAAAGGCGCTCGGGGACGCGGGCTTCAAACCCATGATCCAGTCGCTCAAGGGTCGGGTGCAGGAGACGCTCATCCGCGTCGAGGGGACCTCGGAGGAGTCATCGGCGCAGGAGACGCAGCAGCGCGACAAGATCGTCGCCGCGCTCCAGACGGACGCGGACCGGCAGGCCGCCTCCTCCGGGCTCCTCGACGTCAACACCGCGGGCCGCGACGTGATCGCCGCCAAGCTCGTGGAGTGGGATCCCGACGGTCTCCTCAAGGCACCCGAGGGACAGACGCCCGACGCAGCCCAGAAGGCGAAGGCCGAGGAGACCTACCGCCGCGTGGCGGAGGGCCTCAAGGAGCTCGAGACGAAGAACCTCATCGTCGCGTCTTCGGACCTTGGCAGCGTGGCTGGGATGACCGAGGCGATCAAGGGCGCGCTGGCCACCAAGGCGACGTTCGGCAGCCTCGCGGTGCTCGAGGTCGGATACGTCGGACCCCAGGTGGGCAAGGACCTCCGGGTCAAGGCGACGCTCGCGATGGTCTTCTCGCTGCTCGGGATCCTGGCCTACATCTGGTTCCGCTTCGAGCTCGACTTCGGGGTCGGTGCCGTCGCGGCGACGCTCCACGACATCCTCATCACCCTGGGGCTGGTGGCGCTTTTGCGGATCGAGTTCGACCTGACGATCGTGGCCGCGCTCCTGACGATCGTCGGCTACTCGGTCAACGACACGATCGTCATCTTCGACCGCATCCGCGAGAACCTGAGGAACCACCGCCGGGCGGACTTCGTCGACATCTGCAACTACAGCGTGAACCAGACGCTGTCGCGGACGATCCTGACGGCGATGACCGTGGTCTTCGTCCTCATCTCGCTCATGATCCTCGGCGGCGGCGTCACCCGCGGGTTCGCGATCACGCTGCTGCTCGGCGTGTTCATCGGCACCTACAGCTCGATCTACGTCGCGAGCCCCGCAGTGATCCTCTGGCGGGATCTGGCGGCGAAGAGGGCGGCCAAGGCCTAGAGCCATCTGTTTCATGGGCCGCGGCGGATCGTGGGGATGCATATTCTCTCGGGAAGATCGGCGAGCGAGGCAAGCCACGTCGTAAGCTCGGCCAACCGCACGCCCGGAACTCGGCCGAGGCTAAGCCTAGCGTGCGGGGCTAGTGTTTTTGTCAGGGATGAACCGAAAGTGCATTTGAGGCATGCGTACCGAGAGAATCGTGCTCGCCCCAACGGAGAGGCGAGAGCTCTATCGACGGAAGCGATCGCGTGTCCTCCGGGCTGGCGATGCTCGAATCGCTCTAGCCTCGTGCTGCTGCTCGCTGGCGGGCAGCCAATAAGACGATCGAGCGGAAGCTGGGGTGCAGCGCAGCGTTCATCAGTCGGTGGAAGAAGCGTTTCCTCAAAGAGGCTTGCCGGCCTCTATACCCGTCATGCTGGGCGACGGGCGACCGTGCTGACGCCGGCCACGGAAGCGAGGATCCTTACCGCCACCCGCAGGGAGCCGGCGGACGGCTCGACGCATTGGACCATGCGGAAGCTGGCCCGGCACCTGGGCACACATCACATGATGCTCGCCCGGACGTGGCTGCGGGCCGGTCTGAAGTCTCACCGACTAAAGCGCTAATGGCGTCCGGCGACCCAGACTTCGAGACCCAGGTGGCAGACGTGATCGGCCTCTACGTGAAGCCGCCTCGTTACGCCTCGGTCTTCTGCGTGGCCGAGAAGACCGCGATCCAGGTTGCTGGAACGGGCCCGAGTTCGCAAGGTGGTGGTGATCGCCGTGCTCGTCGGGCCCGTTCTCGAGCGTGTCTATCCTTCTTCTGCCCACGCCGCCGTTGCGACGTGCCTAATCGGGAATCGGAGGATCTTGAAGGGCCGCTCCCCTTCCATCTGCCGAACGGCATGCACCTCGAGAGCTGTTGGCACGCCGTCTTCCTCCCTGAGCTGGATCTGATACTCCACTGTTTCTTCGACACCGTCCAGCGCGAGTGCCGCTCGCATCTGGTTCAGGACGTCCGGATGCTCCACGAGGATATCAAAGTGCTCCTGTGGAAAAGGAATCGCGGCGTCCGTATATGTCAGGGTGGTTGTCTTGACTCCACCGTGCTGGTTCACCGACCAAAGGATCGCAGCAATCCTCGGATGCACCTTTGAAAGGTCCCTAAGAATGCTCTCCTCCACCATTACCGCCGGCCGCACCGGGCAAGGTTGCCCGTTGCATGATGGGCCCAGAATGCATGGACCCCACCCGGTTTCGACGCATGTGCAATAGACGACACCAAAGCCTATCTGGCACACGCCTGGATAATACGGCCAGTAAAGGCACTGTTGACATAGCGCATCAGCACGTTGCGCCGAACTGCCGAGCAAGACCAGAACTAGGGCAAAACTTGTGATCACGTGTCGCATGTCTTCCTCACTAATTCCTGCCACAGATGGGTCGTCGTGGACCGATCAATGGGTAACGCGCTTCACTTGGCTAATACCTGGGATCGCGTCAAGAGCTCCTTTCTTGTTTCGTGCGAGTTCGCGGACGTCAGATTCCGGGGGTTGCTCCAGGAACCGACCGGTGCGTCAAGCTAGCATGGATTCCAACAATGCCGGTTCCCGCGGCGCGATCCGGAAACAAGCAATTGGGACGTTGTAGTGACACTTAGCGCCGATGCCGCTTCGTTGGTTGGAAGCGCGTAGCTAAACATCCCCAATCACAGCGCCCTCGAGGGGGACAATCTTGTCTTGACATCCCTCGTCGCGCTAGATAGTGCGACGACCCGTGGGCTCCAGAGACTGTTAGTGCCCACGCTTGATGGCGCCGTAATGCTCGGAATCGTTGGCACGCCCACGCCGCCCCGCGATCGACCGGAGCGTCTGAGCGAGGGGTAGCAGTTACGGTCCCTCAGAACGGCGGTGGCGGTTCGTCCTCGTCGTGCCGTTCCGGGTGACGTGGACAGAAACACGGGATGTGGTCGTCGTCGAAGGGATGGGGGTGGATCTGCTCGTTGTTGCTGAGTCGGTAGTTGATGACGGCGGCGCCATGGGCGCGGCAAATGGCGGTGGCGGTGTACTCGAGCCAGACGAGGAGATGAGAGGTTTGCTCGGCGGAGAGTGGAGGGAGATGGATGACGGGGTGACGCATCCAGCTCCTCCATGTCGACGGCGGCCTGCTGCACGCAGGAGGCGTCGATGGTCTTCTTGCCGGCGGCCTGGGCGGTGAGCATGGATTGGAGCGCGATGTTCTGGATGGGGCGCGGAATGCCGCGACTGTGCTGGAAGATGACGGCAGTGGCCTCGAGGTAAAGAGGGATTTCTTGGCGCCGGCGGCCTTGAGGTGGCGGTCGAGGAAGAGGGCGACCTCGTTCTCGGTGAGCGGCCGGAGGCGGGCGCGGACGCCGATACGCTGGGAGAGCGCGTAGTGCTGGGGTTCGCCGAGACGTTCACGCAGGAGGGGCTGGCCGGCGAGGACCAGCGAGAAGGGGCAACCGCGGTCGAGGTCGTCGGCTGTTAGGAGGCGTAGGTCCTTCGAGTGACGCGTCGGGCAAGAGGTGCGCCTCGTCGACGAGGATGAGCGTGCGTTTGGGGAGCCCACGGAGATGGGCGAGGAACGCAGCGGCGGTTTCGGCCTTGAAGCGACGGCTGCGAATGCCAGCGGCGGCGCAGAGGCTCGAGAAGAAGCCGAAAGGGCCGACGGTGGTCATCGAGGCGGAGATGGGGTGGTAGCTGGCGACGTCGAGGGAACGTGCGAAGAGGCCAAGCGTGGTGCTCTTGCCGGAGCCGCTCTCGGCGACGATGGTGTCGCGGGCGAGCGCGAAGCGCAGAGATGGGTCAGACCGTAGGGATACGTATCTGTGCACGTCCCCAGGTCACATCGGAGCACAGGCTCATGGCCTCCTTCCCCACGCCCGAAGGCGATCGCCTACGGCGCCAAGGGTCGCGGGAGGTGGCGCAGGGTTTCCGGAAATCGAACGCTCAGAGTCTCCGGAACCGGCACCAGGGATGGGGAGGCGCCGGGCTGCCCGAAGAGAGAGTACTCGGAAGGACCTGAGATCCTCGCGGACATCGATCTCGAATCCGACAAGGACGTGACGTCTAGTCTTCGCGCGCACCACGCTGCGTGGACCGACAGAGAAGTCCCCGTCGCAAGTCTTGCAATGGAAACGCCTTGAGACTTCGCCGCTTCTGCACTTGTGACCTCCGTCCCCAATGAGTCCGCCGAGCTTGTCGCAAAGAGGGCAACGTAGATGTGAAAACCTGGGCGTTGGTCCGCGTAATCCCATGGACACCTCCTCCCGTACAGACGCGTGAAGCCCTTGATTTAATACATGCTCTTGATGCCTGCTTCGCAAGCATCACCTAGTCAAGGGGTTAGCTCGCGTCATCGCAACGTGGAGCGCGAGGCGTTGTACGGCCTTGCGCACTCTCCATTGCCCGGACATGAAGAGACGGCCGTAGAGCGGACAGGTCGATGCGATGTCGCGCAGATCAAGGCGTCGTCGATGTGCTCGGCCATGCGTCAAGTCGCTATACTGCGCCGCGTCCCATGATCCGCTTCGAAGACATCCTCGAGAGGGTGGAGCGCAACTATCCGGGGGCGGATCAGGAGATCCTGAAGCGGGCCTACATCCTCTCGGCGAAGGTCCACCGCGGCCAGACCCGCCGATCGGGAGAGCCCTACCTCATCCACCCGCTCGAGGTGTCGAGCATCCTCGCGGAGTGGGGGCTCGACGGCACGGCGGTCGCCGTCGGCCTCATCCACGACGTCGTCGAGGACACCTTGACGACGCTCAAGGACATCGAGGACCTCTTCGGCGCCGACGTTGCCCACCTGGTGGGGGGCGTCACGAAGATCAGCAAGATCGCGTTCACCTCCACGGAGGAGCAGCAGGCGGAGAACTTCCGCAAGATGCTGCTCGCGATGGTGGACGACATCCGCGTCATCATCGTCAAGCTCGCGGATCGGCTCCACAACATGCGCACGCTCGAGTACCTCACGCGCGCGCAGCAGCTCCGCATCGCCCAGGAGACCATGGACATCTACGCCCCCATCGCCAACCGTCTGGGGATGGGCAAGCTGAAGAGCGAGATGGAAGACCTCGCCTTCAAGTACCTCGAGCCCGACCGGTACCGCGAGCTCGAGGCGCGCATGAACGAGAGGCGGAAGGTCAGCGATGCGCTCATCGCCTCGGTGCGGTCGCGCCTCGAGGCGACGCTCGGCGAGGCGGGCGTGGCCTCGGAGATCGACGGGCGCGTCAAGCGCACCTACAGCATCTACCGCAAGATGCAGGCTCAGAACATCGGCGTCGACGAGATCTACGACTACATCGCGTTCCGCGTGCTGGTGGACGAGGTGAAGGACTGCTACGCGGCGCTCGGCATCGTCCACCAGATCTGGAGTCCCGTGCCGGGGCGGATCAAGGACTACGTGGCCATGCCCACGCCCAACGGCTACCGATCGCTTCACACGTCGGTGGTGGGCGACGGAGGCCAGCCGTTCGAGGTGCAGATCCGGACCCGCGAGATGCACCTCGTCGCCGAGGACGGGATCGCCGCCCACTGGAAGTACAAGGAGGGTGGCAGCGTCGGCCGGCGTGACGAGCAGGTCGTGAAGTGGCTGCGCCGGCTGGTCGAGTCCTCGCGAGATCAAGGAACCGGGGAGTTCCTCCAGGCGCTCAAGGTCGATCTCTACCCGGACGAGGTCTACACCTTCACGCCGAAGGGCGAGGTGCGGTCGTTTCCTCGGGGCGCCACGCCCATCGACTTCGCCTATGCCGTCCACACCGAGGTTGGCCACCGCTGCGCGGGCGCCAAGGTGAACGGGTCGCTCGTGCCCCTGAAGACGCCCCTCAAGAACGGCGACATCGTCGAGATCCTCACGGTACCGAACCACGTACCGAGCCGGGACTGGCTCGCCTGCGTGCGCACGACCCGCGCCGCGAGCAAGATCAAGCAGTTCCTCAAGGCCCAGGCCCGGGAGAAGAGCATCGAGCTCAGGAGGAGGCTGCTCGACAGGCTCAGGAAGCACCACGGGTCGCTGAAGGGCCTCGGAAAGAACGCGGAGCTGCCGCGAAATCCTGGCTGGGGTCGGCGCGTCTTCCCTCGACGACCTCCATGCCCTGGTGGGATACGGCAAGGTCGCGCCGTCCCAGATCGCCCAGAAGGTCTTCCCGCCGGGAGAGGTCACGGCGCCGCCGCCAAAGCCAGCGCGACCCGAGGTGCTCGCCCAGGACCATTCCGGAGACTCGCCCATCAGCGTCCGCGGCATGGACGACGTGCTGGTGAGCCTCGCCCGCTGCTGCCATCCGATCCGCGGCGAGCAGATCGTGGGCTACATCACACGGGGAAAGGGCATCTCGGTCCACGCTGCGGCGTGCCCGAACGTCGACCGGCTACTGCTCGATGCCGGGCGGCGCATCGAAGTCGACTGGGCCGTCGCGGAAGGGCTCAGCTTCACGGCGAAGGTGCTCATCACGAGCGAGGACCGGCGTGGCATGCTCGCCAAGGTCACGCAGGCGATCGCGGCGCTCGAGACGAACATCAAGAACATCGATGCCGAGGTGCGCGGGAAGCTCGGGAGCATCGAGGTCGTCCTCGACGTGTCCGACGTCACGCACCTCGAGCGCGTGATGGAGGCCTTGCCTCAGCTGGACGGCGTGATCCGCGTGGAGCGGACGTCCGCGACCGCGGCGCACGATACGGCGGAGCGCTGGCTCGCGCCTGGACAAGCCTCGGTCCTGATCCGCAGGCGATCGACGCCGGGCACTGTCTCCACGCCTGGCTGATCTTCCTCTTCGGGGCCGCTGCGGTGCTCGCTCCGGCTCGCTTCCGCTCGCCTCCGCTCCGCTCCTCGACATGCCCCCCGGGATCCGGAGCCTTTGGCGATCAACGCTGGGCCAAGGTCTCCGCTTGGCTGATCTCATCTTCCTCTTCGGGGGGGCCGCTGCGGTGCTCGCTCCGGCTCAGCACCGCTCGCCTCCGCTCCGCTCCTCGACGTGCCCCGGGATCCGGAGCCTTTGGCGATCAACGCTGGGCCAAGGTCTCTCGCTTGGCTGATCTCATTCTCCATTTCGGGGGGGGCCGCTGCGTGCTCGCTCCGGCTCGCTTCCGCTCGCCTCCGCTCCGCTCCTCGACATGCCCCCCAGACCCCCGCAACCCCTCGATCCTCACCTGCGTTGGCTCGACATGCCCCCGGGATCCGGAGCCTTTGGCGATCAACGCTGGGCCAAGGTCTCTCGCTTGGCTGATCTCATTCTTCCTCTTCGGGGGGGCCGCTGCGGTGTTCGCTCCGGCTCGCTTCCGCTCGCCTCCGCTCCGCTCCTCGACGTGCCCCCCTCGGGATCCGGGCCTTTGGCGATCAACGCTGGGCCAAGGTCTCTCGCTTGGCTGATCTCATTCTTCCTCTTCGGGGGGCCGCTGCGGTGCTCGCTCCGGCTCGCTTCCGCTCACCTCCGCTCCGCTCCTCGACGTACCCCCGACCCCCCCGCAACCCCTCGATCCTCGACGCCCCCCTCGCTTCGGGCGATCGGCGCCCGGGTTCGGCGGGCTAGCCGGCCTTGCGGACGCGCCCGCTCCTGAGGCAGGACGTGCAGACGCGGATGCGAGAGGGGCGACCCTCGACGAGGGCGCGACCCGGGTCAGGTTCACGGCGAAGCGCCGCTTGGTCAGGTTGTGGGCGTGGCTCACACGATGCCCCGACATCGGCCCCTTGCCGCAGATCTCGCATACCCGTGCCATCGAATACCCCTTCGCGCTCCCGTGGGACGCGGGGAAAAGGCGAGATTGTAGTCGAACCCCGTCTCACCGTCAAGACTCTGAAGTGCTAGGCCGCCTTGGTTTGTGGGGTGAAGACCCCTTGACACGTGATCTTCGTCTCTGGTAGCGTAGCCGGCACTTTCGTCGTCCCACCGTCCGCGCTTCCGGTCGTACGGACGAGGCAATCTCTTTTTGCGTGAAGGGTAAAGGGTTGGGCTTTCTTTCCAAGGCCAAGACATCCGTCGGCCTTGACATCGGCAGCAATACGGTGAAGGTTGTCGAAGTCAAGCCTTCGGGCAAGGGCATCTACCAGCTCATCGGTGTCGGCGTCGAGCCCTCGCGCCCGAGGCCATCGTCGACGGCAGCATCATGGACTCGTCGGCCGTGATCGACGCCATCCAGCAGGGCTTCGAAGGCGGGCAGCAAGAGCCCCGACGTCACCACCTCCCTGTCGGGCCACGCGGTCATCATCAAGAAGATCGCCTTGCCGAAGATGAGCGAGGCCAGCTCGACGAGTCCATCCACTGGGAAGCGGAGCAGTACATCCCGTTCGACATCGAGGACGTCAACTTGGACTACAGCGTCCTCGAGGGGGAGAGCGCCAGCGGCGCCGAGTACATGGACGTCCTGCTCGTCGCGGTGAAGAAAGAGAAGATCAACGACTACACGAGCGTCGTCACCCAGGCGGGGAAGAACCCCGTCGTCGTGGACATCGACACCTTCGCGCTCCAGCACGCTTACGAGAAGAACTACACGCCCGAGAACGACAAGATCATCGCCCTCATCAACATCGGCGCCTCTGTGATGAACATCAACATCATCCAGGAGGGCGTGTCGAGCTTCTGGCGCGACATCTCCATGGGCGGCAACCAGTACACCGAGGCCATCCAGAAGGAGCTCTCGATCAGCTTCGACAAGGCCGAGAGGCTGAAGCTCGGCGAGAGCGTGGACGGCATCGCTCCGGGCCGCGTCACTCCCGTCATCGAGTCGGTATCCCGGGATCTCGCCGCCGGATCCGAAGACGATCAACTTCTACCGGGTGACGTCCTCCCGGGACCATATCGACAAGATCCTGCTTTCGGGCGGGAGCGCGCGGGTCACGAACCTCGACCATTTCCTCGCCGAGACGTTCAACTGCGAGGTGCAGTTCCTGAACCCCTTCACCAAGGTGCAAGTCCCCGCCGGGAAGTTCTCCCCGGAGCAGGTCGCGGAGATCGCGCCTGCCGTCGCGATCGCGGTGGGGCTCGCGCTGCGCAAGGCGGGCTAGAGGAAAGAGACCAGACTCATGGAACCCCGGCAACGAGACGACAAACCGGTATCAGCGAACCCAGCGAGAGGGTAGACGAAGATGGCGAACATCAACTTGATGTCGGAAAAGAAGCCGACGAAGCAGAAGAAGCGGGTTGCCTCGGCGCCCGAGGAGTCCCAGGCTCCCGTCATCCTCTTCGCGGCGATCGTCGCCGTGACCCTGGCTGTCCTCGTCTTCTGGTGGCTCCATCTGAACGGCAAGATCGCGGAGATGGACAAGAAGATCGCCGAGGCCGAGGCCGAGAAGAAGCGGCTCGAGGCCATCATCAAGCAGGTGCAGGAGTTCCAGCGGCAGAAGGAGCTCCTGGAGAAGAAGATCAACATCATCGGCGAGCTGAAGGCCAGGCAGAGCGGTCCGGTGCACCTCCTCGACGAGATCTCGTCGTCCGTTCCGGAGTTCCTCTGGCTGACGCTGCTCAAGCAGATCGGCAACGAGATCCAGCTCCGGGGACAGGCGACCAACATCATCGCCATCACGAACCTGGTCGGAAACCTGGAGAAGTCCGCCTGGTTCAAGGACACCGAGCTCAAGAGCACCACCCAGATCGTGATGGGGACGGGGGGCTACGAGTTCTTCGTGACCTCCATCTTCCAGGTGCCCGTGCCCAAGAAGCCCGCCGCGGCCGAGCCTGGGGCGGATGGCGCGGCGCCCCCCCCGGCCGCTCCGGGCACCGTTGCGGGGGCGGGGCCGGCGCCGGCGCCCGCGACCGGCGAGACGAAGTCCTAGTCATCGACAAGAGGTAAGGCAAAATGGATTTCAAGGGTTATCCACTCTACGTCCAGCTGATCATCATCCTGGTCGTCTGCTTGGCTCTTGTCGGGCTTGCCTACTGGTTCGTCTACAAGGCCCAGTACGAGCACCTCGAGCAGCAGCAGCAGCGGCTCGATGGATTGAACAAGGAGATCCAGCAGGGTCTCATCATGGAGCAGCAGCTTCCGGAGTTCAAAAAGGAAGTGAAGAAGCTCGAGGCGAAGCTCCAGACGTTGAAGCGCATCCTGCCCGAGCAGCGCGAGGTGGCCGAGCTGATCCAGAAGGTCAAGAACCTCGCCGACCTCACGAACCTGACCATCAAGACCGTCACCAGCGAGCCCCTGCGGCCGATCGAGTTCTACGCCGAATATCCCTGGAAGTTCGAGATCGAGGGTACGTACCACAACCTCGCCGGTTTCTTTGACAAGATCTCGAAGTTTTCGCGTATCATCAACGTCACTGACGCGGAGATCCGGGCGATCCAGCAGCAGGCCTCGAGGTCGAGTCAGGCGAGCACCATTGAATCCACGTTCCTTGCGACGACCTTCGTCTTCATCGAGGAAAAGACCGATGACACCGCCGGAGGCGCGGCCGAAGCCCGCACCGAAGGCGGCGGCGGCAAGAAGGGGGGGAAGAAGGGAGGGAAGGACGGTGGCGCCTTTGAATAGCGGAGCCGTCCTCGACAATCCCCGTGAGCGTTTCTTCCGTGACCCCCAATCGAAAAACCCGGAGAATCCGTCTAACGTGAGCCCGAGCCGAGTTCGCCATCGTGTCGTGGTGCCCCACGCGGACCCCGCCGACTCAGGAAGGCCATTTCGTGTCAACCATCACCCATCCTTTTCATGTGGAGGAGGGAGCTTAATGAACAGAGTGAAGAAAGCCCCGCGACCCTTCGCCCTTGCTACCGCGCTTACCTTGGCCCTCATGCCGGTGGCGGGGTATGCCGCGGCAACGGACGGCACGTCTGGAGCGACGACTTCGGACGCCATCCGTATCGAAAACGTGAGCTACGAGGCGTTCGACGGTGGTACGCGCGTATTGATCGACGCTTCAGCACCCCTCGTGTACACCTCTTACTCACCGGAACCGACCGAGCTCGTCCTCGATCTCGCCTCCACGGACGCCTCCGCCGCCCCGGCGAAGCTCGACGTGGGGACCTCCGAGGTTGCTCGGGTGGACGTCGAATCGGCGGCAGGGGACGTGCCCTCCGCGCGCTTCACGATCCAGATGGCTCCGGGAGTCCCAGCCCCCGTCTTCGAGTCGCTGGGCAATCGTCTGGTCGTGACGTTCAACCGGAACGGCGCCGTCGCGGCGACTCCGGTCGAAGCCCCCTCCAAGCCGAGCGCCGTGGCCGCCGCCGAGGCGACCAAGCTCGACTCCGTCACCAAGAGCGAGGACAACGGCCTTCTGACGATCGCGCTGAACGGGAACGGCTCGTTCGGCAAGGCGCAGGACTTCGTTCTCGAGCACCCCGATCGCCTGATCGTGGACCTCGAGGGCGTCACGAACGCCACCGCCGAGGAGTCCCTGGCGGTGTCGGCGAACGGGCTCTCCAGGGTCCGCGTCGCCCAGTACCAGGTCAGCCCGGTGCCGGTGACCCGCGTCGTGTTCGATCTCGACACGAAGGTCGCCTACCACCTGGTGTCCGATGGCAGCACGCTCAACGTGGTGCTCGGTGAATCCGCTCCCACGGCCGAGGCCGCGAGCGCTCCCGAGATGCCGGTTGCCGAGGCCGAGGCTCCCGTCGAGGCTCCTCTCGCCGAGCTCGCCCCCGTGGCCGACGCCTCGAACGACGCGCCCTCGATCGCCGTCCCGCCGGAGACGCCGACCGATCTCGGTGAGGACGTGACCCTCTTCGAGACGGCGGATGCCGCCATGCCGGAGGAGAAGACCTCGGGCAAGGGAGAGGTCCCCCTGTCGTTCGAGACGAAGACGATCGGTGGGGACGAGAAGCCCTACAGCGGCAAGCCGCTTTCCCTCGACTTCAAGGACGCGGACATCAAGGACATCTTCCGGTTCATCTCCGACTTCTCGGGCCTCAACGTCGTGCTCGACCCCACCGTGTCGGGGAAGATCACGATCAAGCTGACCGAGGTGCCCTGGGATCAGGCGCTCGACATCATCCTCAAGAACAACGGTCTGGGAATGGTGTTCGAGAACAACGTGATCCGCATCGCCACGACCAGCAAGCTCGCCCAGGAAGAGGTCAACCGCCGCCGCTTGCTCGAGGAGAAGGAGCTCGCGGTGCCCCTGAAGACCATCACGCGCGCCCTGTCCTACGCCAAGGCGAACGACCTCCAGAAGATCCTGGAGAAGATGATGTCGAAGAGGGGTGAGGTCATCGTCGACAAGCGGACCAACACCCTGATCCTGACGGATGTTCCGGACAAGTTCGACACGATCACGAACCTCATCGAAACCCTGGACGCGCCGACGCCCCAGGTGATCATCGAGGCGAGGATCGTCGAGACGACGAAGGACCTCGTGACGCAGCTCGGTATCCAGTGGGGCTTCAACGGCATCTCCGATGCCGTTCACGGCAACACCACCGGGCTCATCTTCCCGAACAACGTCCTGATCGACGGTGCTGGCGTGCAGAGCTCGGGTGGACTCACCAATAATCCGCTCAACGGCTACGCGGTCAACCTCCCGGCGGCCGGGGTGAACTCGGGGATCGGGCTCTCGCTCGGCAACGTGCTCGACACGTTCCGCCTGGACATCGCCCTCACCGCTCTCGAGCGCGAGGGCAAGGGACGCATCATCTCCGCTCCCAAGGTGACCACGCAGAACAACAGCGAGGCCGAGATCAAGTCCGGTAAGCAGATCCCGGTGACGACCATCGCGAACAACACCGTGACCACGACCTTCGTGGACGCGCTGCTGTCCCTCAAGGTCACCCCGCAGATCACCGCGGAGGGGACCGTCATCATGACCATCAACGTGGACAAGAGCCAGCCGGACTTCGCCAATACGGTGCAGGGTTCGACGACTCCGCCCATCGACAAGCGTGCCGCGACGACCTCGGTGCTCGTTCGCGACGGCGGGACGACCGTGATCGGCGGCATCTTCCAGGTGACGGACGAGAACTCCCAGGAGCGAACGCCCTTCCTGAGCAAGATCCCCATTCTCGGTAATCTCTTCAAGAACAAGAGCATCAGCCGGACGAACAACGAGCTGCTGATCTTCGTGACGCCCCGGATCGCAAAGTACTAGGAGGAGAGAACGCATGAAAGGAGAATCGATGCTCAAGCTCATCACCAAGACGTCGGGCAGAGCCACCGTCGCAGTCCTTTTCGCGGCTCTCCTCGTCGGAGTCGGTGGGTGCGCCAACACGAACACCCGGGACGAGGACTCGCGCGGTGCGAGCCTCCTCATCGTGGAGAAGCTCGCCGCGCAGGACGTGACCGGCGCCGACGTGGACTTCCTGTTCTCGGACGTCCTCAAGTGCGACGCGGACGGCACGAACTGCACGATCGTCGAGGACAACGGCAAGGCGACGTTGCGGAACATGTCGCTCAACCAGGACCCGAACACCCAGACCTCGAGCGCGTATCAGGACATCCAGATGTACCGTCTCTCGGTCCAGTACACGCGCGGGGACGGTCACAATGTCCAGGGCGTCGACATCCCGTACAACTTCGACGCCGTGATGAGCGGCACCGTGGTCGTCAACACGACCCAGGACTTCTTCTTCGTGCTCGTGAGGCACGTCGCGAAGATGGAGCGTCCCCTGGTTGACCTGATCGGATCAGGCAGCGAGGAGATCATCTACACCAACACGCGGTGCGATTTCTACGGTCGGGACATCGCCGGGAACGAGCACCAGTGCTTCGCCTGGATCGACATCGAGTTCGGCGACTTCCAGTTGGATTAAGACCATGGCGCGACGATACCATCCCAACGAAACACTTTCGCCGGCACTCGCCGGCGGCAGGGGGGAGAGAATGCTCAAGAATGCGTGCACTGTCCTCGGATTGCTGATGGTCGCGGCCCTTCCGTTCGGGTGCGCCCAGAACGACCCGGATGCACCCGAGATCGGCGGCTACTCCACGGGCCTCGTGGTGTCCAACCTGACGGCGATCCCGGACGTTGTGCAGCAAGGATCGGGCGAGCTCGTGACGCTCCGCTTCGAGGTGAGGAACCGCGATTTCGAGCCGTTCCCGGGACGCAACATCGCGTTCTACCGGCTCGGATTCGACGTCCCTCTGGATCCCACGACGACCTACTACGTCTGCACCGGTGACATCGGCATCATCACCATCTCCTCGGACATCACCGACGCCAACGGGCTGGCGTTCGGCGAGTTCCGGACTGGCGACGCCGAGTTCAGCACCGACCCGACGTGCCTGGCGCCTCCGCCCTTCAAGGTGCAGATCTTCCGCACGTTCATCGAGGGGAAGATCACGGATCCGCGCGAGGGTGAGGAAGAGGCCCAGATCTCCGACGAGGTCGCGATGGAGCACTACAACCCGTAACCCGGCGACCAGGATCTGAATGACCTTACGGAGCGTGTCCGGCAACCGCCGGGCACGCTCCTTTCTTTATCGGGAGGTGCTCGATGTTCCGGGCCATCCTCGAGGACGTGCTGCGAAGGGTCGAAGGCGCGTTGATGGTGAGCCTCATGGGAACGGACGGGATCCCCATCGAGGAAGTGCGGCGGGAGGGCGCTGGAGATCCCGCCAACCGGGATCTGATCGCGGCGGAGTACGCGGCGTTGCAAAAGAGGATCGTCAAGACCCACGAAGGGCTCGAGCTACGGAGACTTCGGGAGGTGGCCGTCGTGACCGAAGGGCTCGCCATGCTGCTGCACATGGTGGGACGTGACTATTTCCTCCTGATGATGCTGAGCGGCACCACCGGGATGGGACGCGCGAGATACGAGCTCTCCAAGGCCCACCTGAAGCTACAGGACGAGATCCCCTAGCGAGATGATGGGAGGCGGCGTTTGAAGAAGACGAAAGGCGTGAGCGGAGAGACCCTCCCGTGGGACGAGGTCCATCGGCTCGTGAAGATGGTGAGCGACCTCGGGCTCGGCGAGCTCTCCGTGCGATCGCCCGAGCTCGAAGTCCGGATCGTCGGTCGTGTGGCCGCCCAGGCGCCGGCACCGCCGGGTTCGGCACCGCAGCTTGTCGTCGAGGCAACCCCCCGCGAGCAATCCTTCGACCAGGATCTCGCCGTCGTCACGAGCCCGATGGTCGGGACGTTCTTTCGCGCGGCGAAGCCCGGAGCGGATCCCTTCGTGGACGTGGGCAAGGCGGTCGAGCCCGGCGACGTGCTCTGCATCGTGGAGGCGATGAAGCTCATGAACGAGATCGAGGCGGATCGCGCCGGCGTTATCGAGCGCGTCTTCGCGACGGACGGCCAGCCGGTCGAGTACGGCCAGCGTCTCTTCGGAATCCGTCCCGCCTGATCGGGCGAGCGTTCACACCACCTTCGGAGATGTGGGAGGCAGCCTGAGGGCACGGCGTGCGACGCCGAGCGCGATGGCGCCCGCCCGCGCCACCAGAAACACGGGGGCGTGGACGAGGAGCCGCGGCTCTGTCCGCGCTGCCCGCGCCAGGAACGGGAGCGTCGACAGCAGGGGCGCCATCATCACCACGAGGCTCGCCGCGAGGATCGCCTTCGGTTCTGCGCCCGTGAGGAGGGCGGACGCCGCGAGCACGGCGCACGCGGGCGCGGCCAGCGCGGCGCCAACCTGGAGCTTGAGCGAGAAGGGGGTGTAGCTGTCGGCGAGGGCCTTACCCGGATAGCGCTCGTACACCCGCATGCGGTGGAATCCGCGCGAGACCTTCAGCCGGAGGTACTTCCCGAGCGTGTCGGGATGCCGGTGGTACACCGCCGCGCGCGGCGCAAAGGCGATGCGGTGGCCGCGGGAGGCGAGACGGTACGAGAGGTCGACGTCCTCGTTGTCGGCGACGCGGAACGTCTCGTCGAAGCCGCCCACCTCCACGAAGACCGACCGGCGCACGGCCATCGAGAAGGAGTCGACGAAGTCGGTCGCGGGGCGCGCCGAGAGGAGCCCGTAGCGCTCCTCGAACTCGATCTGGCACAGGCGCGCGACCGCGCTCGCCTGCTCCGTGAGGTACGCGCCCTTCACCGCGTCGAAGGCGCCCTCGCGGAGCGGCGCGACCAGCGCGGGCAGCCACCCGGGCGCCGGACGGCAATCGGCGTCGAGGAACACCAGGATGTCGCCGCGCGCATGGCCCGCTCCGAGGTTGCGCGCCGCCGCGGGGCCACGGTTGGGCTGGGTGAGGACCCTGGCGCCGTGGCGCGACGCCACGGATGCGGTGTCGTCGGACGAGCCGTCGTCGACCACGATGAGCTCGCCGTCCCCCAGGGCCCGCACGACCTCCGGGAGGTTCCGGTCCAGATCGCGACCGGCCTGGAACGCCGGGACGATCACCGAGATGGAGGCGCCGTCGCTCAGGCCTGGCTGGGCGCGGAGAGGTGCCGGTAGAAGGTCCTCATGGCCTTCACCGTCCGGCGGATCTCCCGGGGATGGGCCAGGAGCCTCCGCGCCTTGTAGAGCAAGTAGCTCGGGCGCAGGTAGAACTTCCGGCGAGCGTCGTCGCAGAAGCGGTGGATGTCCGCCGGGGAGAGCCCGTCCACCGAGACGACGGCCGCGTGTCCGCCATCGGCGCGGAGCCACCCGTCCCAGTCGTGCGTGACGAACTGACCGCCCTCCTCGAACTGGCGGTATGCCGTCGTTCCCGGGTACACCATGATCGGGTAGAACTGGGCGGTGTCGGGGGAGAGCTGGAGCGCGAGGTCGAGCGTGCTCTCGAAGGTCTGACGCGTCTCGCCGGGGTTGCCGAAGATGAAGCACCCGTGCACCAGCACGCCGGCCTTGCGCGCGGCCTGCATGAACTCCTTGCCGCGCTCCACCCGGATCTTCTTCTCGACGGCCTTGAGCGTCCCGTCCTCGCCGCTCTCGAAGCCCACGCAGAGCTGCTTGCAGCCCGCGGCCTTGAGCGCGCGCAGGGTCTCGAGGTCCACGTCGGCGCGGGCGTTGGCCGTGAATGACAGGCGGTTCCCTGCCTTGACGAGCTCCGCGGCGACCGACGCGCACCACTTCTTGTTGATGGTGAAGGTGTCGTCCTCGAAGAAGACCGCCTTGACCGACGGCATGTTGTTCTGGACGTAGAGGAACTCCTCCGCGATGCTCTGCGGGGAGCGCAGGCGCAGCGCGTGACCGGAGACGGTCTGAGGATAGACGCAGAAGCTGCAGTGGTAGGGGCAGCCGCGGCTCCCCATGATGGCCACCATGGGATAGAGGGCGTTGGGATTGAAGTAGTGGCGCGGGTCGAGGTGGCGGTGGTAGGTGGGGCTCACCAGCGGGAGCGCGTCCAGGTCCTCGACGTAGGGCCGATCCACGTTGTGCGCGATCGTGCCGCCGCGGTCCCTGTACGAGAGGCCGGCGATTCCCTCGAGGGGCGCTCCCGAGGCGAGCGCGGCGGCGAGCTCGACCAGCGTGAGGTCGTACTCGCGCCGCGCGATGGAGTCCACGGCAGGCGCGGCGGTGAGGGTCTCCTCCGCGGTGGCGGTGACGTGCGTCCCCACCATGACGACGTGGCACCGCGCGTGCTCCTGCCGTAGCGCCTGCGCGACGCCGATGTCGGAGTTGATGGAGGGGGTCGACGTGTCGAGCACGACCAGCTCCGGGTTGAACTGCCGCGCCAGCTCCAGCGTGACTGCGAGGTCGAGGCCGGCCGCGGGTGCGTCCACGAGCTTGACGTCGTGGCCGGCCCGCTCGAGAGACGCGGCGCCGTAGGCGAGCCACATCGGCCAGTAGAGCGTCCCGCTCTTGGTCACCGCCGGGCTCCGCTGGCTGCGCGAGTAGCGCGGCAGGTACGGGGGGTTCAGGGCGAGGACGCGCATTCCGGGGGACGAATCTTATCCGAGCAGCGCCTGGAGCGTCCGCGGGAGCGGCTCGAAGCTCGGCAGCACCACGTCGGGCCCCAGGGCCGTGAGCTCCTCGAAGGGTTGTGGGCCGGTAGCCACCGCGATCGCGACGAACCCGCCGGCGCGCGCACGCGACGTCGGCGTGTGTGTCCCCGACGACGACGCGGCGCGCTCCCGGCGCGACCGCCTCGCACCGGCGCGCGCGGCTCACGGGGCCCAGGTCCGCCTTGACCTCGCCCCCGCTCCCGTAGGCGGCCACCGCGGTCTCGGGGAAGAACCCGCCGAGCCCGCTCGCGGCGAGCTTGGCGTGCGCTCCCTCGGGCACGTTTCCGGTGACCAGCCCCAGCGTCATCACGCGCCGGGCCGGGCGGCGAGCGTTTCAGAGCTTGGCACTCCGGGCAGGATCGTCGGAGGCAACGCGACCAGCTCCTCGGCGAGATGGGCGGCGTAGGCGCTCCAGAAACGCGGCCAGGCCGGGTCGTCCCACGCGGGAGCGTCACCGAGCGACTCCCGCACGATGATGCGATCCGTCTTGCCCCCGAACTTGACCTCCGGCAGGCGGCCGGGGCTTCCGAACTCTCCCGTCAAGGCGCGGGCGAGCGCCCGGCGCGGGGCGTCGCCGCAGCGGATCAGCGTCCCGTCGATGTCGAAGAGGATCATCGTGCGAGGGGCCATCATCGCGGCCCGCCGTGAGCGCGGTAATGAGCGACCGCGAGCTCGACGCCGCGCGCGAAGTCCGTCCTCGGGCTCCACGGCAGCTCGCGGCGCGCGCGACCGGCGTCGAGAGCGATGCGCTCGATCTCTCCGGGACGGCGGTCGGCGTACACGGGCTCGAGGCTTCCGCCCACGGCCTGGCGCACGGCATCGTAGACCTCCCGGTCGGACACCTCGATGCCTCGCCCGATGTTGAAGGTCCCGCCCATGTCTCGCGCGAGCGCGGCCTCGAACGCGGCCACGACGTCGGCGACGTACACGTAGTCCCGCGTCTTGCTCCCGTCCCCGAAGATCGTGCACGCCTTTCCCTCGAGCAGGCGCAGCGAGAAGATGGCGACCACTCCCGCCTCCCCGTGAGGGTCCTGGCGAGGTCCGAAGACGTTCGAGAGCCGGAGCGTCGTCGCCCTCATGCCGTAGAGCCCCTCGTACATCGAGAGGTACTGCTCGAACGCCTGCTTGGAGGCGCCGTAGGGACTGAGCGGCCGCAGCGGGTGATCCTCGGCCACGGGGATCCGTTCCGGCTCTCCGTAGACCGCGCCGCCTGTGGAGGCATAGACGAGCTTCCGGACTCCCGAGAGGCGCGCCGCCTCGAGCACGTTCAGGGCCCCGATGACGTTGACGTCGGCGTCGTACACCGGGTCCGCCACGGACTTGCGGACGTCCATCTGCGCGGCGAGGTGCACGAGGGCGTCGGCCCGGATCTCCTGGAGCAGCGCGGCGAGCCCGCGGTCGCGGATGTCGAGCTGGTGGAGCGCGGCGCGATCACCGACGTTCTCGCGGCGGCCCGTGGAGAGGTTGTCGACCACGTGAACGTCGTGGCCCGCCAGGGCGAGCCCGTCGACGAGATGCCCTCCGATGAAGCCCGCCCCTCCGGTGACGATGATTCTCAAGCCGATCCCTTTCTCGCGCCCCGCGCGGGGGCCATGCATTATAGGCCCGCTATACTTGGCCCCTCACCATGGCCGCCCACCGGGGATTCCTGGAGACGTCGCGGATCACCCGGCCGTTCGCCCTCGGCGTGGCGCTGGGGGGCGGCGCGGCACGGGGGCTTGCCCACATCGGCGTGCTGAAGGTGCTGTGCCGCGAGGGGCTGGCGCCGCAGGTGATCGCCGGGACGAGCGCTGGTGCCCTGGTGGGAGCGGCGTTCGCGACCTGCGGCGACATGGTCTCGGTCGAGGATCGCTTCGTCGCCTACTGCTCCGGCGACCGGTTCAAGAAGTCCTCCTTCGGGATGTTCCGGCAGGGGGATCCGGCGCGCAAGACCTTCTTCCAGCAGGTGACCCAGGCCGTGAAGAAGGGGCTGATCCTGGGAGTCTCGGCGACCAAGCCGTCCTTCATCAGCGCGAAGTCCTTCGACGAGGACCTGCGCGAGCTGCTCCCGGACCCGCCGATCGAGGACCTGCCGTTGCCGTTCTGCGCCATCGCCACGGACATCGTGGCAGGGAAGGAAGTGGTGATGCGCACCGGATCGCTGCGCGTCGCCGTGGCCGCGTCGTGTGCGCTTCCCGGCGTTCTTCCGCCGGTCGCGTGGCGCGGGACGACTCTGATCGACGGCGGCTCGGTGAACAAGGTGCCGGCGGGACCCGCGAGGAGCATGGGCGCCGATCTCGTGGTCGCCGTCGACATCCATGCGTCGCTTCCCGAGTCGCCGGTGCTGACGCGGGGTCTGGACATCGTCTCGCGTAGCAACGCCATCACCGGCCACAAGCTGCGCGAGCTCCTGCTCGCGGAGGCCGACGTCGTGATCCGGCCGGAGGTGGGTCACATCCACTGGGCCGACTTCGGGCGGTATGCCGAGGCGATCAGAAGCGGCGAGGAAGCGGCCTCCCGCGCTCCTCCCCGAGCTGCGCGCGCGGGTCCTGGGCGCGCGCCGCAGGCGATACCCGGCACCCTGGCGACGGCCCCGGATCGTTCCTGGACGCGGGCGAGAGCAGAGCCGGCACTGGCGGATCGGCGGCGCGGCGCACGCCGGTCAAAGAGCTGAAGAAAGCGGAGGTGTGACGTGGCGCGATTCGAGATCAACCCGCTCATCGAAGTGATGCTGTCGGTCGCGAAGGACCTCGACCTCAACTTCTCGGTGGGACGGCCGCCGCAGGTCGAGGTGAACGGGCGTACTCCGCGCCGTCCCTGTGAAGGATGGCCAAGCTCAGCGCCGTTCCACACCGAGATGATCGCGCTGCACCTCCCAAGGCGACGAGGACAAAGACGCGGACGCTGCTGCGCAACGGCTCCGTCGACATCTCCTACTCGATCGCGCAGAAGACGCGCTTCCGCGTCAACATCTTCTCGCAGCGCGGCACCTACGCGATCGTCCTGCGCGTGATCCCGTCCGGGGTCCCCTCCATCGACGACCTGAGGCTCCCCAAGGCGATCAAGGCCGTCGCCGCGGAGCGCAACGGCATCGTGCTGGTCACGGGTCCGACCGGATCGGGGAAGTCGACGACCCTCGCCGGGATCATCAACGAGATCAACGAGCATCACGCCTACCACATGGTCACGATCGAGGACCCGATCGAGTACCTGCACCCGCACAAGAAGTCGACGGTCAACCAGCGCGAGCTGGGCGCGGACACGCCGTCGTTCTCCCTCGCCCTGCGGGCGGCCCTGAGGCAGGCGCCCAAGGTCATCCTCGTCGGCGAGATGCGCGACCTCGAGACCACGGAGATCGCCCTCGAGGCCGCGGAGACCGGGCACCTCGTGCTCTCGACGCTGCACACCATCGATGCGTCCAAGACGATCGACCGCATCCTCGGGATCTTCCCGAAGCACGAGGAAGCGCAGGTGCGCACGCGCCTCGCGCAGACGTTCCGCTGGATCGTGTCGCAGCGCCTCATGCCCCGCAAGGACGGGACCGGGCGCGTCGCCGCGCTCGAGATCCTGCGGACGTCGATGCGCACGAGGGACTACATCCTGAAGGGAGAGCAGGACGGCCGCTCGCTCGTCGACGCGATGATGGACGGCGAGATCGACGGCATGCAGCCGTTCGACAAGGTGCTGGCCCAGTACTACGAGGAGGGGCTGATCACGCGCGAGGTCGCCCTGTCCTACGCCACCAATGCGAACAACCTCGGCCTCGTGCTCGAGGGCACCGCAAGGATGGGCGCCTGAGGCGCCTGAGGAGAAGAGATGGACAACGTCGATCGCGACGAAGCAGCCGACATCGTGCGGCGCGAGGTGCAGCGGATCTTCGGTGAGACGCTCGGGCTCCAGCCCTCGAACACCTCGACCAGCTCCGGCCTCGAGAACGACATGCCCGAGGCGCTCGTGTGCGAGCCGGACGCCGCCGTCGCGCGCGCTCTCGACGGCGCGCTCCGGAGCCTCGGTTACCAGATCGACGTCCAGACCGGTCTCCAGGAGTCGTTCCAGGCTCTCGACCAGGCCTACGACCTCGTGGTGGTGGGCCATGCCTTCGCCGAGGATCCCGAAGGCGGCAAGACCCTCCTCAGGAAGCTCGCGGGCGGGAGCCCCGAGCGGCGCCGCCACACGTTCGTGGCCTTCGTCTCGCCGAAGTACAAGTCGCTCGACGGGCTGCCCGCGTTCGTCCTGGGTGCCGACATCGTGATCTCCTCTGCGGACGTGGGCCGGGCCATGGAGCTCCTGCGGGAGGGGATCCGCGGCAAGGCGCAGCTCTACCGCGTGTTCGAGCGCTGCCAGCGCGGGTGACGTCGAGGTCGATTCGATCGGGCGGGGCCCGTCCCTCGCCGGTTTCGTAGAGCGGGGCGTCGGGCCTCGCCGGTTAAGGAGTTCGCCATGTCTCTCGCCCCAAGGTCCGTCTGCCTCATCGCTGCCGCTCTCGTCTCCCGCCTCGCCCTCGCGGATCTGCACATGATCCAGAAGGTGGACGCCGGCGGGCAGATCATCGAGTCGGAGACCTGGATGAGCATGAAGGAGAAGAAGATCCGCATGTCGATGCAGAACCCCATGACCGGCCAGATGTCGACGATCCTCGACATCGGCGGTGGGAAGGTCATCACCGTGATGGCCGCCAGCAAGTCCTACATCGAGATCCCGCTGGCGACGTTCAAGCAGAAGGCTCAGGCCGCCGCCGGGGGCAAGCCTCCGGCGATCGAGAAGACGGGGAAGACCCAGACGATCAACGGCTTCTCGTGCGTGCAGTACCACATGACGCACGAGAACGGTCTGGACGCGACGATCTGGGTGACCAAGGACCTCAAGATGGACTACAAGGAGTGGGCCGCTCTCTCCAAGGAGGCGTCCGGCGACATCGTCTCGAGCTCCTACGACGCCGCGCAGATCGACGGGCTCCCGATCCTCATCGAGGGCACGATCGGAATGCGAGGCCAGAAGGTGACGATGAAGAGCGAGGTCCTCAAGGCGGACACGGGCGACGTCCCGGCGGGCACCTTCGACCTTCCGTCCGGCTACCAGAAGATGGACATGGGCGCGGCCGGCAACCCGTTCGCGAAGTAGGGCGGGGCTCGTCCCCCGCCGGTTCCGCTGGCATTGCGACGTGGCTACGTCGCGACCTTGCTACGGGGCCTCGAGCGAGCGCGCGGTGAAGACTCCGTCGTCGATCGGGGTGTTGATCGCGCGCTCGACGTAGGACATCACCGTCTTGCTCCCCTTCTTCCGATTCTCGACGCTCAGGGAGGCCGGCCGCTTCACCCCGCCGTCGTCCTTGTATCCCGCATAAGCGATGGCTTTCCAGAGCTGCCCGTCCTTGTCGTATAGCTCGCCCTTCAGGGGGACGAAGTCCTCCTTTCGGATCCAGCTCAGGGTCCGGCCATACTCGCTGTCGGCGGCCTTTCCGCCCTTGACCGGCACGGCCTCGAGGACCCAGGTGTCGCCGTCCGGGAGCTTCTCCGAGCGCAGCACCTTGTATTCCCACGCATCGACGTCGCGCGGCCGGAGATCGTCATAGGACAGGTCAGATCCCATGAAGGACTCGTTCTTCCCTCCCGCCGCGATCCGCCGCGTCCGCTTCTGGGCGGGGAGGTAGATCCATTGCTCGTCCTCCGGAGATCCCTCGAGGGTCAGGAGACCCGTTCCTGCCACGTCGGGCGGGTCGAGGAAGCGGAGCATCACGCGATCCTGGCCGCCCTTCGGCGTCGATGAGAAGCTCTTGATCCGCCGGACCTTCTCCTTGCCCTTGCCGTCCACGATGCGCATCTCGAAGGTCGAGATCTCGGTGTTCGAACGGTTCTGCTCCTCCACCCTCTGTGCGATCTCGCGACCGCCGGGCTCGGCGGCACGCGCCGCGGCGCCCGCCGCGACGAACGCGACGAGAGCGGCGAAGAACGGCGTCGTGCTCGTGGTTCTGGTCATGGGCGCGATTATGCCGGTCCGCGCCTTCGAGGCAAAGAGCACGGCCACCGTGCGCGGCGAAGCCTACGCGACGGCGAGCGCCGCCGCTCCGGAGCGCTTTCGCGGAGAGGCCACGCTCTCCACCGAGGCGCGTGCGGGGGGCGACGTCAAGCTGGTCCTTGCAGGCTACCTCCGCGCCGACACCGCGTCGTGGTACGACCGGAGCGTCCGCCTCGACGTGCTCGAGCGTCGCGAGGAGGCACCTCTACTGTCGATCACCGAGCTCTACGTCGCGCGCCGGTTTTCCGGCGGCGGCGGCTCTCTCGACCTCCGGCTCGGGAAGGTCGTCCACGCGTGGGGGACCGCGGACGGCTTCAACCCGACCGACAACCTGAACGCGCGCGACTACACCGATCTCCTGCGCGCCGACAAGCTGGGAGCGGTGTGCGCGAGCCTGGGCTACCAGCTCCGCGATCTCGGCATCGACCTCGTCGTCCTGCCAGTCTTCCAGCCTTCGCGGCTCCCGACAGGGGACAACCGCTTCGGTCCAGAGCTCCCCTCGCGCGTCGAGAACCCGTTCTTCCCCACCGGACCTCCCGAGCTCGCCGTGAGCTATGACTTCACGCCGCGAAAGCTCCCGGCCGTGTCCTGGGACCACGTGCAGGAAGCGCTGCGCGTGAGCTACAAGCTCCCCGGCTCGGCCATCTCGGCGTCCTACGGGCGCTACATCTCCGACCTCCCCGCGATCGACGTGGTGCCGGGTGTTCCCGATCTGTCGCGGGGGACCGTCACGGTGGGGATCGCAGAGCGGTTCGAGCGGCAGGAGGTCCTTGGCGCCGACTTCCAGACCGCCGTGGGCTCCATCGGCCTTCGCGGCGAGGCGGCGCGGGTGGTCTTTCCTGATGGCGGCGATCGGTACGGTGTCGCCGTCTTCGGGCTCGATCACCGCTGGGCGGATCTCGTCGGCGAGCAGGACCTCACCGTGATCCTCTCGGTGCTCTCGCAGCGCGGGCTCGACCTCGATCGGCCGGCGGGCGCGAGCTTGCTGTCGGTCGAGACCCCCTTCGAGCGCGGCGTCCTTCTCCACGCGACCTGGGAGAAGAGCGAAGACGTCTCGTTCGAGGTGTCCGCGTTCACGGCGTTCTCGAAGGGGGCCTACCAGGACGCGACCCTGACCTGGCGGATCCGCGATCCCCTCAAGCTGATCGTGAAGGCGGAGCGGCTCGCGGGGCCGGGTGACACCTACCTTGGCGCCAACCAACCGAACAGCCGTGTCTGGGGCGAGCTGAAGCTCTCGTTCTAGTGCAGCGTCTTCCGGGCTCGGCGCGCGCCTACGCCATCGCCGGAGCCGGCGACAGGAGCTCGATGCAGCTACGGATCTTGAGCCGGTCCTCGGGCAGGAGCGCCGTGAACTCCACTCCGTAGCGGTGCTCGCTGCGCTCGATGGCATCGGCCGGCGCTTCGCGCACCACGCGAGCGCCGATCGTCTGCGTGACCCGGGGGAGGAGCACCCGTAGCGTGATGGCCTCGCCCACGTGGAGCAGGTCGCGCGACGCCACGAGCATGCCGCTCTCGGAGAGGTTCAAGGTCTGGACCACCGCGCCGAACTTCTGCACCGAGGGGCGATCGATCCGCACCCAGGCCTTGGCCCGGTAACGGGGCTTGATGGACAGGAGGCGATCCGCCTGCCGGATCAGCGCGTCGCCGTCGTAGCCCGCCGACATGTCCAGGGTGACGTTGGCCGCGCTGCGCCCGGAGCGCCCGTCCTGGCGGACGAGGATGGTCGACGTGTGCCGGAGCTCGCGATGCTCGCGTACGCGCGCGACGATGGCCTCGCCGTCGAGCTCGGGCAGGGGACTGTCGACGATGGCCAGTCTCGGGCGCTGGCGCATCAGGAGCATCAGCGCTTCCCGCCCGTCTCTGGTGGTGAGGAAGAACGGGCTGTAGAGCGTCAGGATCGAGGGGTCTTCCGCCAGGCGCACGGCAAAATCGCCGGCGAGAAGGATGGGTGTCGTTGCGGTGGCCAGGGGCATCCGACCTCCCGTGCATTCAGTCGGGCGGGCCACGTCGGCTCGCCTCGGGGTTTCCGGAACTATAGCAGGATCCGCAAGGCGCGAGCGCTTGCCGGGCCCGCCGTGTCGTCCGGCAAGCGCTGGCCTGGGCGACGAGGCCCATGGCTGATCTATAATGTCGCCCCTCGTTCGCGCGGTCCCTGAGGGGATCCCGAGCCGAGGCGATTGTCGACGAAAGGGTCTTTCGAGCTGTCCTCGCGTGAAGCTCGGAGATTTCGATCCGAACCGGCGGGGACAGGCCCCCGCCCTACAAGACTCCGTTCCGGGTTCCTACACCCGTAGCCAAGGGGGCGCCATGGCAATCCGCGTCGCGATCAATGGTTTTGGCCGCATCGGCCGCAACGTTCTCAGGGCCGCGCTGGACGACACACGCATCGAGTTCGTGGCCGTCAACGATCTGACGGATGCAAAGACCCTGGCCCACCTGCTCCGGTACGACTCCGTCCATGGCGTCCTCGACCACGAGGTGACCCACGATCAGGGATCGATCTCCGTCGCGGGCCGCGCGCTCAAGGTGTTCGCCGAGAAGGACTGGACCAAGCTCCCCTGGAAGGACCTCGGGATCGACATCGTCCTCGAGTCGTCGGGGGTCGCGAGCAGCCGCGAGGGCGCGAGCAAGCACGTCACCGCCGGCGCGAAGCGCGTCGTCATCTCCGCCCCGGCCAAGGGGCCCGACATCACCGTCGTGATGGGCGTCAACGAGCGCGACTACGACCGCGAGAAGCACACGATCCTCTCGAACGCGTCGTGTACGACCAACTGCCTCGCGCCGATCGCGAAGGTGCTCCAGGAGCATGCCGGGATCGTCACTGGCCTCATGACGACGATCCACTCCTACACGAACGACCAGCGCATCCTGGACTTGCCGCACAGCGATCTCCGGCGCGCGCGCGCCGCGGCGCTGTCGATGATCCCGACCACCACCGGCGCCGCCGCGGCGGTCGGCGAGGTGCTCCCGAGCCTGCGCGGGAAGTTCGACGGGATCGCGATCCGCGTCCCGACGCCCAACGTCTCCCTGGTCGATCTCACCGCGACGCTCGAGAAGGCGACCACCGCCGAGGGGATCAACGCCGCCCTCACCAAGGCGGCCGAGGGCCCGCTCAAGGGGATCCTCAAGGTGTCGACCGAGCCGCTCGTGTCCACCGACTTCAACGGCGATCCGCACTCGTCGATCGTCGATGCGCCGTACACGAAGATGGTGGGAGATCGCACCGTGAAGATCCTCTCCTGGTACGACAACGAGTGGGGCTATAGCTGCCGCGTCGCCGATCTGATCCGTTACATCGGGCTCTGATCCGTGGCACGCAAGCTGAGCGTCCGGGAGCTCTCGCTCCCGGGCGAGACCGTGTTCCTGCGCGTCGACGTCAACGTCCCGATGAAGGGCGGTCGCATCGAGGACGAGACCCGGATCGTCGCGAGCCTGCCCACGATCGCTCTGTGCCGCGAGGCCGGAGCGCGCGTGGTGCTGGGCTCGCACCTGGGACGTCCCGACGGAAAGCCCAAGGAGTCGCTGTCGCTGCGCCCGATCGCCGTGAGGCTCGCCGAACTCCTCGGCGCGCCCGTCGGTTTCGTGGACGATTGCGTCGGCGACAAGGCGGAGCGTGCCGCGCGCGATCTGGCGCCTGGCGGCGTGATGCTGCTCGAGAACCTGAGGTTCCATCCCGAGGAGGAGGCGAACGACGCGGCCTTCAGCAAGAAGCTCGCGGCGCTCTGCACGGTCTACGTCAACGACGCCTTCGGCACGGCCCACCGCGCGCACGCGTCGACGGAGGGGATCACTCACTGGGTGAAGGCTTCCGCCGCGGGGCTCCTGATGCAGAAGGAGATCGAGTACCTGGGGGCCGCGGTCGGGGACCCCAAGCGCCCCTACGTCGCGATCCTCGGCGGCGCCAAGGTGTCCGACAAGATCCCGATCCTGAAGAACCTCGCGGCGAAGGTCGACGCGCTCTTGATCGGCGGCGGCATGGCGTACACGTTCCTCGCGGCGCGAGGGATCGGCATCGGTGGGTCGCTTCTCGAAGCTGGGCGCATGGGCGACGTCGAGGAGGTGGCGTCGATCGTGTCGGCCCGCAGCGCCAAGCTCGTGCTTCCCTCGGATCACGTCATCGCGCGCGACGTCAAGGCCGATGCGGAGCATCGCGTCGTGCGAGGCGAGATCCCCCCGGAGTGGAAGGGGCTCGACATCGGCCCCGAAACGATCGCGGCCTACGCATCCGTCATACGGGAGGCGGGCACCATCCTCTGGAACGGACCGATGGGGGTGTTCGAGATGCCTCCCTTCGCCGCCGGCACGTTCGCCGTCGCACAGGCCGTTGCGTCCAGCAAGGCGGTCTCGATCGTCGGCGGCGGGGACAGCATCGCGGCGGTGAACCAGGCGGGGGTTGCGGCCCGTATCACGCACATCTCCACGGGCGGCGGCGCTTCTCTCGAGCTCCTCGCCGGGGAGACCCTTCCCGGCATCGCCGCCCTGACCGAGGTGCCCGCGTGAGGACGAAGCTCGTCGCCGGCAACTGGAAGATGAACGGCCTTGCCTCCGAGGCGCGCGCGATCGCCGCGCCGATCGCCGCCGCGCGCGGCAAGGAGGATCGGGTCGACGTGCTCGTCTGTCCCCCCTTCACGAGCCTCGGCGTCGTCCGCGAGTGCCTCGCGGGGTCTCGCATCGCGCTCGGCGGGCAGGACGTACACCCGGCACCATCCGGCGCCTTCACCGGCGAGATCTCCGCTCCGATGCTGCGCGACGCGGGTTGTGCGTGGGTCATCGTCGGCCATTCGGAGCGCCGCCAGCTCTTCGGCGAGACCGATGCCTCGGTGCGGGCAAAGGTCGAGGCCGCCTTGGCGAGCGACCTGCGTCCGATCGTCTGCGTCGGGGAGACGCTCGAGGAGCGCGAGGGCGATCGCGCCTTCGCGACCGTCGAGCGCCAGCTTTCCCTCGGGCTCCAGACCTTCGCCGCCGGCGCCGCCGAACGGCTCACGATCGCCTACGAGCCGGTGTGGGCGATCGGCACGGGACGGACCGCGACGCGCGAGCAGGCGCAGGAGATGCACGCCTTCGTCCGCGGGATCCTGCAGAGGTTCTGGGGCGAGCCCACGTCGCGTGGTTTGCGTATCCTCTACGGTGGAAGCGTCACGGCGGACAACGCTGCGGCGCTTCTCGCGTCCGAGGACGTCGATGGCGCCCTGATCGGTGGGGCTTCCTTGAAACCCGAGGCTTTCGTCCGCATCATCGATGCGGCCTGTGGTAGCGTGCGAGGCTCTCAATGACCATCCTTCTCTACACGATCTACGTCCTGGTTTGTCTCTTCCTCATCGCGGTGGTTCTGCTGCAATCGGGGAAGGGCGCCGATCTCGCGAGCGCGTTCGGCGCGGGCGGAAGCCAGGCCGCCATCGGCGCCCGGAGCGCGGCGACCGCGCTCTCCCGGCTGACGACCTACTCCGCCGTGCTGTTCATGGTGCTGTCCCTCGTGCTCGCGGTGCGCAAGTCGAAGGACGAGTCGGTGCTCGACCGCTCTTCGGCCGGGAAACCTGCTGCGGCGGGCACGCTGCCCATCGCGCCCGCGCCATCGACCGCGCCATCCACGGGAGCGATCCCGGCTCCGGCGATGACGCCGGCCACGGAGGCACCGGGGACCGCGGCTCCACCGGCGGCCCTCCCGTCGTCGGACGCGCCGGCTCCGGGGACCGAGATGCCGGAGTCGCCGGTGCCGCCAGCGCCGGAAACCACGTCCGCTCCGGCTCCTGCGACCGCCAGCGAAGCGCCTCGCCCCGGCGGCGGATGCTCCGAGCTCTGCTCCCGCGCCGCCGACCCAGACACCGACGCCGTGACGCGCGTATAATCCGCCTTTCGATCGACCCCGTGCCGAAGTGGTGGAATTGGCAGACACACCATCTTGAGGGGGTGGCGGCGCAAGCCGTGGGAGTTCGAGTCTCCCCTTCGGCACCACGAGATCGCGACCCGGCCCCTCCCTTCGCGAGGAGAAAGCGGCGCTACGGAGCCTTCTGATCGAGCTTGAGGCTGAGCTTCTTGCTCCGCTCGGTCTGGACGTAGGCGCGCTCGTGGAAATCGCTGTAGCCGACCAGGTGGATGACGAGGTTCTTCGGCTGGTTCAGCTCTAGCTCCACTTCCATTGGCGTGACGCCCAGGATCTCGCCGTCGAGGATGATGTAGGCCCCCGCCGGGGTGGTCTCGACGTCGAGGGTCCCGAGCTTGGCCGCGGAGGGCGTGGGGGTTGCCTCAGCGGTCGGCCGGACAGGCTCGATGACGGGCTTGGTCGGCGTCGGCTTGGTGGGTGACGGGGGCTTCACGCTCGGAGTCACCGGCTCGACGACGGTCGGAGTGTGGATCGCAACCTTCGTCTCGGGCGGCGGCGCCGGCGTGCTCGTCGTGGCGACCTCCGGGGTGGTGGTCGTCGTCGGCGCTTCGGGCGTCGTGTCCGTCGACGTCACCGGCGTCGATGGCGTCGATGGCGTGGGATTCGCGTCCGGCTTCCTCGACATGAGCAGGAACCCACCCCCGAGCAGCATCACGAGCCCGAGCACCCCGACGACGGGAAGGAGGCGCGATCCCGAGGAAGGCTTGCGCTTGTGCGCCCCGGTATCGGCTTGCTTGAAGAGCCCGGAGTCGTCGAGGCTCGCATTCACCTTCTTGAGAGCGTCGGTCTGGGCCTTCACGGGAGCAGGCTCGGGCCGCGGCGGTGGTGGAGCGGGCGCCTCGAATGGCTTGGGTGCCGCGGGCTTGGCCGCAGGCGCCTTTGGTGGGGGAGGGGTCCTTGCGGGTGTGGGTGCCGGGCGTGGCGCGGGTGGCTCGAACGGCCGTGCCGCGGGCCGCTGCGCGGTCTTCATGGCCATCAGGCTCGAGGCGGACTCGAGCTCGGAGGTCGACGACGTCATCTCCTCGAGCGACCCGAGCGCGGACTCGAGCATGGCGGAGAGCGATGGAGGCTCGGCCGCTGGCGGCTCCATCGCAAATGGCGACACGGGCTCCTCCCGCGGCGGGGGTGCGGGTGCTCGCCGTGTCTCGGGAGCCGGTGCCGGCTCGGGCTCCGGTTCGGGCTCCGGCTCGGGCTCGGGCTCGCGCTGGAGCTCGCGCGCGGGCGCCGGCTCCGGTTCCGGCTCGGGTGCGTGGTCGAGCTCGGGCTCCGGCTCGGGCTCCGGTTCCGGCGCTGGCGCGGCGACCCCGGGATCGGCCGAGATCTCTTCGATGACGGGCTCCTGCTCGGGGGCGGGCTCGGGGAGGCTCTCGGCCTCGACCACGATCTCGGGTTCGACCACGGGCTCGACGACGATCTCGGGCTCCACGATCGGTGCGACCACGATCTCGGGCTCGACCGCTGGCGACATGGCGACGGTCTCTTCGGGCGCTTCGTCCACGGCGGGTGCCTCGGCCTCCGGCTCGGCCGGACCGGGCGCGATCGCCTCCGGCTCGGACGCTTCGAGCTTCGTCGTGGCATCGGTCTCCATGTCGGGGATCCCCTGCGGCGTCACGAATCGAGCGGGAGTGGTCAGGACGGTATCGTCCTCGACGTCGTCGTCGGTGTACTCGAGAAGCTCCTCGGTCTCTTCCGAGGCGGTCCGGCTCGCTTCGGCGGGAGGCTCTGCCGCGGTCGGAGCCTCCTCGCGCGCCAGGGCGGGCGCCACGTCGGCTGCGAGCGATAGCGGCTCCGTGCGGTCCTCGTGGATGGCGCGATCGAGCGCGCGGCTGACCATGGCCGCGTCGCCGACGATCGTGATGTCGTCGTCGTCCTGGGCTGGCAGCGGCAGCGTGTCGATCTGGTCGGGGATCGGCGCGGGACGCTTGGCGCGCGACGCGGGACCTAGCACCTCGTCCACGTCGAGGTGCAGCGCCGGCGGTTGCGCCGGAGGGGCGCCGAGCTTCACCGTTGCGGCGGATCCTCGGACGATGGTGCGGTCGCCGGGGTCGTCGGCATCCATGCTTTCGGCATGACGCGCCGTCTGCATGAGGATCTCGGGCATCTCGTCCGCCGCTTCCTCGCCGGCGAACATCCGCTCTTCCCCGCGTCGTGCGAGCACGTCGAGATCGAGATCCACGCCGTCCGCGGGGCGAGGCCGTCGCCCTTGAAGGTGGCGAGAACCACGGTGATGTTGTCGTCGCCCCCGCGATCCTTCGCGATGTCGATCATCACCTGGCAGGCCTGCCGCAGATCGACGGCCGCCGCCATGAGGCTCTCGATCTCGTCGTCGCGCACGAGGTTCGAGAGGCCGTCGCTGCAGAGCAGGAGGCGATCCCCGGATCGCAGCTCGAGGGCGGTGAGGACGGGCTCGAGCACATCCTTCTTGCCGACCGCCTGCAGGATCACGTTCTTCGGGAGCTTCGCCCGCGCATCCTCCGCGGACATCTTGCCCTCGTAGATCATCTGGCCGACGAGCGACTGGTCCCGCGTCACCTGCGCGAGCTTCCCTCGCCGCAGAACGTAGGCGCGGGAGTCGCCGACCTGCAGCACGAACAGGAGATCGGAGACCGAGAGCGCCGCCGTGAGCGTCGTGCCCATACCCCGCAGCGCGCGGTTCGCTTTGCCTTTCGCGAAGATCTGGGCGTTGGCGTGGCGCGATGCGTCGGTCAGGATCTGCGCGAGATCGGCGACCTTGTGGACGCTTCGCAGCAGCTCTCCGAGCTTCTCCCGCATGATCTCGACGGCCATGCGCGAGGCCACTTCTCCGGCCGCCGCGCCACCCATGCCGTCGGCGACGACCAGGAGCGCGCCGCTTGGTGCCGTGGTCCGGGTGACGAAGGGGCCTTCGGTCTTGTCCGGGTCAGCCACGTCGGCGAGGACGAACGAGTCCTCGTTGTGGGCTCGCTTGAGCCCGACGTCGCTGAGGCCCGCTGCCTCGATGACGGCACTGCCTGTCATGCGTGTGATGCCGCACCGATGCGGCAGCCGCACATTATACGCGCGCTGCCGGCGCCGTCGCGGCGCCCGCGGCGCCGGCAGCGCGCGCTCCGGCGAGAAGTGCCAGGAGCAGGAGCGCCAGGGTGGCGAGGGAGACGGCGCGACCGATCCGGTACGACGCGGGATCGAAGCGAAGCTCCACGCGGCTCTGGCCCGCCGCGATCGGGACGCTCATGAAGGTCTCGGCGTAGCGTTCGATGGGGACGGCGCGCCCCGCGACCGTCGCTCGCCAGCCCGGGAAGAACGTCTCGCGCAGCACGAACCGCGAAGGCGTACGGGCGCTCGCCTCGAACACGAAGCGGTTCGGCGTCAGGGAGAGAGGACGTGCGGGCCCTCCTCCTTCGACTCCGGCCCATGGCTTTGCATCGACGACGCGGCGAACGACGAGTGGCCGGTCGCTGCTGCTCTCGACGCGCGCGACGACGGTCGTCCCGGCGGCGGCGACGTCGTCGAGGGACAGCACGTACTCGACCGCCGAGTCGGCGAGAAGCGCCACCGCGTCGGCGGGCGGAAGGGCGGCGAGGGCGCTGTTCCGAGCCACGGTCGTCCTCGCATGAAGCTGCGCGGGATCGTCGTCGAACGCGTACCGGAGGCCGTGAGGGATGCCGGTGTAGGCCTTGAGCACGCTCGCGAGCCAGTAGAAGTGCCAGCGCCGGTCGTCGTCGGGAGCAAGGACGCGTCCGGCGTCGGGCCTCGGTCCAAGAGCCTCGGCGATCCGCGGCGTCCAGGGGTGCGACGATCGGAGCTCCGCCGCTGCCTTCGTGCCGGCGTCGTAGAACGATGCCGGCGCCGCTCGGTCGAGCGCGCTCGTCGCTCCGTGGAGGTCGCAGAGGCACAGCACGACGACCAGCGTGAGACCGATCCTTGGAGCGGCGATGCCTCGCGCTGCGAGCTCGACCGCGGCGGCGATGGCGATCCAGAGAAGGCCGGTGCGCGTCATCGACGTGCCGATCGCGGCGCAGACGTCCGGCGTCCCGATGCCTCCCGGGACGGGTGGGAAGAGCGAAGCGACCGCCCGGGCGAATGGCTCCGGCCTTGCGAGCCCGAGCGCGGCGAGGAGAACGCCGAAGACGGCGCAAGCGATCCGCCGCGCGGCGGCGGATCTCGTGGTGCGATCGGAGATCGACTCCCACGTGCGGCCTGCGAGCAGCGACAGCCCGAAAGACGTCACGAACGTCCACTTCACGGGATAGCGCAGGAGCCACAGCGGTGGCGCCAGCGCGAAGGCGATCGCATTGCCCGGGACGTGCCGCCCGAGAGCGAGGACGAGGCTCGCGCCGACGAGCGTCCACAGGATCGCCTGCCATCGCCGTCGCTGCCGCCGCCAGGAGCCGCAGAGCGCGAGGACCCAGGCCCCCGCGCCCATGTAAAGCGAGAGGAAATAGGGGAATCCGTTCTCGAACCGGGACGCTCCCCAGAGCGCGCCGCGCTCCAGGCGCCACGGCTGGCCGAGGAGGTTCGGAACGACCATCTCCGCGAGGGAGAGAGGCGGCATCGAGTACATCGCATAGCTTCCGAACGCGTAGCCTTCGCCTCGGCGGGTGGAGCGCAGGAGCTCGGCGGTCGGCAGGACGGTGATGGCGCACAGCGCAAGGGTCGCCGCCCCCACCGTTGCGGCGATGAGAACGAATCGCGCGAGCAGCCGAACCGTCGATCGCGGCCGCCCGCGCGCGAGCGCGAGCACGAGGGCGAGGCCGAGGGTCATCAGCATGGTGAATGGCTCTCCTCCGAGGTAGACGAGTGCCCATGCCGCAGCGGCGGCCGCGATCCGGCGCGGCGTGACGCCATCGAGCGCCCGGAGCAGCGCGAGGATCGCGAGCGGGGACCACGCGGCGGTTCCCACGGTGATGTAGAAGTTCGCGATGGAGGCCGCGAGGCCGCTGAAGCCCAGGAGCAGCGCGGCGAGGAGCGATCCTCCCGGGCCGAGCTCCAGGAAGCGGGCGAGCGCGTAGGCGCCGAGCGGCAACACGAGGCGATGGAGGGCGATGTAGAGGGTGACGGCGCGCGGGACGCCGGCGAGCCGGTAGAGGACGTTGAAGGGGTGCACGGCGACGTTGTTGGGGTTCGCGAGGAGCGGCTGCCCGCACCCGACGTAGGGATTCCAGAGCGGCGCTTCTCCCGCGGCGATCGCCTGGGCGGCGACCGTCTTGATGGGGACGTGGTAGTGGTAGATGTCGCGGAAGTAGTAGACCCCGCCGGCAAGCACGTCCGCATGGAAGAGGGCCCAGGAGAGCGCGATCGCGCCGATCGCCGCGGCGTCCGCCTTCCGGTCGCGCGTCACGCTCGTTCGCCAGCTCCGGTCAGCGGGAAGCATCGGACGGCTCGCTAGCCTACCTGCTCCGGCCCGCGAGCGCGCGGTCCGCGGCAAACGGAGCGCGATATGCTTCATGGCTCTCTCGCCATGGCCGAACCCACTTCGAAGACCAGCCTTCTCGCCGCGTTCCGAAAGCGACGGGAGGAGATCGCGAGGCTCCGTCGTCTGTATGCCCGTTCCCAGGAGATCGCGGACGGCGCGCGGCAGGCCGTGAAGAGCCGCGTCGTCGCCGATCTCGATCGGCGCGCCGGCGAGCTCGAGAGCGCCGAGCGGCGAGAGCTCCGCGAGCTCGTCGATCGCCTGAAGCAACGCAAGGAGGAGATCGGCGCGATGGAGCGCGATCTCGAGGAGATCCCGTTCCGCACCGAGATCGGTGAGCTCGACGCCGTCGAAGGCGAGCTCCGCCGGGAGAGCGTGGAGCTCTCGGTGCGCGACGCGAGGAGAGACCTCGACCGGGAGCTCGACGACTACCGCGCCGTGCGCGCGCTGACGGAGGCGGCGACCGGGGAAGCGCTGTCCGAAGCCAGGCCGGAGGCGCCGCCGGCGGAGCCCGTTCCGCCGCCGTCCCAGGAGAACGCCGAGCCGACGGCGATGTTCGACGGCTTCGCGCTCAAGCGTGCCGCGGCGGCCCTGCCGCCACCTCCTCCGCCGCCGTCGCCCGTGGCGCGGCCCTCGGCTCCCGAGCCCGCGCCTCCAGTCGCGGCATCCCGCGCTTCCCAGCCACCGCCCTCGCTCCCCCCGGTCGCTCCGCCACCCCCGCCTCCTCCTCCGACGCCTCCCGTCGCCTCGCACCGCACCCATGAAGCCCGAGCCCGAAGAGGTGGGGATGGAGTCGCTGGTCGTCAACATGGACTTCAACCCCAGGAGCGCGATGAGCCAGGCCGCGGGGCTGTCGCCGGAGGAGGTGGACGATCTCGCCGAGCTCGACGAGCTCTCGAAGTCGCTCGACGACCTGACGGAGGAGCCGGCGGTGGGCGAGCGTGGAAACGTGCTCGGCCTGAAACCCATCCCGATGCCGGCTCCCGTCGCCGACGAGATGAGCGAATCGTCCGTGGCCGATCGCATGCCGTCGTCGTCGCCGCCGCTCTTGACCGACGCGGCGTTCGAGGACTCGACGTTCGTGAAGACCAGCGGATCCAGCGGGAGGATCCCGCCTCCTCCGCCTCCACGGGCCGCGCCTCCGGAGCCGCCGCGCGCCGACGGGGCGATGCCGCACCTCGTGCTGAAGGGAGAGGCGGGGACGCGCCGGGCGAAGTACCCGCTCAAGAAGGGCGTCAGCACCGTCGGACGCGGCCTCGACAACGAGGTCGTGCTCGACGACCGCGCGGTGTCGAGGAAGCACGCCACGATCGGCTACGAGCTCGACGGGTCGTTCCGCATCACCGACCTCGGCAGCGAGAACGGCACCTACGTGAACGGGACGCGGATCACGTCGCAGATCCTGAGGGAAGGCGACGAGATCCACCTCGGCAAGACCACGCTCATCTTCACGATCCCCCATTGACCGCGTTCCCGCACGGCGAGAAGCTCTTCAAGAAGATCCTCATCGCGAACCGCGGGGAGATCGCGCTGCGCATCATCTACGCCTGCCGCGAGCTCGGCATCGCGACGGTGGCGATCTACTCGGAGGCGGATCGCGACTCGCTGCACGTTCGCTTCGCCGACGAGGAGGTGTGCGTCGGCCCGCCGCGCTCGTCCCAGTCGTACCTCAGCGTCCCCAACGTCATCTCGGCGGCCGAGATCACCGGGGCGGACGCGATCCACCCGGGGTACGGGTTCCTCTCGGAGAACGCCCACTTCGCCGAGGTGTGCGAGGCATGCGACATCCGCTTCATCGGTCCAGGCCCCGACGTGCTGCGCGTCATGGGCGACAAGGCGGTCGCGCGCGAGACCGTGGCGCGCGCCTCCGTCCCCGTCATCCCGGGAAGCGCCGGCACCGTCGCCGACGAGGCCACGGCGGTCGAGGTGGCACGCTCCATCGGCTTCCCCGTGATCCTCAAGGCGGCGGCAGGCGGTGGAGGCAAGGGCATGCGCGTCGTCTCGCGCGACGAGGACATACCCGGCGCGTTCGAGCTCGCGCGCGGCGAGGCCCACGCGGCGTTCGGCAACGGCGCGCTCTACATCGAGAGGTACATCGAATCGCCGCGCCACATCGAGGTCCAGGTGCTCGGGGACGGCCACGGGCGCCTCGTCCACCTCGGGGAGCGCGAGTGCTCGATCCAGCGCCGGCACCAGAAGCTCGTCGAGGAGTCGCCGTCGTCCGCTCTCGGGCCGGAGCTCCGGGAGCGCATCTGCCAGAGCGCGCTTGCCGCCGCGCGCGCGGCGTCCTACGTGAACGCGGGCACCGTCGAGTTCCTCCTCGCTCCGGACGGCTCCCACTACTTCATCGAGATGAACACGCGCATCCAGGTGGAGCACCCGGTCACGGAGATGGTGACGGGGATCGATCTCGTGAAGCAGCAGATCCGCATCGCGGCGGGGCGCCCGCTCTCGTTCTCGCAAGGCGACGTCGTGGCCCGGGGACACGCCATCGAGTGCCGCATCAACGCCGAAGATCCCGACACCTTCGCGCCGAGCCCCGGCAAGATCACGGGGCTGCACTGGCCGAAGGGTCCGGGCATCCGCCTCGATACCGCCGCCCACGCGGAGTGCCGCATCAGCCCCTTCTACGACAGCCTGGTCGGGAAGATCGTCGCGCACGGATCGGATCGCCACGAGGCCATCGCCCGCATGCGCCGTGCGCTCTCGTGCACCGTCATCGAGGGGATCAAGACAACGGTGCCGATCCTGCGGCGGATCCTCGACGAGCCCGACTTCGCCGCCGGCCGCCTGTCGACCGCCTTCCTCGATCGCTTCGCGGATCGCGTTCCGGTCCGGTGACCGCGATCCCGCCGCTCTACGCCATCGTGGACGTGGGCGGCGGCGACGGCGCGAGCCGGCGCGCCCGCGCGCTCAGCAGGCGCTTGCTCGACGCGGGGGTCCGGTGCCTCCAGGTCCGCGCCAAGCACCTCGCTCCCCGCGATCTCCTCGCCCTCGCGAGATCGATGCGACGCGCCTGCCGCGAGGCGCGCGCCCTCCTCGTCGTCAACGATCGCCTCGATGCGGCGCTCGCGGCGGGCGCCGACGGCGTCCACCTCGGCGCGAGCGATCTCTCCGTCGCGGTGGCGCGGCGGCTGGCGCCCGGCATGATCATCGGTGCGACCGTCCGCTCCGCGGCCGGCGCGCGCCGCGCGATCGCCGCCGGCGCCAGCTACGTGGCGCTGGGACCGATGGCGCCGACGCGCACCAAGATCGTCCCGGCGCGCCGCCGCACGGAGGCCGAGCTCGAGGCCGTGGTCGCCGCCTCGGGGTCCGTCCCGGTCGTGGCCGTGGGCGGGATCACTCCGGACCGCGCCGTCGCGCTCTACCGCGCCGGTGCGGCGTCCCTGGCGGTCAGCGGCGCGCTCTCCGGCGCGCCCGATCCGGCGCCGGTCGTCCGGAGCTTCCGGAGGGCGTGGCGCCTCGCGCGCCGCGTGGAGGGTGCGGGAGCTTCCGGCGATTGACTCCCCAAACGGGACGATGCTACTTTCGCGACCCGAGTGCGACCGTTACCCCGCAGTTCCTTTCGAAGAGAAACCCACCCCCTGGGAGGCGCGTGATGAGGATCGCTAACCGGCTCGCCAGCCGGCAGCAGAACGTTGCCCTGGCCGCTCTCTTGTCCACCCTTCTCGCGCTCTCCGCCGGGTGCGGCGGCGGGGCAGGCCCTCAGACCCCGGGCGGTGGCGACCAGAAGGGCACCGAGAAGAAGCCCGCCCAGAAACGGTTGCTCTCGGCGGGTCCTGGAAAGGGCGCCGCGGCGGCGCCTTCGGGCGATGCGATCAAGATCGGGGTCGTCGGCCCCATGACCGGGGACCAGGCCAAGAACGGCGGCGATCTCAAGAACGGCGCAGAGCTCTGCGTCGCGGACTGGAACGCGAAGGGCGGCGTGCTCGGCAAGAAGATCGAGATGCTGATCGGCGATGACCAGCACGACCTGAAGCAGGCGGTGTCCGTCGCGAACAAGTTCGTGAGCGACGGCGTCGCCGGCGTCGTCGGCCACTTCAACTCGAGCTGCTCGATCCCCGCCTCCGACGTGTACCTGGAAGGGAAGATCGTGATGATCACGCCCGCGTCCACGAACCCCCAGCTCACCGACGGCAAGAAGACCAACGTCTTCCGCGTGTGCGGCCGCGACGATCAGCAGGGCATGGTGGCCGCCGAGCACGTCGCGAACGTCGTGAAGCCCGCGAAGGTCGCCGTGCTCCATGACAAGACGACGTACGGGCAGGGCCTGGCCGACGAGTTCAAGAAGCAGTACGAGGCCAAGTCGGGCAAGAAGGTCGATCTCTACGAAGCCATCGTCCAGGGAGACAAGGACTTCTCTGCCGTGCTGACCAAGATCAAGGCGCTCGATCCGGGCATCATCTTCTTCGGCGGGATCTACCCCGAGGGGGGCCTGCTCGTCCGCCAGGCGCGCCAGCAGGGCATCAAGGGGGCGTTCTTCTCCGGCGACGGCGTCATCGACAAGGAGTTCGTGAAGATCGCCGGGGCCGAAGCCGCGGAGGGGACGCTGCTGACGTTCACGCCCGACCAGTCGAAGGTCGCCGAGGCGCAGGACCTGATCAAGCGCTACAAGGAGAAGTACGGGGAGGTCGGTCCCTACTCGCTCTACAGCTACACCGCGTGCCAGATCTTGCTCGAGGGCATCCAGAAGGCGGGCGGGACGGACATGGACAAGGTGTCCGCCGCCATCCGGGGCGCGGAGCATTCCACCGCGCTCGGGAAGATCAAGTTCGACGACAAGGGCGACGTGCTGGTCTCCCCCTATGTGGTGTACGTCACGAAGGGCGGAGAGTTCGTGCAGTTGACGGGCCTGGGCGGCGGCGCCGCGCCGGCCGCCCCGTAGGAACGTAGAGGCGAGGGGAGCCCGCTGCTCCCCGGCGCGCCGATGCTCCAGCAGATCGCCAACGGCCTGACCGTGGGAGCCGTCTACGCGCTCATCGCGCTCGGCTACACGATGGTCTACGGGATCATCGAGCTCATCAACTTCGCCCACGGCGACGTCTACATGATCGGCGCCTTCGCGGGCATCGTCGTGCTGTCGGCGTGCCTCGCCGCCGCGCCGGCTCTTCCCTTGCCGCTGCTCCTCATCCTGTCGTTTCTGGGCGCGATGCTCGTCTGCGCGGCCATCGGTTACACGATGGAGCGCCTCGCCTACCGCCGCTTGCGCCACGCGCCGCGGCTCGCGCCGCTCATCACCGCGATTGGTATGTCCATCATCCTGCAGAACGTCGTCCTGCTCGCCCAGGGGGCGCGCAACAAGATCTATCCGCCGGACGTCTCCCTCGCCGTGTCGAGGCACAAGCTGGAGTGGCCGCAGAAGGACCCGGTGGTGACCGTCTCGTACCTGCAGATGGGCATCCTCGCCGTCTCCATCGCGCTGATGGTGCTCCTGCACCTGTTCATCACCCGCACGCGCATGGGCAAGGCGATGCGCGCGACCGCGCAGGACAAGAAGATGGCGGCGCTTCTGGGCATCAACGTGGACCGCGTCATCGCCACGACGTTCATCGTCGGCTCCGCGCTCGCGGCGATCGCCGGCGCCATGGTGGCGATGTACTACGGATCGGTGCATTACACCGACGGGTTCAAGGCGGGGCTGAAGGCGTTCACGGCGGCCGTGCTGGGCGGGATAGGCAACATCCCTGGCGCGATGCTCGGCGGCGTGGTCCTCGGCCTGCTCGAGACCTTCGGTGCCGCGCAGTTCGGCGGAGAGTGGAAAGACTTCGTCGCCTTCACGGTGCTGATCCTCGTGCTGATCGTCAAGCCGAGCGGGCTCCTCGGCCAGACCGTGGCCGACAAGGTCTGATGGGTACCGAAAGGCTGCGGCTCGTCTGGTTCGGCGTCCTGGGCGCCGCGCTGCTCGTCCCGCTCGTGCTGGGCCGCAACAAGTTCGGGATGGACCTCGCGGTGTCGTCGCTGCTCTACGTGACGCTCGCGCTCGGGCTCAACATCACCGTGGGGTTCGCCGGCCTCCTCGATCTGGGATACGTCGCCTTCTACGCGGTCGGCGCCTACACCTACGCCGTTCTGAACGTGCACTGGAAGGTGCCATTCGTCGTCGCGCTGCCGCTGGGCGGGGTCTGCGCGGGCGTTGCCGGGTTCTTCCTGGGAAGTCCGACGCTCCGGCTGCGGGGGGACTACCTGGCGATCGTCACCCTCGGGTTCGCGCAGATGACCTATCTCGTCCTCAACAACTGGATGAGCGTGACGAAGGGCCCGAACGGTCTCATCGGGATCGAACGGCCGAGCCTCTTCGGGTTCCTGGCGGTCAAGCCCGGAGGCATCTTCCTGCGGTCCGCGGACGCCCAGCCGCTCTTCAAGGTCCAGCCCGCCGTCGCCATGTACTACCTCGCTCTCGCGCTCTCGCTGTTCGCGATCTTCGCCTCGGTCCGGCTCAACGACTCGCGCGTGGGCCGCGCGCTCATCGCGATGCGCGAGGACGAGCAGGCGGCACGGGGGATGGGGATCAACGTGGCGCGCCTGAAGATCCTCGCTTTCACGCTCGCGGCGAGCCTCGCGGGACTGGCCGGGGTCCTCTACTCGGCGAAGGTGAACTTCATCAACCCGGAGAGCTTCACGTTCCAGGAGTCGGTGCTCATCCTCTCGATGGTGGTGCTCGGCGGGATGGGGAGCGTGCCGGGAGTGGTCGTCGGCGCCCTCGTCCTCTACCTGATGCCGGAGCTCATGCGCGGCTGGCTGTCGAGCGACAAGCGCATGCTGGTGTTCGGCATCCTCATGGTCCTGATGATGCTCTTCCGACCCCAGGGGCTCTGGCCGTCGGCAACGCGCCGTCGCGAGCTCGCCGAGAAGGAAGCCTAGGTGCCGCTCCTCGAGGCGAGGGCCGTCTCGAAGCACTTCGGGGGCCTGCGCGCCGTCGACAAGGTCGACCTCAGGGTCGAGCGCGGCGAGATCGTCGCGGTCATCGGTCCGAACGGCGCCGGCAAGACCACCTTCTTCAACTGCGTCACCGGCTTCTACGAGCCGACCGAAGGCGAGATCCTGTGGCGCGACGGCGCCGAGAAGCTCACGGGTCTCCCCGCCGACCGCGTCACGGCGCGCGGGCTCTGCCGCACGTTCCAGAACATCCGACTCTTCGGCCAGATGTCGGTGCTCGAGAACGTGATGGTCGGGCGCCACTGCAGGAGCTCGGCGAGCGTCTTCGGCGCCATCGTGCGCTCCCGCAAGGTCCGCGACGAGGAGCGCGAGATCGAGCGGCGCGCGCTCGAGAAGCTCACGTTCGTCGGGCTCGAGAGCCGGGCGCACGAGCGCGCCTCGAGCCTGCCCTACGGGGCCCAGCGACGACTCGAGATCGCGCGGGCGATGGCGAGCGAGCCCGAGCTCCTCCTCCTCGACGAGCCCGCCGCCGGGATGAACCCCTCCGAGAAGAACGACCTCGTGGACCTCATCAAGGAGATCCAGGGGCTCGGGATCACGATCCTCGTCATCGAGCACGACATGCGACTGGTGATGCGCATCTCGCAACGGATCTACGTGCTCGACTACGGCGTGAAGATCGCCGAAGGCCCCCCGGACGTCGTGAAGAACGATCCCAAGGTGATCACCGCCTATCTCGGCGTCGCGAAGAAGGACGGGGCGCAAGAGGCTCCGGCGTGATCGAGGTCGCCGACGTTCACTGCTACTACGGCCGCATCCACGCGCTCAAAGGCGTGAGCCTCCGGATCGAGCGCGGCGAGATCGCCTGCCTCATCGGCGCCAACGGCGCGGGCAAGTCGACGACCCTGATGGCGCTCTCGGGCATCGTCCCCATCGCGAGCGGGCGCGTGACGTTCGACGGCGCCGACATCACGGGCATGCCGCCCGATGCCATCGTCGCGAAGGGGCTCTGCCAGGTGCCCGAGGGCCGCCGCATCTTCCCGAGGCTCACGGTGGAGGAGAACCTCGAGATGGGAGCGTTTCTGCGCCGCAACGCCGCGGAGATCGCCTCCGACATGGATCGGGTGTTCACTCTCTTCCCGCGCCTGAAGGAGCGCCGCAGGCAGGTGGGCGGGACGCTGTCGGGCGGCGAGCAGCAGATGCTGGCCATCGGCCGCGCGCTGATGGCCCGGCCGCGGCTGCTGCTCCTCGACGAGCCGAGCCTCGGCCTCTCGCCGATCCTCGTCGCGAGCATCTTCGAGATCATCGTGACCATCGCGAAGGGCGGCACGACCGTGTTCCTCGTCGAGCAGAACGCGCACATGGCCCTCGAGATCGCGCGGAGGGGCTACGTGATGGAGACGGGCAAGATCGTGATCGAGGACGATGCGAGGAAGCTCCTCGCGGATCCGCGAGTCCAGGAAGCCTACCTGGGCGGCTGACCTCGGCTGCCCGATCGTGCTCGTCGGCTTCATGGGCTGCGGCAAGAGCACGGTGGGGCCGCTGCTCGCGTCGATGCTCGGCGTTCCGTTCCGCGACCTCGACCGGAGGATCGAGGCCAGGGGGCGCGCCAGCATCGCCAGGATCTTCGCCGAGCGGGGCGAGCCGGCGTTCCGCGCCCTCGAGACGGAGGAACTCCGCCGCGAGATGGGTCGCCGCGGGACCCGCGTCATTGCCGCGGGTGGGGGTGTGCTGGGGCAGCCGCGAAACCACGCCATCCTCTCGGGCGCCGTGCTCGTATGGCTCGACGCGGCGCTCCCGGTGTGCCTCGAGCGCGCCGAGGGTCCGGTCCGGCCCTTCTCGAGGGCGGCAAACCGTTCCTCCAGCAGCTTTACCGCGCGCGCCGGGCGCTCTACCGGCGCGCGGCGATGCGCGTGCGCTCGGACTCCGGAACCGCGGAGGAGGTTGCGCGACGCATCGCGTCACGCCTGGCGCGCCGGTTTGCCCCCCACCAGGGGGCGTGTTATCGTTGACCGGTTCCCTCGGATCTCGGGATCGAATCCAACAACCGATCGGAAAAAAGGGTGCGGTACCTCCTCATCACGGACCTCCATTCCAATCTGGAGGCGCTCAACGCGATTCTCGCGTTCGTCAAGCGCAAGCCCATCGACAAGGTCGTCTGCATGGGCGACATCGTCGGGTACGGCGCGAACCCGAACCAGATCGTGGAGATCCTGAGAGGCTTCAAGCACAAGTTCGTCATCCGCGGCAATCACGACAAGGTCGCCGCGGGAGTCGAGGACGGCGAGCAGTTCAACCGCGCCGCGCTCGAATCGGCCCTCTGGACGCGCAAGAAGCTGACCACCCAGAACCGCCAGTTCCTCGCGACGCTGCCGCGAGGTCCCTGCGCGGTCGACGACGCTTTCCTGGTCGCCCACGGCACGCCGTTCGACGAGGACGCCTACGTCTTCACGGACGTCGACGCCTACCGGTCGTTTGCGGCCATGAACGGACACGACCTCTGCTTCTTCGGCCACAGCCACGTCGCCTGCGTCTTCACGCTGCGCAACCGATCGCTCCTGCTCTACCAGCCTCGGGGCGCCGTGTCCAAGATCCGCCTGCTCCCCGGAGTCAAGTACCTCATCAATCCGGGCTCGGTGGGGCAGCCTCGCGATCGGGATCCGAAGACCGGGTTCGCCGTCTACGACTCGACCAAGCAGGCGGTCACCATCTACCGGATCCCGTATCCCGTGAAGAAGGCCCAGGAGAAGATCCTGAAAGCGGGGCTCCCTCCCACGCTGGCGTACCGTCTCGCCGTGGGGGCCTGAGGACCGCGACGTCGCGGATCTCCTTCTATTGACTCTTGTTTTTCCGCAACCCTAGAATGACTTCGTCGCTCATCTACGAAGGCCGGCAGGTCTAGAGAAAAGAGGAGTCACGCGTGGCCATCAAGCTCGGAGAAATGCTGCTTCGTGCCAACATCATCTCGGACGACCAGCTCAGCAAGGCACTCGAGCAGCAGCGGCTGCACGGCGGCAAGCTCGGCTATAACCTCGTCAAGCTGGGATACGTCAAGGAGGACGACATCACGTCGCTCCTCTCCCAGCAGTACGGCGTGCCGGCGATCAAGCTCTCGCACTTCGAGATCGACGCCGCGATCATCAAGCTGATCCCCGCCGAGATCGCGCGCAAGTACCAGATCGTCCCCCTGAACCGCGCCGGGTCGACGCTCACCATCGCGATGGGCGACCCCACCAACGTGTTCGCGATGGACGACATCAAGTTCATCACCGGCTACAACGTCGAGCCGGTCGTCGCCTCGGAGATCGCCATCATGGAGGCGATCGATCACTACTACGGGAGCTCCCACGCTCTCGAGCTCAAGAAGGTGATGGAGAACATCGCCTCGACCGAGGACACCGATCTCACCGTCATGGAGGAGGAAGACGGCACCATCGAGAACCTGCAGGAGCTCGAGGCGTCCACCGAGGACGCTCCCGTGGTCAAGCTCGTGAACCTGATGTTCTCGGACGCGCTCAAGCGCAAGGCGTCGGACATCCACATCGAGCCCTACGAGAAGGTGTTCCGCGTGCGGTTCCGCATCGACGGGATCCTCCACGAGGTGATGAACCCGCCCTTGAAGCTCAAGGACGCCATCACGTCGCGCATCAAGATCCTCGCGAAGCTCGACATCTCCGAGAAGCGGCTCCCGCAGGACGGCCGGATCAAGATGAAGATGAAGATCATGGGGAAGATGAAGGAGGTCGACGTCCGCGTCTCCGTCATCCCCGCGCTCTTCGGCGAGAAGGTCGTCATGAGGCTCCTCGACAAGGACTACCTCATGCTCGACATGACCAAGCTGGGGTTCGAGATGGAATCCCTCGAGCGCTTCAAGAAGGCGATTCAACGCCCCTACGGCATGATCCTCGTGACCGGTCCGACGGGATCGGGCAAGACCAACACGCTCTATTCCGCGATCTCGGCGATCAACAACGCCGAGGTGAACATCACGACGGCGGAGGATCCGGTCGAGTTCAACATCGCCGGCGTCAACCAGGTGCAGATGAAGGACGCCATCGGGCTCAACTTCGCCGCCGCCCTCCGCTCCTACCTGCGCCAGGATCCGAACATCATCCTCGTCGGCGAGATCCGCGACTTCGAGACCGCGGAGATCGCCGTCAAGGCGGCGCTGACCGGGCACCTCGTGTTCTCGACGGTGCACACCAACGACGCGCCCTCGACGATCAACCGGCTGATGAACATGGGGATCGAGCCGTTCCTCGTCTCGACCTCCGTCCACATGATCGTGGCCCAGCGGCTGATCCGCAGGATCTGCGTCGCGTGCAAGGACGAAGCGAAGGTCCCTCCGCAGACGCTGATCGACATCGGATTCGATCCCGAGGAAGTGAGCCGCATCAAGGTGATGAAGGGCAAGGGCTGCCCCGACTGCGGCATGAGCGGATACAAGGGACGCATCGCGCTCTACGAGGTGATGGACGTGACCGACGCGATCCGCGAGATGATCCTCATGGGCGCCAGCGCCCACGAGCTCAAGAAGCAGGCGATCGAGGATGGAATGCTGACCCTGCGCGGCTCGGGGCTGCGAAAGCTCCGCGACGGCGTCTGCACCATCGACGAGGTGCTGCGCGAGACCGTTCTGTAGAGATCGAGGCGGGGGTCGTCCCCCCGACACCGTGGGCGGCTGACGCCCCAAAGAGAGGCGAGGCAAGAACGAAATGGCTGCAACCCTGCATCAGCTGCTGAAGACGATGGTGGAACAGGAAGGGACCGATCTCCACGTCACCACGAACGCGCCACCGGTGATCCGCGTTCACGGCAAGCTCATTCCTCTGAACCATCCGCCACTGACCCCCACCGAGACCAAGCAGCTCGCCTACAGCGTCCTCTCCGACAGCCAGAAGCACCGCTTCGAGGAGAACCTCGAGCTCGACTTCTCCTTCGGCATCAAGGGCCTCGCGCGGTTCCGCGCCAACGTGTTCAACCAGCGCGGCGCGGTCGCGGCGGCCTACCGGTTGATCCCGTTCGAGATCCTCGATTTCAACACCCTGGGCCTCCCGCCGATCATGGCGAAGCTCTGCCAGAAGCCGCGCGGCCTGATCCTCGTCACCGGCCCCACCGGCTCCGGCAAGTCCACGACGCTCGCGGCGATGCTCGACAAGATCAACGGCGAGCGGCACGAGCACATCGTGACGATCGAGGATCCGATCGAGTACCTGCACACCCACAAGAAGTGCATCGTCAACCAGCGCGAGCTTCACGCCGACACGCACTCGTTCGGCAACGCGCTCCGCTCGGTGCTGCGCGAGGACCCCGACGTGGTGCTCATCGGTGAGATGCGCGACCTCGAGACGATCCAGTCGGCGCTGCGCATCGCCGAGACCGGCCACCTCACCCTGGCGACGCTTCACACCAACAGCGCCGCGGAGACCATCAACCGCATCATCGACGTGTTCCCGCCGCACCAGCAGGCGCAGATCCGCGCGCAGCTCTCCTTCGTTCTCGAAGGGATCCTGTGCCAGTCGCTCCTGCCGAACGCCGACGGCAAGGGCCGGTGCCTCGCCCTCGAGGTGCTCGTGCCCAACAGCGCCGTCCGGAACCTCATCCGAGAGGACAAGATCCACCAGATCTACTCGATGATGCAGACCGGCCAGGCGAAGTACGGCATGCAGACGTTCAACCAGTCCCTTGCCACCCTGTACTTCCAGAAGAAGATCACGCTCGAGATGTGCCTCGGACGCTCGAGCAAGCCGGAAGAGCTCCAGGAGATGATCCAGCGCGGCGCGGGCGTCATCACCGGAGAGCCGAAGGAACCGGAGCCGGTGGGACCGAACCGGTAGACAGTGCGTCATCACGAATCGATAGCGGACGAGAGTCGAAAGGAGCCGGTTCATGGCGGAGTACGTTTGGAAAGGTAAGACCCGGGCCGGAAAGGCGCAGGAAGGGGTCATGGTGGCCGACAGCAAGAGCGCTGTCGTCCAGGCCCTGCGCAAGCAGAACATCCAGGTCACCTCCGTCCGCGAGAAGGGCAAGGAGATCGCCATCCCGAAGATCGGGGGCGGCGTCTCGCAGAAGGAGCTCGCCATCTTCACGCGGCAGTTCTCGGTCATGATCGACGCGGGCCTCCCGCTCGTCCAGTGTCTCGAGATCCTGGGCGTGCAGCAGAGCAACAAGACCTTCCAGAAGGTGCTCTACCAGGTGCGGTCCGACGTCGAGAGCGGCATGACCCTGGCCGAGTCGATGGCCAAGCACCCGAAGGTCTTCAACGACCTCTACTGCAACATGATCGCGGCCGGAGAGGCAGGCGGTATCCTCGACACGATCCTCCAGCGTCTCGCGGTCTACATCGAGAAGGCGGTCAAGCTGCGGCGCGCCGTGCGCTCCGCCCTCATCTACCCGGTCACCGTCATCTCCATCGCGGCCATCGTCGTGGTGATCATCCTCTGGAAGGTCATCCCGACGTTCGAGCAGTTGTTCGCCGGTCTCGGCGCTCAGCTCCCGCTCCCCACGCGCGTCACGATCTCCGTGTCCCAGTTCCTGGGCCGGTACATGATCTGGTTCATCCCAGGATTCATCCTCCTCGGCCTCGGCCTCCGCTCCTACCACCAGACCTACCGCGGCCGCCGCGTGATCGACGGGGCGCTCCTGAAGACCCCGATCATCGGGATCCTGCTCCGCAAGATCGCCGTGGCCCGGTTCTGCCGCACCCTCGGCACCCTGATCTCGTCGGGCGTGCCCATCCTCGACGGCATGGAGATCACGGCACGGACCTCCGGCAACGCCATCATCGAGGACGCGATCATGCTCGCGCGCAAGAGCATCGAGGAAGGAAAGACCGTCGCCGAGCCGCTCAAGGAGACCGAGGTCTTCCCGCCGATGGTGACGCAGATGATCGCCGTCGGCGAGCAGACCGGCGCGCTCGACGCGATGCTGTCGAAGATCGCGGACTTCTACGAGGAAGAGGTCGACGCCGCCGTCGAGAACCTCATGGCGCTGCTCGAGCCCGTCATGATCCTCTTCCTGGGTATCACGATCGGAGGCATCGTCATCTCGATGTACCTGCCGATGTTCGACCTGATCCAGAAGATCGGCTAGAAGCCAGTAGCCCGTACCCGAAAGGCCCGCGACGCAGCGCGCGGGCCTTTCGCTTTTCAGGCCGCGCGGGCCTGCTCGCTGCGCCGGTTTCGTCTCGCGTCTCCGTGGCGTTAATCTGGTAGGCCATGGCCGCCACGCCCGACATGGCCCGGCAGGTCCGCTGGATGATGGCGCTCCGCGCGCTCATCGTCACCTCGCTGTTCCTCCCGACCTCCCTGCTCTTCTACGAGGAGCTGATGGGGGGCGAGCCCTCCCCCGCCTTCGGGATCACGCTGCGGTTCCTCGCGGCGATGATGGCCGTGACCTACGGCCTGACGCTGCTCTACGCGGTGCTGGTCCGGCGCATCAGGAACATGGCGGCCTTCGCCCTGTGGCAGATCGCGGTCGACATCGGGCTCGAGACGGTGATCGTCTACTACTCGGGCGTCGTCACCACGCCGTTCCTGGTGCTCTACCTCGTGTCGATCATCGCGGCGTCGATCCTGCTCGACCGCCGCGGGGCGCTCGGCGTCGCGTCCCTGGCGGTCCTCGCCTACCTGACGCTCCTGAACCTCGTCTACTGGGGATCCTGCCGCTACGCTCCTCGTTCTACGAGGACGTGATGAGCATCCCGATCAACGAGACGCTCTACTACATCTTCGTCAGCCTCTCGGGGTTCCTCGCGACGTCGCTCCTGGTCAACTACATCTCGGAGCGCTCGCGCCGCGTGCGGGAGCAGCTCCGCGAGGTGGGAGACGAGCTCTCGGAGCTCCAGAGCTTCAACGAGCGGGTCATCGACAACATCTCGAGCGGCCTCCTGGTGCTCTCCCCCGAGGGGACGATCACCTACGTCAACCTCCCCGGCGCGGCCATCGTCGGCTACGAACCGGCGGAGCTCAAGGGGCTCCCGTTGACGGCGGTCTACGCCGGCGGCGACGGCTTGCTCGCCGACGCTCCCCCGCACCTGGAGCGCCGCAAGATCTTCCGCTTCGAGGACGCGTTCCTCTCGCGCGCCGGGGTCCTGATCCCCGTGGGCGGGTCGCTCACGAGCCTCCCCGACATCCGGGGAGGGCGCGCCGGGTTCGTGCTCATCTTCCAGGACCTGACCGAGCTCAAGAAGCTCGAGGGAGAGGTGCGCCTGCGCGAGAAGCTCTCCGCCGTGGGTTCGCTTGCGGCCGGCATCGCGCACGAGATCCGCAATCCTCTCGCGTCGATGTCGGGCTCGGTTCAGCTCCTGCGCGCGGAGCTCGCCCTCACCGGAGATCAGCGGCGGCTCATGGACATCCTGGTGGACGAGTCGCGCCGCCTGTCGCGCATCATCCAGGACTTCTTGACTTACGCGAGGCCGCAGAAGCCCCATCTCGAGACGGTGCGGCTGTCGGAGCTCCTCGAGCAGACGCTGATCCTGCTCGAGCACAGCGAGGAGCGCAAGGAGGCTCACGAGCTGCTCGTGGAACGCGGGACCGCGGACGACCGCGTCCTCGCGGACGCCGGGCAGATCAAGCAGGTGTTCTGGAACCTGTCCCTGAACGCTCTCTCGGCGATGCCCCGCGGCGGCCGGCTGACGATCCGGCTCGACGCCGATCGCCCCGAGTCCGTCCGCGTGGTCTTCGTGGATCAGGGGCACGGGATCTCGAAGCAGCGCCTCGAGACGCTCTTCACCCCGTTCAACTCGGGCTCTCCGGCGCGGTTGGGGCTCGGGCTCTCGATCGTTTACGGTATCCTGCGCGAGCATGAGGGAACGATCGCGGTGGAGAGCGAGGAGGGCCGGGGGACCAAGATCACTATCGAGCTGCCGCGCCGCCTGGTGCCCGAGAGCGTGAAGGCGGCTGTCCGATGATCCGCGTCCTGGTGGTCGACGACGAGCGGAGCTTGCGCGACATCCTGACGATCATGCTCAAGAAGGAGGGCTACGAAGTCCTCTCGGCGGACACGTTGCGCCGCGGCATGGAGCTCTGCGATCGCGAGGTCTTCGATCTCCTCATCACCGACCTCCGGCTCCCCGACGGCGATGGCGTCGAGCTCCTCCGCCACTGCCGGCAGGTGCAGCCCGAGGCGGTCGTCATGGTCATCACGGCCTACGCATCGGCCGAGACGGCGGTCAACGCGCTCCGCCTGGGAGCGTACGACTACTTCGTGAAGCCCTTCGACCTCGAGGAGGTCCGGGTCCGTATCGCCAACGCCCTCGAGAAGAAGCGGCTCGAGGACGAGAACGTCTACCTGCGCCGCGAGCTCAAGGCGACGCGGCGCTTCGATCAGATCATCGGGTCGTCGCGTGCGATGGTCGAGCTCTTCTCCGTGATCCCGCGCGTGGCGGCGACGCAATCGACGGTGCTCATCACGGGGGAGAGCGGCACGGGCAAGGAGCTCGTGGCGCGTGCGATCCACGCCCACTCCCCGCGCCAAGGGAAGCCCTTCTTGCCGATCAACTGCGGGGCGCTTCAGGACACGCTTCTGGAGAGCGAGCTTTTCGGCCACATCCGCGGTTCCTTCACCGGCGCCATCGCATCGAAGAAGGGGCTCTTCGAGGCGGCCGACGGAGGTACCCTCTTCCTCGACGAGATCGGCCAGACGTCGCCGTCGATGCAGGTGAAGGTCCTCCGCGCGCTGCAGGAGAGGCGCATCCGCCGGCTCGGCGGGACCGAGGAGATCGACGTCGACGTGCGGATCATCGCCGCCACCAACAGCAACCTGGAGAAGATGGTGGAGGAGGGGACGTTCCGCGAGGATCTGTTCTACCGGGTCAACGTCATACCTATCTCCCTTCCTTCGCTGCGGGAGCGCACCGAGGACATCCCGCACCTCGCCCAGCACTTCCTGGAGAAGTTCGCGAAGGCGATGGGCAAGGACGTGCGCGGCCTGTCCAAGGAGGTCCTCGACGTGCTGATGCGCCATGCGTGGCCCGGCAACGTGCGCGAGCTCGAGAACGTGATGGAGCGTGCCGTGGCGCTGGAGGACACGCAGGTCGTGCTCATCGAGCGGATCGACGGGCGCCTCCGGAAGATCCCACGGCTCCAGAGCGGTGCGATCGAGATCCCCGTCGACGGGATGGACCTGAACGGTCACCTCGACAGCGTGGCGCGCGCCTACATGTCCGCCGCGCTCGATCGCTCGGGAGGGGTGCAGAAAGATGCCGCCACGCTCCTGGGTCTCTCGTTCCGGTCCTTCCGGTACCTGATGCTCAAGTTCGGAATGAAGCCAGCCAGGAGTGACAATTAGCGTCACCGCTCCGTGGTCAACTTTTGTCACTGGCCGGCTCACCGGCGAGGGGAGGAAAAATCAAATGCTTGATAATGAACCTGTTCTAAGGCTCATAATGTGTGCGGCCGCTGGCATAGGAATTGGATAAGACCCGACCGGTTTGTCCTCGGGTGAACCCTTCCGGTCAGCGACCCGAGAGAGAAAAGGAGTAGAGAGGAATATGCGAATCAACTGGGGCAAGAGGAAGGGGTTCACGCTTATCGAACTCCTCATCGTTGTGGCGATCATCGGTATCATCGCCGCCATCGCCATCCCGAACCTGCTCTCGGCCATCCAGAGGTCCAAGCAGAAGAGGACGATGTCTGACATGCGCTCCATCGGCACCGGCCTGGGTAGCTATCAGGTCGACTTCAACGGCTACCCCACCGGCACGATTCAGACCGCGTGGAACCTGCTCGACCCGAACTACATCGTGAATCCGCCGACCAAGGATGGATGGCGCACCACGATGAATTACAAGGCCGCCGGCGGCGCCGGCACCTGGGCGCAGAACTACACGCTGACCAGCTACGGAAAGAACCTCATTTCTGACGGCTGGCTGCGCGAGCTCACCCGCTATTTCAACTGCGATATCATCTACAACGATGGTCAGTTCGTTCAGTCTCCTGAGGGCATTCAGAAGTCCTAACGAGCCGGCTCACGTTTTAGAGGATCTCGTACCTCACAGGGGCCCCACGAAAACGTGGGGCCCTTTCTTTTTTTCCGGACCCAGACCTCACATCTAGACGGGTGCGCTTGCAAGAGGGAGAGCTCCTGGCCCTCCTCGCTGCCGTGCTCGTTTGTGCCGGCGTGGCATGGCCCGGGGAGATCGCGCCCCGCTCGGCCCTTGCCACGGTCCCGTTCGTCCTGGCCGCCGGGGCGCTCGGGTGCGTCCTCCATCCATCACCCGCCGGACCGCTGGGGGCGAGCGTCGCCGTCGCGCTCGGGACGCTCCTGCTATCGGTGCCGCTCTCGAGCGAGCACGACGCCTGGAAGCGGGCGATCCCCGTCGCGGTGGCAGGAGTGTCGGCGGGGGTGTGCGGCGCCAGGCTGCAATCGACTGTTGCACGCAGGATCGCCTGCGCGATCCTCCTCGCCGGCGGCGCCTACGTCGTGTTCCGTGGATTCCACCAGTGGCTCTTCGGGTTCCGGGCGCTGCGAGAGGCGATCGAGGCCGACGTGACCTTCGATGCCGCCGAGCGGAAGCTCATGCTGGATCGCATCGCGCTTGGCAGGCCCTGGGCGCCCTTCTCGCTGCCCGGCCTCCTCGGCGGCTACCTCTGCATGCTCGTTCCGATCGCGGCAGGGTTGGGGCTCGACCCCGGCGTTCCGGCGCCGCGGCGGCGGATCGCGCTCGTGCTGGCCACGCTTGCCGGGGGCCTCCTCGTCGTCGCGATGTCGCTCGGCGCGCTCGCCAGCGCCGCGGCGAGCCTCGGCGTCGCGATGGTGGTCCGCTCGCGCGGGCGCGCTCGGCTCGCCCTGGCGTCGATCCTCGCCGCCATCATCCTCGCCGCCGGCGTCCTGGCCACCTACCGCGCGCACACGGAGACGTTCGCCAGGAGCTCGGTGGCGCTTCGTCTCTCCAACTGGAAGGCGGCGCTGTGCGTGTGGCGGCTCGCGCCGCTGACGGGCGTCGGGCCAGGCTCCTTCGGCTACTTCTATCCGCGGTTCATCGAGGCGGGCGGGAACAACACGCAGCACGCGCACTCCCTCGTGATGAGAAGCCTCGCGGAGACGGGCCTGCTCGGGGGCGGCTCGGTGATCGCGGTGCTCGGCGTCGCGTTCTTCCTCCTCCTGCGCGTGCGGTCCACGGCGATCCTGGACGGCGGGCTCGTCATCGCGGCGATGGCGGGGCTCTTCCATGGTCTCGTCGACATCGACTTCGACCAGGAGAGCCTTGCTCTCTTCACCCCGTTCATCACGGGGCTCGCGCTCGGTGCGGCGCCGGCCGGTGTCCGGAAAGGGTCCCGGCTCCGGGGCGCGGTCGCCACGCTGCCGATGCTCCTCTGCATCATGCCCTACGTCGCGCACACCCGCTCCCGCGTGGCGATCGAGGCGGGCGGCGATCTCCTGCGCCGCGGCGAGAAAGACGAGGCGATCCTCCGGTACCGGCAGGGCCTCCTGGTCGATCGCGATAGCTCGTGCCTGAGGCTCCTGGCCGCGGAGGCGCTCCTGGACACGGGACGTCCCGCGGACGCCGTGAGGCTCCTCGAGGAGGCACGCGCTCTCTCGCCCGACCGCGGCGTCGTGCGGCAGGTCCTTGCGGTCGCCTACGCCTCGGTCGGCCGGACCGCCGACGCCCAGGAGGAGGCGCGCGCGGCGCTGCGGCTGATCCCGTGGGACCAGGCGGCGCGCGGAACCTACGAACGCCTGATCGGTCCGCCGAGGTCGAGGTGACGCTCCGTCCGGGGCTCTCGGTCGTGTTCGCGCTCTCCGGAGCGGCCGCGCTCGTCTATCAGGTGATCTGGATGCGGGAGCTCACCCTCCTGTTCGGTGCGACCGTGTACGCGGTGAGCACGATCCTCGTCGCGTTCATGGGCGGGCTCGCCCTCGGAGCGTTCCTGGCGGGCCGCGTGGGGGATCGCCTCCGCGACCCAGGCAAGGCGTACGCGGTGCTCGAGCTCGGCATCGCGGCGCTCGCGGCGCTGTCGATCCCCGTGGCGGCGGCGCTTCCGGCGCTGGTCGGGCGCCTCCTTCCCCGGGAGCTTTCCGGGGCCCCGGACGTCTTGCTCCGCTTCGCGCTCGTGCTGCCGCTGCTGCTCGCGCCGACCGTGCTGATGGGCGCGACGCTTCCGGTGCTCGCGCGGTACGTCGGCCTCGGCGCCGCGCCGGATGCCGTCGCTCGCGAGATCGGATTCCTCTACACGTGCAACACCGTCGGGGCGGCGGTGGGTAGCGCCGCCGCGGGCTACGTTCTCCTGCCCCTCCTCGGCATGAGGGGATCGGTGTCCGTGGGCGTCCTGGGAAGCGTGGCGGCCGGCCTCCTCGCCTACCTGCTGACGCGCGCGAAGCCCGCAACCGGGGCCGGCGATCTGCCCGCGCCGCCACCTCGCTTCGCGGCGCCCGCGCCCCTCGGATGGCTTGTCATGGCGTTCCTCTGCGGGGTCGTCGGGCTTGCGTCGGAGGTGCTCTGGACGAGGACCCTCGTCCTCTATCTCGGAAGCTCCGTTTACGCCTACGCCACCATGCTGACGGTGTTCCTCCTGGGACTCGCCATCGGCGGAGCGATCGGGGTCCGCCTGCTCCGGACCGGATGGATGCCGCGCCGCTGCCTCTCTCTGGCACAGGTGTTCCTCGCGCTGGACCTTCCCCTCCTCGTGTGGCAGCTCACGCGGCTATCGGTGCACCTCTCGACGCTCACGCGCGTGCTCGGGGGCAGCTACCCGGCCTTCGCCTTCGCGTCCTTCCTCGCGACCGCCGAGATCCTCCTTCCCCCGACGGTCCTGATGGGAGTGCAGTTTCCCCTCCTCGTCGCTGTGGTGACTGGACCCGCCGAACGAGCTTCCCGCAGCGTCGGCGTTCTCTATGCCTGGAACACCGTCGGCGCCATCGTGGGAGCCGTCGCCGCACCGGCCCTCTTCATTCCCTTCCTCGGCATCCAGCGCTCGATGCTCTTCGTCTCGACGATCTCGGCGGCGCTGGGAGCCGTGCTCTCCGGTCCGCCGCGCCGCTCGTCGCTGGCGCGCGCCGTCGTGGCGATCGCCTGGTTCTCGGGGCTCGATCTCGCGTTGCCGCACGCGTCGGTGCTGCGGAGCGCGGGCGTGTTCAAGAACGCGCTCGAGCCTTCGCGCATCGTGGATCTCGTGGAGGACGTCGACACCACCGTGTCCGTCGAGCAGAAGACGGGCACGCAGGGCACGTGGCTCTCGATCGCGGCCAACGGCGTGAACGTCGCGGGCACCTCGCCGGACCTGCTCGCGATCCAGAAGCTCCAGGGTCACCTGCCGCTTCTCCTCGCCAAGGAGCGGGGCGACGTGCTCCACATCGGCTTCGGCAGCGGCGGTACCGCCTACTCCGTGGCCCGCCACCCGGTGCGCCGGATCGTCGTCGCGGAGCTCTCGATGGGCATCATCCGCGCGAGCCGCGCCCATTTCGGAGCGGTGAACCACGGCGTGCTCGACGACCCGCGACTCTCGGTGGTCCACAAGGACGGGCGCAACTACCTCCTTGCGCGCGGCGATCCGTTCGACGTCATCCTGTCGGACTCCGTGCACCCCCGCTACGCCGGCAACGGCGCCCTCTACACGGAGGACTACTACCGGCGGTGCCGGGAGCAGCTACGGCCGGGCGGCGTCGTCTCCCAGTGGCTTCCCATCTACAGCCTCACGCCGAGCAACCTGCGATCGATCCTCAAGGCGTTCTCCTCGGTCTTCCCGGACACCTCGGTCTGGTACGTCAACTCCACGGTGAACGCCTTCACGATCGTCATCGGGCACACCGAGCCCCTGTCCATCGACATGGCGGAGCTCTCGCGGCGCATGGCGGAGCCCGCCGTCGCCGAGGACCTCGCGAAGGTCGGCGTGCGCGGCCCCGCGAGCCTGCTCGACTACTTCCTGTTCGCGCGGCGCACCTGCCAGTCGATGTCCGCGAACGATCCGACGCACGAGGACGACCTGCCGCTGGTCGAGTACGAGTCCGCGCTGGTGATGAACCGCGATCTCGCCTGGTTCCAGATCTTCTCGGAGCTCTGCGCGCGGCGGGAGCCGGTCGCCCCCTACGTCCGCGGCGCCTCGGACGCCGATCGCGCCGCGCTCGCGCGCGCCTACGACGCCACCACCCAGTCGCTCCGGGGTCAGCGCCTTATCATCATGGGCAAGGAGGCGGAAGCACAGTCCGCGTTCCGCGAGGCATGGAAGATCAACCCGGACGATGCGGACCCGCTGGGCATCCCGCGCTGAAGGGATCGGCGCGCCTCCGCCGCCCATGGTGACCGCGAGCGCGGTCCGCCTGAGGGTCAAGGAGGCGCTGCGCTGGGAGGAGGGCACGCCGCGCGGGTGGCGGCGCCATCTGCGGGCGTTCTTCATGAGAGACGTCGACGCGGCGCTGCGCTATGGCCCTGCGATTCCCCTTGCGCGACGCGCCCGGAGCGTCCTGGAAGTGGGATCGGGACCTGCGGGGATCGTCCCCCTTGCTGGCCGCCGGGTGATCGGCGTGGACCTCTCCTTCGCGGGACCGCGCCACGAGCTGCTGCGCCCCGTGCGCGCGACGGGAGCGAGGCTCCCGTTCGCGGACGCGACCTTCGATCTCGTGCTCTGCTTCGACGTGCTCGAGCACGTGCATCCGGGCGAACGCGCCGCGGTCGCGGCCGAGCTGGCGCGCGTCGGGTCGGGTGCGCTCGTCATCGCGGTCCCTTACGGTCCCGACGCGCTGGCCGCCGATCGCGACGCGCGCCGGCTTCACGTCGAGGTCACCGGCGAGGATCACCGCTGGCTCTCGGAGCACGAGGAGCACGGCACCTTCGACGCGGCGGGCCTCCACGCGCTCTGCGCCGCCGTCGGCCGCCCGCGCGTCGCCGTCCTGCACTACGGACCGATCTGGCTCTGGAGGCTCTTGCGGCGCGAGGAGATCCTGCTGCGCCCGCACCTCTCGATCCTCCGGCGCCTGCTCCTGCCGATCGCGATCGGACAGCTCTGGCGGCTGCCGGGACGGCGCACCTACCGAGCGCTGGTCCAGTTCGACCTCGCGAGGGACGCTTCGCGATGACGGCGCCGATGCCGCTCCGGCGCGCGCTCCTCGTCGCGGGGCTCCTCGGCGTCGCCGGGGGCCTCGTGGAGAGCATGCTCGTCGCCGGCATCTACTGGTTCGAGATCCCCACCGGAAGCGACGTGCGCCGCCTCGCCATCGCCACGATCGGCATCGACGCCCTCGTCGCCATCGGGCTGACGGCGGCCTGCTTCCGGATCCTGGGCGAGCGGGGCTGGCCGGTCGCCGCCGGCGCCTTCGTCGGGCTGGTGCTCTTGGGACAGGCGATCGGCAACTTCCCGAGCAAACTCGACGGTTGGGGCGGGTTGGGTGCGGAGGTGCTTCTCGCCCTGGCCATCGCGGCGATCGCCGCGATGGCTCTGGCGCGCATCCCCGGTCGGCTCCCGCGCGGCGGGAAGCTTCGCGCGCGCTTCGCGCTGCTCCTCCTCGTGCTTCCCCTGCTTGCACTCTTGCCCGATCGCCGCCGCGCGCCCACGGGCCGCGGCCCGAACGTCCTCTGCGTCGTGATCGACACGCTCCGGAACGACGTGCTGGGATTCGCCGGCTCTCTCGAGGCGCGCACGCCCATCCTCGATCGACTCTCGCGCCGCGGGGTCGCGTTCTCGCAGGTGGTGACCGCGTCGAACTCCACGACCCTCTCGATGGCGTCGATCCTGTCGGGGAGCTACGTGAGGACCCACGGGGTCCGCGGCTTCTACGACGTCCTGCCTCGGAGCGCGGTGACCGCGGCGGAGGTGCTCGGCGCCCGCGGCTACCGGACCTTCGGATTCAGCTCGAGCTTCCCCGCGCAGCTTGCCTTCCACCAGTTCGATCAGGGGCTCGACGATCGGGACGACACGGCGATCCCGCGGCCGTTCCCGGGCTGCCCGCCCGTCGAGGGATTGAGGCGCCTCGGGATCTTCCAGGTTCTCGGCGCGCTCGGGGCGAGCCCGCTGCCCCACAACCGGGTGCCCACGACCCGCGAGGCGGACCTGACCACCGATGCCGTGATCGCCTACCTGCGGTCCTTCGGGGCCGAGCCCTTCTACGGCCTCGTACACTACTTCGATCCCCACGCGCCCTACCAGCCGAACCTCTTCGTCGACTACGACAAGGGCGTTCCCGAGGGGCTCGGGATCGGCGATCTCGATGCGCGCTTCGCGGCGGCGGGCGAGGAGAAGCCGATCTGGCTGCGGGCGCCGACGGACGTGCGGGATCCCGCGTGGCCGGTGGCGTGCTACCGGGGAGAGGTGGCGTTCGTGGACCATCACCTCGGGCGGATCCTGGCGGAGCTCGCGCGGCGCGGCGCGCTCGATCGCACGCAGGTCGCCGTCACCGCCGATCATGGCGAGAACCTCCTCGAGAACGGCACCCTCTTCAACCACGAGAGCCTCTATCAGACGCAGGTGATGGTGCCGCTCGTGTTCGCGGGACCGGGGGTGCCCGCGGACCGCGTCGTCGGGAGCGTCGTGCGCTCGGTCGACGTGCTCCCCACGATCCTCGAGATCGCCGGGGCGCCCGGGGTGCCCGGGATCGACGGCCAGAGCCTCGTCCCGCTGATGACGGCCCGAGGCGACGATCGCGTCGCGCTCACCGAGTCGCCGCGAGACAGGCTGGTGGCGCTGCGTGACGGCGGGTACAAGGCCGTCCGGACGTCCTCCGATCGCGTGGTGCTCTACGACCTCGAAGGCGATCCTCGAGAAGCTTCGGACGTCTCGAGCCGGGAGCCCCAGCGCGCCAGGGACTTCTCCCAGCGCATCACGGAGCTGACGCGCTCGACGGCTCAGGCCGACACGAGGTCGGAGACCGCCGAGATCCGGGAGAACCTCTCGGCCCTCGGTTACCTCGGAGCCGACGCGAAGACGCTGGCTCCCGAGCCAGGCGCCCCGGTGCTCCTTCTCGGCGTCGACGGCCTGGCCCCCGCGATCCTCGGGAGGCTCGCGAAGGACGGGCGACTGCCGTTCTTCGCGCGCCTCCTGTCGACGGGGAGCAAGCTCGATCTCGCATCGGACGAGCCGATGCTCTCCCCGCGTCTCTGGAACACGATGGCGACGGGGACGCTGCCCGAGGAGCACGGCGTGACGGGGTTCACGTTCCGGCTGCCGGGGACGTACCGGAGCATCCTCGCGAACGCGGCGCTCCGGCGACGGCCGGCGTTCTGGGAGATCCTCGCGGGCCGCGGCCACAGCGTCGCCATCGTGAACTGGCTCACCACCTACCCCGCGGCGGCCGTTCCGGGCGGCGCGATCGTGTCCGGCGACTTCGTGGCGCAGTGGCGCCCGGCGTCCCATGCCACGTATCCGGAGGACCTGGGGGCGGCCCTCGCGTCGCGCATCGACGCCTCGCACGATCTCTCCGACGCCGCGGGCGCCGCGCTGCGCGACGTGGTCGCGCCCGACGCCGCCGACCGCGATCTGCTGCGGAGTTACGTCGGAAGGGATCGCCGTGCCGCGCTCGCCGCGGCGATGCTCGCGAGGGACAGGCGTCCGGAGATCGCGTCCGTCTACTTCGCAGGGATCGACATCACCGGTCACCTTGCGTGGACCGGGACCGACGGCGGCCCTGCCGTCCAGGCCTACTACGTCTACGCCGATCGCCTCTGCGATCACGTCGCGGCGGCCATGCCGCCGGGCACGCGCGTGATCGTGGTGTCCGATCACGGGTTCCGTCTCGAGAGCCAGGACTCGGTGCCGGAGATCGACATGAACCGCGTGCTCGCGCGCCTCGGGTTCCTTTCCTACGGCCCGGACGGCACGGTCGATTACGGGAGCACGCGCGCCTACAACATCGACGAGCGCTACTCGCCCGAGAAGCCGCTCTTCCTCAACGTGCGCGGCCAGGATGCGGAGGGGGTGGTCGATCCTGCGGAACGCGCGCGGACACTGGACGAGCTTTCGCGGGCGCTCGCGGGCCTTGCCGGGAGCGACGGAGCGCGTCTCTTCGCAAGCGTCGCGCCTCCCGCCGCGGCGCTCGAGCTTCCGGTCGCGACGCCCGACCTGATCGCGACGGTGTCGCCGGATCTGCGCGCCACGGGGACGATCCGATTCCCGTCCGGCCCGGTCCCGATCTCGGAGCTCACGTTCCCGAAGAAGGAGCGGGCCGGGGGCGTCGGCGAGCATGACCCGTCGGCGGTGTTCCTCTTCTCGGAGCCGGGATCGTCCGGCCCGGCGAGGATGCGGGACATCGCTCCGACGGTGCTCGCGCTCGTGGGCGAGCGGGCCGATGCCCTGAAAGGGCGCGCGCTTCTGCCCGTCACGGTCCACAATCGCTGACGATGCTGATGGCGGACGTGCCGTACGCGGTCCTCCTCGCGGAGGCCCTCGTCTCCTTCGTGCTCGCGCTGGCGCTCGGCCTGTACGCCACGCCGGTGGCGCGCGAGGCGGCGCTGCGCTTCGGCATCGTCGACCGGCCCGACGGCAACCTCAAGACCCACGGCACGCCGGTGCCCTACTTCGGGGGGCTCGCGATCTATGCCGCGTTCCTGCTCTCGACCTCGCTGTCGCTCACGCTCGGGTTCGACGGCAAGGTGCTCGGGCTCCTGCTCGGCGGCAGCATCCTCGTGATCGTCGGGCTCATCGACGACCTCGGGACCTTGCCCTACGGCGCCAAGTTCTTCGGCGAGATCGTCGCCGCGCTCGTGGCGATCCGGAGCGGCATCGTGATCGAGCTGCACTACGGGCCGCCCGGGCTCGAGCTGGTGGGCAACGCCCTCCTCTCTCTCTTCTGGCTGGTGCTCGTCACCAACGCCGTGAACATCATCGACATCATGGACGGCCTCGCGGGAAGCGTCTCCTTCGTCGCGTCCGCGTGCCTCGCGCTGGTCGCGCTCCTGAACGGACGCTCCGAGGTGCTCTGCATCACCGCGGCCTTGGCGGGAGCCACCCTCGCGTTCCTCAAGGACAACCGCCACCCCGCGCGCATCTACATGGGAGACACGGGCGCGCTCTTCCTCGGCTTCATGCTCGGGGCGCTGTGCCTCATCGGGAGCTACACGCGCCTCGCGCCGCTCGGGTTCCTCTCGCCGCTCTACGTCCTCGCCGTCCCTCTGTTCGACACCGCCTTCGTGTCGGTGCTCCGTCTCTCGCGGGGCGCCTCCCCCTTCCGGGGCAGCCCCGATCACTTCGCCATCCGCCTCAGGCGATCGGGCCGGCCGGTGCCCGCGGTCGTGCGCATCGCGGCGCTGTGCGGCGTCGCGACCGGAGGGCTGGGCCTCGCGAACGTCTTCCTGGCGCGACCGCAGGCGATCGCCCTCGCGGGAGCGGCGCTCTTCGGGGTTCTCGGAGCCGCCGTGGTCCTGCTCAAGCTCCCCGACAGGACGGCATCGACGCCATGAACGCGGCCGCGGGCACCCGATCGGTCGAGACGCTCGTCCTCGGCGCGGGCCTCGCCGGGCTCGCGACGGGCCACGTGCTGGCGCGCCGCGGGCGGCCGTTCCTCATCGTCGAGCGCGAGAGGGAGCTGGGCGGCCTCTGCCGATCCATCGTCCGCGACGGGTTTGCGTTCGACCTCACCGGCCACGTGCTGCACATGCGCACCGATCGCGTGAGGGACCTGGTCCGGGAGCTCCTCCCCGACACGTTCGCGCGCGTCGCGCGGCGGGCGAGGATCGCGTCCCACGGCGTCCTGGTGCCCTACCCGTTCCAGGTGAATCTCGCGCCGCTTCCCGTGGAGGTCCAGAAGGAGTGCCTCCTCGGCTTCTTCGCGGCGCGCGCCCGGCGTGAGGGGCCGATCGATGCGACGGCCGTGAGCTTCGAGGAGTGGATCCGCGGCACGTTCGGCGAAGGGATCGCGCGCCACTTCATGATCCCGTACAACGCGAAGATGTGGGGCGTCCCGCTGTCCGAGATGTCGGCGGAGTGGACATCGTGGAGCGTACCGGTCCCGACCCTCGAGGAGGTCGTGGACGGAGCGCTCGGACACAGCGACAAGGCCTTCGGCTACAACCCCGAGTTCCTCTACCCGAAGACGGGCGGGATCGAGGTGCTCCCGCGCGCCCTGGCGCGCGGCCTTTCCGTCGAGCACGACGAGCTCTGCGCCGTGGATCTCGAGGCGAAGCTGGCGACCTTCTCTTCGGGCGCGCAGATCGCGTACGCGCGGCTCGTGTCGACGCTTCCGCTTCCCGAGCTCCTGAGGCGCGCCTCGGGCCTCGACCCGGCGGTCGCCGCGGGAGGCGCGCGCCTTCGCCACGTGTCGGTGATCGTCTTCAACCTCGGCGTGGATCGCGCCGGGTGCAGCGACGCGCACTGGATCTACTACGCCGATCCCGAGATCCCCTTCTACCGCGTCGGGTTTCCCTCGAGCTTCAGCGCCGGCGTCGCGCCCCCCGGCACGTCGTCGATGTACGTCGAGATCTCCGCCGCCGCGGTGCCCGCGGATCTCGGCCCGCTGCGCGGCGCCGTGATGGGGGCACTCGAGCGCGTGGGGCTGCTCCGGCCCCGGGATCGCATCGTGTGCGAGGAGGTCGTCGTCATCCCCCACGGGTACGTGATCTACGACGTCGCGAGGCGGGAGGCGCTCCCCGCGATCTGGCGGGAGCTCGCGCGCCACGACGTATACAGCACGGGTCGATACGGGGCGTGGGAGTACGGGTCGATGGAGACGGCCATCGCTCAGGGCCTGGCGGCGGGCGAATCGATCCCGTGAGCGCGCGCGTCGCCGCGGTCGTGCTGTCGTGGAACGGCGCGCCGTACCTGGAGCGCTGCCTCGGATCTCTCCTCGCCCAGTCCCATCCGGATCTCGAGATCGTGGTCTTCGACAACGGCTCGTCGGACCGGAGCCGGGAGATCGCGCGCCGCATCCTCCAGGGGTCGCACCGCCCTCATCGCGTGCTCGAGAGCGTCGTCAACGTCGGCTTCGCAGCGGGCAACGACGAGGCGATCGCGGCGTGCGACGCGCCGTTCGTGCTCTGTGCGAACCAGGACGTGGAGCTCGAGACGGACTACGTCGCGCGGCTGATGGCGGCCATGGACGGGAACCCGATGCTCGGGGCGGCCGCCGGGTGCCTCCTCCGGGAAGATCGGGTCACCATCGACTCGATGGGACAGCGTCCGAGCTACGCGCGGCGCTGCGTGGAGGAGGGCGCCGGGACGCGGATCGGAGACGCGCCGCGCGGGGCGCCCCGGAGGGTGTTCTCCGTCTGCGCGGCGGCGGCCCTCTACCGGCGCAAGGCGCTCGACCTCGTGAGCCGCGACCCGGGTGTCAAGACGGGTCCTTTCGACGCGGACTTCTTCGCCTACTACGAGGATCTCGATCTCGGCTGGCGGCTCCAGCGCGCGGGGTGGGACGCGATGGTGGTGCCCGCGGCGCGCGCGTACCACGTCAGGGGTGGATCCGCCCCCGGGTCCGGGAGGATGCTCGGGCGGCTCGCTCCTGCGTTGCGGCTCCACGTGCTGCAGAACCGCTTCTTCACGGTGCTGCGCAACGAGTCCGCATCGGGGCTCCTGCTCCACCTTCCGGGGTTCCTTCTCTGGGAAGCCCTGCTCTGGATCTACCTCTCCGCCAGGGACGGTCAGACGCTCGCCGCGCACGCGCGCTCGCTGCCGGTGACCATCCAGAAGGGCCTCGCCAAGCGCGCTCACGCCAGGAGCATGGGGTGAGGAACCCGACGATCGCCATCGTCATCACGAAGCTCGAGCTCGGCGGCGCCCAGCAGGTCGCTCTCGCCGTGGCGCGCGCCATCGCGGCGCGCCGCGCGCGCGTCCTGTTCGTGGCCGGCGCCGAAGGCCTGCTGCGCCCGGAGTGCGAGGCGATCCCCCACCTGGAACCCGTCTTCCTGCCCGAGCTGCTGCGCGAGGTGCGGCCCGCGATGGATCTGCGCGCTCTCTCCGCGCTCCGGTCTCTCTTCCGGCGCGAGCGCGCCGACATCGTGCACACGCACTCGAGCAAGGCAGGCATCCTGGGCCGCGTTGCGGCGCGGCTGGCCGGCGTGCCCCACATCGTCCACACGGTGCACGGGTTCGGGTTCCACGACTACCAGCGGCCCGCGGCGCGCGCGGCGTTCCGCGCGGCCGAGAAGCTCGCGGGAGCCTTCACCGAGCGCTTCGTGCTCGTCTCCCGGGAGAACCTCGAGCGGGGCGTGGCGGCGGGGGTCCTGGATCGGCGCCGATCGGTCGTCATCCGCGCGGGCGTCGAGATCGAGCGCTTTCGCTCCGGGCCCATCCCGAGGAGCCGGGTCCGCGAGGCGCTCGGTCTCGGCGAGGGCGATCTCGTCGTGGGGGGCGTCGCCTGCCTGAAGCCCCAGAAGGCGCCGCTCGACTTCGTGAAGGTGGCGCGAGAGGTCGTCACGGCCGTCCCGAGCGCGAAGTTCCTGCTGGCGGGGGACGGCGAGCTCCGGCCCGAGGTCGAGAGCGCGATCGCGGAGCTCGGGCTCTCGGGGAGCGTGCGGCTCCTCGGATGGCGCGACGACATCCCCGACCTGATGAGGAGCTTCGATCTCTTCCTCCTCACGAGCCTGTGGGAGGGCTTGCCGATGGTCCTTCCCCAGGCGCGCGCGGCGGGGCTGCCGATCGTGGCGACCGACGTCAACGGCAACGCCGAGGCGGTCGCGCGCGGCGTCCACGGAGAGCTGTGTCCGCCGGGCGACGTCGCGGCGATCTCACGCGCCTGCGTGGCGCTCCTCTCGGATGCCGGGAGACGGGCGGAGATCGGCCGGCGTACGGGCGAGGGTCTCGACGAGTTCTCCGTCGGCGACATGGTCGCCCGCCACGTCCACCTCTACGAGGAGCTCTGGGGCGCCCCGATCCCCGTGCGCGACGCGAGCGGCGCGTAGGCGAGAAACCCCGCCCCGTAGACCCCGGCGGCCACGAGGAAGACCGCGCGGAACCCGAGGTGCATGCTCAGGAAGACCGAGAGCAGCGGCCCGAGCACGCTCATGAACGAGTTGATCGACCAGGCCCACGGGATCCCCTCGGGAACCGTGCGGGACAGGACGCGGATCCCCATGGGAAACGGCATCCCCATCAGGAACGCGACGGGGGCCACGATGAGGAGCGCGAGCCCCGCCCGGCCGCCCCACGAGAGGCCCAGCCAGCGCGGGAGGACGAACGCGAGGAGCGGGCCGATCGCGATGATGGCCGCCGCGAGGAGCGCTCCGAGGATGCCGAGCTGGCGGCGCGACGCGTCGAGGCGCTTTCCGTAGAAGCTTCCGAGGCCGGACGAGAGGAGGATCGCGAACAGTGTGAACGAGAGCGAATAGGCGGGTCCGCCCAGGAACGGCATCAGCCGCTGGATGAGCGTCACCTCGACGAAGATGAAGCCGAGGCCGAGAGCTCCGAAGTAGGCGATGACCGACGGTCCCCGCGATCCGAGCGCGGCGTGCCGCCGCATGGGTACCAGGATGCCGATCGACGCGAGCAGGAAGACGAGGACCAGGCTCCAGACCAGCGTGAGGAGGCCGATCGGGGCCGCGCTGACGACGTAGCCACCCGCGGACGGGGCCGGCGAGGCGATCAGGTTGCGCCAGCGGTAGTAGTCGAAGAAGAAGGGGTTGTCGTCGGTGGTGGGACGGATGTCGTAGGGAGACTCGTCGTAGAGGGCCTCGCGTCCCACCGCGGGGGTCCGCAGCAGCCGGTCGAGCTCCGATTCGCGGGGAGCCAGCGGATCGAAGAGGACGGCGCGGTCGGGCCCCTGGGCGAACCCCCGCACCCGCGTCATGTCCTCCTCCGTGAGGGGCTTCGCCTTGACGATCGTCTCGACGTACTCGCCCCCCAGGACGACCGCGAGGTGCCTCCACGGCTCCTGGATGCCGCGCCGCTCGAGCGCTTGCTCCATCGTCGCGCAGAGGCGCAGGGTCTCCCGCGGCGGCGAGACATAGAGGCGGCAGAAGGACAGAACGCCCTCTTCGGTGAGGTGGCCGTAGAAGGACTCGATCGCCTCGACGGTATAGACGTAGTTCTCCGTCAGAGCGTGGGCGCCCAGGTTGAGCGCGCTGAAGGTGTCGACCCCGGTGAGCTGGATGACGTCGTACGTCTCCTTCGTGCGCGACACGAAGTGGCGGCCCTCGCTCACGACGAGGTTCACGTCGGGCCGCTCGAAGGCATGACCGTCGTAGTCGGAGAAGACCCGCGTGATGGCCCGGATCATGAGCGGGTTCACCTCGGCGCCCGTCACGTTCCGGCAGCCATGGTGGAGCGCGATCAGGATATCGGTGCCGCCGCCGACGCCGATGACCAGCGCCTTGTCCGGGCGCCGCAGCTTGTAGGCGAGGGCCTGGAGCGGCGCCGAGAGCAGCTTCATGCTCTCGGGGTGACCGGCGGATCCGAGGATGTAGGTGGGCGCGCCGCCGTCCTGGTACACCATGCGGTAGCCGCCCGGGAAAGGACTGGCCTGACCCTCACCGAGCGCGCGGGGCTCGGACACATCGATGCGGGCGATGACGTGCCACCGGCTCCAGGCGATCTCGTCGTGCCCCTTCCACGCGTTGCAGACCGGATAGATGTCCTTGGACGAGGGGGCGAAGACGAGGTAGGGGTCTTCGAGGACGAAGAAGACCAGCACCGCGACGTGCAGCGCGACGAAGCCGAGGCGTCTCCTCCCCTGGCCAGCTCCCTCCTCGGCCCACGCGAGAAGGACGCCGGCGGTGCTTCCAAGGCACCCCACCAGGACGATGGTGCTCGGCGCTCCGATCCACTCGAGGAGCCCGACCGTCGAGATCGCCCCCGCGCCCGCACCGGCCAGGTCCGCGAAGTAGACGCGGTGGACGTCGTCCTTGTAGGTGTCGATGACGGACGCGAGGCACATCCCCGCGAAGAAGAACGGCACGGTCAGAATGAGCGCCTCGAAGACGAGGCTCAGCGTCTGGGTGGGGTCGCTCGCGATCCGGAGCGGCTCGAACTGGATCCGCGTGGCGAGCAGGAACGCGGCGATGGCCGCGGCGCCGAAGATCTGCGCGTGGGTGGCGCGGGCGACCCGCGCCGGCCGGCGCACCGCGAGGAACGTGCCCGAGGATCCGAACCCGAGAAGCGCGAGGCTGATGACGAGGAACGTGAAATGGTGCCACGTCATCACCGAGAAGACCCGGGTCAGCGAGATCTCGAGCTCGAGGATCGACGCGGACAGGAGGAAGGTGGCCGCGAGGACGGCGGCGGGCGCGCGGTTCTTCGACATGAGCGCGGTCTCTGTCCGGCGGCACATCTTACGTCACGACCCGGGCGGCATTCGCCTGCGCGATGGCTGGAACGAGAGGGGATTCTGCTAGAGTTCCCGGGGATGCTTCTCCAGCACGCCGGACTGGGGACGTCGAGGGCATGAGCGGAGCCGTGGCTTCGCCAGGCGCTCCGGTGCTCTCCCTGCGGGGGCTCGGCAAGAGCTTCGCGGGCCATCTCTCGCTCACCAAGAAGAGCGTCGTGGAGGGGATCACGCTCGACGTGCTCCCGGGCGAGATCTTCGGGTTCCTCGGCCAGAACGGCGCCGGCAAGACGACCACGATCAAGATGATCGTCGGGCTCATCTTCCCGACGCGCGGCAGCGTCGAGATCATGGGACAGCCCGCCGCGCGCGCCGGCGCGCGCGGGCGGCTCGGCTACCTCCCGGAGAATCCCTACTTCTACGACTACCTGACCGCGGAGGAGTTCCTCCGCTACTACGGGCACCTCTATGGCATCCCCCGCGACGAGCTCGCGCGCCGCATTCCGGCCGTGCTCGCGCGCGTGGGGCTCGCGGGGAAGGAGGCCCTCCCCCTTCGCAAGTACAGCAAGGGCATGGTGCAGCGGGTCGGGATCGCCCAGGCGATCCTGAACGATCCGGCCGTGGTGGTCCTCGACGAGCCGATGTCGGGGCTCGACCCCATCGGGCGGCGCGACGTGCGCGACATCATGCTGGAGCTGCGGGCGCGCGGCACGACGGTGTTCTTCAGCTCCCACATCCTCCAGGACGCCGAGATGATCTGCGACAGGGTCGGCATCCTCGTCCAGGGCCGGCTCGTGACAGTCGGACCGCTCTCGGATCTCCTGACGCGCAAGGCGGATACCTTCGAGGTCCAGGTCGAGCGCGTCGGTCCCGACGTGTTCGCCTCCCTCGGGACGAGGGTCGAGCGCCTGTCGGAGCGAAACGGGGCGCAGCTCCTACGCGTCGCGACGGAGGCGGATCTCAGAGAAGTGCTGTCGCGGACGCTCGCCGCGGGGGGGCGGGTCGAGCGGGTCGCCCCGCGCCGCGAGACGCTCGAGGAGCTCTTCCTGCGAGCGAGCGACGACGGGAGAGCCGGATGAAGGTCCTCGCGGTGGCCGCCAACACGATGCGGGAGGCCGTGCGCGACCGCATCCTCTACATGCTCCTCTTCTTCGCCCTGCTGATGATCGGGGCGAGCAAGGTCATCTCCATGCTCTCGGCCGGGACGCGGCCCGTCACGATCGTCATCGACGTCGGGCTCGCGAGCATCAGCTTCTTCTCGATGCTGATATCGATCTTCATGGGCATCGGTCTGGTGAGCAAGGAGATCGAGCGCCGCACGATCCACGCGGTGGTCAGCAAGCCCATCAGCCGCGAAGCCTTCGTGCTCGGGAAGTTTCTCGGGATGCTCGCGACGATCGCCTTGAACGAGATCGTGATGGTGGCGTTCTTCGCGTCGACGCTCTGGCTCTGGGGCGCATCGTTCACGCGGGAGGAGGCGATGGCGCTCGCGCTCCAGCTCGTGGAATCGGCGCTCATCCTGGCGCTGGCGATCGCCTTCTCCGGCGTCGCCTCGCCGATGCTCGCTTCGATGTTCACGCTCTGCTCCTACTTCGTCGGCCACTGGATGGACGGACTGCGCTTGCTGATCGAGAAGCTTCCCGGAGCCGCCGAGCGGACGGTTGCGCTCGCGCTTTACCGGCTGCTCCCGAACCTCGAGCTCCTGAACCTCAAGAACCAGGTCGTCTTCCCGGAGCCCGCCGTCGCGGCGAGCCTCCCGGCGCAGTTCCGGCTCGGCCTGCTCTACGGCGTGTGTTACACGGGGGCGGTGCTGGCCCTCGCTGCGCTCGCGTTCCGCCGGAAGGACTTCCTGTGAAGGCGAGCTTGCCGCTCCTCGCCGTCGCGGCAGCCGGGGTCGTCTGTGCGATGACGACGGCCTCGCGCATCGAGCGCGTGCGGCCCGCGGGCGCCAAGGCCCACCTCATCTACCTGCCCTCGGGGCCGTACCTGCGCTACGCATCGACCGGGTTCCAGCGGCTGGTCGCCGACGGCATGTACCTGTGGGCGATCCAGTACGCGGGCAACGACGAGCTCAAGGGCCAGGAGCAGAACCTCCTCAAGATCTTCGACGCGGTGACCGACCTGAGCCCGGCCTTCGACGACGCCTACTTCAACGGGGCGTTCATCATGGCGACCGACGGGGGGCGCGTGGCGGACGCCCTCGCTCTCCTCGACAAGGGCTTCCGCGTTACCGGACGCTACGAATTTCCCTACGACGCGGCGTTCTACTGCGTGATGTACCTGCGCGACTTCGGGCGTGCCCGCGACCTGTTCGATCGCGCATCCAAGGCGCCGGGGTGTCCCGAGTACGTGGTGCGCCTCGCCCTGAAAATGGCGGCGATGGTCGATCCGGCGGAGGCCTACCGGCTGATCCGCTCGGAGATCGTCACGTTCGAGCAGGCCAACCCGCCCGCGGTGCTCCAGGGCGACCCGAAGAGGAGCAAGCACCGTACGTTCCTGTACCGGCGGCTTCACGAGCTCGAGGTTCTCCTGGAGACGAAGGAGCTCGAGGTCGCGATGGGCCGCGTGGCGGAGATGCAGGGGCAGGCGCCCGGGAGCATCCGCGAGCTCCGGGTCCGGGTCCACGAGCTCGGCATCGCCGTGCCGGCGCTGGAGCCGGGGAACGATCCCTTCCTCGATCCCGACGGCCAGCTCTACACCTTCGCGGACGGCAAGGTGAAGGCGTCGTCGGACCTCTTCGTCTGGGTGCCGGTCGGTTGATGAGCGTGCCCCGCCGATGAGCGACTACGAGAGCAAGCTCACCTGGTTCCTCGTGCTCCTGGTTTTCTTCCTCGCCGTCGTCAACTACCAGGGCGTCGAGCTGTCCCAGCGCACGCTCGACGCGCTCGACGCCGAGTTCTGGCAACGCGCTCACGAGACGGCACAGTTCATCGAGTCGTCGCTCCAGCAGGTCAACCTCGGCGACGAGGTGCTCGCGGCGAGCGGGGGCGGCTACGTCACCGCGCCCTCGACCTTGCAGAGCCTGGAGGTGCGCTTCGGGCTGGGGTCGCTCTCGCTTCTCGACGAGAAGGGAATCCCCGTACTCTCCTCCGAGGTGAGGGGAGCCAGCTCTTCGCCCGAGCTTCCCGGCGTCGCGAACGTCCCGGACGCGCTCTCGCGGTTGAAGGCGGGGGAAGAGGTTTCGAGCGGCACCTACGCGGACGCCGGAACGTCGCGGCGCTTCCGCGCCATCTACCGGCCGATCGACGTGCGGGTGGGCTCGTCCCAGGTGCGCTTCATCCTGGCGGTCGCGTTCGAGGCGTACCACATCGTCGCGCTCCAGCGACTCTCCCACATGCTGGTCGCCTACCAGGTCATCGGCTTCCTGACGCTCCTCACGCTCCTCGTCTTCTTCATCCGCGTCTTCATGCGTCCCTACCGCGTCCTGATGAGCACGGCGAAGGCCGCCGGCCTGCAGCCGAATGCGTCCGCGGACGAGACGGCGTTCGTGGTCAACACGTTCCGCGAGACCATCGCACGGCTGAAGGACCGCGAGGAGGAGCTCCGGCGGCTCCACCGGCGCGAGAAGACGCGGGCGGACGAGCAGGCGCGGCTCGCTTCGCACATCGCGCGAAGCATGGCGTCCGGCGTGGTGGTCTTCAACATGGAAGGCAAGCTCGACTTCATGAACCGGGCGGCAGAGGAGATCCTCCGTTGCGACGCCAGGGCGCTCGCCGGCGCCACGCCGGAGACCGTGTTCGAGCAGGCGCCGGAGCTCACGCGGCTCTCCCGCGACACCCTCGCCACCGGCCAGAGCCATCCGCGCTGCGAGATGGACCTCGAGAGCACGCACGACACGATGCGCGCGCTCGGGGCGTCGACGTTTCCGATCCACGACGAGTCGGGAGTGCTCGCCGGCGCGCTCGTGCTCCTCACGGACCTCACCGACATCAAGGCCCTGCAGGAGCGCATGAGGCTGCGCGAGAACCTCGCGTCGCTGGGCGAGATGTCGGCGGGGATCGCCCACGAGTTCCGCAACTCGCTCGCGGCGATCCTCGGGTTTGCGAACCTGATGGAGAAGAGCTCCCGCGACGCCCCATCCGTGCTCCAGGACGTCCTGGCGATCAAGGCGGAGGCCGAGGGCTTGAACCGGATCGTGTCGGAGTTCCTGCGGTTCGCGAAGCCGCTGACTCCCGTCAGGCAGCCGGTCGATCTCAAGGCGCTCACCGTCGAGTGCGTCCGCGAGCTGAAGAGCCAGGACGCGTTCGGGAAGGTCGTGTTCGATCACCAGGACCTCCTCCCGGTGACGATCTGGGCGGACGATCTCCTGCTGCGCCAGGCGCTCGGCAACCTCCTTCGCAACGGGGCCGAGGCGGCACTCGGAAAGGGCGCCCCGCCACGCGTCGTCATCTCCGGATTCCGCGGCCAGGAAGACGTTCAGCTCACGATCTCCGACAACGGAGATGGAGTCCCCGAAGGCGAGCGCGAGCGCGTGTTCCTTCCGTTCTTCACGACCAAGGACTCGGGGACGGGCCTCGGGCTCGCCATCGCGCAGAAGATCGTGCTCGCCCACGACGGGGAGATCCGCATCGAGGGAAAGCCGGGAGAAGGTGCGGCGTTCGTCGTCATCCTCCCGTGCCGCGAGAGGCCGGAATCGGCTCCGGTGGCGGCGGCGCCGGCAGCGGCCGCGGCGGCCGCGCCATCCTTGACTCGGGAAGACGAGAGACCCTAACATCGTCGGACGCCGGGAGGTTCGGATGACTGCACGCACGAAGCTCTCTTACGCCCTGATGCCGCTGGTTCTCGTTGGCAGGCTCGCGCTCTCGCAAGACGCGCCTCCGCCGGACGGCAGCGAGGGAGCCCCGCCCAAGCCCGAGGTCAATCGCGACGAGGTCGGCGGTTACGACGGCTACAAGGACCTTGATGGGCACGACGAAGCGTACTGGTCGAGCAAGGTCGGAGCTGCGCGGGCGCGGCTGGGCGCGCTCAAGGCGGAGCTCGCGCGTCTCGACAGCAACGAGTCCGCGCTCCAGAGCAAGTTCTACAACGCGGCTGGTCCCGGCGAGCAGACGAAGGCCAAGGAGGCTTGGGACGACACGCTCAACCGCCGCGCGACCATTCGGTCCGAGATCGAGAAGCTCGAGGAGGACCTCGTCAACATGGAGCGTGACGGTCGCCGGGCCGGGGCGCTGCCGGGATGGTTCCGCGAGACGCGGGAGCAGGAGCGCCAGCGCGAGGAGCTCGAGAACAGGGCACCGTCCGAGGGTCACCAGATGGTCGACCTCGACAAGCTCGCCGAGGACAACAAGGCCGCGGACGAGGCGCTCTATCCGAAGCCGAAGAAGGAAGAGGGAAAGGAAGGCGGCGACGCCGCCTCCGGCGCGGAAGGCGCCAACCCTGACGAATCGGCCGAGGGTGGGGAGAAGCCACCCGAGGAGCCGCCGATGGAGCGGCCCGAGGGCGACGAGAAGCCTCCCGAAGGAATCGACAACCCCAGGTAGGGGCCTCTACGAGCCGCGGACCGACAGCCGTCGTGATCGGCTGACAATCGCCGTTCACGACCGCGCGCGCGCGATAGCCCGTTTCCGCGGGCGGTCGGATGGCCCTCATCTTGCTCTCGACGCGCGCCGTGGATCGCTCGCGTCGCGGCGTCTCTCTCATCGAGCTCCTGGGTTCCCTGTTGGTGATGGGCCTCCTCGTCGCGTGCGCCCTTCCTGCGCTGGCTGCGCTCTCGCGGCGCGCTGCGACCCGTGGCGCGGCGTCCGAGCTCTGCGGCGCTCTGTCCATCGCGCGATCCCTTGCGAGCGCAGAGTCGGTACGCTGCGGCGTCGTGTTCTTGCGCCGCCCGGACCGTTACGCCGTCTTCCGAGACGATGATGGCGATGGGGAGGCGTCCGCCGGGGAGATCGTGCGCGGCCCGACACGTTTGCCGCCCGGCGTCGAGTTTGGCCGAGCGTCCGGGCTCGATCCCATCACCTTCGATCGCGACCGTGCGATCTTCCGTCCGGACGGGTGTCTCGACGGGCGTCCCGGAGCCGTCCATCTCGCATCGACGAGCCGCCAGGCGCGGATCACCGTCATCACGAACGGGCGCATCCGCGCCGACTGACGGGCGCTCCGGGCGCCGGCGCCGCGGTCTCGTGGGTGCGCCTTTCAACGTACAATGCCGGGAAAGGGACCGTGCTAGGGCTTCGACGACGGGCACGGGAAAGGCTCGGCCTTGTCGAAGATCCTCCTCGTAGAAGACAAAGAAAGCCTTCGCACGATGCTCCAGCGGACGCTCGAGTCCGAAGGCTACGCCGTAGACGCCGCACGCGATGGCAACGAAGCGCTCGAGAAGCTGCGCAGGCATCGTTATCTGTTGATGCTCACCGATCTCCGGCTGCCGGGCCACGACGGGATCGAGCTCCTGAAGGCGGCCGTCGATGCCGACGCCCAGGTCCCGGTGATCGTGATGACGGCCTATGGCAGCATCGAGGAGGCCGTGCGGGCCATGAAGCTCGGGGCCTTCGACTTCCTGGCGAAGCCTTTCGACAACGACCACCTCCTGCTCCTCGTCCAGCGCGCCATCGAGCAGCGCCAGCTCCAGTTCCAGAACCTGGTGCTCCGCGAGGAGTGGAAGAGCCGGCTCGGGTTTCCGCGCATCGTCGGCGAGTCGCCGGCTCTCGCGGAGGCCACCATCTCGCTCAGGAAGGTCGGTCCCACGGACGTCACGGTGCTCCTGACGGGCGAGAGCGGGACCGGCAAGGAGCTCTTCGCCAGGGCGCTGCACGAGCTATCCCCCCGCAAGGAGGGGGCCTTCATCGCCATCAACTGCGCCGCCATCCCCGACACGCTCCTGGAGAACGAGCTCTTCGGCCACGAGAAGGGCGCCTACACCGGCGCCGGGACGCGAAAGCTCGGCAAGCTCGAGATGGCGCACCGGGGAACGCTCTTCCTCGACGAGATCGGCGAGCTCTCCCCGGCGGTCCAGGGGAAGCTCCTGCGTGTCCTCGAGGAGCGCGTCTTCGAGCGCGTCGGCGGGACCGCGGGCATCGAGATCGACGTCCGGATCGTGGCTGCCACCAACAAGGACCTGAAGGCTGCCGTCGCCGAGAAGCACTTCCGCGCCGATCTCTTCTTCCGGCTCTCGGTCTTTCCCATCGAGATCCCGCCGCTCCGGAGCCGCCGCGAGGACATCCCGCGCCTGGCCGAGCACTTCGTCTCGCTCTTCACACGGGACATGAAGAAGCGCCCGATGACCGTCGATCCCGCGGCGATGCAGATGCTCTGCGTTCACGCCTGGCCGGGGAACGTCCGGGAGCTCCAGAACTGCGTGGAGCGCGCCGTGATCCTCGCGGAGGGGGGGGAGATCCTGCCGGAGCACCTGAACCTGCCGCGGGACGGTCATGCCGGTGCGGAGAGGGACCTCCGGTCCGTGATCTCCCTCGACGGGACGCTCACGGACGTCCTGGATCGGGGCAAGGAGCTGTGCGAGAAAGTCAAGATCGAGATGGAGCTCCGGAGGGCGAAGGGCAACCTCCGCCAGGCGAGCGACGCGCTCGGCCTCACGCCGAAAGCGCTGGCCGCGCGCATCAAGGAGCTGGGCCTCGAGGGCCCGTCATGAGCGAAGGGAGAGAGCTTTGAGCCGCAAGAAGGTCGTCATCATGGGTGCCGCCGGGAGAGACTTCCACAACTTCAACACCGTCTTCCGCGACGACGAGGCGTTCGAGGTGGTGGCGTTCACCGCGACGCAGATCCCGAACATCGACGGGCGTCGCTATCCCGCGGGCCTCGCGGGGAGGCTGTATCCCGACGGCATCCCCATCCACGCCGAGAGCGAGCTGCCGGCCCTCGTGCGCCGTCACGGCATCGACGTCGTGGTGTTCGCCTACAGCGACGTCCCGCACACCCACGTGATGCACCAGGCCTCGGTCGCGCTTGCGCACGGGGCCGACTTCTGGCTCATCGGTCCGGGAAAGACGATGCTCGCGGCGCGGATCCCGGTGGTGTCGGTGTGCGCGGTGCGCACGGGCTGTGGAAAGTCCCAGACGACGCGCCGGGTGATCGCGATCCTGAGAGCGAAGGGTAGGCGCGTCGTCGCGGTGCGCCATCCCATGCCCTACGGCGACCTCGAGAAGCAGCGCGTGCAGCGGTTCGGCTCGATGGAGGATCTCGAGCGCCACGGATGCACCATCGAGGAGCGAGAAGAGTACGAGCCGCACATCGCAGCGGGCGTGACGGTCTTCGCCGGGGTCGACTACCAGGCCATCCTCGACGCGGCTTCCGCCGAAGCCGACGTGATCGTCTGGGATGGCGGCAACAACGACCTGCCGTTCTTCCGTCCCGACGTCGAGATCGTCGTGACCGATCCTCTGCGCGCCGGGCACGAGCTCTCCTACCATCCCGGAGAGGCCAACCTGCGCCGCGCGGGGGCCGTGGTCATCAACAAGATCGGGAGCGCGGATGCGGCGTCCGTGGATCGGGTTCGCGAGAGCATCCGGTCCTGCAACCCAGGCGCGATCGTGGTGGAGGCGGCGTCTCCCATCCACGTGGACGACTCGGCGGCAATCCGGGGCAAACGCGTGCTGGTGGTCGAGGACGGCCCGACGCTCACGCACGGCGAGATGGCGTGGGGCGCGGGAGTCGCGGCGGCGCGGAAGTTCGGCGCCGCCGAGCTCTGCGACATCCGGTCCGTCGCCCGGGGGAGCATCGCGGCGGTCTTCCAGAAGTACCCTCACGTCGGTCCGCTCCTGCCGGCGATGGGCTACGACGCGAAGCAGGTCGAGGAGCTGAAGGCGACGATCGAGGCTTCGGGCGCGGAGCTTGTCCTTGTGGCGACCCCGATCGATCTCAGGCGACTCCTGCACCTCGAGATCCCGGCCATGCGGGTGACCTACGAGCTCCAGGAGATCGGCAGTCCGACCCTCGACGACGTCCTGGCTCCTGTCTTGAGATAGGGACTGGGTATGTCACGAATCGCGCCAGTTTTCGATCGCTGCCGGCGCCGGGAACCGTGACCCCGCCTCGCGAATCGCAAATAACTCGTTTGTAATGATATCTATGGAGCGGATGGCCGCGTGTGGCACGCCCGCTGCTTGATCCGCATTGGATTTCCTAGGCCTGCGCCATCTCGAGAGGTGTCAGAATGATGCGAGCACCAATCAACGGTCGGATGACAAAACGGGGCTTCAGCCTCATCGAGCTGCTGGTCGTCGTCGTCATCCTCGGCGTGATCGTCGTGGCGTCGATCCCCGCGATCAGCCGTTACCTTCCTCGCTGGCGGCTCGACAGGGTTGCCGAGAACCTCTGCCAGGCGGTCCGCACGGCGCGCAACGGCGCCGTTACGGCTCACTGCAATCACATCCTCAGGTTCTGGAACGACTTCAATCGGACGATTCCCGCCGTGGGAACGGCGGTCGCCTACGACGTCCTCCTGGACCGCAACAGCAACATGGTGTTCGACGCCCAGGCCGGCGTGCCCGACAAGATCCTCGCGTTCCGGTCGTTCTACAAGGACGTCCAGATCCAGCTCGATCCCGGTGTCACGGGCCGGCAGCCGTACACCAACTTCAACCAGGCTCCGGCCTCGTTCATCTTCCGACCGGATGGAAGGGTGTACACGTTCCAGGCGGGGGCTTTCCAGCCGATCACGAGCGCCGATGGCGCTGTGGCTGTCGAGAGCTTGACGCTGCCGAACATGAGCGGGAACCCGAACGACCTGGCCATGTACAGGTATCGCATCGTCGCCGTCGATCCCTACGGCTCGGTGCGCCTGATTTCCAGGGGCGACAGGGGCAACTAGGAAAACGGAGAAGAAGATGAAATCCAGGAACACGCGAAAGCTCACAGCGACCCAGGCGCCGGCAGGCGGCTTCTCGCTTCTCGAGGTGCTCATCGCCATCGCCGTTCTCTCGTTCGGCATCCTCGGCATGGCCCAGCTCTTCATGCTGGCCATCAGTAACAACCGCCGGGCCGCGCTCCAGGCCGAATCGTCGGCGCTCCTCGCCCACCGCCTCGAGCAGTACCGCGAGGTCGACTTCTGCAAGCTCTGGACGCGGGCCAACATCGACAACGGCACGTGGCAGCCTGACAGCCTGCAGTTCGTCGGTGAGAATACCGGTCAGAACGCCGGGACCGACGGGAAGGTGATGCAGGACCGGTCCGATCCCCGGATCGGCGGTAGTGCCGCGAACATCGACTGGATCGTCGAGCGCCGCCTGATCTGCAGGAACCAGGGGCTGACGTCGATCAAGGACGGTTCCGGCAATCCCCAGACGATCCCCAATGGTGAGGACGTGATCTTGATCGAGCTGCGCGGCATGAAGAGCGCCAAGACTTTCCGCGGTCAGGGCACCAACGCGGGCAAGAAGATCTGGACGATGATGTCCACCTATCGCACGAAGCGGAACACGCAGGTGGTCTGCCCGTAGGACTTGCCGAAAGGCAGACGGAGAAGAGAACATATGACCAGAAAGAACCTCCCGAGCCGCGGTCCGAGCGAACACCGGCGCGGCGTGACGTTCCTGGAGATGCTCATCGCCATCACGATCCTGGCGATCGTGATCGTCGCGATCCTGCAGCTCTTCGACAAAGACGTCGCCGTCCGGAAGCAGCAAGACCAGATGGCCGAGCTGCAGCAGAACCTGCGAGCGTCGATGGACCTCATCGCGCGCGACATGCGCTCCGCCAATCCCTGCGCGACGTTCATGGGGCTCTACAACAAGCCCAACGCGAGCCCTCCCATCTCCTCGCCGGTCCGGGTCACGCTGCCCATCTCGCTGGCCTGGATGACCAACGGTGCCGCATCTCCGACGGCGTTTCCATCGACCCAGGCGCTCACCATCCCGAGCGACAGCCGCCCAGATGGCGTGGGTGTGATGCGCTGCGTGACCACCGGTATCGTTGACGTGGATCCGGTCTGCTACCCGTCGCTTCCCGGGGGGCCGATCAAGCTCAAGCAGGGGCTCGGGATCCAGCCGACGGACCTGCCGACCGCCAATGGCGCGAGCCGGTTCCTCCTGGTGTGGTCGGACAATCCCAAGGCTTCCGACCCCGCCGTGATGCCGTGCTTCTTCACGGCGGAGATCCAGAACGTCCAGGGCGGGTTCCAGAACAACATCAATGCTGAGACGGTGATCGTCGGAGGCCCCATCACGCCGACGAACGACAACTTCTCGACGTTTGGCCAGCACTTCCTCAACGGTGCCATCTCCAACTACACGGGTCCGGGCTGCCAGAGCCAGAGCGCGTGGAAGGCCGCGATGGTGGAGTGGGTGGAGTACATGGTCGACAAGTGGGAGAACAACACGATCCCCCACTCCTACTCGAACGGCCAGGCACGCGAGGGTTCTCCCGAGCACCCGCTCCTGTGCCGGCGCGTCAACCCCCACGTCGGCGTGAACGGTCTCGTTCCCGACTACGACGTGATCGGCCAGGACATCGAGAACCTCCAGATCGTCTGGATGTTCGACACGGACAACGATCCGGCGACCGTCGCGAACATGCCCGGTTTTGGCGTGGAGTTCCAGGCCGGCGACCCGACCGTGAGCGGCGCGTTCCCCAATGCCGTCCAGAACGGTATCTCGGTACTGACCAAGGGGCTCGCCCCCGGCACGCAAGTGTGGAAGACCACGTTCGCGGCCATCGACCCGAAGAACCCGGTGATCCTCCGCAAGGCGCGCGTGACGCTCCTGGCCCGCGGCCGCGAGGCGGATCTCTCCATGATGCAGGCGAGCGGTACGTCGCCCATGATGGGCTTCCCGGCCATCGAGATGACTCCAGGCTTCTATCAGGGCTCGGCGGCGGTTCCCAAGAGCACCGTGGCTCCGTACTACCTCGGCGCCTACCGTCGCCGTACGTTGACCCAGGAAGTCACCCTTCGCAACTACATTCCCGCAGCGTTGAACTAGCCGCGAGGCAGAGGGAGGTTTGAAAGTGAGATCGAAAGTGCTTAGAAAGACACTCAGATTCTTCCGTCCGCGGACCCGGGAAGGGTCGGCCCTGCTGATCGCGCTGCTGGCGATGGCGGGGCTGTCGATCCTTGGGGTGTCGCTGATGATGGTGTCGGACACGGAGCTGCACGTCAGCAACGACGAGAGGCTCAGGAAGCAGGCGCTGTACGCGGCAGAGGCAGGGATCGAGCACGCGCTCGTCTACCTGCGCAACGTGGACACCAAGGCGACCGGAGCGGGTAGCCCCTACAGCCTGATGATCAACGGCAACGTCGCGTACAACGCGGCGACGCAGCCGCCGGACGAGCTCGCGTCGTACAACGAGCCGATCGTGGTGGCGGACAACCTGTTCGATCCGGCGCGGCCATGGCTGCCGCCGGCGCTGGCGCGCAAGGGCAACGTGCTCGAGTACCAGGCGAACCCGATCTGGTTCCCGCAGGGCGGGGTCTGACGACGACGTTCGCGATGAGGGACGAACTTCGAGGCGAACGCGCGGGAGCGCCTGGGACGTGGGGGCCTACAAGTCGCGCTACAGCGTGTACGCGAAGAACAACTACGACGATCCGTCGCAGCAGGTGGGCACGGACAACGACCACTCGGTGGTGTTGACGGGACAGGGGATCATCCAGGTGAACCAGCAGCGCGGGACGCAGAGCGGTTACCGGGTGACGCGCGAGGTGGAAGTGACCGTCAAGATCAGCAAGACGACGACGTACGACGGGAGCGTACACGAGCGTCCTCGGCTCCGAATCGCAGAACAACAGCCTGTTCCTCGACGACCAGTCCGGTGGCGTCGAGGTGACCATCAACAACGCCCCGGGCACGGAGACCCAGTGGTAAGGGAGCCGTCCCCAAGCCGCTCGAAGGAGAGAACCAAGTGCTGAGAAAAGCGTCATTTCCCATTCTTGGGCTGGCCCTGGTGCTCGAGTTCCATGGGCCTATGCCCACAACAACAGCACTCAGCCGGATCAACTGGGTGCCCTGAAGTCCGCTGCACCGAAGCCGGACGTCTACTGGAGCCCTGACGCATCCGGGTCAGATGAGCTCGAGTCGGCTGGGATGCGGAGGCACCCCGAAGTACATCGTCGCCAAGCAGGCCATCTCGAACCTCGTGGTGGACCCGGTGGTCGGCGACAACGCCATCAACTACGGATACTCGGAATGGTCCTCGCAGCGCGCGGGGAGCTGCCAGGCGAAGCGGTACGTCAACATCATCAACGATGGCAAGACGGGCGCAGCGGTCCAGGCGGCGGTTGCCGGCATGCTGCCCTGGGCGGCACGCCGCAGAACGCGGCCCTGATCGAGGCGAACACCTACTACACGACGATCGTCAAGCCGAACGACACGGTCCAGTGCCGTGACTACTACGTGGCGATGATCACCGATGGTATGTGGAACTGCACCGGGGATCCGTGCCCCACGGCGACGATCCTCGGCAACAACAACGTGGCGATCATCGCCTGCGGGTTCGACGTGAACATCCCGTCCCTCGTTTGCATGGCGAACGCGCACCCGAACGGGGCGTTCCTGCTCGCGTCGAGCTATCAGCAGCTCTTCGACGGGTTCAAGAACCTCCTGAAGCAGGTGCTGCAGTCGAACATCACGATCGTGCCGAGCGTGACGGGGACCATCAAGGATCCCAACGACATCAACTACGCCAACATCACGCGTAACGCGACGGTGGTGGCCACGGTGGAGGTGCCGAGCTTCGAGGGCCACTTCCTCGGGATCAACGTGTTGAGGCCGGATCTCGCGGACCCGACGAAGACGGGCATCCTGAATGACTTCACGGTGCTGTTCGACGCGGGGTGCGTGAGCCGTCCTCCGGGATCGAACAACACCGAGTGCCAGGGCATCACGGGAGCTCTCACGGCCCAGGCGCGCAGGATCTTCACGACCGACCACTGGGCGACGTGCTTCCACCCGGCAGGTCCCGACCCGACGACCGGCTGCAACACGAGCGTGACGCCTCCGGCGCACAACGCGGTGCCCTTCGTGACGGGCTTGACGCCGGGCCTCTTCGGCGGCGGCTACACGCAGGCGCAGGCGGACGCGGTGATCACGAACGTGCGCGACATGAAGGACCCGACCGGATCGAAGTTCATGATCTGGGCGGCGACGGGGTCGGCGGGCGCCATCCAGGTGCCGTCGAACCTGCCGATCGCGGACGGGACGTACCAGGCGTTCATCGCGAGCTCGTCTCCCTCGGGGACGCAGATGGCGCAGCGCGAGACGGTCCTCTACTCGGCGACGGACTCGGGCGGCGTCCACGCCTTCTCGACGCGGACGGACGCGGCGAAGGGCTGGACGAAGGGTCTCGAGAAGTGGATGTACATCCCGCGCGAGAACCTGTCGCGGCTGAAGAACCTGATGCCGCCGGGGCAGACGATCGACTCCTACACGTACTTCGCGGCGGGGACGCCGATCGTGTTCGACGTGAAGACGGCGCAGGGTTGGAAGACGACGCTGACGTTCGGGCTGGGACACGGCGGGCGCTCCTACTACGCGCTCGACGTGACGTGGCCTGACCAGTGGACGGGGAACACCTATCCGACGGTGATGTTTGCGTTCACGGACAAGGACAACTCGACGAACAACGCGCTGCAGTTGACCAACGCCGACTTCGGTACGGTGGGGTTGGCCCTGTCGGCGCCGTCGAACAACGACCAGACGATCCCGGAGTTGGTGTTCGGGTCGGGCGTCGCGAACGACCACCTGACGCAGCCGAGCCCGTGCGTGGGTCAGCCCCTGCCGGGTGCGGAGATCGGGCACCGGCTCTATCGCGTGAGCTTGGGATCGAACACGGATCCGGCCGGGTCCCTCCTCGGAAGCGGCCTGACGTTGAACGCGGTGGGCATGGGCGGCGGGACGCCGACCAACGACCGCGAGGACATCCTGCGGACGCACGTGAACGGCATGAGCGGCTACGCTCTGTCGGAAGTGGGCGGGATCAAGGGGATCGCATTCCTTGGCAACCGCTACGTCACGGGTGGGAGCCGCGGCCACATCTACATGTGGGACGGGTCGACGGACCCGGTCCACGTGACGACGGCGGCCACGGCGGCGAACCAGGATCCGGGAGTGAGCCGGCCGGTGCGCGAGGTGCCTCTGGCGGTCGCGCCGGGCAACGCAGCCGGGACCTGTCTGCTGAACGGCAACCCGATCACGGCGGCCGTGTACTTCGGGACCGGCGACGAGGCGACGAAGGGGATCCAGCAGTACTTCTACTCGGTCGACCTGTCGCAGGGCGTCCTGCCGAGCTTCCAGCAGCTGAACGGAAGCCCGCTGGCGCTGAAGCCGGGCGAGGTGGTGTCGGGCCCGCCGATCATCGCGCGTATCAAGGACAACACGGGCAACGCGAACCTGGGCGGTCTCCTGTCGATCCTCTTCCTGGGTTACACGGCATCGCTGACGCCGTGCGGCGGCGGATTCACGACGCTGTACGCGCTGGATGCGTGCGACCCGAGCAAGGGGGCGTGGGATGCCAACGGCGACGGTCAGCGCAACTCGGCGGACCGTCCCGCGGACATCGTGGATCCGACGGGCAAGGCCGACAGCATCGTGGTATCGCACGGCGCGTTGATGGTGACGGGCTCTCGTGGCATCACCAACTACACGACCTGCGGCGGGCCGAACAACCCGTGCAAGCGCCAGGCTCCGTCGCCGCCTCTGCCAGAGATCTACAACTGGCGGATCCGGGACGTCAACTAGTATCTGACCGCAGTCTGATGCAAACCCCCGCCGGGCAACCGGCGGGGGTTTTTGTTTTCTGGAGGTCCCACCCGGGGCGCCGCGTTGTTACGAATTGTGCCATCGCGGACGAGATCGACGCGGACGGGCAGACGACGGTGCCACGATGTCGTTTCCAAACACGGCATTCACATGGCTTGTGCCGCGGCGCCGTGACCTGGCACCACTCCTGCTTTTGAACGCGACAACGTCAGTCCCGTGGTTTAGAGGGAGGTAGGCAAGTGAGATCGAAAGTGCTCAGAAAGACGCTCAAGTTCTTCCGTCCGCGGACCCGGGAAGGGTCGGCCCTGCTGATCGCGCTGCTGGCGATGGCGGGGCTGTCGATCCTGGGGGTGTCGCTGATGATGGTGTCGGACACGGAGCTGCACGTCAGCAACGACGAGAGGCTCAGGAAGCAGGCGCTGTATGCGGCAGAGGCAGGGATCGAGCACGCGCTCGTCTACCTGCGCAACGTGGACACCAAGGCGACGGGAGCGGGCAGCCCCTACAGCCTTATGATCAACGGCAACGCGGCGTACAACGCGGCGACGCAGCCGCCGGACGAGCTCGCGTCATACAACGAGCCGATCGTGGTGGCGGACAACCTGTTCGATCCGGCGCGGCCATGGCTGCCGCCAGCGCTGGCGCGCAAGGGCAACGTGCTCGAGTACCAGGCGAACCCGATCTGGTTCCCGCAGGGCGGGGGCCCGACGACGACGTTCGCGATGAGGGACGTGAACTTCGAGGCGAACGCGGGAGCTGGGGCCTGGGACGTGGGGGCCTACAAGTCGCGCTACAGCGTGTACGTGAAGAACAACTACGACGATCCGTCGCAGCAGGTGGGCACGGACAACGACCACTCGGTGGTGTTGACGGGACAGGGGATCATCCAGGTGAACCAGCAGCGCGGGACGCAGAGCGGTTACCGGGTGACGCGCGAGGTGGAGGTGACCGTCAAGATCAGCAAGACGACGACGTACGACGGGAGCACGAGCGTCCTCGGCTCCGAATCGCAGAACAACAGCCTGTTCCTCGACGACCAGTCCGGTGGCGTCGAGGTGACCATCAACAACGCTCCGGGCACGGAGACCCAGTGGTAGGGCGGGGGCCTTCCCCGAAGGAGATGACGAACGTGCTCAAGAAGAAGCTTCTTCCCATTCTCGGCCTCGGCCTGGCGCTCGGTGCACCCTGGGCTTACGCCCACAACAACAGCACGCAGCCGGACTGCCCGGTGCAGCTCCTCAAGTCTGCTGCGCCGAAGCCCGATGTCTACTGGAGCCTGGACGCGTCGGGCTCGATGGGCTCCACGTGCTCGGGATGCGGAGGCACCCCGAAGTACATCGTCGCCAAGCAGGCCATCTCGAACCTCGTGGTAGACCCGGTGGTCGGCGACGACGCCATCAACTACGGATACTCGGAATGGTCCTCGCAGCGCGCGGGGAGCTGCCAGGCGAAGCGGTACGTCAACATCATCAACGATGGCAAGACGGGCGCGGCGGTCCAGGCCGCCGTCGCGGGCATGTTCCCCTATGCGAACACGCCCCAGAACGCGGCCCTCATCGAGGCGAACACCTACTACACGACGATCGTCAAGCCGAACGACACGGTCGCGTGCCGTGACTACTACGTGGCGATGATCACCGATGGTATGTGGAACTGCACCGGGGATCCGTG